>NZ_CP022219.1:5857258-7220948 GCF_004114915.1 Bradyrhizobium guangxiense | reverse complement strand
TCGAAGATGTCATGCATCCAGACTCGATAGACCAACAGAAAATCGATCATCTTCTGGCGTTTGATCTCGGAAGTAGGCCCATCGAATCGATAACCAGTTATCACTGGAAGGATCTTAAGCCATAACTCGTTGTCCCTGGATCCATAGTAGAAAGGGACATCGCCTAGAAGCTCTTGGTCTGAGTTCAAAACTCGGGAAAATCGCTCTGGCGGAGCCGTTCCAACTATAAGCACGCGCGTGTTCGAGGGTATAGGATAACTTGCGTTGAAAGGATGTCCCTCCACGGGACACGACAACCCTAGCTCCATTCCTGGAAGCCATATTGTTTCAAACGGCGCTCTGCGCGCTCCAGTTCAGCAACGGAAAAGAGATCACGCCAGGGTTCGCGCAAAGCTAGCGCCTCCACCGTGAGGTCCAGTCGCTTCAGTTCCCAGAGCTTAGTAAAGCCACTTGAGGGCCTGTTGCTCATGATCAAATGCTTCGCTGTAGGCAGAGCTCCGTCCCGCTCAATCATTCGGAGAAATTCAGTGGGACGATAACCAATCTTGCTTGAAGCAGCGAAGATGGCTCGCATAGCACTCTCAAATGCCCTAGCAATCGGCCGCGGCGCGACAGATCCTTTTCCTTTCTGCTGAGTGTCTATCAATTTGATCGCGTCTTTAATCGAGATCATTGCTGCGGCCGAGCCTTCTCCTTTGCTGAGGACAAGTTCGCGGGCAGCAGACCTGAAGGCACTTAAGTCTTTCGTCGAAAGCGCGAGCACTCCAAAACCTGGGAGCGAGACACCGATCTCCTTATGGACGTACGTTAAGAGCTCGGTTTCAATTTTGGGGCTCGGAACGCGCCAGTAGCCGCCGAATGAGCAGTCCTTTTCGTCGAGCTCGAAGTCCAGCAACCAATCTCCCGCTTCTATTTCGTTCCGCCAGCCTTCATAGACGTCGAATTCTCGCAGCCCTGGGTTGGCTTCCCGGTCAGCTTTCAATGCTCTTTCGCCCGCGAGGCTGAGGCCCTCGCTATAGATGGCAAGCTTTACCTTGTTCCATGCTACGTGCTCCGGGCTACTGCGGACAGCGGCGCCCAAATCAGTCGTAAGTTCCATTCCAGTAGGAGCAATTCGCTTCCTATCCAACCAGATTTGTTCTGCGAGACGCAGGTGAGTGTCAGTAATTTCATAGGCGTTGCTTTTTCGTGACTCGAACCAGGCCAATGCAGTCGCAACCATCTCCGGATCATCGCTGAAGACGTTGGCCTCGGCCCAGCCCCCTAGCCCGTCAACTACCGCCAACCCGTTCGTCGAAGCGTTTGACGATCCGAGAACAAATCCATCAGGTGTCCAATAGAGCTTTCCGTGTAGCCGAGGATCCGATCTTACTGGCAGATGGGGCCGTAGCTGGCGCAGTCTCTTGATTTCTAAGGGGTTACATGCCCCGGAATCAAGATTGCAAACGATATCGACCTCAAGCTCGGGTCTTGCCAGTCCTAGCGCTTCGATAGCTCCTTGCCCCCAAAATGCGACAGCAATTTTAGCTTTCGTCGCGGAGCGCAGGATCTCGCGAATTTTGATTGGCGCCCCCACTTCATCCAAAAAACGCATCTCAGCCACTCACCCAGCCTCTGCCTAATTGTCCAATCGATGCACTCGGCTACTGAACGGAGAAGCCAATCGGTGCTCGTATGTACCCACGGCCATTATTCTGTCTGGTCGCATCGAAGCTTCGCGGACGTGGCCTTACAACCGATGCAGGTGCGGACACCGGCCTGGGCGGCACTTGCGTAACCGTGTTGTCCTGGATGGTCTGCTCAACTTTCGCGGTCGACTCTCGCGGGAGATTGAGTTGTTGAATTGCCTGTCTCGTTATAGTCATCTGCCCAGGAAGCGCTTGGTTTTTCTGAATCTGCTTCAGCAAATTGTCCAGAGCCGGCTGACTAACCGTCTTGTTGTTATCTTTGTGCTCGTTCTCGACTAGCGCCTTCACATCTTTCTGGCCCTGCGGCGTCACGACCTTCGCCGGCGCTTGCGCGATCTTTGGTCCAGGCGCAGGCTTTTCACCAACAACAATGACCTCCTGTGGTTGCTTCGGGGAAGGATAGATTCCAATCAACCCACCTTTGGCATTGATGGCCGTAATGGTTTGATAGCCGTTCAAATATAGGTTCAACGTGCCCGTCTGCTGGACACCAGCTGACAGATCGGCATTGAGCGGGTTGAAACGAGATGACACTAACGAGAATTTTGCATCGAGCCCGCCGGTGTATTGAACTGTGAATGTGTAGGCCAGCTGACCTAAATCGACCGCTTGCGCAATGTATTGATCCTCCGCAGGCACAGGCGGGGGATGCTCAGCGTCGGCGTGCGCATCGAGCATGATGTTGCGCGATACACCCATTGCACGGCTCGCCTCCTGTAGCCAGGCGGCCAGCGGAAGTCCTGCGTCGACCCGAACGCGTTCGAACAGCTCCAAGTTAGGATAGCGTCCAGCCGCAAGGCCGTTCAAATCATAGGTGACAGAGCGTGAAAAGCATTTGAAGTCTCGCTCTTCTGGAGTCAGGGGAACGACCAATCCGGTCTGAGCCTGCTCTGGAGTGAGGGGCGACGGTGTCAAAATCGACGCATTCTGCGGAATCGCAAACTGGGCCGCATTGTCATATGTCGCCTGCACTTGCACGCTTGGTCCCAGCGCAAGATTGCGCGTGTGCCCCGCCGTTGCATCGAGAACCAGATTACCGGACGTCCCTGCACCCGGGATACCTAAAGTGTTCTGAAGCTTTATATCGAGGCTAAAGCTGCTGAAGGCCTCGATGTCTAAATCAAAATGGTTGAGCGCGAGTAGCTCGTCCAAGGGAATGTATTGCCGATGGCTTCGCGCAAGTTCGACCCGGCGCCGACTCAATGCGCGCTTATGTTCAAGGTCGGCTGTATAAAAGGTCGCCAGCTCGCAACGAATTGACTTTATGAGCGGCGGAAGACGGTCTCGGCTCAATGCACCGATCCGCGGGTCACTCACAACCTGAAACGACGCACCCCCGCCAAGAAGGAGGGAAAGCGCGCCCGATGCTGCCCCCACAGCCCCAAGTCGCATCGAACGCCCCATTTAGAAACAGAACTATCGAAAACATAATCAACTAATAAGCGCAGTATTCACATATCACACCTGGAAGGTCAGGCCTAGACTCTTTTCCCCATCTTCGATTGGATCGGCGGACGTCCTGTCGATACTCCCAAGTTGACGTCCGCGGCTCATCTCCGTGGTTTGGGTTGACACGAAATACTGCGGTGCGGCGCCCGGGCGCGCACTGCCCCTTTGCCGCACTGCATTTCGGATATCAGTTGTTATGGAAGAAGTGGGCCGATGGCCGAGGCGTCAGCAACAGGCGACGGCGACACAAATCGACCTGGTTCTCCTGCGACCGACCGCGATGAAAATTACTATGCTGAATGAGCCAGCATTCTCCCCAAGAACAGATAGCAACTTTTCCGTTCCGCCTAAGCTCGATGCGCGAAGACCAGCTGGCGGACGTCTATCTTTCCAGCCCTAAACCCTGCCTCACAGTAGGACAAATAGTACTCCCAAAGTCGCCGAAATTGTTCATCGAAACCTAGCGAAGTCAGGTCAGGCCATGCCTCGCTGAACTTTGCTCGCCAGATTGCAATCGTTTTCGCATAATCTTGTCCAAAGACGCGCTCACCTTTAATGGGAATGTGGAAGCGTTGAGCGAGCGAACGCAGGATAGCGGCTGAAGGCAGCATGCCTCCTGGAAAAATGTACTGCTGGATGAAGTCCACTCGCCGCCGGTAGTCGACGAAATGTTTATCGTGGACGGTGATGGTTTGAATCCCCGCCAGCCCGCCTGGCTTGAGCCGTTGTTGCAGCTGCTGGAAGTATACGGGCCAGAATTGCTCGCCGACGGCTTCGAACATTTCAATCGATGCGATGCGGTCGAATTGACCAGTTTGGTCGCGATAATCCTGCAGCCGGACCTCAACGATTTCAGAAAGCCCGGCCTCGTGAATCCGTCGCAGCGCAAATTCATGCTGCTCTCTACTGATAGTGAGGGCCAATACCTTGGCGCCGTAGGTCTTGGCGGCAAATTCGGCAAAGCCGCCCCAACCGCATCCAATCTCGAGTACGCTCTGGCCGGGCCGCAATTCGATGGCCTTCGCCAGTTGCTCGTATTTATGCTGTTGCGCGGCAGGAAGGTCGGCTGTCTCGGCCGAGAAAAGAGCCGATGAGTAGGTCATGCTGGGATCGAGCCACGCAGAGAAGAACTCGTTTCCGAGATCGTAATGCTGGTGGATGTTGCGCCTCGAACCCTCCCTCGTGTTGCGGCGTAGGCGATGAAGCACCCGCCGGCAGAGGCGAACCAGCATATTCCCTGCGAAGGCGCGGTCGACCAGATCCTCGTTGAGACAGAACAGGTAGAGCAGATGCGCGAGATCGGGCGTGGTCCAGTCGCCTCGAATATAAGCCTCGGCCATGCCGATATCACCACCGATGACCAGGCCGCGAGCGAACCGATAATTCTTCAGTTCGATCGATGCCGCTGGCCCCGGAACCTCGCCGCGCAACGTGACCATTCTCTGGTCAGGAAGGCGGACGTGAAGAGTGCCGCATCGCAAGCGCGATGCTAGGCGGAGAGCAAAGCGAGCGAAGAACGGGATGCCATCAAATTGAAGTGTGGAATGGGTAGCGGCCAGGTCCATGGTTCAGATCTCGCGTTGTTTCAAACGGGTCACAAAGGGAACGCCCTTAAGCCAGAGCCGCATCGCTTCCCAGTGTATGGCCGCGATCACCTTGAAGGTCAGAAGAGGCAGGCTGCAGAGTGAGGTCAACAGGGATCGGCCCGTCAGGGCACGTCGTCGTCCACAAAATGTCGCCGCAAACATTGTGCCCTGCGCGTTGCTTTGCACAATTCGCACTCTCACGTCCTGCTGCGGTGGAGAAACGCTGAAGCGATAGTGCGTTTCCATCTCCATAAAGGGTGAGACGTAGAACGCTTTCGCCTGGCATTGGCGTATGGGAGCCTCTGTGGAAGCCTCCTGCACCGGCAGGGCGTAATGGTGCATCTCGCCGAAAGTATTGCGGACTTCGTAGATCAGCAGCGCCAGATTGCCGGACGCGCCATAGCAATAATAGATCGAAAGCGGGTTGAACACGTAGCCGAAGACCTTGGGATAGCAAAGCAGGAGAACGCGGCCCCCAGAAAGGTCGATGCCGCGTTCGACCGCAAGCCGTCGGGCGTATTGGCTGAGGCCTCCACCCGTGCGACCCCCGTGATCCCGCTCTTGAAAGCTGAAGAGCGCCGCTCGGTTGACCCCGAACAGCCGTGATTGGCAATCCGCGTCCTTCAGCCGGTCGAGGTCGATCAGCAGGCTCATCACACGGTAGGTGAACCTGTGGTGCACGGGGCGCCAACGCGCGTGCATCACCTTTCCCCAATAGAGCGCGGCGGGCGCTGTCGCATTCTCAGTTTCAGCGGGTGTGGTTCGGGTCATTGCGTTACTCGGCAGCCTCGGCAAGCAGCGGATCAGGCTGACGCCACGGAATCTTGCTGCCGAGCGCCTCGGCAATGGAGATGCCGGCTTTCAAGCCATCCTCGTGGAAGCCGTAGCCGGTCCAGGCGCCGCAGAACCAGGTGCGGCGACGGCCTTGAATCGCGGGGAGCCGTCGCTGCGCTGCGAACGCTGCTAGGTCGTATTGCGGATGAGCGAAGGTGAATTTTCCGAACGTCAGATCGGCAGCTGGATCAAACGGCGGGGTGAGGCTGACGAACAACGGCTTTCGCTCGTCGATACCCTGCAACCGGTTCATCCAGTAAGTCACCGCGACATCGTGCAAAGCAGGCGTTTGCCGCGGCCAGCGCAGAAAATTCCATGAGGCCCATGCCTGACGCCGCCGGGGCATCAGGCTGGAATCGCGGTGCAGGAAAATGGTGTTCGGCGCATATCTGATCGCCCCTAGAATGGATCGCTCCCGGGAGTCGGCATCCGATAGCGTCGCCAAGGCCTGATCGCTATGACAAGCCATCACCACGGCATCGTAACTCTCGACACCGCCATGACTATCGCGGACGGTTACACTATGCTCCGTTCGATCGATCGATGTCACCGCACAGCCTAGCCGAACGTTGCGCCTGAACGAAGCGGTCAGCTTGTCGACATACCGCCGGCTGCCCCCCTCGACGGTTCGCCAGCGCGGGCGATCGAGGTGCAGGAGGCGGTGGTTATCAAAGAAAACCACGAAGTTCTCCGCCGGAAAGGACAAGATCTCGTCGGATGAGGAGGACCAGATCGCCGCCCCCATCGGACCGAGATAATCGGAGAACAGCCGTGACCCGAATGATTGTCGGTTCAGATACTCGCCAAGCGTGAGCCCGTGCAGCCGGCCGGCGCGCAGATCGGCCACGCTCTGCCGGTTGAACCGCGCGACTTCCACCAGCATGCGAAAGTACGAGGGGGCGGCGAGGTTGCGTGGTTGCGCGAACAGGCCGCGGACGGTTTGGAACGTGGTCTCGCCGCCCCCCCGCCATTCGAACCGACCATGATCGGCGGACAAGGCGAAGCTCATGCAAGTTTCGACGGTCTTCACGCCCAAATGCGTGAACAGTGACGTCAAATGCGGATAGTTGGTCTCGTTGAACACGAGAAAGCCGACATCGACATCAATGGGCTCGCCGTCATAGTCAACCCGAACGGTATGGCTATGTCCACCCGGCTGCAGTTCGCGCTCGTAGACGGTGACTGCGTAACGTTGCGACAGAAGCCACGCGGCTGCATTGCCAGCAATTCCCGTCCCGATCACCGCCAAACGCATGCTCTTTCGCCCCCCACTGCGGTACCGCCAGCGACGGTCCTGAAGTAATCGCCAGGAAACGTTCGGCGAGCGGACCCGGATCCCCTCGCTCGACCCCCGCCGCGAAGAGCGAAACCCCGGGCCGGACATGCCGTATCGACCGAGGTCAAGTTGAGTGAGGACATGATCCTTCCACACGTTCAGGCGATCGGCTGCATTGCGCTGGCCCTCTGCTCCCTGATGAGCCTCGCCTGGGTCGTTCAGCAGCGCACGGGCAATTCCGGCTGGGTCGATGCTATCTGGTCCTACGCGACGGGCCTCGTTGGGGCGGCTGCAGCCCTATGGCCATTCGAGGACGATGCGCCGGCCCGCCGGGTGCTCGTCGCAGCGCTGGTGCTGCTGTGGTCCGTTAGGCTTGGCACACATATCGCGCGCCGCTCCGCAGGGGGAATCGACGATCCCCGCTATACGAAATACGCGCGCGAATGGGGCGCCGATGCGCCTCGCCGGATGTTCCTGTTCCTGCAATCACAGGCGCTGGTTTCTGTGCCACTGCCCTTCGCTGTCTTCCTCGCAGCGCACGCACCGGCGTCCGGACTACGGCTACAGGACATGTTCGGGATCGCCATCATCCTGATTGCCGTCGTCGGCGAGGCATTGGCGGACCGGCAGCTGCGGCGCTTCAAGCTCAGCCCGGCCAGCGCCGGCCGCGTCTGCGATGTCGGCCTTTGGCGCTGGTCGCGTCATCCCAATTATTTCTTCGAATGGCTGGGGTGGGTGGCTTATCCGCTTATCGCGCTATCACCAGGATATGGCTGGGGGTGGGCCAGCCTCGCGGCGCCCGCGATCATGTATTGGATCCTGGTCCACGTGACGGGAATACCGCCGCTCGAGGAGCAAATGCTGCGATCACGCGGGGACCGCTATCGGCAGTATCAGGCTCGCACGAGCGCATTCTTTCCATGGCCGCCGCAGCAGGGTGTGCTGTGAATCGGGTTCCGGTGCGTGCGCGCGGATAGAGAGAACGATTTCGCCTGTGGCCATCCATTAAGATGCCCGTCATAGGCGGGCCTTCAGGATGAGTATCCGGATGTGTTTGCTAATTCTGGCGAGCACCGCCCCTTAGCCTCATCCTCGACGACCGCGAAGCAGTCGGTTGAATGACTAGCGCTGGGCCAGATCCTGTAATTCGAACTGATCCGACACGGCTTATGGAGCGTTCATCTCATAAGCCAGCTGGATGCAGATCACAGAGACGCACAAACATGAACCTTTTCTTGACCTATCTTGCCGTGGCCGCGACCTTCGTTGCCATCGACATGGTCTGGCTGACCATTATGGTCGACAGGCTGTATCGGCCGGTGCTGGGGGACATGCTGCGGGCCGAGCCCAATGTGTCGGCCGCGGCCGTATTCTACATCTTGTATCCCCTCGGCTTGCTCTGGTTTGCCGTGCTGCCGGCGCAGCAAGATGGCGGCGCGGTGCGCGCCTTCACCTCAGGCCTGCTGCTCGGCTGCTTCACCTATGCGACCTACGATCTGACCAATCAGGCCACGCTGCGCAATTGGTCGACCGAGCTAAGCGTTGTCGACGTTTGCTGGGGATCGTTTCTCGCCGGCCTTAGTGCTTGGATTGGATTTCTGATCGCTCAAAAATTGTCGCACTGAGCTCGCGGCGCATCATCTGACATCAGTCTGCCGTCGCGTCAGATTTGCTTGGGGCCTCCAAGCCGCTCGAATGTTTCCCTGGTCTCCGCGATCTTATCGGACAGGGATATGAATGCACGCTGGGCCTGCAACTTTGACTCTTCGTCGAGTAAGAGGCTCGCGAGATCAACCAGTTGATCGCCCATTCGCTCCATGATCGCGAGCAGCGAATCGACGCCCGCTACAGGCTCCTCGGCCACGACACGCTCGACTTCCCTAACGATTGATTCGAGTCTTGCTGTCGCCGAGACAAGCCGGTGCTCGCGCCCACGCTCGGGAAACTCGATGATCTCTGCATCCATGCACGCGTTCTCGCCGGGTTCAGCTTGCGACGGATGCGCTGAGGCAATCCTTGCGCACCGCCAAAATGGTTCGATGCAGCCACGTCTTGATGGTGCCCACCGGCACATTGAAGCGCCGAGACAAGCTCGCGCGGCTCTCGCCTTCGAGATAGGCCAGTGCGACCAGCCTGCGGCGGTCTTCCGGCAAGCGGGCCAAGGCTCCAAGGGCGATTGGTTCGGCGCTGACGTAATCAAAATCCTCAGTCGGCGACGGCCCGGCCAATGATGGGACTGTCAGCGCCTCGTCCAGTTCGACGCTCGGCTGTCGTCTGGTTCTCAAATGATCGATCGCGGTATGCCGGACGATCGCAGACATCCAGGTCATGGCCGATGCCCGCTCGGAATCAAACCGAGCGGCATTGCGCCAGATCTTCAGGAAGCCCTCCTGCAGGATATCATCGACGTCGTGCGGGGCGGCTCCAACGGCCAGCGCAATCCTGCGCAGCTTACCGCGTGTGATCGTATGAAGCTCTGCGAAGGCATGTGTCTCGCCCGCGGAGATTCGTGCCAGTAATCCGGACAGCATCTCGCTATGCGCCTGTCCTGGCAGGCTCGAACAGGCCATGTCCCGTCTCCCTTGCGTTTCCTTTACGAAACGCTCCGGGGGCAAGAACGGATCACTCGACGGAATACGGATGAAGTAAGATCAGAGCCGTACGAACGGGCCGATCAGCCGGCCGAGGAAGCCGTTCATACGCAGGTCGCCGGTCATCGCGACCAGGCAGAGGCAAGGGCCTTCGTCGCTAACGATCGGACGGTGATCGATTTCGTCGTCGCCATAGTCGAAATCACCAGGACCAAAGCGCCCGCCTTCGTGGCTGAAGCTACCCTCAAGCACGAGCGTCAGCTCGGTGCCGGTGTGAGTGTGCTCAAGCATGCGCGAACCCGGCGCTGACCGAAGCAGGAAAGCACGCGCGGTGCCCGAACTGGAAAGCTCGATCGGCCGCATGCTGAGACCCGGCGCGACCCGCCGACGCTTACCAAGTCGGTATTTTCTTAGCGCCGGTGGAAGTTCCTGATTCGTGTCGGGCGCAAAGATGGGCGTGGCAGTCTGCTTCGGAGCGTTGTGAATGCGCGACATTACGCGGTGGAATGCATCCGGTGCGAGCGGCACCGGCTCGACATCCTCCAGCGCGGCACCTGCAAGTTGCTCGATCGCCTGCACGAAGCGGGCGCAGCGGGCACAGCCGGTCACATGCACCCCGACGACCAGCTGATGGGCCTCTTCCAGCTTGCCGGCCGCGAAATCGGCCAGAAGATCTTCCGGCGGATGATGGCTGATTGTCATGCTTCTTCGTCCAAAATGTCTCGCAACCGGTTCATCGCTAACCTGATCCGTGACTTGACCGTTCCAAGCGGAATCCCCAGTGCGCTCGCGATTTCCGGGTGGGGCCTTTCCTCGATGAAGGACAGCCTCACCACTGTGGATTGCTCCGCTGAAAGCTGCTTGATCGCCGATGCGATACGAGCAGCATCCTGCCCGCGCGAAATCAGGATATCAGCCCCCTCGGCTTGATCCGGTGCATCAGGCAACTCAGCACTCGTTCCCAGGCGCTCTGCACGCGCCCTGTGACGGAATAGATCGATCCGCAGATTGCGCGCGATCGTAAATATCCAGGCGGGGGCGCCGGCTGTCGCCGGATCGAACTGGTGCGCCTTCCGCCACACCGCGATCATCGTGCTTTGGGCGATCTCCTCCGCCTCGTCAGGGCTACACCCGCCCTTGAGCATCAGGCCCTTTATGCGAGGCGCGAAATGCTCAAATAGCAGCCTGAAAGCCTCCCCGTCGCCGACAGAGGCGACGCGTCCGATCAAATCAGCCCAGTCCACCTTCGCCTTAGGCCCTTTGCTTGCAAGGATCGGCAGCCGCGCGACACCCCCGCGAGGCACACCGGCCTTCGCCGTGATTGGCACACTTAAAGCTCGGATAGCAGCGACCATATATGCTCGACAAGCAGCTTATGGGGGTGAAAACGTTGCTCGGACACCCATGGATCACTTCTCGCCGACACGGCTGTCCGGCCGCCGGCCTAGGGGAGCAACTTTGTGCCGTTATCGCCGCAAGTTGACAGGTTAATGAGGGGCCCGAATTTCGTCTTCCTTCAACTGGGAACCCCGGCTGGTAGGGCTGCTCAGGGCGCCAACAGACGATGAGCTGGCAGCGACGAGGCGTCTGCTTTCTGTAGGGCCGGACGTCGTTCGGATATGAGATGTTATGGAAGAAGCAGGCCAACGGCTGACCAGAGCTTCGAGAGGATGCAAGTCAGCTAGGCCCATCTGCCAGACAGGGGTAGCTCTATGTCGATGCCGCGCCACCTCGCATTTTCATGACTGTCCAGTGGGTTACGGCGATCTTCTTTTTGAAGGACGAATCCCCTCAGTTTGCGGGCCGACATTAGCCCTGTCTGCCAGATAGGGCTAAATTCGGGGCAGGCTCCGGGAGAAATGGCAGACCGCTCCCACCAACCCTCATCATAAGGCGTCGCTAGCATCTTCGTCTTCGGCATCTAATCCGTCGAAGAGCGGCAGTTGATCTAGCGGAGGCGTCACGATCCGACTGCGGCTTGCAGGCGTGAAACCGAACTCCGACGCGATGCGCATCATGATTTCCGCCTGTCGATTGGCGATTGCCAGGTAGGGCGACTGTATCGGGTATCCTGTTGGTGATTTGACCATCGTACCGAACTTTTGGATTTGCTCCATGGCTTCTGCCCACATCGCATAGGCGCCGCAATAGGTAGCTAGGGCGCCGCGATCGAGGTGCGTTATGAGGCCGAGCTTAGAAAGCTCCCCGGTCAGCCGCGCCCATTCCCGCCTGGCAACCGAATTGAGTTGCGGCGGGCACTCAGGTAGCGCGGGTTCGGGCCGCGGCTCGTGCACATTGAGAGGGCGTTTCCCCGGGTTACCCGTCAAAGCCTTGATCCTCGTTGGTTTTGGACGACGGCCACGCATATCCGTTCCGATCACGCCATGGGATCACGAGCGCTGTCCGGCGCGAGCGTATCCTGTTCCAGCGCTTCAAAGAGCGCGCCGTCTCGCTCGCGAATTGCCTTCTCACCTGTGAAGGCCTGCCATCGGCGGATCGCGACATCGACGAACAATGGATCAATCTCGGATGCCGAGCAGATGCGCCCGCACGATTGCGCCGCGATCAGCGTCGTTCCGCTTCCAAGGAAGGGTTCATAGACAGCCTGTCCAGGACTGGAGTTGTTGAGCATCGGCCGGCGCATGCATTCGACCGGCTTTTGCGTCGAATGCTTCGTTTCGGCGTCCTGCCCGCCGCTACTGATGTTCCAGACCGTCGTCTGCTTGCGATCGCCGGTCCAGTTGCCCTTCTTCCGGACCGCGTACCAGCAGGGCTCATGTTGCCAGTGATAATCGCCCTGGCTCATGACCAAGCGGTCCTTTGCCCAGATGATCTGCGCGCGAATCGAAAAGCCGCTCTTGATGAGGCTTTCGGCTACAATGGACGAGCGTAAAGCACCATGCCAGACGTAAGCGATCTCGCCTGGATACAAAGCCCAGGTGGGCTCCCAATCAGCGATCTCATCGTTCCGGATTTTGCCGGTCCGCTTGGAATTGTTGACGCCGCGACGATGACGCCATTCCGGATCGTACTCAACGCCGTAGGGCGGATCCGTGACCATCAATTGAGGCGAGACGCCGGCCAGCAGTGAACGGACGAGAGCTGGATCTCGACTATCGCCGCAGGCGACGCGATGGGGACCGAGCTGCCAAATGTCGCCGGGTTGGGAGACCGCTACCTCGACGACTGAGGGGGTATCGTTCTCGTCCGTTAAGCCGCTTTCGACCCGTGAAAGCGCGGCCGCCAACTCCTTCTTGCTGAAGCCAATAGAGGCGAGATCGGCCCCCAGGCCGGACAGATCCGCCAATTCGAGGCTCAGCATCTTGCTGTCCCAACCGGAATTCAGCGCAATCCTGTTGTCGGCAAGCACCAGCTGGCGGCGTTGCACCTCTGTCAACCCTCGGAGGACAACGACCGGCGCCTCTGTCAGACCAAGCTTGCGAGCAGCGGCCAGTCGGCCGTGTCCCGCGATGATATCTGCATCTTCACTGACGAGGATCGGATTCGAAAACCCGAAGGCGCGAATGCTGCCGGCGATCTCGGCGATCTGAGCCTGACTATGCGTGCGCGCATTGCGCGCGTACGGGATCAGCCGATCAAGCGGCCAGTATTCGATCTGAAGTCGCGCGTTCGCTTCTTCTGGGTACGTCGCGTGTGTCATGTCTTGTCTCGGCCTTTTGCACATTGCCATGTCATCTGGCCCCCTCCCCCCCTAGGGAATTTCGCGACAATTTTCCAAACTGGGGCCATTGAATTGATTCACCTTTTTGGGCAGGGCCGCGCGTGACCATCCCGAGCCGCACAAAGGAAAATAATGGTCGGTTTTGCCGGCTGCTTACCGCGATGAGGCAGACACGGAGGGCAACAGAGCCACCCTCGCCGAAATTGTGTTGTGCCTTCAAAGTGTTGCAGTTGGTCCCCGCGCGGCTAGATGCTGTGCAGAGTGAGTTGCCTGAAATGCAGCCCACTGCAGGCCCCAAAATTCGCCTGCATCGGAAAAAAATCCCTGAATGAGAGAGGCGCCGGTCCGCGCTTGCACGTGGCCCTGAGATTTGACCCGCCCCCCCGGTCTGACTATTCACCACGATCTTCCATCTTCGCGGTAGCATCGCAGTAGCGCTGAAGGACAAGTCGCAGCCCAGCACCGCGACAGTTGAGTTCAGCTTCCGTGGCAGCACTACGCAGTGGCTCGTCAATGAAATCGACGATTGCTCCGTACACCGCGATCTTCGTCGACAGCTCACATCGGAGATTGTCGCTCCATCGCCGTTCGGCAGCGATACGGGCCACGTTTGCGGAAGAGGTCGTCGGCACTCTAGAATTGGATGCTTCGAACTGCTTCCTCGGCAACTTCGCCGCCAAGCCTTTAACTGGCGCTGCTCGCACGGCCGATTCTTCAGGACGTTTGGCTGCCAAGGTTTTATATAGTGAATTGCTAGAACAGGTTTGGTGGCCATGGCCGTCACCCTCAGCGTGTCGCGTCTGTCCCGTCGAAGGTGACACGTTTAGCGACGCAAGCTTCTGCTTCCGAAATTTGCGTCGAGCATTCCATCGATCTTCGGCTTCTCTGAACGACGACCAGATTGGTTCGTAACTATTACGGTGGAACTTCCCACCGTGCCGCACTTTCCGAAAAAGGCTCAATCGTTCTAGGCGAGCGACCGCACGCATAACCGTACGACGGCTCATGCCAATAAGATCAGCGAGCGTATTGAGGCTTGGGTCGCACTGTCCTGTGCGACGGTTGAAATGATCAATTAGGGCCCCGGCCACCCGCTTTTCCGCTCCCGAGAGCTCGGCAGCCAGATTTATGACCTTATGAGCCAGGAGCGTCTCTAGTGGAGTGACTGACATGCGAATCCCGTCTGCATTACGGACGCAATCAGAGGCTCCTTTGTACAAGATGGAAATTGTGAAGATCGACTACTGCGGTGGAAAATGATTATTCTTGCTCGCGGGCCCTCAAATATTATCGTGATGACGAATCATTACGAGGGTTTCGAGCCATGGAAGTGCATCGAACGCGCTCTGCAACTGACCCTAGACAACGTCAGCTCCATAGATTGCAAATGGCGACCGATGCGGGCGTCGAACTCGCGCCAGCAGCCGCGCTTTTCTTCTGCGATCGTCACAAGGTACCCGTTCCCGACTGGCTAGTGAGTCATGCTGCTCGAGGATACTGCCAGCAATTGGACCCCAATCGACCCAAGAACCGAGGTCGCTCGTCTGGCATCCTGAACCGTTACCGGCAGGATATGATTGATCTGTCGCGCTGGGATTCAGTTCGAGAAGCGCGCTTTCAGCAAAAATACTTTAGCGAAACGCTCAAAATCGATGCGGACGCGCCTGCAAAGGCGCTCGAGCATCCAATCAAGATGTCAATTTGGTACGGACACGACTGGCTAAGAGCCTACGAGTGCGCATCGATGATCCTCCGAGACACGCCTGCGTTCGGCGGACCGGATGCAATGAAGACAAGCTACTGCCGCGTCGAGCGCAATATGGTGCACCCGAAGGAATCTTGGCGCTACTTCCCGTTCGAGCCCGAATTTCTTGAAGCTATTGGACTCAAACATCCCAGCCGCTGGGGGCAGTCTAGCAAATGGGAGCCTTTGTATCACCTGACGCTATAAGCGGTTTCCGACAGTTTCCTTGGCACAAGACGAATCATAGTGGCCAAGGAGCATGAAGGTGCATCAAGAACAATGCCGACGACTGCGGGCCATTGAAGCAGCAAAGTACCTCCGCGTAAGCCGATCCACGCTTGCCAAGTGGCGCATGACCGGGATCGGGCCGCCCCATCATCGCTGCGGAGCTCGCCTGGTTTACTATTTCGTACATGAAATCGATGCCTGGTTAGCTGCCTGCGACGCAGCAGCTAATGATAAGCCGCAATGATTCAGCGGGTTCATTCAGCTCCGCAGATCGGCCTCGCAAGTGATGACTGCTTATCCGAAATTGCTGAGATTTTGGCATGCGGTCTTGAACGCTTGATGAATCGGAAGTCCAGTCAAGTTTCGGAAGTGAACGGGGAAAACCAGCTTTACTTCTCGTCTTTCCAGAGCGTTGGTCGATCCGTGCCGCGGAACGGAGAACGGCCATGAAATCGTCTATTATGGCACAATTGGCCGCCCTTAAAGGCGCCGCTGCGCCCGTACTTAAGGCTCGCTGGCGCGAACTATTTGATACCGAGCCGCCGGCCTACAACCGGCGCTTCCTGGAAAGCCGACTGGCCTACCGGATCCAGGAACTAGCCTATGGCGGCCTATCTCACGAAACCACCGAACGGCTCAAAGCCATGGCCAAGCAATATGCCGACCAGAAGCCGGCGGATCGGAAGGCTCGGCCGCTTTTGCGGCCCGTCGCCGGGACGAAGCTGATCCGCGAATGGGAGGGCGTGGAGCACTGCGTGACCGTTCGCCACGACGATTTCGAGTATCTCGGGCGCCCCTACAAATCCCTTTCCTCGGTCGCTCGTCAGATCACGGGCACCAAATGGAATGGCTGGGTTTTCTTTGGCCTCAAAAACTCGCTCGGCAAATGACCTCCCGTACCTCACAAAAGCGGCGCGCCCGCCCATTTGCCAGCTCTTTCGAGCGGGCAGATCCCGGCCGCTCCGCGGTCCGCAAAGTCCGCTGCGCGGTGTACACCCGCAAATCCAGCGAAGAAGGCCTCGACATGGACTTCAACTCGCTCGATGCGCAGAGGGAGTCTTGTGATGCTTACATCGTGAGCCAGCGAGCGGAGGGATGGACGGCGGTTTCCGATCGCTACGATGATGGCGGCTTCTCGGGTGGCACCCTCGAGCGACCGGCCCTGAAGCGCCTCCTTGCTGCTGTCCAAGCCGGCAAGCTCGATGTGATCGTGGTCTACAAAATTGACCGCCTTTCGCGGTCGATGCTCGACTTCTTGAATCTCGTAGAACTGTTCGAACGTTATGGCGTGACCTTCGTCTCCGTCACCCAGTCATTCAATACCAAGGATGCCATGGGCCGAATGGCGCTGAACATCCTGGTGACCTTCGCTCAGTTTGAGCGCGAGCTGATCGGGGAGCGCATTCGCGACAAGGTCGCGGCCTCTCGCAAGCGCGGCAAATGGATGGGTGGCTGGACGCCGCTCGGCTATGAAGTTCGTGACCGCAAATTGCTGGTTCACCAGACCGACGCCGAACGGGTACGAGCCATCTTCCGGCGTTTTGTGCAGCTTAAATCTGCAACCCTTCTGGCTCGAGAGCTTATCACTGCCGACGAGCGCACCCGGTATGGTCACCTCATAGATAAGACTCTTCTGTATAGAATTCTCCGTAATCGGGTCTACCTCGGAGAGGCAGTTCACAAAGGCACCGCTTACCCTGGAGAGCATGAGGCGATCATCGATCGCAAGCTCTGGGATCAGGCGCACAGCATTCTCAAGGAAAGCCCCCGCAAGCGCGCAAACAACAGCCGCGCTCAAACTCCTGCGCTGCTGAAAGGCTTGCTGTTCGGTCCTGATGGCGCGGCGATGTCGCCAACGCACACTCGCAAATCCGGCCGCCTCTATCGCTATTACATCAGCCAGACTGCGATGAAGCAGGGCAGATCAGACTGCCCCGTGAAGTTGGTACCCGCCGCCGAGTTAGAGCGCATCATCATCGACCAGGTTCGTCTGCTGCTACAAACTCCGGAGGTCATCGTCCAAACCTGGCGCGCGCTGCGCAAGCAGGCGGCTGAGGTCAGTGAGGGTGAGGTGCGGACCGCGCTGCTTGGCTTCGACGAACTCTGGGACGAACTGTTTCCGGCGGAACAGTCGCGCATCGTTCAGCTGCTTGTCGAGCGTATCGACATGCATGCCGAGCGGATGGACATCACACTGAATGTCCAAGGCTTAACCTCGCTCTCCGCGGAAATGCAGCCCCAACCCTTCCAGCAGGCAGCCGAATGAACAGGCCGACCACCGTCAACCTCGGTCCCATTGGTCGACCGAAGCTCAGTCGCGACGGCCGAGCAATGGTCGTGAGCATCCCGATCTCGTTCCGACGGCAGGGCGGTCGTAAACGCGTTGTAACCCCCGCAACTGCCCAGGCTTGGTCACCCCCGAAGCCGCAGGTCGACAACACGTTGGTTAAGGCCGTCGTGCGGGCCCATCGTTGGCGTTCTATGCTCGAATCGAACCTCTTTAGCTCTGTGCGCGACCTCGCCAAAGCTGAGAAGATCAACGAGTCCTATCTTTGCCGCGTACTTCGGCTGACGTTGCTCTCGCCGACCATCACCGAAGCCATCCTGAACGGGCTGCAGCCAGACGGGCTCGAACTGGCGCAGCTGTTGAAATCCATCCCAGCTGAGTGGGATCAGCAGCAGGCTCTTTTCAACGCATCCACTCGGAAAGCCGAGCCGAAGTAAATCCTACCAAGATGGAAGAATTAGCGGCGGGCGCGGATTCGCAAATCGAACTTTATGGAATTTTGGCGGACTGATAAGCTTTGCGACCCAAGCTTATCGGTCAGCAAACTGGCTTTGCGGCGGCCCGGTTCTCTGAATCTGGTTCGGGTTTGATTATCTGCATGTACCAGTCGAGAAGCATCCCAAAGCGACGCCGTGAAATTGCACTCAATTGCGGGAGACGCTCTCCAAGAGCATCGTGCACCGCGATTATCCACGGCCTTTCTTCCTGCAGTGTTTGATCGAGGCTGCCATATTCGTAGCGACTTTTGAGCGCCATCATCGCCAAGCGCTGTGCGCTTGGGTGGAGGGCTAGTAAGGCGTTTACGAATTCGTCTACCGGCATTTTGGCAAGAACCGGGGCACGAACGTAATGGCTGGCGTCGGCATGGCTCAGCGAGACCTGTCGGTAGAAGCTATCTACGTCTGACGTCATCGCGGACAGAAGCTCCCTAGCTTTCTCCGGATAACTATCCTCGACTGAACGCTGCATCGTTGATGCCAAATGCGCAAAAAGCACCTTATAGTCGGGCGTATCATGCTCGCAAATGCCGAGGCCTCCCCATCCTTGAAAACGAAGCTCACGAGCGTCGTCGGACGGCTCGATGTCTAACTTTTTCGCTTGGTATATGTCGTCGATATATTGCTTCCCCTGCGCGACAACATCGGCTCGCGAAACTTGCAAGATGCTTTGGTCTGCCAGGAAGAGACGCAGGCCGAGAACGTGAAGGATCTCGCCTCCTCGCGTAAACGCCCGCTGCTTAAACTGCTCCTCCATCTTTTGCAGGGCAGCATCGAATTCAGCATCGGACCGCTCGAACCAATGCCAGACCGTCTGCCAGGCTGGTTCATCTGCAACGCTAATGAAGAACCGACTCTTTTTTAGCTCCATACGAATAGCGTCCGCATCAACAACGCCTCGCACGAGGTAATCAACCAGCAGCTCGTTCGACAGGATATTGTCATCAATATCCACCATTGGATACCGCTCACCTGCAATCGCGATGGGCCTTTTCGGTTTATCCTTCTCGAGTTGAGCGATAAGGCTCGCTGTCATTCCGCGGCCCGAAGCAATGTCATGCTCAGTGATGCGCGCCGCCTTGAACTCGAACGACAGCACAAATAGAAACCGCAACAGCGTCACCATGGCTTCTTCGCTGGCCACGTGTTCTTGCGAGAGCGCCGCATAGAAGCGCTCAAAATCCCACATGGTCTGCAGCAAGATGCGCAGATTGTTGAGATCGGATTGGTTGTAGATAGTCGCTATGTCGGCAGCATTGGCCAGAATGAACGCGCGTGCGCCCTGATGGTCGATATTCGAAGCAAAATGCTTGAACGCTTCATCAAATACAGAATTCACATGCAATGTTTTTCCGATAAGCTTTTCTCGCCGACGAACATAGTCCTCGTCGGCGCCGATTTCCGCCTCGTTGGCGAGAACAATCACCTTCGCGCCAGCATGTTCGACGAACTGATTGATGTATCCGAGGACCTTATTGATTGGCGCTTCGCATCGCTCAAGGTCATCGAACACATAAACCTTCGCCTTAAACTTGTTCAGAAATTCTTTGATATTCCAGTCGCCCGGGTCGACTTTAAGAAATTTCAGGCCAGCTTTGGCTACGCGGCCAGCCACCTTGGCGGCTGTTCCTGTTAAGGCAGGAAACGCAGCCTGGAAGAGCGCATCGTCAATCTCGTCGACGCTCGAAAGTCCGTACAAGCTGACATAAATGTAGTTAGTCGCCTCCCCCCCGAACTCTTGCTTCAAAAACGCTTTGAGAAGATACGTCTTGCCCACGCCCCAAGGCCCGGAAACGAGAACTGCAAAGCCTGGGTCGTGCTTGATTCCGAGATAGTAGGTTAGATAATCCCAGACGTGGTTATTACTCTTAACGGCCATGGTTTAACCTGCGACCTTAGCTCGAACTTGCAAGCTTCTTGTAGAGATCAAGCATGCCGGGGAGCGACTTCCGAACTTTCTCTGCGCAACGAAAGGCCGCATCGCGCAAACCAAGCGTTGCAAGCTTTTCGATCAGTTTCTTTAGCTTATCGTCGAGATCGTAAGTCGGCGCACTAGCGTCGAGCATCCGCTCCAGTATCTCGGCCGCGGCCTGCGGATTGCCGTCCGCAAGGCGTGCAATCTCCTGGACCATTTGATCTGTGGCATAATCGGTGTGGGCATAGGGTACGACCGCGATAAGGAGCTTCCTCCCTTCTCCATCAAGCGTCCTCAGGTATGGGCTCAGTCGGCTCAAACGGGCCATGAGCTTTTCCGGCATGTTCGCTTGCGACTGGCCCCAGGTCAAACAGCGACCCCAAAACCGGAGTACTTTTTGTCTCTGCTTTTCAGTTAGCTTGTTTCCTCGAATGGACCAGAAGAATTGGGACATCGTTTCCAACTCGGCCGCTCCGGCGCGAAAGATCTTTTGAATGATAGGCGAGTCAAGCTCTTCATCGTCCCAGAGGTAAGCTAGCGAGATCCATTCGATCACGCGATCGCGGCCATGCCGGTCCTCAAGCTTGACCGATAGAGCTTCATCGAAAACGCCATTAGAGGAAAGGAGCTCATAGTTCCGCCTGCTTGGCGTCGCATAAGCCAAGCCTCCGATTGCGGCCGCGAAGCTATCTGGATACTTCTTCATCGGGAACAACTTAGCGACGTTTGCGACCAGCCACGGGTAGTTCATGAATTCCAGATTCGCGATGTACGAGGCGGTTAAGGTCGAGAACTCAAAATTGGCATTGCGGCATTTAGCAATTTCCGCATCGAAGATATCCTTGACCGTGGCCCACGCCGAATCCGTCGAATTTTCTTTGCTTTTTGCCAACCGGCAGGCTCGCAGGGCGTGATTGTAAAGCGCCCCGATCGCGTGCCCCTTCTCCGTGTTGAGCGCCTGAGTCATGGGATCCTTCATGTTCAACTCGCTTGCGGGCGCCCGCTCAAGCAAGATCTTTATGATCGAAAGACCTTGCGGCAATAGCCATTCAGGGTATGCCGTTTCGTCATCCCGCGTTGCCGCTTCCAAGAAGCTCGCGATGAGGGATTTCATCCAACCGCGCGTCGGGACCCGATCGACTTGCTCCTTCTCCTCGGTCTTCGCCCAAAGCTCTGGGTCAGCCATGCACTCAGTAAAGAAGGCCATCAGCTTCGGCCAAGCGGCATCCCACTCGAAATCGCCCCACTTCTCCTTTCCTAAATTGAAAAGGTTCCTAAAGCCCTGAATTACTGCATGTCGAAATACGACCTTCGCATCGCGAAAATCGCCGAGTAGCGGAAGGAATACGTTGGGGTTGGCAGCTACCGATCCTTCCAACGCCGCCACTAAACCACCCAGCGTCGGGCCTCTCCAAGAGTCCGTTTCCGTGAAGCCATTAAGGCGCTCAATAAGTGACCCGTCCTCTGCGAAGGCAACCAGCGAGTCCGAGGTGAAGGGCGTCGGCCCCGGACCAGCCCGTGTCTCATGATAGCTCAGAAAATCCGGATGCTCACTAAGAGGGCCCAATTCGGGATCGCTCGCGAGCTCAGCGAACGCTTCCGCTCCTTCTGGATAATTCTTGATCGAAGAAAGCCAATCCCGCTGTGTGTATTTGCGGCGACGCTCGCGCTCTTCGCCCGTTGGCGGCAGCGGCAAATTACGAATAGCCTCAATCACCGCCGCCTTGCCCTCCGGCGAGAGTTCGCCAAAGTGTTGTGAAAGCAACCGATAGAGCTCGTGGCGGTGCCCTGACGTAAACAACTTCGAGGCGATCAATTCCTCGAAGCCGACCCGTAGAAGTTCGAAATGTTCCGTAACCGCGTTCAACGCGATGCGGCGTACAATTTCGGCGCCGTCTTGCAACGCTTGTTTCACGTAACCGCTGGCGGTCGCCGGTGCGGCCTCGATCCATCCATCCAGAGAATCCCGCATGCCGTCGACAAAGCGATTCTCGGCCGCCCGCCAATCCGAGTTTTGAGCGCTCGCCTCAATCGAAGGCCTCCACAAGGTGCTGCCGTAGCCACGTCGTTTGTCCGAGAAGATGGCACGAACACCCTTCTCGAAAATAAGGACAGCTTGCAACCCGGCTTTCGCGCCGAATGTGCGGGCGTGCGCGTCCAACATCTCTTTGAGCCAGTAGTCATCAACTATTGTTATGAGCTCGCGCTTTTGACGCTTACCTGCGGGAACCCATTCGTAAACCATGCACTCTTCCAAGAGAGCACAGGCCTTTTGGATGTTCTCGGTCACATCGCTTGCAAGTAGACGAGCCATCAGCCCCTTGCTCAGCGAGTTCGCGACCAACCCGCGGTCGAACTTGGATTTCAGCCAAACGGCCATCAGGCGAATGTCATCAACCGCAATTGCGCTTAACGGAAGAATGCCGACGATTTCAGCGAACCGATAATAGGTGTGATAATTGTCTCGATATTCTCCCGTCGACGGGTCCCTGAAACGGGTCACGTCCCGAATGACCGCAAGGAGCTTCTCGACCAGTTCCGCGTCGTCCCTTTCAACCGCACGCTTCGCGACGACTTGGAGATAATTCAAGCCATGCCAGAAGGGGATATAGACAAGCTCTGGGTTTGCAGAGGGAGCAGGACCGGAATTGTTGGCTGGCGCGAAGAAGCCGCTGTCCTTCAGCGCATCGAAGTACTGCTCCGGCTCGTCGCGCTTCGACAGCAGATCGAAACCGTGCCGGGCCAGATCATCGTCCTGGCGCATCATATCGAGAAACGATTCGAGTTTAGCCGGGAGAGGACTAGTCAAGCAACGCCTCCATATCCACTTGCTTTTGGAGACCGAGCGGCGTTCGCGCGGGCATGGCCGTCGCGAATACCTCAAGCACTTCTATGAGCTGATGCCAATCTCTCTGATCACGTCGGAAAGGTATCAACTCAATATCGCATTGCGCATAGTATAGCGTGAGGCTCCTCATAAGTTCATATTCATGCTGGAAATAGCCTTGCAGCATGAAGTGACGTGCTTGCGGCTGTCCTGGAGACACCTGTTGTCGTGCTTTCTGAATCACATATTCAAGGATTTCGAGGTCATCCAGTCCATACCCGACAAAGAGAACGGTCCTTTGCTGAAAAAGAAACTCTAAAAAAGTTAGCGTTCGATTCTCTTGAGAGGGATCATCCGACCGCCGGTCATTCGCGTAACGGCTGATGTAATCTCGCGTCGTCATCACCATGCCACTCGGATCAGTCACCGAGCCATGCAGATGAAACACGCAGTCGGGCTGGCTCAAGTTTGCCGGTGTAAAGTCGTTCACATTGACGATTGAGCGGCGTGGCCTCGGCGTGGTCGCTTTCGTTTCTTGAGCGCTTGGGTCAACCGAAAGCTTCCGGTCCGGAATCTCCGTGTCTAACCATTCGTCGTAATTGGTAGTGACGAAGGTGCGACCGAGTTTGCCTAAGCTCCGGTAGACGCGCTGCCCAGCCTCATTTTTCGAATAGTCGTTTGGTTGGATCAGCTTGGCGTAATCGATCTTCAACTCGTGTTCGGCCTCGATTGCTCGGGCAATCGACAGCTTCATCCGCGGAGACAGATGACGAATTTGGTCGTACTGCCCATGATTGAACTTCTCGGCCCTGATGCAATCGCCTAAAGCCCCGTCTGCGAACCGACCCCAATTGGGGCACCCACCGAGAACGGAAGCTCCGGCACCCACAAACGGAATCAGTTTACCGCGCTGGGCGGCGTCGAGTAGTCCCTGCGGAATGGGTGGGATAAGGGGGATCTCAGCGGCCATAGAGGATCGGATGCGTATTCGTCGGCTAATAGACCTAAGATATAGTGCGAATATCCTTACAAGCTAGGATTTATCTGGCGCGCGCTATTCAGAGGGCTTCGTGAGCGATGGTGGTCTCGGACATCCGGCTTTGATCCTCGTGTGGATGACGCGTCGCTCGCCGGAGGCGCTCGCGCGAGTTAACGGGTCTCGCAACTGCATTCGCTTTCGGGGCCCGCCGTCCGGTATTGCTACCACTGCGTCTCAGCGGGTACGACCTTCATTGAAGAGGCGAACCGGCGCCACGGACCGCAATTTCCGAACAGGTTGGTATTCCGAACAGGTTGGTATGGAATCGGGGCCGCTCATCGGTTGAGCGAGACGGATTCGAACCGCCGCGTAGCCAAGCCGTTGATTTTCTGAGAAATGCCGTACTAGACCGATTTTGCGCGTTCAAAGATTCGGAGAAAATTCGGTTCTCCGGCTTCATTCAGGCGCGTGTAGGATGACCGTTGGGAGTTCTCCGTCCACGAAAACGCAGCAAAACGGCCGAGTTTCTGGCCTATCTGCAGCTCCAAGTACGAGATCGTTTTTGGTGGGTGGCGGAGAGAGTGGGATTCGAACCCACGGTACGGTTTCCCGCACACACGCTTTCCAAGCGTGCGCCTTAAGCCACTCGGCCATCTCTCCGGAGCGCCCTCTCTTGAAGGGGCGCCGACGATTTTGCAAGGGATCGCGAGGGAAACGGGTGAATTTTCCGCAAACTATTGTATTTAAAAGACAATATTCGGCGCCGCCGGCGCCCTGATCCGTCCGGCGGCTGAACCCATGACGGGTTTGGAGCGACGATTCACGACAAGCCGCCAAACACGCCCCCGGGACACCATGACCATCCGCAGGACCTTCGCTGTGCTGAGCCTGATCTCGGCCCTTGTCTCCGCCTCCGCCGCGCCCGCCACGGCCCAGATCTGCACCCGCCAGGGCGTCGATGTGAGCTGCGACGACGGGCGGCGCGGGGTGCTATCCGGCGACGCCATCCTCTGGCCGGACGGCACGCGCTCGAGCTCGACGCCGCACCAGAGCGTAATCATCGGCAACAAGAGCTCGATACATGTCGGGCCCGGCGTGTTCGTCGGCCAGGGCAAGGGCGTGGTGCCGATGGACGATCCCAACGCGCCGAACAAGCGGCAGTGCGCGATTCTGGATGGCGTGTCGTATTGTTATTGAGGCCGCAGGTGCGCCGTCATGCCGGGCTTGTCCCGGCCATGACGCAGGATCCTAAATCAACCGCACGCCTGAG
Source organism: Bradyrhizobium guangxiense (assembly GCF_004114915.1). Classification (NCBI taxonomy): domain Bacteria; kingdom Pseudomonadati; phylum Pseudomonadota; class Alphaproteobacteria; order Hyphomicrobiales; family Nitrobacteraceae; genus Bradyrhizobium; species Bradyrhizobium guangxiense. Next base: position 7,196,095 of record NZ_CP022219.1, on the reverse strand, counting down.
ATCGCCGATTTCAGCCAGCGCAGCGCCTGCGGCGGTTGCGCGGCGAGCGGGGCGACGGCAGCCTTCCTGGTCCGGCAGTTCTCGAGCTCGGCGACGAAATCGGCCGACCATTGCTGGATGGTGTGGCCGCGCAGCTTCTTCATCATCGCCTCCCAGCGCATCTTGCGCTCGGGGAGCGGCATCGCCGCGGCGACCGCGATCGTCCGCGCCATGCCGTCGATGTCATGCGGGTTAACCAGCAGAGCGGTGTCGAGCTCGTTGGCGGCGCCGGCGAATTTCGACAGCACCAGCACGCCGGGGTCGGCTGGGTTTTGCGCAGCGACATATTCCTTCGCGACGAGGTTCATGCCGTCATGCAGCGGCGTCACCACGCCGACCTGCGCGGTGCGATAAAGCCCCGCGAGCACGGCCTGGCTGAAGCCCTTGTTCAAATAGCGGATCGGCGTCCAGTCGACCTCACCGTGCCGGCCGTTGACGTCGGAAACCAGGCGCGCGACCTCGTTCTGCAGATTGCCATAGGCCTCGATGCCGCCGCGGGAGGGATTGGCGATCTGAAGCAGCGAGATGCTGCGCGCAAATTGCGGCTGCTCGGTCCAGAGCCGGTCGAACGCACTGATGCGGTTGACGAGGCCCTTGGAATAGTCGAGCCGATCGACGCCGATCGCAAGGCGCTCGCCATTGAGGCTGCGACGCAGCCGCGACACGTCCGGATGCGAGACCGACTTGGCGGCATAAGCTGCGAACTTCTCCGCATCGATGCCGATCGGGAAGACTTCGCAGCGGGTGCGGCCGTGCTGCGACAGCACGACGCCGTCCTCGACGACAAGGCCGAGCTCGCCGCCGACATAACCGAGAAAATTCTGGCGATCCTCCTCGGTCTGGAAGCCAAGCAGATCGTAGGCCAGCATCGCCGTGATCAGCTCGCGATGATGCGGCACACCCTGCATCACCGCAGTAACGGGCCACGGCGTATGCAGGAAGAAGCCGATGGGGTCGTCGACGCCGAGGTCCCGCAGCTCGGCGCCGAGCGCGAGGAAATGATAATCCTGCACCCAGAACGCCGTTCGAGTCTTGCGGAAGCGCAGCAGGGCGCGCGCCATGAAGGCGTTGACTTCGCGATAGCTGACATAGTCACCCTGCGAGACGCGGATCAGATCGCTGCGCGAATGCAGCGCCGGCCACAGCGCCGAATTGGCAAAGCCCTCGTAATAGCCACCGTAATGCGCTGCTGGCAGATCCAGCGTCGCGATTGCACCCGTGCCCAGCGCTTCGATCTCGGCGAACGGCTCCTTCTGATGGCCGTCACGAACGCGGCCCGACGAACCGACCCAAATCGCGCCCGAATGTTCCACAACCGGCAGCAACGCCGCCGCAAGACCGCCCGTCATGGGCTCGTTGGGTTTGCCGCGCGCGACACGATTCGAAACGACGACTAAGTTCACAGGTCGTCCCCTCCTGTTTCATTCCACCCCGTTTAACTGCCGTTCATCAATATGGTTCCTGATCATCGTTTCAACGAATTGAAACCAAAATCGGGCGCGCGCGTTGGAACTGGTTTCGCTCGCGGAACCTGCGGATTTCATTGCAAAGACAGCTTGTGCGATCGTGTCGCGCAGCAAGTCTTGCGGCGCCATGGCACCGTTGCGTTCGACATTGTGTCTGCGAAATGGCGCTGCCTTCATTTTACCTTGGGTCGAGCAGGCGTGCCAGGAATGCACGCACATCCGCCGGCGCGTCGAAATGGCCATTCACGCCCATGGCACGGCGTCCGACCGAGAAGGCGAGCCCGTCCATGTTGGGCATGATCGCGAACACGGTCTCGTCTGTGACGTCGTCGCCGATGAAGATCGGACGCCGTCCCCTAAACGGCTCGCGCTTCATCAATTCACGCACGCCGGTCGCCTTGGTGAATCCGGAATGCTTGATCTCGCAGACGAACTTGCCGGGCAGCACCTCGATCGGCGCATTGGGCAGGTCGGCTCGGATCACCGAGACGGATTCGTAGATTGCCTTCTCTGCATGCGGCGCCAGGCGATAATGCAGCGCGAGCGAATAGCCCTTGTCCTCGAGCAGAATGCCGGGCGAGAGCTTGGCGATAGCGGCCAGACGCCGCTTCAGCTCCTTGTCCAGCGGCGGCGCATGCACGTCATCGGCCTCGTTGTCCACCGACAGCCGCATCTCGGCACCATGGCCGGCGACGGCACGAAACACGTCAGGCGCGAAGATCAGGTCGATGTCGTTGAGCGAGCGGCCGCTGACCAGCGCCAGCGCGCCGGAGGTGCGCTCGGTCAACCGGTTCAGCGTGTCCGACAGGCCCGGCGGCACCCACACCTCGCGCGGCGTCGGCATCAGGTCGAGCAGGGTCCCGTCGATGTCGAGCAGAATTGCGATCTCGTCGAGATGCGGCACGAGCGCATGCGGCACCGGCACCGTTTCCGGCGTGTCGTCGTCGACTACGGGGGGTTGCTGGTCCAACGCCATTTCTGCAAGTTCCGATTTCATCAGTCTACTCCATGAAGGCGAGCGGGCGCGCGATTTGTTCGAGCGATTTGCGCTCCGCCGAGACGGCATAGCGCCACGCTACGAGCGCGGCCGCGATCATCAGGACAGCCCCCAGCAGATAGCCGGCGAACACGCTGCTGCGTGATCCCGTGTCGATCAGCGCGCCGAACAGCGCCGGCCCGATCACGCCGCCGATGCCGGTGCCGACGGCATAGAACACCGCGATCGCCAGCGCGCGGACTTCCAGCGGGAAGGTCTCGCTGACGGTGAGATAGGCCGCGCTGGCGGCCGGCGAGGCAAAGAAGAAGATCACCATCCAGGCGATGGTCTGTCCCTGCGCCGAGAGCACGCCGATCGAGAACAGATAGCCCGACAACGCCAGCAACAGGCCCGAGACACCATAGGTGAACATGATCATGGTGCGGCGGCCGAGCGTGTCGAACAGCCGGCCGAGCAGCAGGGGGCCGAGGAAATTGCCGGCCGCGAAGGGCAGCAGGTACCAGCCGACGTGATCGGCACGGATGCCGTAGAAGTCGGTCAACACCAGCGCGAAGGTGAAGAAGATGGCATTGTAGAAGAACGCCTGCGCGCTCATCAGCACGAGGCCGACCAGCGCGCGCTGCCGGTACGCCGAAAACAGCGTGTGCACGACCTCGCCGATCGGCGTGTGATCGCGCATCTTCAGCCGGATCCTGGTGAAGCGCGCCTCGCTCGCATCCTGGTCATGTCCGATCACGGATCGCTCGATCTCGTCGACGATCGCATGGGCCTGATCGGGGCGGCCATGAATCATCAGCCAGCGCGGACTTTCCGGAATCCACATTCGCATCAACAGCACGACGAGCCCGATGCTTGCGCCGATCAGATAAGCGAGACGCCAGCCGAGATCAGGAGCGATCACGGCGGGATCGAGCAGCACGATGGCCGCGACCGCCCCCATTGCGGCGCCGATCCAGAAACTGCCGTTGATGACGAGATCGGTCCAGCCGCGATAGCGCGCGGGCACCAGCTCCTGAATGGTCGAGTTGATCGCGGTGTATTCACCGCCGATGCCTGCACCGGTGAGGAAGCGAAACAATGCGTAGCTCGCGACATCCCACGATAGCGCGGTCGCGGCCGTCGCCGAGAGGTAGAGCGCCAGCGTGATGAAGAACAGCTTCTTGCGGCCGATGCGGTCGGTGAGCCAGCCGAAGCCGAGCGCGCCGAGCGCGGCCCCGGCAAGATAGGCGGAGTTGGCAATGCCGAGATCGAGATTGGAGAAATGCAACGACGGGCTCTGCTTCAGCGCACCGGAGAGCGCGCCGGCCAGCGTCACTTCGAGCCCGTCAAGGATCCAGGTGATGCCGAGCGCGAGCACGACACGGGTGTGAAAACCGCTCCAGGGCAGCGCGTCGAGCCGCGAGGGAATGCTGGTCTCGACGATGCGGTCGGTCGCCTCCGCCGCGACCGCAGGAGCGTAGTTCAGCGCTGGGCTTTGCTGCAATTCCATCGGGCTGTTGCGTTCGATCAATGGAAGCGGCCCTGGCTCACATGATGTGAACGGGGACGATCCGATCATCGGGGTGCGGCATTCCGCCTGCCACCTGCGACAACGCCCGCGGCGAGGCCGGGTTCCCGCTGGAACAGCTCCCCGGCCCGCCCGTTTCCGTTGGTGCCGCAAGGAGTTGACGCATGGCTCATGTCAGAAAGACGACACAATCTCGCAAACCAGCGCGAAGGAAAACGAGCGCAAGACGCAGCACTGCGCGCAAGGGCTCCAAACGTGCCGCACCGAAGCGCTGGTCGCAGCGCGTGACAAAGGAGAGCGACGCGCTCGACCTCAAGCAAGGCGTGTTCAAGCTGACCAGCCCGAAGAAGATCGCGACGTCTCTGAAGCGATCGGCCGAGCACAGCTCACGCCGCAAGACCGGCGCCTACCGCTCGGCGCTGTCGATGCTGACCTTCTACATCAACCGCGCCGGCAAGACGCTGCCGAAGACGCAGCGAACGCGACTGGAGAAGGCAAAGGTAGAGCTGAAGCGGGCGTTTGGGCGGGAGTGAGGTTCGCGCCCCTTGCTCCGCCGTCCCGGACAAGCAGAGCGACGAACCGGGACGATAGAGAGTTGAGCAGCGATCCTACGCCGCGCGGATATTGCCCATGAAGCGGTCGAGCTCGGCGCGAAGGCGGGTGCTTTCGGATGACAGCGTCTTGGCCGAGTTCAGCACCTCTTCCGACGCCGAGCCGGTCTCGGCGGCACCACGGTTGACCTGGCCGATATCGGCGGCCGCGGTCTGGGTGCCCTGCGCGACGGTCTGGACGCTGCGCGCGATCTCCTGCGTCGCCGCGCCCTGCTGCTCGACTGCGCTCGCGATCGAGGTCGAGATCGACGAGATCTGGCCGATGGTCGCGCCGATCTCCTTGATCGCGGCAACCGATTCGGCGGTGGCGCCCTGCATGCCCGCGATGTGCGAGGAAATCTCGTCGGTCGCCTTCGCGGTCTGGCTCGCCAGCGACTTCACCTCGCTGGCAACCACGGCAAAGCCGCGGCCGGCTTCACCGGCGCGCGCTGCCTCGATGGTGGCGTTGAGCGCGAGCAGATTGGTCTGCTCGGCAATCGCCGTGATCAGCTTCACGACCTCGCCGATCTGCTGGGCGGCATGCGAGAGCTTGCCGATCCGGCCGTCGGTTTCCTTGGCCTGCACCACGGCGGCTTCCGCAATCCGGCTGGAGTCGCGGACCTGGCGGCCGATCTCCTCGACCGAGGCCGAGAGCTCTTCGGTCGCGGTGGCGACCGACTGCATGTTGGAGGAGGCCTGCTCGGAGACGCCGGCGACCTGGCTCGACAGGCTCTGGGTGGTCTCGGCGGTGCGGGTCAGGGTAGAGGCTGCCGATTCCAGCTGCACGGCCGAGGCCGAGACGTTGGAGACGATGGCGCCGACCGCGCTCTCGAAGTCATCGGCAAAGCGGATCAGTTCGGCGCGGCGGCTTGCGGCCTGCTCCCGATTCTGGACCTCGCTGGCGGCGGCATCGCGCTCGGCTTTGGCGATGGCCTGAACCTTGAACTCCTCGACCGCGCTCGCCATCTCGCCGATCTCGTCCTTGCGGCCAAGACCCGGCAGCACGACGTCGAAATTGCCCGAGGCGAGCTCGCGCATCGCCTTGCACATCGCGATCATCGGCCGCGAAATGCCGTTGCCGAGCATCAGGGCGAGCACAACGCCGATGGCAAGGCCGCCGAGCGCCAACATCAGCATCAGCCGCTCGGTATCCACGATGGTCTCGTTGGCGCTCGTCTCGATACGTTGCTGGTCGGCGGTCAGGTCGGACCGCAGCTCGGCCGAGAGCTTGAGAATGGTCGCCGCCGTCTTGGTCATCTCGGCGTTCGCCTTGACGATGACCTTCACGTTCTCGGTCAGCTTTGCAAAGGAGACGCGGTATTGCTTCAGGAGATCGCCGATCTCCTTGACGCGATCCGTGATCTTCTGGTCATTCGCGTAGATGGAGACCAGCAACGTCTCCAGGAACTTGATACGCGCGATCACGCCGTCGGCGGTCTTGGGCTCCGGTTTGGCCACGAAGGCGCTGACCGAGGTGGAGACCGCCAGATATTGCGAGGTGATGTCCTTGGCCGTGGTCTGGACCGAGGCCAGCCCCGCCAGCGCGGCTGTATCGGAGAGATCGTCGAACTTGAAACGGATCTTGTTGCCGACGCTGTTGAGCTCCTCGGCCGCGATCTTGTTGTTCTCGCGCGTCAGGGTGATGATCTCCCCGAACACTTTCGTGAAGCGCTGGAACTCGGCCTCGAGCTTGCCGACCTGCTCGCGGCGGGCGGCGCCGGGCGTGGCGGGCATTGATTTGGCGATCGCGCTCTTGAGATTTTCCTCGGCGGCCTTGGCTGCGGTCTCGTCGTCCGCCGAACCCGTCAGCGTATAGGCTCGTGCCAGGCCCTGATAGGCGATCAGCTCGCGATCGACCGTCCGGGCGAGATCGGCTTCCGACACGCTGGTGCGATAGGAGGCCACGGCGCCTGCGATCCGCTCGAAGCCGAAATAGGCGAAGCCCATGCTGACGGCGAGGATGGCTAGCACCGCCACGAAGCCGAGGATGATTTTTGCGCGAAACCGCAAAGTTGGCAGCTTCGATTGGTTCGACTTCGACTTGACCGACATTCCCCCCCCCCATTCCATTCGCGGAAAACCAGGCGCAGCCGAAAGAGCAGCCCGCTCTCCGACTCGACCGCACGGTAATCGGCAAAGGATAAGCTGTGGTAAATTTGTGGCGCCGCAACTGGCGGTTAGGTGACGCAGGGAATTGTTAAGGTGCGCTTTCCCGCGCCGCTACAAATCGATTTGCCACGCCCCTTGCTCCGCTGTCGCCCTGGACAAGCGGAGAGTTGAGCAGCGAGCCTACGCCGCGCGGATATTGCCCATGAAGCGGTCGAGCTCGGCGCGAAGGCGGGTGCTTTCGGATGACAGCGTCTTGGCCGAGTTCAGCACCTCTTCCGACGCCGAGCCGGTCTCGGCGGCACCACGGTTGACCTGGCCGATATCGGCGGCCGCGGTCTGGGTGCCCTGCGCGACGGTCTGGACGCTGCGCGCGATCTCCTGCGTCGCCGCGCCCTGCTGCTCGACTGCGCTCGCGATCGAGGTCGAGATCGACGAGATCTGGCCGATGGTCGCGCCGATCTCCTTGATCGCGGCGACCGATTCCGCGGTGGCGCCCTGCATGCCCGCGATGTGCGAGGAAATCTCGTCGGTCGCCTTCGCGGTCTGGCTCGCCAGCGACTTCACCTCGCTGGCAACCACGGCAAAGCCGCGGCCGGCTTCACCGGCGCGCGCTGCCTCGATGGTGGCGTTGAGCGCGAGCAGATTGGTCTGCTCGGCAATCGCCGTGATCAGCTTCACGACCTCGCCGATCTGCTGGGCGGCATGCGAGAGCTTGCCGATCCGGCCGTCGGTTTCCTTGGCCTGCACCACGGCGGCTTCCGCAATCCGGCTGGAGTCGCGGACCTGGCGGCCGATCTCCTCGACCGAGGCCGAGAGCTCTTCGGTCGCGGTGGCGACCGACTGCATGTTGGAGGAGGCCTGCTCGGAGACGCCGGCGACCTGGCTCGACAGGCTCTGGGTGGTCTCGGCGGTGCGGGTCAGGGTAGAGGCTGCCGATTCCAGCTGCACGGCCGAGGCCGAGACGTTGGAGACGATGGCGCCGACCGCGCTCTCGAAGTCGTCGGCAAAGCGGATCAGTTCGGCGCGGCGGCTTGCGGCCTGCTCCCGGTTCTGGACCTCGCTGGCGGCGGCATCGCGCTCGGCTTTGGCGATGGCCTGAACCTTGAACTCCTCGACCGCGCCGGCCATCTCGCCGATCTCGTCCTTGCGGCCAAGACCCGGCAGCACGACGTCGAAATTGCCCGAGGCGAGCTCGCGCATCGCCTTGCACATCGCGATCATCGGACGCGAGATGCCGGTGCCGAGCAGGAAGGCGAGAACCGCACCAAGCAAGGTACCACCAATGGCCAGCATCAGAACCAGGTGCTCGGTCTTGCCGATCGTCGCTTCCGATTCGGAATCCAGTCGCTGCTGCTCGGCGACGAGGTCCGCCTTCATGGCGGTCGCGCCTTGCAGGATCGCCCCCGCCGAACCGCTCATCTCGGTGACGAGCTCGTCAACCAGCTTGGCGTTGGCGATCAGCTTCTCCAGCGCTTCGCGATAGGCGCCGAGGATGGTCTTGGCGTCCTTCAGGCCGGCGACGATCTTGTCGTCCATGGAATAGACCGCGCCGAGCGAGTTCTCGACGAACTTCAGCCGTGCCAGCGCGCTGCTCGCGATCGCCTGATCGGACGTCAGCACGAAATTGGTGGCTGCGGCGCTCGCGGTTTGGAACTGGGCGTTGACCTGCTTGGTGCCGAACTCGATCGCCTGCGCCTCGGAATCGGAGGCGTTGTTGCCGATGTCGTCGAGCTTGTACTTGAGGAGATTGGCTTGGCGCTGCAGCTGGTTCTGCACCAGCAGCGTGCTGTCGCGCTTGGCCTGGAGAACCTTGGCGAAGGTCGCGGAGAAATTCGAGAACTCCTTGGCGAGCTTGTCGAGACTCTCTTTCCGCGCCGGGGTCTTGGCGCTCTTGACGGCCTGGTCGATGGCATTCTTCAGGCTGGCCTCGGCATCAAGCGCCGCCTTGGCGTCATCTTCCTTGCCGGTGACAACGAAATATTTGACGGCCGAACGGTAGGCGAGCAGCTCGCGGTCGATGGTGCGGGCGAGGTCGGCCTCCGACACGCTGCTGCGGTAGGACCCGACCCCGGCCGAGACCCGCTCGAAGCCGAAATAGGAGAAGGCCATGCTGCCCGCCGAGATCGCCAGCACCGCGGCAAATCCCAGGATGATCTTGGCGCGGAACCTAAGCGTGGGAAATATTGTGCGCTTTGACGGCGCGATACGCCCGGACATTCCCACCCCCAAAAGATCTGTTCTTGCATGTGCAGCCCAGCCTGGGAGCAGCCCCTCCCAGACCGGCGATTAAAATTAGGGCAGAATCGTCAAGGGGCGGTAAATTCGTCCAGCAAGGACCATTCGGGCGGAGCACACGTTCCGCGGAGCCGGCCGCCAGGTTGCGACCAGACGAAAAAGGCCATACTCTGTGGGCACTTGTCGGGCACTTGGCGTCAGACCGAGCGGGACCTTAAGGGAGAGACGGAGTGGGGCAAACCGACTTTCGGTTTGGCGGTGCGTCTGGCGTTGCCGTCGCGAAGTCGAAGGCCGCGGGCGTCGAGCAGGCCGTTGCCGACCTTGCCGCCCAGCTCCCATCCGACGAGCTCGCGCTGATTCTGCTCTTTGTCTCCCCGAGCTACGATCCGCACCAATTCATCGCCGAGATCAGCCGACACTTCGACGGGATCCCGGTCTGCGGCTGCACCACCGCCGGCGAGCTGGCGCCTGACGGCTGGGACGAGAACAGCGTCGTCGCCCTGGCCTTCAGCCGCGCCGACTTCTCGGCCGTGGTGCGCCCCATTCTCAATCTCGACAGCTTTCGCGTCGAGGACGGCCGCAGGATCGGCGCCGAGCTCCGGCAGGAATTGCTGCGGGAGTCCTCCCAGATCGAGCGCGGAAATCCGTTCGGCCTGGTCCTGATCGACGGCCTGTGCCGCCGGGAAGAAGCGGTGATGTCCGCGATCTATGCCTCGCTGGACGACATTCCGATTGTCGGTGGATCCGCCGGCGACGGGATGCGGTTCGAGCGGACCTGGGTGTTCCTCGACGGCAAGGCGCACACGAATGCCGCGCTCCTGGTCCTCTTGAGCACGTCGTTGCCGTTCCGGGTCTTCAAATGTGACAATTTCGAACCGCGACCCCAGAAGATGGTGGTCACCGAGGCCGACATCGAGAATCGAACGGTCAGGGAGCTAAACGCCGAGCCCGCGGCTCAGGAATATTCCCGCGTCGTCGGGATCATGGACGCCAAGCTCGATCCGTTCTCGTTCGCCTCGCATCCTGTTCTGGTCCGCGTCGGCGGCTCCTACTACGCCCGCTCGATCCAGCGCGTCGAACCGGATGGGTCGCTGCACTTCTTTTGCGCCATCGACGAAGGCATGGTGCTGACGACAGCGACGTCGCGCAGCCTCGTCGGCACGACGCGCGAGGCCTTCGCGGAAACGCGCGACCAGATCGGCGAGGTCTCGCTCTATATCGGGTTCGAATGCCTGCTGCGCCGGCTCGATGCCGAGCAGCACCAGCTCGCCCGCGACATGTCCGAGCTCTACCGCCAGAATCGCGTGGTCGGTTTTCATACCTATGGCGAGCAGTTCGGCTCGATGCACGTGAACCAGACGTTCACGGGCGTCGCCATCGGCAGGCGTCCGTCGTGACGGAGCTTTGGCGGGACCCTGACACGGTCGAGCAGCTGCAGCGGGAAACTGCGAAGCTGAAGAAAATCAATGCCGCGCTGATGTCCCGCGTCGAGCGCTCGATGGACCAGCAGCTCAACGCCTTCTCGCTGTTCGAGACCGCGATCGCGCTCGACCGCCAGGTCCGGGACCGGACCTACCAGTTGCGCGAGGCGCTGCATTCGATCGAACGCGCCAATGAGGGTCTGTATCGTGCCAAGCAGCAGGCCGAGGCCGCAAGCTCGCTGAAATCGTCGGTCCTGATCTCGGTCACCCACGATCTGTTGCAGCCGCTGAACGCCGCGCGCCTGACGCTCTCGGCGCTGGCCGAGATGATGGAGGCGCAGGAGGCGGGTCTTCTGATCGACCAGGTCGACCGCTCGCTGGTGACGCTGGAGGACCTGTTGCGGTCGTTGCTGGAGATCGCCAAGCTCGACGCCGGCGCGCTCAGGCCCGACGTGCGTCCGTTGGCGCTGGCGCCGCTGTTCGAGCAGCTTCGCAACGAATTCGCGCCGATCGCCGCACGGCAAGGTCTGTCCTTACGCATCCGCAGCTCGCCGCTCGCGGTGTCGTCGGACGCGATGATGCTCCGGCGCATCCTGCAAAATCTGCTCGCCAACGCCATCCGCTACACCCGCAGCGGCGGCGTCGTGATGGGGTGCAGGCGCCGAAACGACCGCATCTGCGTCCAGGTCTCCGATACCGGACCAGGAATTGCACCGGCGCAGCAGGAGGCTATCTTTCGCGAATTCCAGCGCGGAGAAGCCAGCGCTACCGACCAGGCCGGGTTCGGGCTCGGTCTCTCCATCGTTCGCCGCTTCGCGACGGTGCTCCGGCACGAGGTGCGGCTGTCGTCGCAGGTCGGCAAGGGGTCGACGTTCGTCCTGGAGCTTGAGCCCGCCGATCTCGCTGAGGTCACCGACGAGGTGCACGAGATCAAGCTCAGTGAACGTCAATATGGCGGCCTCGAAGGCGCCAAGATCCTGCTGGTCGAGAATGATCCGTCCGGCTCCGAGGCGATGGCCGCCCTGCTGGAAGGGTGGGGCTGCGACGTCGCGACCACCCCATCGGCGGCGGACGCACTGCAGCGCCTCAGTGAGCTCGGCGGCGCACCCGATGCGGTGATCGCCGATCTTCATCTCGATCACGGCGAGAGCGGATTGTCGGCGATAGCCGACATCCGGGAGCACCTGAGGCTCGATGTGCCGGCGATGATCATCACCGCCGATTACTCCGAGAAGGCCGCAAAGCAAGCGAGCCTCTCCGGCCTCGAAGTGCTGAAGAAGCCGGTCAAGCCTGCCGAGATGCGCGCATTGTTGTCGTTCCTGCTGACGTGACGGCCTTCTACTCCGACTGTGCGCGATCGTGCTTCGCCCGGCTCCCGTCGCTCGCCAGCGTCGCAAAATCGATCTTCGACATTTCGACGATCGCCTTGGTGCGGCTCAGCACATTCAGCTTGCGCAGGATGTCGGAGACGTGGACCTTCACGGTGGTCTCGGAAATCTTCAATTCATAGGCGATCTGCTTGTTCTGGAGACCGCGCTTGAGCATTTCGAGCACCCGCAATTGCTGCGGGGTCAGGTTATGCAGCCGCTTCAGCAGATCATGAGCGGGACTGGGGGCCCGCTGCGGCCGGAGTGCACGATAGGCGTCGGGAATGCAGACGAGACCCTGCAGCGCCTCACCGATCGACCGGGCGAGCTCCTGCTTGGACGAGGATTTGAAGATGTAGCCGGCCACGCCGAGCGACAGCGCGCCGGAGATGATCTTGGGATCCTGATGTCCCGACACGATGACGACGGGGACCTTCGGGAAGGCCTTGCGGATGCGAACGACGCCCGAGAGGCCGGTCGTGCCCGGCATCGACAGATCGAGCAGGAGGAGATCGAGCTCCGCGCCCGTGGACAGCTGCTCCAGCGCGCCGTCGACCGAAATTGCCTGCAAGATCTCGGCCCCGGGCGCCACCATCTGCAGCGCGCCTTCGAGCGCCTCGCGAAACAACGGATGGTCTTCGACAATCAGAAATCGCGTCACACGTCAGCCATTTCCAAATCGTTGCCAGACTTCGAGCTTGAAGCAGGATGTATCAGACCGCGCGGGCCGGGTTGATCGAGATCAACAATGGCGGCGCGGATCATTGCGGCCTCCCGCGGTCGGCCTTCGCATAGGCGCGGTTCCTGGGATCGGGCAGTTCCATCTTGCCGATCTCGATGATCGCCTTGTTGCGGCTGAACAGCCCGAGCTTGCGCAGGATCTCGGTGATGTGCGCCTTGACCGTGGATTCGGCGAGCTGAAGCTCCTGCGCAATCTGCCGATTGGGGTAACCGCGACGCAGCAGGTCCAGGACCCTAATCTGCTGCGGCGTGAGCTCGCGGAGCTTGACCTCGAGGGCCTTGCTGGTCTCGGCTTTGCGCCGCTGCGGCGTCGCCACGAAGTCTCGCGGCACCGAGACTGAGCCGGAGAGCACGCCCTCGATCGACTGGGCCAGCTCGCGCTTCGACGTCGACTTCGGCAGATAACCGGCCGCGCCGAGCGCCAGCGCCTCGCGGACCACGTGCTGGTCCTCCTCGCTCGAGACGATGGCAACCGGCAGGCGCGGATATGTTTCGCGCAAGCGGAGGAAACCGGAGAAGCCGGTCGCATCCGGCAACGACAGATCGAGCAGCGCGAGGTCGATCCCCTGCTCGGCCGACAGGATCTCCAGCGCGTCCTCGATCGACATCGCCTCCAGGATGCGAGCCTCCGGCAGGGCCAGCCGCACTGCATTGCCAAGCGCTTCGCGAAACAGCGGATGATCGTCGATGATCAGGAAGCTGGCCATGGCGCCTTCCAAGGATCCACCGCAGGTGCGGCAGCAGCGCACCCGTCCTGTGCCGATTCCGGCGCCGGAAAGATGCAGGGGTAAACGCTACCACATCTTCCCGATCCCGTCCGGTCAAGCCCGTTCAGTCGTTCGATTCGACCTGGACCGTTAGCAGGAACGAATAGATGCTGGCGAACTGATCGTCGGTGAAGACTTCCTTCCAGGCCGGCATGCCCTTGGCGGGGCGCCCCTCATGCACGGTCTTCCAGAACGTGTCGCGCATGTCGTCGCCGTAGCGGTGACGCAACAGCCGCAGGTCGATCTTCCGTTCGCTCTGGATGGCGTCGGGGCCGTGGCAATGCGCGCAGGTTCCGTTGAAGATCTCCTTGCCCGCACCGGCGATTTCCGCATTCGGCGCCGCTGCATCGCCCTTGGTCTCGGTTGCCACCACATTTGCGACCTGCGCCACGCCCGCCCCGGGGCCCGTTCCGACCGTGGCTCCCGCCGGCACAGCCTCAGCTGCGCCGAAACGAACCGGCTGTCCGGCCGGCAAGCCGTATTTCACCGCGAGGTCGGCAATTGTGCGCTGAAGTGTCGGCAGGATCGCGTCGACACGATCGCGGAGCTCGGTCGACCCCTTCGCGAAGCCGATCGCGGCATCCCATGACAGGCCTTCGCCTTCGGTGAGTCGGATCTGATAGCGATCCTTGTAATCGGTCATGTTCAGCCAGCCGGCGACCGGCCCCCAGATGAAGGCAACATCCGCCCTGCCCTGGTCGAGTGCCTGCATGGCCTCCTCGGGCGACAGCACGGTCACCTTCTGGATGTCGTCACGGGTCGCAAGCAGGTTTTGCGGGGTGCTGGCGTACTGGACGGCGACGCGCTTGCCCCTGAGGTCGTCGACACCACCGATCACCTGACCCTTTGCCGTGACCAGGGCGTAGCCCTCCTTGGCAATGGTGTTGGAGAAGATCACGGCAGGCCCCATGAAATCCTCCGAGCGCGGCAGGCCGATCATGGCGTCGCATTGCTTGCCCAGCAACGTGACCCGCACGGTGCGCTTGCCGAAATAGGATTTGTACCAATCGTAAGTGATGGGTTGGCCGAGGGCCTGCGCCAGCGCTCGGCCGATCTCGACATAGAAGCCCGGCTGCGACGGATTATCGCTCGAGAACGGCAGGTTGGTCGGATCGGCACACAGACGGAACGGCTTGATCTCGTCGGCATGGACGGCTGCGGTCGATGCGATCAGCGCGGCCGCGGCGGCAACTGCGAGCCGTCCCGCGGTGGCGCGATGCAGGTTGTTGCCGTTTCCTGGATTGATCGGACGCATCCTCATCTCCGGAAGTTGGGAATTGCTGGACCAGGCGTTGCGGCAAGGGACCTCACTCGAGATCCGGCCTGTGCCGTCGCCGCGCGATGTCGAGAAAGCACGCGCGTATCCCGTCTCCTTCGGGATACGCGCGCGAGTCGTCACTGGACGGAGAACACGAAGAGCGAACCGCCCTCGGGAGCTGCGGCCGTCATCTTCTTCCCAACCTCGCCCAGGAACGCGGGCAATGCTGCCGTGCGGCCGACGACGATGGCGACGTATTGCTTGCCGTCGACACTGTAGGTCACCGGGCCTGCGCCGATGCCGGAGCCGAGATTCTTGCTCCACAGCACCTTGCCGGACTTCGCATCAATAGCGCGGAAGTCGCCATGGATGTTGCCGGCGAACACGAGGCCGCCGCCGGTGGTCAGCGTGCCGCCGTTGAACGGCAGGTCTTCCTTGATCGACCACACCTTCTTCTGCGCGATCGGATCCCAGGCCACAAGCTCGCCGAGGAAGCCGCCGGGACCTTCCTTGGTCGGGAACTCGGCACCCAGATAGAACACGCCGCGCTTGTAGGCGACGTCGGAAACCGACCAGTCCATGCAGACATTGTTCGAGGGGATGTAGACGAGCCCGGTCTGCGGATTGAAGGACATCGGTTGCCAGTTCTTGCCGCCGATCAAGTTCGGGCAGATGTCCTTGGCGGGATGGCCCGGCCCTGGACGCTTGTCCGGGTCTTCGACCGCGCGCATGGTGTTGACGTCCCACTTCTTCGCCCAATTGGAGAAGACGTATTTCTCCGCCGAGAGCACCTTGCCGGTCTCACGGTTGGCGACGAAGAAGTAGCCGTTGCGGTCCGCCTTCATCAGCGCCGGCACGGTGCTGCCGCCGATCTTCAGATCCGCCAGCACGGCCTCGTTGACGCCGTCATAGTCCCAGGCGTCGGCCGGCGTGGTCTGGATGTGCCACTTGATCTTGCCGGTGTTGGGATCCAGCGCGAGCGTGGAGGCGGTGTAGAGGTTGGTCAGCTTGCCGAAATTGCCGTCGCCGGTCGAACGAACGCCGGTATTCCACGGACCGGGATTGCTGGTGCCCCAATAGACGGTGTCGCTCTTGGGATCGTAGGAGCCGACCAGCCAGGCCGCACCGCCGCCGTGCTGGGCGGAATCGCCCTTCCAGGTGTCGCCGCCGGGCTCGTCCGGACTGGGGACCGTGAAGGTCTGCCACAGCTGCTTGCCGGTGTTGATGTCGAAGGCCTGGAGCGAGCCGCGCACGCCGTACTCGCCGCCACCGAAGCCGGTGATCACCTTGTCGCGCACCACCAGCGGCGGCGAGGTGATGACCGAACCCTGCTTGTAGTCGACGACCTTCGTCGTCCACAGCGACTTGCCGGTCGCGGCGTCGAGCGCCGTCAGCTTGCCGTCGAGACGGCCGACGAAGATCTTTCCATCGGCATAGGAGACGCCGCGATTGTTGACGTCACAGCAGGCGTATTGCAGCACGTCCTCGGGAATTTCGGGCTCCCAGGTCCATTTGCGCTGCCCCGTCGCGGCATCGAGCGCGTAGACGTATTTCGGCCCCCAGGAGCTCGAGACATACAGCGTGTTGCCGACGACGATCGGCGAGGATTCGTTCGAGCGCAGCGAGGCCAGCGAGAACGAATAGGCGAGCGTCAGCTTGCCGGCATTCTCGGTATTAATCTGCTTGAGCGGGCTGTAACGCGTATTGCCGTAGTCGTGGCCGGCAACTGCCCACTGGTTTGAATCGGATTGCGCCTTGATCAGCGAGTCGTTGGCGCGAACGCCTGAAGTAACGGCGGCCAGCATCGCAATCATCGAGATGCCAGCCAAGAATCCCTTCGTTCCAAAGGTCATGTATTCCCTCCACGATGTTGTTGTGCACGCCATGTTGGGCGCCCGAGCGCGTTCCGCCCATGATGCGCAGTTCGTCTGCGAGCCATCGTTCGAAATTACAGCATCGGCTTTTCGCGCTTAGTATAGGCGGAAGGTAGTAGTGCAAATCATTGGCGGCTTTCGCCGCTCATCTCGTTGTCCGCGCTTGCGTCTTGCCCCTATTCTTGCCGCTTGAAATGCGTCATCGGATCCAGGCAGCATCGCGCCGCGATCGCGCATCAGTCACGATGATGGCGCTACCACCGCGGCGAAGTTTTCGAAGAAATTCGCCGCAAGTTTTCGCGAGGTCGAATCGATCAGCCGGGAGCCGAGCTGAGCGAGCTTGCCGCCGATCTGCGCCTCGGCTTCGTAATGCAGGATGGTGACGTCCGGCGCCTCTTCCGCGAGTCTGACCTTCGCGCCACCCTTGGCGAAACCGGCCACGCCGCCGGCACCCTCGCCGACGATGCGATAGCCATTGGGCGCATCGATGTCGGTCAACGTCACCTTGCCGCTGAACGTCGCCTTCACCGGGCCGACCTTCAACACCACCGTTGCCGTCATCTCCGTCGGCGAGGCCATCTCCAGCGATTGGCAGCCGGGAATGCAGCGCCTGAGAATCTCGGGATCGTTGAGCGCGGCCCACACCTTCGCTTTCGACGCCGGAATGCGCTGGCTGTCGTTCATCTGCATCGCTTCCACCCTCCGTTGTGTTTGTTCAGTGCGGATAGGGCTGCACTCGCCGTCGATCAATCGCCAGGAAGTAGGAGGCGAGCGATCGCGCCGGGCTGCGACGCAAGGCACTGGGCGGGTCGAGGGGACACACAGCAAAATCAAAGGCTTAGCGTTCCGCGGCGTACTACCAAGATCGCGATTACAAAGCCGCAGCCCCGTGCTCCTATTCACGCCAAGGAACAACACATCAGGGGAGAGCAACGTGCGACGGGGCTGAACTTGCGGTCGAGCAGCGGCGGGACGCGGCGCCGATCATGCAACATGGCCAGCGGCCGCGACACCGAATTTTCCAAAGCCGCTTTGCGGCTGCGCCACGTGTTGGCGACAGCCTGGAGCCCTATGATCGAATCGCAGGCCGTGACGGCTGCCACGGTGACCTTTCCATGACGCAAGGTCACCAAAATGCCAGTTGCAAAGTTCCGTTGCGCTGTTTCTAATTAGAACCAATCAAAATCATCCTGGGAGGACTCCACGTGTCTACAGTCAAACTGACGGTGAACGGCAAGGCCGTTGCTGTCGACGTCGAGGACCGCACGCTGCTGGTCCATCTCCTGCGCGATCACCTCAATCTCACGGGAACGCATGTCGGCTGCGACACCAGCCAGTGCGGCGCCTGCGTCGTGCACATGGACGGCAGGGCGGTGAAATCCTGCACCATGCTGGCGGGTCAGGCCGATGGCGCCAACATCACCACCATTGAAGGCATCGCCAAGGGCGACGAGCTGCATCCGATGCAGGCCGCCTTCCGTGACAATCATGGCCTGCAATGCGGCTATTGCACGCCGGGCATGATCATGTCGGCAATCGACATCGTGCAGCGTCACGGCGGCCAGCTCGACGAAGCCACCGTCCGCACCGAGCTGGAAGGCAACATCTGCCGCTGCACCGGCTACCACAACATCGTCAAAGCCGTGCTGGACGCGGCCGGACGCATGAAGGTCTCGCAGGCGGCCGAGTAAAGCGGCGCGCCTCGAAAGAAAACCACCGCTTGCTGCTTTCGAAGGAAAGCGCAGTCATAAAATTTCCGGTCGGGAGGACCAGACATGGGTGTTGAAGGCATCGGCGCGCGCGTCGTGCGCAAGGAAGACAAGCGTTTCATTACCGGCAAGGGCCGCTACGTCGACGACATCAAGCTGATGGGCATGACCCATGCCCATTTCATCAGAAGTCCGCATGCCCACGCCAAGGTGAAGGGGATCGACTCCTCCGCGGCGCTGAAGATGCCGGGCGTGGTCGCCGTGCTGACGGGCCAGCAGATCGTCGACGACAAGGTCGGCAACCTCATTTGCGGCTGGGCCATCACCTCCAAGGACGGCAGCCCGATGAAGATGGGCGCATGGCCGGCGATGGCGCCGGAGACGGTGCGCTTCGTCGGACAGGCCGTCGCCGTCGTGATCGCCGAAAGCAAGAACATGGCGCGCGACGCCGCGGAAGCGGTCGTGGTCAATTACGAAGAGCTGCCGGCGGTCGCCGACGTGCGCGCGGCAATCAAGCCCGGCGCACCGCAGCTGCACCCCGAAGCGCCCGGCAATCAGGTCTATGACTGGGTGATCGGCGACGAGGGCGCGACCGATGCCGCTTTCGCCAAGGCCGCCAACGTCGTCAAGCTCGACGTCACCAACAACCGCCTCGCCCCGAATGCGATGGAGCCGCGCGCGGCGATCGCCGACTATGACGCCGCGGAGGAGCATTTCACGCTCTACACCACCTCGCAGAACCCGCACGTCGCCCGCCTCGTGCTGTCGGCGTTCTACAACATTGCCCCCGAGCACAAGCTGCGCGTGATCGCGCCCGACGTCGGCGGCGGCTTCGGCTCCAAGATCTTCATCTATCCCGAGGAGATGGTGGCGCTGTGGGCCTCCAAGAAGGTCAGCCGTCCCGTGAAATGGACCGGCGACCGCACCGAGGCCTTCCTCACCGACGCGCATGGCCGCGACCATGTGACCCATGCCGAGATGGCGTTCGACGCCAACAACAAGATCACCGGCTTCAAGGTAAAGACCTACGCCAATTTCGGCGCCTACATGTCGCTGTTCTCCTCCTCGGTGCCGACCTATCTCTACGCGACGCTGCTGTCGGGCCAGTACAACATCCCGGCGATCCATGCCGAGGTGATCGGGGTCTACACCAACACCACGCCGGTCGACGCCTATCGCGGCGCGGGCCGCCCCGAGGCGAGCTATCTGATCGAACGGTTGATGGAAACCGCCGCTCGGCAGCTCAAGGTCGATCCGGCCCAGCTGCGCAGGACCAACTTCATCACCCAGTTCCCGCACCAGACGCCGGTCATCATGGCCTACGACACCGGCGACTTTAACGCTTCGCTCGATGCGGCGATGAAGGCGATCGACTATGCCGGCTTCCCTGCCCGCAAGGCGCAGGCGAAAGCGAACGGCAAGCTGCGCGGCATCGGCGTGTCCTGCTACATCGAGGCCTGCGGCATCGCGCCGTCGAAGGCGGTCGGCAGCCTCGGTGCCGGCGTCGGCCTATGGGAATCGGCCGAGGTACGCGTCAATCCGGTCGGTACCATCGAAATCCTCACGGGATCGCACAGCCACGGCCAGGGTCACGAGACCACGTTCTGCCAGCTGGTTGCCGATCGCCTGGGTGTTCCCATCAGCCAGGTCTCGATCGTCCATGGCGACACCGACAAGGTGCAGTTCGGCATGGGCACCTATGGCTCCCGCTCGGCGGCCGTCGGCCTCACCGCCATCCTGAAGGCGATGGAGAAGATGGAAGCGAAGGCCAAGAAGATCGCCGCGCATGCGCTGGAGGCTTCCGAGGCCGACATCGTCATCGAGAACGGCGAGTTCAAGGTGACCGGCACCGACAAGGCGATCGCCCTGCCGATGGTCGCGCTTGCGGCCTATACCGCGCACAATCTGCCTGAAGGCATGGAGCCGGGCCTGAAGGAGAGCGCCTTCTACGACCCGACCAACTTCACCTTCCCGGCCGGCACCTATATCTGCGAGCTCGAGGTCGATCCCGGCACCGGCAAGACCTCCTTCGTCAACTTCGTCGCGGCCGACGATTTCGGCCGGCTGATCAACCCGATGATCGTCGAAGGCCAGGTCCATGGCGGCCTTGTGCAGGGCATCGGGCAGGCGCTGCTCGAGCATGCGGTCTACGATGCCAACGGCCAGCCGGTCACGGCCTCGTTCATGGATTACGCCATGCCGCGCGCCGACGACGTGCCATCGTTCAACCTGTCCCACACCACGACGCTGTGCCCGGGCAATCCGCTCGGCATCAAGGGTTGCGGTGAGGCCGGTGCGATCGGGGCGTCAGCGGCCGTGATCAACGCGATCACGGATGCGATCGGCAAGAACAATCTGGAAATGCCCGCAACGCCCGATCGGGTGTGGCGCACCATCCACGCAGCTTAAAGGAGGACCGAAGATGTACCAGACCACCTATCATCGCGCCTCCTCGGTCGACGAGGCCGCCAGCCTGTTCGCCAAGGGCAGCGAGTCGAAGTTTCTTGCCGGCGGCCAGACGCTGCTTCCGGTCATGAAGCAGCGCCTTGCCAGCCCCTCCGACGTCATCGACCTCGCCAAGATCAAGGACATGATCGGCGTCGAGGCCTCCGGCGACACGCTGACGATCAAGGCCGCCACGCCGCATTATGACGTCGCGACCAGCGATGCCGCGAAGAAGGCGATTCCGGCGCTCGCCTATCTGGCCTCGCTGATCGGCGATCCAGCCGTGCGCTATCGCGGCACGATCGGCGGCTCGATCGCCAACAACGACCCCGCCGCGGACTATCCGGCCGGGCTGCTCGCGCTCGGCGCCACCGTGAAGACCAACAAGCGGTCGATCGCGGCGGACGATTTCTTCCAGGGCCTGTTCACCACCGCCCTCGAAGACGGCGAGATCATCACCGCTGTGTCGTTCCCGGTTCCGGCCAAGGCGGGCTACGCCAAGATGCGGCATCCGGCCTCGCGCTTCGCGCTGACCGCGGTGTTCGTTGCGCAGACGAAGTCCGGCGAGATCCGCGTCGCAGCGACCGGAGCGTCGCAGAGTGGCGTGATGCGGGTCGGCGCCATCGAAGCTGCACTGAAGGCGAACTGGTCGCCTTCGGCGATCGACGGCGTCAACATTCCGGCGAGCGGACTGCTGTCCGATATTCACGGCACGTCGGAGTACCGCGCCAACCTCGTCAAGGTGATGGCACAGCGCGCGGTGGCTGCCGCGGGCTGACATCCCGCTCTAGCAGCGCCTCGACGCAAATTTTCCGCGGCGCGCACTTCGGCGCGCGCCGTTTTATTTTGGCCATGCGGCATGAAACCGCTTGCCTCGCTGGCGGGAAGGCGAGAAAAGTTAATCAGCCGATTAACTCGCCCCCAAGAGCAACGTGAGGCGCTTGCCGGATCACCGGCACCTGCCCGCGACCCGAGGAAACAACAACGTGCTCGACAAATCAGCCCCCAATTCTTCCGTCCGCACCTCCGGCCCGCTCTCGGGCTTCCGCGTCGTCGAATTCGCCGGCATCGGCCCCGGCCCGTTCGCCTGCATGATGCTGGCCGACATGGGCGCCGACGTCGTCACGCTCGACCGCATCGGTGCCAAGAAGAGCATGAAGTCGGTGGCCGGCCGCGGCCGCAAGGTGATCGAGCTCGATCTCAAGGACAAGGCGGCGATTGCAGAGGTGCTCGACCTGCTGGCGGGCGCCGATGCGCTGGTCGAGGGGTTTCGTCCCGGCGTAATGGAGCGGCTCGGGCTCGGGCCCGACGTCGTGCTCGCACGCAATCCCAAGCTGGTCTATGGCCGCATGACCGGCTGGGGCCAGGAAGGCCCGCTCGCGAACGCGGCCGGTCACGACATCAACTACATCTCCATCACCGGCGCGCTCGCTGCCATCGGCACGAAGGAAGCACCGGTGCCGCCGCTCAACCTGGTCGGTGATTTCGGCGGCGGCGCGCTCTATCTCGTCGTCGGCGTGCTCGCCGCGCTGCTGGAAGCGCAAAAATCCGGCAAGGGCCAGGTGGTCGACGCCGCGATGTGCGACGGCGCGGCCTCGCTGATGTCGTTCTTCTTCGACATGACCACGCTCGGCCGCTGGACCGAAGGGCGCAACCAGAACTTCCTCGACGGCGGCGCGCATTTCTACGGCGTCTATGAATGCGCCTGCGGCCATTTCGTCTCGATCGGCTCAATCGAGCCGCAGTTCTACGCGCTGCTGCGCGAGCATGCGGGCCTGACCGACGCCGATTTCGACGCGCAGATGGACCGCAAGGCCTGGCCGGCGTTGAAGGAGAAGCTCAAGGCGGTGTTCAAGAGCAAGACGCGCGAGGACTGGTGCAGGATCATGGAAGGCACCGACATCTGCTTCGCGCCGGTGCTGACCATGTCCGAGGCCACGCAACATCCGCACATGCTCGCACGCAACGTGTTCATCGAGCGCCACGGCGTGAAACAGCCCGCACCGGCGCCACGATTCTCGCGCACGCCGTCCGCAGTACGTGAGCCGGAGCCGGCGGAGATCGCCGCGGTGACGAAGGCGTGGAAAGGCTGACGTCGTTCCGGGGCGCTCGCGTCGCGAGCGAACCTGGAATCTGGAGATTATCACATCGAGATTCCGGGTTCGCGCTGACGCACGCCCCGGAATGACGGTCAGGCCGCCGTCTCCACCTTCAGCACGCCGCGCCGGATCTGGTCTTCCTCGATCGATTCGAACAGGGCCTTGAAATTGCCTTCGCCGAATCCATCGTCGCCCTTGCGCTGGATGAACTCGAAGAAGATCGGCCCGATCGCGTTCGCCGAGAAGATCTGCAGCAGCACCTTGGTCTGGCCACCCTCGACCACGCCCTCACCGTCGATCAGGATGCCGTTCTTCTGGAGACGCGCGAGATCCTCACCATGCTTGGGCAGCCGCGTATCGACCTTCTCGAAATAGGTGTCGGGCGGCGACGGCATGAACGGCAGGCCGGCCTCACGCAGGCCTTCGATGGTGCTGTAGATGTCGCGGCAGCCGCAGGCGATGTGCTGGATGCCTTCGCCGCGATAGGTCTTCAGATATTCCTCGATCTGGCCGGAATCGCCGGCGTCCTCGTTGATCGGAATCCGGATCTTGCCGTCCGGGCTCGTCAGCGCGCGCGAGAACAGGCCGGAGGCGCGGCCCTCGATGTCGAAGAAGCGGATCTGGCGGAAGTTGAACAGCTTCTCGTAGAATCCCGCCCAGACGTCCATGCGGCCGCGATGGACGTTGTGGGTGAGATGGTCGAGATAGAAGAGGCCGGCGCCAACGGGCTTGGGATCGGGCTCGCCCAGCCATTCAAACTCGGCGTCATAGGCCGAGCCCTTGGCACCGTAGCGATCGACGAGATAAAGCAGGCTGCCGCCGATGCCCTTGATCGCGGGCACGTCGAGCGTCTTCTGTGCGGGTGACACACCGGCCGGCTCCGCGCCGAGAGAGATCGCGCGGTCATAAGCGGCCTTGGCATCGACGACGCGGAAGGCCATCGACGGCGCGCAGGGCCCGTGGGCTGCGACGAAATCGGTGCCGTGGGTGCCAGGCTCCTCGTTGACGAGATAGTTGATGTCGCCTTGGCGATAGACCGTGATCTTCTTGGTCTTGTGGCGCGCGACGGGCGCATAGCCCATCAGCTTGAACAGCGCGTGCAGCTCACCCGGATTGGGGTGCGCATATTCGACGAACTCGAACCCGTCGGTGCCCATCGGATTGTCGGCGCTGACCGTGGCGGGCGGTGCATCGTGCGGAAACGGTCCCATTGGCGGCTCTCCCAAATTCCCTGCTGAAAGGAAATATCCTTCATGGGGCACGCGAGGAGCGTGCAAACGGGACGTATTTTGGCTAAGATATGCACGATCTGTGCATGGAATTGCCGGAGGACGCATGATCTCGGTGGACGCTTTCGACCTCAAGATTCTGGGTGCGCTCCAGGACGACGGCCGCCTCACCAACCAGGAGCTCGCCGACCTCGCCGGCCTGTCGGCCTCGCAATGCTCGCGCCGGCGGATGCGGCTGGAGGAAGAGAAGGTAATATCAGGCTATCATGCCGATCTCTCCAGCGAGGTGCTCGGCTTCGGCGTGATCGCCTTCATCCAGGTCGGGCTCGCCACCCACTCGCCGGACAATTCCAAGCGGTTCCGCGCGCTGGTCAATCGCATCGACGAAATTCAGGAGGCCTATTCACTGACGGGCGATGCCGATTACGTGCTCAAGGCCGTGCTGCGCGATCTTAAGGGCCTCTCCAATCTCGTCAACGACGTGTTGATGCCGCACCAGAGCGTGGCGCATGTGCGCTCGTCGATCGTGCTGGACAGGTTGAAGGAGAGCTCGCGGCTGCCGCTCAAGGAGATCAAGCCCGGCTGAAATCGAGGGAACTACGCCATTCGCACAGCCCCGGCGATCTGCGATGATCGGAACCGATCCGGGGATTCGACCATGGCCCTGCAGCTTCGACCGAACTGCGAATATTGCGATTGCGATCTGCCGCCGAATGCAACGAACGCGCGGATCTGCTCCTATGAATGCACGTTCTGCGCGGACTGCGTCGAGACCAAGCTCTCCAACGTCTGCCCGAACTGCGGTGGCGGCTTTGCCCCGCGCCCGATCAGGCCAGCGCAGGAATGGCGGCCGGGCGTTTGCACCAGCAAACAGGCGGCGTCGGACAAACGGGTGCATTTGAAATACAGCGTCGAGGACGTCGCGGCGCATTGCGCGCGCGTGCGCGACGTGCCGCCGGAGAAACGATAGGCTCGGATCGTCATTCCGGGGCGATGCGCAGCATCGAACCCGGAACCTCGAGATTCCGGATTCGCGCTACGCGCGCTCCGGAATGACAGCAACTTCACTCCGCCGGCAAAATCGTCCCCTCGACCTCGCCAAATCCCACGCGATAGCCCTTGCCCTGACACCAGCCGCGCATAACGAGGCTGTCGCCGTCTTCCAGGAACGAACGCCTGGCACCACCGGGCAGCTCGACCGGCTCGGTGCCGTTCCAGCTGATCTCGAGCAAGCTGCCGCGCTGGTTCTTCTCCGGCCCGGAGATCGTGCCGCTGCCGAGGAGATCGCCGACATTCATGGCGCAACCCGAGGAGGCGTGGTGCATCAGCTGCTGCACCGAGGACCAGTACATGTATTTGAAATTGGTGCGGCTGATGCTGGCGGGCGCGTTGGCGCCGGCCGCTCGCAAGGAGACGTCGAGCTCGACGTCATAGTTCTGCGGCCTGGCCTGCTTGAGATAATCCAGCGGCACCGGCTCCTGCTCCGCGCCCTTCAGGCGGAACGGCTCCAGCGCCTCGCGCGTCACCACCCATGGGCTGATCGAGGTTGCGAATGCCTTGGCGAGGAACGGCCCGAGCGGCACGTATTCCCATTGCTGGATATCGCGCGCGCTCCAGTCGTTGAGCAGCACGAAGCCAAAGATCATCTCCTCGGCTTGGCTCTCGCTCAGCATGCCGCCCATCGGCGAGGGTTGGCCGATGACGACGCCCATCTCCAGCTCGAAGTCGAGCCGCTTACAAGGCCCGAAGCTCGGCACCTCGACATTCGCAGGCTTAAGTTGTCCGCGCGGGCGCTTCACCCGGGTGCCGGAGACCACGACGGTGGAGGCGCGGCCGTTATAGGCGATCGGCATATGCAGCCAGTTCGGCTGCAGCGCGTTGTCCTTGCCGCGGAACATCACACCGACATTGGTGGCGTGCTCCTTCGACGAATAGAAATCGGTGTAGCCGGAGACCGCGAACGGCATGTGCAGTCTGGCATTCTGCATTGGCACGAGAGCACGTGCGCGCAACGCCTCGTTATCCCGAAGTTCTGGATTGTCGTGTCGCAGGAGTTCGCTGATGCGCGCTCGCGTCTTGGACCAAACCTTCGGGCCCAGATGCATGAGAGCATTCAATCCGCCAGCAAAAGTGCCAGGATCGCCCGCAGTGATCACGCCGTCCTGCTCAAGCTCCCAGAGATCGAGCACGTAATCACCGATCGCCACGCCAAGGCGTGGCGCGAGGCCGTCATTGGTCGAGAACACGCCATAGGGCAAGTTCTGGATCGGGAAATCGGAAGAAGGGTCGACCTCGATGAAGGAGCGGAGGCTGGGGTCGTTGGGGTGAGGCACGCGAATTCTCCAATCGGAAATTCGTCATGCCCGGGCTTGACCCGGGCATCCATCATTTCAAGGAGGGATGGATCGCCGGGTCAAGCCCGGCGATGACGAGCAACAAAAGTTACGGCTTTCTCGGATCGAAACGCTTCTCCAGGCCCTTCCAGCAATCGGCATAATCATCCTGGAGCGTGGAGGAGCTCGCCGCATGCGCGGGGACGCGCTGCGGGTAGCGGGTCTCGAACATGAAGGCCATGGTGCCGGTCAGCTTCACCGGCTTTAGCTCGCCATTGCTGGCATGCTCGAAGGCGTCGCGATCGGGGCCGTGCGGCAGCATGCAATTGTGCAGGCTGATGCCGCCAGGAACGAAGCCTTGCGGCTTTGCGTCGTAGACGCCGTAGATCAGGCCCATGAACTCGCTCATGATGTTCATGTGATACCAGGGCGGGCGGAAGGTGTTGTCGGCCACCATCCAGCGCTCCGGGAAGATGACGAAGTCGATATTCGCGGTGCCCGCCGTCTCCGACGGCGAGGTCAGCACCGTGAAGATCGAGGGATCGGGATGATCGAATCCGATCGCACCGACCGGCGAGAAGGTGCGCAGATCGTATTTGTACGGCGCATAATTGCCGTGCCAGGCAACGACATCGATCGGCGAATGGGCGAGCTGCGTCTTGAACAGCGAGCCGCCCCATTTCACGTAGAGCTCGGTCGGTGCGTCCTTGTCCTCGTAATGCGCAACAGGGGTGAGAAAGTCGCGGGCATTGGCAAGGCAATTGGCGCCGATCGGCCCGCGCTCCGGCAGCGTGAACGCGCCGCCGTAGTTCTCGCACAGATAGCCGCGCGCGGGGCCGTTCGGAATCTCGACGCGGAACTTGACGCCGCGCGGGATCACAACGATCTCGCCGGGCTCGGCATCGATGCGGCCGAACTCGGTGACGAGGCGAAGATTGCCCTGCTGCAGCACGAACATCAGCTCGCCGTCGGCATTGTAGAAGTGCTGGTCTACCATTGACTTGGTGATGAGGTAGACGTGCGCGGCCATGCCGGCCTGCGTATTGACATCGCCGGCCGTCGTCATGGTCTGCACGCCCTGGACGAAGGTGACCTCTTCCTTAGGCAGCGGCGTCGGGTCCCAGCGCAGCTGCGCGATCGGCAGATCGTGCTCATGGCACGGCGCCGAGCGCCACAGCCCGGCATCAACTTTCTCGAAACGGCCGGAATGCTTGACCGAGGGTCGGATGCGATAGAGCCAGGAACGCTCGTTGGTGCCGCGCGGCGCGGTGAAGGGCGAGCCCGAGAGCTGCTCGGCATAGAGCCCATAGGCGCAGCGCTGCGGCGAGTTGCGCCCGATCGGCAACGCGCCCGGCAGGGCCTCGGTCTCAAAGCTGTTGCCGAAGCCGGACATGTAGCCCGGCGTGACCTGGGCCGAGCTGCGGATGATCTGATCAGGCGAGGTATTGATGTTCATGACTATCCTCCTCCTTGCAAGTTCGCCCACATTTCCTGGTCGCGCTTGTCGGTCCAGATCACGGGGTCGTCGATTCCCGACGCTTCGTCATAGGCGCGCGACACGTTGAACGGCAGGCAATGCTCGTAGATGGCAAAGCTGTGGAATTTCGGATCCATCACCTCGCGCGTCGCCGCCATCGTCTCCTTCAGCGTGCGGCCCCTCGCGACCGAGATTTCGGCCGCGCCATAGAGCGAGGTGACGAAGTCGCGCGTCATCGCGATGGCCTCGCGCACCGTGGCTGTGCCCTTCAGTGCATCGCCGCGGCCAGGCGCGATCGCCTTGGGATTGAAGTTGCGGATCTCGTTCAACGTCGTCGGCCATTCGCGCAAATGCGCATCGCCGCAATAACAAGCCGAGTGATATTCGATGAGGTCGCCGGAGAACATCACCTCGGCATCCGGTACCCAGGCGACGATGTCACCGGAGGTGTGGCCGGCCCCGAGCTGCATCAGGCGCACCTCGCGCTTGCCGAGAAAGATCGACATCTCGCCTTCGAAGGTCAGCGTCGGCCAAGTCAGGCCGGGAATGCTCTGGGCATCCTGGAACAGGCGCGGGAAGCGGCCATATTCGGAATCCCAATCCTGCTTGCCGCGCTCCTCGATCAGCCGATAGGTCTCCTGCGAGGCGACAATGCCCTGCGCCTTGTAGGC
Organism: Bradyrhizobium guangxiense; assembly: GCF_004114915.1. Taxonomy (NCBI): domain Bacteria; kingdom Pseudomonadati; phylum Pseudomonadota; class Alphaproteobacteria; order Hyphomicrobiales; family Nitrobacteraceae; genus Bradyrhizobium; species Bradyrhizobium guangxiense. Next base: position 7,167,761 of record NZ_CP022219.1, on the reverse strand, counting down.
GGAGGCCCCGAGCACGCGCACGGCGTGATAGTGCGACAGCACGACATATTTGATCGGCTTGTCGGTTACGGCACGAACGCGCTCGATCACCTTGTTGGCCATCGCGGGCGTTGCCTGCGCGTCGAACACGAGGCAGCCGTCGTCGCCGACGATGACGGCCGTGTTCGGATCGCCCTCGGCGGTGAAGGCGTAGAGATCGGTGCCGATCTCGGAGAAAGTGATCTTCTTCTCGGAGAGATCGCCGGTGGATGCGAAGTTCTTCGCCATCAGCTCGTCCTTTGGGTGTTTGGTTATTGCTGCTGTTGTTGCTGCTGCTGACCGTCGATCATGCGGCGCCTGGCGAGCGCGATCGCCTCGCGCAGCACGTCGATATCGCCGATATGGTTGGCGAGGATCAGCACCAGCGCCGCGTCGAAATCGGCGCTCTGCTCGTCGGTGAGGCCGCGATGCGCTTCGACGATGGCGCGAAAGGCGTCGTCGGGCCGCGCAAAGTTGGAGCCTGTGGACAGCGGCATGCGAGACCTCAATTCAGACCTTGCGCCCGCGACAGCGCCGCCGCCATCGCCTCGCGGGTCGGATGGCGGAAGCGCGCGGCGACATAGCCGTCGGGCCTGAGCAGATAGGCTGCCCCGGGCGAGCCGTCATAGCGCTTTGCAACGAGGCCGGAGGGATCGGCGAGCCCGCCCTCGCCACCGATGCGAATGGTCTTGGTGCCGGCGGGCACGTCGACCGCCCTGCCATTGTTGAACGAGAGCAGGGTGAACTCCGTTCCCTTGCTGCGGAATGCATCCGTCAGATAGCCCTGCTCGCCCGCCCGCATCGCAGCGGGGGCATCGAGCATGGAGCAGCCGGGAGACGGTCCGCCGCCCCATACATCCGCATCCGGCGACGACAACGGGGAGTCGTAGCTGCACGGCACCGACAGTCGTCCGCCATTGACCATGCGCTTGCCGAAATCGGTCTCCTTGGCGAGCGACAGCACCGCCTTGCGCAGCCGCGCTTCCTGATGCGAGTTCGGCGCCATGAAATCGGTCGAGCGGGTGGATTCGCGGATGTTCTCGTCGGCCGCCAGGCTGCGCTCGAGATGATAGCTCTCGAGCAGGCTCGCGGGCGAGACGCCGCGCAGCACGCGGTCGAGCTTCCAGGACAGGTTTTCGGCGTCCTCGAGTCCGGAATTGGCGCCGCGGGCACCGAATGGCGAGACCTGATGCGCCGAATCCCCCGCAAAGAGCACGCGGCCATGGACGAAGCGATCCATCCGCCGGCACTGGAATTTGTAGAGCGAGATCCACTCGAACTCGAACTTGTCGTGACCCAGCATGCGCGCGATCCGCGGCCGCACGTTCTCCGGTTTCTTCTCCAGAACTGGATCGGCGTAGCGATTGAGCTGGAGGTCGATGCGCCAGACGTCGTCCGGCTGCCGGTGCAGCAGCGCCGAGCGTCCGGCATGGAACGGCGGATCGAACCAGAACCAGCGCTCGGTCGGGAATTCCGCGGTCATTTTGACGTCGGCGATCAGGAACTGGTCCTCGAACACCTGCCCCGCAAACTCCGCCCCGACCATCTGCCGCAGCGAGGAGCGCGCGCCGTCGCAGGCGATGACGTACTGCGCATGCAGGCGGTACGGGCCGTCCGGCGTCTCGATCGTCAGCGCCACGGAATCGTTGCGCTGCTCCAGCGCCGTCACCTTGTTGCGCCAGCGCAGGTCAACCTTAGGCAGATCCTGGATGCGATCGACCAGATAGGCCTCGGCGTAATATTGCTGGAGATTGATGAAGGCCGGCCGCTTGTGGCCGTCTTCGGGCAGCAGGTTGAACTGGTAAAGCTGGGACTCTCCGTGGAAGATGCGGCCGACGCTCCACACCACGCCCTTCTCGACCATGCGGTCGCCGACGCCGAGCCGGTCCCAATATTCCAGCGACCGCTTCGAGAAGCAGATCGCGCGGGAGCCCTCGCCGATGCGATCGGCGTCATCCAGGAGGACGACGCGCTGGCCGCGCTGGGCGAGATCGATCGCGAGCGACAGCCCGACCGGGCCGGCGCCGACGACCACGACCGGATGCTCGGCCGGGCGTTGAGCGGCGCGGTCCTGATCGGGATGGCGGCGATAGCCGAACTGGGCTTTGGCCTGATGCGTCGTGGCCTGCGCCATACACGAACCTCGGCTCTGGTCAGGACAGGTCTGATCTGCTAGATAGTCTCACGTGCAACTATTTTGGACCGGAGCCGGCCGGCCGTCAACTGGAATTCGGAGCACGCTCCTTGGCGAGGACATCCAGCGACATCGCACTGAAGGCGCGCGGGACCGGCGAGGCTTCGGCGCGGCCAAAGGCGCGGCTCGACCTGTTCAAATTCGTGCCGTTCCGCCTCAACCGGCTTGCCGCCGAGGGCAGTTCCGCACTCTCGGTCGAATATCAGGAACGGCACGGTCTCGACATTCCGGCTTGGCGCGTGATCGCCACGCTCGGGTTCCGCAACGATGCCTGCAGCGCGCAGTACATCGCGCAGTGCACCCGCACGCACAAATCCACCGTCAGCCGTGCGGTCACCACGCTGTTGCACGATGGCTTGATCGAGCGGGTCGAGAACGAAGCCGACCGCCGCGAATTCCGCCTGCAGCTGACGACGAAGGGCCGCTCCCTTTACGAAGAACTTTTCCCGCAACTGCTGCGGCGTGAAGACGAGATCCTCGCCTGTCTCTCGGCGCAGGAGCGCAAGCAGCTGTCCACCCTGCTCGGCAAGATCGAGCAGAGCCTCGATCTGATCCAGACCAGCGAAGAGGCCGACGCGAAGCAGGCGTATTAGCCGATGCCGTCATTCCGGGGCGCCACAAAGCGGCGAACTATGGTGCGCAATTGCGCACCTGAGAATCCATCGTGCCACCGGCTACGTCGATAAATGGATTCCGGGTTCGGCTTCGCCGCCCCGGAATGACAACTTCTATTTCGCAAACGACCGCGACGGCGGCAGATGCAGCGCCCAGGCATCGACCTTGTCGCTCGCCCGCGGGTAGATCTCGGTCACGATCGGATCGTGGCCGGGGATGAAGCGATCGGGATGGCCGGCGAGGCGCTCGATCGTCTCCCATCCTTGCGCCATGTCGCCGATATTGTAGACGATCGGGAACGGGCTCCTGCGCTGCAGATTGGCGTAGTAATGCGCGGCATCGGAGGCCAGCACCACCGGCCCGCGCGCGGTTTCGACCTTGACGATCTGCAAGCCGTCGGAATGGCCGCCGACGCGATGCACGGTGACGCCGGGTGCGACCTCGCCGTCGCCGGAATGGAACGTGACGCGCTCGCCATAGACATGGCGCACCATCTGCGTGACGTGCTCGACCGTGAACGGATGTCGCAGCAGCCCGTTGCACATGCAGCGGCCGGTCGCATAGGCCATCTCGCGCTCCTGCAGATGGAAGCGCGCATTCGGGAAACGATCGAGATTGCCGGCATGGTCGTAATGCAGATGCGTCACGATGATGTCGCGGATGCTCGACGCCGCGACGCCGAAACGCTCCAGCGCATCGACCGGATTGAGCGTCAGCTTGCGCGCCCGCACGCTCGCCTCCTCAGCATTGAAGCCGGTGTCGACCAGGATATCGCGGCCGCCGCCGCGGATCAGCCAGACGAAATAGTCGAGATCCTGCGCCGCACCGTCATGCGGATCGGGCGCCAGGAAGTTCATGCTGGGGGTGCGCGGCGACATCGTCGCATAGCGCAGGGCGTAGATCTCGTAGGCGTTTCCCATGGTTTCTTGGCTTTGCTTTTCTGGTTGGAGCTTCCGGGATAGTGCTGCGCACCAAGCCATTGTCCGCCGCAAAGGTCAAACGCCTCGCGGCGCGACGGAGGCGGCCTTCAATGTGAGAGCCATCACATTTTCGTCGCCGTGGTTGCCCTAGCCTATTGTCGATCGGATCAAGCCGGATCGCGTCGAGACAAGTCATGGCGCCCCATTTATTCCCCTTGCGGCGCACCCGGGCGTTGCGGTCAATCGTCGCGATAATACCGAATTTCCAAGCGGTTGACGCCCCCCGTCCCTGGTTTGATAATGCAACAAGCGTAAGTTAAGGTCGCCGCGGCGCAAGCTGGGAACGGCGCCTTTTTGGCTGGACCGCGCTGATTATGAAAATTCGCTTCTTTCTTCTTCTGCCCTTGCTCATCTCGCTCGTCCCGACAGCGCCATCGCTAGCGGCCGGTGACCGTTTCGCGCTGGTCATCGGCAATGCCAAATATCCGGATGCGGATGCCCCGCTGAAGGAACCGATCAATGACGCGCGTGACGTCGCCGACGAGCTCAAGCGCGACGGCTTTGCGGTCGAGATCGGGGAGAATCTGACCGGCGACGGCATGCGCCGCGCCTTCGACAAGCTCTACGCCAAGATCAAGCCGGGATCGGTGGCGCTGGTGTTCTTCAGCGGCTTCGGCATCCAGTCGGCGCGCCAGAGCTACATGCTGCCGGTCGACGCACAGATCTGGACGGAATCCGACGTGCGCCGCGACGGTTTCAGCCTCGAGACCGTGCTCGGCGAGCTCAACACCCGCGGCGCCGGCGTCAAGATTGCGCTGATCGACGCCTCCAGGCGCAATCCGTTCGAACGCCGGTTCCGCAGCTTCTCGGCCGGCCTGACCCCGGTCATCGCGCCGAACGGCACGCTGGTGATGTATTCGGCGGCGCTGGCCTCGGTGGTCTCGGACGCGGGCGGCGATCACAGCCTGTTCGTCCAGGAACTTCTGAAGGAAATCCGTGTCCCCGACCTGATGGCCGAGGAGACGCTGAACCGCACCAAGATGGGCGTCACGAGGGCTTCCCGCGGCGAGCAGGTACCGTGGATATCTTCTTCGCTGGCCGAAGATTTCTCGTTCAGCCCGGGAGCCGGCGGTTCGCGTCCGACACCGGCAACGCCGCCGCCGGCGCCTCCGGCACCGCCACCGGTCGTCGCCAACAACCCGCCGCCGGCACCGCCCGCGCCGCTAACACCGCCTCCGCCGCCGAAGCCGGCCGACACCGCTGCGGCACCCGCGCCTCCGCCGGCACCCCCGGCCCCTGCGCCGGCTCCCACGCCGAAACCCCAGATCGAGGCCGCCCTGCCGCCACCGCCACCGCCGGTGAAACCGATCGAGACCACTCCGGCGCCGAGCACGGACAGCGGACCGAGCGCCGCCGCCCTGGCTGACGATCCCACGATCAAGAGCCTGACCACCAAGATTGCCGCCAACCCGGACGACGTGAACGCGCTGTACCGGCGCGGCCAGGTCTATGCCAGCAAGGGCGCCTACAACCTCGCCATCAAGGATTTCGACGACACGCTCCGGATCAATTCGAAGGATGTCGAGGCGCTGAACAACCGCTGCTGGACCCGCACCGTGGTCGGCGACCTCCAGGGCGCGCTGAAGGATTGCAACGAGGCGCTACGGCTGCGGCCGAACTTCGTCGATGCGCTGGACAGCCGGGGGCTCGTCAACTTGAAATCGGGGGCGGTCAAGAATGCCATCGCCGATTTCGATGCAGCCCTGAAGATCAATCCGCGCCTGACCTCCTCGCTCTACGGCCGCGGCCTCGCCAAGCAGCGCAACGGCTCCGCCCAGGAAGGAGCACTCGACATCGCCAATGCCAAGGCGATGGATCCGAACATCGTTCAGGAATTCGCAAGCTACGGAGTGCGCTAGTATTTTTTTGAGTTGAGGCAGGCGGCGCCTCGAACCCTTGGCGACCCAGGGAAGACTAACCGACGGATGCCGCAGGCGGCCTTTTCAGGAGGGCTCATTGCAGAAATTTTCGAACCGCGCGAGCTGGCTGCGCAGGAGGGACTGGCTATGAAATCGGCTGCAAAGGGACTTACCGCGATCCTGTCCGTCATCACTCTCGGCGCCGCCCTGTCGCTGTCGGCCTTGCCCGCTTTCGCCGGCGACGACGGCAACAGCAAGAACATCACCGAGGACGACATCGTCCGCGCGCTGGCGCCGGCGCCGAAGAAGCCCCTGACCCGCGGCCTCTCGATCGCCCCGCAGGCCGATCCCGCGCCGAACGCGGCGGAGACCAAGTTGATCCAGTCGGTCCGCGGCCGCTCGACGCGTTCGTTGTCGTCGACCGAGCGCGAGGAGATCGCCTCGGTCGCCAAGGACAAGCCGAACATCGATCTCGAAATCACCTTCGACTACAACTCCGCCAATATCAGCACCAAGTCGATGCCCTCAGTGCAGGCGCTCGGTCGCGCTCTGACCAGCCCGGACCTGAAGGGCTCCACCTTCGTGGTTGCCGGCCATACCGACGCCGCCGGTGGCGAAGCCTACAATCAGGACCTGTCGGAACGCCGCGCGGATGCGATCAAGCGCTACCTCGTCGACAAGTACAGCATCTCCGCGACCGACCTCGTCACCGTCGGCTACGGCAAGAGCAAGCTGAAAGACCCGAGCCAGCCGATGGCGGAGGTCAACCGCCGCGTGCAGGTCGTCAATATGGAAAACAAGACCACCGCATCGAAATAAGCACGACGCAATCCTTCGAAGTGACAAGTCGTGATGTGGTGTAAGGTCTCGCTTCCGAAGCGCGTCCCGCAGCCTTGCGGGACGCCGCTTTGTTTCAGGGAAACGCTCTCGATGGGCCTCGCGCGGATGGCCGTGAGCCAGGCCAGGATGATCCGGCGATGAATCTCTCCGAATATCTCAAGCCCGCCGGAACCGTGGTGTTCGTCGTCGCCCTCGGCGTCGGCTATTATCTGTTCGAGCATCGCAAGCGCCCCGAGCCGAAGGAGACGCAAAGCGAGGCGCTCGTCATCGTGACGAAATCGACCAATGCCTGCTTTTCCGACCTCGTGCGCGTGACCGGCTTCTTCGTGCCGCGCCGCGAGGCCGTGGTGATCGCCGACCAGGAAGGCTCCAAGGTCACCGACCTCCTGGTCACCGAGGGCGCCGTCGTCGCGGACAATCAGGAGCTGGCGCGCCTGACCGCGCCGCCGCAGATCCCGGGCCAGCCGCAGCGACCCGGTCCGCAAGGGCCGATTTCGCTGAAGGCACCTGCGCCGGGCCTCGTCACCGAAGTCCGTACCATCGTCGGCGCGCCCGCATCCCCGCAGGCCGGCCCGATGTTCCGCATCGCCGTCAACAACGAGATCGAGCTCGATGCCCAGGTCCCGGCGGTGCACATGCCCAAGCTCAGCCCCGGCGCCACCGTGCGCATCAGCCGCGACGACGCCCCCGATCTGATCGGCCGGGTCCGGCTGGTTGCGCCCGAGATCGACCGCGCCACGCAGCTCGGCCGCGTCCGCATCAGCGTCACCAACAATCCGTCGCTGAAGGTCGGCGTGTTCGCGCGCGCCTCGATCGACGCCAAGCGAAGCTGCGGCGTCTCGATCCCCAAGACCGCGATCGACCATCTCACCATTCAGGTCGTCAAGGGCAACACGGTCGAGACACGCAAGGTCCGGGTCGGACTGTCGTCCGACAACGCGACGGAAATCCTGGAAGGCCTCGACGTCGGCGAAATCGTCGTGGCCGACGCCGGCTCTTCCCTCCATGACGGCGACCAGATCAAGACCATGTTCGCCGATGAACTCGATCGCACGCGGGTACGCTGATGGCTCTCAATATTTCGGCTTGGTCGATCCGTCATCCACTGCCGTCGGTCGTCTTCTCGATCATCCTTCTGGTGCTCGGCTGGGTGTCCTTCACCAAGCTCGCGATCACGCGGCTGCCCTCGGCCGACATTCCCGTGATCTCGGTCGCCGTCTCGCAATTCGGCGCCGCGCCCGCCGAGCTGGAATCCCAGGTGACCAAGACCGTTGAAGACGCGGTCTCCGGCGTCGAGGGCGTGCGGCACATCACCTCCTCGATCACCGACGGCCTGTCGGTCACGACGATCCAGTTCGCGCTCGAGACCAACACCGACCGCGCGCTCAACGACGTCAAGGACGCGGTGACGCGCGTGCGCTCCAACCTGCCGCAGAACGTCCCCGAGCCGCTGATCCAGCGCGTCGACGTCATCGGCCTGCCGATCGTCACCTATGCCGCGATCTCGCCCGGCAAGACGCCGGAGCAGCTCTCTTATTTCGTCGACGACGTGGTCAAGCGCGCGCTGCAGGGCGTGCGCGGCGTCGCCCAGGTCGAGCGCATCGGCGGCGTCGAGCGCGAGATCCTGGTCTCGCTCGATCCCGACCGCCTGCAGGCGATGGGGCTGACCGCGGTCAATGTCAGCCAGAGCCTGCGCGGCACCAATGTCGACGTTGCCGGCGGCCGCGCCGAGATCGGCAAGAACGATCAGGCGATCCGCACGCTCGCCGGCGCCAAGACGCTGGGTGACCTCGCCGGCACCATGATCCCGCTGTTCGGCGGCGGCGAGGTCCGGCTCGATGATCTCGGCACCGTCACCGACACCATCGCCGACCGCCGCACCTTTGCCCGCTTCAACGGTGAACCCGTGGTGGCGCTCGGCATCAAGCGTTCTAAGGGCGCCAGCGACGTGAAGGTGGCCGAGGCCGTGCAGAAGCGCATCGACGCGCTGAAAGCCGCCTATCCCGACGTCGACCTCAAGCTGATCGACACATCGGTCGAATACACCAAGGGCAATTACCACGCGGCGATCTCGACCTTGTTCGAAGGCGCCATCCTCGCCGTCGTCATCGTGCTGCTGTTCCTGCGGGACCTGCGCGCCACCATCATCGCCGCGATCTCGCTGCCGCTGTCAATCTTTCCGGCGTTCTGGGCGATGGACCTGCTCGGCTTTTCGCTGAACCTCGTCAGCTTCCTCGCCATCACGCTGTCGACAGGCATTCTCGTCGACGATGCCATCGTCGAGATCGAGAACATCGTCCGGCACATGAACATGGGCAAATCGCCCTATCGTGCCGCGCTCGAGGCCGCCGATGAGATCGGCCTCGCGGTGATCGCGATCTCGCTCACGATCATTGCGATCTTCGCGCCCGCCAGCTTCATGTCGGGCATCGCCGGACAGTTCTTCAAGCAGTTCGGCATCACCGTTTCGGTGCAGGTATTCTTCTCGCTGCTCGCGGCACGCTTCGTCACGCCGGTGCTGGCCGCCTATTTCCTCAAGCACGGCAATCACGCGGAGCCGCCGCCGGGGCGCATCTTGCGGTCCTATCATCGCATCGTGGCCTGGTCGGTGAGGCACCATTTCATCACGGTGCTGATCGGCCTCGGGGTGTTCGCCGCCTCGATCTGGAGCATCACGCTGCTGCCGCAGGGCTTCCTGCCGGCCCAGGACAGCGCCCGCTCGCTGCTTGCCCTCGAGCTGCCGCCGGGCACCCAGCTCGCCTACACCGAAAAGGTCACCGAGGACATCGTCGCGCGCCTGCGCAAGCGGCCCGAGGTGAAGAGCATCTTCGTCGACGGCGGGCGCGTCCCGCCGGGCACGCAGGAAGTCCGGCGCGCCGCCCTGATCATCAACTACACGCCCAAGGACAGCCGCGACATCACCCAGCGCGAGCTCGAATTCTCGATCAGCCAGGAGCTGGAGAACGTTCCGGACATCCGCTTCTGGTTCCTCGACGAGAACGGCCTGCGCGCGATCTCGCTGGTGGTGACCGGCATCGACCCCAACATCGTCAACAACGTCGCGAGCGAGCTTGCGACGCAGATGAAGCGGATCCCCACCATCTCCAACGTCATCTCGGAAACCTCGCTGGAGCGTCCCGAGCTGCGCATCGAACCGCGCGCGGATCTCGCCGCACGGCTCGGCGTCTCGACCGAAAGCCTGTCGCAAACCATCCGCGTCGCCACTATTGGCGACGTCGGACCCGCGCTCGCCAAATTCGACGTGGGCGATCGTTTGGTGCCGATCCGCGTGCAGCTCGAGGATGCCGCGCGCGGCAATCTGAAGACGCTGGAGCAGTTGCGCGTGCCGCTCGGCGAGCACGGCGAGAAGGGCGGCGTGCCGCTCTCCGTCATCGCCGACGTCAAGCTCGATCAGGGGCCGACCAGCATCAACCGCTACGATCGCGAGCGGCAGGCCACGGTTGCCGCCGATCTGGTCGGCTCGGCTGCGCTCGGCGATGCCACCAAGAAGATCTACGAGCTACCGGTGATGAAGAGCCTGCCGAAGGGCGTGAAGGTTTCCCCCTCCGGCGACGCCGAAAGCCTGAACGAATTGTCGGACGGCTTCGCCACCGCGATCACGGCGGGCCTGATGATGGTCTACGCCGTGCTTGTGCTGCTGTTCGGCACCTTCCTGCAGCCGATCACCATCCTGTTCTCGCTGCCGCTCTCGATCGGCGGCGCCATCGCGGCCCTGCTCGTCACCGGCAAGCAGCTCACCACGCCGGTGTGGATCGGCATCCTGATGCTGATGGGCATCGTCACCAAGAACGCGATCATGCTGGTGGAATTCGCCATCGAATCCATCCACGCCGGCAAGCCGCGCGAGGAGGCCATGATCGACGCCGGCATGAAGCGCGCCCGCCCGATCGTGATGACCACGATCGCGATGGCCGCGGGCATGATGCCGAGCGCGCTCGCGGTCGGCGCCGGCGGCGAGTTTCGCTCGCCGATGGCGCTCGCCGTGATCGGCGGCCTGATCTTTTCGACCATCCTGTCACTGGTGTTCGTGCCCGCGATGTTCATGGTGATGGACGATTTCGGCGCCCTGATCTGGCGCTTCGCCAAGCGGCTGATCGTCCACAGCGCGGATGCGGAGACGGACGGCCATCGCGGCGCGACGCCGGCGGAAGCGGGGCCGGTGCCGAAGAACGTCGTGCACCCCGCGGCGGAGTAGTAACGCTGGAGGCCGTCAAAGCATGAGTCTCCAGTTGGGGCTCTTCTGACGAGCTACCGCGCCCCGACACGATTGATGTGCGGAGATAGCGACCTCACTCGTTTCGCGCGATCGCCGTCAGCTTGGTCATGTTCCGCAGCAATATCCGGCCGCGCTGCAGATCGAGAATGGCTTCCTTGCGCCAGGCCTGCAGCTGGCGGTTGACGCTCTCGCGGGCGGCGCCGACGAACACGCCGAGCTGCTCCTGCGAGATGTGCACCTCGGAACCGAAATCGGCGGCGAGCGCGCAAAGCCGCCGCGCGAGGCGCACTGGCAGCGGCTGCAGCATGGATTCCTCCATGCGCTCGCTCTGCCAGCGGATGCGCTGGCACAGCAGCGCGATGATCTTGATCGCGACCTTCGGCTCGCGTTCGAGGAAGTTGAGGAAATCTTCCCGCCGCAGCACGAACAATTCACTGGCCTCGCCCGCGGTCGCATCCGCGGTGCGATTCTGGCCGTCCAGCACCGCGACTTCGCCGAACAGGTCGCCCGGTCCCATGAAATTCAGCGTCAGCCGGCTGCCGTCGGAGGCGCCGGTCTCGATGCGGACCTGGCCGCGGCGCACGCCAAACAGCGCGTCCCCGGGATCCCCCTTCTGGAACAGCACCTCGCCGTTCCTCAGATGCTGGGTGTGACAGAGATTGGACAGCCGCTGCAGCTCGTCTGCACCGAGATCCGCGAACATCGCGTTCATCTTCAGAATGACCGCAAATTCGGCCTGCTTGCTCATTTCAATGTCCTTGTGAACGTCTGGTCAGTCTTCTTGGAAAATCGCTTGAAACCATCAACATCAGGATCGCGTAAAACCGCGCCGGGGAAGTGTGTCATAAGTCACATAACTTTGCAGCACCCCCTGACTATTTTTACGCGCTTGGAGCCCCTTCCCGTCCGGGGATAAACTCGGCGCGCGCGAAGAATGGGTGGCCGGCGGGATTCGACGCCGACTGCCCGTCGTTGGAAAGTCGACATGAGAGCAGTGAAATTCGCCGGCGCGGCTTTAGTCGCCGTCATCATCGGGATCGCGGTCCTGTTGGTGATCGGGATCCCATCAGGCTTCCTGACCTCGATGATCGCCTCGCGCGTCGAGAGTGCCACCGGCTATCGGCTGTCGATCGACGGCACCACGAAGATCAGCCTGTGGCCGACGCTGAACGTCACCCTGAACGATCTCACGCTTGCCGACCCCCGGGATCGCAGCGGCATCACCCGCCTGACGGTTGACCGCGTGCAGGCCGACATGTCGCTCTCCAGCGTGTGGTCGGGCCGCCCTGAGATCAGCGAGCTCATCGTCACCCGTCCCGTGCTTTACCAACCGCTGCTGCGGGAGCGGCTGCCGAATGCGGGAGGCTCGTCGAAGCCGCCACTCGCGCTCGATGCCAATGGCGCGTCCATCGCCCGCGTCAAGGTCACCGACGGCGAAGTCGCATTCTCGCGCTTGCGCGACCGTGTCGAGGGCCGCATCAGCGCCATCAACGCCGACGCGATCGGTGGCCGCGATCGCAAGGTCAATGTCACCGGCACAGCGCGCGTCGGCGATCACCCGACCAAGTTCGACATCAAGGCGGCGACACCGGCTGCGCCAGGCGATCGGCCGACGATCCCGGTGGATTTCGCCATCGACATGCCCGATGTGCTGAAGTCTCAACTTACCGGCCAGGCCGAGATGCGCCTCAATGGCGACATCGTCATGATCAACAGCGTGAACGGCCGGCTTGGCGACGGCGCGTTCAACGGCTGGGCGTCGGTCGACATCGCGAGCAAGCCCCTGGTCAAGGTCGATCTCGACTTCCAGCGGCTGGCGATTCCGCTGGCAAAGACGCCGGAGGGCACGCCCGGACAGCCCTGGAGCAATGCGCCGATCGACGTCTCCGGGCTCAATTATGTCGACGCGCAGGTGCGGATCTCGGCGAACGAGGCCGTGATCGGCGATGCGCGTATCGCGCCGCTGGCGCTCGATGCCAAGCTCGCCGGCGGCGTGCTGAAGGCCGGCACGGCCAATCTCGGCGCCTATGACGGCCAGGTCTCCGGTGAGGTGATCCTGGACGCGACCACCGGCGCGCCGAGCTTTGCCATGCATTCCGATCTCGTCGGCGTGCGTGCGCTGCCGCTGCTGCAGGGCCTTGCCGAATTCGACCGCATCGACGGCAAGCTGCAGGCCAAGCTCGCTTTGCGCAGCGCCGGCACCAGCCAGCGCACGCTGATGGCGAACATGCAGGGCACGGCCTTCGTCAACTTCCAGGATGGCGCTATCCGCGGCATCAATGTCGCCCAGATGATCCGCTCGCTGACGACGGGTACGCTGTCCGGCTGGCAAGACAGCAAGGAGCAAAGCACCGACCTGTCGCAGCTCTCGGCCTCCTTCCGCATCGACAAGGGACAGGCGGTGACGACCGATCTCAACCTGATCGGGCCGCTGGTGCGGGTCACCGGCGCCGGTACCATCGCGCTCGACACCAAGATGATCGGCTTTCGCGTCGAGCCGAAGCTGGTGATGACGACCGAAGGCCAGGGCCGCACCAACGAGCCGGTCGGGTTTGGCATTCCCGTGATGATCCAGGGCTCCTGGTCGCAGCCGCGGATCTACCCTGACATGGCCGGTATGCTGGACAATCCCGATGCCGCCTACGCCAGGCTGCGCGAGATGGGCAAGGGCCTGTTCGGCCCCGACGGCGCCGGGCTCGGCAACATTCTGGGTAGCCTCGGTCTCGGCGGCACCGCCACACCGGGCGGCAATGCCAATCCGCAAGCCCAGCAGCCGGGCCAGAACAATCTGCTCGGCGGCCCGCTGGGGGAGGCGATCGGCAATTTGATTCAGCAGGGCCTGTCCAATGGCGCGGGAAGCAGCACGGGTGCCGCGCCGAGCACTGGGCGCAGCCGCAGCCTGCCGGCAACGCCCTCCACACCGGCACCGCAGGGCTCGCCCGCGGCCCCGGCCGTGGAGGACCCGCCGGTCGCGCAGCAGGACAGTCAGCCAATGAACGACGTGCTGCGACAACTCTTTAACCGGTGATTGGCGGATTGGCGGGCTGGTCTCCACGGCAATTCCCTTACATCAGCCCCCTCGCCCCCTGCTTCGTCCGAACGGATGAGGCTGCGGCAATTCATCCCGCCTTCCACCCGACCCGGCGTCCACAGAGGGTAACCACGCGCGTCGGTGCCCGGCCACGTGGCGATCCCTTGGCCCAAATTGTGATAGAACGGCTCCGCATGGGCCAACGGCCCGTAGCGCCGGCGTCGATGGCGGCGCGAGAGGATCGGGATGGCAGGAGCGAACGACAAGACACGGTTTCTGCGCGAGGGCCTATTCGCCAAATACGTCGTCTCCCTCGTCGGCCTCGTCGTGTTCGTCCTCGCCGTCAACGGCGCGATGGAGACCTGGATCTCCTACCGCGCCACCCGGACCCAGCTGACCGACGGCCTGGAGGACAAGGCGCAGGCAGCGGCCCGGCGCATCGAGCAGTCGATCTCCGAGCTCGATCGCCAGATCAGCTGGGTGACGCGGGCGAGCCAGGACACGCTCGAGAAGCGCCGCGCCGACTACGCATCGCTGCTGCACCAGGTCTCGGTGGTCAACCAGCTGTTCCAGCTCAACGGCGAAGGGCGCGAGGTGCTGCGCGTCTCGCGGCAATCGACCACGACCGGCAGCAACGCCGATCTCTCCCGCGACGCACGCTTCACCGAGACCGTTGCCCGCGGCGTCAGCTATGCGCCGGCGTGGTTCGCCGACGGCACGCCCTTGATGTCGATCTCGGTGGCGCATTCCGGCTTCAATGCCGGCGTCACCGTCGCCGAGATCGATCTCAGCTTTCTCTCCGACTTCCTGTCCGACGCGCAAGTCGGCAAGGCGGCCTTTGCCTATGTGGTCGATCCGCGCGGCCGCGTGCTGGCGACGTCCTCGAAGGGGCCCGATGTCGGCAAGGACCTGTCGAAGCTGCCGCAGGTCGCGGCCGCGATCACACCTAGCCGGGAGCCCGACACGTCGGGCACCGACTTCAACGGTCAATCGGTGATGAGCGCCGCGAGCACCGTGCCGAAGCTCGGCTGGAGTGTGCTGTTCGAGCAGCCGAGCACGCAGGCCCTGATGCCGATCCGCGACCAGCTGGTGCGCATCGCGCTGCTGATCGGCATGGGCCTGATGGTCGCGATCCTCGCCGGCACGCTGCTCGCCCGCCGCATGATCATTCCGATCACGGCGCTGCGCGACGGCGCCTACAGGCTCGGCGAAGGCGATTTCAGTCATCGCATCGACGTGCACACCTCGGACGAGCTGGAGGACCTCGCCGGCCAGTTCAACCGCATGGCCGGCCAGATCCAGGAGACTTATTCGAACCTGGAGACCAAGGTCGAGGAGCGCACGCGCGATCTGGCGCAGTCGATCAACGAGCTGAAGGTGCTGGAGGAGGTCGGCCGCGCGCTCGCCGCCTCGCTCGATCTCGACGCCGTGCTGCCAACGATCGCCGCGCGCGCGATCGAGATTACCCATGCCGATGCCGTGCTGATCTACGGCTTCGATGCCGAGCGGCGCCGCTTCAACCTGGTGGAGGCCGATGGCATCGACAAGTCCGCCGAGGGCGCGCACGTCACCATCGAGGGAGGCGAGAACATCCTGAGCGATGCCGCAGAGAGCGGCGAGCCGATCGCGCTGCCCAATCTCGACCAGGCCGCCGAGCAGCCGCTGCGCGAGGCCGCAATCGCCGCCGGCTTCCATTCGGTGCTGGTGGTGCCGCTGCTCGACCAGCAGGGCACGCTCGGCTCGCTGGTGGTGCTGCGCCGCGCCGAAGGCGAGTTCGCCGGCAGCATCATCGGCCTGATGCGCACCTTCGCCAACCAGGCCGTGCTGGCGATGCGCAATGCGCGCCTGTTCACCGAGGTCGACCACAAGGGCCGCGAGCTGGAGGCCGCCAACGCGACCGTGCGCGCCCAGGCTGACAAGCTGCGGATGCAGACCGAGCAGCTCAAGGACTGGAACAAGTCGCTGGAGGAGCGGGTCAAGACCCAGCTCGGCGAGATCGAGCGCATCCGCAAGCTCGAGCGCTTCCTGGCGCCGCAGGTGGCGCAGCTGATCGCCTCCTCCGACAGCCCCGAAGGCTTGCTCACCAGCCAGCGCCGTGAGGTGACGGTGGTGTTCTGCGATTTGCGCGGCTTCACCGCGTTCACGGAAGCGACCGAGCCGGAAGAGGCGATGAACGTGCTGCGCGAGTATCACGCCGCGCTCGGCGAGCTGATCTTCAAATATGAGGGCACGCTCGACAAATATGCCGGCGACGGCGTGATGATCCTGTTCAACGCGCCGATCCAGTTCGAGGACCACACCAAGCGCGCCGTGAAGATGGCGGTGGAGATGCGCGACACCATCGGCCCGCTGACCGAGCGCTGGCGCAACCGCGGCCACAGCCTCGGCTTCGGCATCGGCATTGCGCTCGGCTACGCCACGCTCGGCCAGGTCGGCTTCGAGCAGCGGCTGGAATATGCCGCGATCGGCAGCGTCACCAACCTCGCCTCGCGCCTGTGCGGCGAGGCCAAGCCCAACCAGATCGTGGTGAGCCGCCGCGTCTACGGCATGGTCGAGCCCTGGGTCGAGGCCCGCGCCCTCGACGATCTCCAGCTCAAGGGTTTCAATCACCCCGTGCTGGCGATGGAGATCCTGAACTGGCGCGAGCAGGTGGATAATGTGGTGGATGCCTCGGCGGTGCGGCGGCGGGGGTAGCCAAAACAAAAACTGCGAAAACAACCCCATGCACAGTAGACGGGGGTTGCAAGATCAACGGGTTACAGCGCACTCAAGATCGCAGGCCTTCGACCGATCCGGAAAATCGATTTTCGATTTTCTGTTGACCCGACGAGGGCGCCCTGCAATCATCGCCCGATGGGTCCGCTTCAGTTCGATATGTCCGGGAGCCCCGGGGACGGTCCGCGCAGCCTGACGTCGGCGCTGCATGAGCGGTTGCGCGCCGATATTTTGGCGACGCGGCTGCTGCCGGGCCAGAAGCTGCATATCGCCGGCCTCGCCAAGCAATTCTCGGTCAGCCTTGCGGCCGTGCGCGAAGCCCTGTCGCGCCTGGTCGCCGACGGCCTCGTGCAGGCCTCGGACCAGCGCGGCTTCCGCGTCAGCCCGGTGTCGCTCGCCGATCTCGCCGACGTGACCCAGACCCGGATCGACATCGAGGGGCTGGCGCTGCGCCGCTCGATCGAGCGGGGCGATGATGCCTGGCTCGCCGCGGTGAAGTCGACCTGGACGGATCTGAAAGCCGTCCCCTATCATTACCCCGACGATCCGACCGTGCATTACGAGGAGTGGGTGATCCGTCACCGCATATTCCACCGCGCGCTGGTCAACGCCTGCGGCTCGCCATGGCTGCTCGGCTTCCGCGACGTGCTGCACGAGCAAAGCGAGAGATATCGGCGTCTGTCGATCCGACGCGAGGTCGGCGGCAAGCCGCGCGATGTCGAGGCAGAGCACGAGGCGATCGTCGTGGCCGTGGTGAAGCGCGATGCCGATGCGGCCGTTCGCGCATTGTCGAAGCATTTCGGCATCACCAAGGCGTTCGTCGAGCTCGCCGCCTCGCGCATTGCGGAGGTGAGCCGCGCGACCTGACGAACCGGAAAAATCCGGGACACAAAAACAACAGACCGGGAGGAAACAATGAAGATCAATCGCCGTGACGCGTGCCTATCGCTCGTCGCCGCCGCAATTCTTGCCGGCCCCGCGAGCGCCGCCGAGACCATCCGCGTCGGCCTGCCCACGAAGACATACTGGCCGACGACGATCGCCGAAACGGCCGTGCGGCAGAAACTGTTCGAGAAGGAAGGCATCCAGGCCGAGCTCACCATCTATCGCAGCGGTGCCGAGACGTTCGAGGGCATGGCAGCAGGCGCGGCCGACATCATCCTCGATCCGCCGTCACTGGTCTCCGCCGGGCGCAAGAAGGGCGTGATGTCGCGCATCGTCGCCAATGCCGCGATGGGCAATTTCGGCTGGCAATTGATGGTGCCGACCAAATCGACGCTCGAGGTCAAGGACCTCAACGGCAAGAAGGTGGCGATCACCGCGGCCGGCTCGGGCTCTGACCTGCTTGCGCTGTGGACCATCCAGGACAAGAAGATCGACTTCACGCGCGTTCCCGTCGGCGGCGGCGGCCTGGTGCCGAACCTCCTGGCCGGCAATGTCGACGCCGCCGTGGTCTATTCGCCGCTGAGCTTCCAGATCTCGAAATCCGGCGAAGCCAAGAGCATCCTCGACTACGCGACCGCGGTGCCGCCGAACCTCACCGCAGGCTGGATTGTGCTCGACAAATTCGCCGAGGCCAAGCCTCAGCTGGTGCAGAAGGCGGTGAACGCGCTCTACGGCGCGGTCGCGTTCATGCGGGCGAACCGCGATGTCACCGTCAAGCTGATCGCCGAGCTCTACGAAATGCCGCCGGAGATCGCCGGCCTCGAATACGACAACACGATCATGAAGCTCGAGACCAGCGGCGACATGGGCGCGGCCAATGTCAGCGCGGCGGTTCAGCTCTCGCTCGATCTCGCCAAGCTCGGCGGGCTCAAGGACATCGTGCCGGCCGAGGACGTGATCTCGACCAAGTTCAAACCCGTCCCGGCCAAGTAGCAGCGATGCAGGGCTCGCTCGCCATCAACCTCGCGCGGATCGCGATCATCGTCGCGATCCTGGCGCTGTGGGAGCTGCTGTCGCGCACCGGCATCGTCAATCCGCGTCTGCTGCCGTCTGCGTCCGACACGTTCGCAACGCTCGGTGATCTCCTGCAGCGCGCGGCGGTGCAGAAGGACCTGATGGTGACTGCGACCGAGGTGTTGACGGCGTTCGCGTTGGCCGTGCCTGTCGGGACGCTGATCGGCTTCCTGGTCGCCGAGAATCGCTACTTCGCCGACGTCGCCAAGCCGCTGCTGTTCTTCGCCTTCAGCATCCCGAAATCGATCTTCCTGCCGATGTTCATCCTGGTGTTCGGCGTCGGCTTTGCCCAGAAGGTCGGCTTCGGCTTCTTCTCCACGATCTTCATCGTGATCATGTCGACCACGACGGCGGTGGAATCGGTCAAGGTCGAGCATCTGACGGTGGCGCGCTCCTACGGAGCCACGCCATGGCAGACCGCGTTCCGCGTCTATCTGCCGAGCATGCTGCCGGTGCTGCTGGAGGCGCTCAGGATCTCCATGATCTTCAACCTCACCGGCGTGATCCTCGCCGAGATGTACGCCTCGCGCGACGGCATCGGCCACCAGATCGCGACCTGGGGCGAAAATTTCCAGATGAAGCAGCTTCTCGCCGGCGTCGTGATGGTCGCTGCGATCGCCATGACCTTCAACGAACTTGTCAGATGGGTGGAAACGCGATGCAGCCATTGGCGAACGTGACCCCGTTGAAACCCGCCCCGCGCGCCGGCGCGATCGAGGTGAAGAATGTCGGCCAGGTGTTCAAGACCCGGTCGCAAGACGTCGTCGCGCTGGAGGACGTCTCGCTCGAGATCAAGCCCGGCCGCTTCGTGGTGCTGGTCGGCCCCAGCGGCTGCGGCAAGTCGACGCTTCTGATGATGATGGCGGGGCTGCGCCAGCAGACCGCGGGCACCATCACCATCAGCGGTGCGCCGATCCTGCAGCCTGATCCCGACCGGGTCGGCGTGGTGTTCCAGGAGGCGAGCCTGTTTCCGTGGCTGACCGCCGAGGAGAATGTCGAATTTCCCCTGGCGTTGCGGGGAGTCCCCAAGGCCGAGCGGCGCGCCAAGGCGCAGGATGCGCTCAAGCTGGTCGGGCTCGAAGGTTTCGGCCGGCGACATCCGCACGAATTGTCGGGCGGCATGAAGCAGCGCGTCTCGATCGCGCGCGGGCTGGTGCAGGATCCGCCGGTGCTGCTCATGGACGAGCCGTTCGCGGCACTCGACGAGCAGACGCGCATGACCATGGGCGACGAGCTGCTGCGCATCTGGGCGGCGACCGGCAAGACCGTCGTCTTCGTCACGCACAGCCTCACCGAAGCGGTCTATCTCGCCGACGAGGTGATCGTGATGTCGGCGCGGCCCGGCCGAATCGTCGACCACCTTCAGGTCCAGCTGCCGCGTCCGCGGACCTATGAGATGCTCAGCGGCGATGCCTTCGGCAGCTTGCGCGACCGCATCTGGCGGCACATCCGGAAATCGGCGTGAGACGACGATGAGCACCAGGATCAGTGCGAAGACACTGCGATATCTGATCGTGATCGGCCTGATCGCGCTGTGGGAGCTGCTGCCGCGCACCGGGCTCATTGCCGAGCTGTTTCTGCCCTCGCTATCGTCCACGCTGATCGCCGGATGGACCGACGCGGGCGAATACGGTCACGCGCTTGCGGTCACGCTTTATGAGGTCGTGGTGTCCATGGCCTTCGCCTGCGGCGGCGGAATCCTGCTCGGCGCCGTCGTCGGCAGCCTGCCGCGCCCGCGCGTCCTGATCATGCCGATGGTGTCGAGCCTCTATGCGGTGCCGCTGGTGATCCTCTATCCGGTTTTCACCGTGTGGCTCGGCATCGGCTCGGAGTCCAAGATCGCGTTCGCCTCGATCTACGGCTTTCTGCCGACGATGCTGGCGACGGCGGCCGGCATCCAGACCATCGACCCGCAGCTCCTGCTCGCGGCCCGCAGCATGGGCGCGACGCTGAGCCAGCGGCTGGTCCGCGTCATCATTCCAGCTGCGATTCCGACGGTGCTGTCGGGCCTGCGTGTTGGCGGCGCGCTGGTGATCGTCGGCGTGGTCGTTTCGGAGATGCTGATCTCCTCGGCCGGCATCGGCTATCTGATCTCGCGCTACCGCACCATACTCGACAGCGCGCACGTGTTTGCCGGCGTGCTGCTGGTGTTGTTCCTCGCGATCGGCTTCAACGCCGTGATCCGCTGGATCGAGCGCAAGGCAGCGATCTGGCAGACCGGCACCCGCGCCGGCCAGGCCAACGACGACATTGCTTCCAGCGCGATGCAGCCGGCGACGTGAGGTAGGCCCAGCGTGTACGACTTAACCCTGACATTCGACAATGGCCCCGAACCCGACGTGACGCCGCGCGTGCTCGACATTCTTTCGAAGCGCGGCATCAAGACCACCTTCTTCGTCATCGGCGAGAAGCTCGCCGATCCCAGAAGGCGCGACATCGCCGAGCGGGCGCACCAGGAAGGGCACTGGATCGGCAATCACACCTTTACCCACAGCATTCCGCTCGGCGAGCAATCAGGGCGCGACGCCGCGGAGCGCGAGATCGGCCGCACCCAGGCCGCGATTGGCCATCTCGCGCATCCGGAGCGCTGGTTCCGGCCGTTCGGCGGCGGCGGCAATCTGGACAAGCGGCTGCTCAAGCCGTCCGTGGTCGACTATCTCACCCGCAAGAAGCACAGCTGCGTGCTCTGGAATTCCATTCCGCGCGACTGGGACGATCCCGACGGCTGGACCGCGCGCGCGCTCGACCAGTGCAGCCGGCAGCCCTGGACGCTGATGGTGCTGCACGATCTGCCGACCGGCGCGATGGCGCATCTGGAGCGCTTTCTCGACCGTGCCGCCGCCGCCGGCGCCCGATTCCGCCAGGACTTCCCGCCGTCCTGCGTTCCGATCCGGGGCGGCGCGATCGCGCTCCCCATCGACGACTATGTTTCCTCCATCGAAGAGAGTGTTTGACCAATGAAAGTCGCAAGCTTCACGATATCTGGCACGGCGAGCTATGGCATCGTCACCGACCATGGCGTCATCGATGCCGGCAAGCGCCTGAAGACATATCCCACGCTGAAGGCGTTGCTTGCGAAGGGATCGCTCGACGCATTGAGGAAACTCGCCGCCGAGAAGCCCGACTACGCGCTTGCGGACGTCACGCTGCTGCCGACGGTACCCGATCCCGACAAGATCTTCTGCATCGGCGTCAACTACGCCACGCATCTGGCCGAGAGCGGCCACCCGACGCCCGCCCATCCCATGATCTTCCCCCGCTTCGCCAACAGCCAGGTCGGCCATGGCCAGCCGATGATCCGGCCGCTGGAATCCGAGCGTTTCGACTATGAGGGTGAAATGGCCGTCATCATCGGCAAGGCCGGCCGCCGCATCTCGCGCGAGGCTGCGCTCAGCCACGTCGCAGGCTATGCCTGCTATAATGACGGCAGCATCCGCGACTGGCAACGCCACACCTCGCAATTCGCGCCGGGCAAGAATTTCGTCGGCACCGGCGGCTTCGGGCCGTGGATGGTCACGACCGACGAGTTGACCGACGTCACCAAGCAGACGTTGATCACCCGGCTCAACGGCGTCGAGGTGCAGAAGGCTCCGATCTCCGACCTCGTCTTCGACGTACCGGCGCTGATCGCCTATTGCTCGACCTTCACCGAGCTCGTGCCCGGCGACGTGATCGTCACCGGCACGACCGGCGGCGTCGGCGCCTACCGCACGCCGCCGCTCTGGATGAAGGACGGTGATGTCGTGGAGATCGAGATCTCCGGCATCGGCACCCTGCGCAATCGCGTCAAGGACGAGGGATCGGTCGCGGCAACGCGCGCGGCCTGAACAGCCGCGCTCAACAACAATAAGAAGGAGAGCCCCATGCCCATGCCAGCGCACATTCTGCCGACCACGGTGGTTGGCAGCTATCCGCAGCCGGAATGGCTGGTGAATCGCGCCATGCTGTCGAAGGTGGTGCCGCGCCCCCGCCTGCACGACATGTGGCGGTTGCCACCGGAACATCTGGAAGAAGCCCAGGACGATGCAACCATCGTCGCGATCCGCGACATGGAGCGCGCCGGCATCGATATCGTGACCGACGGCGAGATCCGCCGCGAGAGCTATTCCAACCGCTTCGCCACCGCGCTCGACGGCATCGACGCCGACAATCCCGCGATGATCGTGGCGCGCACCGGCAACACCCAGACGCCCGTGCCGCGCGTCGTCGGCCCCGTCAGGCGCAGAGGCCCGGTCGAGCTGCACGACATGCAGTTCCTGCGAGAGAACACCGAGCGTGCGGCGAAGATCACCCTTCCCGGTCCCTTCACGATGAGCCAGCAGGCCAAGAACGAGTTCTACAAGGACGAGGAAGAGCTCGCGATGGCGCTTGCCGAGGCCGTCAATGCCGAGGCGCTCGATCTGCAAAAGGCCGGCGCCGATGTGATCCAGCTCGACGAGCCCTGGGTGCGCAACAACCCCGAGCTTGCCAAGCGCTATGCGGTCAAGGCGATCAACCGCGCGCTGCAGGGCATCACGGTGCCGACCGTGGTGCATCTCTGCTTTGGCTATGCCGCCGTCGTGCCCGGTTCGAACAAGCCGGCCGGCTATTCCTTCCTGGCCGAACTCGACGACACCATTGCCGACCAGATCTCGATCGAGGCGGCGCAGCCGAAGCTCGACCTCGGCGTGCTCAAGGACCTTTCGTCGAAGAAGATCATGCTCGGCGTGCTCGACCTCGCGGACCCCGCGATCGAGAGTGTCGATACCGTCGCCGACCGCATTCGCAACGGTCTCAAGCACGTGTCGCCCGATCGACTGATTGCGGCGCCCGATTGCGGCATGAAATACATGCCGCGCGCGACTGCGTTCGGAAAGCTGAAGGCCATGTGCGACGCCGCGGCGAAGGTCAGGCGGGAGATCGGTTAGAGCATGATCGGGAAAGTGCGCAGCGGCTTTCCAAAACGATCATGATCAGGAAACAATCTCAAGCGCGATGACCATCGTGATCATCTCATCGCGCTTGAGCGGCCGTCACGCGAGGCGTCTCGGCGGCGGCCTCACGCTCCGCGCTTCGGCCCGATCGCCTCGAAGCCGGCCTTCTGCTCGTCGCTCAGGTCAGCCTCGAAATCGTCGAGCGCATCGGCAACGCCGTTCACGGCGGCAAGCATCGTCTCCAACCGCGCCTTTGCGGCGGTAAGTCGGGCCTGCGGTGTCGCGGCGGCCTCCGCCGGGCAGGCGCTCAGCGTCTGCATCGTGCGCAGCGTGGTGTCCTGAAGCACCTCGAAGCGCGCGCGGGCGGTCTCGTCGAGGCGAAGCGTGGTGGCGATGTCGCCCGCGGGCCATTGCTGCTGCACCAGCTGCTCGTATTGACGCTGCAGCTTTTCGTCATAGCGGGGATCGCTGTCGGCATCGCAGGCGCTCGAAGCCTGCGCATCCTTGCTCGTATCCTTGCGCTGCATCGAGGCCAACGCGGCGCGGCGCTCATTGGCGATGGCGTTGAGCCGGGCCTTCTGGTCGTCGTCGAGCGACCCGGTGAACTTCGCCAGCGGCGGCGCGGCCGCGTCGATGGCCTTGATCATGGCTTCGAGGCGTGCGCGCATCAGGCCAAGGCGCTCGGCGGCCGTGCCAGGCGCCTGCGCCGGGCAGGCCGCACGAATGGTGTCGCGCGCATTGGCCCAGGCGGATGCGAGCTCGTCGAGCGCGGTGCGCTGCAATTCGTTGGGCGTGATGGCCGCGGCGATGCGGTCGACCGGCAGGCCGCCGGTATCGCTGGCCTCGCAGAGGCTCTCCGCAGTGGGAACGCGTCGTCCGCGCCGGCCTTGCGGCGTGGTGTAAGCCGCGAGCTCGGTCACCGCATAGGGCGCGAAGATCGCGGCATAGATATCGCCATAGCCGTAGAGCGAGAGGCTGGTCGCATCGCCGAACACCACGGCATTGGTGAGGTCGTCATGCGCAAACGGCCAGAACACCGGGCCGACCCAGCCATAGCTGCCGTCGGGATGGCGCCACCAGCCTTGCGGGCTGCGACCGCCGCGCCAGCCGGAAAGCGCGGCTTGCGCCGTGAGCGCCGCGCGCAGGACGTAGGGGTTGGCAAGCTGGCCGCGCTCGGCGCCGCGCGAATCTTGACGGGGGTCTTGCGACCTCAAGGCAGCGGAGCGATATCGGCCACCGCGCACTGCCATGCGGGAATGGCGTAGCCGCGACAGGCCGATCACGTGGCCGACGGCGAAACGTGCAACGCCGAGCGGACCGCCGCGCAATCGGAACTGTGCCTCAGCCCTCTCAGGCAGCAGCACGGCCGCAATCAAGAGAGTCGCGCCGGTCAGCGCCAGGCCCATGCGTCCCGACATGACCGCTGACCTGACCAATTTGGCCTCCTCCCAGCTGCCCACGCGCGCACTGCGTCGCACCGGGATGACGCGCGAGGGAACCAAATGTTCCGCAGGGATACAGGCAAAGCGTCGCGGGCGACGGCTAACGGAGCCCGCGGACGTCATGCTTTTGGCGGCGGCCAGGACGCGCGCCTCGTCCTTCGGGACGACCGCTGCGCGGTCCCTCAGGATGAGGCTGAGACAGATTGGCGCCTGTTGAAATTGCCGCCGCGCCCTTCGTCCTCATCCTGAGGGCCCGCCGAAGGCGGGCGTCTCGAAGGATGGCTGCAGAGAGTACGACAGCCATGCAGTCGGACGGAGCCTGCCTCACTCCGCTTTTTGCGGCATCACAAAAGTCTGGCCGGGATAGATCAGGTTGGGGTTGTGGATCTTGTCGCGATTGGCGTTGAAGATCACTGCGTAGCGGGCGCCGTCGCCATAGGCGAGCCGGCTGAGCGCCCACAGGCTGTCGCCGCGGGTGATGACCCGGCTGCCGCCTGCCTCCGGCGCGGCGTGGAGGGCGTCGGTCGGCGAGGCCGATGCAACCGTCGTCGCCGCCGGGACCCGCGCCAACACCCTGGGCTTCGGCGCGCCGGCCAATCTTGGCCGCGCCGCGGGCCGGTCGGGCGCCGACGCAAGACGCGCCGAGGCCGACGGCAGGGCAGCGACGACATCCGATTTCTCATCCGGCTTCTCGGCCTGCGTCGTGTCCTGCTTGGTCTCTTGTCTCGCAATCTGTGCCGGGCGCGCGGGCGGCGGCGCCGCCTCGGCGATGGTCACCGGCATGGTGCGGCTGGACTGCGTGACCGTGCCGTCCGGCGCCTTGGCGCGGAGCGTCAATTCATAGGAGCCGGCCGGAAGCTGCGGCGGAGTCATCACGAACTGGCCCGCGGCGTCGGCGACCACCGCATCGAGCGGCTTGCCGTCGCGCAGCAGCTCGACCCTGGCACCCGGCGCGGCCTGGCCCGCGATCACGGCCGACTCGCCGCGCTCGTCGACGCGGGCGACATCGATACGAGGCCCGGTGTCGGCCGCCGCCGGCGGCTTGACCAGTGCGAGCTCGGGCAGCGCCGCGGCCTGCTTCTCCGTCTCGGCCACCGCGCCAGGCTTCGGCTCGGGCGCCGGCGCCGGGACTGCCGCAGGTGCTGACGGCGAAACGGCGGCAAGCTTCGGCTGTTTCGGCTTGAGCTGCGCTGATTTTGGCTCTTCCGGTTTCGGCTCCGGCTTGAGATCGGCCTTGGTCTCAGCCTTGGCCTCAACCTTGGCCTCGACCTTGGCGTCCGGCTTGGCGGCGACGATGGTCTTGGTCCCATCCGGCAGCAGGCGGCGCAGCTCGGTCGGGCCGATCACCAGCACCGTGCCGGCCAGCGCGAGCAGGCAGAAAACAATGAAGGCCTTGGATGCGGTCATCATCGGAAAAGAACCTTGGGTGGCAAATCAACCGAGGGCGGCAAGGTGCGCCGATTTGGCTGCGGCAGCAAGACGGTCGATGGGATGATAGCGCC
Organism: Bradyrhizobium guangxiense; assembly: GCF_004114915.1. Classification (NCBI taxonomy): domain Bacteria; kingdom Pseudomonadati; phylum Pseudomonadota; class Alphaproteobacteria; order Hyphomicrobiales; family Nitrobacteraceae; genus Bradyrhizobium; species Bradyrhizobium guangxiense. The sequence continues at coordinate 7,141,456 of NZ_CP022219.1, read as the reverse complement.
GTCCACGCGGGTCCGCGATGAACCGGCGCCACCCCACGGGCGTCAAATCGGATGAGGCCGCATCGCGGCATTTTTTGAGGAATTTTCCCGTGACCCCATTTCGCCGTCCCGCCCCCAATCTGTCATTTGGGCTGGCGCTTGCCCTGACGCTCGCCGCGTCTTCGGCGCTGGCCGCCTCCGGCCCGCCGCCGGGCTTCGTCCTCACCGACAACCCCGACCTCGCCTTCACCTCGCCCGACGGTGCCACCAAGCTCGAGCAGTACATGAAGGACAGTGAAGATCTATTCGACGTCAAATGGCAGGTCTGGGCGCGGCGCGGCGACCAGATGACGGAGCTGAAGCCGGAGCAGGGCTATGGCGCCGGCTTCCGCTTCACCAGCGACTCGCAATGGCTGGTGCGGATGCAGAAGACCGGCTCGGGCGAGCAGGACCTGTTTCTCTATCATTTCGAGAACGGCACCTTCGTGAACGCGACGAAGAAGTCGCTCAGCGACCTCGCCTGGGACTATTTCCACAGCCGGCCCGACACCAGGTCCATGAAGCTCGACTACCACATCTCGGCCAATCTGATGAAAGGCACCGAGGATGCCTATCGCTGGCTCGGCGTTGACTGGCCCAACAACCGCTATCTCCTGATCTCGCTGTCGGGCGAAATGGACAAGCATCCGAAGAACGTCGCCGTGAAGGGCCTGGCCAACTGGCGCTGTCGCTACGACCTCAAAACCGGCAAATTCGATGTCCCGGTCATGTTCGCCAAGCAAAACGCGGAAGCGCTGAGATGGGAGATCAGACGGTGAGAATGACACCGTGACGCTGCCGAGACCCCTGGTGCGCCCCGCGACGAAATTAACTCTCTGATTCAGCTTCGATTCATGTTTTCCTAACCCTCAATGGTAACCCGGTCTTGTCGGTTTTGCTGCATCTTGCATCCCACGGGAGGGCTGCAATGGGCACATCGAACCGATGGACCGCGCGTATGCGCGCGCTGCTCCGTCGCTGGCGGGGAGCGCCGCTGACATGGCTGATCGTCGGAGGGTTCGTGCTGATGGCCGCAACGGCCGTCGGCACCGCGCTCACCGTCGACCGCTTCCGGCAGAATGCGATCGAGAGCGGCCGCGACAGCCTTGAAAACTCCGTGCGCCTGCTGGCCCGGCATTTCGACCGCGAGTTCGAGGACTTCGCGGTGCTGCAGAAGAGCATCATCGCCGAGCTGGAGAGCCGCGGCACCGAATCCGCCGATGTGTTCCGCAGCGAGATGGGCACGCTGGCTATGCACGAGGTGCTGCGCGCGAAAGCCAGCGGCTGGTCCGACATTGCCGGCGCCAATCTGTTCGATTCCAGGGGCGTGCTGATCAACTCGTCGCGGCGCTGGCCGGTCGCCGACATCTCGATCGCCGACCGCCTCTATTTCAAGCGTCTCAGGGACGATCCAACCGCGCAGGAGGAGGTGGAGGTCGTGCCCGGCCGGCTCGGCAACGGACCGGCAATCGTGTTCGCGCGGCGCGTCTCCGGCCCGCACGGCGAATTCCTGGGGCTGGTCTCGCGCGCGATCACGCCCGAGCAGCTCGAATCGTTCTTCGCCTCGACCGGCCTCGGCGAGGATTCCTCGGTCGCGATGTACCACCAGAGCGGCCAGTTGCTCGCGCGCGTCCCGCGCGTCGACACGATGATCGGGCAGAATTTCCGCAAGGGCACCCCGGAGCAGATGGAGGTTTTCCAACGCACCACCGGCTCCACGCGGCTCGTGAGCCCGATCGACGGCAAGGACCGCATCGTCGCCTCGCGCCTGCTCACCGGCGAACCGCTGGTCGTGATCGCGACCAGATCGCTCGATGCGACGCTCGCGACCTGGCGCACGCAGACGAAATTCTTCGTCACCATCGCCGTGCTTTCCATCAGCCTTCTGGTGCTCACGCTGTTCCTGATCTTCCGCCAGGTGACGCACCGGCTCTCGCTCGAGAAGCAGCGGCTCGACACCGCGATGAACACGATGACGCAGGGGCTCCTGATGTTCGATCAGGACGAGCGGCTGATCGTCTGCAACCGCCGCTACATCGAGATGTACGGCTTGTCCACTGATGTGGTGAAGCCCGGCGCCAGTTTCCGCGACGTGATCCAGCATCGTCACGACACCGGCTCGTTCCACGGCGACGTCGAATCCTATTGCGACGACATCCTGCGCAACATCGACCGCACCCAGAGCACCATCGTCGAGACCGCGGACGGCCGCCTGATCGAGATCAAGAACCAGCCTGCCGACGCCGGCGGCTGGCTCGCGACCCACGACGACGTCACCGACCGCATTCGCGCCGACGAGCGCATCGCGCATATGGCGCATTACGACGCGCTAACCGACCTGCCCAACCGCGTGCTGATGCGCGGACATCTGGAGCGGCGCATCGCCGAGCTCGGCGAGGGAAAGCCGTTCGCCATCCTCTATATCGACGTCGACGAGTTCAAGGGCGTCAACGATTCGCTCGGACACGAGGTCGGCGACGAGCTGCTGCGCCAGGTCGCGAACCGCCTGCGCGCCTGCGTCAGCGGCAACGACATGGTCGCGCGGCTGGGCGGCGACGAATTCGCGATCATCAAGGCCGGCACCAACGATCAGGCCGAGCTGACGGCGCTGGCGGAGGACATCCTCAAGGCGCTGCGCGCGCCGGTGGATTGCAAGGGCCAGGACATCCCGACCGATGCCAGCATCGGCATCGCGATCGCGCCCGACCACGGCGACAATCTCGACGACCTGCTCAAGCGCGCCGATCTGGCCATGTACGCCGCGAAGTCGGAAGGGCGCCGCACCTATCGCGTCTTCGCGCCCGAATACGACGCCAAGGCGAAGGCGCGCCGCCAGCTCGAGCTCGATCTGCGTCAGGCGCTGCTCCGCGGCGAATTCGAGGTGCATTACCAGCCGCTGGTCGATCTCGCGGCCAATGTCGTCACCGGCTGCGAGGCGCTGTTGCGCTGGCGCCATCCGGAGCGCGGCATGATCTCGCCTGCGGACTTCATCCCCGTGGCGGAAGACACCGGGCTGATCGGCGAGATCGGCGAATGGGTGCTGAAGCAGGCCTGCCTCGAAGCCGCCTCCTGGTCCGGCCAGATCCACATCGCGGTCAACGTCTCGCCGGTGCAGTTCCGCTCGCGCACTCTGGCGCTCAAGGTCGCCGCGGCCCTCGCCGAATCGGGGCTGGCGCCCGGACGGCTCGAGCTCGAGATCACCGAGACCGTCCTGATCCGCGACGACGAGGAAGCTCTGACGATCCTGCAGCAGCTGCGCGAGCTCGGCGTACGCATCGCGCTCGACGATTTCGGCACCGGCTATTCGTCGCTGAGCTATCTGCACCGCTTCCCGTTCGACAAGATCAAGATCGACCGCAGCTTCATCAACGACATCGGCCGGTCAGAGGATTCCTCGCCGATCGTGCAGGCCGTGGTGCACATGGCCGCCGCCCGCCACATGGCGACCACCGCCGAAGGCGTCGAGACCGAAGCCCAGCGCGAGGTGCTGCGCCAGCTCGGCTGCAGCCAGATGCAGGGCTGGCTGTTCAGCCCGGCGGTACCGGCGGCGAAACTGAAGCAATTGCTGGCGGCGCAGGCGGTTGCGGCTTAGCAAGGCGGTTATTTCGGAACGTGGACGAATGCTGCGGCATTTTCGCCAGCCAAGGCGAGCTGCCTTCGTTCCCCCGTCAGGCGGGCGAGAGCGCGTTGCACGGCGAGCCAGCTCAAGAGCGCGATCGCCAAGCCGGCGATGACGTCACAAAAATAGTGGCTTCCATCCACCGGCGTCGCCGCGATCATCGCAACATTGAGCACGGCAGCGATGCTTCCGACATATCTGACCGGCCACAGCGCCAACAGGAAGAGCAATCCGAGTGCGGCATGCAGGCTCGGGAAGCTGATAATTCCGTCGGCGCCCTCCGCGACGAGCTGACGGACGGTTCCGTCGCGCAATCCAAAGAATACGGGAAGAGGCAGATCCCGCGTTACCGGTACGATAGCCGGAGAATTGATCGAAGATAGATTCAGGTGCCCCCAGACGCCCTGCGCCGGCATCAGGGTCGACACGCCGATCGTCACAAGGGTCGTCAGCACGAAGCTCAGCATGAAGACGCGCAATCGTGGCGCGTGCCCTGCCGCAGCCAATACGACGACGATGGCCGTCGCTTGCACGGCAAAACTCGCATAGGCTAGCGCCAGTGTCCGATGTAGAAGCGGCACGGCGTTCATTGCATCGAGCCAGGACATCCAGTCGAAACCGAGACGCCGGTCCAGCGCGGCGAACGTCCCGTCCCAGAGCGGGAATGCCGCGCTCGCCGCGACATAGGACAGAGGAGCCGCCACCGCCGCAAATGCGATGATCTGGGCTGCGCCGATCAACGCGCTGGCGAGAGCCGCGTCCTTCCTGACGGTCGCGTAGAACCAGCTCATCGACATGAGCAAGACGGCGACGAGAGCAGGTTTCCAGAATGAAATCCATTCGATCCGGAAGGGCCCCAGCATCGCCGCGATGAACACGACAGCGGCCGTGCCCCCGACTGCAATCCAGACGATGCGATCGGCGTGCTTCGAGGCGTCGGAGTCGAGGGGCTGGGTCATGGCGGCGCGATCGACCACGGCGGCGGCCAGGAACGGCCGGCGGGATGTCGTATGATACGACGACTTCAGGTGGGATTTCCTTTACCGGACGAAGACTGAAGGAATCGTTGCCCGGACCGTTTAATTGCCGTCAGCCGGCAGCCCCCCTGTCGCTGAGCTACCTGCACCGCTTCCCGTTCGACGAGATCAAGATCGACCGCAGCTGCATCAACGACATCGGCCAGTCAGAGACCTCCTCGCCGATCGTGCAGGCCGTGGTGCTGCACCAATAGCGAAAGTTGGACCCTGCCGGCCGGGAACGCTGCCACCGCGCTGATCTTCACCCGCTGCCCTCCGCCGTGTCGTCTTGAAACTTTGGATCAAACCTTCGACCTCGCGGTTATCGCCTCGCTGAGACGGCCGGGAACTCCGGCCGGTGGGCATTGGCCAACATTGCATCACGCGTATCGCAGGCGGTTTTTCGCCTGCGCGGTCGCGCGTGTGCGGGAGAGCGAGCGAGGCAGCATGGCAAGCGTGGCTTTCAGGATGATCCCTCTCGTCGCGGTGACGGCCATGATCGGCCTCACCGCGCAGGCCCGCGACGACGGCCGCTATGCAAACTCTCCCCTCAAGGGCTGGTTCGAAAGCCTGCACAGCAAGGGCGGCGGCCCCTGTTGTGCCGATGCTGACGGTACGGCGCTGGCCGATGTCGACTGGGAGACGCGGGACGGACATTACCGGGTGCGGCTCCTCGGCAACTGGATCGAGGTGCCCGACGACACCGTCATCACCGAGCCCAACCGCGCCGGGCGCACCATGGTCTGGCCCTATTACGTCAATGGCCGCCCCATGATCCGCTGCTTCATGCCTGGCAGCATGACCTGAGCCGCGACGAACTCCGCAAGGTCGGGTCGCTCACATCGACCGTCTGGCAGACTGCACTTCGACGAAATCGGCGTCGGGGTGGCTGACGATGGTGGCGACCATGATGCCGCTGATGATGAGCGACCAGGCGGTGTTCCAATAGATCCAAAACACGTACCAGCCTCCATTTGCGGCGCGCCCCCTGCGCGCTATTTTGATTTGGTCGGCGCCACCGCCCGATCGGTTTGACCGGTGTGGCGCTTTGCCACGACGTCCTCATCGCGCTCGCCGTCGCGCGGACGCGGCGGCGACTTGGGGAGGCCAGCCTGGCTGCCATGCTTGCCACCCATGTCGGGCTTACCTTCAAGATCGTTTTCGCGGGGCATACGGGTTCAATGCGCTGGCGCGACATTGGTTCGCGTTGCGCCGGCCGTTTTCAGCCCTGACCGAGATCATGAGATCGCCGCGGTTTGCAGCGCACACTTTCGGGCGCCCGGCACCTTCGGCACGCGAACGAATCCGACCAGATGCGGGAACGGCGGTGCGGTAGGTAGCCCGGCGACCGATACAATTTCGGCATCGATCAATCCCAATTCGAATTTGGTCCGGCGGTGCGCCGCCCGCTATCCTCATGGGCAAAATGACAATGCCGCGATGCGGCCTTCAGGAGGAGCGCATGTTGAGACCGACCCGACGCACCACATCCAAAGCGCCACGCGCCGCGATCGCCACCTCCCTGTTCGCTGTCCTCACCGTCATCTCTGGAGTCCACGCCGGCATGGCCGAGACCTTCGCTTATGTCGGCAACGCCGACAGCAACGACATCAGCGTGTTCAAGATGACCGAGAGCGGCGAGATGATGCCGGTGCAGACGGCCGCCTTCAAGGGCGTCGACAAGCCCGGCTCCTCGACGCCGCTCGCGATCACGCCCGACCATCGCGTGCTGATTGCCGGAATCCGCTCGCAGCCGTACCAGGCGGTGAGCTTTGCGATCGATCCCGGGACAGGCCAGCTCAGCCATATCGGCAACGGACCGCTCGCCGACAGCATGGCCAATATCGCCATCGACCGCAGCGGCAAATTCCTGTTCAGCGCCTCCTATGGCGGCAACAAGGTCGCGCTGAATCCGCTTCTTGCGAATGGCGTCGCCGGCGAGCCAAAGCAGGTGATCCCGACCGGGCTGAACGCGCACGCCTTCGTGCCCTCGCCCGACAGCCGCTTCGCGTTTGCGACCAATCTCGGCTCCGATCAGGTGTTGGCTTTCGCGTTCGACGCCACGACCGGCATCCTGACACCGAATGATCCGCCGGCCTACAAGGTGCCGGAGAAATCGGGGCCGCGGCATTTCGTGTTTCATCCGAGCGGCAAGTTCGTCTATCTCGTTCACGAGCTGAACGGCGACGTCGCCGCATTCGCCTATGAGGCCCGGAGCGGCGCCTGGACCGAGATCCAGCGCGCCACCGCGCTGCCGGAAGGTTTTTCCGGCAAACCTTGGGCCGCCGACATCCACATCACCCCGGACGGCCGCTTCCTCTACGCCTCCGAGCGCACCACGAACACTCTCGCCGCCTACAAGGTCGACGCCACCAGCGGCAAGCTGACCATGATCGGCAGCGTGCCAACCGAGAAGCAGCCGCGCGGCTTCCACATCGACCCCTCCGGCCGCTACCTCGCCGCGGTCGGCGAGCTCTCCGACAGCATGACGGTGTATGCGATCGACCAGAGCAGCGGCGCGCTGGCCAAGCTGAAATCCTACCCCACCGGCAAGAAGCCGAACTGGGTGGAATTCCTGAAGCTGCCGTAAGGGGCCGCCACGACCGACCTACGTAAACATCCGTAATTTCGGATCGCGCGCCTTGGCTTCATATCTGCGCCATGGATCGGCAAATAGTATTCAAGTGTCCCCAGACTGGCATGAACGTGCAGCATCGGCTTTGCGAGGAGCCGGCCGGGCACACGCACATTTCCGTATCCTGTCCGGCCTGCCCCCGCCTGCATCTCATTGATCGCGCCCCCGGCAAGCTGCTGGGCGAGCCTCGCCGTTGACGGGTAGCCTAAAGCGCAATGTGAATCGTCGTCGCGCTTTAGGTTATCGTTTAACCATGATCCTTTCGGAAAACCGCTGCGCACTTTTCCGGTTCATGCGTCAGGACCGCGCCGCGACCTGTGCCGTGACGTCCTCGACGTGGTGCAGCAGATAAACCAAATGCCCCGTCGTGTCGTGGATCGGCGAGTTGATCGGCTGCCAATGCCGCTCGATGAAGGTCCCGCCGGGATCGCGGATGTCGTAGCGCTGGATCGCCATGGCATGGGCCCGCCCGGTCTCGCCAACGATCCTCAAGCTGCTGTAGAGGTTGCTGACGCCATCGGCCAGTGGATCGTCGGGATTATCGGGGAATATCTCGAACAGCGACCGGCCGACGACGTCGGCCCGGTCGGTCAAGGTCGCGGCGGCATAGGCGTCGTTGATGTCGACGATCACGAGGCCCGGGCCCGGATCCAGCAGCATATAGGGATGCGGTGAGGCATCGAATTCGGGCTGGAATTGCTGGCGGATCGTGTCGGCACCACTCTGCTGCCGCCGGCGCTGGTCGATCGGCGACGTGTCGGCACCGGACTCCGCCGAGCTCAGCAGCGCCAGCTGGCGCTTCGCTGATGCCAGCAGCGCGCGCACGGTGTTCTGCACCGTCGGGTCGGCCGCTTCATTGAGCAGGCGCTCGAAATGAACGATATTCTGCTCGCAAACGAACCGTTGCATCGCCTTTCAATCGCCAGCTGTGCGGCTAGAACGCCGCCTTATTCTGATACTAGTTCCATACAGGCAGCTCCGGCACATGAGAAGACCGTGAAGTCCGCACTTTGGGAGTAGTCTTGACCCGGGCGCGCCACCGATAAGAAGCGAACCTGTTCTCTAATCCCGCGACTAATCAAAGACTTGCCGTGATGGCCCGCGGCGGTGTGGCTCCCTTTCTGGGACAACGCTGCCGTAGTCCGCAAACCTGTCATCTGCTATCGATTGGAGGCATAGAACCCGTGGAATTTCCGATGCGTCACTTGCCCCGTGCCGTCGTTCGTCGCCTGTGTCCCGCGGCCGTCGCCAGCCTGCTGGTCCTCGGTCAATCTCCCGCCAGAGCCGCCGAGGACGACGCACCCAAGGGGCCGGCGGTCACGGTGCTGAAGGTCGCAAAATCCTGCTTCTCCGACATCGTCGAGGCCACCGGCACGATCATCGCGCGCGAGGAGACGTCGGTGCGGCCCGAGCGTCCCGGCTTGAAGGTCACGGACGTGCTGGCGGAAGCCGGCGACACCACCACCGCGGGCCAGGTGCTGGCGCGGCTGGCGCTCCCCGAGGGCGGCACGCTGCAGGTCACCGCGCCGGTGGCGGGCGTGATCGCGACGTCGACCGCTCAGATCGGCAATTTCGCGTCTGCCAAGGGCGAGGCGCTGTTCACGATCGTGGCGCGCAGCGAATACGATCTCGTCGGCCTCGTGGCGACCACCGACGTGCGCAAGCTCGCCGTCAACCAGCCGGCGACCGTGCGGATCGCCGGCGCCGGCGACATCGAGGGCAAGGTGCGCCGCATCGGCCCGACCGTCGAGCCCAACATCCAGCAGGGCATGGTCTATATCGGCATCTCCTCGCAGAAGCGGCTGCTGCTGAAGGCGAGCGGGCGGGCGCTGATCAAGACCGGGCAGAGCTGCAACGTCGCGGTGCCGCTGACAGCCGTGCAATATTCCTCCGCCGGCACCGTGGTGCAGGTGATCCGCCGCAACCGCGTCGAGACCAAGCGTGTCGAGATCGGCCTGATGTCGGGCGGCAATATCGAGGTCCGCGAAGGCCTCAATGAAGGCGACGTCGTCGTCGCCCGCGCCGGCGCGCTGTTGCGTGAAGGCGATCCGGTGCGCCCGGCGATGGCCGCGGAAGCGGCGAAGTAGCGAGATGCTTCATCCTCCCCTGAGGGGGAGGGTCGCTTCGCATGCAGCGAAGCGAAATGCGACGCGGGGTGGGGTGATCTCTCGGCACGGGCACTGTTCGTGGGGAGAGATCACCCCACCCCGCTCGCGCTTGCGCGCGATCGACCCTCCCCCTCCAGAGGAGGGTAAGAAACTAGCCGCCGGCTTCGCCGAAACGGACGTCTTCGAGCAGCGAGGAGGAGACCGTCGGGACCTGGTCGCCCTCGCTGGCGCGGGAGATGGCGAGGCGGGGCTTGTTGAAGACGCTTTCGGCGCTGCCCTGCGCATTGAGGTTGTTGAGCAACTCGCCGACCAGCACGCTGTGCTCGCCCTTGCCGTCGTCGACGACCTTGCCGGGCGAGGCCGACGTGAGAACCAGCGCGTTGTCGGAGGCGCTGATCGGCGCGAGGCCGTGGCTGTAGGAGCGGAAGCGGCGCTCATAGGGATTGCGACGGGAGGCATCGACGACGACGAGCTTGGCCTTGGCGCCCTGCTCCTTCATCATGTCGAGCACGCCCTCGATCGACACGCCCTGGCGGCGGACGTCCTTTTCCTTCCAGATTACGGCATCGACCGGCAGCATGTAGCTCTCGCGGCCGGCCTGCACGCCGTAGCCGCCGAAGAACAGCATGACGACGGTATCGTGCTTGATCCGCGACTTCAGACGGCCCACGGCGCGAACCATGTCGTCGCGGGTCGCGTCTTCCACCATATCGACGTCAAAACCGTTCTTGCGCAGGGAGGAGGACAGCGCGCGGGCGTCGTTGATCGACTGCGTCAGCGGCGCGCTGGCGTCGGGGTAATGTCCATTGCCGATAACCAGGGCAAGGCGCGAGCTCTGGCCGATCGAGCCGGTGATCTGGTCGGTCGAAACAGCCTTGGCGGCATCGATTGCACGCATGTTGAGAGCAGCATGGGCGCCGATCCCCAGCGAGACCGAGCCGATCAGGGCCGCGGCCAGCGCGATGGTGCGTCGGGAAAGGTCGAGCTGCTTTACATTCATCTCGGTTCGTTTCCTGTGCCAAAGACCAGCCAAGCGCGCGCATACCGTTTGAGTAGCGCGATAGCGTCTTTAGGTTTGAGGGATTGGCCGGGGATGTGTCCCCGAATTGCGCGCAATTTGCGGCGCCGCACCAAACAAACCTTTAACCGGATATAGTGCGCCCGGCAATAGATTGCCCAAAATTTGAGCTAAGCGACTGAAGATGTTCGTTAATTCCCCCGGACAGATTTCCGCATTTTTTGCTCCCCCGGAGCTTTCCTGCGGCGGATCATGCAGCCCTCATGCCGATATCTTCCGTGACCTCCATCACATTTGTATTTCCTACGAATCCGGGTAGCCTTTTCAACGACTTGCAAGGGGGTGGCGCGTGGCTGGGAACGCGTCGGCTGGCCCCCGGCCAAGATCCCGCCGAAGACCCGCCAAAGTCCCCGCGACCAGGTATTTCATGAGCTTTCATTATTTCGCCGGCGCCGCCTGCCGGGCGCTGCTGGCGCCCAAGGACGGCCCGTCGCTTTACGATGTGTGCGATCCCGTCTTGTCGGGGCCGGCCGGGGCCGATCCGCATCTGGCCAAGTTCTACAAGACCGCGCTCGGCAATCCCGCACTGCGGGTGCTGCTGCGGCGGGCCGGGCTGCCCGAGCTGCGCGACGCGGCCCGGCTGAAGGCCCTGCGAAAGGCGCTGGCTCGCGCCCGCGACGAGGCCGAGCCCGACTGGGCGGCGGTCGGCCAGCCAGTCGCCGATCTCGTCGACAGCATCGCGCTCGATCATCCCAGGCCTCCGCCGGCGATGTTCACCGGCTCCGCGCCGCCCGCAGCGCAGATCGACGGCGTGATCCGCGACTGCGCGCAGCATCTGCTCGGCTCGTACCGCAAGAACGGATTCCTGCCGACCTACGCCGCCTTCAACCTGATCGGCGATCCCGATTTCCGCGGTCGCGAGCTGATCATGGCCCTCACCGGCCTCAACGCCCGCGGCTACAAGAATTCCTCGCTGCTGTTCAACCTCGCGCGCGTCTTCATCGCGCGCTCGAAGGCCGCCGCCGTCGTCAATCCGCCCTGGCGGGGCATCGCCGAGCCGATGTGGGAACCGGTGCAGATCCGCCACCGCTCGGCCTATTACGACGCATTCTTCATCGAGGCGCTGTTGAGCTATGGCGAGAGCGGGCTCGCCTCACAGGCCGACAAGATCGCGGCAGAGCGCGTCATCGCCGACATGGTGAATTTCTGCGTCAACATCAGTCGCGAGGAGGTCGAGGGCATCGACGGCGCGCGCTTCAACGTCGTCACCGCGCTGGCGCCCGCGCCGCATCCACGCTTCTCCCGCTATTTCGCGCAGATCAAGCAGGACCTCGGCTTCGGCATTTACGTGCCCGACTGCGACACAACGGCGTGCTCGATCTCGGCCGCGACGCAGGCCGGCTGCACCGATCCCATCATCGATCAGCCGCTGCTGGACTTCTACTCGGGTTATCAGGTCCGCGCCGGCGTCAACGAACCGCGCGTGACCGTGCCGCTCAATGACAATATCGACTATGAGGGTGGGATCGCGACCTGGATCGACAACCTCAAGGGCGAGCGCCCCTACGGCAACGACCTCGATCCGACGCTCAATCTCGACATTCTCGAGGTCAGCTTTCGCAACCTTGCGCGCTGGAAGATCCTGGAGACGCCGTCGCGGCTCGCCACGGTGCATCGCATCATCGGCTTCCAGAAGCGGCTGGCGGCGAGCGGCGCCTTCGCCAATCCGCGCTCGCACATCTATTACCTGCCGGAGCTCTACAGCGCCTATTTCGGCCGCTGCTATGCCGCCTTCCTGGCGCTGCCGCTGACGGCGCAGGCGGCGATCGACCCTGGCGGCGATTTCGACTTCATCCGTCATCGCGTGCTCTCCTACGTCAAGGGCGAGCTGATGGCCGCGGAGATGAATGCATTCGATGCAGCGCTCGCGCTGATCGCGCTCGGCCATCTCGGCGCCGATCCGCGCGCCTTCGCGCCGGCGCTGAACGTGATCGTCGGTGCCGTCGGCGAAGGCGGCCGCCGCGGCCCGTTCCGCGCCTATGAGTGGAACAAGATGAAGACGCCGACGCGGATCCTGGTGGGCGGGCCGGAGGTGACGTCGGCCTTCGTGCTGATGGGCCTTTCGATAGCGAAGCGGGCGATGGCGCGGGGGTGAGGCTTCTCTCTTACCCTCCCCTGGAGGGTAAGCGAAACCCACCACAATGACGGGAAGTTGAAAGCTCAATCGTCGGGCATAAGCTGGCCGGGCGGCCAAAAGCCGACCACAATTGCGCGGCTTATCAATCGTTTCATCACACGCGGACCGGCATGTTGCGAAAATTTCTGATTGCGCTGTCCTTGCTCGCTCTTCCCTCGCTCGTGCACGCCGCCGACATCACCGGCACGGCAAAAGTCCGCGCCGGCGATGCCGTCGTGATCGGCAACACGCGGATCCGGCTCCGCGGCATCGACGCGCCCGCGGTCGACCAGCTCTGCCTCAACACCAAGGCCGAGCGCTGGACCTGCGGCGTCGCGGCGCGCGACGAGCTCGCCAAATATGCCGACGGCAAGAATTGGGTTTGCCACACGAGGTCGATCGACCGGCGCGGCCGCACCGTGGCGCGCTGCGAGGTCGGCGGCGAGGACATCCAGAAATGGCTGGTGCGCAGCGGCTGGGCCCTGGCCTACACCCGCATCTCCAAGGACTACGAGCCCGACGAAGCCGCCGCGCGCGAGGCCAAGGCCGGGATGTGGCAGGGCGCCTTCATCGCGCCCTGGGACTGGCGCGTGCGCAACAAGAAGACCACCATCCTGGGCGCGACCAAGCCGCCCGACGGGGCGCATGCGGTGCTGCTCGCCTCGGCCTCGGGGCCGGTCGCGCCGTCCCCTGATTGCACCATCAAGGGCAACGTCAACAGCGCCGGCGAGTGCATCTATCATCAGCCGACCAGCCGCTGGTACACCCAGATCAAGATGAAGATCAGCAAGGGCACGCGCTGGTTCTGCTCGGTCGAGGAAGCCGAAGCCGCCGGCTGCCGCGAGACCAAACGATGACCCAGCCCTGCATTTTGCGTGCTTTTCTTGGCTTCCAGCAGCGCGTAAGAGTGTGACTTGGCGACCCATCAACCTGTCCTCCAGCAACAAGGACCAAGAGCAATGACCGTTCGCGCGGGCCGGGAATTTCTGGCCATCCCCGGGCCCACCACGATGCCCGACGAGGTGCTGCGGGCGATGCATCGTCCGGCGATCGACATCTATTCCAAGCAGATGCTCGATCTGACCGAGAGCCTGCTCAGCGACATCTCGAAACTGTTCGCCACCAAGGGCAAGTCCTACATCTACATCGCCAACGGTCACGGCGCCTGGGAAGCGGCGCTGAGCAACGTCTTGTCGCGCGGCGACAAGGTGCTGGTGCTGGAGAGCGGCCGGTTCGCGATCGGCTGGGGCAACGCGGCCGCGCTGATGGGCGCCGAGGTCGAGGTGCTCAAGGGCGACTGGCGCCGGGCGGTGCGACCGCACGAGGTCGAGGAGCGCCTGCGCCGCGACAAGGAGCACAGCATCAAGGCCGTCGTCGTGGTCCAAGTCGACACCGCCTCAGGCGTGCAGAACGACATTGAGGCGATCGGCAAGGCAATCAAGGCGAGCGGACATCCGGCGCTGTACATGGTCGACACCGTGGCGTCGCTCGGCTGCATGCCGTTCGAGATGGACAAATGGGGCGTGGACGTCGCGATGTCCGGCTCGCAGAAGGGCCTGATGACGCCGCCCGGCCTCGGCTTCGTCGCCGCCAATGCACGCGCGCTCGAGGTGCACAAGAAGGCCAACATGGCGACGCCCTATTGGAGCTGGAGCGAGCGCGAGGGCACCGAGAACTATCGCAAATATGCCGGCACCGCGCCGGTGCATCTGTTGTTCGCGCTGCGCCAGGCGATCGACCTCTTGCACGAGGAAGGGCTCGAGAACGCCTTCCGCCGCCACAGCCTGCTCGGCGAGGCCGCGCGCCGCGCCGTCTCGGTCTGGGCGGAAGGCCAGGTGCTCGGCTTCAACGTCGCCGAGGCCAGCGAGCGCTCCAACACCGTGACCACGGTGACCATGAGCAACGGCCATGATCCGGCCGTGCTGCAACGCTATTGCAAGGACAGATGCGGCGTCGTGCTCGGCACCGGCATCGGCGATCTCTCCGGACAGGCCTTCCGCATCGCCCATATGGGCCACGTCAACGCGCCGATGCTGCTCGGCACGCTAGGGGTGATCGAGGTCGGCCTCAACGCGCTGAAGATCCCGCACGGCAAGGGCGGGCTGGAAGCGGCGGTGTCGTATCTCGGCGACGAGGTGGCGGCGTAGGGCGCGGGCCATAATCACGGCTGTCGTCCCGGACAAGCGGAGCGCTGGCAACGCGCAGCGTTGTCAGCGTGAAGCGCAGATCCGGGCCCCATAGCCACAGGAAGTGGTTTGGCGAAGACGCGGAGTTGCCGGCGCGCGCGACAACTCTTCCCTGGAGTTATGGGTCCCGGAGCTGCGCGCGCTTGAGGCGCGCTTGTCCGGGACGACAGCGGAGCGGTTGGCTACTACTGCGGCACCCGATACGCCTCGACCTGCGACTTCAACTCTTCTAACGACTTCAACGGCGCCTTCGGATCGACGCGATACTCCCCGATTGCCAGCCACTTCAACACCTTCGTGTCCACCACCGGCGAATGGTGGATGACGTCGCCGTAATTGTCGAGATCGTGCGTCACCTGCTTGATCGCGCGAAAATCGTGCAGGCGCACGTTCGGTAGAAGCGTCAGGCGCTGCGCGATGCGCGCTGTGAGATCGGTGACGATCTTCAGCGTCTCGGGCGAGGCGTCGCGCATCGCGACGAATTGCAGGATCGAATAGGGCGGGAAGTAGACATCGAAGGTCACGTCCGGGTGGCGCGCGATCAGGCCAACGGCGTCGTGCTCGAAATGCCGGACCATGGCCTCAAGGTCGTAGCCTTCGCCGAGGAAGCGGCGGCGCGAGGGAGCAGTGATGTAAGCGAACGACGCCAGCGTCTTCGTCGCGTTGTACTCGCGCGCAACATCGAAATCCCGCGGCAGCGCGTAGATGTCGTCGACATCGGCAAGCGCGAACTTGACAGGCAGATAAGGCGCCGCGCGGGTCAGCGGCTCCCGCAGCGGCGGGACGGAGCGCAGCAAGGCGAACAAGGATTCCTTCGCCATGGCGGCACTGAACAGATAGGACGCGATACCCTTCGCCGTTGCGCGATAGAGATCGACCGAGAGATAGGGATCGGATTCGATGTCAGCTGCATCGACGAAGATGAAATCGTCCATCTCCCAGATCACGCGCCTTGCGCCGCGATCGATCGCCCGCTCCAGCACGAAGGCCTGCTGGCGCGAGTTGGACCCGGTCATCGCCAACTTGAGCGAATGGACGGCGAGTGCGCGGTCGATGTCGCTCTGGCGGAAATGGATCGCGAGCGAGGTGCCCATGAAGGCGGTGTCGAACGACTGGCTGCGGATCAGCCCGGCATTCTGCACGCGCGTGTCGTCGGAATAGAAGGCAGCCAGACGCGAGGGGCGGAACAGTTGCAAGGGATCGATGGCGTAGGTGAGCAAAGCTGCGCCGAGCACGCACGCGATGCTCGCGAGCAGAAGACGCTTCAGATGTGTGTACGTGGCGCGCATCAGAACCGGAAATAGATAAACTCGCTGTGGCTCTGGATGCCCAGGATGCCGAATGCGAGCACTAGCGACGCCGCATAGAGAAACAGCGGGCGCATCCGCCCGGCCCGCAAGGCTTCGCCGACCCTGCGGCCCGCGTGGTCGTAGCCCATCAGCGCTTGCGTGTTCGGCCCCAGCCACACCAGCGCGGCGTAGACGGCGACCATCACCAATGCGGCGATCTCCTCGCGGCCCAGCACGATATTCGAGGGATCAGCCATGGCGTGGAGCACGCGCAGCGCCCATTCCACACTCACGGCACGGAAAAACACCCAGGCGACGACGACGGCGAGGAAGGTCAGCACGGCGCCTGCGATTCGGAACGGGCGGACCAGCAAGCCAGGCACGTCAGGCACCAGCGCGTTGAACGCGTGATTGACGCAGAGATAGGCGCCGTGCAGCGCGCCCCAAATGACAAAGGTCCAGGCCGCCCCATGCCAGAGCCCGCCGAGCAGCATCGTGATCAGCAAATTGACGTAGCGCAGCACGCGGCCGCGCCGGTTGCCGCCGAGCGGGATGTAGAGATAGTCGCGCAAGAATTGCGACAGCGTCATGTGCCAGCGGCGCCAAAACTCGACGATGCTCGTCGCCTTGTAGGGCGAGTTGAAGTTTACGGGTAAGAAGATGCCGAACATCAGCGAGATTCCGATCGCCATGTCGGAATAGCCGGAGAAATCGAAATAGAGCTGGAACGTGTAGGCGAGCGCGCCGAGCCAGGCCTGGTCGAAGCTCGGCGAGCGCGCCTCGAAGGCGAGCGCGACCAGCGGCTGGATGCCGTCGGCAAGGCAAGTCTTCTTGAACAGGCCGATGGCGAAGATGATGACGCCGCACAGAATGAGATGCGGATCCGGATGCTTCGATTGTTTTCGCTCGAATTGCGGGATCATGTCCTTGTGGTGGAGGATCGGGCCCGCGATCAGGTGCGGAAAATAGGTCACGAACAGCGCGTAATGCGGCAGCGCATAGGCCGCGACCTGGCCGCGATAGGCGTCGACCAGGAACGCGATCTGGGTGAACGTGTAAAAAGAGATGCCGACCGGTAACAGGATGTGCGGCGCGACATGCGTGCCGAACAGCGCGTTGATGTTCTCTGCGGCAAAGCCGGCATATTTGAAGATGCCGAGCACAAGCAGATCGCCGGTAACGCCGAGCGCGAGCGCGGCCCTTCGTCCTGACGGGCCGAGCTTCGCCACGATCAAGAGATGGCCGATGCCGTAATTGAACGCGATCGAAAGCAGCAGCAGGACCACGAACTGCCAGCCGCCGATGGCGTAGAAGGTGATCGAACCCAGCGCCAGCCAGATCACCGGGGCCAGATTGCTGCGCCGACCCAGCCAAAAATAGCCGGCCAGCACGGTCGGCAGGAACAGCAGGACGAAGGGATAGGAATTGAACAGCATCAGGCTGGACCGGCGGCGGGAATATGAAGCCTAAAGCACACAAGGGGCCGATCAACAACCCGGTGACTTGGCGCAAGTCTTTGGCACTAGCCGCGCTGGCAATTGGTGAAATCGGGACGATATAAGACGGTGAATCTTCCACTCTCCCCGCAAGCGCGGAGAGGGGAAGGAACGCCGACGTACCTGAATGAGGACCGAGTGACACAAGCCAAGACGCCTTCGAAGCCCCCCGTCGCACCACGCCGGCCGCATTCCTTCACGCGGCACGGGATCACCGTGACCGACGACTATGCCTGGCTGAAGGACGAGAAGTGGCAGGAGGGGCTGCGGGATCCCAAAGTCCTCGACCCCGATATCCGCAAATATCTGGACGAGGAGAACGCCTACACCGAGAGCCTGCTTGGCCATACCGCGCCGTTGCAGAAGACGCTGGTGCGCGAGATGCGCGGGCGGATCAAGGAGGACGATTCCAGCGTGCCGTCACCCGACGGTCCGTTCGCCTATTTCCGCAGGTTTCGTGAAGGCGGGCAGCACGAGCTGTTCGGCCGCATGCCGCGCGATGGCGGCGACGGCGAGATCGTGCTCGACGGCGACGCGCTCGCCAAGGATCACAAATATTTCAAGTTCGGCGGCAGCCGGCACTCCTACGATCACAAGCTGCAGGCCTGGAGCGCGGACACCAAGGGCTCGGAATATTTTTCCATCCGCGTCCGCGACTGGGCGAGCGGCAGAGATCTCGACGACCTGGTCGAGGAGACCGACGGCGGCGTGGTCTGGGCCGCCGACTGCAAGAGCTTCTTCTACGTGAAGCTCGACGACAATCACCGCCCGATGCAGGTGTGGCGGCACAAGCTCGGCACCAGGCAGGCCGACGACACGCTGGTCTACGAAGAGCAGGATTCCGGCTGGTTCACCCACCTGCATGAGAGCACCAGCGGCCGCTTCTGCGTGATCGCGGGCGGCGACCACGAGACAAGCGAACAGCGGCTGATCGACCTCGCCAATCCCGAGGCGCCGCCGCGCCTCGTCGCGGCACGCGAGGAGGGCGTGCAATATTCGCTCGCCGACCGCGGCGACGAGCTGTTCATCCTCACCAATGCCGATGATGCCATCGACTTCAAGATCGTCACCGCGCCGCTTGCTTCGCCCGAGCGCAAGAACTGGCGCGATCTGATCCCGTATCGTCCCGGCATCTACCTCATCGATCTCGATCTCTATGCCGGCCATCTGGTGCGGCTCGAGCGCGCCAATGCGTTGCCGTCGATCGTGATCCGCGATCTCGCTGGCGGGGAAGAGCATGCCATCGCCTTCGACGAGGCCGCCTATTCGCTGGACACGATGGGCTCCTACGAATTCGAGACGACGAATCTGCGCTTTTCCTATTCCTCGATGACGACGCCGTCAGAGGTCTATGATTACGACATGGTCAAGCGTACGCGCACCTTGCGCAAGCGCCAGGAGATTCCGTCTGGGCATGACGCGGCCGACTACATCACCACACGTATCATGGCGAAGGCGCATGACGGCGCTGAGGTGCCGGTCTCGATCCTCTATCGCCGCGGGCTGAAGCTCGACGGCGCGGCGCCGCTGTTGCTCTACGGCTACGGCTCCTACGGCATGGCGATGCCGGCCTCGTTCAGCGCCAACCGCCTGTCGCTGGTCGATCGCGGCTTCGTCTACGCCATCGCGCATATCCGCGGTGGCGCCGACAAGGGCTGGGGCTGGTATCTCGACGGCAAGCGCGAGAAGAAGACGAACAGCTTTGACGATTTTGCCGCCAGCGCCCGCGCGCTGATCGAGGCGAAATACACCAGCGCCAGGCGCATCGTCGGCCATGGCGGCTCGGCCGGCGGCATGCTGATGGGCGCGGTCGCCAACCGCGCCGGCGAGCTGTTCGCCGGCATCGTCGCCGAGGTGCCGTTCGTCGACGTGCTCAACACCATGCTCGACGACACGCTGCCGCTGACGCCGCCGGAATGGCCGGAATGGGGCAACCCGATCGAGAGCGAGAAGGATTTTCGCACCATCCTCTCCTACTCGCCCTACGACAACGTCGCGGCGAAGGACTATCCGGCGATCCTGGCGATGGGCGGGCTGACCGATCCGCGCGTCACCTATTGGGAGCCTGCCAAATGGATCGCGCGCCTGCGCGCCACCATGACCGGCGGCGGCCCGGTCTTGCTTCGCACCAACATGGGCGCCGGCCACGGCGGCGCCTCGGGGCGCTTCGACCGGCTCGACGAGGTCGCGATCGTCTATGCGTTCGCGCTGTGGGCGGCGGGGATGGCGGAGGCGTGACCTCGTAGCCCGGAGCGCAATCCGGGATTCGCGCCGACATCAGGACTGTTCCCGGATTACGCTACGCTCCATCCGGGCTACGAGAGCGCTATCTCCCGTTCTTCTTGCGCCATTCCGCGAAGTCGGTGAGCGTCTGCGGGTCGGTGGCGGGGTAGAGACCGAAGATGCCGCGGCCCTTGCCGACTTCCTCCGTGACGAAGTCCTCGAACGCGGTCATCTCGAAGGTCTCGCTCGCGATCTCGTCGGCGAGATGCGCAGGGATGACGATGACGCCGTCGGCATCACCGAGGATGACATCGCCCGGAAACACCGGCGCATCGCCGCAGCCGATCGGCACGTTGATCTCGATCGCCTGATGCAGCGTGAGGTTGGTCGGTGCGCTGGGGCGATGGTGATAGGCGGGAATGCCGAGCTTGGCGATCTCGGCGGAATCGCGGAAGCCGCCATCGGTGACGACGCCGGCGACGCCGCGCTTCATCAAGCGCGTCACCAGGATCGCGCCGGCCGAGGCCGCGCGCGCATCCTTGCGGCTGTCCATCACCAGCACGGCGCCGGGCGGGCAATCCTCGATCGCCTTGCGCTGCGGATGCGAACGATCCCTAAAAACGTCGATGGTGTTGAGGTCCTCGCGCGCCGGCATGTAGCGCAGCGTGAAAGCCTCGCCGACCATGGTCGGCTGGCCGGGACCGACCGGATGCACATCCTGAATCATCTGAATGCGCAGGCCGCGCTTGAACAGGGCGGTGGCGACGGTGGCGGTGGAGACGGATTTGAGCTTGTTGCGGGTGGCTTCACTGAGTTTTGGCATTTGTGTATCCTCATCTGTCATTCCGGGGCGATGCGAAAGCATCGAACCCGGAATCTCGAGGTTCCGGGTTCGCTTCGCGGCCCGGAACGACGGTGAATTAGTAAATCGACGGCTCGCCGATCGGCGCGCCGAAATCGGTCTCGAGGAAGTCGAAGTCGCAGCCGTCATTGGCCTGCTTGATGTGCTTGGTGAACATCCAGCCGTAACCACGCTCGAAGCGGCGATCGGGCTGCTTCCAGGCGGCGCGGCGCTTTGCGAGCTCGGCCTCGGGGACATCGAGATTGATGGCGCGGGCGGCAACGTCGAGCGTGATGCGGTCGCCGTTCTGCACCAGCGCCAGCGGGCCGCCGATATAGGACTCCGGCGAGACGTGCAGGATGCAGGCGCCATAGCTGGTGCCGCTCATGCGCGCATCCGAGATGCGCACCATGTCGCGCACGCCCTGCTTCACCAGCTTGGTCGGGATCGGCAGCATACCCCATTCCGGCATGCCCGGCCCGCCCTGCGGCCCCGCATTGCGCAGGATGAGAATGTGATCTTCGGTGACGTCCAGATTGGGATCGTCGACCGCCTTCTTCATCGACGGATAATCGTCGAACACCAGCGCAGGACCGGTGTGCTTGAGGAAACGCGGCGCGCATGCGGAGGGCTTGATGACGCAGCCGTCGGGCGCAAGGTTGCCCTTGAGCACGGCAAGCGCGCCTTCCTTGTAGATCGGATTGTCGATTCCGCGGATGACATCGGCGTTGTGCACCTCGGCGCCCTCGATGTTCTCAGCCAGCGTCTTGCCGGTGACGGTGATGCAGTCGAGATGCAAATGCGGCTTGATCTGGCCCATCAGCGCCGGCAGACCGCCGGCGTAGAAGAAGTCCTCCATCAGATAGGTATCGCCGCTCGGGCGGACATTAGCGATCACGGGCACCTTGCGGCTCGCGATCTCGAAGTCGTCGAGGCTGATGTCCTGGCCGGCGCGGCGGGGCTGCGCGATCAGATGGATGATCGCGTTGGTGGAGCAGCCCATCGCCATCGCCACCGCGATCGCATTCTCGAACGCCTTGCGGGTCTGGATCACCTTGGGCGCCAGATCCTCCCACACCATCTCGACGATGCGGCGACCGCATTCGGATGCCATGCGGATGTGATTGGCGTCGGCGGCAGGGATCGAGGAGGCGCCGGGCAGCGTCATGCCGATCGCTTCCGCAATCGCGGTCATGGTCGAGGCGGTGCCCATGGTCATGCAGGTGCCGTAGCTGCGGGCGATGCCGGCTTCGATGTCGAGCCAGTCCTTGTCGGAGATCTTTCCGGCGCGGCGCTCGTCCCAATATTTCCAGCCGTCCGAGCCGGAGCCGAGCGTCTTGCCTTTCCAGTTGCCGCGCAGCATGGGACCTGCCGGCAGATAGATCGCCGGGATGTTCATTGAGGTCGCGCCCAAGAGCAGCGCCGGCGTGGTCTTGTCGCAGCCGCCCATCAGCACGACGCCGTCGACGGGATGGCTGCGCAGGAGCTCCTCGGCGTCCATCGCCAGCAGATTGCGATAGAGCATGGTCGTGGGCTTCAGCAGCGATTCCGACAACGACAGCGCCGGCAGCTCCAATGGCAGGCCGCCGGCCATCAGGATGCCGCGCTTGACGTCGTCCACGCGCGACTTGAAGTGCATGTGGCAGGGCTGCGCGTCCGACCAGGTGTTGAGGATCGCGATGATCGGCCGGTCCTTCCACTCCTCCGGGGCGTAGCCCATCTGCATGGCGCGGGAACGGTGGCCGAACGAGCGCAGATCGTCGGGCGAGAACCAGCGCGCGCTGCGGAGCTGGTCGGGCGTTTTCTTCTTGGTCATGATTGGGTGCCCCATTTCTGGACGGTATTCCGCTCGATGGCGCGGAAGATCAGGTTCTCGACAAAGAGCCCGATGATGATCACCGTCAAGAGGCCCGCGAACACTGCCGGTATGTCGAGGAGATTGCGGTTCTCGAAGATGAACCAGCCGAGCCCGCCCTGGCCCGATGACACGCCGAACACCAGCTCCGCCGCGATCAGCGTGCGCCAGGCAAAGGCCCAGCCGATCTTCAGGCCGGTGAGGATCGAGCCGAACGCCGCCGGGATGAGAATCTCGGCGACGTAAGGCAGCCCGCGCAGGCCGTAATTGCGGCCGACCATGCGCAGCGTGTTGGACACGCTCTTGAAGCCGGAATGAGTGTTGAGCGCGACCGGCCAAAGCACCGAATGGATCAGCACGAAGACCAGGCTGCCATTGCCGAGCCCGAACCAGATCAGCGCCAGCGGCAGCAGCGCGATTGCCGGCAGCGGGTTGAACATCGCCGTCACCGTCTCCAGGAAATCGGTCCCGATGCGGGTGGAGATGGCGAGGATCGTGAAGATCGCGGCCAGCACGATGCCGGCCGAATAGCCCATGAACAACACCTTGAGCGAAGTCCAGGCGCGCATCGGAATGGTGCCGTCCTTGACACGGTCGAACAGCGTGATCGCCGTGTCGTGCAGCGTCGGGAACAGCAGGGGATTGTCGAGGGTGACACCGTAGGCCTCCCACACCGCGGCCAGGAACAGGATGATCACGGTCTTACGGACGAAGCCGTCGTTCCACAGCAGCTCGGCCACGCTCAGCTTGCGCTCGACCTCGCCCGCGCCCGAAACAGCGGCCGGCTCGGCCCGCAGCAATATCCTGGCTTCGCCCATTTCAGGCTCCTTCAATGCGCGGTGGCTTCGCCGGCGAACAGGAGATCGTGGATCTCCTTCTCCAGCCGGCCGGCGCGGCCGTCTTGGTTCGAGACCTTGTCGACGTCGACCACCTCGGCCTTGACCCGGCCGGGATGCGGCGACAGCAGCAGGATACGGTTTCCGATGCGGATCGCCTCCGCGATGGAATGGGTCACGAACAGCACGGTGAATTTGGTCTCGCTCCAGAGCTGGAGCAGCTCGTCCTGGCAGGTACGGCGCGTCAACGCGTCGAGCGCGGCGAACGGCTCGTCCATCAGAAGAATGTCCGGCTCCATTGCCATGCCGCGCGCGATCGCGACGCGCTGCTTCATGCCACCGGACAGCGTGTGCGGATAGGCATCGACAACGCGGGTCAGGCCAACCTTCTCGATGTAGGCCCGCGCCTTTGCCTCAGCGTCCTTGCGCGACAATCTTCGCGCGGTCAGCAGCGGAAACATGACGTTGGCAAGCACGCTCTTCCAGGGCAGGAGCTGGTCGAATTCCTGGAAGATCATCATACGATCGGCGCCGGGGCCGTGAATCTCGCGGCCGCCGATCGTCATGCGGCCCTCGCTCGGGCTCATATAGCCGCCGACGGCCTTGAGCAGCGTCGACTTGCCGCAGCCGGACGGCCCGAGCAGCACGAAGCGGTCGGACTTGTCGACCGCAAAGCTCACTCTCTCCGTGGCGGTGACGACTGCGCTGGAAGTCTTGTAGCACAGCGTCACGGAACTGACGTCGAGCAGCGCCATCAGTTGCCCTTCAGGTCGTGCGCGACGGGAAGATAGTAGTCCGTCCACGCCTTGGGCTGGTTCTTCAGCGTGCCGGTCTTGAACAGATGGGCCGCGAACTTCATCGTGCCTTGCGGCTCGAGATTCCACTCCATCATGCCGGGCTCCTTCAGGAGGTCGAGCAGCTCCTCGACCGAGGTCTTGTCACCGGTGATCTCCTTGTAGATCTCGACCGCCTGCCTCGTGTCGCTGCGGATCAGGTCCTGCGCTTCCTTGGTGGCGTCCCGCACGGCCTGGATGATCTTTGGATTGGCGTCCGCAAACTTCGTGGTGGTGAAGAACTGGGCCTGGCTGAGCGGCCCGCCCATCACGTCCGGCGACGACAGCACGATATGGGCGCCCGGTACGTTCTTCAGCTCCAGGAAGGTAAACGGCGGGATCGAGAAATGGTTGTGCACCTCGTGCTTGGGATTGGACAGCGCAGCATAGGCGTCGGGATGACCGAGCTGCACGGTGTTGGCGTCCAGCTTCGACCATTGGTCGGCACCAAAAGCCTCGGCGGCCGCGATTTGCAGCACGATCGCCTGCGTGGATACCTTCACCGTCGGCACCGCGATCTTGTCGGCCGGACCAAAATCCTTGATCGATTTGATGTTGGCATCGCGGCTGATCAGCGTCATCGGCTGCGCCGAGGTGGCGACGATGCCCTTGACGCCGCCGCGGGTGCGATCCCACAGCAGCAGCAAATTGCCGGTGCCGGTATTGAGGATGTCGACACCGCCGGCGAGCAGCGCATCGGTCTGCGCGCCGCCGCCGGAGAAGGTGATCCATTTGGTGGTGACGCCGGAGACGCCGAGCGCCGCTGTGTGCTTCTCGATCAGCTTCAGCTTCTCCATGATGTGGCTCGGCATGTAGAAGATGCCGGGCTGGCGCGACAATGCGATCTCGGATTTCTGCTGCGCCGTCGCGGGCGAAGCCGCCAGCG
Organism: Bradyrhizobium guangxiense; assembly: GCF_004114915.1. Taxonomy (NCBI): domain Bacteria; kingdom Pseudomonadati; phylum Pseudomonadota; class Alphaproteobacteria; order Hyphomicrobiales; family Nitrobacteraceae; genus Bradyrhizobium; species Bradyrhizobium guangxiense. The sequence goes on along the minus strand of NZ_CP022219.1, from coordinate 7,116,421 downwards.
CGGTTGCGACGATCAGGGCGATGGCGGCGACGCCACGCTGAAATGGCTTGATCATAGTTGTTGGTTTCCTCCGGCCGCCATTGACGGGCGATCTCGGTGATGCACTAATGCATTAGTGCATCAAAGGCAAGCCTGCCGGAGCCCTTCGCATGGAAACCGCCCATCCCGCGTCCCGCGCGACCGCCCGCCGGAGACCGCGCCTCGACCGGGCCCGGCAGGCCGCACCGCAGGTATTCGAGCGGCTGCGCGACGTTATTCTGGCGCTCGAGTTGCCCCCGGGCGCGCCGCTGTCGCGCACCGATCTTGCCGCGCAATTCGGCGTCAGCTCGACGCCGATCCGCGACGCCCTGATGCGGCTTGAGGAAGAAGGGCTGGTGGAGGGGTTTCCGCAGCACGCGACCGTGGTCAGCCGGATCGATGTCGGCCGCGCCGAGCAAGCGCATTTCCTGCGCCAGGCGCTCGAGCTCGAAATCGTCCGGCTGCTGGCGGAACAACATGACGCGGCTCTGGTCCTCCGCCTCGACCACGTGATCGCGCTTCAGCAGCAGTTCGCTAAGGCCGGCGACTTCGAGAGCTTTATCGCCGCCGACAATGATTTTCACGCGCAGCTCTATGCGGCGGCCGGCAAGCAGGAGCTTTGGACGCTGGTGCGCAGTCGCAGCGGACATATCGACCGGCTGCGCCGGCTGCACTTGCCCTCACCCGGCAAGGCGCAGAACATCCTTCGTCATCACAAGCTGATCACCCGCGCGATCGAAGCCGGAGATCCCGACGCCGCGCAACAACATCTTCGCAAGCATCTGTCGGGCACGCTGAGCGAGCTCGACAAGATCCGAAGCTGCTACCCGGAGTATCTGACGGATTAGAGCATGATACCATGACGCTTGGCGCTGCAGCCCGCGGCATCGATTAAAGCCTCGGTCATTCCGTTTTAGGCCGCGTTCTGGTGGCTGCGCCGCTCCGGCCCGCGGTCATCGGGATCCAGGCTCCTGCAGCGATCCATCGGGCCGTTGCGCAGCTTGACGAAGAAGGCCTGGACCTCGGCGGCGAGGCGCTCGGACGCCCCCGAGACTTCATTCGCTGCCCCCATCACTTCGTCCGCAGAGCGGCTGGGTTCCGTGATCGCGCCAGAGACGGTGCCGATGCTGGTTGCGAGCGTCTGGGTCCCCGATGCTGCCATCTGGACGTTCTGCGAAATCTCCCGCGTCGCCGCGCCCTGCTGCTCCACGGCGCTGGCGATCGCGGCGGCGACCTCGTCGATCTGGCGCATGGCGGTGGTCACCTCCTTGACGGAGGCGACCGCGCTGCCGGTCGAGTTCTGGATCGCGGCGATGTGCTGGGCGATATCCTGCGTCGCGTTGCGGGTCTGATCGGCCAGGGCCTTGACCTCGGAGGCGACCACAGCAAAGCCGCGGCCGGCCTCGCCGGCGCGCGCCGCCTCGATGGTGGCGTTGAGCGCAAGGAGGTTGGTCTGAGCCGCGATCGCCTGGATCAGATCGACCACCGAGCTGATGCTCTGCGCGGCATGCGCGAGACCCTCGATCTCCGCCTCCGAGCGCGCGGTCACCTCGCCCGCAGACCGCACCGTCTTGTTCGACAGTTCGATCTGGCGGCCGATCTCGACGATGGAGCTTGCAAGCTGCTCCGCGGCGGCGGCAACGGTCTGGACGTTGACTGCGGTCTGCTCGGACGCGGCGGCCGCGGACGTGGCCTGGTTCGTCGCATGATGGGCGATGCCGCCGAGGTTCTCCGCGGTCTGGCGCATGGTGCCCGCATTCTCGCCGACCAGCGCGAGCAGGTCGCGCGAGGTTGCGCGAAACTCCTCGACCGCGTTCTCCATGTTGCGATTGGTGGCTTCGCGCGCCTCCGCCTCGCGCGCAAGGCCTGCCGCGGCCTGCTGCTGGGCGATCACATTGTCGCGGAATTTGGCCACCGCCTGAGAGACGGTTCCGATCTCGTCACCGCGTTCGGCCGTCCTAAATTCGACGCTGGTGTCGCCGCCGGACAGACGCGCGGAATCTCCCACCAGCTCGATGATCGGGCGCGTGATGGACCGCGCAACCAGGATCGCGATCGCGGTGCCGAGCGCAAGCCCCGCGACGAGCAGGATCCATTGCAGCTGCAGCAGCCTCTCGGTCTTGTCGGCGACGCGGCGGGCATCCGCGGCGAGCTTCGACTGCTGGTCGCTCTTGAGGCCGCCGGACCGCTTGCCTTCCGCGTCCTTGCGGCCGTCGAGGAGATCGAGGATGCGGGCTGCACGAGGGGCCGCCTCGGTGGACAGGATGAACACGGGCATGTTCCATTGCGGCGTCTGGCGGATCGCGAAGATCTTTCCCGGCGATGCCGTGAAGGCTTCGTTCGCTTTCACGATGGCCTGATAGGCGGTTCTCTGGGTGGAGGTCAGCAGGGCTTGCTGCGCCCCGACCGAGGCGAGCGCGGCCCGGAATGTCGCAAGCGGCTTCTCGAATTTGTCGCGGTCGGCGGCTTCGCCGGAGGCCACATAGAGCCGCAATTGCGATCCCGCCGCGGCGAGATTGCCGCGGACGTCGGCGAAGGTCTTGAGCAAATGCTTGCGCTGCGGCGTCGCCTCAAGCATCTCCTCCTCGTCGATCATCGCGGTGATCTCGGCGAACATCGTCGCGATCAGCGGCGCGGCCTCTTTCGTCAGGAGCTCGCTGGCCGGATAGGCCGATGGGGTGAAGGCGGCCAGCTCGGCCTTGTCCTGGGCCTGGCGGAATTCCGCAATCAGCGCCCTCGCCTCGCGCCAATTGACCTTGTTCTCCGGGCTGGAAAATCCTTCGGCCATACGGTCGACCGCTTCCATGGTGCGATCGAGCTCGGCCCAGACCGCGGCGCGGTCGCGCTTACCCTGCGCGTCGCCGGTCAAGAGGTAGCCGCGCAGCGTCGAAAGCGTGGAGTAGAGATTGCCGACCAGCTCGGTGCTCGCAATCGCGACCGGCGCCCGCTGATTTGTGACGGTATTGATGCGCGAGGAGATGTCCAAGACCGCGGTGACGGTGTAGATCACGGTCGCCGCGAGCAGCATGCAGATGAGCGCGAAGCCGCCGAGCAGCCGGGTGCGAATTCCGGTATTCGCCATCGATTTGAACATAAGTCTCTCGTACTGAATTGGTCTGATCGGCGGGCCCGCTTTGGTGCCCGGACGGGGCAATGCAATCCGTGACAATTGACGTCTGGAACGGTGCCGAGTCTGGCCCGCCGCCTTTAATCTCCGGTGAAAACGGGCGCCCGTACAACTACGGCGAGAACAATAGTTCTCAGGCTACGCGCAGACTTGGGGCGTGATATGCACGGAACCATGCATAGTGAGGGCGTCTGCCATGGCCGGCCAAGCGGCCGCACGCCGCTCGCGAAGTGCTTGCAGGCTGGGCGGAATCCGCGCAACAATTTCATCTTTGATGGTTTGATTTGTGGCCGCGGGGAATGCCCCCATCCGGCCCGGAGGAATTCAGACGTGGCCAACATCCTGATCGTGGATGACGACCCGGCCGTTCAAATCACGATCCGGCTGCTCCTGGAGGGGGCCGGTCATCACGTCACCGTCGCCGGCGACGGCTGCAAGGGACTTGCTCTGTTCGAGGCCAGCCGGTTCGATCTGTTGTTTCTCGATATCTTCATGCCCGGCATGGATGGGCTGGAGACAATGCGTCATATCCGGGCGTCGGCCCCGGCCATTCCGATCATCGTCATTTCCGGCCGTTCGGCCGCGCCGGATGCCTATGCGGAGCCGGACTTCCTGAAGATGGCGACCAAGCTCGGGGCGGTGGCAAGCCTGCAGAAGCCGTTCCGACCCGGCGCGCTGCTCGCCGCGGTCGATGGCTGCCTGAAGGCCGGCGAGGCGGAGGGGTCCGATGTCCGCTCCGGCCACCGATAACGAGGGCTCATCTGCTTCAGGCCAGATCGGCCAGGATCGTGCGGGACGTCCTGTGATCATCCCGATGACGCTCGCCACGCGGCTCACCATCGCGATGATCCTGCTGGTCGCGGTCACGGTGGCCGCGGTCGGCTGGCTGGGCTACCGCAACACCACGCAGGCGGTCATTCCGCGCGTGCTGGAGCGAGTCGAGGCCCAGTCACGCCTGCTTGCGACCAGCCTGGAATCCTACGTTTCCGGAGCTCGCGGCGACCTGGTCGGCTATCGCTCCGCCGCAGCCATCAACGGTCTGATCCGCGCTCACGTCGCTGGAGGAATTGACCCTGTGGACGGCGTCTCGGAGCAGACCTGGCGCGAGCGTATCGCGACGCGGCTCGCAGCCGAGATCGAGGCCAAGCCGAGCTACGGGCAGTTTCGAATCATCGGTCTTGACGACCAGCAGCGCGAGTTGGTCCGCGTCGACCGCTCTGGTCCAAACGGAGCGGCGAGGATCGTCCCTGGCAGCGAGCTGGAGCACAAGAGCGACCGAGCCTATTTTCAGGACACGATTCGGCTGGCGCCGGGCGAGATCTACGTTTCGCCGATCGAGCTCGCGACACGCCAGGGCGGCACCATGGACTTGCACATTCCGACGCTGCGGGCCGCGACGCCCCTGTTCACGCCGGATGGCAAGCCGTTCGGCATCATTATCGCCAATATCGACATGCGTCCGGCTCTCGACCACGTCCGCGGGACGGCGAGCTCGGGTGGAGAGATCTACGTCGTCAATTCGCGCGGCGACTATCTCGTTCATCCCGATCGCGCGCGCGAATTCGGCTCGCAGCGCGGCCACGCCACCAACTGGCGCGATGATTTTCCATTCTTCTCGGCCCTGGCCGGCAGCTCGGACGTATCGACACGGCTCATGACGGATGGGTCGGGGCGGCCGAGCGGCGCGGCAATGGCGCCGGCGCTGCTGGCCGGCAAGGAATGGGTCGCAATCATCGTGACCATTCCGCCCGCCGTATTCGGCCGGGTGCCGGCCGCCATTCAAAAGACGTCCCTACTGGTCGGCGTGCTCGCCGTCCTCGCTGCGGCTTCACTCGCGGTGCTGCTGGCGCGCTCGTTGACCCGTCCGATCGGCCGCCTGACCGCGGCCGTGGAGGCGATCGGGCATGGGAAACCAGCGAACATCCCCATCGATGCCGGCGGCGAGACCGGCGTGCTGGCGCGGGCTTTCGCCCGGATGGTCGAAGAGACCCGCGTGAAGACCGCTGCTCTGGAGCGCGAGGTCCGGGAGCACCGCCGCACCGAGGCCGCGCGAAGCCATCACGCGGCGCGCGAGAGCCTGTTCAGCGCGGCGGTGGAATCGTCCGACGATGCAATCGTTATGCAGTCGCTCGATGCCGTCATAACAGGCTGGAATCCCGCCGCCGAACGCCTCTATGGCTATTCGGCGAGCGAGGCGATCGGGAAATCCACCTCGATCATCGTGCCTCCCGACCGCCGCGAGGATGGCAAGGAATATTTGCAGCGGATCGCCCGCGGCGAGACGATCGAGCGCTTCGAGACGGTGCGCTTGCGCAAGGACGGCACGCCGGTCGAGATCTCGCTCAGCCTGTCGCCGATCAAAGGTCCGTCGGGCGAGATCATCGGCGCCTCCGGCAGCGCGCGCAGCCTGACCGAGGCACGGCGCGCCGAGCGGGCGGTGCAGCAGCAGCTCGAGGAGCGGCGGCAGATCTTCGAGACGTCGCAGGACCTGATCATGATCATGAACGCGCGGGGCCATATCGCGCAGATCAGCCCGAGCAGCGAGGCCATTCTCGGCTATCGTCCGGAACAAATGATCGGCCGCAGCGGCGCCGACTTCATCCATCCTGGTCATCTGGAGCAGTCCCGCGCCGAGATGCGCGCGATGCGCCAGGGCGAGCGCGTCAAGCTCGCCGACACCCGCTGCTTCCACCATAACGGTCACGAGGTCTGGCTGTCCTGGCTCGGAAGCTGGTCCGAGCAGGCGCAGCGCTACTTCTTCGTCGGGCGCGACATGACCGAGGCGCGGCTCGCGCAGGAATCGCTGCGCGAGAGCGAGCGGCTCGCCCGCAACATCGTCGAGACGTCGCTCGACGCCTTCATCCAGACCGACGAGACCGGCAGCATCCTGAACTGGAACTCGCAGGCCGAGCAGCTGTTCGGCTGGCGCCGCGAGGAGGTGCTCGGCAAGAGCACCATCGACCTCATCGTCGCCGAGAGCGAACGCGAGAGAGTGCGGGCGGGCCTGAAGCAATTCCTAGCGAACGAGGACGGCCGGACGCTGAACCGCCGCCGCGAGCTGCTGTGCCGCCGCCGCGACGGCAAGGAATTCAAGGCCGAGCTGAGCGTCACCGCGCTGAAGCGCCGCGAAGGCCTGCTGTTCAACGTGTTCTACCGCGACCTCACCGACAAGATCGCTGCCGAGGAGCGCATCCGCCATGCCGAGAAGATGGAGGCCGTCGGCCAGCTCACCGGCGGCGTGGCGCACGACTTCAACAATATTCTCACCGTCATCACCGGGACGATCGAGATCCTCGCAGAGGCCGTCGAGAAGGAACCGCAGCTTGCGGCCATCACGAAGATGATCGACGAGGCGGCCGCGCGCGGCGCCGATCTGACCCAGCACCTGCTCGCTTTCGCGCGCAAGCAGCCGCTCCAGCCGCGCGAGATCGACATCAACTCGCTGGTCGTCGACACCGCGAAGCTGTTGCGGCCGACGCTGGGGGAGCAGATCCAGATCGAATCGGTTTTCGAGGACGAGAACTGCGTCGCGATCGTCGATCCGAACCAGCTCACCACCGCGATCCTCAACCTCGCCCTCAACGCCCGCGACGCTATGCCCGGCGGCGGCAAGCTGATCCTGGAGACCGGCGCCGCCTATCTCGACGAGGCCTATGCCAGCGCAAACGATGTGCCGCCGGGGCACTACGTTCTGATCGCCGTGAGCGATACCGGCACCGGGATCCCTGCGAGCATGTTGACGAGGGTGTTCGACCCCTTCTTCACCTCGAAGGGACCGGGCAAGGGCACCGGGCTCGGGCTCTCAATGGTCTACGGTTTCATCAAGCAGCCCGCAGGCCACATCAAGATCTACAGTGAGGAAGACCACGGCACCACGATCAAGATGTACCTGCCGCCCGGCAAGACGCCGACAGCGGTCGGCGAGGGCGTGACGCCGGCGACGATCGAGGGCGGCCACGAGACAATCCTCGTCGTCGAGGACGACCGGCTGGTGCGCGACTACGTGCTGGCGCAGCTGCATTCGCTGGGTTACGTCACCTTGCAGGCGGCGAACGCGGCGGAGGCGCTCGCGATCGTCGCCGCCGGAAAGCCGTTCGACCTTCTGTTCACCGACGTCATCATGCCCGGCAAGATGAACGGACGGCAGCTCGCCGACGAGCTTCTGAAGACGCGCCCGGACCTGAAGGTGGTCTACACCTCCGGCTACACCGAGAATGCGATCATCCATCACGGCCGGCTGGATTCCGGCGTGATGCTGCTGGCCAAGCCCTATCGCAAATCGGATCTGGCGCGGATCATCCGCAAGGCGCTGAGCGGATGAGGAGCATCTCGCGTCCCGGACGAGGCGCAGCTCGTAGCCCGGATGAGCGAAGCGGTATCCGAGACTTCCGCAGCAGCGTTCCCGGGTATCGCGGAGCCTGTCATCGGGCGGCGCTTCGCGCCGACCCGTTGGCTCACCCGGGGTACAACAGCTCTACGACGCGCGCTGAGCCGCAGTCATCACGATGCGGATCAGATCGGCGGCGTTGCGCGCGCCGAGCTTCTTCATGATGTTGGCGCGGTGATCTTCGATCGTGCGCGGGCTGATGCCGAGCGTGCGGCCGGCTTCCTTGTTGGACGCACCGGAGGCAAACTGCTCGAGCACCTCGCGCTCCCTGCGCGTCAGCGGCTCGCGTCCGGGGGAATGCAGCGAGCCGAACTTCGGCGAGGCGTTCTCCGCCTGCCTGCGCGCATAGGCGCCGATCGCCTCGTCGAGCCGACCGACGATCTCGCTGCCGCGGAACGGCTTCTCGATGAAGTCGAGTGCGCCGCTCTTGATCGCGCCGACCGCCATCGCGATGTCGCCCTGTCCCGAGATCATGAAGATCGGCGCCGGATAGTCCTCGCCGTGCAACTCCTTGAGAATGTCGAGGCCCGACTTTCCGGGAATGTGCACGTCGAGCAGGATCGCAGCAGGCGTGCGGTTTCGCGCGACGGAGAGCAGCGCTGCGCCGTCCGCGAAGCAGATCACTTCATAGCCCGCCGCCTTCAACACCATCGACAGAGTGTCGCGAACGGCAGGATCGTCGTCGACCACGAAGATTTCACCGCGAGAATTTTGTTCGGCCATGTGCCACATCCGGTTGGCATGAAGGACTCGCGTCCGCGCCAACCGTTTATGGCGTTCGGCGCGGATTCGGCCCACCCGTATTTGTACGGGACATGGACTTAACGCACAAGTAGCGGCAAGGTGCCTAATTGCGGGGTACGGAGAATATCCATGCTAAATTTCGCAGGCACATCCCCGCTTGTCGCGATGCCCGAAACCGACAGCCGTCAGTTGATCGCCGCCGATCTTCGCGCTCTGATCACACGGATCGAGAGCAGCATGCGCCTGATCGACGCAGCGATGATGGAGACCGGCGTGTTGGAAACGGGCCTGGCGCACGGCGATCCGGCCGGTTCCACCGATATTTTCGTGCTCGACGACCTCACGCCGCGCTATGCGAGGGCGAGCGCCGCCCTCAACGCCTGTCGAGCCGACCTTGGCCACGCCCTGCAATGCTTGTCAGAATCCGGCAACCCGGCATAAATCGTGATCGGCGCGTCGCGCCGGCCGCATCCCATCGCATGGCAGCTCCGCAAGACTAAAGCGCGATGAGCCTTAGATGAAGTGTCGTCGCGCTTTAGGTTGTTGTTTGCGCATGATCTTTCCGGACAGCCGCTTCGCACTTTTCCGGATCATGCCTTAAGCGCGGTGCCGTTCCACGATCGCATCGGTGGCGACACCGCCCCAGGTGTGGATCGCGGGCAGGCCCATCGCGGTCTTGCCGAGATTGGCGAGGCTGATACGCAGGGCCGCAAGATCGAGCGGCTTCGGCAGGCTCTGAAGCTCGATCCCGACGGACCGGGCGAAGCTGCGGGCGGCACTGCGGCGCTTGCCATCCATGCCGCTGACGACGATCACGGCACCGCCGAACTTCGCCGCCGCCATTTCCCGCAGCACGTCGATGCCGTCGCCGTCCTCCAGCACCAGATCCAGCGTCACGCAATCGAAGCGGGCGGCGCGCAGCTTCTCGATCGCATCCGCTACCGACGGCGCCACGGTGACTTCGTGGCCGGCCTGCTTGGCGGCGACCGTGATCAGGCTGCGCTGCGTGGCGTCGTCATCGACCACCAGGAGCTGAAGCGCACGCCGTTCGGTGCCGTCGGGCAGGTTGGACGGGATGGGGGAAAGAGAACTTCTGGGCATTTCCGTATCCTGACATTGAGACCATCAACGGATACACGGTTCGCGCTTAGGCCACGTAAAGCTGCTGTCGCGAATTCGTTCGGATGTTTTCAGAAAATGTGAAGCAAGCGGACGGAAAAAGGGCGGCAACAGACGCGGGCAATCACGCCGCAGCGTCATGGCCGCCGCCGGCACCGCGCTTCTTCCTGTTCTTGCCGCGCAGGAACTGGATGTCCATTTCGGCGCCGTTGACGCGGACCAGCTCGCAGCGGCGATATGCGAGGCCCGTGGACGACAGCAGCAGGAAGAACTCCTTCAGGTTCAACCCCTGGATCGAGCCTTCCACGGTGAGAATGGCGTCGGTGTCGGAGATCGCGTTCAGCTTGCAGTCGCGGCGCCAGGTGCCGTCGATGGCCATGATGCAGACATCATAGCCGCGACTGAAAGTTACGCGTTCCGTACCCTTGCCGTCCTCGGCCATGTCTATCGTCCTGCCACGGCCGCGAGGCGCGGCGCCGCGCCGGCGAGAGCGGGCTTGGCGGCTGCAGCACGCGGATCGTTCGGCTTGTAGAGGCCGCGCCGCTCCGCAAGCGGGCGGAACGTATCGGTCAGGCCGACCACGGTTTCAGCCGCGCCCAGCACCAGGAAGCCGTCCGGCTCGATCTGCCGCGCCAGCCGGTTGAAGATGTTGATCTTGGTGTCCTGGTCGAAATAGATCAGCACGTTGCGGCAGAAGATGACGTCGAAGGTGCCGAGCTGAGAAAAGTCATGCAGTAGGTTGAGCTGGCGATGCTGGATCATCGCCCGCAATTCGGGATTGACCTGCCAGGTCTCGCCGGTCTGCTTGAAATATTTGACCAGCATTTGGATCGGCAGGCCGCGCTGCACCTCGAACTGGCTGTAGACGCCGGCCTTGGCCTTCTCGAGCACCTCCTGCGACAGGTCGGTCGCAATGATCTCGATGCGCCAGCCGGTGAGAGCCGCGCCCATCTCCTTCAGGCACATCGCCAGCGAATAGGGCTCCTGCCCAGTCGAGCCCGCGGCGCACCAGATGCGCACGCTGCGCTTGGCCGCGCGCGCCCTGATGATCTCGGGCATGATGGTGTCGCGGAAATGATCGAACGGGACCTTGTCGCGGAAGAAGAAGGTCTCGTTGGTGGTCATGGCCTCGACCACATCGGTGATCAGTTGGCGCGAGCCGCCTTGCAGCTTCTGCACCAGCTCCGCGATGCCGGAGAGCCCGGCCTTGCGGGCGAGCGGCAGCAGGCGGCTTTCGATCAGATATTGCTTGTCTGCGGACAGGTCGAGCCCGGAATTGTCCTTCAGGAACTTACGCAGATACTCATACTCGGTCGGGGTCACGAATAGCCTCTTCGAAGCTGTACTGGAACACTCTGGCCAAAATGCGCGGGCCAGACTCACTCAGACCATGGCTTGTCCGACCGGGATCAAGCCGACCTCCGCAAACTTGTCGGCGATGATGTCTTTGTCGAAGGGCTTCATGATGTACTCGTTGGCGCCGCCGCTGAGCGCCTGGGCGATATGAGCCACATTGTTCTCGGTGGTGCAGAACACCACCTTGGGCTGGTCGCCGCCCGGCAGCCGGCGCATGTGGCCCATGAATTCGAAACCGTCCATCACGGGCATGTTCCAGTCGAGCAGCACCGCATCGGGCAGCTGCCGCTGGCAGATCTCGAGCGCCTTCGAGCCGTCCTCGGCTTCGGTCACCTCGAATTCCAGGCCTTCCAGGATCCGGCGGGCGATCTTGCGCACCACGCTGGAATCATCGACCACCAAGCAGGTCTTCATGTTGGTTCTCCGGCTCCGATGTTTCGTTGGCTCACGCAGCCATTTGGACTTTGGTTTCGAGCTCGAGGACACGGTCGACGTCGAGGACGACCATGAGCTGTCCGTCGAGGCGGTGGACGCCGCCGGCGAGCTTGGCCATGCGGGGGTCGAGGTTGACGGGGTTTTCTTCCTTGCCGTCCTCGGGCAGGCGCAGCACCTCGCCGATCTGGTCGATGAGCAGGCCATAGGATTCGCCGCGCAGATCGACGCCGACCGCCATCGCGGTCTTGCCGTCCTCAGGCTGGGGCAGGCCGAGCCGGGCGCGCATGTCGACCACGGTGACGATGCGGCCGCGCAGGTTCAGCACGCCGGCGATCTCGCGCGAGGCCAGCGGCACGCGGGTGACGCGCTCGGGCATGAACACGTCCTGGACGCGCGAGATCGGCAGGCCGAACAGCTGGCCGCCGATCATCGCGGTGACGTATTCGACCATGGCGCCTTCGCTGGACTGGGTCTTGCTGGTCATCGATCTGGCTCCTGATCCCGAACGCTCTTCTGTTTGAGCATGATCTTCTCGGAAAACCGCTTCACACTTTTCCGGATCATGCTCTACGCCGCCGCCCGGCTCAGCTCGGAGGCGCCGGCGGCGCCCGCGGTCTGCTCCTTCAGCGCCGCAATCAGACCGGGACGGTCGAACTTGGCGACATAGTCGTGGAAGCCGGCCTGACGGCCGCGCTCGATCGCCGCCGGCGACACCAGCGCGGACAGGCCGATGATCGGCGTCGCGGCGAGGTTGTTGTCGGCGCGGATAACTTCCGCGAACTCGAACCCGTTCATGTCGGGCATCTCGATGTCGGTCAGGATCACGTCGAAGCTCTGGGCCCGCAGCGCCGCCAAGCCCTCCTGCGCGGTCGGCGCGGTGCGGACGCGGTAGCCGGCGGCCTTGAGCACGGGCGCCAGCATGTTGCGGAAGAACGCAGAGTCGTCGACCAGCAGCACCGACTGCGAGTGCAGCGACGGCTTCATCTCCTTGCGGGTGAACCAGTCGGAGAACGCCATCGGCAGGAAGTGGCCGACGTCGATCACCTCGGTGGCCTGGCCCTTGATCACGGCCGAGCCGAGAATGCCGGAGGAGGAGCCGCCGACCTCGATGTTGAGCCGTTCCTCGACGATGTCGATGATCTCGTCGACCACGAGGCCCATGGAGCGGCCGTCGTCGGCGAACACCAGGATCGGCTGGGCGCCCTGGCTCGCGATGGTGACGCCTTCCATGGCCACCAGCGGCATCAGCTGCTCGCGGTACTGCACCATGTAGCGGCCGTTACTGAACTCGATCTTGTCGGCGGGCAGCTCTTCCAGGCGCGTGACGAGCCCGAGCGGGACCGCCTTGGGCTGGGACGAGCCGGCGCGGAACACCAAGAGCGAGGTGGTCTGCTCGCCCGAGCCGATGTGGTGGGCGCCGTTCTCGTCGCCCATGTCGTGGGCCGAGGAGCCGGCGGCGCCGAGCGCCTTGGCAATGCCGTTGGGGTCGATGATCATGATGACCGCGCCATCGCCCAGAATGGTGTTGCCGGAGAACATGTCGATGTGCCGCAGTTTGGTCGACATCGGCTTCACCACGATCTCTTCGGTATGGAAGACGCCATCCACCACGATGCCAAAGGTCTGGCTGCCGACCTGGGTGACCACGATGAAGCCGTTCTCGGGATCGCTGGCGGCGCCGTCGTCGATCTTGAGCAGCTTCTTCAGATGGATCAGCGGCAAGAGCTTGTTGCGCAGGCGCAGCACCGCGGTGTCCTTGATGCGCTCGATGCGGTGCTCGGAGTTGGCGCGGGCCCGCACCAGCTCGACCACCGAGAGCTGCGGGATCGCAAAACGGTCGCCGGCGGCCTCGACGATCAGGGCCGAGACGATGGCGAGCGTCAGCGGGATCTTGATGGTGACGGAGCTTCCTTCACCGGCCACGCTCTTGATGTCGATGGTGCCGCCGATCTGGTCGATATTGGTGCGCACCACGTCCATGCCGACGCCGCGGCCGGAGACCGAGGTGATGGCAGCCGCAGTCGAGAAGCCCGGCGCGAAGATGAACTTGTGGATCTGGGCTTCGCTCATCTTCTCCAGCTCGGCCTCGGTGACGAGACCGCTGGAGAGCGCCTTGGCCTTGATCTTCTCGGTGTTGAGGCCTCTGCCGTTGTCGGCGATGCAGATGATGATGTGGCCGCCCTCGTGATAGGCGGACAGGCGGATGGTGCCCTGCTCGCCCTTGCCGCTGGCCAGGCGCTCGGCGGGGGTCTCCAGGCCGTGATCGGCGGAGTTGCGCACCATGTGGGTGAGCGGGTCCTTGATCAGGTCGAGCACCTGGCGGTCGAGCTCGGTGTCGGCGCCGTGCATCTCCAGCTCGATCTGCTTGCCCAGTTCGCTCGAGAGGTCGCGGACGATGCGGGGCAGCTTCTGCCAGGCATTGCCGATCGGCTGCATGCGCGTCTTCATGACGCCTTCCTGCAGCTCGGCAGTGACGTTGGACAGGCGCTGCAACGGCACCTTGAACTCGGTGTCCTCGTTGCGGCGGGAGATCTCCAAGAGCTGGTTGCGGGTCAGCACCAGCTCGGAGACCATGGTCATCAGGTGCTCCAGCGTATCCACGTTGACGCGGATCGACTGGTTGGCGATGCGGTCGCCCTCGCTGGCGCCCTCGTCGGCCATCGACTTCTTCGGCGCGGCCTTCTCCTTGGCGGCGGGCTTTGCGGCTTCCTTTGCGGGAGCCTCTGCGGCCGGCGCGGGCTCGGCCTTCACTTCAGCCTTGGCAACCGGCGCAGGCACCGGCGCTTCGATCGCGGTCTCGCGGAAGGCGCGCTCGAGCTCGTCGAGCGAGACCTCGCCCGGACGCAAGGGGCGCTCCAGCGTCTGCTCGATCAGCGAGCCCGTGGTCATCTCCTTGGCGGGTGCGGGCGCAGCGGCCGGTGCTTCCGGCGCCAGCGGCGGGGCGTCAGCGACAGGAGCAGCAGCGCTGCCGGCCGCCATTGCCGCCATGCCCTGCTCGACCATCGCCTCCAGCTTGTCGATGAGGTCGCGGTCGTTGCCTTCGGGCTCGGCCTCGGTCGCCTCGAGCCCGGCCAGGATCTCCTTGATGCGGTCGATCGAGGACAGGATCACCGTCACCGCCTGCCCGGTCACCGGCATGCCGTCACGGAATTTGCCCATCAAGGTCTCGCCGGCATGGGCCAGCGCCTCAAGCCGGGGCAGGCCGAGGAAGCCGCACGTGCCCTTGATGGTGTGAACCAGGCGGAAGATGTTATCCAGGATCTTGGCGTTGTTCGGCTCCTGCTCGAACTTCACCAATTGATTGTCCACGGTGTCCAGGCTCTCGCTGGTCTCCGTCAAAAACTCCCGCAACAGATCATCCATGAGCGACGCCTTACTGACCTGACCCTGGACTTCGACGCCTGAGCCACCCTTGGCGCGGACGGAAGCCCTCTTCTCGATCGTTAGACATCCCCTTTCACAGTCCCGTTAATTTCATCCTCCGTGCTAATACGGATATTGAAGAGAAGTTTGCGGTTTGACGGCATGAAGCAGCACTTTTCGGCAAAGCCGTCTCAGCGTCGCGGCAGCACGCAGGCGTGAGGTGAATGGCCCGATAACGGCGGGACGTGGCGAGCGGGAAAGTCCTGCCCGCGAAGGACGATGGGCGCGGGCTGCGGGACATTGAACCGAGCCGCCCGCGATCGAGGGCGGACCCGCGGCGCTCATTTCGCCTTGCCGCCGCGATCCGCAAGGTCCGCATATGCGGTAAACGAACGGTTACCTCGCGACCATGGCGGCCCGCGGCGCGCTAACCGAATCGCGCAGCCGAGGCAATGTCGCCGTCGGGACGATGCTCTGCCAGGCAATCGTTGACGGCGGCGAGCAGCGCATGCGGCGTGAACGGCTTGCGCAGACAGCGTGCGGCACCGAGCTCCAGTGCCATCCGCAGGAAATCAGGCGCGGGCGAATTCAAATTCGCAAAGGCGTAGCCGGACATCGCGATGAGCGGAACGACTGGCGCGCGCTCGTGGAAGATCCGGATGGATTCGAACCCGCGCATGTGCGGCATGAAGATGTCGATGATCATGAGATCGAACTGTTCCTGTTCAAGGGCACGCAGCCCCGCTTCACCTCCCTCGGCAATCGTCACGCGAAAATTGTTCCGCTGAAGATAGACCTCGATGGCCATGCACACCATCGGGTCGTCGTCGACAACGAGAATATGGCGTAGACTTTCGGTCCCCGTATGAGTTTCCTGTTTCGGCGATTCAATAATTGAACCGTGGGGCACGCCTTGCTCCTTTGCTTTCAATCAAGAGGGGAATGATCGCAAACGTCTCTGGCGGTCCGATGAAAACGGAGACGACGGAGATGAGATCCGCGGTCATCGGGCGCCAAGATTCAGGGCTATGTTGGACAACTGCAAGCGCTCGTCCCACGGACGCGACGACACGGCTCGACCGGCGTCCGATGGCAGCACGGATGCCACGCTTCCGGCTCATGAAGGCCCCCTTACCGCTTTTTCCTGCATGTCCTTGCAGGATGCGCGCCCACGCGTCAGCGAATCAGCGCTGCGCCTATTTCCGCCGCAAATGCGACAGCCTGTCTGCCTCCTAACGGGTATATGGACGTCGCCACAACCTTTACTATAGTATTTACTCGTCGCGCAGCTGAACGACGAACGGACGCCGCGCCGATCGTCCATCGAACCCGTCGGACCGACCTGTATGACCGCTAGCGGCCGCCCGCCCAATCAGCTCCTGCAATTGCTCGACGCGGCGGATTTCGATCTCCTGCGTCCGCATCTTTTGACGGTCGAAATGGTCAGGAAATCTGTCTTGGCAGAGGCGGGGGCTGCGCTCAGATACGTGTACTTGCCGCATGGCGGGGCCGTTTCGATCACCGTGAGCCTGTCGGAAGGACAGATGATCGAGGTTGCAATGCTCGGCCGCGACAGCGTCGTAGGCGCCGGCGCGGCGCTTGCCGACGGCATCGCGCTGACGGACGCGGTCGTGCTATTCCCCGGGACGGCTTCGGTCCTTGAAATCGCGGCCTTCCGTGCGGTCGCTGCAACAAGCGCGTCGTTTCGCAAGCAGATGGCCCGGCATGAGCAGGCCCTGCTCGCACATGCGCAGCAATCGCTGCTCTGCAATACGCTGCACCCGGTCGAGGCGCGGCTTGCGCGCTGGCTGCTGCGCGCGCACGATCTGTCCGACAGTGAGATCCTGCCGCTCACCCAGGAGGCGCTGGCGCAGATGATCGGCGTGCGGCGCAATGCCGTCTCGCTGGTCGCGCACGCGCTGCAGCGGGCGGGCATCATCCATTACAGCCGGGGCCAGATCGAAATCGTCGATCTGCCGGCCCTGGAGATGACCTCTTGCGATTGCTATTCGGTGGTGAAGGCCCACCACCTGCGCCTGGCGGAAGCCCTGCCATGAGGAGCGCTCGGCGCAATCGACTGTGTACTGGCATGCATGCAGTGGCGCGGGAAAGATTGCTCAGTCGGGACAACTTGTCCCAATTGCCAATATATCCCGACGTGAACATGATGGAACCTGCCCGCGCGGGACGCGATTTGGCCTATAGCGCTTCGATCCTACGGGAAACGGGAGGCAGCTTTGGAAACGATGGTGCGCCCATCCAACGGTTTCCTGTCCGCACTGCCGGCAGACGATTATGAACTGCTCCGCCCGCACCTGCGAACGGCCGATCTGCCTCATGACGCGGTGCTGGTCGAGACCGGCGAGACGCTGAGGCGCGCCTATTTTCCCCACCGCGGCGTGATCTCGCTGGTGGTGAAACTCGCCAAGGGCGAGCATGTGCAGGTCGCCATGATCGGCCGTGACAGCCTGCTCGGGGCGCTCTCGACCTTGGGCGATGCATGCGCGTTGAACACCGCCATCGTGCTGGTTCCAGGCCTCGCGTCGGTGATGGATCTCGACCGGCTGCAGATGGCCGCCGACCAGAGCAGCACCCTGCGCACGTTGCTGACGCGCCATGGGCTCGCAGTCTACGCCCAGGTTCAGCAAACCGCAGGGTGCAACGCCGCCCATCCGGTGGAGTCGCGGCTGTCGCGCTGCCTGTTGCACACGCATGACCTGTCGGGCGACTACCGGCTGCTGTTGACCCAGGAGGCCATGGCGCAGATGATCGGGGCGCGGCGCAACAGCGTGTCGCTGGTCGCCAACACCTTGCAACAGGCCAATTTCATCCATTACAGCCGCGGACACATCCAGATCGTCAATCTCGACGGCCTGCGCCAGACGGCGTGCGAATGCTACGCCACGGTGAAGGCCCAGTACGACCGGCTGCTCGGCGCGCGCTGACCGCAGCGCTCGCATGGTAAATCGCTGGCTAATGCCGACGTACAAACACCCGACGTCCTGCTACCGGAACTGAAATTCGAATGCCGTAGAGACGGGACGTGCTCGCGCACCTGGACGTGCCGCGCGACGAACGACCGTGATCAAGGCAGCAAGGCCATGTTTGAAGCTCCCCTCGCGCCCGCGCAGAAGGCGCTCGATGACGAGCCCGCGCGCGAGCCGCGCGCTTACGAAGCGCTGGTACGCGAGATCGGCGAGGACGGTGCCCGTGAAGTGCGCGAGGTGTTCTGGAGCGAGACCTGCGCGCGCCTGCAACTGTTCCGCACGCTCGCGCTCGCGCAGCACCACGTCAGGATCGCGCGCGAAGCGCATTCGCTGAAGAGCGCGGCCGGAAGCTTCGGCTATGTCAGACTCGCGGCACTGGCGCTGACGCTCGAGAAGACCGCGGAGAAGCTTGGCGATGTCGAATTCCGCGAGCTTCTGGACCGGATGGATGCCGCCTATGCCGCCGCACGCACACAGGAGCCGCGGGGCTAACCGCGCGCGCGTGCATTCCCGCCGTACTTCTACGGCGTGGGATTTTTAGAGATGGCTAATCATAGGTGGCGATAGTCCCGGGAAACCAGGAGGGTTTCCATGTTCACCTACGAGACCGCGGACCAGAAAGAGGTTCGCCGCTTCCGCATCGCTCAGTTCAACGGCCGGATGGCGACGGTGAAGGCGGGCGATTCGACGGTGACCGGCTTCGTGCGTTCGGTGCTGGAGCAGGAATCGAGCATGCCTCCCCGCTGGACCATCACGATCATCCCGAACGGGCCGAAGCAAGAGATCAAGCCGCTGCGGCCCGCCTCGCGCGTGCGTCCCTTCGCCGAAGACTATTTCTGAGCGCGATCGGGTCTTAAGACATCTCGAGAGATAGCCCGGGTCGTGTCTGCATCGCCTGCCGGCGATGCAACACGCCAGCCTCAATCGATTGAATGCAGCAGCGCCGCACGGACGAGGTCCGCGGTGTTGCGCGCGCCAAGCTTGCGCATCGCCTCGGCTCGATGGCTCTCGAACGTGCGCGGACTGATCTGCATCCGAAGCGCGCCCTGCTTGTTCGAGTAGCCTTCGCTGATCAGCCTCAGCACCTCGCGCTCGCGCTTGGTCAGGCGCTTCTGGCCCGACGGGCCGGGAAGTTCGGCATTCGGCACGCGCTGGGCTTGCTGCGCGCGCACAGCCTTAGCGTCCGAGTCCTCGACGCTGGATGGAATCGGCAGGCCACCCTTTTGAGGGCCGGCAAGCTGCTTGACCAGGCCGCAGACGCGCTCGGTCTGTGCCAGCGCATTTTCGACCACCCGCTGCAGATAGGCACGGTCGCCGGTGACGGGCGCAAGCTGATCGCTGTGATGCTTGATCTCGCCCATGTAGAGCAGGAGCGCAGTGAGGGGGCCGTTGAGCTCGCGGGCAATGGCAGCCGCCATTTCGTCGGCCGCCTTGGCCCGGGCGGCGCTCAGACGGACGAAATCGAGCTCTTCAGTTGGAGCCGCGCTGCTTTCGTACCATTCCGACGGCCTCGAATCGGCGGCCGTATCATTCTGTGACCCCATGTCACTCATTTAGCGGAACCCGGGGCGATCTGTGGTTAACTTTTTGCTCCGTAAGACTACGGTGATTTTGGCGGTTTTGCGCTAAAATGGCGACGCCGGCACAATTTGTGCTTGCGCATGGCCGCGCGCGACCATGCAACGGTTGCGTTTCCAGCCGAAATCCTGGGCGAATGGGCGGAAAACTCCTTAACCGCCGCTTTCGCCGGACGGCGCCCCCCCGATTTTTACGGAATAATTAACGGCGACTTGCTTCTCTTGGCGAGGTTGAGAGCGCGCAAATGCCTCCACGCATTGAGCCCGCACGCCCGCGGGAAACGCTGCGAAAGATTGCGTGCCATGAACGAGATCGATCGGCTGTCGGAATTCTTGCAGAGGCTGACGCCGCTGTCGCGGAGCTGTTTGCTCAGCGAGCTCGAGCGGCTCGAGCTGTGCGGCATCGACATGCCGGGCTCGGCCGACATCCAGGCCCGCCTGCGCGCCGAATTTCGCAAGGACGGATCGACCCAGGCGCGCGCCACCAGCCCTTCGCGCTATTTCTTCGCGCCGCTCGAGCTGCTCCTCATCGACGGTGCGCCCGAGCACGCCAATCTGGGGCGGATCTCGCGCAACACCCTGACGCCGATCTGGGAGTGGATCTGCCGCGACCTGCTGCCGACGATGGCACGCGATTACATCAAGGCGATCAACGACCAGGTCGCCGCCAACAACCCCAAGGAAGTCCTGAAGATCGCGTCGACCTTCCAGACCAAGGTCGTCAAGGTTCTCGAGAGCACCTTCGCGTCGGCGGAGAGCACCGAATTCGCGCGCGGCAAGCTCGCGCAGTACACGGCGTCACGCAGCGCCTTCGACGATGTCAAGAAGATGCTGCAGGTGCTGCGCGCCGGCGATGCGTTGGCGAAATTCAACGAAAAGCTGCCCGAGAAGATCGCGAAGTTCGACGACAGCCGGGTAGCTCAGATCACCACGCAACTTGACGCCTTCAAGAAGACGCATCCCGAGGCGCTACCTTACGCGCTGGCGCTGGTGGCGCGGCGCCTGACGACGTCCTGGCAGTTGGCGCGCCTCGCCACCAAGGCTGCCGCCAGCAAGAGCGCCACTGATGTCGCCGCCACGCCCTATGCTTGCGTCGTTCACATGGTGCTCGACCGGCTCGACGACAAGCGTCTCGCGCTTCGCATCGCGCTCCGGCATAACCGGGTGCTCATCGCCCGCGACCTTCTCACCGAGATCTACGACACCGAATACGCGCTCAAGGTGCGCATCGACGGCATCGAACAATGCGAATGGGGCATCCGCCTTCAGCAATTGATGGACGCGATCGCGGCACTGGTGTCAGCCGAGGTGAGCCGCTTCCCTGCCAATGTCGGCCATATTCTCGGCTCACGCCGGCTGCGCAGCCACGACACGCTCGGCGGCAAGCTGACCTATCTGGCCTGGAAGGGACGCGACGCGATGCAGGATGGCGCGGCGGCGTTTCGCAAATTGATCGGGCAGACCTGACATCGCGCAACCCGCCTAAAGCATGATCCGCAAAAGTGCGAAGCGGTTCTCCCGGAAAAATCATGCGGAAACACTAGCGTGCGCGCGGCAGGCACAGGAAGCGATCGAGAAATCGCCCTGACATCACGATCCTGAACCACCAATAGATCAACCGCCGCGTCGTCATTGTCGCAAATCCTCGACAGCCCTCCACCGGCCGTGCCGAGCATTAGCGCAGGTGCAGCAATCGGCGTGTGATGCGCTTCACATTCGTACCCGCGGGCCTTGTTCGCGTTGTCGCAAAACTGTCGCGAGCGAAAACGGAACTTCACGCGCATCGCGCGAGAAGCGAAATCGCGTAAGGCACGTCCGCCGCGATACGGCCACACCCACCACGGTCGATTCGGCTCCCGTTCACCGCCTTCGTCGCGCACGATCGGTCGCACACCCCAGAAAACGCCTCCGGCAATTAATCCTCTAAGACTCCGCCGTTGCGCCGAAAGGGCACATGACTTCATTGCCGCCTGGATTCGGCGGCGAGCAGCACACACGCGATATCGCGCGAGAGAAATTCCGCATGCGCTGGCAGTCGTTGGGCATGCGGTGCTCCGGTATGCGAATTCTTTTCGAAGAATCTGTCGACAAATTAGCTCGAGTTGCAGGGTTTAACGTTACTCAAATAATTCAAGAACGATGTGAAGCTCTCCTTATTTGAACCCACGCTCGGCGTTTAAGAAACCGTCACGGAACGGGAGTGGTGTACGATGAACGATGGGATGGTTGAACTCGTCGGACGAAGGCCTGTGACCTTCGGACGGCGAAAGGTGATGCCGCGCGCCTGCGTGGCCGACAGCAAGCGTCACTTGCGCGCTTTCCTCAGCGAAGTGCTCGAGGACCTCGGATTCGTCACCAGCGAATGCGCCAGCGCGGACGAGCTGCAGACCGTGCTCGCCAGCGAATTGCCGGATCTGATCCTGCTCGGCGTGGCCACCGACGGCATCGAGCCGGGGCGGTTCCTGGAGATCTTGGTGCGCGAGGCCTTTGCGGGAAAGGTGCTGGCGGTCGGCGCCCGCGAATCGATCATCGTCAGGGCGGTGCGGCAGGTCGGCGAGGAATATGGCCTTGCCATGCTGCCGCCGCTGACCACGCCCTTTGCCGCGGAGACGCTGCGCGAGCGTGTCGCGATGCTGCTGCCGGAGGAGCCGGCGCCAAGCCCGGCCGTACATGTCGGCGAAGCCTTGCATGCCGGCTGGCTGGAGCTGTGGTACCAGTCGAAGATCGACGCACGCACGCTGGTCCGCAGCGGCGCCGAGGCGCTGGTGCGGATGCGGCATCCGACCTGGGGCGTCGTGCCGCCGGCCTATTTCATTTCGGAGCCGCACGATCCGCATCTGCGCGCTCTCTCGGAATTCGTGATCGACCGCGCCATGCAGGACTGGCACTATCTTCTGGAACAACAAAGCCCGGTCGATCTGTCGATCAATCTGCCCGCTTCCTATCTCAGGGAACCGCAGGCGGTGCGCGATCTCTGCCGCCGCGTGCCGACGCATCCGGCCTTCGGCGGGCTGACGGTCGAGATCGACAGCGAGGAGGCGATCCGCGACCTCGATCTCCTGACCGAGGTCGCGCGCGAGGTCGGCCTGCACAATATCGGCCTCTCGATCGACAATCTCGGCGCCAACTGGCCGTCGCTGATGGAGCTGGGCAGGATTCCATTCGTGAAGCTGAAGGCGGACCGGCAGTTCGTCACCGGCAGCGGCAATGATCGGCTCAAGCGCACGGTGTGCCGCCACATCGTCGAGCTCGCGCAGGGTTATGGGGCGCACGCGGTGGCGCAAGGGGTCGAGAGCCGCGCCGACCTCGTCGTGGCAAACGAACTCGGCTTCGACTTCGTGCAGGGCTTCCTCTTCGGCAAGCCGATGCCACTGAAGAAATTCGCGCGCTCGACGCTGACGAAGACGGTGATGGAGTGAGCTCGTTCACGGCTCGCACGTCGATGGACGCGCGCGAAGCGTCAATCTCGCGCGCTGCCGCCGGCCTGCTTCGGCAGTCCGTGCGCTGACGCTGCTGCGGCGCGGACATCTGGCGGCGACGGCCTGGAGATGGCCGCCTCGGCAGGCCCGAGATGAATCGCGAAGCCGCTCGCCTCGGGAGGCTCAAGCCCGGCGCGGAGCTGCATGCTCGGAATCAGGTAGTCGCCGCCGTTTTGGCGCCGATAGGGAATGCGCGAGGCCGTCGCAAGCGTTCTCATCCTCTCCCGCAGACGTTCGGCGATCGCATCGAAACCGGCTTCGTCGAGCTTGTCGGCCTTGTAGACGACGAACGGCGGAAGGACGTCATATCCCGGGTAATAGAGGATGCCGTGCTGGATCGGAAACAGCAGGTCGTCGATCGGGCCGTTGATCCCGCGGGCCGAATAATGCTCCTGCCAGCCGCCGGCTGTGACGATCAGCATCGCGCGTTTGCCGGCTAATTTGCCCTCGCCGTAGCGGTCGCCCCATCGCTTGTCACTGTGCTCGCCGACACCATAGGCGAAGCCGTAGGCAAACACGCGATCGACCCAGCCCTTGAGGATCGCCGGCATGCTGAACCACCACAGTGGGAACTGCAGAATCAGCATGTCCGCCCACAACAGCTGCCCGATCTCGCGCGTCACGTCAGGGGTGAGTGTGCCGGCTTCGAAGGCTTGCTTGGATGCAGCGGCGGGCGCGAGCCGCGCGTCCGCTGGCAGCGACGGGAAGTCGGCGCGATCGACGTCCGGCTTCCAGCCTTGGGCATAAAGGTCCGACACCCGCACCTCGTGGCCCTGGGCCTCGAGCTCTCTGACGGCAACATCGCGCAGCGCGCCGTTGAGCGAACGCTGCTCGGGATGAGCAAAGACAATCAGCACTTTCATGATCGGCACCATTCGTTGAGGGTGTCACGCAGGTAGCGCGTCGGCCCGCGATCCGGTAGATGTCGGCAATGAATAGAATTGTGCCGAAAAATGGATAAATCGGAAGTCAGCCTCGAGCGCATGCGCAGCTTCGTGCGGGTCGCCGAGCGGGGAAGCCTGTCGGCCGTCGCGCGCGAGCTTGGATTTGGCCAGTCGACGGTGACACGGCACATCAGGGAGCTGGAGCACGCCGTCGGCGTGCCGCTGCTCACGCGAACCACGCGCAGCGTGACGATGACGGACGAGGGTCGCCGCTACTATGCCGACTGCGTGCAGATCCTGCGCCTGGTCGAGCAGGCCGGCGATGAGGCGCGCAGCACGCGCGGCGCGCCCGCCGGAATGGTGCGGATCTCCTGCACCGCGGCCTTCGGCGTGCGCCACGTCAGCCGCTTCATCTTCGCCTTCCAGGACCGTTATCCCGACGTGTCGGTGGATCTCAGCCTGACCGACGAACGGATTGACCTCGTGCGGGAGGGTGTCGATGTCGCGCTCCGCCTCGGGCCGCTCGCCGAGAGCTCGATGAAGCTCAAATCCCTGGGGCTGTCGCGGCGGATGCTCGTCGCCGCCCCCGACTATCTTGCCGAGCACGGCAGGCCCGCCCGCCCGCAAGACCTCGCAAGCCACCAGGGAATCAGAATGTCCAACATCGCCGGCAGCGATGTGCTCGTCCTGCAAGGACGCCGCGGCGGACGCCACGAGGTGCCGTTCGCCGGGCGATTGCGGGTGGACCACGGGCTTGCGGCGCGCGAGGCGCTCGCGGCCGGTCGCGGCATTGGGCCCACGCATCTCTGGCTCGTCGACGATCTTCTCGCGGCCGGCAGGCTCGAACGTGTGCTCGCGGATTATTCGCCGCCTCCGGTTCCGCTCAACATGCTGATCGTGCCGGAGCGATCCGGCGTCGCGCGGGTGCGGCTGCTGGTCGATTTCCTCGCCGAGCAGATCGCGCAAATCCCCGGGATCGAAAGGCCGCAGCCGCGCGGGAGACAAAGCTAGCGAGGGCGACGGTTACGCAAATCGGCGCGCGAAGAAGACGCAGACGACGACGAGCGCAGTCGCGGCGATCATGCTCCAGGCGACGGGCTCGTCCAGCAAGAGGCCCGCGAGCGCGAGGCCGAAGAACGGCTGGAGCTGTTGCAACTGGCCGACGCGCGCAATGCCGCCGAGCGCAAGGCCGCGGTACCAGAAGATGAAGCCGACGAACATGCTGAAAATCGAGACGTAAGCGAGCCCGATCCAGGCGGGCACGCTGACGCCGCTCCAGGATGGCGGCCAGGTCCAGACTGCGATCGGGATCATCAGCGGCAGTGCAAGCAGCAGCGCCCAGGAGATCACCTGCCAGCCGCCGAGCCGGCGCGACAGCGCCGCCCCTTCGGCATAGCCGAGGCCGCACAGCACGATTGCCGCGACCATCAGGAGATCGCCGGTGAGCGAGGCCGAGCCGTCGCCGGACAAGGCAAAGCCGGCCACCGTGGCGCTGCCGAGGATCGCAAACAGCCAGAACAGCGGCTGCGGCCGCTCGCCGCCGCGCAGCACGGCGAAGATCGCCGTCGACAATGGCAGCAGGCCGATGAAGACGATCGAATGCGCCGATGTGATGTGCTGGAGCGCGAGCGCCGTCAACAGGGGGAAGCCGACCACGACGCCCACGGCGACGATGGCGAGGGAGGCGAGATCCTTGTGCTTCGGCCGGGCCTGACGGAGCAGGCCGAGCACCGCAAGACCGATCAGCGCGGCGATGACCGCGCGCACTGACGTCAGGAACAGCGCAGAGAAGCCGCCGACCGCAACGCGCGTCGCCGGCGGGGAGCCGCTGAAGATGATGACGCCGAGAAGGCCGTTGCCCCAGCCGCTGCCTGCCGATTGCATGTTCGTCCCATTCTTTTGTGTCGCGACCCTGGGCCTCCG
Organism: Bradyrhizobium guangxiense; assembly: GCF_004114915.1. Lineage (NCBI taxonomy): Bacteria > Pseudomonadati > Pseudomonadota > Alphaproteobacteria > Hyphomicrobiales > Nitrobacteraceae > Bradyrhizobium > Bradyrhizobium guangxiense. Next base: position 7,091,022 of record NZ_CP022219.1, on the reverse strand, counting down.
GCGGTGGCGGGACCAGGGACAATCCAGTACAATCTGGCCAAACTGTATGGGTATGAAAGGCAATACACCTTGGCCGGCGAGGCACGCATCAGAGGTCGCAGCGGCACCCGCACTATCGACGTGATGAGCGCGATCCGCGCCAAGGTCGCCGGCCGCGCGCTCAGCGCCGGCGACCGCCTGCCGTCGATACGCAGCCTCGCAGCAGCAATGAACGTCTCGCCCTCCACGGTGGTGGACGCCTATGACCGCCTGGCCGCCGAAGGGCTGATCCGCGCCCGTCGCGGCTCGGGCTTCTATGTCTCGCCGACGATCATGCCGCCGCTTGCCCTTGCTGACGCCGAGCCGCGGCGCGACCGGGAAGTCGATCCGTTCTGGGTCTCCAGGCAATCGCTCGATGCCGACGCTGCCGTGCCGAAGCCCGGTTGCGGCTGGCTGCCGGCGAGCTGGATGCCGGAGGCGGGCTTGCGCCGCGCCGTCCGTGCATTGTCGCGGATCAAGGCGGATCTATTGACCGACTATGGCAGCACGCGGGGCGGGCTCATCCTGCGCCGGCTGCTGCTGGCGCGGCTCGCCGAGGATTCGATTCACGCGTCCGTCGATCAGCTCATGCTGACGGGCTCGGGCACGCAAGGCGCCGACCTGATCTGCCGCTTCCTGCTCCGTCCCGGCGACACGGTGCTGGTCGACGATCCCTGCTACTTCAATTTCCGCGCGCTGCTGCGGGCGCATCAGGCCCGGATCGTCGGTGTGCCCTACACGCCGTCGGGCCCGGACGTTGCGCGCTTCGAGCAGATCCTCGGCACTGAGCGGCCGCGGCTCTACATCACCAATTCAGCGCTGCACAATCCGACCGGCGCGACGCCCTCGCTTGCCGCCGCGCATCGGCTTTTGACCGCGGCCGCCGCGCACGACCTCACCATCATCGAGGACGACATCTTCGGCGACTTCGAGCCGGAGCGCTCACCGCGGCTGGCCGCGCTCGACGGGCTCACCCGCGTGATCCGCATCGGCAGCTTCTCCAAGACGCTGTCGGCCTCGGTGCGCTGCGGCTACATCGCCGCGCGAGCCGACTGGATCGAGCATCTCGTCGACCTCCAGGTCGCGACCAATTTCGGCGGCCCCAGCCCGGTCGCGACCGAGATCATCGCAAAGGTGCTGGCCGGCGGCGGCTATCGCAAGCACATGGACGAGCTCCAGCAAAGGCTCACGCGCACACGCCGCGATGTCGCGCGAAAACTTGGGGCAATCGGCGTCGAACCCTGGCTGACGCCGCGCGGCGGATTCTTCCTGTGGTGCCGCCTCACCGGCGGGCAGGACGCCACCCAGGTCGCGCGCGCCGCACTCGAGGACAACGTCGTGCTGGCGCCGGGCAACGTGTTCAGCGTGTCGCAGACGGCCTCGCACTTCATGCGTTTCAACGTGGCGCAGATGGATGACCCTCTGGTGTGGGACGTGCTGCGGCGAGCGCTGAAGGCGGCAAGATAACCGACGCTAGTACAGTGGCTCCTCGTACACCGGCTCGCCGTCGAGCAGCAGCCGCTTGATGGCGGCGCGGCCTGAGGGCAGCACAGCGGCGACGATCCGCAGCTTCTGCTGGTTGCGGGCCTGCTCGAGCTTGCCGCCCTCGCCTTCCGGCACGAAATAGCTTTCGAGGCCGTATTTGATCGTCAGCTTGTCACAGAAGATGGGGCTGGTCGAACCACAGGAATAACCGACGCGGCCGCGGATCAGGATTTCGGGAGCGGTGACCGGCACAGGCTCGGCATGCACCGAGACGGCGCCGTAAAGCCCACTGGCATTGGGCACGAGCTTGACGAACACGACGGGCTTGCGCGTCCCGGACGGCTTGCCGGCGAGCGGCCCCGCCGGCAGCTGCGAGATGTCGTAGCGGAGCACGACATAATCGCCGCGCAGGAGATCGCGCGGATCGACCGGCTGCGTCTGCAGCGTCACCTCGACGCCTTCGCGCAGGATCTGCATGCGGTCGGCAACCATCAGGACCAGCAGTGCGCATTGCAGCAGCAGGGCGATGCCGAACAGCACCGCTTTCGGGATGCGCTGCCGGAATTCGGAGAGGGATGCGATCATCTTCATCACCGCGCCGTCCTAAGCAGTGCGCGATTGAGCGCGGTTGCAAAGGCAACCGCGACGATGCCGGCCGCCGCCAGGAACGCGGAGCGGCCGAGCAGCGAGCCCTTCACCGCCCAGGTGATGCCGGCGATGACGCCGGCGATCCCGAGCCAGCCGGCGACGATGCGCGGACGCACCCCATCGAGCACGCCCGACACGACGAGGCTTAGCATGGCGCAAAGCAGCGCGGCATAAGCGAGCCATGGCTCGCCGGCCGTGGAGACCGGCCAGATCGGCGCGGCGAGCAACACCAGCCCGATCGCGCATACGGCGAGGATTTCACCCGTGCGCTTGGTGAGCGTCGCGGAGACGAGGGCGAGGATCATCCCCGCGGCCCCGCACAGGATCGCCCAGAGCGGCTGGGCGGACATGGCGCTGGTCCGAATGCGAATGATGTCGTCGACCGTCGCCACCTCCAGGGCAGCGACCGCGGCCAGCGAGAACGCACCGTAGATCGACAGGATCGACCCGAGCCGCAGCGCCCGCGGCGATGGCGCCGCCGCGATCGCAAGCCCGGCGCCGAACAGCAGGGCCGCCCCGTTCGCGAGCAGGAAGGACGGTTGCGCTCCGTCGAATTCGAAGCGCAGCGCGGTGGCGATCCACCACGGCAGCACCGCGACCGCGACGAGATGGGCGGCGACGCGGGAATGCCAGGCGAAGGCGAGGCCGGCGGCGAACAGCCAGGCCACCAGGAACGGAAGATGCAACCGGTCCGGCGCATCGTAGCTGCGCATGCTGGTCCAGATGCAGGCGGCGACGAGACCGACCGCGAGCGCCCCGCGCGAGCCGGTCAGCACTGCGGCGGCGAACGCGCCGATCGACCACAGCAGCATGCCGCCGGCAAAATCCTCGCCGAGATGATACATCTGGCCAACCAACGCGATGCCGGCGCCGAAGATGATGGCGCCGATGCTGGCGCAAAGATCGGCGAGAATGGTGCGGCCCGTCGTCGCGAACCAGGCGCCGAGGGCACAGGTCGCGGTCATGCCGGCGAGCAGGATCGCAAACCGCACCAGCCGCGCGATCTCGGTCCAGTGCGCCGCCACGAAGGCAAGGAACGCGGCCGCGATCAACAGACCGCCGACGATGCCGACAACCATTGCGATGTTGATGCCGGCTGGTAGCGGCGGCAGCGCGTTGCGGATCGCAGCGGCGGCCGCCGGCGCAATCACGCCATCGGCCTCCCATCGCGCAAGATCAGCTTCGAGGCGGTCGCGGTAGGACTTGTCGAACATGATCGTGGGTTACCTCGTTCCCGGCCGGCGGGCGAATGTTGCTTGGTCGGGTCCCGCCGATGGCGGGGTCAAGCCAGCGGCGCTATGGTAGCGGGAAGCATAGACGTTTGCTGCGCGGCGCGTCAGCGGGCAAGTCTCGCGGATTGCCTGCTCGCCCGCCAGGACACCTCGCCTAGTTCTTGATGCCGGCCTCGCTGATGAGCTTGCCCCATTTCGTGCTTTCGCTCTGAATGAAGCGGCCGAACTGCTCGGGCGCCATCGGTGCCGGCTCCGCGCCGAAGGTCCCGATCTTCTCGGCCACCGCGGGATCCTTCAAGGCTTTGGTGAAGGCTTCGTTCAGCCTGCCGATGACATCCGCGGGCGTGCCGGCGGGCGCAACGAGCCCGAACCAGCCCACGGATTCAAACCCCGCAATACCGCTCTCGGCCAGCGTCGGGACGTCGGGCAACGAGGGAAGACGGCGCGCGGAGGAAACGCCGATCGCGTTGAGCTTGCCGTCGAGGATCAATTGCCGCGACGCCGGAATGTCCAGCACCGCGAAGGGGACATGCCCGGCAAGAACATCGACCGTCGCCGGCGCGGTCCCGCGATAGGGGACCAGCTCCATGGCGATCCCGGTCCTCTGCGTGAACAGCGCAGCCGTCAAATGCATCGCCGTCGAGTTGCCGCCATGCCCGATCGACAGCGCGCCCGGCTTGGCCTTGGCCAGCGCGATCGTCTCCGCGGCGGTGTGTGCCGGGATATTGGCAGATGCGACCAGCACAAAGGGAATTTCCGCGAGCAGGGTGATGGGCGCGAGATCCTTCAGCTCGAACGGCATCGCGGCATTGAGGTGCGGGTTCACCGTGAGCGCGCCCGCCGGCGCAACACCGAGCGTGTAGCCGTCGGGCTTGGCCTGCGCGACCGCGGCCATGCCGATGTTGCCGCCGGCACCGGCGCGGTTCTCGATGACCAGGCTCTGCTTGAGCTCGGCGGTGACGAGAGGCTCGAGCGCGCGGATGACGGTGTCGGCGCTGCCGCCGGGCGGGAAGGTCACGATGACCTTGATCAATTGCTCAGGATAGCCGGCGCGGCCTGCCTGCAGCGGCAATACGGCGAAGGTCGCAGCCGTCAGCACGGCCAGGATGCGGCGCCTTGCAACGTGAACCACGTTCTCCTCCTCAAGTGTGCTCTTGTTCTTGAAACACGGCCGGCGGCTTGCGCCGCCAGGCTGTCCGCTTGAAGTCGCCTTACGCCGCAGCGCCAGTGATCCGCGCCAGCAGGCTCAGTGGATCTCTGGGCGCGATCGGCCCGCGCCAGGCGATGTGCTGATCGGGCCGCACCAGCACGAGCTTCTCGGCATAGGCGCCGTTCGCCTCCTCCGGCGCGATGTCGATCAGCGCCAGCGGCACGCTGCGCTCCCTCGCAGCGGATTGCAGCCGCGTCACGTCGATCGCCGGGTCGAAGCGCAACAATGTGTAGCCGGCGCCGAACGCATCGTAGAGCGATCGCCCGTCGCGCAGGAACAGATGCGGCGCGCGGGCACCCGGCACGGTGGAGGGCGTGAAGCTGCCCATCGCGTAGGGCGGCGGTGTCTCGCCGTCATAGGCAATGATCGGCGAGGCATCGTAGTAGTAGCCGAAGTTCAATCCGGCGCAGCAATATTGCTGCACGTTGAGGTCATAGGCCGCTCTCGCCAGCGCCGCGCGCGCGGCGTGACCGCGCGGCGTGTCGTCCTCGATCTCCGCCGAGACGCCGCCGCGCTGCGCCATCATCTTCATCGCGTGCTCCATCGCAAAGCGCGACACCTGCTCGGTGATGGGCTGACGCTCCGCCTCATAAGCATCGAGGATCGCAGCCGGCGCCCAGCCGTTCAGATGCGCCGCCAATTGCCAGCAGAGATCGACGGCGTCCGCAATGCCCGCATTCATGCCGTAGCCGGCATAGGGCATCCACAGATGCGCGGCGTCGCCGCAGATGAACACCCTGCGGTCGCGGAAGCGATCGGCCACGAGGCGACGCCCGACCCAATCCTCCTTGCTGAGCACCCGGTATTCGAAGCGCTCGTCGACGCCAAGAATGGCGCGGATGGCCCAGTCGCGATCGACCGAGTCGAATTCGGGCTCGTCGGGCTTCAGGTGATTGTGGATCAGCCAGCGGTCGTGACCGTCGATCGCAACCGTAGTGCCGGAGCGGCGCGGATTGAGCGAGAGCACCATCCAGGCCGGCTCGTGTGCGCCCATCAACTCCTTCAGTTGCGGGGCCTCGATGAAGGTCGACTGCACGCGCTGGATCACCGGCGTGCCGGACAGGCTGGCGCCGATCGATTTGCGAACAAGGGAGCGGCTGCCGTCGCAGCCGATCACGAACGACGCTTCGATGCGAAGCGAATCGCCGCTATCGAGATCGCGCGCGAGTGCGACGACATGGTCGCCGTCCTGTTCGATGTCGGTGATTTCCGTGCGTGCCAGGATCTTGATCCGCGGCTGCGCTGCGGCATGGCTGAACAGGATCGGCTCGAGATAGATCTGATTGATCCGGTGCGGCGGCTCAGGCGTTGGCCACCAGGTGTCGGGGCCGCCGGTCGCGCTGTAGCGACGCGCGCGGGAGGGAATCTCGATACGGCAGAGCTCGATGCCGGTCGCCGTGGTCCGGTAGGAGCAATCGTTGGGAAAGTCCGCAGGCAGCCCCGCATCGCGCAGCTTGGCGGCAACGCCGAGCCGCCGAAAAATCTCCATCGAGCGCGCCGACACGTGATTGCATTTGACGCTGGGCGGATCGCCGGCGTGACGGATCTCCGCGACGACGACGTCGATCCCACGCGAGGCCAGATCCATCGCCGCAGTCAACCCGACGGGCCCGGCGCCCACCACCAGTACCTGTGTCTTCATCTCGCTCCCTTCCTTGCTGCGGATTCTCCGTCCGCGCAGCCTGCATTTTATTGCAGGTTCGTTTATGCGATAAGCCGGAAAGAACTCATCAATTCATAAGCTTTTCCTATGAATCTCACGTTGCGCCAATTGCGGGCCTTCACGGCTGTGTACCGGACGCGCAGCATCACGCGGGCCGCCCGCGAGCTCGGGATCACGCAATCGGCGGCGAGCCTGTTGATCCAGCAGCTCGAGAGCCAACTCGGCGTCAAACTGTTCGACCGCTCGACCCGCTCGGTGCAGCCAACGCTGGCCGCCGAGGAGGCGCTCGACGCCGCCGAACGCATGCTGGGCGATGCGCACGGCTTGTCGCGCCGCATGCGCGACCTCGCACAGGCCCGCGCCGGCCGCGTCGCATTTCTCGCCTCGGCCGGCGCCGCGTCGGCGCTGCTGCCGCGGGTGCTGGCAAGATTCCGCGCCGGCCATCCCGACATCGAGATCGACATGCGCGATGTTGCCGCCGACGATCTTGTGCCGCGCCTGAGCGCGACCGATGCGGAGTTTGCGATCGGCAGCGTCGAGGGCGAATTCGCCGACATGACGGTCGAGACACTGACGAGCGGGCGCCTCAGCGCCATCGGCCGCCGCACCCCGGACTTCGCCACGCGCCGTTCCCTGACATGGGACGAGCTGGCGCAGCTGCCGACCATCGCGATGCGCCGCGAGAGCCGGATCCGCATGCAGATCGATCAGGCGCTGAGCGTGCAAGGCAAGCGCCTCGACCCGACCTATGAAGTAACCCTGATCAACACCGCGCTCGCCATGACCGCACAAGGCCTCGGCCTCGCCATCCTCCCCGCGACGATGCTGCCGGCCGACCAGTTCCCGACGCTGATCGCAAGACCCCTGGTCCGCCCGGCCCTCACCCGTCCGGTGTCGCTGCTGCAGCGTCAGGGGCGAACGCTGTCGCCGGCGGCGCAGGCGTTCGTGGCGACGGCACGGGCGGTGCTGGCGGGCCGAACGGCACCGGCATCAGGCTGATTTCGCGGAACTATTTGGAAGCGTCGTCGCTGAGCTGGCGGAGAGGGAGGGATTCGAACCCCCGATAGGCTTGCACCTATGCCGCATTTCGAGTGCGGTGCATTCAACCACTCTGCCACCTCTCCTGAAGGCGCCATATAGGAGCAGGGGCCCCTGTGGTTGGGGGCGTTAATAGGCGAGGATGGCGGGCCAGACAAGGCGCGAAAGGGGAAAATCCGCTGCCTCTTTCACCCCTCGCCCAGCCCTAGGGAGGGAACTGCCATGGAGCATCTGACGATCAAGGCCAATGGCGCCGATTTCCACCTGGTCCGCGCTGGAGCCGGAAAACCGCTGCTTTTGCTGCATGGTTGGCCGGAATTCTGGCTGACCTGGGAGCCGGTGATGGCCCGGCTTTCCGACCGCTTCACGCTTGTGGCGCCTGACCTGCGCGGGTTCGGCGACAGCGCCAAGCCTGACGGGCCTTATGGGCCGGACGGCCACGCTGCCGACATGCTGGCGCTGATGGATGAGCTCGGCATCGACCGATTCGGCGTGGTCGGCCACGATGTGGGCGGCGCCGTGGTGCAGCCGCTGGCCCGGCAGGCGCCTTCGCGGCTCGCCGGGCTGTTCTTGTTCGATTTCGTCTATCCCGGGATCGGGCCGCGCATGGCGGCGCCCGATCGGCTCAACCACATCTGGTACCAGTCCTTCCACCAGATGGAGATGGCACCGGCGCTGATCGGTGCGAGCCGCGAGAGCTGCCGGCTCTATATCAGCCATTTCCTGAAGGGCTGGGCGCATCGGAAGGACGCCTTCGACGACGTCCTCGAAGCCTTCGCCGACAATTTCTTCAAGCCAGGAAACCTCGCCGGCGGCTTTGCGCATTACCGCGCCTCGCATGCCGGCCGGATCGCGATGATGAAGGGCGAAGCGTCCAAGCTGCCGCCGATCGAGCTGCCGACCTGCGTGCGCTGGGCGGAGCACGATCCGCTGTTTCCCTATGCCTGGACCGATCGGCTTTCGGAGACGTTCAGCGCGCTCGACCTCGACATGTTTCCCGGCGTCGGCCACTTCCCGCATCGGGAAGAGCCGGATCGCGCGGCCGCGGAGATCGCGCGGTTCTTTCAACGTATCGGGTGGAGCTGAAAAACGGGGTGGGACCGCCAGACGCGGTAAACACTGGCGGTCCCGGTGCCGCTCATTGAAATACTGGCCGTGAAGGGCGGCTTCGCCGGCCAAGTGGAAGCGACGATTCGACCCTAGCGTGCGGCCCGCATCCCGCAACGCAATCCGGTCCTTAACCTAACCGGTCAAGGTTACTCCTTGTCCGATTTGCTCTTTTTCTTCCCATTCTCCGTGGAATCCCGGTCCTTGCCGTTCTCCTTGCGGCGATTGGTGAAGCGCGCATTGCCGAGCCCGGTGCCGATGGTGAGCACGCCCCAGCGCTCGACATCCTGCATGAACGGCACCTCGGAGAGGCCCTGCACCACGCCGTCATTGTGCATCACGATCGCGGTGTCGTGCTCGCCCATGACCGGGATGCCCTCGATCAGGCTCGCCGGCAGGTTGAACTTGCTGCTCTCCCAATTGCCCGGCAGATTTTGCGCGCCCTTCTCGATCGAGCCGTCCGCGTTGATCACGCCGGGACAGGCGATGCCGATGAACGGCGCGAGCCTGAAGCCCTCCTCCTCGGCCTCGGTGATCAGGCCCTTCAGCATCTTGGTGAGCCGCTTCACCGCGGCCTCGCGCGTCGGCTCGTCGTCGGCATGACGCCACAGCTCGGATTTCACCACCTTGGCCTTCGACAGGTCGTTGGCCTTCTTCCAGCTGGTTTCCACGAGGCCGCAGCGGATGTTGGTGCCGCCGATGTCGACGGCGAGGATGCTGTCATGGGCCTCGAAGATCCACGACGGCGCCAGATGCAGCGCGCCGATCAGGCCGGCTTCATCGGGGTGATGGCGGATCGGCATCATGTCGATCTTGAAATCCTCGGATTTCAGGATGATCTCGGTGCGCGCGATCGCGAGCTCGCCGAGCCGGGAATCGCGGAAGCCGCCGCCGACCACGATACGCTCGGTCTTGGCCCAGGCCTTGGTCTTGAGGAAGCGCCGCGTGACGTAGGCGAGCTCCTGCGCGAAGTCCTCGATGGCGCTGTGCACGACCGCGGAAGCCTCGGTGTCGTCGCCGACAAGGATCGCGTCCAGCGTCTTCTTGCTGATGCTCTCCGACGGCTCCTTGCCGAACGGGTCCTCGCCGGTCTTGCGCAGCGGCTTGCGCCAGCGGTCCAGGATGTCACGGAACGCGCCCTTGCTGGCGCGGTCGCCGAGGAAGCCGTCCTCGTCCTTCATCTCGATGTTGAAACTGTCGATGTCCACCGATGGCAGCCGCTCGGCGCCGTGATGGGCGATGCCCGTTGTCGTCTTAACCAGTTCGTCGGTTGCCATGGGAGCCCTTGCCCGCTTACGTGTGCCGGCCGGACTAACGGCGGGGGAACCGGTTTGTTGCAAAGCCGGTCGAGATTCGGCTGAAGGCCGGCGGCACGGCCAAATCCTTCAAATCCGGGCGCTTTTCGCCTGCTTTTCCTTGACTCTGAGCGTCCGGCGGCTATAAGTCCCACAGCCGGCGCGGGGCGTTTCTCGCGCCGCTTGTTTTTGCGTGGGTTTTCAAAGGGATAAGTCCCACCCGCACAAAATGCACATAAACCCATAGCGACTGACAAAAAGCCGGCCCGGACAATCCGTCACGAGGCCGGGATTGAACACGGAGAAAGAACGATGTTCGCAGTCATCAAAACCGGCGGCAAGCAATACCGCGTCGTCCCGGATGATGTTCTCGAAGTTGGCAAGATCGAAGGCGAAGTCGGCTCGATCGTGCAGTTGAATGAAGTGCTGGTGCTCGGCGGCGACACGCCGGTGCTGGGTGTTCCGACGGTCGCAGGTGCGTCCGTTGCGGTCGAGGTGCTCGACCACAAGCGCGGCCCCAAGGTCATCGCGTTCAAGAAGCGCCGCCGCAAGAATTCGCGCCGCAAGCGCGGCTATCGCGACGAGATCACGGTTCTCCGCATTTCCGAGATCCTGGCTGACGGCGCCAAGCCCACCAAGGGCCCGCGTCCGAAGAAGGAGAAGGTCGCGAAAGAGGCCGCCGAGTAACGAAAGCCGATCACGCCAATTCACGAATTGATGCGTGAGACGTTTTGAAATGATTCCGTCAAGGAATTGACCTAGAACTACGCAGGATTTCGGAGACGAGCCATGGCTCACAAAAAAGCAGGCGGTTCATCGCGTAACGGACGCGATTCCAAGGGCAAGCGCCTCGGTATCAAGGCGTTCGGCGGGGAGATCGTCACTCCCGGCAACATCATTGCGCGTCAGCGCGGCACCACCTGGCACCCCGGCCTTAATGTCGGCATGGGCACGGACCATACTCTGTTCGCCAAGATCGAGGGTCGTGTTGCGTTCCAGGCCAAAGCCAACGGCCGCACCTTCGTATCGGTACTCCCGATCGCAGAGGCTGCTGAATAGACGGTGGATCAAATTGGAGTCCGCCGGTCCCGACTGAACCGGCGGAGTCCTAGAGATCACTGAGATCGAAGGCTCCAGGGGAGGCGGGAAACCGGCCTCCCCTTTTCTTGCTCACTTCTTCTTTGCTCACTTTGAATTAGTGACTTTCACGGAGCCGGACATGTTGCAGGATTTCTCGAGCGTGACCTTGCGGGAGGCGAGACCGGGTGTCGTCGCCACCGAGCGGCTGACCTTGCGGCGGCCGACGCTGGCCGACGTCAGGACCATTGCCCGGCTCGCCAACGATCGCCGCGTCGCCGAAAACCCCCGACGCCTGCCGCATCCCTATTCCCAGGACGACGCCGCCGAATTCATCCGCGCCACCGCCGCGCTCGGCAGCGAGACCGTGTTCCTGATCGAGCACGACACCACGCCAGTCGGCATGGTCGGCATCGACTGCTCGACACCAGGCAATGCCGAGCTCGGCTACTGGCTCGGCGTCGAGCATTGGGGCCGGGGCTTTGCCACCGAGGCCGCACGCGGCGCGATCGACTTCTTCTTCGAGGAGTTCGATGACGAGCATCTCCACGCTGGCGCGCGCGTCACCAACCCCGCCTCGCGCAAGGTGCTGGAGAAGTGCGGCTTCCAGTGGAGCGGCGTGCAGCTGCACCGCTTCCTGGCGCTGGGCTCCTCGACGCCGGTCGACTGCTTCCGTCTGTCGCGCGGCGTGTGGGCGTCGCTGAAGAGCTGGAGCAGCGCGCGCCGGATGAGGTAGGGCGCTGATCACCCTCCCCTGCAGGGCAGGGGAGGGTGGGTATCACGCCGGCGGATTCACATCCTCACTCGCCCGCCCCAGATCGCGCTCGCGCAGATAGATGTAGAACCCGGCACCGATGATGATGGCCGCGCCGACGATGGTCGCAATCGACGGCGCGTCGCCGAACACGACGAAGCCGAAGATCACGGCCCAGACAATCATCGAATACTGGTACGGCACCACGACGCTGGCCGGCGCCAGCTTGAGCGAGCGGTTGACGCAGAACAGCGCGGTGACCGAAATGACGCCGGCCAGCGCGAAGAACACGAGGCTGCCGGCGGTCGGCGGCACCCAGTTGAACGCCGACAGCACCGCGCCCAGCGAGAACGTGCCGACGAATTGCGACGACGCCATCACGATATCCGGCGTCTTGCGCAGGCTGCGCGTAATCAGCATCAGGGTCGCAAATGACAGGCTGCCGCCGAGTGCGATTAGCGCCGGCAGGCTGACGGTCTGCGCCGACGGCCGCAGCGCGATCAACACGCCGCAGAAGCCGATCAGGATCGCGGTCCAGCGCCGCCAGCCGACCCTCTCGCCCAGGAAGATCGCCGACATCGCGGTGACGAAGATGGGACCGGCGAGATAATAGGTGATGACGTCGGCAAGCGGCAGATAGACCGTCGCGAGGAAGAAGGCGGCGACCTCCAGCGTCGAGAGCACGACGCGGAACAGCTGCAGGCGCGGCCGCTCCAGATGCAGGAACTGGTGACGCTGCTTCCAGATCAGCGGCGACAGCAACAAGAGCGCCGCGCAGGCGCGCAGGAACAGCAATTGCCCCACCGAATAGGTGCCCACCAGGAACTTGCCCATGGCGTCGCCGAACGAGAACATGAAGATCGACAGCACCATGAGTGCAATGCCGACGAGGCGCGCCGATCGGTCGTCATAGGCGGAGAGGTTCTTGAACAGGGGCATTGCAACGCGTCTGAGTTCGGGGGCCCGTCATTGCGAGGAGCCCGCGCTCGCAATGACGGAGGCGTCAGGAATCGGCTGGGAGAGTCGCTTGCGGTCGTTTTAATGACGTGAGCCGCCGCGACAAGCCTGCATCGCCGAATTGAACGGATTGTCGCACTCTTCGCGTCGCGGTAGCCATAGCGGCCCACGAAGGAAAGAGCTGCGACATGACCGATTTCGACCCGACCCAGCATCGCATGATCCCGACGCAACGCTGGTTTGAGGATTTCGTGGTCGGTGAGCGTTTCGTGCTGCCGAGCAGGACCCAGACGACAGCTGTGTTCGCGGCATTCCAGACCGCGAGCGGCGACACCCATCCCGTGCACTACGACGTGGAATATTGCCGCAGCCGGGGCATGCCGCAGCTGCTCGCCCACGGCTTCCAGACCCTGATCCACACCGCGCCCGGCGCCGGCCTGTTTCCGTTCATGGTCGAGGAATCCCTGGTCGGCTTCCTCGAGCAATCGAGCCGCTTCCTCAAGCCGGTGTTCGCCGACGACACCATCTATCCGGCGCTCGAGGTCACCGAGCTGGTGCCGGGCCGCACGACCGGTGCGGTGACGCTTCGCAGCATCGTGTTCAACCAGCGCAAGGAGCTGGTGCTGGAGGGGATGCAGAAATTCCTGATCCGGCGGCGGCCGGGATAGCGGCTATTCGATCACATCGTCGGCGGTCGCAAGCAGCGTCGGCGAGATCGAAAGGCCGAGGATCGCCGCGGTCTTGCGGTTGAGCACGAGCTCGAACTTGGTCGCCTGCTGCACCGGCAGCTCGGCCGGCCGCGCGCCCTTGAGTACACGCGCCGTGTATTGGCCGGCCAGCTCCATCACGTTGAAATAGTCCGAGCCGTAGCTCGCGAGCCCGCCGGCCTCGACATAGTCGCGGACGTCGAAGATGGTGGGCACCTGGTGGCGCAGCGCGAGCTCGGCAATGCGGGCGCGATAGACGTAGAAAAAACCCTCCGGGCCGAACACCAGGCCCGCCCCCCGCGCCGGCGACAGCTGCGCGAAGGCGCCATCGATCTCGGCTTCCGTATCGGCATTGAGCACCTCGACGCGGACGCCGAGCGGCGCCGCGGCGTGCTGCAGATCGGCGACAAAGGGCGCGGCCAGCGCCGAGCCGGGCTTCACCAGCGCGAAATAGCGCGACACGCCCGGCACGAGCTCGCGAAAGATGCCGAGCCGCTTGGCCGACAGCTCGGCATTGAGCGAGGTGATGCCGGTAGCATTGCCGCCTGGACGATTGAGGCTTTCGACGAGGCCGAGCGCGACCGGATCGGTGCCCGACGAAAACACGATCGGGATCGTCGCCGTCGCCTTCCGCGCCGCCACGGCCGCTGCCGTGCTTCCGGGCGTCGCGATCAGCGCGACGTTTCGGCGGACCAGATCAGCCGCGAGCGCCGGCAGTTCCTCGTTGCGGCCCGACGCCCATCGATATTCCACCGCGACGTTCTGCCCCTCGGTGAAGCCGCCGCTCGCGAGTCCCTTGCGAAACGCCGCGAGCCGCTTGACGTTCTCCTCGGCCGAGCCGGCATGGAGAAAGCCGATGACCGGCATGGCCGCTTGCGCGTGCGCACGCGACAATGCTGCGACCGCGATCGCGCCTCCGATGAACTCCCGCCGCCGCATCCGCAACGCCCGCCCCTGTTTCGGATCGGCTATATCACATCCCGGTCATGCGGATCGTGCCACCGGGTTAAGCAAGGTCGAAATTCGCGGAGATTCGGCCGATTTGCGGGGTCATCCGGGTTGCCGGAGGGGGCCGGCTGGCCTACCTATGGCCCATGAAATTCCTCGACGAAGCAAAGGTCTATATCCGCTCCGGTGACGGCGGAAACGGCTGCGTGGCGTTCCGCCGCGAGAAGTTCATCGAATTCGGCGGTCCCTCGGGCGGCAATGGCGGCCGCGGCGGCAACGTCATCATCGAGGTCGCCGACGGCCTCAACACGCTGATCGACTACCGCTACCAGCAGCACTTCAAGGCCCAGAAGGGCGAGAACGGGATGGGCTCGGACCGTCACGGCGCCAACGGCAAGAACATCGTGCTGAAAGTGCCCGTCGGCACCCAGATCTTCGACGAGGACCGCGAGACGCTGATCCACGACTTCACCAAAGTCGGCGAGAAATTCGTGCTGGCCGAGGGCGGCAATGGCGGCTTCGGCAATGCGCATTTCAAGTCGTCGACCAACCGTGCGCCGCGCAACGCCAATCCCGGCCAACCCGGCGAGGAACGCTGGATCTGGCTACGGCTGAAACTCATTGCCGACGCCGGCCTCGTCGGCATGCCCAATGCCGGCAAATCGACCTTCCTCTCCAAGGTCAGCGCGGCGCGACCGAAGATCGCCGATTATCCCTTCACCACGCTGCATCCGCAGCTTGGCGTCGTGAACGCCGACGGCCGCGAGTTCGTGCTCGCCGACATTCCCGGCCTGATCGAAGGCGCACATGAAGGCACCGGCCTCGGCGACCGCTTCCTCGGCCATGTCGAGCGCTGCCGCGTGCTGCTGCACCTGATCGATGCCACCTGCGAGCATGCCGGCAAGGCCTACAAGACGGTGCGCAAGGAGCTCGACGCCTATGGCGGCCAGCTCACCGACAAGATCGAAATCGTGGCGCTGAACAAGATCGACGCCGTCGAGCCGGACGAGCTCAAGAAGCAGAAAGACCGACTGAAGCGCGCCGCCAAGAAGACGCCGCTGCTGCTCTCCGGCGCCACCGGCCAGGGCGTGAAGGAGGCCTTGCGCGCGCTCGCGGAGGTGATCGGCGAAAGCCCGGTGTCCGCCAAGGCCAAGAGCGCGGCTGAAGCGGAGCCGTGGTCGGCTTGACTGTCGTCCCTGCGAACGCAGGGACCCATACCGCGTGATCTATCGATTGCGGATGGTCATAGTACCAAACGACGAGTCTTCGCCAAATTACTCCCTGTGGTTATGGGTCCCTGCGTTCGCAGGGACGACGGTGGAGTATATGGCTGCGGCCACACATATCACCGGCTTGTCTTCGCCAGCGCGATAGCGCAGCATCGAACAATCAAGAAACGGCAGGGATGACGCATGGCGCGCGCGAAGAACGTTCTCTGGATCATGTGCGACCAGCTTCGTTATGATTACCTCGGCTGCACCGGCCATCCCACACTGAAGACACCGAACATCGACGCCATGGCCAGGCGCGGCGTGCTGTTCAGCAAGGCCTATGTGCAATCGCCGATCTGCGGTCCCTCGCGGATGTCGTTCTACACCGGCCGCTACATGCGCTCGCACGGCTCGCACTGGAACGGCTGGCCGCTGCGCGTCGGCGAGCCCACGCTCGGCGACCACCTCAAGAAGATCGGCGTGCGCAACGTGCTGGTCGGCAAGACTCACATGGCGCCCGATCTCGAAGGCATGAAGGCGCTCGGCATTCCCCCGGAATCGATCATCGGCGTGCATGTCGCCGAATGCGGCTTCGAGCCGTATGAACGCGACGATGGGCTACATCCCACGGGGCGGCCGCGTCCGAAATACGACGAATATCTTCGCAGCCAAGGTTTTGACGCCACCAATCCCTGGGAGCACTGGGCCAATTCCGGCGCAGCGGAGGACGGCTCATTGCAGAACGGCTGGCTGCTGGTGCACGCTGACAAGGCGGCGCGCGTGCCGGAGGAGCATTCCGAGACGCCCTACATGACGCGGCGCGCGATGGACTTCATCAGCCAGGCCGAGACCGACGGCAAGCCGTGGTGCCTGCACCTGTCCTACATCAAGCCGCACTGGCCCTATATCGCGCCGGAGCCCTATGCCAGCATGTATTCGACCGACGACATGATCCCGGTGATCCGCTCGATGCGCGAGCGGCAGAATCCGCATCCGGTGTTCGGTGCCTACATGGACATGCGCTACTCCCGCAACATGGCGCGCGACGAGGCCCGCGAGAAGGTGATCCCGACCTATATGGGCCTGATCACCCAGATCGACGACCAGATGAGCGTGCTGATGAAGTTTTTGGAGGAGCGCGATCTGCTGGACAGCACCATGATCGTGTTCACGTCCGATCACGGCGATTATCTCGGCGATCACTGGATGGGCGAGAAGGATCTGTTCCACGAACAGTCGGCGAAGATTCCGCTGATCATCATCGATCCCTCGAAGGAGGCTGACGCCACGCGCGGCACACGCAGCGACGCGCTGGTCGAGGCCATCGACCTTGCGCCCACCTTCGTCGATTATTTCGGCGGCAAGGTGCCGGGCCACATTCTCGAAGGACGCTCGCTGCTGCCACTGCTGCGTGGATCGACGCCGCTAGATTGGCGCAAGGTGGCGTTCTCCGAATACGACTATGCCATGCAGGACGTGCGGCTGAAGCTGACCCAGCCGATCGAACGCTGCCGCCTGTTCATGGTGTTCGACGGCCGCTGGAAATACGTCCATGCCTCCGGCTTCCGCCCGATGCTGTACGACCTCGAAACCGATCCGCAAGAATATGTCGATCGCGGCGACGACCCGGAGTGCGCTGGCATCATCGCGCGGTTGCAGGCCGAGCTGTTCGACTGGGCCCTGCATCCGAACGACCACATCACCACTCCGCGCGAGAAGATCGCGGCCTATGCCGACAATCAGCTGCAGGTGAAGGGCGGCGTCTTGATCGGCATCTGGGATGAGGCAGAGCTCGCGGCGATCAAGGACGGCATCGCGCAGCGCGCGAAGATGTAAACCCTCATGGTGAGGAGGCGCGAAGCGCCGTCTCGAACCATGCAGGCCCGGCTGGTGCAGCGGGGGCCTTTCATCCTTCGAGAGGCGCGCAACGGCGCGCTCCTCAGGATGAGGGGATAAAGTGGAACGCGCCGCGCTTCTCAATTCTCGATCTTGTATCCCGTCGCCTTCACGATCGGCTGCCACAGCGCGGTGTTCGCGGCGAGCTCCTTCGTCAATCCATCCGCATTGCTGCCGACCGGAATGAGGCCGATCGCCGTCAGTTTCTCCTTCACCTCGGACTTGGCGAGTGCGGCGCTCGCGGCCGCGCCGAGCTTGCTTGCAAACTCCGACGGGCTGCCGGCGGGAAGCCACATGCCGTACCAGGCGTCGGCAACGAGATCGATGCCGCTCTCCCTCAGGCTTGGAACGTCAGGCGCGAACGGCGAGCGTTCGGCGCTCGACACAGCGATGATCTTCACACCCTTGGCACGATGCTGCGGCAGCGCATCGGCCAGCGTAGTGATGCCGAAAGAGATGTGGCCGCCGACGAGATCGTTGAGGATCGGCGCGCTGCCGCGATAAGGCACGCGGGTCAGGGGAATGCCGAGATCCTTCTCGAGCTTGGAGCCCATGAAATGCGGAATGGTGCCGTTGCTCGGTACGCCGAACGAGGTCTTGTCAGGATGCGCTTTCAGCCAGGCGACGAATGCCCTGAAGTCGGCGACTTCAACCCCCGGACCAATCACCACGGCGAACTCGAACCGCGCCAGCAGTGACACCGGAACGAAATCCTTGGAGGTGTCGAAGCTCGGCGTCGCCTCGACCATCGGCAGCAGGTACATGGTCGGGCCGGTCGTCACCAGCACCATGCTGCCGTCGGGGCTTGCGCCCTTCACCGCCTTGATGCCGATCAGGCCGTCGCCACCGGTGCGGTTCTCGACCACGACGGTCCGCTGCAGCACCGGCGCCATCTCCTGCGCGATCAGCCGGCACAGCGTGTCGCCGCCGGCCCCGGCGGCAAACGGGAAGACGATCTTGGTCAACCCGGCCTGCGCTCGCGCCTCACCCGTTCGAGCCAGCAGCGGCAGGGCGAGACATCCGGTCATGAATTTGCGGCGATCCATTTGACGTCCTCTCCAGCCCATTATTGGTTGCTGGCATTAGAACCGGGCCGTTGCCCAAGACAAGGCCCGTTTACCATTCCGCCTGCCTTGCGTCGGCCATCGTCCTGCTGCAAAAGCAGGCCTCGACCGGCGCCGCCCTTTCCGCTCCGCCGTTTCCAATGCAGAGCAGACCGCCCAAACGCGCCAACACACATACGCACATGGCCAGCCCCGAACTCAGTCAATTCCGCCGCATCGTCGTCAAAGTCGGCTCCGCGCTGCTGGTCGATTCCGACAAGGGCGAGGTGCGGGCGTCCTGGCTCGCCGCGCTCGCCGACGACATGGCCAAGCTGCACAAGGAAGGACGCGACGTTCTCGTGGTGTCCTCGGGCTCGATCGCGCTCGGCCGCAGCCGCCTCAAGCTGCCGCGCGGCCCGCTGAAGCTGGAAGAGAGCCAGGCCGCCGCCGCCGTCGGCCAGATCGCGCTGGCGCGGATCTGGTCCGAGGTGCTCGGGGCGCACGGCATCGGCGCCGGCCAGATCCTGGTGACGCTGCAGGACACCGAGGAGCGCCGCCGCTATCTCAACGCGCGCTCGACCATCGGCAAGCTGCTGGAATGGCGCGCCATCCCCGTGATCAACGAGAACGACACCGTGGCGACCAACGAGATCCGCTACGGCGACAACGACCGCCTCGCCGCGCGCGTCGCCACCATGGCGAGCGCCGACTTGCTCGTGCTGCTGTCCGACATCGATGGCCTCTACGACGCTCCGCCGAAGAACAACCCGGGCGCCAAGCTCATTCCGGTGGTCGAAAGCATCTCCTCGGAGATCGAGGCGGTGGCAGGCGACGCCGAGTCCGAGCTGTCGCGCGGCGGCATGCGCACCAAGGTCGAGGCTGCCAAGATCGCGACGACGGGCGGCACGCATATGCTGATCGCCTCCGGCAAGATCGAGCATCCCCTACAGGCGATCGCCGATGGCGGCCGCTGCACCTGGTTCCTGACACCGGCCAATCCCATCACATCGCGAAAGCGCTGGATCGCGGGCACGCTCGAGCCGAAGGGCACGCTGACGATCGATGCCGGGGCGGTGACGGCGCTACGCGCTGGCGCCAGCCTGCTGCCGGCCGGCGTGATCAAGGTCGAGGGCCAGTTCGCCCGCGGCGATGCCGTGATCGTGCGCGGCCCCGACACCAGCGAGATCGGCCGCGGCCTGATCGCCTACGATGCCGACGAGGCCGAGCGGATCAGGGGCCGCTCTACCCCCGACGTGATGGCGATCCTCGGCATCAGCGGGCGATCTGAGATGATCCACCGCGACGATCTGGTGGTCGGCGGGTAAGGGCCGCTACGGCCCCTTCCTGCTGGCCACTGACCCAGGAAACGGCCAGCTTGAAGCCCTGCCATACCTTCCCCGCCCTTCGCAAAAGCGGGATTTCCGTGCTAGGAGAGGCCCTTAGCAGAAGGTTGAACTCCCATGGCCGCCCCCCTCAAAGCCGTCGACGGCAATGCCGATCGGACCGGCGATCTCCAGGCGCTGATGTCCGATCTCGGAACCCGTGCGCGCGCTGCCGCGCGCGTGCTGGCGCTGGCGCCGCCGGAGCAGAAGAACCGGGCGCTCGAGGCCATGGAGCGGGCGATCCGCAGCAACACTGCGGCGATCCTCGCCGCCAATGCCGAGGACGTCGCGGAGGCCCGCGCCTCCGGCAATGCCACCTCCTCCTTCATCGACCGCCTGACGCTGACGCCAGCGCGCGTCGAGGCTATGGCCGAGGGCATCGGCATCGTGCGCGGCATTGCCGATCCCATCGGTATCGTCACCGAGAGCTGGCAGCGGCCGAACGGCATGACCATCGAGCGTGTGCGCGTGCCGCTCGGCGTCGTCGGCGTGATTTTTGAGAGCCGGCCCAATGTTGCTGCCGATGCCGGTGTGCTGTGCCTGAAATCAGGTAATGCCGTGATCCTGCGCGGCGGCTCCGACAGTTTCCGCTCCTGCCGCGCGATCCATGACTGCCTGGTGCAGGGCCTGCGCGAGGCCGGCCTGCCCGAAGCCGCGATCACGCTGGTGCCGACGCGCGACCGCGCCGCGGTCGGCATGATGCTGTCGGGCCTCAACGGCACCGTCGACGTGATCGTGCCGCGCGGAGGCAAGAGCCTCGTCGCGCGCGTCGAGCAGGAGGCGCGCGTGCCGGTGTTCGCACATCTCGAAGGCGTCAATCACGTCTATGTCGATGCCAGCGCCGACCTTGCCATGGCGAAGTCGATCGTGCTCAACGCGAAAATGCGCCGCACCGGCGTCTGCGGCGCGGCCGAGACGCTGCTGATCGATCGCGCCGCCGCCGGCAACAACCTGAAGCCGCTGGTCGAGATGCTGATCGAGGCCGGCTGCGAAGTGCGCGGCGACGATGCGGTACAGAAAGCAGACGCGCGCGTAAAACCTGCCAACGAAGACGATTGGGACACCGAATATCTCGACGCGATCATCGCCGCAAAAGTGGTGGATGGCGTCGACGGCGCCATCGCGCATATCCACAACCACGGCTCGCACCACACCGATGCGATCGTGAGCGCAGATGAAGCTGCGGCGAAGAAATTCCTCAGCGAGGTCGATTCCGCAATCGTGCTGCACAACGCCTCGACGCAGTTCGCCGATGGCGGCGAGTTCGGCTTCGGCGCCGAGATCGGCATTGCCACCGGCCGATTCCACGCCCGCGGTCCGGTCGGCGCCGAGCAATTGACGAGCTTCAAATATCGCGTCCACGGCACCGGCCAGACGCGGCCGTAAACGTCGCGAGGCGTTGGCATTGAGCAACCATTTCGTCGTGCCGCGTTTCGTGTCGCAGGCAGTCCCGCCTCACACGCAAGGCATGCGCATCGGCCTGCTCGGCGGCTCGTTCAATCCGCCGCACCAGGCGCATCGCGCCATCAGCCAGTTCGCCCTCAAGCGCTTGCAACTGGATCGCGTCTGGTGGCTGGTCACACCGGGCAATCCGCTGAAGGAGAACGGCAATCTGCATGAGCTCGGCGAGCGCATGCAGGCCGCGCGTGATGTCGCCGATGATCCACGCATCGAGGTCAGCTGTCTCGAATCCGTCATCCGTACCCGCTACACTATCGACACGATCAACCCCTTGCGCCGCCGCTTTCCCGGCTTGCGCTTTGTCTGGATCATGGGCGCCGACAATCTCGCTCAATTCCACCGGTGGCAGGACTGGCGACGCATCGCCGCTCAGGTCCCGCTCGCGGTCATCGATCGTCCGCCCCGGAGTTTTCGCGCCCTCGCCTCGCCCGCAGCCCAGGCGTTATCGCGCTACCGTCTGCCCGAGAATAAGGCAGCGCTGCTTGCAGGTCGGCCGGCGCCGGCCTGGGTGTTCCTGACCGGATTGAAGCTGAACCTGTCCTCGACGGGCTTACGGAACCCGGACGGGAGCTGGAAAGGTACGACATGAGACGGAGTGTACGGCGGTGGTGTGGGCTTCCGCCTCTCTGGCATATTGAAACCCTTAACCCCACATGATGTAGTGTAACCGGTGGGCGCCGGATTCGGCGTTCGCGATACAGTGAAAGGAATGGTCCCTGACCACATCTGTATTGTCCAAGTCTGTTTTACCCAAGGTTGCCAAGCCGACGCGTAAAACATCGACCAAAGCTGCGGCCTTGAAGGCGCAACCCGACGCCGACAAGACGCTGAGCCTGATCCTCTCCCGCCTCGAGGACATGAAGGCGGAAGAGACGGTCACCATCGACCTTCGCGGCAAATCGGCGTACTCCGACTACATGATCGTCACCACCGGCCGGGCCAACCGGCACGTCGGCGCGATCGCGGAAAACGTCACCAAGAGCCTGAAGGAAAACGGCATCAAGACCATCCATGTCGAGGGCTTGCCCAATTGCGACTGGGTGCTGATCGATTCCGGCGACGTGATCGTGCACGTGTTCAGACCCGAGGTCCGCGAGTTCTACAATCTCGAGCGATTGTACACGCAGGGCCCAGGGGCGGCGAAGGCGATCTAGGCTCGCTGAGCCGATTTCGAATCGGCTGACGCGCATGCTAGCGTCGTGCGCGCGCTTCACGCGCGCGGTGTTGAAAACGCGACCCTGAAAATATCATGCGTGTTGCTGTCATTGCGGTGGGCCGGCTGAAGCAGGGCCCCGAACGGGAGCTTGCCGACCGCTATTTCGAGCGGTTCGACGAGGTTGGCCGCAAGCTCGGATTCCGCGAGCTCACGGTCCACGAAATCCCCGAAAGCCGGGCGCGCGACACCGCGACGCGGATGGCCGAGGAGGCCGCGGCGATCTCGGCGCATATTCCTGAAAAGTCGATCCTGGTGGCGCTGGACGAGCGCGGGCAAAATCTCGATTCCACCGTATTCGCACGGCATCTGTCGCGCTGGCGAGACGAAGGCGCCGGACATACTATCTTCGTGATCGGAGGGGCGGACGGACTTTCGCCCGAATTGCGCCGTAAGGCCAAGCTCGCGATCGCGTTCGGCTCTGCGACCTGGCCGCACCAAATGGTCCGCGTCATGCTTCTGGAACAGCTTTACCGGGCCGCCACCATTCTGGCCGGCCATCCCTATCACCGCGCGTGATGCGCGCCACAACGAGCACCTTTGCCTGAAGCGATGCGAGCGCCGCTCCTCAACCTCTTGCTGATCACAAGCGTTGCCGGCGCAAGCCTCGCGCAAGCTCAGACAGCAGCGCCCGCGCCACAGACTGCAGCCGTCTCGCCCGATGCCATCAAGCAGCGCGAGCAGGAGCTGGAAGCCGCGCGCGCCAGGCAGAAGAGCGCGGAGGAGGCGCAGGCCAAGCTCAAGGCCGAGATCACCGCGCTCGGC
Organism: Bradyrhizobium guangxiense; assembly: GCF_004114915.1. Lineage (NCBI taxonomy): Bacteria > Pseudomonadati > Pseudomonadota > Alphaproteobacteria > Hyphomicrobiales > Nitrobacteraceae > Bradyrhizobium > Bradyrhizobium guangxiense. The sequence goes on along the minus strand of NZ_CP022219.1, from coordinate 7,067,912 downwards.
AGGGACCGCACCCAGCTCAATCAGCAGCTGATCGACACCGCCGCCAATGTGCGCACGGTCGAAACCAAGATCGACGACACCGAAGCGCGGCTGCGAAACCTGAACGGCCGTGAGCAGGAGGTGCGCGCTTCGCTGGATTCGCGCCGCGCCGACATCGTCGAGGTATTGGCGGCGTTGCAGCGGGCTGGACGGCGCACGCCGCCCGCGCTGTTGGTGCGGCCCGAAGATGCGCTGCAATCGCTGCGCACCGCGATGCTGCTCGGCGCCGTGGTGCCGGAATTGCGCGGCCGCGCCGAAAGGATCGCGAGCGAGCTCGGCGAACTCGTGGCCTTGCGCAAGACCATCGCCACCGAGCGCGACCAGCTCGCCTCCGACCGAGACAGGGTCAGGAGCGACCAGACCCGGCTCACCGCCCTCGTCGACGAGCGGCAGCGCCAGCAGGCGGCACGCGAAAAGGACCTCGACGCGGAGAACGCGCGCGCGATCATGCTGTCAAAGCAGGTCGGCGATCTCCAGGGCCTGATCACCAAGATGGAGCAGGATCTGCAAAGCGCCGCCAAGGCCGCCGAGAAAGCCGCCGAGGCCGCGAGGCAAGCCGAGGCCAAGGCAGCCGCCAGCGCCAAGTCGGGCCCGGCTGCTTTCAAGGACCGCTCCCGCACCACACCAGCCATCGCCTTCGCCTCAGCCAAGGGTCTCCTCCCGCTTCCGGTTAACGGTAACAAGATCAGGGACTTTGGCGGTTCCGACGGAGTCGGCGGGGTCCAGAAGGGCATTTCGCTGGCGACCAAGCCCGGCTCCCAGGTCACAACGCCGTGTGACGGCTGGGTGGTCTATTCCGGCCCGTTCCGCAGCTATGGACAACTCTTGATCCTCAATGCCGGGGGCGGGTATCATGTCCTGATCGCCGGGATGGAGCGCATTTCGGTCAACATCGGACAGTTTGTGCTCACGGGGGAGCCGGTCGCGACCATGGGGTCGACATCACAAGTCGCCTCCATTCTCGCTACGAACGCGAGTCAACCTGTGCTGTATGTCGAGTTCCGTAAGGACGGCACTCCAATCGATCCAGGCCCATGGTGGGCCGCAAATGAAGGCGAGAAGGTTCGCGGATGATGCGCAAGACTTCAGTAATCCTCCTCAGCGCGGCCACCGGCGCGGCGCTGACGCTGTTCGTGACCCAGCCGCGCGCGGTGTTCATGGGCTCCAGCGCGCGAGCCGCGACCGCGGACACCTATCGCCAGCTCAATCTGTTCGGCGACGTCTTCGAGCGCGTGCGCTCCGACTATGTCGAGAAGCCCGACGACACCAAGCTGATCGAATCCGCCATCAGCGGCATGCTCACCGGCCTCGATCCGCATTCGAGCTACATGGACGCCAAGAGCTTCCGCGACATGCAGGTGCAGACCCGCGGTGAATTCGGTGGCCTCGGCATCGAAGTCACGATGGAAGACGGCCTCATCAAGGTGGTCTCGCCGATCGACGATACGCCGGCCTCGCGCGCCGGTGTCATGGCCAACGACATCATCACCAATCTCGACGACGAGGCGGTGCAGGGCCTGACCCTGAACCAGGCGGTCGAGAAGATGCGCGGCCCGGTCAACACCAAGATCAAGCTCAAGATCATCCGCAAGGGCCAGGACAATCCGATCGACGTCACCCTGGTGCGCGACAACATCCGCGTCCGCTCGGTCCGCGCGCGCGTCGAGCAGGACGACATCGCCTATATCCGCATCACCACCTTCAACGAGCAGACCACCGAAGGCCTGAAGCGCGAGGTCGCCAACCTCTCGAATCAGATTGGCGACAAGCTGAAGGGCTACATCATCGACCTCCGCAACAACCCGGGCGGCCTGCTCGAGGAAGCGGTCACCGTCTCCGACTCGTTCCTGGAGAAGGGTGAGATCGTCTCCACCCGCGGCCGCAACGCCGAGGAGACCCAGCGCCGCACCGCGCATGCGGGCGACCTCACCAAGGGCAAGCCGGTCATCGTGCTGGTCAATGGCGGCTCGGCCTCGGCATCGGAAATCGTCGCCGGCGCGCTGCAGGACCACAAGCGCGCGACCATCGTCGGCACGCGCTCGTTCGGCAAGGGCTCGGTGCAGACCATCATTCCGCTCGGAAGCGGCAACGGCGCGCTTCGGCTGACCACGGCGCGCTACTACACGCCGTCGGGCAAGTCGATCCAGGCCAAGGGCATCGTGCCCGACATCGAAGTGCTCCAGGACGTGCCGGATGAGCTGAAGTCGCGCACCGACACCAAGGGCGAGGCTTCGCTGCGCGGCCATCTGAAGAACGACGGCGACGAGAAGACCGGCTCGCAGTCCTACGTCCCGCCGGACGCCAAGGACGACAAGGCGCTCAAGCTCGCCGGCGACCTGCTCCACGGCATCAAGAACAGCGCCTCGGCCGCGCCCCCCCCGGGCGGCGACAACAAGGCGACGACCGACAAGCCGAAAGCGGCGAACTAGGTCGGCGGCGTCTCACGCGATTCCCCAAAGGGCGGCTCCGGAAGCCGCCCTTTTCGTTTGGAACTCCCGACTCCCCGGCCTATCCCGGCCTGCCGCCGCTTGACCTCGGCGTGGTATCGTCATTTGCAGTGATTCGGGATCGCGCATGACTGAAACGGCGGATGATCTGAGCGCCCCGCTCGGACAGGACAAGCCGCGCCGGAAACGCCGGCTGCGGCCACCGTTCACGGCCACGCAGCTGCTCGCGGTCCTGCTCAGCCTGTTCCTCGTCACCTTTGCCGGCTTCGCCATCTTCAACAAGGACCCGCTCGGCGGGGAGCCAATGACGCGGATCGCCATCCGCGCTCCCGATGCCACGGACGAGAAGCCGGCGGCCTCCGGCCACGGCTCGGAGAGCAAGCCGGAGGGCAAGCAAGGCACCCAGGAGGCCCCGAAGCAGGCCGCCCCCGGCGAGCACAAGACCGTCACCATGATCGACGGCTCCACCGGCGCCCGCCACGACGTGGTGATCGGGGGCGGCGATGCCGCCGACAAGGGCGAGGCGGCGTCCGCGCCGCCGCCCGTCATGGCCGGGATCAATCCGAAGCTGCTGGAGAAGTCACGCTACGGCATGATCCCGGTGGTCGCCGGCGACCTGAAGCCGTTCAACGTCTATGCGGCGGAGGCCGACCGCGCCAAGGCCGTTAAGATGCCCGTGGTGGCCATCGTGATCGGCGGGCTCGGCGTCGGCGCCGCCAAGACCCTAGATGCCATCATGAGGCTGCCGGCGGCGGTCACGCTGGCCTTCACGCCCTACGGCGCCGATCCCGGCAAGCTCGCCGAACGGGCCCGCGCGCAGCGCCACGAGATTTTCCTGCAGATTCCGATGGAGCCCTACGACTTCCCGGACAACGACCCGGGGCCGCAGACGCTGCTGACCTCGCTCAGCGCCGACCAGAACATGGACCGCCTGTACTGGCATCTGAGCCGGATGCAGGGCTATGCCGGCATCACCAATTTCATGGGCGCCCGCTTCATCGCCACGGAGCCGGCGATGCAGCCGATCATCCGCGAGGCTGCCAAGCGCGGCCTCGGCTTCTTCGACGACGGCTCCTCGCCCCGCAGCATCGCAGCCCCGGCCGCCGCGAACCAGGCCATGCCATTCGGCAAGGGCGACATCGCGATCGACGTGGTGCCGACCCCGACCGAGATCGACCGCGCCCTGAACAAGCTCGAATCGACGGCGCGCGAGCGCGGCGTCGCCGTCGGTACGGCCTCCGCGCTTCCCGTCTCGATCGAGCGTATCGCCGCCTGGACCAAAACGCTGGCCGACCGGGGTATTCTTTTGGTGCCATTGACAACCGCGATGCTGAAATCAAAATCCAGCTAAATCAACGAATTGGTCGGACACGGCTCTTCGCGGAACCGGTTAAGTCCTACCGACAGCACGCGAGAGGTCTGGCGGAATGGCGCGTTACGAGGATCTGCCCTACCGGACCTGCGTCGGCGTGATGCTGATCAATCCGAAGGGCCTGGTGTTCATCGGCCGCCGTGCCGGCGGCATCGAGCATGTCGACGACACCCATGTCTGGCAGATGCCGCAAGGCGGCGTCGATCCCGGCGAGGACACCTGGGAGGCCGCCAAGCGCGAGCTCTATGAGGAGACCAGCGTGCGCTCGGTCGAGCGGCTCGGCGAGGGCCCGGACTGGCTCACCTACGACATTCCCCGCACCGTCGCCGGGCGTGCCTGGAAAGGCCGCTACCGCGGCCAGCGCCAGAAATGGTACGCGGTGCGCTTCACCGGCAAGGACAGCGAGATCAACGTCGAGAAGCCCGGCGGCGGCGGCCACAAGGCCGAGTTCGTGAGCTGGCGCTGGGAGCCGATGCAGAACCTGACCGGACTGATCATCCCCTTCAAGCGCCCTGTCTACGAGCGCGTGGTGCAGGAATTTTCGTCGCTGGTGGAGGATTGACCTCCGCCGTCATTCCGGGGCACGCGAAGCGTGAACTATGGTGCGCAATTGCGCACCTGAGAATCTCGAGGTTCCGGGTTCGATGCTGCGCATCGCCCCGGAACGACGACGGAGAGCGAAAGCACATGCCCCATCAAAAACCCTACCGCCCCAACGTGGGCATCGCTCTCTTCAATGCCGACGGCCAAGTCCTGATCGGCCACCGCTTCAAGGGCGACGGGCCCGAGATCATCCTGCCGGGGCTCGACTGGCAGATGCCGCAGGGCGGCGTCGACGAGGGCGAGAACCTGCGCGACGCTGCGATGCGCGAGCTCTGGGAGGAGACCAACGTCGTCAGCGCGGACTATCTCGGCGAGACCGACTGGTTCACCTACGAATTCCCGCCTTACGACGGCCCGCAGACGCATCGCCTCGCCAAATTCCGCGGCCAGCGCCAGAAATGGTTCGCGCTGCGCTTCACCGGCCGCGACGAGGAGATCGACCCGCTGACACCGCGCAACGGCCAACCCGTGGAATTCGACGCCTGGCGCTGGGAGCGCCTCGACCACGTCGCCGACATCGTGGTGCCGTTCCGACGTGAGGTTTATCGGGCCGTGGCGCGAGAGTTCGCGGCCTTCGCAAACTAAAACCGCGAAAACAACCCCATGCACAGTAAGATGGGGTTTGAAATCGTTGGGGAATTTCGAACGAGATTTGGGGGGAAGGGAGCGCCGCGTTGGCTGAGGGCCAATCGGGCCAAAGCATCGCGCGCTAAAGCGCGATGAGATTTAGATGAATCGTCATCGCGCTTTAGGTTGTTGTTTGCGCATGATCTTCCCGGAAAACCGCTTCGCACTTTTCCGGATCATGCTTTAATTGATCGGACCGACCGTGAAGGGGCCGATGGCGATGACGTGGCAGTCGCTGTCGCGCTTGGCGCAATCGGCGAGCGCGGACTTGATTGCGGCCTGCTCGTCGGCGGCCTTGAGGCCGAGGCCAGGCCGGCCCGCGGTGCCGACGGCGACCGCGTTCCAGCCCATGGCATCACCGAGCTTGCGCACGACCTCGCCGCGCGCATCCACCACGATCGAGGGGTTGGCGGCGGCATTGAAGAAGCCGGTGATCCTGAACAGGGTCGGGATCGGTACGACGAAATTGTCGTCGATCGCAACCACCAGGCACGCCACGCCGGCAATCGCACCGCACGATTCCAGGGATCGCCGCGCCGCGTCCTCGGCGGACGAAGCGCCGAGCACCATGAAATATTGTCCGCCCGGTCCCAGCGCGACCGAGCGCGCCTTGGCCGCAGGCACGAAGATGTTCTCGAGCCGGACCTTCTGCGGCTCGCGCACCATCGGAAAAACCTTCGAGACAAAGGTTCGCTCGGTCATCGCATCGTGCCGGAAAAAGGGTGGCGGCGGCATCGGCGGCTTGCCATGCGCATAGACCACATTGTCGCCTACGGCGTAGAGCTCGCAGCGCCGCGGCGATTGCGCGGCATCGGCGCGCTTCTGGCACTGCTCGACCGCCATGTTGCGCGCGGCCTCCTCGCTCGCCTGGTTCAGCGCCGAGCCGGTGAAACCGCCGACATTGAGCGCGAAGGCCTTGTGGTCGCCGGAGCTCGCGTAGTCGCCGGCGAGGAAGTTGCGCACGCGCTCGTTGATGAAGGGCACGCTGTCGGCGGACAACTTTCCTGACATCGGTGAAGCCGATGGCGACGGCGTTGGCATCGGCGCCATTGCGGTGCCGGCATTCGAAGGCGTCATCGGCATCATCGGCGCCTTCACCATCTGCGTCGGCGTTGGGCTCGGCGCGGCTGCATTTGCAGTCGGCGCGGGACTGGGTGCAGAACTTGACGCCTGAGTTGGCGCCGCTGCGACACTCGCCGCCTGCTTGAGCTTGGTGTTGTAGAGAAAGCCGGTGACGCCGATCGCGACGGTCGAGACCACAGCCACCACCAGCGGCCACATCCACACCGGTGCGGCGGCCACCTTGGACGCCGCCTTCTTCAACTGCGGCTTGCCGTAGGTCCCGTCCTCGCGCCGCATCGCCACCATATAGGCATGCACCGGCGTCGGGATGTTCTTGACCTCCTGCGCGCCGATGTCGGCGAACTGCACCGAGAGCTTGTTGGCGACCTGCTCGTGCACGGCGCGCGAGACGCAGATGCCGCCGACCTCGGCGAGGCCCTCCAGCCGTGCCGCGATGTTGACGCCGTCGCCTAAGAGATCGCCGTCGCGCTCGACGACGTCGCCGATGGTGATGCCGATGCGGAACGACATCTGCCGGCTCGGCGGATAGGCCATGTTGCGGGTTCGCAGGGATTCCTGGATGTCGATCGCACAGCGCACCGCATCGACCGCGCTCGGGAATTCCGCCAGCACGGCATCGCCCGCCGTGTTGAAGATACGCCCGCCGACCTTGGCGATGAAATCGTCGACGACCTCGCGATAGGAGGCGAGGCGCCGCAGCGTCTCCTCCTCGTCTTCCGCGACCAATCTCGAATAACCGGCAATATCGGCCGCGAAAATCGCTGCGATCTTGCGTTTCATCTGCGACCGCCCCGGGACCAAATCCGCAAGGCAGAATGCCGCGATCGCCAGCGCGGTGCAACAAAGTTTCAGCGCCCGCCACGGTCGGTGACGAGCGCTGAACTATTTCAAGAATTTCGAGACTGGCCCCGGAGCGGATGCGCCGGGGCTTAGTGCATAGCCGTGGAGGTGAGCTGCTGCTGGATGCTCTTGTAGTGGTCGAGCCGCGCGATGGCGTTGTCGAGCTCGCCGCCTTCGTGCTCCTTCAGCCCCTCCTCCATCTCCGCGATCGTCTCGGCGAACTGGGCACGATCGAGCTCCTCCAGCGACGTCGCGACGTCGGCGAGCACGGTCAGGCCCTTCTCGGAGACTTCCGCGAGACCGCCGAGCACGATGATCTTCTCGTGCTTGCCGCCGGTGGTGATGGTGAGAATGCCGGGCCGGATCGCAGCCACGACCGGCGCATGCCCCGCCAGCACGCCGAAGTCACCCTCGACGCCGGGGATGTCGACCTGGTCGACCTCACCCGAGAAGGCGAGCTTTTCCGGAGAGACGAGATCGAAGTGGAAGGTGGCCATGGGCTATCCGTTGTTTTCCGCTTGTCCCCCGCGGGCTTGACCCGCGGGTCCATCCATCAAAATTCTTAACTGATGGATTGCCGGGGCTTCGGTTCGAAGACGCGCTTCGCGCTTCAGCCCGGCAATGACACCTAGAATTAGGCCGCTTCCGCCGCCAGCTTCTTGCCCTTCTCGACCGCCTCTTCGATGGTGCCGACCATGTAGAAGGCGGCTTCCGGCAGGTGGTCGTACTTGCCTTCCACCAGGCCCTTGAAGCCCTTGATGGTGTCGGCGAGGTCGACGAACTTGCCCGGCGAGCCGGTGAAGATTTCGGCGACGTGGAACGGCTGCGACATGAAGCGCTCGACCTTGCGAGCGCGGGCCACGGTCAGCTTGTCCTCTTCCGAAAGCTCGTCCATGCCGAGAATGGCGATGATGTCCTGGAGCGCCTTGTAGCGCTGCAGCACCTGCTGGACCTGGCGGGCGACGGCGTAGTGCTCCTCGCCGACGACCAGCGGCGAGAGCATGCGCGAGGTCGAGTCGAGCGGGTCCACCGCGGGGTAGATGCCCTTTTCGGCGATCGAGCGCGACAGCGTGGTGGTCGCGTCAAGATGCGCGAACGAGGTCGCCGGCGCCGGATCGGTCAAGTCGTCGGCCGGAACGTAGATGGCCTGCACCGAGGTGATCGAGCCCTTCTGCGTGGTGGTGATGCGCTCCTGCAGCGCGCCCATGTCGGTCGCGAGCGTCGGCTGATAACCCACCGCCGAAGGAATACGACCGAGGAGCGCCGACACTTCCGAGCCGGCCTGGGTGAAGCGGAAGATGTTGTCGACGAAGAACAGCACGTCCTGGCCCTGGTCGCGGAAGTCTTCCGCGATGGTGAGGCCGGTGAGCGCGACGCGGGCGCGGGCGCCGGGGGGCTCGTTCATCTGACCGAACACCAGCGCGCACTTCGACTTCACGCTCGGATCCGGGTTCTTCGGATCGGCGTTGACCTTGGACTCGATGAACTCGTGATAGAGGTCGTTGCCCTCACGAGTACGCTCGCCGACGCCGGCGAACACGGAGTAACCACCGTGCGCCTTCGCGACGTTGTTGATCAGCTCCTGAATCAGCACGGTCTTGCCGACGCCGGCGCCGCCGAACAGGCCGATCTTGCCGCCCTTGGCGTAGGGCGCGAGCAGGTCGACGACCTTGATGCCGGTGACAAGAATTTCAGCTTCGGTGGACTGGTCGGTGTAGGTCGGCGCTTCCTGGTGGATCGCGCGCAGGCCTTCGGTCTTGACCGGACCGGCTTCGTCGATCGGCTCCCCGATGACGTTGATGATGCGGCCGAGCGTGCCTTCGCCGACGGGAACGCGGATCGGCGCACCGGTGTCGGTCACTTCCTGGCCGCGGACCAGACCTTCGGTGGTGTCCATTGCGATGGTGCGCACGGTGGACTCGCCGAGATGCTGGGCGACTTCGAGGACCAGGCGGTTGCCGCCGTTCTTGGTCTCGAGCGAATTGAGAATGGCCGGGAGGTGGCCTTCGAACTGCACGTCGACGACGGCGCCGATGACCTGGGTGACGCGACCGACCTGGGCTGCCATTGAATGTCTCCTTCGATCCGAACTTTTAGTCTGCGGTCAGCTTGACCGTGATGTTGCGTTTGATGGGAACTGAAGCGCCTTGGTCAGACGGCTTCGGCGCCCGAGATGATTTCGATCAATTCCTTGGTGATCTGCGCCTGACGCGTGCGGTTGTAGACCAGCGTCTGCTTGCGGATCATTTCACCGGCGTTGCGCGTCGCGTTGTCCATCGCGCTCATCTGCGCGCCGTAGAACGAGGCGTTGTTCTCGAGCAGCGCGCGGAAGATCTGGACCGCGAGGTTGCGCGGCAGCAGGCGGGTGAGGATCTCGTCCTCCTCGGGCTCGTATTCGTAAGCCGTCGTGTTGGTGCTACCTGCCTCCTCGACCACCAGCGGGATGATCTGCTGGGCGGTCGGGATCTGCGCGATCACCGACTTGAAGCGGGAATAGAACAGCGTGCAGACGTCGAACTCACCGTTGTCGAACCGCGCCAGGACTTTCTTGGCGATGTCCTCGGCATTGACGAAGCCGAGCTGGCGGACGCTGCGCAAGTCGAGGTGTTCGATGATCTGCTTGTCGAACTGACGGCGGAGCTGCTCGTAACCCTTGCGGCCGACGCAGAAGAACTTCACGTCCTTGCCCTGCGCCATCAGCGCCAAGGCGCGCTCGCGCGCTAGGCGCACGATCGAGGAGTTGAAGGCGCCAGACAGACCGCGCTCGCCGGTGCAGACCAGCAGCAGGTGAACCTGGTCGCGGCCGGTGCCGGCCAGCAGCACGGGCGCGCCGGGCGAGCCCGCGGCGGCGCTGGCGATGTTGGAGATCACCGCGCTCATCTTGTCGGCATAGGGACGCGCCGCTTCCGCGGCGGTCTGCGCACGGCGCAGCTTGGAGGCGGCGACCATCTGCATGGCCTTGGTGATCTTCTGCGTCGCCTTGGTGGAGGCGATGCGGACGCGCATGTCTTTAAGTGACGCCATTTCTTCGTTCACCCCGGCGGTTCGACCAATATGCCGGACCGCTAGCCTGTCCCTATCGCAATGCCCGGCCGGGCGCCGGGCACGCTTCTTATTGCTTTGCTTCTCGCGAAACGGTCACGGCCGGAAGGATCCGGCCATGCCTTAAGTTACGCGAAGCTCTTCGCAAAACCTTCGACCACCGACTTCAGCTTTGCAGCCACGTCGTCGGAGAGGTCGCGGGAGTCGCGGATCGCGTTGAGGATCTCGACGTTCTTGCCGCGCAGCAGCGAGAGCAGACCGTCCTCGAACGCACGCACCTTGTTGAGCGGGAGCGGATCGAGATAGCCGTTGGTGCCGGCCCAGATCACGCAGACCTGCTCTTCCATCTTCAGCGGCGCGAACTGCGGCTGCTTCAAGAGCTCGGTGAGGCGCGAGCCGCGGTTGAGCAGGCGCTGGGTCGAGGCGTCAAGGTCGGAGCCGAACTGCGCGAACGCCGCCATTTCGCGGTACTGCGCGAGCTCGCCCTTGATCTTGCCGGCGACCTTCTTGGTGGCCTTGGTCTGCGCGGACGAACCAACGCGCGACACCGACAGACCGACGTTCACCGCGGGACGGATGCCCTGGAAGAACAGATCGGTTTCCAGGAAGATCTGGCCGTCGGTGATCGAGATGACGTTGGTCGGGATGTAGGCCGACACGTCGTTGGCCTGGGTTTCGATGACCGGCAGCGCCGTCAGCGAGCCCGAGCCCTGGTCCTTGTTCAGCTTCGCCGCGCGCTCGAGCAGGCGGGAGTGCAGATAGAACACGTCGCCGGGATAGGCTTCGCGGCCCGGCGGGCGGCGCAGCAGCAGCGACATCTGGCGGTAGGCAACGGCCTGCTTGGACAAATCGTCATAGATGATCACGGCGTGCATGCCGTTGTCGCGGAAGTACTCGCCCATGGTGCAGCCGGTGAACGGCGCGATGTACTGCATCGGCGCCGGATCGGAGGCGGTGGCGGCGACGACGATCGAATATTCGAGCGCGCCCTGCTCTTCCAGAACCTTCACGAACTGGGCGACGGTCGAACGCTTCTGGCCGACCGCGACGTAGACGCAGTACAGCTTGATGTTCTCGTCGGGCTGCGAATTGAGCGGCTTCTGGTTCAGAATGGTGTCGAGCGCGATCGCGGTCTTGCCGGTCTGACGGTCGCCGATGATCAATTCGCGCTGGCCGCGGCCGATCGGGATCAGGGCATCGATCGCCTTGAGGCCGGTCGCCATCGGCTCGTTCACCGACTTGCGCGGAATGATGCCGGGCGCCTTGACGTCGACGCGCATGCGCTTGTCAGCCTGGATCGGACCCTTGCCGTCGATGGGATTGCCGAGCGCGTCGACGACGCGGCCGAGCAGACCCTTGCCGACCGGCGCGTCCACGATGGCGCGGGTGCGCTTGACGGTCTGGCCTTCCTTGATCTCGCGGTCGGCACCGAAAATAACGACACCGACGTTATCGGTTTCGAGATTCAGCGCCATGCCGCGGGTGCCGTTCTCGAACTCGACCATTTCACCGGCCTGGACGTTGTCCAGACCGTAGACGCGGGCGATACCGTCGCCGACGGACAGCACCTGTCCGACTTCGGAGACTTCAGCTTCCTGGCCGAAATTCTTGATCTGGTCCTTGAGGATCGCGGAAATTTCCGCGGCGCGGATGTCCATCAGCCTGCCTCTTTCATCGCGTGCTTGATCGCATTGAGTTTGGTGCGAAGCGAACCATCGACCATGCGGCTGCCCAGCTTGACGACGAGGCCACCGATGATCGCGGGATCGACTTTCACGTTCAGCGCGACGTCCTTGCCGGTCACCGACTTCAGGGCAACCTTGAGGGCGTCGAGATTCTTGTCAGAGAGCGCTTCGGCCACCGTGACGTCGGCCGTCGTCTCGCCCTTGAACTTGGCGACGAGGGCGCGATAGGCGCGAATGACGTCGGCCACCGCGAACAGGCGGCGGTTGGCGGTCAGCACTTTCAGGAAATTGGCGGAGATGCCGGCGATACCGGCCTTGGCCAGGACGGCGCCGAGCGCCTTGGACTGGGCGTCGGCCGCGAACACCGGGCTGCGGACGAGGCGCTTGAGATCGGCACTCTCGTTCAGCAAGGCTTCGAATTTGTCGAGATCGGCTTTGACCTCATCGACCACCTTCTGGTCGCGGGCCAGTTCAAACAAGGCCGTTGCATAACGGCCGGACACACCTGAAACGGACGTATCTTCTGCAGCCACAGACGCGCTCTTTTTGCTGTCAAACTCGCAAGGGAAAAACCGTCGCCACAAAGCGGCGCCTAGCGATCCAAGCCCTTGGAATTCAAGCGGGACTTCGATTTTCGACCAGCACGGGACGTGCCGGGCTCGTTAAAATCGCGGCTTTGCTAACATAGCAGGCGCGCAGGTGCAACATGACGCCAAATTAAAGGCACGAGGTTCTGTCGCCAGTTCGTCGCATGTTGCGACACATCGATCACCGCCTGACCCGCAGACCGGACCGGGACTGGATCAAGGACTTGGACGACACCTGCCGCGCCGCGGAATTGGCGAGGCCGTCGCGGCCCTCCCCCGGTGTTGGTTCCTGCCCTCAGCGCATAGCGGCCATGAACACGGATCGCTGAGGCGTGATTCCGGCTCCCTCAGCTCCACTCGCTGAATACTTACCCAATTCTAAACGCGGGGGGCGATGACTTCGTTTTACAGTATTCGATAGTAATGAATAGCTTAATGAATCGTTAAAGCCGAAGATTACGGAACATCGGCTGAATATCGGCGGTCGGTAACAAGATATTTCATGGCGACACAGAACGGATTTACTGCCCAATTCACGCCGCATTGGGAATCGAAACGCCAAAGCGCTCACAAACTGATGGGGGCTCCACTAGCCACATATGTGGCAATACTAGCTTAGGGACCACTAAATGCTGTCTTTGAAGACGCTGGGCTTTGCGACCCGGCCACGCACGGCGATTGCTTTCATTGCCGCAACTCTCCTCATCGGTGGAACTGCCACCGAAGCTTCCGCCAAATCCCGCCACCACAGGCATCATCATCGCCACCACGCACAGACCGACGCCAACCCGACCTCCGACTGGCGCAACGCCAACGCGTTGATGACGCCGACCTCGGGCACGGGCCGCAGCTTCTCCGGCATGGCGTCCTATTACGGCAACGAGTCCGGCAGCCGCACGGCCTCGGGCGCGCGTTTCAATCAGAACGCCCTGACCGCGGCGCACCGCTCGCTGCCGTTCGGCACCAAGCTGCGCGTCACCCATCGTGGCCAGAGTGTCGTCGTCACCATTAATGACCGCGGCCCGTTCATTCGCGGCCGGGTTCTCGACCTCTCCACCGGTGCCGCCCGCGCCATCGGCCTCACCGGCGCCGGCGTCGGCCGCGTCACCGCGGAGGTCGTCTCCTAAGGCGCGATCCGCGTCTTGAGCGAACGCGCAGTTTTCATCAGTTTGCTGCGCACGTGAAACAAGCCCGCGGTCTTGGGGGACCGCGGGCTTTTTTACGTCCTGTCATTCCGGGGCACGCGCAGCGTGAACCCGGAATCCATCAGGCGGCAGAGTTGGTGGACGAATGGATTCCGGGCTCGCGACTTCGTCGCGCCCCGGAATGACGGAGGAGGATGTGGCTGCGGGCAGCCGTTACAAAAAACTCTGCGGATCGACGTCGACTTCGAGCTTCTGATTGCCTGTCGGCTTCGGGCAGACCGCGAGCCAGTTGCGCAAATAGTCCGACAGATCGAAACCGCGGGCCGATTTCACCAGGATGCGGAAGCGGTAGCGGCCCTTGATGACGGCGAGCGGCGCTTCCGCCGGGCCGAGCACCACGACGCGCTCGTCGCGCGGCGCCAGCGCGACGAGCCGGCGGCCGAGACCTTCGGCGCTCGGGCGATCGCCGGCGGAGATGATCAGGCTGGCGAGCCGGCCGAACGGCGGATACAGCGTCTTCTCGCGCAGCTCGATCTCGCTGTCGTAGAAGGCCTCGCGGTCGCAGGCGATCAGCGCGCGCATCACGGGATGATCGGGCTGGTGCGTCTGCAGATAGCCGACGCCGCGGCCCTGCTCGCGCCCGGCGCGGCCGATCACCTGGTTGAGCAATTGCCAGGTGCGTTCCGCCGCACGCGGATCGCCGTTGCTGAGGCCCAGATCCGCATCGACCACACCGACCAGATTGAGCCGCGGAAAATTGTGACCCTTTGCCACCAGCTGCGTGCCGATGATGATGTCGACGCGGCCTTCCGCGATCTCAGCAAGCTCGCTGCGCATCGTCTCGATCGAGGTGATGAGATCGCTCGACAGCACCATGGTGCGGGCTTGCGGAAACAGCGCAGCCGCTTCCTCCTGCAGGCGCTCGACGCCGGGCCCGACCGCGACCAGCGATTCCTCCGCCGAACAGTTCGGGCAGAGATGCGGGCGCGGCATCGAGAAGCCGCAATGGTGACAGACCAGGCGCTGGCGGAAGCGATGATCGACCAGCCAGGCATCGCAGATGGTGCAGGCGAAGCGATGGCCGCAGGCCCGGCACAGCGTCAGCGGCGCATAGCCGCGGCGGTTGAGGAACAACAGCGCCTGCTCGCGCTTCTCGATCGCGCCTCTGATCTCGCCGGCGAGGCGCGGCGAGATGAAGCGGCCGCGTGCCGGCGGCTCGCGCCGCAGGGCGATCGCCTCGATATGCGGCATGTGCTGGCCACCGAAGCGTGAGGGCAGCGCGATGCGCTGATAGCGGTTCTTGCGCGCATTGACCTCGGATTCGACCGACGGCGTCGCGGAGGCCAGCACGACCGGAATCTTGGCGATATGCGCGCGCACCACCGCCATGTCGCGGGCGTGATAATGCACGCCCTCGTCCTGCTTGTAGGCCTGATCGTGCTCTTCATCGACGACGATCAGGCCGAGATTGGCGTAAGGCAGAAACAGCGCCGAACGCGCGCCGACCACGACCGGCGCGGTTCCTTCGGAGATCGCCGCCCAATTGCGCGCGCGGGTGCGCGGGGTGAGCTCGGAATGCCACTCGATCGGCCGCACGCCGAAGCGCTGCGCGAAGCGATCGAGGAACTGGCCGGTGAGCGCGATCTCCGGCATCAAGATCAGCGATTGCCTGCCGCGGCGGATCGCTTCCGCGACCGCCTCGAAATAGACCTCTGTCTTGCCCGAGCCGGTGACGCCGTCGAGCAGCGCGACGTGGAAGGTGCCGTTGGCGGCGAGCGCGCGCATGGTGTCGACCGCGGCGCGTTGCAGCGGTGTGAAATCCGGCCGGCCGAAATCCGGATCGGGCGCGGGCGGCGGCAGCGGTGGCGGCATCGGCTCGACCGTGAGCGTGCCTTCATCGACGAGGCCGTCGATCACGCCCGAGGAGACGCCGGCTTCCTTGGCCGCTTCGGACTTGCCATGCAGCAGCCGGTCCGACAGCACCTCGATCACGCGCTGGCGGGCGGGCGTCAGCCGCCTGGGCGGATCACCGGTCAGGCGCACGCCGGGCCGCACCCGCTCGGGGCCGAGATTCTCGCCCATCCGCAGGCACATGCGCAGCACCATGCCGCGCGGGCTCAGCGTGTAATTGGCGACCCAGTCGACCACGGATCGCAGCTCGGGCTTGAGCGGCGGGATGTCGAGCTTCTCGCTGACCTCCTTGAGGCGGTTGTGCAGGCGCGGATCGGGATTGGCGTTTTCGCCCCAGACCACGGCGAGCACCTCGCGCGGCCCGAGCGGCACGCCGACGAGATCGCCCGCCTTCAGCGTCATGCCGCGCGGCACCTTGTAGGAATAGGTCTGGTCGAGCGCGACCGGCACCAGCACGTCGACCATGCCGGTCGAGTTGGTGGGGGCGGCCGTGCTGCGCGACGAATGATCCATCAACGGTCTTTGGGGGAGAATCGGAACCCGGGGCCTCAAGGCTAGCGCCCTCGCGCGGCCTTAGCGAACGATAAACGAGTGGGATGCGATATACTGAGCGGAATCATTCCGTCCAGAGCGCATGAGCAAAGCCGCCGCACCAACAATCGAGCTCGCCAGCGCCGACCCCTCGCTCGCGCAGGAGATGGCACGCTGGCTGGCGCATCTCGGCGCCGAGCGGCGGCTGTCGCCGAAGACGCTGGAGGCCTATGGCCGCGACTTAAGGCAGTGCCTGGATTTTCTCTGCAATCATTGGGGCGAGCGCGTGACGCTCAAGCGCTTCGCCGCGCTGGAGGCGACCGACGTGCGCGCCTTCATGGCGATGCGCCGCGCCGACGACATCGCCGGCCGCAGCCTGATGCGCGCGCTTGCGGGCCTGCGCTCGTTCGGCCGCTTCCTCGAACGAGAAGGCAAAGGCAAGGTCGGCGCACTCTCTGCCATTCGCGCGCCAAAAGTCGCAAAAAGCCTGCCGAAGCCGTTGCCGATGGCATCGGCAAAACGTCTTGCCGATGCCGACGAGCGCGCCGGCGAGGACCGCGAGACCTGGATCCTTGCGCGCGATGCCGCAGTGATGGCGCTCCTGTACGGCTCCGGCCTGCGCATCTCCGAAGCGCTCGGCCTGAAGCGCCGCGAGGTGCCGCGGCCCGGCGAAGGCGACGTGCTGGTCGTCACAGGCAAGGGCAACAAGACCCGCATGGTGCCGGTGCTGCAGAACGTGCTCGAGCTGGTGCACGAGTACGTTGCGATGTGCCCCTATCCGCTGCCGGCGGAAGGGCCGATCTTCGTCGGCGCGCGCGGCGGTCCCTTGAGCCCGCGCATCATCCAGCTCGCGATGGAGCGGCTGCGCGGCGCGCTCGGGCTGCCCGACAGCGCCACGCCGCACGCGCTGCGGCACTCCTTCGCCACGCATCTGCTCTCGCGCGGCGGCGACCTGCGCGCGATCCAGGAATTGCTCGGCCATTCCTCGCTCTCGACCACGCAGGTCTATACCGGCATCGATTCCGAGCGGCTGCTCGAAGTGTATGCGAGCGCGCATCCGCGGCGGTGAATGGCCGCTGAATCCTGACATGAAGCTGTCATAGCGGTCAGGCCTCTTGCGCAGGCCGCGCGGTTCGGTCAATCGTTGCGGCACCGAACCGGAGGGAATCATGAGCGCACACGAAAGCATGGAGCATGCCGAGCACGCCGAACACGCGTCCGGCTCGAACAAGAAGATCGCGCTCCTGATCGCGGTGCTGGCGCTGTTCCTGGCGGTGTCGGAGACGCTCGGCAAGGGCGCCCAGACCGAATCGATCAGCAAGAACGTCGAAGCCGCCAATCTCTGGGCGTTCTTCCAGGCCAAGAGCATCCGCCGCACCGTGGTGGTGACCGCAGCCGAGCAGGGCAAGCTGACGCTGGCTGGCACGGCCGACGACGCCATCAAGGCAACGGTGCAGAAGCAGGTCGACGACTGGACCAAGACCGCGGCACGCTACCGCTCCGAGCCGGAGACCGGTGAAGGCACCGAGCAGCTCGCGGAGAAGGCCAAGCACGCCGAGCACGACCGCGACGAGGCGACCGCGAAATACCATCATTTCGAGCTGGCCTCGGCCGCCTTCCAGATCGGCATCGTGCTGGCCTCGGCCACCATCATCACCGGCATGTTCGCGCTGGCCTATGTCAGCGGCATCCTGACGCTCGCCGGCCTGTTCATGACCGGGCTCGGCCTGTGGTGGCCGCATTTGTTGCATTTGCACTGAGGGCTGTGTGTGGCGCGCAGCTACCGCGCCTGGTGCACGCTCTTCCTGAAGCGCTGGATCAGGCGCAGCGTGCGGGAGGACCAGCCTTCGCCGTTGCCGGCGATCAGCTCGCGAATACGGCGCTTGATCGGGTCGACCAGCAGGTGCGCCTTGGCGCGGAGCTTCAGCACGAGATCGTAGATCCGCTCGAACCAGTGCATCTCCAAAAGCTTGTCGCGCGTCACGTCGAACACGAAGGCGGTGACGCCGACGCCGAGCATTTTTGCGAACAGGATCGTGAAGACTGCGCTGGTCCAGTATTCGTGCGCGAGCAGCCACAGCCCGACCAGCTTGAGCGGAAACAGCGGGATCACGGGCACGGCGAACACGATCAGCGTCATGGCCGGCGACAGCGCGTCGACGCGCTCCGTCAGCCATTGCTTGAAGCGCGCCAGCGGGATCGCCGCGACGACCTTCGCAACGATCGGCTCGAGATGGTCCCACAGCCAGGCTTCGATCAGGAAGATGATCGCAAGCAGGACCCAGACCGGTTGAAGAAGGCGGCGCAGCATATGTTTCCCGCCCGATTCGGCGCTGGGCGCGTCGCTACATATGGATGGCCCGCTTGCCGACTGCAAGCGCGGCTTCCTTGACGGCCTCCGAGCGGGTCGGATGCGCGTGGCAGGTGCGCGCGAGATCTTCCGCACTGCCGCCAAACTCCATGAGAACACAGGCTTCATGGATCATTTCGCCGGCTTCGCGGCCGATAATGTGCACGCCGAGCACGCGATCGGTCTTCGCATCTGCGAGAATCTTCACAAAACCGTCGGTGGTCTGGTTGACCTTGGAGCGGCCGTTGGCGGTGAACGGAAACTTTCCGACGGTATAAGCCGTGCCCGCCTGCTTCAGTTCCTCCTCGGTCTTGCCGACGGAGGATACTTCCGGCGTGGTATACACGACGCCCGGGATGACGTCGTAGTTCACGTGACCGGCCTGCCCTGCGATGATCTCGGCCACCGCCACGCCTTCATCCTCGGCCTTGTGCGCGAGCATCGGCCCAGCGACGACGTCGCCGATGGCATAGACGCCCTTCAGGCTGGTGGCGAAATGCGGGTCGATCTGCACGCGGCCGCGGGGGTCGAGCGCGACACCGGCTTCCTTCAGGCCGAGGCCATCGGTGTAGGGCACGCGGCCGATGCAGACGAGCACGACGTCGGCTTCGAGCGTCTCGGCGCCGCCGCCGGCGGCGGGCTCGACCGTCGCCTTCAGCATCTTGCCGGAGGTATCGACGCCCGTGACCTTGGCGCCCAGCTTGAACGCAAAGCCCTGCTTCTCGAGGATGCGCTGGAATTGCTTGGCGATCTCGCCGTCCATGCCGGGCAGGATGCGGTCGAGGAATTCGACCACGACGACTTCGGCACCTAAGCGGTGCCAGACCGAGCCGAGCTCGAGGCCGATCACGCCGGCGCCGACGATCAGCAGCTTGCCGGGGACCTTGTCGAGCGACAGCGCGCCGGTCGAGGACACGATGCGCTTCTCGTCGATCTCGATGCCCTTGAGGCGCGCGATGTCCGAGCCGGTGGCAATCACGATGTTCTTGGTTTCGACCACCTGCGACTTGCCGTCGGCGGAAACCTCGACCTTGCCGGTCCCTAAGATCTTGCCGGTGCCCTTGAGCACGTCGACCTTGTTCTTCTTCATCAGGAACTCGACGCCCTTGACGTTGCCGTCGATGCCCTGCTGCTTGAAGTTCATCATCGCCGGCAGATCGAGCTTCGGCGAGGAGACCGACACGCCCATCTTGGCGAAGGAGTGCGCGGCTTCCTCGAACATCTCGGAGGCGTGCAGCAGCGCCTTCGACGGCATGCAGCCGACGTTGAGGCAGGTGCCGCCGAGGGTTGCGTTCTTTTCGACCACGGCGACTTTCATGCCGAGCTGGCTGGCGCGCACCGCGCAGACATAACCGCCAGGTCCGGTGCCGATGACGACGAGATCGTAGGTAGCCATGAGAGGAAGTCCCGTGAGTTTAGCGTGATGAGGATGTGTCAGCGTCCGCGCGGTGCGTCAGCGTCCGCCGGACACATCGAGAGTGGCTGCGGTGACGTAGGAGGCCTCGTCCGACATCAGCCAGAGGATGGCGCTCGCGATCTCGTCGGCGGTGCCGACGCGCTTCATCGGCACCATATGAGCCAGACGATGGTGCCGGTCGGGCTCGCCGCCCGAGGCGTGGATTTCGGTGTCGATCAGGCCCGGGCGAATGCCCGCGACGCGAATGCCTTCGTTCGCGACCTCATAGCCGAGGCCGGTGGTGAAGGAATCGATCGCGCCCTTGGACGCGGCATAATCGACATAGGTGTTGGGGGCGCCGAGCCTGGCCGCGACCGACGACAAATTGACGATGACGCCGCCCTTGCCGCCATGCTTGGTCGACATCCGCTTCACGGCCTCGCGCGCGCAGAGGATCGAGCCGGTGACGTTGACCGCCAGCACGCGCTGGATGCGCTCGGCCGACATCTCGTCGACGCGCACGCCGCTGGTCCCGACGATGCCGCCATTGTTGACGAGTGCACCGAGGGTGCCGAACTTGTCGGCCTCCTTGAACAGGTTGATGATGTCGCGCTCCTCGGCGACATCGCACTTCACCGCGACGGCCTTGCCGTTGCTCGCTTCGATCTGCGAGACGACCTCGTCGGCGGCCTTCTTGTTGCTGGCGTACCCGACCACGACACGGTAGCCGCGCGCGGCCGCCGCAAGCGCGGTCGCCCGCCCGATGCCGCGGCTGCCGCCGGTGATGACAACGACTTTATCCGTCACGCGCGCCTCCATGGTTCGACACGCGCCGTCGCGAATGGCGACGGCGCTCGCAGAGCATCAGGGATCAGAGATCGAGCACCAGACGCGCCGGATCTTCCAGGCTCTCCTTGACGCGGACCAGGAAGGTAACGGCTTCCTTGCCGTCGATGACGCGGTGGTCGTAGGACAGCGCCAGATACATCATCGGGCGGACCTCGATCTTGCCGCCGACAACCATCGGCCGCTCCTGGATCTTGTGCATGCCGAGAATGCCGGACTGCGGCGCGTTCAGGATCGGGGTCGACATCAGCGAGCCGTAGATGCCGCCATTGGTGATGGTGAAGGTGCCGCCCTGCATCTCGTCGATCTTGAGCTGGCCGTCGCGGGCGCGGCGGCCGAAATCGGCGATGCTCTTCTCGATGTCGGAGATCGACTTGTGGTCGCAGTCGCGCACCACGGGCACGACGAGGCCCTTGTCGGTGCCGACGGCAACGCCGATGTGGTAGTAGTTCTTGTAGATCAGGTCGCTGCCGTCGATCTCGGCGTTGACGGCCGGGATGTCCTTCAGCGCCTGCACGACGGCCTTGGTGAAGAAGCCCATGAAGCCGAGCTTGGCGCCATGCTTCTTCTCGAACGCGTCCTTGTAATGCGCGCGCAGCGCCATGACGTTGGTCATGTCGACCTCGTTGAAGGTCGTGAGCATGGCCGCGGTGTTCTGCACGTCCTTGAGGCGGCGCGCGATGGTCTGGCGCAGCCGGGTCATCTTGACGCGCTCCTCGCGGGCGGCGTCATCGGCCGGCGAGGGCGCGCGCACCTGCACGGCGGCGGCGGGCTGGTTCACCGGGGTCGGCGCGGAGGCGGCGCGCTCGATCGCCGCGAGCATGTCGCCCTTGGTGACGCGGCCGTCCTTACCGGAGCCCGGAACGGTCGAGGCGTCGATGCCGGTCTCGGCGGAGAGCTTTCGCACGGAGGGCGCGAGCGGCGCATCGGCCGGCGGCGCCTTCGGTGCGGCGGCAGCAGCCGGAGCGGCAGCCGCGGGTGCCGGAGCAGCAGCGGGCTTGGCGGATGCCGCGGCGGGCTTGGCCGCGCCGGCGCCGTCGGTGATCTGGCCGAGCAACGCGCCCACGGCGACGGTCGCGCCGTCGGCGGCGATGATCTCGCTCAGCGTGCCCGCGGACGGCGCGGGGACTTCGATGGTGACCTTGTCGGTCTCGAGCTCAACCAAGGGCTCGTCGACGGCGACGGGGTCGCCGGCCTTCTTGAACCAGCGGCCGATGGTGGCCTCGGTGACGGATTCGCCGAGCGTCGGCACACGAATTTCAGTCATGGTCTCTTCCTTAAGGGATCGCCAATGCGGTCATAAGTCGATCGTCAACGGCCCGCGAAAAGCAGGCCATCCAGCAAGCCGGGACGCTTCGCCTTGACGCGGAGGTCACGAGTTACTGGATGCCCCGCTCCGGTGCGCTGGTTGCGCACGAGGCGGGGCCTGACGCAGTTCAAAAAGTTCAGCTCAGTGCTTCGTCCAGGAACGCCTTCAGCTGAGCCTGATGCTTGGACATCAGACCCGTGGCGGTCGCGGCGGAAGCGGCGCGGCCGACATAGCGCGGACGCCGGCTCGCGCCGTTCACCTGGTTGAGCACCCATTCCAGATAGGGCTCGATGAAATGCCAGGCACCCATGTTGCGGGGCTCTTCCTGGCACCACACCATCTCGGCCTTCTTGAAGCGCGACAGCTCGGCCACCAGCGCCTTCAGCGGCACCGGATAGAGCTGCTCGACGCGCATCAGATAGATGTCGTCGATGCCGCGCTTCTCGCGCTCCTCGTAGAGGTCGTAATAGACCTTGCCGGAGCACAGCACGATGCGGCGGATCTTCTCGTCGGGGACGAGCTTGATCGCCTCGTTCGGCAGCATCTGGGCATCATCATAGAGGATGCGGTGGAAGGTCGTGCCCTTCGCCAGCTCTTCGAGACGCGACACCGCCCGCTTGTGACGCAGCAGCGACTTCGGCGTCATCATGATCAGCGGCTTGCGGATCTCGCGGTGCAGCTGCCGGCGCAGCGCGTGAAAGTAGTTCGCCGGCGTGGTCGGGTAGACCACCTGCATGTTGTCTTCCGCGCACATCTGCAGGTAACGCTCGAGGCGCGCCGAGGAGTGCTCCGGTCCCTGGCCCTCATAGCCGTGCGGCAGCAGGCAGACGAGGCCAGACATGCGCAGCCATTTGCGCTCACCCGAGGAGATGAACTGGTCGAACACGACCTGCGCGCCGTTGGCGAAGTCGCCGAACTGGGCTTCCCACAGCGTCAGCGTGTTCGGCTCGGCGAGCGAATAGCCGTATTCGAAACCGAGCACGGCCTCTTCCGACAACAGCGAGTTGATGACCTCGTAATGGCCCTGCTCGCCACCGAGATGGTTGAACGGCGTGTAGCGGCTCTCGTCCTCCTGATCGATCAGGACCGAATGGCGCTGCGAGAAGGTGCCGCGTTCCGAATCCTGTCCGGACAGGCGGACGTGGTGGTTCTCGTTGAGCAGTGAGCAGAACGCCAGCGCCTCGCCGGTCGCCCAGTCGATGCCGTTGCCGCTCTCGATCGCCTTGGCGCGGTTATCGAGGAAGCGCTGAATGGTGCGGTGGACGCGGAAACCGTCCGGCACCTTGGTGATCTTGCGGCCGATGTCCTTCAGAACAGGCAGATCGACGCCGGTGACGCCGCGACGCGCGTCCTCTTCCTGGTCGGCGATCTTGAAGCCCGCCCACTTGCCGTCGAGCCAGTCGGCCTTGTTCGGCTTGTAGGAGGTGCCGGCCTCGAATTCGGCATCGAGCCGGGCGCGCCAATCCGCCTTCAGCTTGTCGACCTCGCCCTCGGTGACCACGCCTTCGGCGATCAGGCGCTTGGAGTAGAGCGTCAGCGTCGAGGGATGGGCCGCGATCCGCTTGTACATCACCGGCTGGGTGAAGGCCGGCTCGTCGCCCTCATTGTGGCCGTAGCGGCGATAGCACCACATGTCGATGACGACGGGCTTGTGGAACTTCTGCCGGAATTCGGTCGCGACCTTGGCCGCGAACACGACGGCTTCCGGATCGTCGCCGTTGACGTGGAAGATCGGCGCATCGATCATCTTCGCCACGTCCGACGGGTACGGCGAGGAGCGCGAGTAGCGCGGATAGGTGGTGAAGCCGATCTGGTTGTTGACGATGAAGTGCACGGAGCCGCCGGTGCGGTAGCCCTTCAGATCGGACAGGCCGAAGCACTCGGCGACCACGCCCTGGCCGGCGAATGCCGCGTCGCCGTGCATCAGGAGCGGCATCACGGAGATGCGCATATCCGGGGGATCGCCGTGCTGATCCTGCTTGGCGCGCACCTTGCCGAGCACGACGGGATCGACGATCTCGAGATGCGAGGGGTTGGCGGTCAGCGACAGATGGATGCGGTTGCCGTCGAACTCACGGTCCGAGGAGGCGCCGAGGTGATACTTCACGTCGCCGGAGCCTTCGACTGCGTCGGGATTGGCCGAGCCGCCCTTGAACTCGTGGAACAGGGCGCGGTGCGCCTTGCCCATCACCTGGGTCAGCACGTTGAGGCGGCCGCGATGCGGCATGCCCAGCACGATTTCCTTTACGCCGAGATTGCCGCCACGCTTGATGATTTGCTCGAGCGCGGGGATCAGGGCTTCGCCGCCGTCGAGGCCGAAGCGCTTGGTGCCGGTGAACTTGGTGTCGCAGAACTTTTCGAAGCCTTCCGCCTCGACCAGCTTCTGCAGGATCGCTCTGCGGCCTTCGCGGGTGAACGAGATCTCCTTGTCGGGTCCCTCGATGCGCTCCTGGATCCAGGCCTTCTGCGCGGCGTTGCTGATATGCATGAACTCGACGCCGAGCGTCTGGCAGTAGGTGCGCTCGCAGATCGCGGTGATCTCGCGGATCGTGCCGTATTCGAGACCGAGCACGTGATCGAGGAAGATCTTGCGGTCGAAATCGGCCTCGCTGAAGCCGTAGGTGCGCGGGTCGAGCTCTTCGCGGTTGCGCTGGGCCTCGATGCCGAGCGGATCGAGCTTGGCGTGGAAGTGGCCGCGCATGCGGTAGGAGCGGATCAGCATCAGGGCGCGGACCGAGTCGCGCGTGGCCTGGAGCAGGTCGGCGGAGGAGATGTCGGCGCCCTTGGCTTGCGCCTTGGCGGCGATCTTGCTGCCGACCGTCTTCTCGACTTCGGCCCAATTGCCGTCGAGCGCGGAGGTCAGATCGTCCTTGGGGGTCAGCGGCCAGTTGTCGCGCTCCCAGGAGGGGCCTTCCGCGTTCTTGCTGATGTCAGCGGGCGCGTCGTTCAGGCTCTTGAAGAACTCCTGCCACTCGGCGTCGACCGAGGACGGGTCCTTCTGGTAGCGGGCGTAGATTTCGTCGATGTAGGTGGCGTTGGTGCCCTGCAAAAAGGATGACAGGGCAAAGGCTGCGTTCGCGTCCTGGCGAGACATACTTGAGTTCCTGGCGATTTCGGTTCGCGCATAACAAACGGCGCTGGCGCCGAGCTCCCCCGACAGGGCTCGACGCGACAGGCACCCTTTACCCTATTTGCTGCGAAACTTCGCCCGGAAAAGCACGAAGAAGTGAATTAGCCTTTCAACTTTTCGGCAAGCGTATGGCCGAGGCGGGCGGGCGACGGGGACACTGTAATCCCTGCCGATTTCATCGCCTCGGTCTTGGAACCGGCGTCGCCCTTGCCGCCCGAGATGATGGCGCCGGCATGGCCCATGCGCCGGCCGGGAGGGGCGGTGACGCCGGCGATGAAGCCAACCATCGGCTTCTTGCGGCCGCGCTTGGCCTCGTCCTTGAGGAACTGGGCGGCGTCCTCCTCGGCGGAACCACCGATCTCACCGATCATGATGATCGATTCGGTCTTGGGGTCGGCGAGCAGCATCTCGAGAACGTCGATGAACTCGGTGCCCTTGACCGGGTCGCCGCCGATGCCGACCGCAGTGGTCTGGCCGAGGCCCTCCTGGGAGGTCTGGAACACGGCTTCATAGGTCAGCGTGCCCGAGCGGGAGACGATGCCGACCGAGCCGGTCTTGAAGATGTTGGCGGGCATGATGCCGATCTTGCACTCGCCGGCGGTCATGACGCCCGGGCAGTTCGGCCCGATCAGGCGCGACTTGGAGCCGATCAGCGAGCGCTTGACGCGGACCATGTCGATAACGGGAATGCCCTCGGTGATACAGACGATCAGCGGGATCTCGGCGTCGATCGCTTCGCAGATCGCGTCCGCCGCGCCCGGCGGCGGCACGTAGATCACCGACGCATCGGCCCCGGTCTTCTCACGCGCCTCGCGCACGGTGTCGAACACCGGCAGGCCCAGATGCGTCGAGCCGCCCTTGCCCGGCGAGGTGCCGCCGACCATCTTGGTGCCGTAGGCGATCGCGGCCTCGGAATGGAAGGTGCCGTTCTTGCCGGTGAAGCCCTGGCAGATGACCTTGGTGTTCTTGTCGATCAGGATGGACATGAGGTCTGCTTTCGCGAAACTAACAGAGTGAGAGGGTCAGTGGATGCGGCGGTAGACGCCGGTGAGCACGTCGGCCCAGCCTTCCGCGTCCGGCGAGAACTGGATCTTCAACGAGTAGGAGTCCTCGTTGATGATCTCGTAGACGTGGCGCGCATTGCCGCGGAGCGAGCCGCGCACCAGCGTCAGGGTCTGGCCGACCCACCCGCCTGAGGCGGGCGAGGGCGGCGTGTAGCCGAGCGAGTCGTACCAGAACAATTTGTAGGTCCGGTCGTCGCGGTCGAAGGTGAAGATGCCGTGAGTGGCGAAGACTTGCTTTCCGTCGCGCATCTGGACCGAGTCCTGGATCAAATAGAACCCGTTCAGATCCATGCGCGCGACGGTGCGCGAGGTCGCCGGCCCGCCCGCCGTCCAGCGCGACGGGAAGACCATCTCCTCACCATCCCATTCGCCGGCGAACGCGGCGAGGCGCGCGTGCTCGGGGAGCGGAGATGATGCGGCGAGATGGTCCTGGGCCATGGCGTCAGCCTCCCTTGACGGCCTTCACGATCTTCTGCGCGGCGTCGTCGAGATTGTCGGCCGGCACCACGTTCAGTCCGGATTCACGGATGATCTTCTTGCCGAGCTCGACATTGGTGCCTTCGAGGCGAACCACCAGCGGCACGCTGAGGCCGACTTCACGAACCGCAGCCGTGACGCCCTCGGCGATCACGTCGCACTTCATGATGCCGCCGAAGATGTTGACCAGGATGCCTTTCACGTTGGGATCGGCGGTGATGATCTTGAAGGCGGCCGCGACCTTCTCCTTGCTGGCGCTGCCGCCGACGTCGAGGAAGTTGGCCGGCGCCATGCCGTAGAGCTTGATGATGTCCATCGTCGCCATGGCAAGGCCCGCGCCGTTGACCATGCAGCCGATGTTGCCGTCGAGGGTGACGTAGTTGAGGTCGTATTTGGACGCCTCGATTTCCTTGGCGTCCTCCTCGGTCTCGTCGCGCAGCGCGAGCACCTCGGGGTGACGGAACAGTGCGTTGTCGTCGAACGACACCTTGGCGTCGAGCACGCGGAGCTGACCCTGCTTGGTCACCACCAGCGGGTTGATCTCCAGCATCGACATGTCCTTGGCGACGAAGGCCGCGTAGAGCTGCGCGGTGAGCTTCTCGGCCTGCTTGGCGAGATCACCGGAGAGCTTCAGCGCGTTCGCAACCGTGCGGCCGTGATGGCCCATGATGCCGGTGGCGGGATCGACCGAGAAGGTGACGATCTTCTCGGGCGTGTTGTGCGCGACGTCCTCGATGTTGACGCCGCCTTCGGTCGAGACGACGAAGGAGACGCGCGAGGTCTCGCGGTCGACCAGGATCGAGAGATAGAACTCCTTGTCGATGTCGGAGCCGTCCTCGATGTAGAGGCGGTTGACCTGCTTGCCGGCGGGGCCGGTCTGCACGGTCACCAGCGTCGCACCCAGCATCTGCTTGGCGAATTCGGAGACTTCTGCGGCCGACTTGGCGATGCGGACGCCGCCCTTGTCGCCGGCCGAGGCTTCCTTGAACTTGCCCTTGCCGCGGCCGCCGGCATGGATCTGGCTCTTCACCACATAGACCGGGCCCGGCAGCGCCTTGGCGGCGGCTTCCGCGTCGCTCGCTTTTAGGACCGGCACGCCCTTGGAGATCGGGACGCCGAACTCACCCAGCAGCGCTTTGGCCTGATATTCATGGATATTCATATGGTCGCTCCCTGAACCCGCGGGCGGTGACCTCTAGGGGCCCACCTCAGTCTTGTGGCTGGCATACCATATACCACAGGAACTGCAACCCGGATTCTTTGACATCGATCTCTGGACTGCCGAACCCGAAGCCCATCCCGACACTGGGCTCCGGAAATGAAACCGCCGAAGACCGGGTTTCGATCTTCGGCGGGATAGGTTGCGCCTTAGCGGCCGAGAAGATCGGGGGCGATCTTCTTGCAGGCATCGACCAGGCCCTGCACCGCGCCGACCGACTTGTCGAAGGCCTCGCGGTCCTTGCCGGCAAGCTCGATCTCGACGACGCGCTCGACGCCCTTGGAGCCGATCACGACGGGCACGCCGACATACATGTCCTTCACGCTGTACTCGCCGTTGAGGTAGGCGGCGCAGGGCAGCACGCGCTTCTTGTCCTTCAGATAGCTCTCGGCCATCGCGATCGCGGAGGCGGCCGGGGCATAGAAGGCGGAGCCGGTCTTGAGCAGGTTGACGATCTCGGCGCCGCCGTTGCGGGTGCGGTCGACGATCTCGTCGAGGCGCGCCTGCGAGGTCCAGCCCATCTTGACGAGGTCGGGCAGCGGGATGCCGGCGACGGTGGAGTACTTCACCAGCGGCACCATGGTGTCGCCATGGCCGCCGAGCACGAAGGCGGTGACGTCTTCAACAGAGACGTTGAACTCGTCGGCCAGGAAGTAGCGGAAGCGGGCCGAATCCAGCACGCCGGCCATGCCGACGACCTTCTTGTGCGGCAGGCCGGAGGCCTTCTGCAGCGCCCAGACCATGGCGTCGAGCGGGTTGGTGATGCAGATGACGAAGGCGTCGGGCGCGTACTTCTTGATGCCGGCACCGACCTGCTCCATGACCTTGAGGTTGATGGAGAGCAGGTCGTCGCGGCTCATGCCGGGCTTGCGCGGCACGCCGGCGGTGACGATGCAGACCTTGGCGTTGTCGAGCGCCTCGTAGGAATTGGCGCCGGAGTAGTGCGCATCGAAGCCGTCGACCGGCGAGGACTGCGCGATGTCGAGCGCCTTGCCCTGCGGCACGCCTTCGGCGATGTCGAACATCACGACGTCGCCCAGTTCTTTCAGGCCGATGAGGTGAGCCAGCGTTCCGCCGATCTGACCGGAGCCAATCAAAGCAATCTTGTCGCGCGCCATGTGAACCTGTCCTTTAGACACGTAAGGAGGGGAAAACTGAGACGGGTGGTTATCCCTTTCGCCTCCCCCGTTCAAGTCGCCCAATGCCCAATTGTCGGGCTTGGCGCGGCCTCGGGCACGCAGCCCTGTCATTCCGGAGCGTGCGGAGCACGAACCCGGAATCCATCGAGCGACAGAGCGCTGAGATGAATGGATTCCGGGCTCGTCGCTTCGCGACGCCCCGGAATGACGGCGGGGAATAGGACTTAAGTCTCCACCAGGCCCTTGGTGGAGCCGCTCGCGGTGGAATCCTTGCGGCCGTGGGCCAGCGCCAGATAGGATTCCGAGCTCATTTCGATCAGGCGCGAGGCGGTCCGCTTGAACTCGTTGGCCTCGTTGCCCTCGGTGGCGAGGTAGAGCGAAATCGGGTTGGCGTCGGCCGAGGCCATCAGTTTCACGGCATTGTCGTAGAGCGCATCGATCAGCGTGATGAAGCGCTTGGCGGCGTTGCGCTGGGAGAGATCCATCACTGGAATATGGTCGACCAGGATGGTGTGATAGTCGTGCGCCAGCCTGAGGTAGTCCGATGCCCCCAGCGGCTTCTCGCAGAGATCGGCGAACGAGAACCGCGCCACGCCATGGGCCGAGCACGGCACGTGCAGGATGCGGCCCTTGATCGAGATGTCGCGCGAGCGGCATTTGGCGCTGCCCGACATCCGATTCCAGGCGCGGTCGAGCGCGGCATCCGCATCGGCGTCCGCCGGCGTCAGCCACATCGGCACCCCCTGCAGCTTCTCCAGGCGGAAGTCGGTGCGCGCATCGAGCCGCGCGACGTCCATGTGGTCGGTGATCTGCTTGATGAAGGGCAGGAACAGCGACCGGTTCAGGCCGCCCTTGTAGAGATCGTCGGGCGCGACGTTGGAGGTCGCGACCACGACAGTGCCGAGCTCGAACAACTTTGCGAACAGGCGTCCGAGGATCATCGCATCGGCGATGTCGGTGACGTGGAATTCGTCGAAGCAGAGCAGCCAACTCTCCTCGAAGATCGCGTTCGCCGTCAGCGCGATGACGTCGCTGTCGGCGATCTCGCCGCGCGCGATGCCCTGGCGATAGTCGTAGATGCGCTCGTGCACGTCGGCCATGAATTCGTGGAAATGCGCGCGCCGCTTGTGCTCCACCGACGTGTGCTGGAAGAACAGGTCCATCAGCATGGTCTTGCCGCGGCCGACCTCGCCATGGATGTAGAGCCCGCGCGGCGTCTCGTCCTTGTCGCCGCTGCCGAACAGGCGGCTGAGCAGGCCCTGCTTGCGCTGCGGGTTGTAGTTCGCAAGCCGCAGGTCCAGCGCCGCATAGGCCTCGGCGACCTCGGCCTGCGCGGCATCGGGCTCGATCGCTCCGGCGGCGATCTGAGCCTGATAGGCTTCGCTGAAGGGGGAACGGGGGGTCGAGAGCATGGCCCTTTACCGCCAGAGACGGACGGAAATTGCAAGCCGTCAATTGGTGCGGGGCGCTATGCGTTCCGCGTCCCGGACGCGCTGCGGCAGCGATAGCGTGTCTTCGCCGCGCTATGGCTGCTGCGCAGGGTCGGGACCCACTATTTCGTTCATCGCCAAATTCTGGAGCGCTGGGCCCCGGCTCTGCGGCCGGGACAACAGAGCGGCGCTACGCACACAGCTCGTAGGCGTCCTCGACGATATACGGGCCGCCGCCGGTGGAGGCGCGCGAGGAGAACAGCACGAAGCGCTCGGCCATGAACGCCTTGCTCGGGAAGTAGCCGCGCAGCGACAGATAGTCGGCGACGTCGCGGTCGGAGGCGTCGTGCAGCCGGGCCAGCGTCACGTGCGGGATGTATTTGCGTCCCTCGGGGTTGAGACCGATCCGCTGCATCATGCGCTCGAGCTCGGCCTGCAATTCCATCAGCGGCTTGCTCGGCGCGATGGTGGCGACCACCGCCCGCGGCTTGCGGCCGCCGAAGCTCGTCAGTCCCTGCACCTTGACCTCGAACGGCTTGCGATCGACGCGAAACAGCATCGAGGCGATCTCGTTGGCGGAGACGCCGTCGATATCGCCGATGAAGCGCAAGGTGACGTGATAATTTTCGGGATCGATCCAGCGGGCGCCGGGAAGGCCACCCCTCAAGTTGGAAAGCGTCTGGCCGATCTCGGCCGGAATTTCCAGACCCGTGAACAAACGCGGCATCGTTCAGCACTCCCGATGCTTGGGTACAGCCCTCGAACAGCGAGGACGATATCCAAATTAGAGCCGGCGACGAATCACCGGTACCCTGATTCCTATCGCAGTTGTGTGACTCTGCGAAGCTTAGGCAGCCTTACCCCGTTAAAACCCTGGGAATTGCGGTGAGCGCTGCCCGCTTTTCAACGCCGATGCTCAGCGATCGTGCCAATGAATGCCTCCACCGTGGGCATGATGTTGCCGACGATGACGTCGACGCCGGCCGCAGTCGGATGAATGCCGTCGCCCTGGTTGAGCTTGGCGTCGGCCGCAACGCCCTCGAGGAAGAAGGGATAGAGCGGCACGTTGAATTTCTTCGCCACATCAGGATAAATCGAATTGAAGCGCGCGTCGTACTCGGCGCCATAGTTCGGCGGCGCCAGCATGCCGCACAGCATCACCGCGATCTTGCGCGCCCTGAGCCGCTGGATGATGTCCGCGAGCGCGGCGCGCGTCACGGCGGGGGCGATGCCGCGCAGGGCGTCGTTGGCGCCGAGCTCGACGATGACGCCATCTGTTCCTTCCGGCCCCGACCAGTCGAGCCGGTCGCGGCCGCCGGAGACGGTATCGCCGGACACCCCGGCATTGATCATCTCGATCGCTATGCCTTTGGACTGCAAGGATTTTTGAAGCTTTTGGGGAAACGCTTCCCGGGCCCCCAGGCCATAACCGGCGCTCAGGGAATCGCCGAGCACGACGAGCTTGACCGGTTTTGTCGCATCCGCCCAAGCCGGCTTCGCCATTGTCATGAAGGCGAGCATCAACACGGCTATGTGCATGAACAATCCGTAACGCCTCTCGACCGCGCTATCGGAGTTGCCATATGACCGGACCATGGACACTCGCATCGACACCTCTTCGCTCGCCGCCAACTCAGCGGACACCATCGCCATCTCCAACGTCAATCTCTCATTGGGCACGGGCGCGGCACGCGTTCACATCCTCAAGGATATCAGCTTGCGGGTCGGCCGTAGCGAGACGATCGGCCTGATCGGCCCGTCAGGCTCGGGCAAATCCACGCTGCTGATGGTGATGGCGGGGCTGGAACGTCCTGATAGCGGAGAGGTGGTGGTATCGGGCACGCCTTTCAATGCCCTCGACGAGGATGCGCTGGCCCGCTTCCGCGGCCGCCAGGTCGGTATCGTCTTCCAGTCCTTTCACCTGATCCCGACCATGACCGCGCTGGAGAACGTCGCGGTGCCGCTCGAGCTTGCCGGCAATCCCGATGCCGCCAGGCGTGCCGCGCACGAGCTGCAATCCGTCGGACTCGGCGACCGCCTGCATCACTATCCGACGCAGCTCTCCGGCGGCGAGCAGCAGCGCGTGGCGCTGGCCCGCGCGCTGGCGCCCGATCCGGCCATCCTCGTGGCGGACGAGCCGACCGGCAATCTCGACGAGGCGACCGGAAAGCAGATCGTCGATCTCCTGTTCAGCAAGCATGCCGAGCGCGGCATGACCCTGGTGCTGGTCACGCATGATGCCTCGCTCGCACATCGCTGCGACCGCGTGATCCGCCTGCGTTCGGGCCGCATCGAAACGCAGTCCGCGCCGGCATGAGCACAGCGGCCGAACCCTTCGCGAAGCCCGGCGGCGTCGCGCTGTCGTTGCGTTATGCGCTGCGCGAATTGCGCGGGGGCCTGCGCGGCTTCTACGTCTTCATCGCCTGCATCGCGCTCGGCGTGATGGCCATCGCCGGCGTCGGCTCGGTGTCGGGGAGCCTCTCCGACGGTCTGGCGCGCGAGGGCCGCACGCTGCTCGGCGGCGACGTCTCGTTCGTGCTGTTCCAGCGCGAGGCCAAGCCCGACGAGGTCGCCTTCCTGCGTTCGCGCGGTGCCGTCTCGACCGCCGCGACCCTGCGCGGCATGGCGCGCGCGGGCGACGGCAAGCTGGCGCTGGTCGAGATGAAGGCGGTCGACGACACCTATCCGATGCTGGGCCAGCTGACGCTGGCACCGCCACTGCCGATGCCCGACCTGCTCGCGGAGCGCGACGGCGCGTTCGGCGCCGCCGCCGATCCGACGCTGCTGGCACGGCTGTCGCTGAAGACCGGCGACCGCGTCACCATCGGCACGGCAACCTTCCAGATCCGCTCGACGGTCGAGGCCGAGCCGGACAAGCTCGCCGGCGGCATCGGCTTCGGTCCGCGCTTCTTGATCAGCGAGGCGGGCTTGCGCGCCACCGGCCTGATCCAGCCCGGCAGCCTGGTGCGCTGGGTCTACCGGGTCAAGCTGCCCGACACGGCCAACAACGAGCGCGCCACCGAGGCCTTCATCGCAGACGCGCGCAGCGCCGCGCCGCAGGCCGGCTGGGAGATCCGCAGCCGCTCCAACGCTTCGCCGCAGCTCGAACGCAACATCAACCGCTTCACGCAGTTCCTGACCCTGGTCGGCCTTGCCGCGCTGCTGGTCGGCGGGGTCGGCGTGGCCAACGCCGTGAAGAGCCATATCGACCGCCGGCTCGAAGTGATCGCGGCCCTCAAGGCCGTCGGCGCCACCGGGCGCGACGTGTTCGGCATCTATCTCGCGCAGGTGCTGCTGCTCGCTTGCATCGGCTCGATGATCGGCCTTGCGCTCGGCGCCGCCATGCCGTTCGCCATCGTCGGCCTGTTCGGCAAGCTGCTGCCGCTGCCGGTGGTGCCGGCCGTGCATGCCGACGAGCTCGCGCTGTCCTTCGTCTATGGTCTCTTGACCGCGCTCGCCTTCGGCCTGTGGCCGCTCGGACGCGTCCACGACGTGCCGGTGGCCGCGCTGTTCCGCGACACCATCAGCTCGGAATGGCACCGGCCGCGCGCGGGCTATCTCGCATTCATGGGCGTCGTGATCGCGCTGCTGATCGCGGTCGTGATCGGACTGGCGTTCGACAAGCGTATCGCGGCGGTGTTCGTGGCCTCCTCGATCGTGGTGTTCGCCCTGCTGCGCGGCATCGCCGCCCTGCTGATGGCGATCGCGCGGCGACTGCCACGGACGCGGCTGCCGATGCTGCGGCTTGCGATCGCCAACATCCACCGGCCGGGCGCGCTGACGCCCTCGGTCGTGCTGTCGCTGGGGCTCGGGCTCGCCGTGCTCGTCACCATCACCCAAATCGACGGCAATCTGCGACGGCAGTTCCTCGCAGCCCTTCCCGACCAGGCCCCATCGTTCTTCTTCATCGACATTCCGAGCGCACAGGCCGAGCAGTTCGACCTCTATCTGCGCCGGATCGCGCCCGGCGCGAAGGTCGAGGACGTGCCGATGCTGCGCGGACGCATCGTCGCCGCGCGCGGGGTGCGTGCCGAGGAGCTCAAGCCGACCACCGATTCCGAATGGGTGCTGCAGAGCGACCGCGGCCTGACCTATACCAGCGAGCTGCCGAAGGGCTCCAAGGTGGTCGAGGGCGAGTGGTGGAGCGCCGATTATTCCGGCCCGACGCTGGTCTCGATGGAGAAGAAGATCGCCGACGGATTAGGCCTCAAGCTCGGCGACGAGATCGTGGTCAACGTGCTCGGCCGCGACATCCCAGCCAGAATCGGCAATCTGCGCACCATCGACTGGCAGGGCCTCGGCATCAACTTCGTTCTCGTGTTCTCGCCGAACGCCTTCAAGGGCGCGCCCCACACCCACATCGCCACGCTGACGGAAGCGGGCGGAAATGCGGCAGGCGACGGCAAGATCATCAGGGAGGTCGCCGACGCCTATCCGATGGTGACGAGCGTGCGCGTGCGCGAGGTGATGGAGACGGTCGGCTCGGTGGTGACCAATCTGGCGCTGGCGATCCGCGGCGCCAGCGCCGTCACCCTGATCTCGGCCATCCTGGTGCTCGGCGGGGCGCTCGCCGCCGGCCATCGCCACCGGGTCTACGACGCGGTGATCCTGAAGACGCTGGGCGCGACACGGCTGCGGCTGCTCGGCGCCTATGCGCTCGAATACCTCCTGATCGGGCTCGCCACGGCGGTGTTCGGCGTGATCGCTGGCAGCTTGGCTGCCTGGATGATCGTGACGCGGCTGATGACGCTGAGCTTCGTCTGGCAGGCAGCCAGCGCGGCCGGCGTGGTAGCGGCCGCCCTGGTTGTCACGGTCGGGCTCGGCCTCGCCGGCACGCTGCTGGCGTTGAACAAAAAGCCCGCCACGGTGTTGCGGAATTTGTGACAAATGGTAGCGGCCCGCCGCGCGGGTACGAAATCGCACGATTCTTGCGATTAACCACGCTGCCTGTCAGGTTCGCGTCAGGATTGCCGCCGAGGGCGACATTCAGCCGCGCGTGGAAGGTTGCGGCGAATGTGTTAGTTTCCCACATATCGAGTGGGTTCGGAGCCCCGATTGTTAGCCAAAATTTAGTCGGTTGGCAGCGGTATCCGAGATAGAGTTTGACGAACCGGCGGCATGGCGACCCTCATGCCGGACCGGACCAACCAACGGGAATTCGACCATGTCGGACCTAGACCGTAACTACGCTTCTCCTTTCGGCAGGGCCGCCGGGCGTGTTGACGCCGCGACGGTCGATGCCGGCCTGCGCGCCTACATGCTGCGCATCTACAATTACATGAGCATCGGCCTCGCCATCACCGGCCTGGCCGCGCTCGGCGTCTACATGGCTGCCGTGACCGACGTTCCGACCCCGGAAGCCGTCCGGGTCGGCAAGCTGTTCCTGACCCCGTTCGGCTACGCGATGTTCGTCAGCCCCCTGAAATGGCTGTTCATGCTCGCGCCGCTGGCGATGGTGTTCGTGATCTCGGCGGGCATCAACCGTCTCGCCCCCTCGACCGCCCAGATCCTGTTCTGGGTGTTCTCGGCGCTGATGGGCATCTCGCTGTCGTCGATCTTCCTGGTGTTCACGCACACCTCGATCGTGCGGGTGTTCTTCATCACCGCGGCGACCTTCGGTGCGCTGAGCCTCTACGGCTACACCACCAAGCGTGACCTGACCGGGATGGGCTCGTTCCTGTTCATGGGCCTGATCGGCATCATCATCGCGAGCCTGGTGAACCTGTTCCTGGCCAGCTCGATGCTGCAGTTCATCGTGTCGGTGGTCGGCGTGCTGGTGTTCGCGGGCCTCACCGCCTGGGATACCCAGCGGCTGAAGAACGACTACATCTACGGCTACGCTTCGGCCGGCGGTGACATCGCAGAGCGTGCGGCCATCACCGGCGCGCTGTCGCTGTACCTGAACTTCATCAACCTGTTCACGCTGCTGCTGCAGCTCCTCGGCCAGCGCGACTAAGCGCAACGACGAGAGAACGGAAACGAACCCCGGCCGAAAGGCCGGGGTTTTTGCTTTGGGGCCGTGGCCTCTCCTCGTCATTGCGAGGAGCGCTTGCGACGAAGTAATCCAGGGTCCCTCCGCGGATGCATTTCTGGATTGCTTCGCTGCGCTCGCAATGACGGGGGTGGATGCGGCGGACCCCCTTCCGGCAGCCGCGGGAAGGCTCTAATCTTTCCTCATGTCCGCACCTGAAATCAGGCCCACGCTTGAGGCCGACCTCCCCGCCATCACCGCCATCTACCAGCAAGCCGTGCGCGAAGGCACGGCGACGTTCGAGCTGGAGCCGCCCGACCTCTCGGAGATGACACGCCGCTATCGCGCGCTGATCGACGGCGGCTATCCCTATTTCGTCGCCATCCTCGACGGCCGCGTGGCCGGCTATGCCTATGCCGGTGCCTATCGCCCGCGCCCGGCCTACCGCTTCACGGTCGAGAACTCGATCTATCTCGATCCAAGCTTCCATCGCCGCGGCATCGGCGCGTTGCTGCTGGAACGGCTGGGCAAGGAATGCGAGGCGCGCGGCTTCCGCCAGATGATCGCGGTGATCGGCGATTCCGCCAATGCCGGCTCGATCGGCGTGCACACCAAGGGTGGCTTCAAGATGATCGGCACGCATCCCAATGTCGGGCTGAAATTCGGCCGCTGGTTGGACACGGTGATGATGCAGCGCGACCTCGGCGAGGGCGCGAAGACGGTGCCAGGGAGTTAGATTTATTCGTCATTCCGGGGCGATGCGCAGCATCGAACCCGGAATCCAGAAGTTGTTTGCGAGCGCGGATCGAGATTCTCAGGCGCGCAACTGCGCGCCGGAGCTCGCGACTTTGTCGCGCCCCGGAATGACGACCGAAGGTCGTCACACCACCGCCAGCTTGCGGTCGATCACCAGCAGCACGCGCTCGAGCTCGTGGCCACGGCGCAGGATCAGGCCCGTCGCCGAGATCACGCTGTACATGCCCTGCTTGCGGGCCAGGCGCGGGTCCTTCTCGATGCGATAGATCGGCACTTCCGAGGCGCGGCGATAGACCGAGAACACCGCGCGATCCCTGAGGAAGTCGATGGCATAATCGCGCCACTCGCCGTCGGCGACCATGCGGCCGTAGAGATTAAGGATACGGTGCAGCTCGAGCCGGTTGAACGTCACCCGGTTCAGTTGGGCACTCGCAGCGGCGGGGCGCGCCGCCGCGCGCTGCTCGCTCGGATCGGCATCCTCCGACGTCAGACTCATGGGAAGCGCCTCCTCATCGCAACAGCACGATCCGCGTCCGCGAAGACCGTCCCCGGAACCTCGGAACATGACAATTGCATGATTGCGCCAACCGGCCACCGCCGCAAGACCCCCGATGGAACTCGGTGAACTCAACCGGTGGAATCGGCTGCGAATCAGGCCACACGCAGGGGTGGAACTCTGTCGCGACGAACCGTCACGGGATCGTGCTCAAGAATCTTAGTCTCGCCGCTTTTCCGCCTAGCGACTGCCGCCCTGCACTGCGAAAAGGCTTGAGTGCGTTGACCCGGTCCTTTCGGTTCCGGATTCCTCAGCCCCCAGCCCCCCGGGGTCGAACAGGATCGGGTCTGTACGCGCGACAAGGAGGGCCAACGCGAGTTGGTCCTTTTTTGTTTGTGTCGGGCTGTGTCCGGCGCGTCTCTTCTTCGAGAAGCGCGAAGACTGTCTCTCCTCATCCTGAGGGCCGCGCCCTTGCGCGGCGTCTCGAAGGATGAATGGCCAAAGCCGTATCAGCGGGGGCCTTTCATGGTTCTCGCGGCGATGCGAAGCATCGTCCGCTACGCGCACAAGAGCGCGCTCCTCACCATGAGGGTTGAGAGCAAGCGCAACGCTCGAAAAATCAATGCAGCGACGTGTACGCCGCGCCCAGCATCGGGCCCGGCCGCTCGCGGCTGCCGTCCTGAACATAGACCACCGCGCCGTCGACACCCTCGCGCGTGAGGTTCTCGATCGGCACCGTCCAGCTTTCCGGACGCCCGGTCCAGTCGCCGACCTTGAGCAGGTTGCGAACGACGTTGTGGTAGGTGACCTGCTGCCCGCGATTCTCGCCGCGGGTGATTGCGATCGGGACCGACTTGGCGATCGAGCAGATCCAGACCTCGCCATGCGAGACGGCCGGCTCGTTGCTCGCGGCCACCGACACGTTGATCTGCTTGCCCGCGAGCGACATTGTCACCGGCACGCTCATCACGCCCACACCCTTATCGGACTTGCCGATCGCGTTCTCGA
Source organism: Bradyrhizobium guangxiense (assembly GCF_004114915.1). NCBI lineage: Bacteria > Pseudomonadati > Pseudomonadota > Alphaproteobacteria > Hyphomicrobiales > Nitrobacteraceae > Bradyrhizobium > Bradyrhizobium guangxiense. The sequence continues at coordinate 7,029,409 of NZ_CP022219.1, read as the reverse complement.
TGCCGGCACGGTCGCTGCCGATGACATGCGCGGAGCCGTTGACCACGACCTGCGGCGTGTAGACCTCGCGGTCGCCGCGCATGCGCGAATAGGCGCGCTGCCGTGCCGAGAAACGCGAATCCGCCAGCGTGTCCTTCCAGCCGAGATAGTCCCAATAATCGATCGGCATGCTCAGCGCGATGATGGACGGGTCTTTCGAGAGATCGCCGATGATCTGGTCGGCGGGTGGGCAGGACGAGCAACCTTGCGAGGTGAACAGTTCGACCACCGCACGAGGATCGGCTGCAGCGGGACGGATGACGGCGACGATCGCACAGATACCGAGGGCGCCCGACCAGAAGGCACCGGACCAACGTGAAACCAGATGAGAAGCCGTCATTGTTGTCATGTCGAACGCCGCACACCATTGCTCGTGGGAAGGGGATCTTATCGCCGGATAGTCACCGTAGTCTTACGAGGCGCGGCACGCTCGACCGTCCGGGCAAATCGTCCAAAGGGAGATTTTCCGCCGGGCGGGCCCATCTAGAACATGCCGCAAACGCACGAAGGCGGCCTTGTGATAGGCCGCCTTCGTTTAAGCTTCTACTCACTTCGCAGTGAGCCATCGTTCACAAATTCGCGCGCCAAAGCGCCATAGGCGCGCTTTGGGCTGTTGTTTGAGCATGATCTTTCCGGAAAACCGCTGCGCACTTTGCGCTAATGCGGCCCGACGGGTCCGGATCATGCTTTAGGCCGCGAGCTTGCGCAGCACGTAGTGCAGGATACCGCCGTTGCGGTAGTAGTCGAGCTCGTCCAGCGTATCGATGCGGCAGAGCAGCGAAACACGCTGCAACGAACCGTCGCCGGAGACGATCTCCGCGGTCAGCTTCTGGCGCGGCTTGAGGTCGCCGACGAGGCCCCGCAGCGTGACCTTCTCGTCGCCCTTCAGGCCGAGCGACGACCAGGAGGTGCCTTCCTCGAAGGTCAGCGGCAGCACGCCCATGCCGACCAGGTTGGAGCGATGGATGCGCTCAAAGCTCTGGCAGATCACCGCGCGCACGCCGAGCAGGCGCGTGCCCTTGGCAGCCCAGTCGCGCGAAGAGCCGTTGCCGTATTCGGCGCCGGCGAACACCACCAGCGGCACCTGCTCCTGCTGGTACTTCATCGCGGCGTCGTAGATCGACATCTGCTCGCCGTCGGGCCAGTGCTTCGTCAAACCGCCCTCGGGGATGTTTCCATCCGCGCCCTTGAGCATGAAGTTCTTGATGCGGATGTTGGCGAAGGTGCCGCGCATCATCACTTCGTGGTTGCCGCGGCGCGTGCCGTACTGGTTGAAGTCGGCGGGACGCACCTGGTGCTCGCTGAGATACTTGCCCGCGGGCGAGGTGAGCTTGATCGAGCCGGCCGGCGAGATGTGGTCGGTGGTGATCTTGTCGCCGAACATGGCGAGGATCCGCGCCTCGACGATGTCGGTGACCGGCTCGGGCTCCTTCTTCATGCCTTCGAAATAGGGCGGGGTCTGCACGTAGGTCGAAGACATGTTCCAGCGATAAGTCTCGCTCTCGACCGTCTTGATCTTGCGCCAGTTGGTGTCGCCCTTGAACACGTCGGCATACTTCTTCTTGAAGATCGACGCGGTCACGAACTTCTTCATGAAGGCGTTGATCTCCTTGGTCGTCGGCCAGATGTCCTTCAGATAGACCGGCTTGCCGTCCTTGCCCTCGCCGAGCGGCTCGGGGGCGAGGGTCTTGGTGACGCTGCCGGCGAGCGCGTAGGCGACGACCAGCGGCGGCGAGGCGAGGTAGTTCGCCTGCACGTCCGGCGAGACGCGGCCTTCGAAGTTGCGGTTGCCGGAGAGCACGGCGGCCGCGACCACGCCATTGTCGTTGATCGACTTCGAGATCTCCTCAGGCAGCGGGCCCGAATTGCCGATGCAGGTGGTGCAGCCGAAGCCGACCAGATTGAAGCCGACCTTGTCGAGATGGGGCTGCAGACCGGAATTGGCGAGATATTCCGCCACCACCTGGCTGCCCGGGGCGAGCGAGGTCTTCACCCACGGCTTGGCCTTGAGGCCCTTCGCCGCAGCGTTACGCGCCAGGAGGCCGGCGCCGATCAAGACGCTCGGATTCGAGGTGTTGGTGCAGGAGGTGATCGCGGCGATCACGACATCGCCATGGCCGATGTCGAAGTTCTTGCCTTCGACGGGGAAGCGCTTCGCCGGCTCCTCGGCCTTCTTGTATTCGCTGCCGAGCGCAAGCGAGAAGCCGTCCGCCACGGTCGGCAGCGCAATGCGGCCTTCGGGGCGCTTCGGGCCGGCCATCGACGGCACGACGTCGCCGAGGTCGAGGGTCAGTGTTTCCGTAAACACCGGATCGGGCGACTTGGCGGTGCGGAACAGGCCCTGCGCCTTGGCGTAGGCCTGCACCAGCGCGACGCGTGCCGAGGCGCGGCCGGAGGTCTTGAGGTAATCGAGCGCGGCGGCATCGACCGGGAAGAAGCCGCAGGTCGCGCCGTATTCGGGGGCCATGTTGGCGATCGTCGCCTTGTCGGCGACCGAGAGATGGTCGAGGCCGGGGCCGAAGAACTCGACGAACTTGCCGACCACGCCGAGCTTGCGCAACATCTGCGTGACCGTGAGCACGAGATCGGTCGCGGTGACGCCTTCCTTCAGCGCGCCCTTCAGCTTGAAGCCGACGACGTTGGGCAGCAGCATCGACAGCGGCTGGCCGAGCATGCAGGCTTCCGCCTCGATGCCGCCGACGCCCCAGCCGAGCACGGCGAGACCGTTGACCATGGTGGTGTGGGAATCGGTGCCGACCAGCGAATCGGGATAGGCGACCTCGAAGGTGCCGGTCTTCTTGCCGATCGTCATCTTCTCCTTCTTGGTCCAGACCGTCTGGGCAAGATATTCGAGATTGACCTGGTGGCAGATGCCGGTGCCGGGCGGCACGACGGAGAAGTTCGAGAACGCCTTCTGGCCCCACTTCAGGAACTCGTAGCGCTCCTGGTTCTGCTTGTACTCCTCGGTGACGTTCTTGCCGAAGGCCTTGTTGTCGCCGAAGAAGTTCACGATCACGGAGTGGTCGATGACGAGGTCGACCGGCACCAGCGGATTGATCTTTTCGGCGTCGCCGCCGAGCTTCTGCATCGCGTTGCGCATCGCGGCGAGATCGACCACCGCCGGCACGCCGGTGAAGTCCTGCATCAGCACGCGCGCCGGGCGGAACGCGATCTCATGCTCCAGCGACTTCTTGCGCAGCCATTTCGAGACGGCGACGATGTCCTCTTTCTTGACCGAGCGGCCGTCCTCGTTGCGCAGCAGGTTCTCGAGCAGGACCTTCATCGAATAGGGAAGCTTGGAGATTCCCTTCAGACCATTCTTCTCGGCCGTGGGCAGGCTGTAATAGACATAGGTCTTGGCGCCGACCTTGAGGGTCTTTTTGCATTTGAAGCTGTCGAGCGAGGTCATGTAGGAAATCCCAATTGTTAGTTATACCCGGCAGGGTATCTTAACACCGTCAGCGATCAGGCTGGGCCGCTTGCAGGGGCGGGTTGAGTTGCTGCATCAAGTAGTTCCGGGCTTATAGAAGCTTTCTAACCGCGCCGCCACAGCCACAATCGTGCCGCAGCAATCACCAGCCAAAAATTCCCATGCGCTACCCCAAGTTTTCCTGAGGCCCGGCTTTGAGTGACGCGAAACCAGGCGAGATGCGGCTCTCCGGACAGGGGGTCACCTGCGTGCGGGGCGGCCGCCAGGTGTTTGCCGGGCTGGATTTCGCGGCCGTCTCGGGCGAGGCCGTGGCGGTGGTCGGCCGCAACGGCTCGGGCAAGACCTCGCTGCTGCGGCTGATCGCCGGCCTGCTCGTGCCGGCAGGGGGCAAGATCGCGCTCGTGGGCGGCGATGCCGAGCTGACGCTGTCCGAGCAGTGCCACTATCTCGGCCATCGCGATGCCCTGAAGCCGGCCCTCACCGTGGCTGAAAACCTGTGGTTCTGGGCCGATTTCCTGGGCGGCGAGCGCGGTGACGCCGCCGAGACCCTCGCCACCGTGGGCCTCGACCACGCCACCCATCTGCCTGCCGGATTCCTGTCCGCGGGACAGCGCCGCCGGCTCTCGCTGGCCCGGCTGCTGGCCGTCCGCCGCCCGGTCTGGCTGCTGGACGAGCCGACCAATGCGCTGGACGTCGCCGGCCAGGACATGTTCGGCGGCCTGATGCGCGAGCACCTGTCGCGCGGCGGCCTGATCGTCGCGGCCACCCACGCCCCGCTCGGGATCGAATCGCGGGAGCTGCGGATCGGGGGTGCGGTATGATTCCGACCGACCCTCAGCTTTCCGAGCGGCTCGCCCCAGCTCTCACCGTTCCCTCCCCCCTTGTGGGGGAGGGTCAGGGAGGGGGGTGCCACACGGCGCGGCCTATCGACTGTGGCGCTGGGAAAGCGAGCGCTCGATTGCAGGCGCCTTGCCGCAAACGCGCATCTCGCCCGGGGCTCCCCCCCGCCCCTGCCCTCCCCCACAAGGGGGGAGGGAGCGCAGTGTGCCAGGTGCTGTCGGATGCCTTCCCAGCCGCTGGAAGCCCGCCATGACGGCCCTGTCCGCCCTCATCCGCCGGGACATCCGGATCGCGCTCCGCGTCGGCGGCGGGGCGCTGATTGGCGTACTGTTCTTCCTCACCGTGGTGGTGCTGATGCCGTTCGCGGTGGGGCCGGATCTGGCGTTGCTGTCGCGGCTGGGGCCGGCCATCCTCTGGCTCGGCGCGCTGCTGGCGAGCCTGCTCACCCTCGACCGGCTGTTCATGGCCGACCATGAGGACGGCTCGCTCGACCTGATCACGATGAGCCGAACGCCGCTGGAACTGGCCTGCGCCGCCAAGGCGCTGGCACATTGGCTGGCCGCCGGCCTGCCGCTGATTGTCGCAACCCCCGTGCTGGGCCTCCTGCTCAACCTCGACATGGTCGCCACGGCTGCGGTGGCGCTGACATTGCTGGCGGGCACGCCGGCGCTGACCTTCACCGGCATGATCGGCGCGGCGCTGGCCGTGACGCTGCATCGCGGCGGGCTGCTGATGGCGGTCCTGGTGCTGCCGCTGTCGATTCCCGTCCTGATTTTCGGGGTCGCGGCCTCGCAGGCCGTGATCGTCGGCCCCATGACGTTCGGCGCGCCGTTCTCGATCCTGTGCGCGCTGTCGCTGGTCAGCTTCGTGATCGGCCCCTTCGCAGCCGCAGCGAGCCTGCGGCATGGTCTTGACTGACCTTGACCCCGATCAACTTTCGCGACGGACTTTCGTGCTGATTGCCTCAGCGGCCACCGATGATTATCAGGGTACCATGACACTGATCGACCTCGCCAACCCCACGCGGTTCCTCGCGCTGACAGCGCGGGTCCTGCCGTGGCTTGCGGCCGCGACCGTGCTCCTGCTTGCGATCGGCCTCTATCAGGCTGCGCTGGCGCCCGACGACTACCAGCAGGGCGCGACCGTGAAGATCATGTTCATCCACGTGCCCAATGCCTGGCTGTCGATGTTCGTCTGGGGCGTCATGAGCATCGCCTCGCTGGGCACGCTGGTGTGGCGTCATCCGCTCGCCGACGTCGCCGCCAAGGCCGCCGCGCCGATCGGCGCCGCCTTCACCTTCCTCGCGCTGCTCACGGGCTCGCTGTGGGGCCGGCCGATGTGGGGTACCTATTGGGAATGGGATGCGCGGCTGACCTCGGTGCTGATTCTCTTCCTGATGTATCTCGGCCTGATGGCGCTGTGGCGCGCGGTCGACGATCCCTCGCGCGCGGCACGCGCCGCCGCGGTGCTGACCCTGGTCGGGGCGCTCAACCTTCCGATCATCAAATTCTCGGTCGACTGGTGGAACACGCTGCACCAGCCGGCGTCGGTGATGCGCATAGGCGGATCGGCGCTCGACAAATCGTTCCTGATTCCGCTCCTGGTGATGGCGGTCGCGTTCACGCTGCTGTTCGTCACGCTGCATCTGGCTGCGATGCGCAACGAGATCCTGCGCCGCCGCGTCCGCTCGCTGCAAATGATGCAGGCGAGCCGCGTCGCGTTCTCGAGCGAGATGGGCGCCGGCCCGCGCGGACAAAACGCGTCGAACGAAGTCGGGGCCGCATGATGACATCGCTCGGTCCTTATGCATCCTTCATCGTGACCTCCTATGCCGCGGCGGCCCTCGTGGTCGCGATCCTGATCGGCTGGATCGGGCACGACTATCGCAACCAGACGCAGCGCCTGCGCGAGCTGGAAGAGCGCGGCATCACGCGCCGGTCCGGCCGCAGCGCGACGGACATGCGATGAGCGATCAACCTGCCTCCGCAGCGCCGCAGCGCCGCACGTTCCTGATGGTGCTGCCGCTGATCGCCTTCATCGGGCTTGCGCTGCTGTTCTGGTTCCGGCTCGGCAGCGGCGATCCCTCGCGGATTCCCTCCGCGCTGATCGGCCGTCCCGCGCCGCAGACCGCGCTGCCGCCGCTCGAGGGATTGCAGGCTGACAATGCGCAGGTGCCGGGCCTCGACCCCGCCGCGTTCAAGGGCAAGGTGAGCCTGGTCAACGTCTGGGCCTCCTGGTGCGTGCCGTGCCACGACGAGGCGCCGCTCCTGACCGAGCTCGCCAAGGACAAGCGCTTCCAGCTGGTCGGCATCAATTACAAGGACGCGACCGAGAATGCGCGGCGCTTCCTGGGGCGCTACGGCAACCCGTTCGGCCGCGTCGGCGTGGATGCCAACGGCCGCGCCTCGATCGAATGGGGCGTCTACGGCGTGCCTGAAACCTTCATCGTCGGCCGCGAGGGCACCATCGTCTACAAGCTGGTCGGCCCTATCACGCCGAGCAATCTGCAGAATGTACTGTTGCCGCAGATGGAGAAGGCGCTGAAGGCAGAGTCTTAGCCAAGACCGTCAGCGCGAGGAGCTCTTGCGACGAAGCAATCCAGAGTCCCTCCGCAGAGGCATTCTGGATTGCTTCGCTTCGCTCGCAATGACGGCGGAGAGGCCCTCACCCCTTCCGCACATCCCCCGCCTCGGCCTCGCTGGCTTCCAGCGAGACCGGCTCGAGGTGATAGCGCTTGATCAGGGGCATCTGGATCATGCCGAAGATGGCCGTCAGCGGCAGCACGCCGAACACCTTGAAGTTCACCCAGAAGTCCGTGCTCTGGGTCCGCCAGATGATCTCGTTCAGCACCGCCATGCCGGCGAAGAACAGCGCCCAGCGCAGCGTGAGGATGCGCCAGCCCTGCGAGGTCAGATTGAACACCTGGTCGAACATCACGGCGATGAAGGAGCGGCCGAACAACAGGCCGCCGCCGAGGATCGCGGCGAACAGGCCGTAGATGATGGTCGGCTTGACCTTGATGAAGGTCTCGTCGTGCAGCACCAGCGTCAACGTGCCGAACACCAGCACGATCACGCCCGTGACGATTGCCATGATCGGGACGTGGCGCGTCACCACATAGGAGGCGGCCATCGCAGCGACGATCGCCACCATGAAGGCGCCGGTCGCGGCGAACAGATTGAACTTCGCGTTCACGAAGAAGAACACGAGCAGCGGCCCGAGCTCGGTCGCCAGCTTGAACAGCGGATGCGGCTGGGTCTTGTCCATTCTCTCTTCCGTCTCTCCCATCCTTCGAGACGACCGCTTCGCGGTCTCCTTGGGATGAGGACCTCTTATGTGGCACGACCTCATCCTGAGGAGCCGCGCAAGCGGCGTCTCGAAGGATGAAGCTACTCAATTCCGGCGATGGCGCGGGCGAAGTCGCGCGCGGTGAACGGCGCGAGATCGTCGACGCCTTCGCCGACGCCGATGAAATGCACCGGCAGTTTAAATTTCTCCGCGAGCGCCACCAGGATGCCGCCGCGCGCGGTGCCGTCGAGCTTGGTCATCACGAGGCCGGTGACCCCGGCGGTGCGGTGGAACGCCTCGACCTGCGACAGCGCGTTCTGGCCGACAGTAGCATCCAGCACCAGCAACACGGCATGCGGCGCAGTGTCATCCACCTTGCGGATGACGCGCACGACCTTTTCGAGCTCATTCATCAGCTCGGCCTTGTTCTGCAGACGCCCGGCGGTGTCGATCAGCAGCACGTCGATGGCCTGCTCCTTCGCCGCGGTGAGCGCGTTGAAGGCGAGGCTTGCGGAGTCCGAGCCCTGCGCGCCGGCGATGACAGGCGTTTTCGTGCGTTCGCCCCACACCTTCAACTGCTCGATCGCTGCCGCACGAAACGTGTCGCCGGCGGCCAGCATCACCTTGCGGCCTTCGGATGCGAATTTCTGCGAGAGCTTGCCGATCGTGGTGGTCTTGCCGGAGCCATTGACGCCGACCACGAGGATGACGAACGGCTTTTTGGCCGCATCGATCACAAGCGGCTTTGCCACCGGCGACAGCACCTTCTCGACCTCGGTCGCAACGACGTCCTTGACCTCGTCCGCCGAGATCGCCTTGTCGTAGCGGCCGGTGCCGACGGCGTCCGCAATCCGCACCGCAACGGAGGTGCCGAGGTCGGCGCGCAGGAGCACGTCCTCGATGTCGTCGAGCATGGCGCGGTCGAGCTTGCGCTTGGTGACGAGGTCGGCGACCGCGGTCCCGAGCGAGGACGAGGTGCGCTTCAGCCCGTTGGACAGGCGACGCCACCAGCTCAGCTTGGGGGTCTCGGAGGTGGTATCGTTCATGGGGGCGTGTTAGCCGTTCCGGCTCGCAAACGAAAGCCTTGACCGAAAGTCTTGCAATTGCTCGATGTTCCCCAATTGACCGCCGACGAGATCCTGGCCCGCGTGCTCCACCGCGACGGGCTGATGCTGATCATCGACAAGCCGGCCGGCCTGCCGGTGCATCGCGGCCCCAAGGGCGGCCCCAATCTGGAGGACTCCTTCCACGCCCTGCGGTTCGGCCTGCCGCGGCCGCCGGTGCTGGCCCACCGGCTGGACAAGGACACCTCCGGCTGCCTCGTGCTCGGCCGCCATCGCAAGGCGACCGCCTCGCTCGGCCTCCTCTTCAAGCATGGCAAGATCGGCAAGACCTACTGGACCGTGGTCGAGGGCGGGCCTGCCGAGGACGAAGGCACCATCGACATGCCGCTCGGCCGGCTCAATGCCGAGCGGGGCTGGTGGCAGAAGCCCGATCCGGACGGCCAGAAGGCGGTCACCAACTGGAAAGTGATGGGCCGGGGCGACGGCCTGACCTGGCTGGCCATGGAACCGGTAACCGGGCGGACCCATCAATTGCGGGTGCACGCGGCCGCGACCGGCTGGCCGATTTTCGGCGATAACATTTACGGCAACGGCCCGCGCTTCGGCGAGCCGCGCCTGCATCTGCATTCCCGCGAGATCGTGGTGCCGATCTCCCGGAATAAGGAGCCGATCCGCGTCGTGGCACCGGCCCCGCCGCATATGCACGAAAAACTCCGCGCCTGCGGGTGGAATGGGGGGTAGGCCGATTGCCAGCCCTCATGGTGAGGAGGCGCGTCGGCATCTCGAACCATGAATGACCCCGCCTCGATCCTTCGAGACGCCCGCTTCGCGGGCTCCTCGGGATGAGGGTCGTGATGAGGGGCATGGAGCCATGGTTTACCAAACCTTCAGTGCTCGCCGCTAAGGATGACGGTTGCTTAGAACAAGCTTCTGTAACCGCTCAGGACGAGCAGGGCGTGATGTCCAAGGCCAAGCTATCGATCATCGACGAGGTCGAATCCGCGATTCGAGCGGGCTCGGCGGAAAAGGGCCTCGAGACCGCCCGGCGCGTCACCGATTTATTCCTCTCTTCCGCCGGCAGCTTCGACGACGAGCAGATCGCGCTGTTCGACGAGGTGCTCGAGCGTCTGATCCGCACCATCGAGCTGCGCGCGCTTGCCGACATGGGCGCACGAATCGCACTCGCCGAGATCAGCGCGCAACTGGCGCCGGTCGCGCAGGCGCCGCCCTCCGTCATGCGCCGCCTTGCCAGCAATGACGAGATCCGGATCGCCGGTCCCGTGCTGCAGGAATCCGCCCGCCTCGACGACGGCGAGCTGGTGAAGATCGCATCAAGCAGGGGCGAGCCGCATCTGCTCGCGATCGCCGGCCGCTGGTGGCTGAAGGAGATCGTCACCGACGCGTTGCTGGCGCGCCGCTATCCCAGCGTCAGCCGGCGGCTCGCCGCCAATCCCGGCGCGCGCGTCTCCGGACAAGGCTTCGCCCTCATGGTCGGCCAGGCCGAGGCCGATCCCGAACTCGCCGTCAGCGTCGGCATCCGCGTCGACCTGCCGTCGGAGCTGCGCCGCAGATTGCTGCGCTCGGCGACCGATGCCGTCCGCGCCCGCCTGTTGTCGCGCGCGCCGCCGCACCTGTTCGAGGAGATCCAGAGCGCGATCGCGGCCATCGCCGTCGGCGTCGAGCGCGAGATGTCGGCGGTGCGCGATTTCGAGGGCGCCAAGCGCGCCATCGCAGGCCTCAAGGCCACCGGCCAACTCAACGAGGCGACGTTGCTCGGCTTCGCCAAGCAGCGGCGCTATGAGGAGACCACCGCCGCCCTGGCGGCGTTAGCCGGATCGACCGTCGAAGTCATTCGTCCGCTGATGCAGAGCCTGCGCGACGACGGCTTGCTGGTGCCGTGCAAGGCGGCGCAGCTCAGCTGGGAAACCACCACCGCAGTGCTCGAAAGCCGCTTTGCCACCGGCGCGATGAAGCCGGCGGACCTCGCGCGGGCGCAGAATCATTTTGCGCGGATGACGCCGGAGAATGCAAAGCGGACGCTGCGGTTCTGGCAGGTGCGGGCGTCGTAACTTCTTCCCCCTCCCCTTGCGGGAGAGGTGGCTCGCCGCGATAGCGGCGAGACGGGTGAGGGGTTCTCTCTCAGCACATTCGATAGAAACTCATTCGCGGAGAGAACCCTCATCCGGCGCCATAGCCGAAGCTTCGCTTCGGCGTTCTTAAGAACGGCGGCCGAAGGCCGCCTACGCCACCTTCTCCCACAAGGGAAGAAGGTCAACCGACTACGCGATCAGCCGCTCGCCATCGCTGCCGGCAATTCTCAGCGGCACCACGCTGCCGACACGCTCGCCCGCAATTGCCACCGGCAGATAGTGCTCCGTGCGGCCCTGCCCCTCGCTCTCGATCAGCACGCCGCGTGTCGCGCCGATCTCGGCCTGCAGCCGCTTGCGCAGTGCGGTTTCGCCAGCTGCACGCAGCCGTCGCGCACGCTCCTTGATCGCACCGCCCGCAACCTGCGGCATCCGCGCCGCCGGCGTGCCGGGGCGGGGCGAATAGGGGAAGACGTGGAGGAATGTCAGGCCGCATTCCTCAACGAGATCGAGCGAGCGCGAGAACATCTCGGCGGTCTCGGTGGGGAAGCCCGCGATGATGTCGGCGCCGAAGACGACGTCGGGACGCAGGCGGCGCACCTGCTCGCAGAAGCGAAGCGCATCCTGCCGCGAATGCCGCCGCTTCATGCGCTTCAGGATCATGTCGTCGCCGGATTGCAGCGACAGATGCAGATGCGGCATCAGCCGCGCATCGTCGGAGATGGCATCGAGCAGGTCGTTGTCGGCCTCGATCGAATCGATCGAGGAGATGCGCAGGCGCTGCAGCTCCGGCACGTGGCGCAGGATCTGCTTCGTCAGCAGGCCGAGCTTCGGCGCGCCCGGCAGATCAGTGCCGTAGCTGGTGAGGTCGACGCCGGTCAGCACGATCTCGGCATGGCCGCGCTGGGCCAGGTTGCGCACCTGCTCGACCACCGCGCCCATCGGCACCGAGCGAGAGTTGCCGCGGCCATAGGGGATGATGCAGAAGGTGCAGCGATGATCGCAGCCGTTCTGCACCTGCACGAACACGCGCGGCAGGCCGCTCGCAAAACCGTCGATGAGATGCGGCGCCATCTCCTTCACCGCCATGATGTCGCTGACGGCGATCTTCTCGCTGGCGCCGAGATCGAACGCATCGCGCGTCTCGCGCCAGGCTTCGCGGCGCATCTTGTCGTCATTGCCGACGACGCGATCGACCTCGGCCATGTCGGCGAACATCGCAGCCTGCGTCTGCGCCGCGCAGCCGGTGACGACGATACGCGCCCCGGGCCGTTCGCGCTTCAATTTGCGGATCGATTGCCGCGCCTGCGCCACCGCCTCGTTGGTGACCGCGCAACTGTTGATGACGATGGTGTCGTTGAGGCCTGCGCCTTCGGCTTCGCGGCGCATCACCTCGGCCTCGAAGGCGTTGAGGCGGCAGCCGAAGGTGACGATTTCGACGGCCATCAGGCGACCGGCGCGAACAGCGCCGGATCGAATCTGCCCTCATATTCGAAGGTCGCGGTGCCCGTCATCAGCACGTGGTCGTCGCGCTCGCGCCACTCGATGCCGAGCTTGCCGCCGGGCAGCGTGATCTCGACCTTGCGCTCGGCCCGCTTCAGCCGCGCTGCCGCAACCGCGGTCGCGCAGGCCGCCGAGCCGCAGGCTCTGGTCAAGCCGGCACCGCGCTCCCAGGTGCGGATCGTGATGTGCTCGCGATCGACGATATGGGCGAGCGTGATGTTGGCGCGTTCCGGGAAGATCGGATGGTTTTCGAGCAGCGGACCGAAGCGGCCGAGATCGTAAGCGTTGACGTCCTCGACCCAGAAGATCGCATGCGGATTGCCCATGCTCACCACGGAGGGCGAATGCAGGATCGGATTATCGATCGGCCCGATCTGCAATTCGATGTAGCGGGTGTCGCGAAACTCTTCCGCCAGCGGAATGTCCTGCCAGCCAAACTTCGGCGCGCCCATGTCGACGGTGTAGAGATCCGGCGACGGGCCCTGCCAAGCGTTGAGCAGGCCAGCAGCGGTCTCGAACGTCGCATTGGTCTGGCCGGTCTTCTCGAAGATGCGGCGGACCACGCAGCGCATGCCGTTGCCGCAGGCGCCGGCCTCCGAGCCGTCATTGTTGTAGATGCTAATGAAGGCCTCGGTGCCGTCGAGCCGCGGCCTCGAGAGCACCATGAGCTGGTCATAGGCCCCCCCGCCGTTCGCGGACGCCACCGCGCGGGCGTCGTCCGGCGTGACCCGGCCTGCGGAATCGCGCATGTCGACAACGACGATCTCGTTGCCGATGCCGTTCATCTTGGCAAATGCGTGATTGGCCAGCGCGCTCATGAAAATTCCCGAATTTCGCCCGTCTTATATGGCGATCCTTGCCGGCTTGGCCAGTGATTTGCGATCGCCGATCAAGGGGTCTGCCAAGGGATCTGCCATGACGCATCTGTCATGGGACGAATTCCGCGCTTGCGTGTTAAAACGGCGCGGCTCGCCGCGAACCGGGATACGCGGCTGGCCACAGCCGACATTGAAGCCTTGGTGGGCAAGGCGTGATGATTAAGGCCTTGGTGATCAAGGCCTTGGGGAGAATAAAATGATCAGGTTTCGTCGTCTCGCTCTGGCCGCGCTGATCCCGGCAGCGGCCTTGTCGCTTGGCCTGCCTGAGGTTCTGGCGCAAACCCCAAGCCCCGCAACGCCAAGCCCGGCACCGGCAGCCTCGGCAAGTCCCTCGCCGGCCCCATCGGCTTCCCCCTCCCCGGCGGCGAGCGCCTCGCCTGCCGCCAGCGCCTCGCCTGCGCCGACGACGTCGCCCTCGCCCGCAGCCAGTGCCTCACCCAGCCCGGCAGCACCGCCCCCTGCCGCCGCCGCAACGCCTGCCCCGGTGCAGACCGCCGATCCGTTCGGCCTGGAGACCACGCTCGAAGCCAAGAAGGTCGTGATGGTGAAAGGCACCGCAAACTGGGACTCGGCCTTCGACACGCTGATTGACGCCTTCAAGGCGCTGAACACGCTCCTGGACAAGCAGGGCATCAAGCACGCCGGCAATCCGATGATCGTCTACACCTCGACCGACGACACCGGCTTCACCTTCCTTGCCGAGATCCCGGTCGAGCAGGATCCCAAGAACTTGCCTAAGGACATGAGCATCGGCAAGTCGCCGGAGGGCAAGGTGCTGAAATTCGTCCATCGCGGCTCCTACGACAACATGGACAACACCTACGAGGCGATCACCAATCACCTCGACGACAAGAGGCTGGAAGCCAAGGACACTTTCATCGAGGAATACCTCACTGATCCGCTCAAGACCGCCGAGGACAAGCTCGTGATCAATGTTTTCGTACCGCTGAAATGAGAGAGATGAAGAAGCCTGCCGTACTTGCGACGTCCCTTGCCGCCGTTTTCGCCACGCTGCTGGCGACGCCCGCGCTTGCCGATGACTTTCCGTCCGCCATTTCGGTGAGCGGCGAAGCCAATGTCTCCGTGGCGCCGGATCTCGCCCAGATCGACGCCGGGGTCGCCAATGACGCCAAGACGGCGAAGGAGGCTTCCGACGCCAACAACGCCGCCATGGGCAAGGTGCTGCTGGCGTTGAAGGGCGCCGGGATCGACGAGAAGGATTACCAGACCTCGCGTCTGTCGCTGCAGCCGCAATACGGCCAGAACAAATCCACCGGCGCATCTCCGGTGGTCGGCTTCCGCGCCTCCAACCGCGTCACCGTGAAGATTCGCGACGTGACCAAGGTCGCCGGCATCATCGACGCGCTGGTCGGCGCCGGTGCCAACGACGTCGGCAACATCTCCTTCGAGGTGACGCAGGCCTCGAAGCTGCTCGACGAGGCGCGCGAGCGCGCCGTCGCGGATGCCCGCCGCAAAGCCGAGATCTATGCCAAGGCCACCGGCGTGACGCTGGGCGCGCCGCTCAGCATTACCGAGGGTGGCGCCCCGGTACCGCTGTTCAAGGCGCGGATGGCAACAGCACCGATGGCTGCGCCGGCCGCCGTTGCACCGGGCGAGGAGACGCTGTCGGTGACGGTGAATGTGAGCTGGGCGATCAAGCAGGGGCAGTAGCCCCGCTCATAAGAGGCGCGTTGCCGCAACACCCATGGTGCCGTCCTTGCGAACACGTCCGCAGGGACTCATCATGCGTGCCCGTTAATAGGGGCTGAGCCAACTGGCTGTGCTCGCGTCGAGCCTTTCCGTTGATGAGTCGGGCCTATCGCCCAGATTGCTGCATCCGGCATGTCGCTGAGCGAGGCGACCGATCATGCGTCCGGCGGCGGGGGACAGCATTATTGCCTGATCAATCATTCGCGCTGATATCAGTAAAAAGGACCCCCGCCGGCGTCTTGGTAAAGACGAAGATCAGCTCGCCGCAGAAGACGAAGTAACTGTCGTTCTTATATTCATCGCGGTCGTAAACGGCCTTGCCGCGCTGGATACACGCGCGGTTTTTCGCCGTGAACGAGGCCCGATAGGTTTTGGCGCCAAATTGCGCGGCATCGCGAATTGCGTTGTCGTTCATGAACGGCAAGCGTGTCATACCGGCAACGGCGGTGGGATCGTTTGCCTTCAGCGCCGCGCGAAACTTCTCGATGAAGCCATCGAATTCCTTCTGCAAGGCAGGAGAAGCGACAGCATTCTTCGCCTGGGCGACTGCTGGAGCAAGGTTCACGAGAGCGGTTGCAAGCACAATTCTCAGCAAAAATCCCACAGGCCGGCTCCATCCATCGATCAATCAAGGTCTTCCGACCGAAAGAAATCCATGGTGTTTTGTTGCGTCATGGGCTTTCTGGTTCAACGGCGCAGAGCCGCACGAACTTGTCGCAATGGGAGCAAAGCGAACATTGCTTTCGTCGCATCACGCCGCCGAGTTTAGGGGTACACGCGCTAAATCTCCACCACCTGCCCGGGCTGCATCGCCACGAACCGCTCCTGCGGAATCTTTGCCGCATCCAGCGCTTCGACCAGCGCCTTCGCCGGCGCGTCGATTGCCTCGTCGGTGAGCTGGAACGTGCCGTGATGATGTCCGAGCGCGGCCTCGGCGCCGCAATCGCGCAGCGCCTTCACCGCATCTTCCGGATTCATGTGCTGGTCGCGCATGAACCAGCGCGGCTCGTAGGCACCGATGGGAAGGATGGCGAGGCGCAGCGGCCCGTGCTTGTCGGCGACGCGACGGAAATGCCGGCCGTCGCCATAACCGGAATCGCAGACCACATAGATTTTCCCGGCCGGCGTCTCCAGCACGAAGCTCGCCCACAGCGCCTTGTTGCGGTCGAACATGCCGCGTGCGGTCCAGTGCCGTGTCGGCACCAGGTGCACGGCGATGCCGCCACCGAGCTCGACGCGATCGTGCCAGTCGAACGCTTCCACCTTGATCGTGTGATCCCAGCTGCGCATCGTGACATCATTGCCGAGCGGGGTGACCACGCGCGGCGCAAAATTCTTCGCGAGCCGCGACAGCGTCGCGATGTCGAGATGATCGTAATGGCCGTGCGAGACCAGCACGACGTCGACCTTCGGCAGCTTCTCGAACGCGATGCCGGGATCGTTGTGCCGTTTCGGCCCGGCGAAGGCGACCGGTGAGACCCGCGTCGACCAGACCGGATCGACCAGGATGTTGAGGCCGCCGGTCTGGATCAGCCAGCTGGCATGACCGACGAAGGAGAGCCGCACCTTGCCGCCATCGACCCGCTCCGGCGGGGTGTCGGCATGAGGGCTGGGAGCCCAGTCCGGCCATTTCGCGCGCTGCCGCTTGCCGTTGAACTGCCAGCGCAGCACCTCACGCAGCGATTTTGGCGGCGCCCCGTCCGGATCGAAGAAGCTCAGACCGTCGAAATGGTCGGAGGCGGGACCGTCATAGGTTTTCATGTGGGACATCCAAAGGGACGGGAGACCGACCAGCGCGCCGGCCCCGGCAAGCAGCCTGAAAAACGCGCGACGGGTGACGGGCACGGGCGGGCTTCGAGGAACGGTGGCGGAGGTAAGTCATCACCTCCTATATGGGCGGGGCCCGGGGAAAAGGAACTGGCGGCCAAAAGAGGCCTAGTTTCAGGACCTTACCCTGGCAAAGCCGCCCCGGCACCCTAACTTTCCTTGACTTTTGCGCGGGAGGGGCGTTTAACCCCGCCACTTTCTCGGAAAGGCTTTCTTTTCGACCCGCCGACCGGCCCTCGAGACCGGAGGTCAACGCCCGACAGCGCTGTGCGCCCTCGGGCGCAAAGGTGTTTGGAAGATCGCAATTCTGGCGAGCAGGACAAGGGACAACGGCATTGTTCGACAATCTGTCGGAACGGCTTGGTGGCATTCTCGATCGTCTGACGGGGCGCGGTGCGCTGACCGAAAAGGACGTCGACGCCGCGATGCGCGAGGTGCGCCGCGCGCTGCTGGAAGCCGACGTCGCGCTCGAAGTGGTGCGCAGCTTCACCGAGCGCGTCCGCGAGCAGGCGATCGGCGCCACCGTGGTCAAGTCGGTCACCCCCGGCCAGATGGTGGTCAAGATCGTCCATGACGAGCTGGTCAACACGCTCGGCAGCGAAGGCCAGACCATCGACGTCAATTCCGTGCCGCCGGTGCCGATCATGATGGTCGGTCTGCAGGGCTCCGGTAAGACCACCACCACCGCCAAGCTCGCCCGCCGCCTGGTCCAGCGCGACAAGCGCAAGGTGCTGATGGCCTCGCTCGACGTCTACCGTCCGGCGGCGATGGAGCAGCTGGCCGTGCTCGGCCGCGACCTCGACATTCCCACTTTGCCAATCGTGGCCGGCCAGCAGCCGCCGCAAATTGCAAAACGTGCGCTGGAAGCCGGCAAGCTCGGCGGCTACGACATCGTGCTGCTCGACACCGCCGGCCGTACCACGCTCGACGAAGAGATGATGGCGGAGGCGGCGGCGATCAAAGCGGCGGCCAACCCGCATGAAGTGCTGCTGGTTGCGGACTCGCTCACCGGCCAAGACGCCGTGAACCTCGCGCGCTCGTTCGACCAGCGTGTCGGCCTCACCGGCATCGTGCTGACGCGCGTGGACGGCGACGGCCGCGGCGGTGCGGCGCTGTCGATGCGCGCCGTTCCCGGCAAGCCGATCAAGCTGATCGGCACCGGTGAAAAGACCGACGCGCTGGAAGACTTCCACCCTGATCGTATCGCCGGCCGCATCCTCGGCATGGGCGACGTGGTCTCGCTGGTCGAGCGCGCCGCCGCCAATATCGATGCCGAGAAGGCCGCGCGCACCGCCGAGCGCATGCGCAAGGGTCAGTTCGACCTCAACGACATGCGCGAGCAGCTGTTGCAGATGGCCAACATGGGCGGCATCAGCGGGCTGATGGGCATGATGCCCGGCATCTCCAAGATGAAGAACCAGATCGCCGCCGCCGGCATCGACGACAAGATTTTGAAGCGCCAGGTCGCGATCATCGATTCGATGACGCGCGACGAGCGCCGTCATCCGGATCTGCTCAAGGCGAGCCGCAAGAAGCGCATCGCCGCAGGTTCCGGCCAGAGCGTCGAGCACGTCAACAAGCTGCTGAAGATGCACCGGAACATGGCCGACGTGATGAAGGCCATGGGCTCGGGCAAGCGCGGCCCGCTCGCCGGCATCGCGCAGGCGATGGGCTTTGGCGGCGGCATGAAGATGCCTTCGCCCGAAGAGATGAAGGCGCTGCAGGAGAAGATGGGCAGCGGCGGCGGACAGGGCCTGCCGAATTTGCCGAAGGATCTGCCGGCTGGCTTGCGCCAGGGTCTGCCGAACCTTCCGGGGCTGACCGGGCTGAGCGGCAAGCCGACGCTGCCGGGCCTCGGCGGTTTTCCTGGCAAGAAGAAATGAGGAATTCGTCGCGAGGGCCGTAACTGGCCGCGCGACGCGAAATACCAATCAACCGAACAAAACGTATTTGAAGGAGAACTGAATGTCCGTCGTTATCCGCCTCGCCCGCGCAGGCACCAAGAAGCGTCCCGTCTATCACGTCGTCGTCGCCGATTCGCGCTTCCCCCGCGATGGCCGCTTCATCGAGCGTCTCGGCTATTTCAACCCGCTGCTGCCGAAGGACAACGAGGCGCGCCTCAAGCTCGACATGGAGAAGGTGAAGGCCTGGGTCGCCAAGGGCGCGCAGCCGTCGGACCGCGTGATGCGTTTCCTCGACGCTGCCGGCGTCAAGAAGCGCGAAGCGCGCAACAACCCCGAGAAGGCCGTGCCGCGCAAGGAGCGCAAGGCACAGGCCGAAGCCGCCGCGAAGGGCTAAGGCTAGACCATGTCGGCGCTGGTCTGCGTCGCGCGGATCGGCGCCGCGCATGGTGTGCGCGGTGCGGTCAAGCTGTGGACTTTTACGGAGGATCCGTTTGCCGTCCGCCGCTACGGTCCGCTGTCAACCAAGGACGGCAGGCGCCAGTTCGAAATCGCGCAGGTGCGCGAGGCCAAAGATCATCTGGTCGCGACATTCAAGGGCGTCGCGACTCGCGATGAGGCCGAGCGCCTCAACGGCATCGAACTCTACGTCGCGCGCGAAAAACTGCCCGCGACCGATGAGGATGAATATTACCACACCGATCTGATCGGGCTTGCTGCGGTCACCACGGACGGCGACGTGCTCGGCCGCGTGCTCGCGGTCCACAATTTCGGCGCCGGCGACATCATCGAGATCGCACCCCTCAAGGGCCCGACGATGTTGCTGCCGTTCTCGAACGCGGTGGTGCCGGAGGTCGACATTGCGGGCGGCCGCGTCGTGATCGCGCTGCCGCAGGAGATCGCGGGGGAGGATGCGCCCTCGGTGAGTCGTCCCCGCGAAAGCGGGGACCCATAACCACAGGCCGTGGTTTTGGCTAAGCTGACTGCAATGACCAACCCCTCACCCTGGCGCGCGACGGTGCTGACGCTGTTTCCGGAGATGTTTCCGGGGCCGCTCGGCGTGAGCCTGGCCGGGCGGGCGCTGGCATCCGGACTCTGGGAGATCGAGGCCCGCGACATCCGGGCTTCCGCCACCGACCGCCATCGTAGCGTTGACGACACCCCGGCCGGTGGGGGCCCGGGAATGGTGCTGCGGGCGGATGTTCTGGCGGCGGCGATCGATGCCGCCGGGATCGGTCCGGACCGGCCGCGCCTCCTCATGAGCCCAAGGGGGCGGCCATTGACCCAGGCCCGCGTCGCCGAACTTGCCCAGGGCCCTGGACCCCTGATCGTCTGCGGGCGGTTCGAGGGGGTGGACCAGCGGGTGATCGACGGGCGGGGCCTGGAGGAGGTCTCGATCGGCGATTACGTGCTGTCCGGGGGCGAAATCGCAGCTTTAGCCCTGATCGACGCCTGCGTCCGGCTGCTGCCAGGGGTGATGGGCAAGGAAGCCTCGGGAACCGAGGAAAGCTTCTCCGAAGGCCTTTTGGAATACCCCCAATACACCCGCCCGCAGCTGTTCGAGGGGGCTCCGATCCCTGAGATCCTGACCTCGGGCGACCATGCCAAGGTGGCGGCCTGGCGGCGGGCGCAATCCGAGGCCCTGACGGCGGCCCGGCGGCCGGATTTATGGGCCCAAATCCCGCCCAAACCGGCGAATCGGGCCGGGCGCCAAAAAACGCCAAAAAACAAGACAGACGGGTGACAAACGCTCCGGCTTGCCTTATAGGAGCGGCCAAATCCGCAATGGCTGGATAGACGAATTTTGCGCAGCCCCCCGTTTCCAGGGCTGGGCGCGCCGATGGAGATTTACCCATGAACCTGATCAAGCAGCTCGAGCAAGAGCAATTCGACAAGCTGTCCGCCGGCAAGGACATTCCGGAATTCGGTCCCGGCGACACCGTGATCGTCAACGTGAAGGTCGTCGAAGGCGACCGCACCCGCGTGCAGGCCTATGAAGGCGTCTGCATCGGCCGTTCCGGCGGTGGCCTCAACGAGAGCTTCACCGTCCGCAAGATCTCCTACGGCGAGGGCGTGGAGCGCGTGTTCCCGGTGATGTCGCCGATGATCGACTCGATCAAGGTGGTGCGCCGCGGCAAGGTTCGTCGCGCCAAGCTCTATTACCTGCGCAACCTTCGCGGCAAGTCGGCCCGCATCGTCGAGAAGCAGGACCGCCAGGCTGCCGTCGGCGAGTAAGCTTCGCCCCACCAGGCAAGTTTTTCGAAAGCGCGGGCTCGGCTCCGCGCTTTTTTGTTGCGTCAGTGCGGCGCGCACGGTGACTGCCCCTCACCCTGAGGAGCGCGGAACGCGCGTCTCGAAGGGCGAGGCCACCGGCCGGGCCTTTGCATCCTTCGAGACGCGCGCCAAGAGCGCGCTCCTCAGGATGAGGGTCATGCATGGTGTGCGTGGCAGTCAGTTGAAACCACTCGCGCTTCCAATTCGGCCTGCTATATATTCTTGGAATGTTTCCAGATCCGACCAGCCTCGCCCCCGTCAAGCGCATCGTCATCGACGATCGCTCGCGGCTGCCTGGCCGGTTCTTCGGACGCTTCGCGACCTCGGCAACGTCAGAGCTTATTCGCGCAGCCTGAAAGGCTGCGCCGACGATTTTGTTGCCCGCGCGCTACCTGCGCATATCCGCTGACACAACGTTCTTTCGGAGCTTAAGCTCATGTCCAAGCCGACCACATTGTACGACAAGATCTGGAACGACCATCTGGTGCACGAAGCCGAGGACGGCACCTGCCTGCTCTATATCGACCGTCACCTGGTGCACGAGGTGACCTCGCCGCAGGCGTTCGAAGGCCTGCGCGCCACGGGGCGCAAGGTCCACGCGCCCGAGAAGACGCTCGCCGTCGTCGACCACAACGTGCCGACCACCGATCGCACCAAGCCCAATCCCGATCCTGAAAGCATCGAGCAGATCAAGGCGCTGGCCGAGAACGCCAAGGAATTCGGCATCGAATATTACAACGAGTTCGACAAGCGTCAGGGCATCGTCCACGTCATCGGCCCCGAGCAGGGCTTTACGCTGCCCGGCACCACCATCGTCTGCGGTGACAGCCACACCTCGACGCATGGCGCCTTCGGCGCGCTCGCACACGGCATCGGCACGAGCGAGGTCGAGCACGTGCTGGCGACGCAGACGCTGATCCAGAAGAAAGCGAAGAACATGCGCGTCACCGTCGATGGCAAATTGCCCGACGGCGTGACCGGCAAGGACATCATCCTGGCCATCATCGGCGAGATCGGCACCGCTGGCGGCACCGGCTACGTGCTGGAATATGCCGGCGACGCAATCCGTGCGCTCTCGATGGAAGGGCGCATGACGGTCTGCAACATGTCGATCGAAGGCGGCGCCCGCGCCGGCCTCGTTGCGCCCGACCAGAAAGCCTACGACTTCCTGCGTGATCGTCCGAAGGCCCCGAAGGGCGCGGCCTGGGATGCGGCGATGCGCTATTGGGAGAAGCTGCGCTCCGATGAAGGCGCGCATTTCGACCACGAGCTGCGCCTCGACGCCGCAAAGCTGCCGCCGATCGTGACCTGGGGCACGAGCCCAGAGGACGTCATCTCGGTCACCGGTATCGTGCCCGATCCCGACAAGATCGCGGACGAGGCCAAGCGCATCTCCAAGCATCGCGCCTTGAAGTATATGGGCCTGACCGCGGGGACGAAGATCACCGACATCAAGCTCGACCGCGTCTTCATCGGCTCCTGCACCAACGGCCGCATCGAGGATTTGCGCGCGGCGGCGAAGATTGCGGAAGGCAAGACCGTTTCGGCGAACGTCAACGCCATGGTCGTGCCGGGCTCCGGCATCGTGAAGGAGCAGGCCGAGGCCGAGGGTCTGGACAAGATCTTCATCAAGGCCGGCTTCGAATGGCGCGAGCCGGGCTGCTCGATGTGCCTTGCCATGAACCCGGACAAGCTGAAGCCGGAAGAGCGCTGCGCCTCGACCTCGAACCGCAATTTCGAGGGCCGCCAGGGCTTCAAGGGCCGCACCCATCTGGTGTCGCCGGCGATGGCGGCGGCCGCGGCGATCGCGGGCCACTTCGTCGACGTCAGGGACTGGCGCTAAGCCACTCCCTGCAATTGTAGCGATCGCGGCAAACCGCCGTTAATCGATCGGCTGACACTCTCGTCCTCGCGATGATTTCGCGAGGACACGCCTCATGGCCAACAAGCCGGAATATGTCGACCTGATCGGCGAAGCCACGCGCCAGCACCGCCGGCGCGCCGCGCCCTTGCGCATCGTCGCCAAACCGGAGGTCGCGGAGACCTCCAAGCTCAGCCGCTGGCCGCCGGCGATGTTCAAGCAGTGGAAGCTGGACAATCTGATGCGGTGGAAGGCTTCGTCGTGGAGGCTGAAGGATTGGCTGTGAACTCTGGTGCGCACTCGGGCACCTGAGAATCTCGAGATTCCGGGTCTGGCGCTGACGCGCCATCCCGGAATGACGGCTCTAGCTCACGTCACCAATAGTAGCGGTACGGATAGTGCCAGCGATGCCAGCGGCAGACGCGGCGCGGGCCGTAATACGTCGAGATGATCCGGCAGCGGCGCGGATAGTGATAGTAGGGATAGTAGCCGCCGTAATAGTAGCGCCGATGGAAGTGGCGATGGCCGTAATACGGGCGATAGATCCCGTAGCGATGATAGCCGCCGTAATGGCGAAATCCGCCGTAGCGATAGCCGCTGCCGTGGAACCCCGGCGCGGCGCGGAAGCCACCGACATGGCCGCCGTGAAATCCGCCGCCGCGGAAACCACCGCCGCCGTGAAAATGTCCTCCACCGCCATGTCCGCCGCCGCCGTGGCGAACCGGCGTGACGAGGTCCTCGGTTGCAGTCTTCGCCGCGGGTGACGTCGCCGGATTGATCAAGCTCAGCGCTTCAGCGCGACGCGTGGTGCCGGCCGACAGCATCAACGTCGCCGCCGCTGCAATCCCGAGGAGACGCATCGGGCTTGCCCTGAGACCCATTATCCTCAGCATGGAATTCTCCCTGACTCTGGACAGCGGAGTTGCGATGCGCGTTTCCGGCTCGCGTCATCCCTGTTCAATTGCAGTCGCTCCCGGGATTAAAATTGAGGACAGCGATGTGAACGCGCCATGAATGAACGAAGCAGGGCTCCGTGCTGCGGCGCTGTGCCGCGATGGGAAGGAATTCGAGAGATGACTGTCTATGCGATCGCACAATTGAAGATGACGGACCGCGCGGCCTATGACCGCTATCAGGCGCGGTTCTTCGACGTGTTCAGGAAGTACAATGGGCGCCTGCTCGCCGCCGACGAGCGTCCGCGCGTGCTCGAGGGAACATGGCCGCACGACAAGCTGGTCATGATGTCGTTTCCGGACGAGGCCGCCTTCCTCGCCTTCTCGAACTCGCCCGACTACGAGGAGATCTCGCGTGACCGCAAGGCCGGCGCAAAGGCGACCGTGCTGCTGGTCAAGGGATTTGCGCCCGCGGGCTAAAGCGCGATGAGATTTGGACGAATCGTCCTCGCGCTTTAGATTGTCGTTTGCGCATGATCTTTCCGGAAAACCGCTTCGCACTTTTCCGGATCATGCTTTAGCGGTTCACCAGAACGGCCCGTAGCCGAACACGAAGGGTGCGGGCACGCCGTAGGGATAGGGACGGTAATAGACCGGCCGCGCGTAGTAGCGCGGATCACGGCGCACCGCAGGCCGTACGATCTCATGCGTCCGCGCCGGGCGCCGTGCATCGAAAACCGCCATTCCCGCTGAGGCCTCCGGCATCGTCGCCCTGTGCGCGGCGGAAACGCTGGGCAGACCGGTCGCAAGCGCGACGGCAACGGCCCATGCAATCCATCTCGCCATGATGACCCCGTGAGGCTTCCGCGCTGCGCGCTGGTGTTGAACCGGCGTTAGCCCGGGCGCCAATGGCAGCTCACACGCGGCACGATCACGGTGCCGCTCGGCCGGTATTCCTGCACATAGGTCGCGTTGCATTCGCGGACCGCATTAGGACCGGGATTGTAGCGCGGATAGACGCCGTCAGGGCTGTAATAGGGCGTGACCCGCAGGCGCGGGGGCGGGCGCTTGCGCGGCGGCGGGATGTCGTCCGGCAAGCCCGCCTGGGCCAGCTTGATCCGGGGGGCCGCTGTCTGGGCCTCTGCGCCAACGGAAAACTGCGAAAACAACCCCATGCACAGTAGCGTCAGCGCTGTTTTTGCTCGCATTTTTTCGCCCACCTGAAACGTCCCATTTGGGGCCCACGCTCCCCGTTTTGGCGTCGGCCGTCAACCTCGCCGCGCTTATAAAGCGGGATGCATCGCCAAGGAACCCGCGCTAAGAGAGCTGCATGTGGACGGAATTGAAAGCGCCCTCTCTGGCAGAGATGGAAGCGACGGCGCACGAGATCTTCGAGGGCCTGCCGGCGGAATTTCGCGGCCTGTGCGAGGGCGTCATCATCCGCGTCGACGACTTCCCGACCGAGGAGGTCCTCGACGAGATGGAATGCGAGAGCGAGTTCGACCTGCTCGGCCTGTTCCAGGGCGTCGGCCTGCCCCAGCAGAGCCTTGGCGACGTGGCGCGGCTGCCCAACATGGTCTGGCTCTACCGCCGCCCGATCCTGGATTACTGGGCCGAGCACGACGAAAGCCTCGGCCATATCGTTCGCCACGTCCTGATCCATGAGATCGGCCACCATTTCGGTCTCTCGGACGACGATATGGCCGCGATCGAGGCGCAGGTGGCGTGACGGCGTCGCCACGCGGCAGGTGTGCGCCCTCTCCCGCAGGCGGGAAAGGGAAGGCAGATCTGCCGAATTCGGCCTAGGATTCAGGCCCCGGACACGATAAATACGCCTTCCCTGAACCACCCGGGAAACGCAACCATGGACAAGTTCACCACGCTGGAAGGCGTCGCGGCGCCGCTGAAGATCATCAATGTCGACACCGACATGATTATTCCGAAGCAGTACCTCAAGACCATCAAGCGGACCGGCCTTGGCAAGGGGCTCTTCTCCGAGCAGCGCTACAAGGACGACGGCAGCGAGAATCCGGATTTCGTCCTCAACCAGCCCGCCTATCGCAATGCGAAGGTGCTGGTTGCCGGCGACAATTTCGGCTGCGGCTCGAGCCGCGAGCACGCACCCTGGGCGCTGCTGGACTTCGGCATCCGCTGCGTGATCTCGACCTCGTTCGGCGACATCTTCTACAACAACTGCTTCAAGAACGGCATTCTGCCGATCCGCGTCTCCCAGGAAGACCTCGACAAGCTGTTCGACGACGCCGAGCGCGGCGCCAACGCGACGCTGACGATCGACCTGCCGAACCAGGAGATCCGCGGTCCCGATGGCGGCAAGGTCAAGTTCGAGATCGACCCGTTCCGCAAGCACTGCCTGATCAACGGCCTCGACGACATCGGCCTCACCATGGAGAAGAAGGCCTCGATCGACACCTACGAGGACAAGCTCAAGCGCGAACGCGCCTGGGCGTGATCTCCGATCCCGTTTGCAGCCCCGGTGCGACGCGCGCCGGGGCTTTTTCTTTGTTCTGATTACCCCGTATAGCTGCACCCATGCTGCCCGAGATCGTCACCTTCTGGCATGGCCCGATGGATGCGCTGCGCCAGACCTGTCTGCGCTCGCAATTGGCTGCCGGCCACAAGGTCACAGTCTACAGCTTCGACACCATTCCCGGCCTGCCCGCAGGCGTCGCGAACGCCGAGGCCGAAGCAATCCTGCCGCACGTGTTCTCCGAACGCTTGCGGCCGCCGCAGCCGGACGGCAGCTGGCGCGACTGGACCATTCTGCAGTTCAGCGACTTCTTCCGCATGAAGCTGATGGCGAAGGGCCTTGGCCTCTGGCTCGACGCCGACGTGCTGCTCCTGAAGCCGGTCGAGGTCGATCCGGCAAAGCCCTATTTCGCCTGGGAACGGCCGCGCCAGCTCGGCAATTCGGTGATCTATCTGCCGGCGGAGCACGGCATCGTGCGCGCGTTCGAAGAGCTGATGGAGCAGGAGGAACTGACGCCGAACTGGCTGTCGCTGCGCCACCGCATCACCTTCATGATGCAGCGCCTGCGCGGCGGCTCCAACCGTCTGTCGGACATTCGCGTCGCGATCTATGGACCCGCAGCACTGACCGCGCTCGCACGCCGCACCGGCGAATTGCACAATGCGCTGCCGAAGCAGTCATTCTACGCCGTGCACGCCGAGCCAAAGCTGTTCTTCGATCCCTCGAGCTATCTCGGTCTCGTCACCAACCCCGAGATCATCGGCCTGCACATCTCGCCCAAGGGCCGCGGCGGCGAAAAGCCTATACCGGGCAGCCTGTACGCCTGGGCGACGGAGCGATTCGGCTAGCTGCTGCGCGGGAAGTGCGCGACCCCTCCCGCAAGCGGGAGAGGTCGGCAGAGCCCCGCTCATTCCAGTTTGATCCAGCGCAACGCGCCTCTGCAACATCGTGCTTAATTGGCTTCAGTTCCGCCGTCCGAAGGGAGCTTTCCATGAGCACCGCAAGCAGGCCTTATCCCATCGTCCAGGACCTCATCGACTCCTTTGCGAGCTGGCTGAAGCATCGCCGCGAGATGAACGAGATCCGGCAGCTCGACCGCGCCGATTTCGACCGGATCGCGAGCGATTTGAGGATCGCGCCCGACGATCTGGAAGAGCTGGTCCGTCACGGCAAGCATTCCGCCGACGAGCTGCCAATGATGCTGCAGCAGCTCGGTATCAGCGCCGAAGGCCTCGGCCGCGCGCAGCCGCTGCTGCTGCGCGACATGGAGCGGGTCTGCTCGCTGTGCGGTCACAAGCCAGAATGCGACCGCGATCTCGCCGACGGCACCGCCGCGGAGAATTACCACGGCTATTGCGCCAACGCCTCGACCTTGGAGTCGCTCAATCGCGCCGACCTCGCGCCGCGGTGAGCGGCGCCTCGTGAAGTCCTGCCGTCCGGAGACTGAGCCGTAGCTGAACGGCTTCTGTCTGTTGCGTCAAAGGCGGCATGCACTCCGGAGGTTGATTTGAAGTGGCCGGCTGATCAAGCGCGGTTCACCATCGCGGCCGCCTCGGCGGCGGCGCGCTGCATGCTGGTCGACATCTCGTTCGTCACCGTGCTCTGCTCCTCGATCGCCGCGGCCGTCGACGTCACGTACTCGCTGACATTGTTGATGGCCTGCTTGATCGCAACGAGGGCACCGACGACGTCCCCCGATATCTGATTGAGGCTGCCGATCTCCTGAGCGATCTTATCGGTGGCCTGCTTGGCTTGGTTGGCAAGCCCCTTCACCTCGGATGCGACCACGGCAAAGCCGCGGCCGGCTTCCCCGGCACGGGCCGATTCGATCGTTGCGTTGAGGGCCAGCAGATTGATCTGACCGGTGATGTTGTTGATCATTTCCACGATGCCGCTCATCGACTGCGCGGCATCAGTGAGGCGCTGGGCCTGGGCATCGGCAGAGGAGACCTGCTCAACGGCGCCGATCGCGGTTTCGCGCGATTTGGTCATGGCCTCTGAGATCTCTCGCACCGATGCGTTGAGTTCCTCGGAGCCCGCAGCAACCGATTCCATCATGGCGCGGACGCGCTCGTTGCCCATCCGGACCAGCACCTGCCTGGTGGTGTCGGTCGCGTATTTCACCACTTTGAACGGATTGCCGTTGAGATCGAAGATCGGATTATAGGAGGCCTGGATGTAGATCTCCTTGCCGCCCTTGCCGATGCGCTTGTATTCGGCCGCCTGGTATTCGCCGCGATTGAGCGCCGCCCAGAACTCGCGATAGGCGGCGCCGTCTCGCTCCGAGGGCTCGACGAACATACTGTGGTGGTGACCCTTGATCTCGGCCAGCGAGTAGCCGACCGCGCTCAGGAAGTTGACGTTCGCCGTGATGATCGTGCCGTCCATGTTGAACTCGATCACCGCCTGCGCCTTGTCGATCGCCGCGATCTGGCCGGCCAGATCGGCGTTCTTCAGCTTGTCAGCAGTAATGTCGTTTGCGAATTTGACGACACCGAAGGGCTTCCCCGTATCGTCCAGCACGGGATTATAGCTCGCCAGGATCCACACTTCCTTGCCGCCCTTGCCGATGCGCTTGAACTCACCGGCCTGGTACTCCCCGCGGTTGAGCTTCTCCCAGAATTCGCGATAGGCCGCACTATCCCGCTCAGCGGCGGGCACGAACAGGCTGTGGTGCTTGCCCTCGATCTCGGCCAGCGGATAGCCGAGCGTCTTGCAGAAATTCTCGTTGGCGGTGACGATGGTGCCGTCGAGCTTGAACTCGATCACGGCCTGAGCGCGATTGATGGCGGCAAGCTTCGACGCATCAGACATGCTGCGCAGCTTCTTCGCAGTAATGTCGGTCGCAATCTTGATCACCTTGACCGGCTTGCCATCATTGCCGAGCACCGGATTGTATGACGCTTCGATCCAAATCGGGCGGCCGCCATTCGCGATGCGCTTGAACTCGCCTGCCTGAAACTCGCCGCGACGCAGTGCTGCCCAGAACGCCTGGTAATCCGTGCCGTCACGCTGATCGGCCGGCACGAACATGGAGTGGTGCTTGCCCTGGATCTGGTCAAGACTGTAGCCGAGCGCATCCAGGAAGTTCTTGTTGGCCTTGACGATCGTGCCGTCCATGTTGAACTCGATCATGGCCTGCGAGCGGCTAACCGCATCAATTTGCGCCTGCGCATCGCCCAGAAACTTGCGACCAAACATTCGTCTTGCTCCGAAATTGACGCTCAGTCCGCAGCACAGCGAACCGGCCTTAACCATTCATCCTGTCGCGGCGGAGCATTTTCGCTCGACCGCCGTTCTTGCGAATGAAGCAGATATCTGAATCGAATTATCAGAATATTTGTCCGATCGCAGACACAATGGCCGCTTTTTGCCAGGGCGATTAACCCGACAGCGACACACGGCCACCTTGACCGCGCCATCGGCGACGAACTGCGAAGGTCTCGCTAAATTCGCTATCGGTATTCGGCAAAACCTCGACTCTGCGAATGAAACGAAATGATCTTGCATCGAACGTCCCGACAATTTGTCGCAGGACGAGCAAGCGACGGCCCTCTCGCTGGCAACGGATCAATCTCGCCCATTGGCTATTCCGTGCAATCTCCAATTGGTAGCGCTGCGATTCCGATTCAGTAGCTTGAGCGTTTTGAGGATCCTGATTTGGGCGCCGTTTCATACCTTGACCGCTATCCTTTGCTACGGTCGCGCGACAGCGAGTTTGCGCGCGACCGCCTGTTCTCGGCCTATGGTGCCGATCGGTTTGGCAAGCGCGGCCACGAATTCGGCATCCAGGCCAATTTTGCTCGCCTGAATTCCATCGGCCTCGCGTTCTGCGCCTATGATGGCGCGGCATCGCTGTCCTTCCCTGAATCGCAGATTCTCCGCCAGTTCTTCTCCATCCAGGGCACGGCGGGCTTCAAGACCCAGGGGAACAGCCGGCCTCTCGAGGCCTGGCGTCCGATCATCTCCGGAGACGCCAGGCTGGATCTCGACTTCGCGCCGGGCTACCGCCAATTGGTGTTGAGGATAGATGTCCCGGCCATCACGCGCTTGTTGAACAACCTGCTCGGCGACGATTGCGGCGTGACCTTGCGCTTCGCCTCGGACGAAGCCGACCCCTTGGTGATGAAGCAGGTCCGGCATGACGTTTTCAGATTTGCCGAGGAGCTGGAAAGATTCGGGCAGGATTACTCGCCCATCGCCATCGCCGAACTCGAGCGGGCGCTGATGGTCCGGATTCTTTTGGCGCATCGGCACAACTTCTCTGACCGGCTGCAGCGCTCCGCGCCGCGCGCCCACCGGGCCGTGGTCGACATCGTGGAATCCTATATCGAGGCCCATTGGGACGAACCGCTCGACCTCGAAAGGATCGCGGAGGTCGCCAATGTGAGCGTGCGGACGGTATTCCGGGAGTTCTCCGAGTCCGGACGGGGATCACCGGGCCAGTTCGCGCGGCGCGTCCGGCTCTATCGCGCGGCAGAGCTGTTGCGACGGCCTGATGCGCAAACCAGCGTGCTTGCTGTGGCGTTCAAATGCGGCTTTCGAAATCTCGGACGTTTCGCATCCGAATATCGTCTCGCCATCGGCGAGCTGCCCTCCGAGACTTTGAAGAATGCGAGACGAAGGCAGTAAGGCGGCCACGCAACTCCCATCGTATTCCCCGCGCCGACGCACCGTGGACCGAACCTAGCCGGGGATCATCGACAGAACCGCGCGCGCGAGATCAATGGGCTGTTCGACCAACTGATCTGCGCCTGCCGTCTCCAGCTCATCCCGGCTGCCATAGCCCCAGAGCACGCCGAGGCTGCGCATCTCGACGGCGTGAGCACCGACGATGTCGTGACGCCGATCGCCGACCATGAGGCTGTGCGCGGCGGAGATGTCCTGATCGGACAGGATATGGGCGAGCAGCTCCGGCTTGTGATCCAGGCTGCCGCCCGGCCTTGAGCCGTAGATGCCATCGAAAAACTCGGCCAGATTCAGGTTCTGCAAAATTCGTTGCGCGAAAACCTGGCGCTTCGAGGTGGCGAGATAGATCCGCAATCCGGCGCGCCGCATGTCCTCGATCGCTGCGCCGATTCCGGGATAAAGCTCGCTTCCGAGCAGGCCGGCCTGGCCGTAGTGCTCGCGATAGGCCACGGCGGCTTGATCGATTCGATCGTCGCCATACGCCGCCAGCAAGATCTGCAAGATGTCTTCGAGCGGTGGCCCGACTGGTATCTCGGGCGCATCGTCGGGATCATGTCCGAGCGCCCGCAATGCGGCCGAGCAGCTCGCGACGATGCCCGGCCGGGAATCCACCAGCGTTCCGTCGAGATCGAGCAGGACGGAACGGGAGCGCACGCCTCAGCCCTTCCCCATCGCAGCGATCGCATCCGCGATGGCGATCGTGCGCCGGGCCATGTCGGCATGCAGGCGCTCGACCATCGCACCATCGAGGCGGATCGCGCCGCGCGAGGCGTTCTCCGGCAGCTCGAACGCTGCGATGATCTTTCGTGCGCGCGCGACGTCCTCTTCCGGCGGCGTGAAGATCGCGTTGCAGGCTTCGATCTGCGAGGGATGGATCAGCGTCTTGCCGTCGAAGCCGAGGTCGCGGCCTTGCGCGCATTCGGTGGCGAAGCCGTCGGAATTGGCGATGTCGCTATAGGGACCGTCGAGGATTTCGAGGCCATGGGCGCGCGCCGCCAGGATGCAATGGGTGATCATCGGGATCATGGCGGCGCGCCCCGGCAACATCCGGATCCGCGTCTCACGCGAGATGTCGTTCGGGCCGAACACGAAACCGGACAGGCGCGTCCCGGGATCGCGGCCCGCCGCAGCCAGCTCCTCGGCATGCAGCACGGCGCGCGCGGTCTCGATCATGGCCCAGACCTTCACCGTCGGCGCTGCGCCGAGCTCGGCGAGGCGGCGGCCGATCGCGTCGAGATCTTCGATGCTTGAAACTTTTGGAACCAGGATGCCATCGGGCGAAGCCTTGGCCGCCATGGCGACGTCATCCGCCCACCAGGGCGTGTCGAGACCATTGGTGCGGATCAAGATCTCGCGCCTGCCAAAGCCCTTGGCGGCAATCGCCGCGGCAATTCCGTCACGCGCCAGCGCCTTGGCCTCGGGCGCAACGGAATCCTCCAGGTCCAGGATCAGGCCGTCGGCGGGGAGATTGCGCGCTTTCTCCAGCGCACGAGGGTTGGAGCCGGGCATGAACAGATGGCTGCGGCGCGGACGGGTCATGCGGGCGTTCCTTCCGGTTTCCTCGTCTCTCTCTTCTGACCGAAGCCGATAGCACTTGGCCTGCCCGTTCGAAAGGCTTGTTCGACCCTGCGGTATATGGTTAGGCATAGGCATGATGACATTCCCGAAGCATTTGCTGGAAGGCTACAAGGCCTTCGCCACCCAGCGGCTGCCGACCGAGCAGAACCGCTATCGCGAGCTGTCGGTGAAGGGACAGTCGCCGGAAGTGATGGTGATCGGCTGTTGCGACAGCCGCGTCTCGCCCGAGGTGATCTTCGACGTCGGCCCGGGCGAACTGTTCGTGGTCCGCAACATCGCCAATCTGGTACCGACCTATCAGCCCGACGAGAACGCCCATGGCGTGTCGGCGGCGCTGGAATATGCGGTGACGGTGTTGAAGGTGAAGCACATCGTCGTGCTCGGCCACGCCCAATGCGGCGGCATCCGCGCCTTCGTCGACAAGATCGAGCCACTCACGCCCGGCGACTTCATCGGCAAATGGATGCAGATGTTCATCAAGCCGGGCGAAGTGGTCGAGCAGCGCGACCACGAGACCATGGCGCAATTCGTCGAGCGCATCGAGAAGGCCGCGGTGTTCCGCAGCCTGGAGAACCTGATGACGTTCCCGTTCGTGCGCAAGGCCGTGGAGAGCGGCCAGATGCAGACCCACGGCGCCTATTTCGGCGTCGCGGAGGGATCGCTGTTCGTGCTGGACAAGGTCGCGAAGGAATTCAAGAACGCGCAAAGCGTGGCGTAGGCGATTTCGCAAACTCTCTCGTCAAACGAGATCGTCGTCCCGGACAAGCGCAAGCGCAGATCCGGGACCCATACGCCGCAGCAGTCGTTTTGCGAAGACTCGGAGTTGCCGGCCTGGCGCCAAACCACGTCCTGTGGTTATGGGTCCCGGATCGGCGCGCGCTTTTTGCGCGCTTGTCCGGGACGACGAGGGAGTGGACGGAGCTTAGGCCGCCTGCTTCTTCGCGCTGATCAGCTTGCGGTTGATCAGCACTTCCGCGATCTGGATCGCGTTCAGCGCGGCGCCCTTGCGCAGATTGTCGGACACGCACCACAGCACGAGACCGTTCTCCACCGTCGCGTCCTCGCGGATGCGGCTGATGTAAGTCGCGTCCTCGCCGGCCGCCTCGTACGGCGTGGCGTAGCCGCCGGGCTCCTGCTTGTCGATGACGAGGCAGCCGGGCGCCTTGCGCAGGATCTCGCGCGCTTCATCGGCGGTGATCGGATTCTCGAACTCGATGTTGACGGCCTCGGAGTGGCCGACGAACACGGGCACGCGCACGCAGGTGGCGGTGAGCTTGATCTTGGGATCAAGAATCTTCTTGGTCTCCGCCATCATCTTCCACTCTTCCTTGGTGAAGCCGTCTTCCATGAAGACGTCGATGTGGGGGATGACGTTGAAGGCGATGCGCTTGGGGAATTTCTTCGCGACCAGCTCGTCATTGGTGTAGACGGCCTTGGTCTGCGAGAACAATTCGTCCATAGCGTCCTTGCCGGCGCCCGACACCGATTGATAGGTCGAGACCACGACGCGCTTGATCGTCGCCTTGTCGTGCAAGGGCTTCAGCGCGACCACGAGCTGCGCGGTCGAGCAGTTCGGGTTGGCGATGATGTTCTTCTTCTTGAAGCCTTCGGTCGCAGCCGCATTCACCTCCGGCACGAT
Organism: Bradyrhizobium guangxiense; assembly: GCF_004114915.1. Classification (NCBI taxonomy): domain Bacteria; kingdom Pseudomonadati; phylum Pseudomonadota; class Alphaproteobacteria; order Hyphomicrobiales; family Nitrobacteraceae; genus Bradyrhizobium; species Bradyrhizobium guangxiense. The sequence goes on along the minus strand of NZ_CP022219.1, from coordinate 6,995,420 downwards.
CAGCGGCACGTCCGGATCCATGCGCCAAGCCGAGGAGTTGTCGATCACCACAGCGCCGGCGGCGCCGATCTTCGGCGACCATTCCTTCGACACCGACCCGCCCGCCGACATCAGGCAGATGTCGACGTCGGAGAAATCGTAATGCTCGAGCGCTTTGACCTTCAGGGTCCGGTCGCCATAGGAGACCTCGACGCCGACGCTGCGGCGTGAGGCCAGCGCCACGACCTCGTCCGCGGGGAATTTGCGCTCATCGAGGATGTTGAGCATTTCCCGTCCGACATTGCCGGTCGCGCCGACGACTGCGACTTTGTAACCCATCGTTCACTCTCCGATGAAAAAGCCCGTTCCTGAAGCTGACGCTTAAACAGGAAGAGCAGCGCTTCTATGCGAGAACCGGCCTCAAGACAACGTTGGACCCCGCCTGAAGGCCGTGGATGCAGTCGCCTGAGGCCAGCACGGCCGCCATCTCGACCCGGACCCGTCTCCATCTGGCGCTTGCAGCCTTCGCCGACGAGGTCGTCGGCATGCTGGCGCGCCTGTTCGCCTATGTGGGGGCGCTCGCGCTGCTGTCCATCCTTGGCCTTGCGGCGCTGGGCCAGCTGCCCGATCTGCGCGACGATGAGCCGGCGCCGAAGCCGGGCTGGAGCGTGGCCGACCGCTCGCATCCGGCCTTCGCCCTCAGCCGCCTTGATTCGTCAGAAAAAACAGCCTCTTACACCATCCTTCGGCATCCCGAAGGCGGCCGCCGGGACGTCATGCGCTGGGCGAGCGAAGCGGAAAAGCCACTGGCGGAACTAGAGATTTACCGGGAGGGCGGCGAATTCGACGTGACCCGTCCGGCGGCCGCGGGCCTCGCCGCCCAGATGGGCCTGCGGACAGATACGCCGCTCGAGCAGGCCGGCCTGATCGACACGAAATTCGGCCCCGTGGCCCTGTTCCGGCCGATCGGCCTGACCGGGACGCCGTCCTGCCTCGGCTACCTCAAGCGCAACGAGGAGCCGGGCTTGCAGATCTCCGGCTTCTCCTGCCAGGGCGATACCCTGCCCGCCCAGCGCGCGGCGATTGCCTGCACGCTGAACCGGCTGACGCTGTTGACCTCGGGCAACGAGCCGAAGCTGGCCGACCTGTTCGCGCATGCCGAGCGGAAGCGCCGTGCTTGCGACCTTGCGGGCTCGCCGGACTGGCTGCTGGGCTCCGCGAACGCGCAATTGCGCGGGACGCTTTGACCTGCATCAAGGATTCTGCATCAAGCTCAAGTGGCTGGTATTGATGCAACTTTTGCCGGCGCGCCCGATTATTCCGAGCTGGTGTGACCCAATAGACCTAGTTGCGGCCGCCCCCGCCGGGCTAGTATGGGGTGAAATCGACTGGCGGTGCGCCGCCTGAAGGGGACGTGATGAGCTCGAAATTCTCTGTCAAATTGGCGACCTTGTTTGCAGCGGGCGCCGTGATTGCCATGTCCTCCGCCATTGGTTTGGCGACGCCGGCTGCGGCCGATACCAAGACCAAGCAGCGCTATGACGAGCGCGGCCGGCACTATTATGGCCCGAGCGGTCCCAACGCCGTCTACCAGCAGGGCCGCACCCGCATCTATGTCAGCAAGCGCTCCTGGCTCGACGGCGGCACCGAGGTCAATCCGGGCGACCGCAAGTTCAGCGATTACGCCTTCCCGCCGGCGGTGGGCTATCCGTCGTTCGCCCGCGAAAACCTCAACCGCCCGATCGATCGCCAGCCGCTCTCGCCGCCGCAGGACGTCGGCGGCTATCCGCAGAATTTCCCGCTCTACTGAGCGGACGGTTTTTTCCGAATCAAAAGGCCGGGCTCGCGCCCGGCCTTTTTTGTTTCGCCAGATGCATCCGCCTCACGCATTCGCCGCCGGATCGTAGCGCCGGCAAAACTCCTCGATCGCCTCGGAGCGGAAATCGCCGAGGCGCTCAAAGATCAGTTCATCCGGCCAATCCCACCAGGCGATGCGGCGCAGGCTCTCGGCGACGGCATCAGAGAAGCGCTTGCGGATGGGACGGGCGGGAACGCCGCCGACGATGGTGTAGGGTGCGACGTCGCGGCTGACGACAGCGCCGGCGGCAATCACCGCACCGTCGCCGACGTTCACGCCCGGGAGCAGGATGGCGGCGTGGCCGATCCAGACATCGTTGCCGACGACAACGCGGTCGCCGCGGCGGCCTGCGAAGAAATCGCGGTCGCGCGTCGCGCTGGCCTCGTAATATTCGGGGCAATAGGTGAAGCGATGCTGGGACGGCCGGCCCATCGGATGATTCGGCGCGCCGATCCGCACCGAATTGGCGATGGCCGTGAACTTGCCGATCACGGCGTCGGCCACATCGCAATTCTCGCCGAGATAGGAGTAGTCGCCGAGCGAGGCATATTCGATGCGCGTGCCCGCGAGGATCTCGCAGCGCCGCCCGATCTGCGCCTCGCGCCGGCGCACCGTTTCATGGATGATGGTTTCCGCGATCTTGGGGCGGGGTGCGGCATCCATGAGGGAGCTCCGATCGAAATCGCGGCGAAATTGGTCGCCTGTCATTCCGGGGGGCTCGAAGAGCCGAACCCCGGTGCGCAATTGCGCACCTGAGAATCTCGAGATTCCGGGTCTGGTCCTTCGGACCATCCCGGAATGACAACATGAGCCTTATGCGTGCAGCTTCTGCAATTCCTTCAGGATCGCTTCGCCCATCTGCGTGGTCGACGCCGATTTGGTGCCCTCCGACTTGATGTCGGCGGTGCGCAGGCCGCTGGCGAGCACCGCAGCGATCGCGGCGTCAACCTTGTCGGCGAGATCGCCCATGTCGAAGGAATAGCGCAGCGCCATGCCGAAGGACGAGATCATCGCGATGGGATTGGCGAGGCCCTTGCCGGCGATGTCAGGCGCCGAACCGTGCACGGGCTCGTACAGCGCCTTGCGCTTCCCGGTCTTGACGTCGCCCTCGCCGAGCGAGGCCGAGGGCAGCATGCCGAGCGAGCCGGTCAGCATCGCCGCGATGTCGGACAGCATGTCGCCGAACAGATTGTCGGTGACGATGACGTCGAACTGCTTCGGCCATTTCACCAGCATCATGCCGCCGGAATCGGCGAGCTGATGCTCGAGCGTGACGTCGGGGTATTCGCGCTTGTGGACCTCCGTCATGACCTCGTTCCAGAGCACGCCCGACTTCATGACGTTGCGCTTCTCCATCGACGTCACCTTGTTCTTGCGCTTCCTGGCAAGCTCGAAGGCGACGCGACCGATGCGCTCGATCTCATAGGTGTCGTAGACCTGGGTGTCGATGGCGCGCTTCTGGCCGTTACCGAGGTCGGTGATGGTCTTGGGCTCGCCGAAATAGACGCCGCCGGTGAGCTCGCGCACGATCATGATGTCGAGGCCTTCGACCGCCTCGCGCTTCAGGCTGGAGGCATCGGCCAGCGCCGGATAGCACACGGCGGGACGGAGGTTGGCGAACAGGGCGAGATCCTTGCGCAGGCGCAGCAGGCCGGCTTCGGGGCGCACCTCGTAAGGCACGGCATCCCACTTCGGGCCGCCGACCGCGCCGAAGATCACGGCGTCAGCGTCCTTGGCCTTGGCCATGTCTCCTTCCGAGATCGAGACCTTGTGGGCGTCATAGGCGGAGCCGCCGACGAGGCCGGTGTCCGTCTCGAACCTGGCGATCCCGGCCGAATTGAGCCAGTCGATCAGCCGCTTCACCTCGCCCATCACCTCGGGGCCGATACCGTCGCCGGGAAGCAGCAGCAGTTTGTGGGTCGCCATGGTCGTATCCTTTTCGATCCTCTCTCGTCATTCCGGGGCGCGAGCAAAGCGAGCGAGCCCGGAATCCATCGAGCCCCAGCGCAAGCGGAGAAATGGATTCCGGGTTCGCGCTGCGCGCGCCCCGGAATGACGGTCGGCCGGAGTGCTAGAGCGGCGTTGCGCGCTTGGCAAGACACCATTGCCGCCTCACGGCTGTGCAAGCCGGGCAGGGCCTGCCACATTGGGCGGGCCGGAGTACCCCCTTGCACGCCCCTGACCGCCCGCCCTACGCGCATCCCGCGCGGCTGATCCTGACGCTGTCGCTGGCCGCCACCGTCGGGCTCGGCATCGGCCGCTTCGCCTATGCGCTGGTGCTGCCCGACATGCGCGAGACCCTTGGCTGGTCCTACTCGGCGGCCGGATTCATGAACACCATCAACGCCGTCGGCTATCTCGTCGGCGCGCTGGTGGCCTCCCGCCTGATCCAGCGCATCGGCTGGGCGACCGCGATCCGCGGCGGAACCGTCGCCTGCGTCGCCGCGCTCGCCACTTGCGCTCTGACGGGAAATTTCGTCGCGCTGAGCCTGGCGCGCCTCGTGCTGGGTCTCGGCGCCGCAGCCGGCTTCGTCGCCGGCGGCGCGCTCGCCGCCACCATCGCCCAGTCGCGCCCCGAACGGGCCAATTTCCTGCTCAGCCTGTTCTATGCCGGACCGGGCATCGGCATTCTCTCCTCGGGGCTGATCGCCCCGTTCACGTTGCAATATTTCGGGCCGGGCTCGTGGTGGATCGTGTGGTGGGCACTGACGCTGCTGTCGGTCGCCATGACCGTGCCGCTGTTCCTGATCCGCATCGAAAGCGGCGCGCGTTTCTCGGAAAGTGGTCACGCCTCGTTCGCGATCCTGCCGGTGCTGATTTATCTGGCCGGCTATTTCCTGTTCGGCGCGGGCTACATCGCCTACATGACCTTCATGATCGCCTATGTGCGCGACGGCGGCGGCGGGGCGGCGGCGCAGGCGGCGTTCTGGAGCCTGATCGGCCTGTCCGCCTTCGTCACGCCCTGGGCCTGGCGCGGCGTGCTGGCGCTCGACCGCGGCGGGCTTGCCACCGCCATCATCCTCGGCACCAACGCAGCTGGAGCTGCCCTGCCGATGCTCGGACATTCGCCGGCATGGCTGGCGGTCTCGGCGGTCGTGTTCGGCGTCGCCTTCTTCGCCGTGGTCGGCTCGACCACCGCCTTCGTGCGCTTCAACTATCCGCCGCAGATATGGCCGACCGCGATCGCGGCGATGACGATCTCGTTCGGCGTGGGCCAGACGCTGGGGCCGATCGTGGTCGGCGCGATCACGGATGCGCTGGGGAGCTTGTCGTACGCACTGAATGTATCGGCGGCGCTGCTGGCGCTCGGGGCCGTGGCGGCGCTATGCCAGCGCAAGGTGGGGCCGGCTTAGTCGTCAGCTCCCGCTGAACGAATTATACCCCTGGTCTTCCCAATAGCCGCCCTTGTAGTCGTTGGTGACTTCCATCGAGACCACGTATTTCGGGTTCTTGAAGCCGAGCTTGGTCGGCACGCGGATCTTCATCGGGAAGCCGTAGGCGCGTGGCAGGATATCGTTTGCGTATTTGAACGTCATCTGGGTCTGCGGATGCAGCGCGCTACGCATGTCCAAAGGCGAATTGTAGCCGTCCTTGTCGGCGCACTGGAACCAGACATATTTCGCGCGCGTGTCGGCGCCGATCAGTTTCAGGAAATCGCGCAAGGGCGTGCCGGTCCAGCTGCCGATCGCGCTCCAGCCCTCGACGCAGATGTGACGCGTGATCTGGGTGACCTGCGGCAGTTTGTAGAGCTCGTCCAGCGTCCAGGACTTCTTGTTGTCGACGAGGCCGCGCACCTCGAGCTTCCAGTCTTTACCGTCCACGTCGGGCGCATCGTCGAGATCGTAATAGGCGTTGAACGGGAACGGCTTGGTGATCGCGCTTTCTGGGAAGGTCGGCGCCAGCGCGTCGGGATTGAAGATGAAGGCCTGCACGGCGTCGTTGAATTTCGAGACCTGTGCCAGCAGCGTATCGGCCGAGGACGAGTCCACGACATCGCAGCCGGTCAGCAGCGTCAGCGCGCCGAGGCTGGGGCCGCCCGCAATGAAGCGGCGGCGAGGAAAATCGGGCATCGTCTTGATGGCGTCCTTGATCAGGAGCCGCTTGTCGACGCCGGGGATCAGGAATGAACGCTTGGCCATGTTCTCCTCCTCAACGACCGATGATCATCGCGCGCAGGCTCTTCGGCACCAAGAGCGCGAGCAGGACATGAATGACGAGGAAGGCGCAGATCGCGGCCATGCAGAAGAAGTGGATGTAGCGCGCGGTCGGATAATCGCCAAACAGCGCGACGAGATAATAGAGCTGCACCGGCTTCCACATGCCGAGCCCGGTGAGCACGATCAGCACGCCGATCACGATGATGCCGGCATAGAGCAGGCGCTGCACGTAATTGTAGACGGTGAGGTCGTCATGGCCGAGCTTGAAGGTCAGGGCAGCCCTGACGTCGTGGAGCACGCCTGACGGGGTGATCGGCAGCAGCTTCCTGCGGAAGCGGCCGGTGGCAAAGCCGGTGACGAGATAGGCGAGACCGTTGATCATCAACAGCCACATCGCCGCGAAGTGCCAAAGCAGGCCGCCGCCGAGCCAGCCGCCGAGCGTGTACTCGCGCGGAAAACTGAAGCCGAACAGCGGCGAGGCGTTGTAGATCTGCCAGCCCGACAGGATCATCAGGATCATGGCAAGGGCGTTGATCCAGTGCATGACCCGCACCCAGGCTGGCTGGATCAATTTGGCCGGGGTGGCCCTGACCTGCTCGTCGGTGACTGTGAGGCTCGCCATGATGGTTCCGTCCTGATCGTTCCGTCGTGATCGTTCCGTCCTGGAGATCGTGTGTCGGGAATTATACGCCGGACCGCCGGTTTTCGTTACGCCCCGCCAGCCATCGAATCGATGCCGTCAGGCTATTGTGGTCACAAAAAAGCGAGCCGGGTATCCCCGGCTCGCGGTCTAGAACCATCCTGTTCGGGGATGAAACAGGATCGCGCGGTGTTACGAGGCCGGCATCAGCACGGTGTCGACCACGTGGATGACGCCGTTGGCCTGGTTGACGTTGGAGATCGTCACCATCGAGGTGCCGCCCTTGGCGTCGACGATCCAGACCTTGCCGTCCATCTTCTTGACCGTCAGCTCCGCGCCTTCGGCGGTCTTCAGCTTCTTGCCGTCGGTGAGGTCGGAGGCCTCGAGCTTGCCGGGCACGACGTGGTAGGTGAGGATCTTGGTCAGCGTCGCCTTGTTCTCGGGCTTGACCAGATTGTCGACGGTGCCGGCCGGCAGCTTGCCGAAGGCGGCGTTGGTCGGCGCGAACACCGTGAACGGGCCCTTGCTTTCCAGCGTCGGCACCAGGCCAGCCGCCTTCACCGCCGCCACCAGCGTGGTGTGGTCCTTCGAGTTGACCGCGTTCTGGACGATGTTCTTCGAGGGGAACATCGCGGCGCCGCCGACCATGACGGTCTTTTCCTCGGCGCTGGCAGGCGCGACGACGGTCGCGGTGATGGCGAGGGCGCTGAAGGCGGCGGCAGCGAGATAGGCAATGCGCTTCGACATGGAAAGTCTCCCGATTGGATTGTGACCGGCGATGGCCGGCGTTGAGTTGGGGCAACAACCGCGACTGCGACAGGGGTGGTGCAGCAGTGCCGTCGTTGGACCGAACTACGGGAGGGTTTGGGCTGCGGTTTCGGAGAAAAATTCTTTGTGATGCGTGAAACTATGGGGCGGGATGTTCGTGTGTGAGCGCGCGCGCCACACACTCTGCCGTGGTCCCGGACAAGCGAAGCGCCGATCCGGGACCCATAACCACAGGGAGATGTTTGGCGAAAACTCGGAGTGACCAGTTTCGCGCAACCACTTCTCCCTGTGGTTATGGGTCCCGGGTTCGCGACTTCGTCGCGCCCCGGGACGACAGCGGAGAATGTGGCCCGCGCTGTGCGCCTCAATCCCTGTTGTTCGGCGTCTGGATGAAGCCGCGATTATGCGTCGGGCTGATCAGCACTTCGTTGATGCAGACTCGCGCCGGCATGCTCGCGATGAACGCGATGGTGCGGCCGAGATCTTCGGATTGCAGCATCTTCGCCTGCTCCTCCTTGCTCGGCACCACCGGGCGCAGCTTCAGGATCGGCGTCGCCACCTCGCCCGGCATCAGGCAGCAGGCGCGCAGGCCGTTGACGCACTCGTCCATGTTGAAGGAATGGGTCAGCGCCAGCACCGCATGTTTTGTCGTGGTGTAGGCCGGGCCCGGCATCTTCGAGACGTGACGGCCGGCCCAGGACGACACGTTGATGATCGCGCCGTCCTGCTGCTTGCGCATCGCCGGCAGCACTGCGCGCATGCAATAGAGCACGCCGTTGAGATTGACCTGGACCAGCTTGTCCCAGCCCTCCAGTTCCATGTCCTTCCAGCTGCGCTTGGGGACATTGATGCCGGCATTGTTGACCAGCAGGTCGATGCGGCCGTGCTTTGCGACGATCTGGTCGGCCGCCGTCTGGGCTGCAGCCGCGTTGGAGACGTCGAGCGCGATGGCCTCGGCCGCCCCGCCGGCCTTGGTGATCTTTGTCACCACGGCATCCAGGGCGTCTTTGCGCCGGCCCGAAACCACCACCGTCCAGCCGTCGGCCGCGAGTGCCTCGGCGCCGGCCTCTCCGATCCCGCTGCCACCGCCCGTTACCCAGGCCACGCGTTTCCCACCTTTGGTCATGCAAACTGTCTCCGTTGCTTCATTGGGGCGGTTTTTGCTAATCCAGCCCTCGGTTTTGACCGGCCTTGTCAGACTTGCGGTCGAGGAAATCTTGCATGAACCCAGTAGCCAACGCCAACCTGTTTTCCCGCCTGTTCGACGGCCTCGACGATCCCAAACGCCTCGCGATCGAGACGCATGACGGCGTCCATATCAGCTATGGCGACCTGATTGCGCGGGCCGGGCAGATGGCGAACGTGCTGGTTGCCCGCGGCGTCAAGCCCGGCGACCGCGTCGCCGTGCAGGTCGAGAAATCCGTCGCCAACATCGTGCTTTATCTCGGCACGGTCAGGGCCGGCGCGGTCTATCTGCCGCTCAACACCGCCTATACGCTGAACGAGCTCGACTACTTCATCGGCGATGCCGAGCCGTCGCTGGTGGTGTGCGATCCCTCCAAGGCCGAGGGGCTCGCCCCGATCGCCGCCAAGGTGACGGCCAAGGTCGAAACGCTCGGAGCCGACGGCAAGGGCTCGCTGACGGAGGCCGCGGACAAGGCCAGCTCCGAATTCGTAACCGTCTTGCGCGCGAACGACGATCTCGCCGCGATCCTCTATACCTCGGGCACCACCGGCCGCTCCAAGGGCGCGATGCTCACCCACGACAATCTGGCATCGAACTCGCTCTCGCTGGTCGACTACTGGCGCTTCACCGACAAGGACGTCCTGATCCACGCGCTGCCGATCTATCACACCCACGGCCTTTTCGTGGCGACCAACGTGACGCTGTTCGCCCGCGCCTCGATGATCTTCCTGCCGAAGCTCGATCCGGATCTCATGATCAAGCTGATGGCGCGCGCCACAGTGATGATGGGCGTGCCGACCTTCTACCCCCGCCTGCTGCAGAATCCCGTGCTGTCGAAGGAGACCACCAGCCACATGCGGCTGTTCATCTCGGGCTCGGCGCCGCTGCTCGCGGAGACCCATCGCGAATGGTCGGCGCGCACGGGCCATGCGGTGCTCGAGCGCTACGGCATGACCGAGACCAACATGAATACGTCGAATCCCTATGACGGCGCGCGCGTGCCCGGCGCGGTCGGCTTCCCGCTGCCCGGCGTTTCCGTGCGCGTCACCGAGCCCGAGACCGGCAAGGAATTGCCGCGCGACGAGATCGGCATGATCGAGGTGAAGGGCCCGAACGTCTTCAAAGGCTATTGGCGCATGCCGGAGAAGACCAAGTCCGAATTCCGCCCCGACGGCTTCTTCATCACCGGCGATCTCGGCAAGATCGACGCCAAGGGTTACGTCCACATTCTCGGCCGCGGCAAGGATCTCGTGATCTCCGGCGGCTTCAACGTGTATCCGAAGGAGATCGAAAGCGAGATCGATGCCATGCCCGGTGTGGTCGAGTCCGCCGTCATCGGCGTGCCGCACGCCGATTTCGGCGAGGGCGTCACGGCGGTGCTGGTGCGCCAGCCCGGCGCGAGCATCGATGAAGCGGCCGTGCTGAAGGGCCTGGACGGGCGCCTTGCGAAGTTCAAGATGCCAAAGCGCGTCTTCGTCGTCGACGAGCTGCCGCGCAACACCATGGGCAAGGTGCAGAAGAACATTTTGCGCGAGACGTACAAGGATATTTACGCGAAGAAATAGGGGCGCGCGGGCTTTAGGCAAAACCGCGCCACCCGTTGGCTGTCATGCCCCGCGAAGGCGGGACATCCAGTACGCCGCGGCCTCTCGTTCAATCACAATCGTCTCTGGAATACTGGATTCCCCGCCTTCGCGGGGAATGACACTAAGTGTGTCGGGCGCGTGTGCCCCATATCCTTACAGCCCGCCCACCAGGCTCAGCACAAACCTGCTGCCGACGATCAACAGATAACACCCGAACGCCATTTCCAGCGTGCGCTTCGACATCGCATGCGCGGCTTTCACGCCGAGCGGCGCCGTGACGAGGCTCATCGGCATCACCAGGACGGCGCCGATCAGCGAGACGTAGCCGAGCGCGAACGGGATCTGCAGCGCGGCGACGGCGGGATAGGTCGTTGCTGCCGGCCAGCCGGCATAGATGTAGCCGAGCGCGCCGGGAATCGAGATCAACACCGCGAGTGCCGAGGAGGTGGCGACCGCCTGGTGAATCGGGCGGCTATAGAAGGTCATCAAGAGGTTCGAGAACAGGCCGCCGCCGATGCCCATCAGCGTCGAGAGAATACCGACGCAGAAGCCGTAGACGCGCATCAAGGGGCCCTTCGGCAGATCGTCGCCGAGCTTCCACCCCTCACGCGCGAAGATGAGACGCGCGGCCGCCGACCAGGCGACGCAAACGAACACGATCTTGAACAGCCGCTCCGGCGCGAAACGCGCGATAACGCTGCCAGCGACAACGCCGATCACGATCGGCAGCCACCAGACGCGCAGGATCGCCATGTCGACCGCGCCGCGCTTGTAGTGCGCCTGGAACGAGCGGATCGAGGTCGGGATGATCACGGCAAGCGAGGTGCCGACACAGAGCGGCATGCGCACCTCGAGCGGCACGCCGGCGATGCGGAAGCATTCGTAGAACACCGGCACCAGTATTGCGCCGCCGCCGATGCCGAACACGCCCGCGAGAAATCCCGAGAGCGCACCAGTTGCAATCAGCAACAGCGCGAGCTCGAGGACCTCCTTGATATCGAGACCTGCAATCACCCTGACCTGCCCGACGACCGGCCGTAGCGCCGCCATGACGTCGCTTCCAAAACCTGCGGAGGGAGCATTAGGCGATCTGATTCCCGCGGTCGACACGCTGAACCACGCGGCTGGGGTGGAATGCAGGGTGCGCATATCCGAAGGGGAATCCAGCAGGATCGGAATTCGGATGCAGGTTAGGGCGCGTGGGCGCGGCTGGCGCGGGGATGTTGCCGCCTTCCAGCGGTTTGGACGGGATGGTCCGTTTAGAGGCGTTCCAATAGCAATTTCAATGCAACTCGGCACCCTCTCAACAGTTGAATTCTAGTTCAATTATTGGCTGGCGGACCGGCATGCTGGGATACCAAGGCCCTGATTGGGCTTGTTTCCTCAGCGCTCTAGAGCTGAATGCCAGTTCGATTTATGGCGATTTGGTGATTGCGCAGGCCAAATCGACTCCGTAAATAGAGCCGACCTTTCCGATCCCCGCGCGCCCCCCCGTTGGGCCGCAATACAACATCAAAGCCCATGACCGCACGGATCGAACGACCGCTCTCGCCGCACATCCAAACCTACCGCTGGACGCTGACGATGGCACTGTCCATCGTCCATCGCGCCACCGGCATCGCTCTCTACGTCGGCACCCTGCTGCTGGCCTGGTGGCTGATCGCCGCGGCCTCCGGCCCGGCCGCCTATGCCCATGTCCAGGCCTTCACCGGCAGCATGATCGGCCGCCTGATCGTGTTCGGCTACACCTGGGCGCTGATGCACCATATGCTGAGCGGCATCCGGCATTTCGTCTGGGACCTCGGCTATGGCTTCAAGGCCAATGAGCGGGAAGCCCTGACCTGGGGCGCGCTGATCGGCGGCATCGCGTTGACGGTGCTGGTCTGGATCATCGCCTATGCAATTGGAGGCGGACGATGAGCGCGACCGACAGCTCCAAGCGCAGCATGCGCACGCCGCTCGGCCGCGTCCGCAATCTCGGCGCGGCGCATTCCGGCACGTCCGATTTCTGGCGCCAGCGCATCACCGGCGTCGCGATGACGCTGCTGATGATTCCCGTGATCGTGATCGTGATGATGCTGCTCGGCCGCAATCAGGCCGGCGCGGCGCAGATCCTCGGCTCGCTGCCGATCGCGGTGATCCTGCTGCTCTTCATCTTCGCCAGCGCCTGGCACATGAAGATCGGCATGCAGGTGGTGATCGAGGACTACGTCCATAACGAGAAGCTGAAGCTTACCGCGATCATGCTCAACAACTTCTTCTCGATCGCCGTGGCACTGGCCTCGACCTACGCGATCCTGAAACTTTCCTCCGGAGTGTAACCCATGGTTACCGGAACATCGGCCACCACAACGAATGGCTCGGGCAACGGCGCTCCCGCCACCAACGGCAAAGCCTATCCGATCGAAGACCACACCTATGACGTCGTCGTGGTCGGCGCCGGCGGCGCGGGCCTGCGCGCGGTGGTCGGCTGCAGCGAGGCCGGCCTGAAGACGGCCTGCATCACCAAGGTGTTCCCGACCCGCTCGCACACGGTCGCGGCACAGGGCGGCATCTCGGCCTCGCTCGGCAACATGCACAAGGACGACTGGCGCTGGCACATGTACGACACCGTGAAGGGGTCGGACTGGCTCGGCGACCAGGACGCGATCGAATACATGGTGCGCAACGCGCCCGACGCGGTCTACGAGCTCGAGCATTGGGGCGTGCCGTTCTCGCGCACCGAGGACGGCAAGATCTACCAGCGCCCGTTCGGCGGCATGACCATGGATTACGGCAAGGGCCAGGCGCAACGCACCTGCGCCGCCGCCGACCGCACCGGCCACGCCATGCTGCACACGATGTACGGCCAGTCGCTGCGCCACGCGGCAGAGTTCTTCATCGAGTTCTTCGCCATCGACCTGATCATGGACGACCAGGGCACCTGCCGCGGCGTCATCGCGCTCAAGCTCGACGACGGCACGCTGCACCGCTTCCGCGCCCAGACCGTGATCCTCGCCACCGGCGGCTACGGCCGTGCCTACGCCTCCTGTACCTCGGCGCATACCTGCACCGGCGACGGCGGCGGCATGGTGCTGCGCGCCGGCCTGCCCTTGCAGGACATGGAGTTCGTCCAGTTCCACCCGACCGGCATCTACGGCTCGGGCTGTCTCGTCACCGAGGGCGCGCGCGGCGAAGGCGGCTATCTCGTCAACTCCGAGGGCGAGCGCTTCATGGAGCGCTACGCGCCGTCAGCCAAGGACCTTGCTTCGCGCGATGTCGTATCGCGCGCGATGACCATCGAGATCCGCGAGGGACGCGGCGTCGGCAAGAAGAAGGACCACATCTTCCTTCATCTCGACCATCTCGATCCCGCGGTGCTGGCCGAGCGCCTGCCGGGCATCTCCGAATCCGCAAAGATCTTCGCCAATGTCGACGTGACGCGGGAGCCGATCCCGATCGTGCCGACCGTGCACTACAACATGGGCGGCATCCCCACCAACTATCACGGCGAGGTGCTGACCAAGAAGGACGGCGACGACAACGCGGTGATCCCCGGCCTGATGGCGATCGGCGAAGCGGCCTGCGTCTCCGTGCACGGCGCCAACCGCCTCGGCTCCAACTCGCTGATCGATCTCGTGGTGTTCGGCCGCGCGGCCGCGCTGCGCCTCGCCGAGAAGCTGACGCCCAATGCCAAGCAGCCCGAGCTGCCGGCGAACTCGGCCGAGATGGCGCTCGGCCGGCTCGACCATTACCGCTACGCCTCGGGCGGCACGCCGACCGCAAAACTGCGCGAAGGCATGCAGCACGTGATGCAGAACAATTGCGCGGTGTTCCGCACCGGCGAAGTCCTCAGCGAAGGCCAGAACCTGATCGCGAAGGTCCACAGCGGCATCACCGACATCGCCGTGTCCGACCGCTCGCTGGTGTGGAATTCGGACCTCGTCGAGACGCTCGAGTTCGACAATCTGATCTCGCAGGCGGTGGTGACGATGAACTCGGCCGCGAACCGCACCGAGAGCCGCGGCGCGCATGCCCGCGAGGACTTCTCCGAGCGCGACGACAAGAACTGGATGAAGCACACGCTGGCCTGGCTGGACGATGCCGGCAAGGTCAAGATCGAGTACCGCCCGGTTCACGACTACACCATGACCAACGACGTGCAGTACATCCCGCCGAAGGCGCGTGTGTATTGATCATTGCTGTCATTGCCGGGCTCGACCCGGCAATCCATCCTTTAAAGATGGATGCGCGGGTCAAGCCCGCGCATGACGGAAGAAACCAGAGGCAGGACTAATGGTTGAATTCGCACTTCCGAAGAACTCGAAGATCACTGGCGGCAAGACCTGGCCGAAGCCCGCGGGCGCGACAGAGGTTCGCGAGTTCAAGGTCTATCGCTGGAATCCGGACGACGGCAAGAATCCGAGCGTCGACACCTATTACGTCGACACCAATGATTGCGGTCCGATGGTGCTGGACGGCCTGATCTGGATCAAGAACCACATCGACCCGTCGCTGACCTTCCGCCGCTCTTGCCGTGAAGGCGTCTGCGGCTCCTGCGCCATGAACATCGACGGCCAGAACACGCTCGCCTGCACCCGCTCGATGCACGACGTGAAGGACGGCGCGGTGAAGGTCAATCCGCTGCCGCCCCAGCCGGTCGTGAAGGACCTCGTCCCCGACCTGACCAACTTCTACGCGCAATACGCCTCGGTCGAGCCGTGGCTGAAGACGACCTCGCCGACGCCGCAGAAGGAATGGCGCCAGACCCACGAGGACCGCGAGAAGCTCGACGGCCTCTACGAATGCATCCTGTGCGCCTGCTGCTCGACCTCGTGCCCGAGCTATTGGTGGAACAGCGAGCGCTATCTCGGTCCCGCCGCGCTGCTCCAGGCCAACCGCTGGGTGTCCGATTCGCGCGACGAGGCGACCGGCGAGCGGCTCGACAATCTCGAGGATCCGTTCCGGCTCTATCGCTGCCACACCATCATGAACTGCGCCAAGGCCTGTCCGAAGGGACTGAACCCGGCCGAAGCCATCGCCGAGCTCAAGCTCAAGATGGTCGAGCGCCAGATCTGACGAGCTGCGTTGCGTGACGCCAGCGATGTGTCACGCCGTGCCCTGCCGTTGCTCGGGGTCGCGCTTCTTGACAGACCGGGCCGGCGCGCTTGCCTTCGCAGTCCCGGGCTCGGCCGCCCGGCGCAATTGGCGGTCGGTCACGCGCAGCTTGATCTCGTCCGAAGCGAGTGCGGCGAGACTGGCGAGAATCTGCTTCTGGGTGTCGTCGAGCGTGCGAGGCCTGGTGTCGATCACGCAGAGCGAGCCGAGCGTGAAGCCATCGGGATCCACCACCGGACAGCCGGCGTAGAACCGAAACCCGAGCTCTCCCGACACGGCCGGATTTTCGGCGAAGCGCGGATCGGTCGCGAGGTTCTCCGCGACCATGATGTCCTTCTGCAGGATGGTGTAGTTGCAGAACGCCCAGCCGCGCGGCGTATCGACCATGTCGAGGCCGTAGCGCGATTTGAACCATTGCTGGGTCGGGGTGAGCAGCGTCAGCAGTGCGACGGGAGTGTCGAGGCTGCGTGCCGCCAACCAGGTCAGACGATCGAAGGCATCCTCCGGCGGCGTGTCGACGAGGCCGGAGCGTTCGAGCGCCACAAGGCGCTGGCCCTCATTGGCCGGAAACGGAAAAGATGGCGGCGTCTCGAACGGGACGGGAGGCTCGATGGCGCCTCGGATCGCGGCCTCGACCGCCTCAGGCAGCGCGGATAATCCATCGATGAACCTAGTCATCCCGTTGTCGGCCGCCGCGCGACCGACAACCAGAATCTGCGTGCCTCCGAGGGCCGGATCGGAGCGCAAGCTCTCCAACAGGGTCAACCTGCCAGAACCCGAAGGTTCGTCTTCGATGACGATGGCCGCCGGGAGCCGGGAGCCGATCGCAAGCAGCGCTGCATAGACGTCGGCGTAGCGCTCGACGACACAGTATTCGATCTTCGCGAGCGCCGCTTCGTAGTCGGCTATGCGTTCCGGACGCGCAATCACGATCACCCGCGCAGAAGCGGTCATCGTCTGAGCCGGGCCGGTGATCTGCGCGAGCACGTCGCGGCGATAGACGCGTCGGTGACCGCCCGGAGTTTTCCAGGAGGGGATTGTCCCGCCTTCGATCAGAAGCTGCGCGGTGCGGATCGAGACCCCCAGGATCTTGGCAGCCTCCGCTGTCGTCAGGATGTCCTTGTCCATCGAGCCCATCTTTCCCCGCGACCATTTGCCGGCCGCGCCTGTCCCCGACCTCACAATGTCGTGCGCCCAGCCCCGTTGACAAGGGGATGTTCGTCCTATTTTGATAAATTTGATGATAGTGATAGATTTGATAAATATGATAGAGTGGCTGCGCGCTGTTTGGCAGATGCGCAGCACTCATTCCCATCCCTTCAGAAGGAGCAAGCCATGTCCTGACGCCCAAACCCCAACCCTCCGTCCTCGCCCACGCGAAGCCGCGCCTCGATCAAGCAGTCCACGACACGTCCGCTGTGGGAAAGGGGTGATCCGTGGCTCGCCCTTTCCGGTCCAGCGTGACGGCCGACAACCCGCTCCCCCTTTCCCCACCCGCGTCCGCCCGGAGCCCGCATTCCGGCCGCGCGCAACTGCCTGGAGTCATCTCATGAACGACGTCTTGCCTTCCGATCAGCCGGAGTTCGCTGATCGCGCTTCTGCCAACCAGCGCCAGCTCACCGAGACTCTGCGCCGCAGCTACGACTTCATCGTCTGTGGCGCCGGCAGCTCTGGCTCGGTGGTCGCCCGCCGCCTCGCCGAAAATCCGTCCGTCACGGTCCTGCTGATCGAAGCGGGGGGCAGCGACGAGGTGCCGACCGTGATGGATCCGGCGGCTTGGCCCGGCAATCTCGGCAGCGCGACCGATTGGGGCTTTGTCGCCGAGCCCAATCCGCATCTAGACGGTCGCACCCTTCCGATGTCGATGGGCAAGGTCGTCGGCGGTGGATCGAGCATCAACGTGATGCTGTGGGCCCGCGGTCACCGCAGCGACTGGGACTTCTTTGCCGAACAAAGCGGTGATGAGACCTGGGGTTACGACTCGGTCTCGCAGATTTTTCGGGAGATCGAGAACTGGCAGGGCACGCCCGATCCGCGTCATCGCGGCACCGGTGGCCCGGTCTTCGTGCAGCCGTCACCGGATCCCGGGCCGGCCGCATTGGCGATGCTGGCCGCGGCGAAGGAGATCGGAATTCCGACCTTCGAAAGCCCCAATGGCGAGATGATGGAAGGCGAAGGCGGGTGCGCCATTACGGACATCCTCGTCCGCAATGGCAGGCGCAACTCCATCTTCCGTGCCTACACCTATCCCTTTCTCGATCGGCCTAATCTCACGCTGCTGACCGGAACACAGGTCTCTCGCATCCTGATCGAGCACGGCAGGGCAGTCGGCGTCGCAGTGGAACGTCACGGCCGGCCCCTGCGGATCGGCGCGGCCCGGGAAGTTGTGCTCGCGCTCGGCGCGATCCAGACGCCGGCCGTGTTGATGCGCTCCGGCATCGGCGACGAGAACGAGCTCCGTGCGTTTGATATACCCCTGGTCCAGCACCTCCCGGGGGTCGGCCAGAATCTGCAGGATCACGTCTCGTTTGGATGCATTTGGGAGTACCGCGAACCGATCGCGCCGCGCAACACCGGCAATGCGGCGACGTTGTACTGGAAATCCCATTCCGCGCTCGAATCTCCCGACCTGCTGTTCTGCCAGGTCGAATTTCCAGTGCCGAGCCCCGAGACGGCGGGCAGGGCGCCTGCCCATGGCTGGACGATGTTCGCAGGTCTCGCCTTGCCGAAGAGCCGGGGCCGGGTCAGGCTTCGAAACGCCGACCCGCTTGCAGCCCCGCGCATCGAAGCCAACATGCTGTCGCATCCTGACGATCTGGACACGGCGATCGCCTGCGTCGACCTCTGCCGCTCGCTCGGCAATACAAGAGCGTTCGATCCATTGGTGGCGCGCGAGTCCATGCCCGGTCCTCTCGGCGCCGCCGAGATGGAACGCTTCGTGCGCGAGTCCGCGGTGACCTATTGGCACCAGACATGCTCGGCGAAGATGGGACGCGACGCAATGTCCGTGGTCGACAACAAGCTGAGGGTCTACGGTGTCGACCGGCTTCGCATTGCCGACGGCTCGGTGATGCCGCGGATCACCACGGGCAACACGATGGCGCCGTGCGTCCTCATCGGAGAGAAGGCGGCCCGCTCACTGCGGGAGGAGCACGAGATCTGATCGCCTGTCCCGGTCGTGCGATGGATACGGGTGTGGCGGCTCCCCGCCACACCCGCACGCGCATCTACTGCCCTCGACCGAAGAGGCGAGGGGCGGCAGTCGGCAGGCGTGAAGCTGCAACTTTATTGCGGTCAGAAACCAGCGTCTGCGGGATTTCGAAGTCGGTTCCCGTACGTCCCTTTGCTGCCGGCGAAATCAAGGCCTGCCCGGACCCGCGGTTGAATCGAGCAGGACATTCCAAGCTCTGCGTGAATTCGAGCAAAATCCTTCATATTTCGGGTGCACTTGACTCCATGACATTACAACCACTGGTTACTGCCACAAGCTGCTTCCTTCCCGGTACGAAATTCAGCTAAGTTTCGGTCTGGGACGGAGCGACTGTGCAGAGGGCGCAACGCAATTCGCTGAGACTGTTGCAGTGGATGATGGCGGCATCCCTGGCGCTGCCGGTTGCGCTGTTCGTGATCACCGCCGCGACCTCTTACACCTCGACCAGGGACGTCGCCGACCGGGAGATCGAGCGCACGCTCGACGTCGTGCATGAGCATGCGCTCAAGGTGTTCGAGACCATCGATCGCAGCCTCGCCGAGCTCAACGAGGTGGCCCGCGGCCTGTCCGACGACACCATCCGCGCGCGCGAGCCGGCGCTGCACCGCCGCCTGAAGCGGCTGAGTGATTCGCTGCCGCAGCTGAAATCGGCCTGGATCTTCGACGCTGACGGGAAAGCGCTGGTCAACAGCCTCGTCTCGCCACCGCCGGAGCTGAGCTTCGCAGACCGCGACTATTTCTATGCCCATGTCGACCAGGCCATCGGCACCTTCATCGGTACGGCGCTGACGCCCCGTCCGCCCTATCAGGGCGCCCGCTTCTTCGGGGTCAGCCGCCGCCGCGACTCCGACGACGGCCGCTTCATCGGCGTGATCCAGGCTTCGGTCCTGCCCGAATATTTCGAGAGCTTCTACGCCAGAATCGGACCCGATCCCGGCAGCTTCTTCGCGATGGGCCGCACCGACGGCGCGATGCTCACGCATCTCCCACGGCTCGACCGCGACCTGCGGCTTGATCCGACCGGACCGGTCGGCCGGGAGATCGCGGCACGCCCCGAGCGCGGCCTCATCACCGTCGCCTGGCCGTCGGACGGAATCGAGCGCCGCATCGGCTACCGGCGCGTCGCCGAATACCCGATCTATGTCAGCGCCGGGCTGGAGACCTCGGCGATCCGCGCGCGCTGGTTCGCCACCATTGGCCAGCAGCTGGTGTTCGGCATCCCCGCCACGGCACTGCTTTTTCTACTGCTGGCGCTGGCGTTCCGGCGTACCCAGCACCTCCAGGCTGAGGCCGCCAAGCGGCGCGAGGCCGAGGAGGCACTCAAGCACAGCCAGCGCCTCGAGGCGCTCGGACAGCTCACCGGCGGGGGCGCGCATGATTTCAACAATCTGCTGACCGTGATCCGCGCCTCGGTCGACCTGTTGAACCGGCCGCAGCTGACGGAGGAGCGGCGCCAGCGTTACATCACGGCCATTGCGGACGCGGTGGCCCGCGCCGCCAAGCTGACCTCGCAGCTGCTCGCCTTTGCCCGGCGTCAGACCCTCAAGCCCGAAGTGTTCGACGTCGGCGAACGGATGCAGTCGCTGCACGACATGCTTGCGCCCCTGCTGGGGCCGGCGATCGAGATCGTTATGCGCCTGCCCTCGGAGCCCTGCCTCGTCCGCGCCGATGCCGGCCAGTTCGAGACGGCGCTGATCAACATGGCGACCAATGCGCGAGACGCCATGCAGGGCAAGGGCAGGATCACCTTCAAGGTCGAGCCCGCGACGACCGTCCCGGAGACGCTGGCCGGCGTCTCGGGCCACCAGACCTCGGCAGATCATGGCTTCGTCAGCGTGACCGTCAGCGACACCGGCATCGGCATTCCGGCTGCCCGATTGGGGCGCATCTTCGAGCCGTTCTTCACCACCAAACAGGTCGGCCAGGGCACCGGCCTCGGCCTGTCCCAGGTGTTCGGCTTCGCCCGGCAATCCGGCGGCGAGGTGACGGTGACCAGCGAAGTCGGGCATGGCAGCACCTTCTCGCTCTATCTGCCGCGCGTGCCGCCGGAGCTGCTGCCGCAGCGCCAGGCGCCGAACACAGCGCCGGCGATCGCCGGCAGCGGCATGTCGGTGCTGTTGGTCGAGGACAATATCGAGCTCGCCAATTTCGCCGCCGACGGACTGACCGAGCTCGGCTACAGCATCACGCTGGTCGACAACGCCAACGATGCACTCGCCGAACTCGTCATGGACGCCGATCGCTTCGACGTCGTGTTCTCCGACGTGGTGATGCCTGATATGACCGGGCTCGATCTGGCGCAGGCCATCCGCGACCGTAGCATCGACGTCCCCGTCGTGCTGACCACGGGCTACAGCCAGGCCCTGTCGCAAGAGGGCGTTGCCGGATTCGATCTCGTGCAAAAACCTTATTCGATCGAGGAATTGTCGCGCGTTCTGCATCGGGCGGCCCGGATCCGGCGCGTGCGGGACGGCGCCGCCGAATAGGCCTTACGGAACCCCGCTGGAACCGGCTGAGTTCCCTTCGCGTTGTCCGCCCATGCACAAGCCAGCCGCGAAGCGCGAACAGGACAAGCCGCCCATCGTTGAGATCAAGGGCGAAAATGGCGACGAGGTCGCGCCGCCCCCCCCCGAGCTGGTCGAGCCCGACCCGGAGCTCTCGCCCGAGGAGGCCGAGCAGGCCCGCAAGGATTATCTGCTGACGCGGTTCTGGATCAGCGCGCGCGGTTTCTGGGGACGCGCCGGCGATCGCCTCGCTTGGCCATTCTCGATCGGCCTCGGCGCGCTGATCGTGCTCACGGTCGGCTTCCAGTACGGCATCAACGTCTGGAACAGAGCGATCTTCGACGCGATCGAGAAGCGCGATGCGGCAAGCGTCTTCCATCTCACCGCGATGTTCTTTCCGCTCGCGATCGGCAGCATTGTGCTCGGCGTCGCGCAGGTGTTCGCGCGCATGGGCATCCAGCGGCGCTGGCGGGCCTGGCTGACCGCGAGCGTGCTGACGCGCTGGCTCAGCAACGGGCGCTACTACCAGCTCAACCTGGTCGGCGGCGACCACGAAAATCCCGAATACCGGATCGCGGAGGATTTGCGCATCGCGACCGATTCGCCAGTGGATTTCCTCGCCGGCGTCACCTCGGCGCTGTTGTCGGCGGCAACCTTCATCGTCGTGCTCTGGACCATCGGCGGCGCGCTCACCGTCACGCTCGGCGGCACGAGCATCACCATCCCGGGCTTCCTCGTGATCGCTGCGATGCTCTATGCCGCGATCGCCTCGGGCTCGATCCTGGTGATCGGCCGCCGCTTCGTGCAGGTGTCCGAGGACAAGAACCAGGCCGAGGCCGATTTCCGCTACACCCTGACGCGCGTGCGCGAGAACGGCGAGAGCATCGCGCTGCTCGGCGGTGAGGAGGAGGAGCGCGACGGCATCGACCGCAACTTTACCCGCGTGCTGCGGCAATGGGCGCGTCTCGCCGGGCAGCACATGCGCACCACGCTGGTGTCGCAGGGATCGAGCCTCGTTGCGCCGGTGGTGCCGCTCTTGCTGTGCGCGCCGAAATTCCTCGACGGCAGCATGACGCTCGGACAGGTGATGCAGGCGGCCTCCGCCTTCACCATCGTGCAGAGCGCGTTCGGCTGGCTGGTCGACAATTATCCGCGGCTGGCCGATTGGAACGCCTGCGCGCGCCGCATCGCCTCGCTGATGATGTCGCTCGACGGCCTGGAGCGCGCCGAGCAGGGCGACGGTCTCGGCCGCATCAAGCGCGGCGAGACGCGCAACGACGCCATGCTCGAACTGCACGACCTCTCGGTCACACTCGACGACGGCACCGCCGTGGTCGGCGAGACTGAAGTGGTGATCGAGCCGGGCGAGCGGCTCCTGGTCGCCGGCGAATCCGGCACCGGCAAGAGCACGCTGGTGCGCGCCATCGCCGGCCTCTGGCCCTGGGGCGGCGGCAGCGTGAATTTCCATCCCGACCGGCGGCTGTTCATGCTGCCGCAGCGGCCTTACGTGCCGTCGGGGTCGCTGCGCCGCGCGGTCGCCTATCCCGGCGCGGCCGACCATTGGACCGTGGAGGAGATCGGCGAAGCCTTGCACAAGGTCGGGCTCGACCATCTCAAGGAGAAGATCGAGGAAGAAGGTCCCTGGGACCAGACCCTGTCCGGCGGCGAGAAGCAGCGCCTCGCCTTCGCGCGGCTTTTGCTGCACAACCCCGACATCGTCGTGCTGGATGAAGCGACCTCGGCGCTCGACGAGAAGAGCCAGGACAAGATGATGAAGATGGTCACCGACGCGCTGCCGAAGGCGACCATTGTCAGCGTTGCGCACCGTGCCGAGCTCGAGGCCTTCCATAGCCGAAAGATCGTGCTGGAGCGGCGCAAGGGCGGCGCCAAGCTCGTCAGCGACATCGACCTGATCCCGCGCAAGGGCAAGCGCCGGCTGCTCGGGCGATTTCTGCGGCAGCGGAAGGCGGCGAAGAAGGCGGCGTGAGGTTTTTCTCCGTCGTCCCGAACAAGCGCGCCCTAAGCGCGCGCCGATCCCGGACGACATCGGTGATGGAGCGTTGGAGTCCTCGGCAAAACCGGCTATGCATGCGCCGTCTGCAACGAGGACCGCCTGCTTGACGACCGACAACGCCCCTTCGTCCGCGCCGTTCGGCGCGTTTGCGCCAAACGCGGCGCAGGCCGCGATCATTCGCCTCGCGAGCCAATCCGGGCTGAAGCGCGGCGCATTCCGTCCGTGGATGTCGCGGCTGGTGAACCTGCTGCGTAGCGGCCCTGTCGATGTGCAATACCAGGGCGCCTCGTTCCGGCTCTATCACCAGGGCAGCGCGACCGAGCGCGGCGCGCTGTTCAATCCCGATTACAATCTCGACGAGCTCGATTTCCTGCGCCAGCACACGCCCGCGGGCGGCGTGTTCGTCGACGTCGGCGCCAATGTCGGCACGTTTGCGCTGGTGATGGCGCGACAGGTCGGCAGCACCGGCAAGGTGGTCGCGATCGAGCCGCATCCGCTGACGTTCGGACGGCTGTCCTTCAACCACGCCGCGTCGAAAGCTGCGCAGGTCCGCCTGGTGCAGGCGGCCGCCGGCGACAGCGACGGCGAGCTGATGATCGAGAGCGGCGGCGGCAATCTCGGCGCCACCCACGTCGTCACCGGCACGGCCAGCACTGAGGCGATCAAGGTGCCGTCGCTGCGACTGACGCGCATCCTCGAGGAGGCCGGCGTCGGACGCGTCGATTCGCTCAAGATCGACGTCGAAGGTTTCGAGGATCGCGTGCTGATCGGCTTCTTCCGCGAGGCGCCGCAAACGCTGTGGCCGCGCGCGGTGGTGATCGAGCACCTGTCACAAAACGAATGGCAGCAGGATTGTATCGCCGACATGGTCGCACGCGGTTATGCGATCCTGCGCAAGACGCGAAGCAACACGTTCCTGTCGCGCTGACGGGAGCAACAACGGAGGCTAGCGATGATCGATCATTTGGGCTTTTCTGTCTCCGACTATGAACGCGCGAAGGCGTTCTACGCCAAGGCGCTGGCGCCGCTCGGCTATGGCCTGATCATGGAAGTCACGGCGGAGCAGACCGGCCACGCGTCCGCTGCAGGCTTTGGCGCCGACGGCAAGCCGGACTTCTGGTTTGGTGCGGAAGGTGCCATGAACAAGCCGGTGCATATCGCGATCGCAGCCAGCGACCGCGCCACCGTCGACGCCTTCTACAAGGCGGCGATCGCAGCCGGCGGACGCGACAATGGCCCGCCCGGCATCCGCCCGCATTATCACCCGAACTATTACGGCGCCTTCGTGCTCGACCCTGACGGTCACAACATCGAGGCCGTCTGCCACCTGCCAGAGTAGGGCACGCTTCGAAACGATGCGAAACGGAACATCGGCACGGCATCGTCGTTATCGTTCTCTGGACAATGATCCCGATGATGCTGATGCCGATCGAACCGCCCGAGATTCCGCCCTCGACGCCAGGTACTCCGACCGAGCCGCCGCCGGGAATTCCGCCCGGCAATCCGCAGCCTGAAATCACGCCGCCGGTACACGAGCCCGGCGAAGCACCGCGGCCCGACGAACTGCCGGGCCGCAGGCCTGACGAGATTCCGTCGCGCGGGCCAAACGGTCCGCTGACGCCCAATCCTGCGACGGATGCGATGCCGCCGCGCAATCACAAATGAGGCGGCGCATCACATGTGAGGCGATTGCAACCCACGTCTGAATGCGCAATGAACGTCATCATAGTGAGTCGATTTCCGTGCAGAAATAAATCGGGCCGCGATCGCTTCGCCCGCCACAATCCGGCCTAACGCATAGCCGTTCATCCCAACACTTCGTCAAAGAACCTTCCGGGGAAGTTCACCATCATGACCCATCTTCGTTTCGTGCTGCTCGCGACGACGGCTCTGACCGCGATGCAATTCGTAAACACCGCATCGCATGCGCAAGGTGCGCCGCCGCTCGTGGTCGCGCAGGCCCAGCCACAAGAGACTGGCCCTGACGGAAAACCGAAGCAGCCGCCGAAGGGACCCGCTGCCGCTCCGCCGGCCGCACCCGCGCGCCCGACCGCACCGCCGCCCGCGGCTGCACCGCCTCATCCGCCCGCCGCGCCCCCGCCGGCAGCCGCACCGCCGCGGCCGGCAGCGCCGCCACCGCCTCCGCCACCACCTGCAGCTCGTCCGGCACCGCCGCCGCCACCCCCGCCGCCTGCCGCGCCGAAGCAGCCTTCGCCGCCGCCGGCTGCGGCTCCGCAGCAGCATGCCCCGACACCGCCGCCTCCGGCGCCCCCTGCAGCTCGGCCGTCACCGACACCGCCGCCTCCTGCGCCGCCTGCAGCCCGGCCGGCGCCGACACCGCCGCCCGCCGCGGCGCCGCAGCAGCACACCCCGTCCACGCCCCCGCCGCCAGCGGCTCGCCCGACTCCAACACCTCCGCCTCCACCGCCCCCGCAGCGGCTCCGTCCGCACGCCCCGCGCCAGCGCCCACGGCAACGCCGTCTCCTTCCCCTTCGGCCGCCGCGCCGGCGGCGCGACCGGGAGCGCCTGCGCCGACCACCACGCCTGCCCCGACCGCGACACCCGCACCGGGGAGCACGCCCGGCGCGCCGCCGCCGGGACGTCCCGGCGCGCCTCCGGCTGCAGGATCGCCGGCCCCGGGTGCCGCGCCCGCTCCGACCGCCACGCCGGCACCAGGCGCCGGCGCTCCGCCCCCGCCGTCCGGACGCCCGGGCCCGGCCGGCGCAACACCAGCCCCGACAGCCACGCCGGCTCCGACGGCGACGCCCGCTCCAGGCGGCACCGCGACACCCGCACCGGGACGGCAGGGCGGAACACCTCCTGCTGGCGGGCCCGCCGCAGGAACTCCGCCCGCGTCACCGCAAGCTGGCGCTCCGCCGCGGCCGCCGGCACCTCCCGCCGGCGCTGCAGCTCCGACGGTCGTCCCCGGCTCTGCGGCCGCAGCGCCGCCGCCCGACCGGGCACAATACAGACCGCCGACGGTGGCACCGGCCTTCCGCGCCGCGCCGACGGTCGCAGCACCCTTGCCGCCTCCGCCCCGTCCGCCGCAGCGTGACCTGACGCCGCTCGCGATCGGCGCGGGCGTCGTGGCCGGCGCCGTGATCGGCGCGACCATCGCCGATATGCACAACCAGCGGCGCGAGATCGTTGAGGGTGGCCGCACCGTCTACACCGAGCCGGACCGCATCATCATCCGCGATCCCGGCGGACAGGCCTACGTCCGCGGCAACGATCTCTATCGCTTCCGCTACGGTGCCCGCGACATCCGCACCGACACCGTCGGCGGCGAAACCCGCACCGTCGTGATCCGTCCCGACGGCAGCGAGGTGATCACCGTGGTCGGCCCGGACGGCTCGCTGCTGCGACGAATCCGCAGGGACCCCGGCGGGCGCGAGATCGTCATCATCGACAACAGCTACCGCGATCCGCGGTCGGTCGGCGGCTTCTATGTCGACGTGCCGCCGCCGGTCGTGAACATTCCCTATGATCGCTACATCGTCGACGCCGAGGAGGCGTCGCCGGACGTGATCTACGAGACGATGCGGGCACCGCCGGTGCAGCGGATCGATCGGCGCTACTCGCTCGACGAGATTCGCTACAGCCCCAATGTTCGCATGCAGATGCCGAGCATCGACGTCAACACGATCAACTTCGAGACGGGATCGTGGACCATCCCGCCGGACCAGGCGGCCCGGCTGCAGGTGATCGCCGACGGCCTCAACCAGGCGATCCAGCGCAACCCGCGCGAGGTGTTCCTGATCGAGGGACACACCGACGCGGTCGGCAACGAGGTCGACAATCTGTCGCTGTCGGACCGCCGTGCGCAGTCCGCGGCCGAATTGCTGACGCAGCAGTTCAATGTGCCCGCGGAAAACCTGACGTCGCAGGGCTACGGCGAGCAGTACCTGAAGGAGCAGACGCAGGGGCCGAGCCGGATCAACCGGCGCGTCACGATCCGCCGCATCACGCCGCTGCTCAACGGCGGCCAGGCCTCGCTGCCGCCGCCACCGCCCGGCACCGCGCCGCCGCGGTAACAGCACGCACAAACGCAAATGGCCGGGAGCGATCCCGGCCATTCTTGTTTTGGTTGTTACGCACGACGTTGCGGCACATCGCACCGTCGCAGGGTGGTTAGCCCTTGTCGCTCTCGAGCCGGAAGATCTGCGAGCCTTCGCTGCCCGACAGCAAACCTGTCTTTGAATAGAGACCGAGCTTGGTGCGGGTGTCGGCGATGTCGAGGTTGCGCATGGTGAGCTGGCCGATGCGGTCGGCCGGCGTGAACGCGGCGTCCTCGACCTTCTCCATGCTGAGCCGCTCCGGCGCATAGGTCAGGTTCGGGCTCTCGGTGTCGAGGATCGAATAGTCGTTGCCGCGGCGCAGCTCCAGCGTCACCTCGCCGGTGACAGCGCGCGCGACCCAGCGCTGTGCGGTTTCGCGCAGCATCAGGGCCTGCGAGTCGAACCAACGGCCCTGATAGAGCAGGCGTCCCAGGCGCATGCCGCTGATGCGGTACTGCTCGATGGTGTCCTCGTTGTGGATGCCCGTAACGAGACGTTCATAGGCGATGTGCAGCAGCGCCATGCCCGGCGCCTCGTAGATGCCGCGGCTCTTGGCCTCGATGATGCGGTTCTCGATCTGGTCGCTCATGCCGAGACCATGCCGGCCGCCGATCGCGTTGGCTTCGAGGAACAGCGCGACGGGATCGGAGAAGGTCTGGCCGTTCAGCGCGGTCGGCTGTCCTTCCTCGAAACGCACCACGACCTTCTCTGCCTTCACCGCGCAATCGTCGCGCCAGAACGGCACGCCCATGATCGGATTGACGATCTTGATGCCGCTGTCGAGGCTCTCGAGATCCTTGGCTTCGTGGGTGGCGCCGAGCAGATTGCTGTCGGTCGAGTAGGCCTTCTCGGCGCTCATCTTGTAGGCGAAGCCTTGCGCCGTCATGAACGCCGACATCTCGGCGCGGCCGCCGAGCTCGTCGATGAACTGCTGGTCGAGCCAGGGCTTGTAGATCTTCAGGCCGGGATTGGTGAGCAGGCCGTAGCGGTAGAAGCGCTCGATATCGTTGCCCTTGAAGGTCGAGCCGTCGCCCCAGATGTTGACGCCGTCTTCCTTCATCGCCGCGACCAGCATCGTGCCGGTGACGGCGCGCCCGAGCGGCGTGGTGTTGAAATAGGTGATGCCACCGGTCGAGATATGGAAGGCGCCGGACTGGATCGCGGCGATGCCTTCATGGACCAGCTGGGGGCGGCAATCGACGAGGCGCGCCTTCTCGGCGCCGAACTCCATCGCCTTGCGCGGGATCTCGTTGTAGTCGGCCTCGTCGGGCTGGCCGAGATTGGCGGTGTAGGCGTAGCAGCGCGCGCCCTTCTGCTTCATCCAGAGCAGCGCGGCAGAGGTATCGAGGCCGCCCGAAAAAGCGATGCCGACTTTCTCACCCTTGGGCAGGCTTTTCAGGATCGTGGTCATGGGGCTTCCAATCGGGTCTCAAGGGGCTGATGATGGTTGCGAACTTGACCGCGCGAATATCAAATTTCGCGAGCGTCGGCACGCATTTAATGGCTTAAACCGACGGCTCGGGGCTGGTCTTGCGGCCGAACAGGCGCTGGCGGAGCCGGTAGGCGGGCATGTTCAGCCGGGTCAAGGCGGCATCGACCGCCTCGTCCGAAAACCGCGTCCGCGGCCAGCGGTAAATAGCTGCGTAGGCGAACCAGATCACGACGAAAGTCACGAGGCCGGCGATCGAGACGTCGGTGAAGAAGTGCCCGCCGAAGGCCATGCGCAGCCCGCTGGTGACGGCCCCAAAAATCACGGCTGCGGCATAGGCGAGCGGCCGCCATGCCGGCGGCGCCAGCGCGGCCGGCGCCAGCGTCCAGAACGCGGTCGCGCCCTCGCCCGAGAAGAACGAGCAGTTGCGCGCGCAGCCGCCGCGCGGATCCCACCACGGCACGAACTGCTGGTCGCCGGCGAACTCGGTCACCACCACCGGACGCGGCCGGCCCCAATAGGTCTTGAAGGTGAGATTGGTCAGGATGCCGGCCGACAGGATGATCGTGGCCAGCAGGAACACGATCGCGCGTCCCGACACCATCAGCGGCCGGTCCGGCCTGATCATCTTGACCACCAGCGCCACGAGCGACGGCAGCACGAAGGCCCAGGCGACCCACATCGCGGCATCACGCGCAAAGCCCGCCCAGTCGTTCAGCTTGAGCGGAAACGTCTTCGTCTCGGGGTCGAAGAACAGCGACGCGAGCTTGAGATCGAGCTCGGGATAGAGGCCAAAAACGACGCCGATCACGAGCCACAACGCCAGGGCGATGAAGAGTCCAGTCCGGTTCATGGCGCGCGGTTTAGCGGAGTGGAAACGGGATGGAAACCCCAACCGGCGGTGCCCATCCTCCCCTGGAGGGGGAGGATCGGTTCGCATGTAGCGAAGCGAAATGCGAACCGAGGTGGGGTGAAGCCACGCGCACCGCTATCGCGGATAGTCTGGCACCCCACCCCGCTCGCGCTATGCGCGATCGACCCTCCCCCTCCAGGGGACGGTAAGAAACTCACCGCGCATCCGGCCGTGAATTCGACGGCAGCGGCGGAGGCGGCTTGCCTGGGCGCGGCGGAATCCGCCAGGCGCCGGCGTTACGGCCGGCGATCAGCCAGTAGACGACGCCGGCAACGATGCCCGCGCCGGTCATGATCTCCAGGTGACGCCGGACGATGCCTTCGAACTGCAACGTGTCGGAGTGGAACGGGACGAGGCCGAGATAGCAGGCCAGCCCGACGAGGCCGCCACCGACGGCATAGGCCAGCGCGCTGCGGATGTAGAGCGCCTCGGTGATCGCGACAATCACCGCCGCCGGCACCAGCGCAAAACCCGAGACGAAGATGAAGCCGAAGCCGAGCAGGATGTCGATCGTGCCCTGATCGACCGGACCGGCACCGAGATCGGAAAACTCCGGAAACAGCAGCGCGACGACGACGATCATGCCGCCGACGAAGCAGGCGGCAAGAAAGCCGACGAAGATGACGATGAGGCGGCCGATCAGGGACATCTGAGGGATCTGATGATGATCACTGTCATTCCGGGGCGGTGCGCAGCACGGAACCCGGAATCTCGAGATTCCGGGTTCGCGCTTCGCGCGTCCCGGAATGACAGTCCACAGACGCAGATGGCCGGGTCAAGCCCGGCCATGACGAGCATCGAGGACGTTGTCATCCTTAATCCGTCATCGCCATGGCGCGCAGCGCCTGGCGTTCGCGCGCCGAGAGCTTTTCGGTCTCCGACTTGAGCTGGCCGCAGGCGGCGAGGATGTCGCGGCCGCGCGGGGTGCGCACCGGCGAGGAATAGCCGGCATTGAAGATGTATTCGGAGAATTTCTCGATCTGGTCCCAGTCCGAGCATTCATAGGCGGTGCCGGGCCAGGGATTGAACGGGATCAGGTTGATCTTGGCGGGAATACCCTTGAGCATCTTCACCAGCAGTTTTGCATCGTCGAGCGAATCGTTGACGCCCTTGAGCATCACATATTCGAAGGTGATGCGGCGCGCGTTCGAGGCGCCGGGATAGTCGCGGCAGGCCTGCAGCAGCTCCTTGATCGGATATTTGCGGTTGAGCGGCACCAGCTCGTTGCGCAGCTCGTCGCGCACCGCATGCAGCGAGATCGCAAGCATGACGCCGATCTCGTCGCCGGCGCGGACGATGTTTGGCACCACGCCCGAGGTCGACAGCGTGATGCGGCGGCGGGAGATGCCGATGCCTTCATTGTCGCCGACGATCAAGAGCGCGTCGCGCACCGCGTCGAAATTGTAGAGCGGCTCGCCCATGCCCATCATCACGATGTTGGTGACGCGGCGCGTACCATCCTCGCGATCGGCCCAGTCGTTGAGGCGATCGCGCGCGACCATGACCTGGCCGACGATCTCGCCGGCGGTGAGGTTGCGCACCAGACGTTGCGTGCCGGTGTGGCAGAAGGCGCAGTTCAGCGTGCAGCCGACCTGCGAGGAGACGCAGAGCGTGCCGCGATCGGTCTCGGGGATGTAGACGCACTCGACTTCATGCGCCTTCTCCACGTTGTCGCCGCTCGGCAGCCGCAGCAGCCATTTGCGGGTGCCGTCATTGGAGATTTGCTCGGCCACGACTTCGGGACGGTCGACCGTGAAATTCTGGGCGAGATCGGCGCGGATGCCCTTCGAGATCGAGGTCATGTCGTCGAAGCTCTGGGCGCCGCGGAAATAGAGCCAGTGCCACAGCTGCTGCACCCGCATCTTGCGCTGCGCCGGCGCGACGCCGATCTCGCCGAGACGATCGGCGAGCTCGCTGCGCGACAGGCCGATCAGCGACGGCTTTGCCGGCGGCACATAGGTTTCGAGGGGAGTCTTCTCCACCAATGTTGCGTTGTGCGGCTCGGTCGTGGGGTGCATCTATCGGCCTAATTGCTGTGGTCGTTCCGGGGCAGCTCGAAGAGCTGAACCCGGAACCTCGAGACTCCGGGTTCGATGCTGCGCATCGCCCGGAATGACGGAAGAAATCTGGAACCGGCCTTATATAGCAATCGGAAGCGCCGATTGCGACCTCATGGCCCTCAGCCTTAACGACTAGGCGTTACCGCCTGCAGTCCTGGGCGATCTTGTCCAGCGCCTGGGCGAGGCCCTTCAGCGAAAACGTGTCGGTCGTCTCCGTGCCCTTGGCCGAGACGCCCTTGACCACGAGATCGGCGGATTTGCGCATGGCTTCGACCATCCGCTCCTCCTCGGCCGCGTTCTTGATCCAGAGCCCGTCGCCTTGCGTGTACATCGCGAAGGAGGCACCGCCGACCTCGATGGAGGATTCCGAGCCCGGCTTCAGCGCGTAGCCGATCATCACCGAGACCTCGTTGTTCACCTTCTCGGCCGGCCGGGTCGAGACGAAGGCATAGGCGGGATCGCGAGGCCGGTTCGGCGGATTGGTCTTCGACGACGACGGCTTGGCCAGCGCGAAGCAGACCTTCTTGCCGTTGGGCGTCGCCGAATAGGCGCCCCAGGTGCCGAACTGACCGATCAGGGTCGGCTCCGCGCCGCCTGCAACTGCCGCGGCGGGGCCCGCCGGTTTGCTCTCCGGCTTTGCCGCCGGCTTCGCAGTCGTATGAGGTGTCGGCGCAGCCGGTTTCGATGCAGACTCCTTTGGATTGGATTTGGGCGCCGGTTGCGCCGTCTGCGCCCGCGCAGAAACGGCGATTCCCCCGGCCGCCACACCAGTCATCAAAGCTAAAATCAGCCCCCGCCACATGCTGGAGTGGTTCCCTCAATATTGTGACTGGAAGATGGCCCGGCCGCGCTTTGTCCCCGGGCAGGGATAGCCGGGAAAGTCCAATTTGGGAAGGCAGTTAGCGGTATCGTTGCCGACTAGACCTTGGATCGCGCGGCACGCTGGGCGGCCCATTGCGCCTCGGTCCAGCCGAGCAGATCCTCGGCGCCGGAACTGCGCAAATGCGCGCCACCGTCGATGACGACCATCTCGCCATTGATGTAGCCGGCGCGATCCGAGACCAGGAAGCCGGCGAGGTCGGCCAGCTCGCTGTGCGCTCCGGTCCGGCCGAGGGGATTGCGCGCGGTCCAGCCTTCGTCACGGCCTTGGGGGCGGAGCTGCCCCGACGCTCCCGCGGTCGGGAACGGACCCGGCGCGATGGCGACGGTGCGGATGCCCTTCGGCCCCCATTCCACGGCGAGACTTTTGGTCATCGCCAGCAGCGCCGATTTCGCCATCGCCGACGGCACGGTGAAGGCGCGGCCGGTGATGGTGGATGTCGAGAGGATCGAGAGCACGACGCCGCCATGCTTGTTCTCGATCCAGCGCCTGCCGGCGGCAAGCGTGCAATACATCGCGCCGTGCAGCGTCGGGGCCAGGATCGCATCCGCGGCGCGGAACGAGAGGTGCTCGCTCTGTGCGATGAAAGTCGCGGCAGCGTTGTTGACGAGGATATCGAGCGGCGCCTCACGCCAGATCCGATCCATCATGTCGTCGACCGCGGCACCGTCGCGGATGTCGCACGCCATCGTCGTGACCTTGCCGCCGCTCTGTTCGCGCATCTCCGCCGCCGTTGCTTCCAACCGGTCGCGCTTGCGGCCGCAGATCACGAGCTCGGCGCCGAGGTTTAGAAAACGGCGTCCCATCGCGGCCCCCAGGCCCGAGCCGCCGCCGGTGACGAGGATGCGCTTGTCCCTGAGCAGGCTTGTTTCAAACATCGTTTGAATCCTTATCTCCGCGGAGATGGTCATTGCGAGAAGCGAAGCGAGGAAGCCGCCCAGACTATTTCCGCAGGACGGACTCTGGATTGCTTCGCTGCGCTCGCAATGACGTGAGGATAGGCCGAACAGAACGGCCAGCAAAGAATCCCGATTGTCGCCTGTTACTAAATCCGGCAGAAACGACCCAACTATAATTCACCCGAAACGCCCAGGTGCCTTCATGAAAGCCATCCTCTGTTCGCAATATTGCCAGCCCGATGATCTCGTGCTCGCCGACGTGCCGGATCCGGTGGCGGGTCCGGGCGAAGCGGTGATCGCGATCAAGGCCGCGGCGCTGAACTTCTTCGACATCCTGATGATTCAGGGCAAATACCAGATCAAGCCGCCGTTTCCGTTCTCGCCGGCCGCGGAAGTCGCGGGCGTGATCGAGAGCATCGGCCCCGGCGTGACCGATCTGAAGGTCGGCGACCGCGTCGTCGCGTCCTGCGGACATAACGGTGCGCGCGAGAAGATCGCGCTGCCGGCAGCCTCGATCGTGAAGATTCCCGACAATCTCGATTACGACCGCGCGGCCGGCATCATCATCATCTACGGCACCGCGCTGCATGCGCTAGAGGATCGCGCCAGCCCGAAACCGGGCGAGACGCTCGCGGTGCTGGGTGCGGCCGGCGGCACGGGCCTCGCCGCGTGCGAGCTCGGCAAGCTGATGGGGTTGAAGGTGATCGCCTGCGCCTCGTCGGACGAGAAGCTCGAATTCGCCAAAGCCCATGGCGCCGAGCTGACGCTGAACTACGCCAAGGAAGACCTGAAGGAAGGTCTGCGCAAGCTCACCGGCGGCAAGGGCGTCGACATCATCTTCGATCCCGTCGGTGGTGCTTACGCGGAAGCGGCGCTGCGCTCGATCGCCTGGGAAGGCCGCTTCCTCGTCATCGGCTTTGCCGCCGGCGACATTCCGAAGATGCCGCTGAACCTCGCGCTGCTAAAGGGCTGCGACATCCGCGGTGTGTTCTGGGGCGCCTGGACCCGGCTCAACCCGGCCAAGAACCGCGCCAATCTCGAGAAGCTCGTGAAGTGGACCGCGGAAGGAAAGATTTCGTCGCATGTCGATCGTACCTTCCCGCTGGCGCAGACCGCGGATGCGTTGAAGGTTCTGGCGGGACGCCAGGCTATGGGCAAGGTGATCCTGCATCCGTGAGGCTGCGTGCAATCGCGAGACGGCTTGACACACTCAACTGTCATCGCCCGGCTTCGACCGGGCGATCCAGTATTCCAGAGAGTGCAGTGATTGGACCGAGAGGCCGCGGCGTACTGGATGCCCAGGTCGGGGGCACGACAGCGATGGGTGCGGTTGGGACCGCCTGCTACGCCGCTTCTTCTTCCATCTCATCCACCCCACGCTTCAGCACGGCGCGGGCGGCTTCGCGGTGCTCATTCGTGATGTGACCGGCGACCATGCGAATGGCGGTGGCGAGCACGGCCGCGTCGTCGGCGAAGCCGAGGATCGGCATCACGTCGGCGACGAAGTCGAATGGCAGGATGAAATAGGCGATCGCGCCC
Organism: Bradyrhizobium guangxiense; assembly: GCF_004114915.1. NCBI lineage: Bacteria > Pseudomonadati > Pseudomonadota > Alphaproteobacteria > Hyphomicrobiales > Nitrobacteraceae > Bradyrhizobium > Bradyrhizobium guangxiense. The sequence goes on along the minus strand of NZ_CP022219.1, from coordinate 6,960,642 downwards.
AGCAGCGCGGCCTGGACATGGCGCGGGGTCTGCCGGTCGAATGCGCAGTAATAAGCGGCCAGCAGATCTTCGGCGAATGGCAGATGCGCGGCGACGCGCTTCAGCTTGCGCCAGAAGCGGCGGCGCACGCTCTCGCGATCTTCCGCGAGCCGATCAGCCGGCTCGAAACCGACGCTGTGTTCGCCAGCCATGTTCGACAAACTCCCCGTTCAGCGCGGGCGGATCACCGATCCCGGGCTGATCACAAGATGGGGATGTGGCCGATCCCTGCAAGACGCCGGCCGGCCTCAGCCGGCGATCGCGTTCATCGTCTTGGCCAGCGCGACGTCGAGCGCCGTGCCCCCGCCGGCGTCGTGGGTCGACAGCACCACCTCCACGGTCTTGTAGACGTTGCGCCATTCGGGGTGGTGATCCATCTTCTCGGCGGCCAGCGCGACGCGGCTCATGAAGCCGAACGCCTCGTTGAAATCCTTGAAGATAAAGGTCTTCCCGATGGCGTCCCGGCCCTGAACCTCGCTCCAGCCAGGTAGTCCGCCGAGCGCCTGCCTGCGCGCCTCCGCCGAGAGCCGTTCTGCCATGGCCGCCTCCGTCCTTCAGGGGAACTTTACCCTAACACCGTGCAAAGGCCCGGGTTCATACGGGATTCCCGCCATCCGCTAACCATGACGGAGATGTAACCCCGCCGGACAAGAAATTTGCTACAATTGCAGGCGTAAATCGCCGGCCAAGATGAAACTGAGCCTGAAGCGCCTGTTTGGGAGAACGATGACCGGGGGATTGGACCTGGCCGAAGCGCCCCCTCCGCCTTCGCCGCGATCCGCGGCGCGGAAGACGGCGCTGGTGTCCCTTGCCTTCGTGCTGGCAATCGTCGGCGCGCTCGCCGGTGGCTATTACTTCGCGATGCGGCCGGTGACGCTGAAGATCGCGGTCGGTCCGGCCAACAGCGATGACGTCAAGGTCGTGCAGGCGCTGACGCAGGCCTTCACGCAGAGCAAGGGCCAGGTGCGGTTGCGGCCGATCCAGACCGATGGGGCCACCGCCAGCGCGGAGGCGCTCGCCGAGGGCAAGGTCGATCTCGCCATCGTGCGGGGCGACGTCGACGTTCCCAAGAACGCGCAAGCGGTCGCGACCCTGCGCAAGAACGTCGTGGTGCTGTGGTCCGTCCCGGGCAAGGGCAAGAAGCGGGGCCCGAAGATCACCAAGATCTCGCAGCTCGCCGGCCATCGCGTCGGCGTGGTCGGCCGCACCCAGGCCAATGTGAATCTGCTCAAGGTGATCCTGCAGCAATACAACGTTGATCCCGCCAAGGTCGAGATCGTGCAATTCCCCGCCAACGAGGCCGCCGAGGCCATCAAGGCCCAGAGGGCCGACGTTTATCTCGCGGCCGGTCCCGTCAACAGCAAGATCACGGCGGACGCGATCGCCGCCTCCATCAAGGATTTCGGCGCGCCCAACTTCATCGCGATCGATTCGGCGGACGCGATCGCGCAGAACCATCCGATCTACGAAGCGTCCGAGATTCCCGCGGGCACCTATGGCGGCTCGCCTGCTCGCCCGGAGGACGAGGTCAAGACCATCAGCTTCGCCCACCACATCGTGGCGCGCAAAGGCGTGTCCGAAACCACCATTGCGGCGTTCACGCGCCAGCTGTTCGCCGTGCGCCAGCAATTGGTGACGGAATTCCCGCTCGCGGCAAAGATCGAAACGCCCGACACCGACAAGGATGCGGTGATCCCGGTGCATCCCGGCGCGGCCGCCTTCGTCGACGGCGAGGAAAAGACCTTCCTCGACAAATACAGCGATTACATCTGGTGGGGCCTGATGGCGCTCTCCGCCATGGGCTCGATCGGCGCCTGGTTCGCGGGCTATCTGAAGAAGGACGAGCGCGACACCAACAGCCATCTGCGCGAGCGGCTGCTGGACATGATCGCGACAGCGCGCAAGTGCGAGACGACCGAAGAGCTCGACCAGATGCAGGCCGAGGCCGACGAGATTCTGCGCGATACGCTGCGCTGCTTCGATCATGGCGCGATCGAAGAGGGCTCGCTCACCGCCTTCAACATCGCGCTGGACCAGTTCCACTCCGCCGTCGCCGACCGCAAGGCGGTGCTGTTCAGCCTGCCGCAGAACCTGCAACGCGCGAGCGCGCAGTTCCGGGCCGCGGGCAGTGCATAAGCCCGTGCGCGCGTTATTGCTGCGTCACATTGCCTCAATATAGCTTGCGCCGTCATTCCGGAGCGCGCGACGCGCGAACCCGGATGACGTGCCCTTCTGCGAGCGCGGAGCCATCTTCATGAACATCAGATTGTCCCGCCGCCGCTTCCTCGCCACCGGCGCCGGCGCGCTCGGCACGATTGCGATGCCCTATCTGTCGCGCGCGACCGATCGGCCGGCGGTCACGCATGGCGTCCAGTCGGGCGACGTCACCGCCAGCGGCGGCGTGGTGTGGGCGCGCACCGACCGGCCCGCGCAGATGCTGGTCGAGGTGGCGACGACCGATACGTTCAAGGATGCCCGCGCGCTGCCGCCGATCGCCGCGCTCCCCGAGAGCGATTTCACCGCAAAGATGCTGCTGGAGAACCTGCCGGGCGGCCAGGACATCTTCTACCGCGTCCGCTTCCGCGATCTCTCGCACAGCGCCGTCGAGGGCGAGCCGGTCGTCGGCCGCTTCCGCACCGCGCCGGCCGACCGCCGCGACGTCAGCTTCGTCTGGGGCGGAGACGTCGCGGGCCAGGGCTGGGGCATCAATCCGGATGACGGCGGCATGTTCACCTTCTCCACGATGCGCAAGCACCGGCCGGACTTCTTCCTGCATTCCGGCGACACCATCTATGCCGACGGCCCGATTGCATCCGAGGTGAAGCTCGCAGACGGCAAGATCTGGAAGAACGTCACCATCCCCGAGAAGGCCAAGGTCGCCGAGACGCTGGACGAGTTTCGCGCCGCGCACAAATACAATCTCACCGACGACAATCTCCGCGCCTTCAATGCCGAGGTGCCGATCTTCGTGCAGTGGGACGACCACGAGGTGACCAACAACTGGTCGCTGTCGAAGGAGTTGCCGGCCGCCTACAAGGTGCGCGACATCGCGCTGCTCGCCGCGCGCGGCGCACGCGCCTTCCATGAGATGTATCCGCTGCGCGAGAGCATCAACGAGCCCGGCCGGGTCTATCGCCAGATCTCCTACGGCCCGCATCTCGACGTGTTCATGCTCGACGAGCGCAGCTATCGCGGCCCGAACGGCCCCAATCTCGAAACCGCGTACGGCCCCGCCAGCTATTTCCTCGGTCCGGACCAGATCGCCTGGCTCAAGCGTGGCCTGCTGAATTCGCGCGCGACCTGGAAAGTGATCGCTTCCGACATGCCGCTCAGTCTCGTCGTATCGGACACGCCGAAAGGCGGCTCGGAAGCATTTGCGCAAGGCGACGGCCCGGTGCGCGGCCGCGAGTTCGAAATCGCCGATATCCTGCGCTTCATCAAGATGGCGCCGATCAGCAACACGGTGTGGCTGACCGCCGACGTGCACTATGCCGCCGCGCATTATTACGATCCGAACAAGGCACAATTCCAGGAGTTCGAACCGTTCTGGGAATTCGTGTCGGGCCCGCTGCATGCCGGCACGTTCGGCCCGAACACGCTCGACAACACCTTTGGACCCGAGGTGCGCTTCGTCAAGGCGCCAGGCAAGGACAGCCAGAACCTGCCGCCCTCCGCCGGCATGCAGTTCTTCGGTCACGTCAAGATCGACGGCGCCTCGGGCCAGATGACGGTGACCTTGCGCGACCGCGCCGACGTCGCGCTGTGGTCGACCACGCTCGATCCGAAGCCGTCCTGATGGCTCAAGCCGGATGAATTGGGAATCGATGCGCCACGGTTGAGCTAGCTAGCGCCGCGCAGCTTTAGCACCGCCTCCAGCGCCTCGCTCGAGCACGGCTTCTGCAGCCGCGGCTGGCTCGCCCATTCGGGCGGAATGCGCGCCTCGGCGCCATAGCCGGTGACGAAGACGAACGGGATCTTCAGCGCGAGCAGCCGCTCGGCGATCGCAAAGCTGGTCTCGCGGATCAGCTCGACGTCGAGCAGCGCGAAGTCGGGCGCGCGCTTCGCAATGGCGTCCAGCGCCTGGACCACCGATCCGACAGTCCGCACCCCCGTCACGCCAAACCCGAGCAGACGGTCCTCGAAATCGATCGCGATGATCGGGTCGTCTTCGACGATCAAAACGTCGGCCGGCCAGCCTGCGCCATTGGGAACTAGGGGTGCCATGATCACATCTTGAGTGGGGGGGTTTCGGATCAGGACTGCCGCGACACGATGCCTGCGCGCAGCGCATCGGAGGGTTCCCGGAACGAAACCCACCACATTGCCGTTCTCCAGTCTGTCCACTTGTGCACACAAACGGTGGACGGAACTCGTTAGGGTGGGAGGAGGATGGAGTTCACGATGGATGCGCGCATCGCCAAGACGATCGAGGTCGAGACCCGGCCGGCCAACAATCTGTTGCGACGCTTGAGCCAGGCCGACTATGCCCTGCTTGCACCACACGTGGCCGTCGATAACGCCGCAGCCAACCACTTGCTCTACAATCCCGGTGACGATGTCCAGGTCGTCCACTTCCCCTGCGGACCGGCGCTTGCGACCTTTCTGGTCCCCAACGAGGACGGCCGCGACGTCGAAACCATCCTGGTCGGCCGCGAAGGCGCGGTGGGCGGCATCGTCAGCGAGGGCTTCCTGCCGGCCTACACCCGGATCTGCGTGAAATTCGGCGGGCCGTTCGCGCGCATTCACGTCGCCAAGCTGGAAGCGGCCAAGCTGCGCTCGGCCTCGCTCCGCAACATCTTTGCCCGCTATGCCGATTGCATGCTGGCGCAGATCTTCCAGTCCACCGCCTGCAATGCGATCCATTCGATCGAGCAACGGACCGCCAAATGGATTCTCGCGGCGATGGAGCGGACCGGCGACGAGAGCAGCGTGCCGCTGACGCATGAGCAGCTCGCGACGCTGCTCGGGGTCGGGCGCAGCTATGCGAGCCGCGTGCTGCAATCGTTCAGGGCCGAAGGCGTGCTCGACACGCGGCGCGGCTCGATTCTGGTCCGCAACCGCGATGGCCTGAAGCTGCGCGCCTGCCTGTGCAACGACGCCGTGAAGATGCACTTCGAGGAGGTGCTGCGCGGCGTCTACCCGACCGAGGAGCGGGAGGCGGGGTAGCGATCCTCCTCGCCCGCGGGGGAGAAGGAGCGGGCGCGCTATCCCCCACGGCCGGAACCTGGGCTAAGATCTCCCGCATGAGCGGGGCTTTGCTTCACACCATCTTCGACATCCTGGCGTGGCTGGCGGCGGCCGCCGCCGTCTGGTGGCTGTCGCGACAGCGTCTGCAGTTTCCGGCGCAATCCTTCGAAATGCCCTACGTCGCTGCGCTGGTGTTCGGGGCGGGTCTCGGCGCCTATCTGTCCGGCTCCGCCAATCTGTGGCTGTCGGGGCAGAGCGGCATCGCGCGCTCGGTCGAGGGCGCAATCGCCGGCGGCATCGTGGCGATCGAGCTCTACAAATGGTCCGCAGGAATCACCGCGCGAACCGGTGCCCGTTTTGCGCTGCCGCTGGCGATCGGCATCGCGATCGGCCGGCTCGGCTGCTACTTCGCGGGCCTCGACGATTTCACTTACGGCACACCGACGGCGCTTCCCTGGGCCCATGATTTCGGCGACGGCATTCTGCGCCATCCCGTGCAGCTGTACGAAAGCGCGGCAATGGCTGTATTCGCCCTCATCTATGTGCTGGCCGTCGTGAACCAGAACGCCGTTGTGATCACCAATGGTTTCTACCTGGTTCTTGTCTACTATGGAGCGCAACGCTTCCTGTGGGAATTCCTCAAGCCCTACGGCACGCTGATCGGTCCCTTCACCCTGTTTCACCTGCTGTCGCTGTCCATCCTGCTCTACGCCAGCGTCATGCTGGCCACCGCGCCCAAAGCGAGACCCGTGCATGAACGCGCCGTTGCGTAAGTCGCGTCCCTATATTTTCTGGGGCCAGACCCAGTCTCTTTGCGAGACCTGCCTGAAGCTGGTGCCGACCAAGATCCAGATTCACGGCAACGAAGTCTGGTACGAAAAGCGCTGCAGAGAGCACGGCGTCCAGTCGACGCTGGTGTCGACGGATGCGGCGTATTGGCGCCTTTGCAAGGATTTCATCAAGCCCGGCGACCGGCCGCTGCAGTTCCAGCAGCGCACGGAATTCGGCTGCCCCTATGATTGCGGCCTGTGCGGCGACCACGAACAGCATTCCTGCCTGGCGCTGATCGAGATCACCGAGCATTGCAATCTCACCTGCCCGGTATGCTTCGCCGAATCCTCGCCCGCGCGTACCAAATTCACCCCGCTTGCGAAGGTCGAGAGGATGCTGGACGCGCTGGTCGCAAGCGAGGGCGAGCCCGATCTCGTTCAGATCTCCGGCGGGGAGCCGACGCTGCATCCGGATTTCTTCGAGATCCTCGACGCCGTGCGCGCCCGTCCGATCCGCCACGTCATGATCAACACCAACGGCCTGCGCATCGCCCGCGAAAAGGATTTCGTGGCGCGGCTGGCCGAGAACCGGCGCGGGCTGGAGGTCTATCTCCAGTTCGATTCGCTGCAGCGCGACGCGCTGATCAACCTGCGCGGCGCGGATTTACGAAAAATCCGCCAGCAGGCGCTGGAAAATCTCGAGCATTACGGCGTGTCGACCACGCTGGTCGCGACCATCAAGCGCGGCGTCAACGATACCGAGATCGGCGACATCGTCCGCCATGCACTGACCTGGACATGCGTGCGCGGCGTCACGCTGCAGCCGGTGCAGGATGCCGGCCGCAACGAGAATTTCGCTGAGAACACCGACCGCATCATGCTGTCGGAGATCCGCAAGCGCGTGATCGAGACCGGCGTGTTCGGCGACAAGGACATGATTCCGCTGCCCTGCAATCCCGAGAGCATCTCGATCGGCTACGGCCTGCGCAGCGGCGAGAAGGTGCTGCCGCTGACCTCACTGATCCCGCAGGAGCAGCTCGTCGCGGTGATGCCCAACACCATCAGCCCGGAGAAATATCCGGTGCTGCGGGAGAAGTTCGTCGATCTGTTCTCGCTCTCGTCGGGGCCGCTCAATACGTCCGACCGCGTCTGCGAGCTCTTGTGCTGCCTGCCAAGCTTCGAGGTGCCGGAGGGCCTCTCCTACGAGAACGTCTTCCGCGTCACCATCGTGCAGTTTCTCGACCGCTTCAATTTCTGCGTCGGCAACGTCAAGCGCAGCTGCATCCATTTCGTCACGGAGCAAGGGGCGATCATTCCGTTCGACACCTACAATCTGTTCTACCGCAACGGCAAGATCGACGGCATCCGCGCCGCGCTGGCTGTGCAGGCGACCGGAGGAGTCATGCAGGCATGAGCATCAGCGACCCACCACCGCCCCCGGGACCGCCGCCTCCTCCAGCGGAAAAGCGCAGCGGCTGCTTGACCGCGCTGATGGCGATCGCCGGGATCTTCATGCTGCTGCCGGGTCTCTGTGCGCTCCTGTTCGGCGGAATGTCGGTGGTCGAGGGTGGCCAGATCCCCTCCGACGTCGCGTCGTTGGTCTTTCTGGGACTGGTCATCGGCATCGGAGGCGTCGTCTTGATCTGGGCCGCCATCATGGGGCGAAAGGCCCCACGAGCCCGGAACGGGAGCTAAGCCCCGCAGATTCCCGGGCAAAATTCAGTCAACCAAGGCCCAAAGAACGCATTGTTTTTTGGCGGTTTTTGCATATATTGCGCCGCAACGCATAGGGTGCCCGGTCGATATGGCCGGGCTTCCTTTTTGGGCGCAAAGCGCCCTGTTTCCAGTCTTCCAGCGTTGTTTCGAGAAGAGGTCCCGGTCCGACCGGCGAGATCGCGCTTAACCCATTGTTCGACCGCAAAGAAGCTCACTCATGAACCTTCGTAACGTCGCCATCATCGCCCACGTCGACCACGGCAAGACGACCCTGGTCGACAAACTCCTGCAGCAGTCCGGCACGTTCCGCGAAAACCAGAAGGTGACCGATCGCGCCATGGACTCCAACGATCTGGAGCGCGAGCGCGGCATCACCATCCTGGCCAAGGCTGCCTCGGTGCAGTGGAAAGACACCCGCATCAATATCGTCGACACCCCCGGCCACGCCGATTTCGGCGGTGAGGTCGAGCGCATCCTGAACATGGTGGACGGCGCCCTGGTGCTGGTCGACGCCGCCGAAGGCCCGCTGCCACAGACCAAATTCGTGGTGTCCAAGGCGCTCAAGGTCGGCCTCAAGCCGATCGTCGTCATCAACAAGGTCGACCGCCCCGACGCGCGCCCGACCGAGGTCATCAACGAGGTGTTCGACCTGTTCGCGGCGCTCGACGCCAGCGAGGAGCAGCTCGACTTCCCGATCCTGTACGGGTCGGCCAAGCAGGGCTGGATGGCGGATAGCCCCGAAGGTCCGCAGGACAAGGGCATGGAGCCGCTGTTCGACCTGATCCTGCGCCACGTCGCCCCGCCGAAGGTCGAGGAAGGTCCGTTCCGCATGATCGGCACGATCCTCGAGGCCAATCCCTATCTCGGCCGCATCATCACGGGCCGCATCTCCTCCGGCGTGCTCAAGCCGAACCAGCAGGTCAAGGTGCTGAACGCCGAGGGCAAGCTGGTCGAGACCGGGCGCATCACCAAGATCCTGGCCTTCCGTGGCCTCGAGCGCACGCCGCTCGACGAGGCCGAAGCCGGCGACATCGTCGCCATCGCGGGCCTGACCAAGGGCACCGTCGCCGACACCTTCTGCGATCCGAGCGTCGAGGTGCCGTTGCCGGCGCAGCCGATCGACCCGCCGACCGTGTCGATGTCGTTCATCGTCAACAACTCCCCGCTCGCCGGCACTGAAGGCGACAAGGTGACCAGCCGCATGATCCGCGACCGTCTGTTGCGCGAGGCCGAGGGCAACGTCGCGCTGCGCGTGGTCGAATCCGCTGACAAGGACGCGATGGAGGTGTCCGGCCGCGGCGAATTGCAGCTCGCGATCCTGATCGAAACCATGCGCCGCGAGGGTTTTGAGCTCTCGGTGTCGCGTCCGCGCGTCGTCTACCAGAAGGACGAAGCGACCGGCGCCACCATGGAGCCGATCGAGGAGGTCGTCATCGACGTCGACGAGGAGCATTCCGGCGTCGTCGTGCAGAAGATGAGCGAGCGCAAATCCGAGCTGATCGAGATGAAGCCCTCGGGCGGCAACCGTCAGCGCCTGGTGTTCTACGCGCCGACCCGCGGCCTGATCGGCTACCAGGGCGAACTGCTCACCGACACCCGCGGCACCGCGATCATGAACCGCCTGTTCCACGGCTATGCGCCGTACAAGGGCGAGATCCAGGGCCGCCGCAACGGCGTCCTGATCTCCAATGACCAGGGCGAAGCGGTGGCCTACGCCATGTTCAAGCTGGAAGACCGCGGCCCGATGATGATCGAGCCGGGCTGGAAGGTTTATCGCGGCATGATCGTCGGCGAGCACACCCGCGACAACGACCTCGAGATCAACGTGCTCAAGGGCAAGCAGCTCACCAACATCCGCACGACCTCGAAGGACGAAGCCGTGCGCCTGACCCCGCCGATCCGCATGACCCTGGAAAAGGCGCTCGCCTATATCGAGGACGACGAGCTCGTCGAGGTCACCCCGAAGTCGATCCGCCTGCGCAAGAAGCACCTCGACCCGAACGAGCGCAAGCGCGCCGAAAAGGCCAAGGAAGCGGTGGCGTAAGGCCGCGGCACACACTCACTGTCATGCCCCGGCTTGACCGGGGCATCCAGTACACCGGGGCTTCTCGGCTCACCAACGATCGTCTCTGGAATACTGGATCGCCCGGTCAAGCCGGGCGATGACAGTTGTGCGTGTGGCGACTTCAGCACTCTTCACGAACGTGCTAGAGCCCGCCCATGACTTCCTTCCCCTCCTCCGTCGACGTCGCCATCATCGGCGCCGGTGCCGCCGGCCTCGGTGCGGCGCATGCGCTGGCGGGCCGCGGCCTCGCCGTGATCGTGCTGGAGGCGCGGGACAGGCTCGGCGGCCGGGCCTGGACGGTGCAGGCCTCGCCCGAGGTGACGTTCGACGTTGGCTGCGGCTGGCTGCATTCGGCCGACAAGAACTCCTTTGTCGCAATCGCGCAGCAGCTCGGTTTCGAGCTCAACAAGGACCTGCCGCCCTGGCGCGAGCGCGCCTATGGTAATGCGTTTCCGCAAGCCGAGCGCGACGATTTCATGCGCGCCATGGACGCGTTTTACGAGCGGCTGTGGGAAGCCGCACAAAAGGGCCAGGACCAGCCCGCGAGCCGGAGCCTCGAGGCGGGCAATCGCTGGAATCCCATGATCGACGCGATCTCGACCTACATCAACGGCTGCGAGCTGAAGGACATGTCGACGCTCGACTGGGACGCCTATGAGGACACCAATTTCAACTGGCGCGTCCGTCGCGGCTATGGCGCACTGGTTGCGACCTATGGCGCGCCCTGTCCGGTGGCGCTGAACTGCAAGGTCACGCTGATCGATCATTCGGACAAGCGTATCCGCATCGAAACATCGCAGGGCACGCTGACCGCGGACAGAGTGATCGTCACCGTGCCGACCAATCTGATCGCTGACGAGACGATCCGCTTTTCACCGCCATTGCCCTCCAAGGTCGGCGCAGCCGCCGGCCTGCCGCTCGGCGTCGACGACAAGGTGACGCTGGCGCTCGACGACGCCGAAGCCTTTCCCAGGGAAGGCAATCTGCGCGGCGCCACCATGCGCACCGAGATGGGCACCTATCACATCCGCCCGTTCGGCCAGCCCTGTATCGAAGGTTTTTTCGGCGGCAGCTTTGCCCGTGCGCTGGAAGGCGCCGGCGAAGGCGCCATCGCCGCGCACAGCATCGACGAGATATCAGGCTTCCTCGGCAACGATATCAGGCGCAAGCTGAAGCCGCTGTACGAGTCGCGCTGGGCGCGCGATCCCTTTGCGCGAGGCTCGTATTCGCACGCGCTGCCGGGGCATGCAGGCGACCGTGCCGTGCTGGCCGCACCGGTGGATGGACGGCTGTTCTTTGCGGGCGAAGCGACGTCGCCGACGTTCTTCACGACGGCGCATGGGGCGCGAGATAGCGGGGAGCGGGCGGCGAAGGAAGTGCTGGCGGCTTTGGGCAAGCCCTAGCCGCACACGCCGTCATTGCGAGCAGCGACTTGTCCGCCGAACCCTCGGCGGAGGCGGAAGCAATCCAGAATCTTTCCGCGGAGGGATTCTGGATTGCTTCGTCGCAAGAGCTCTTCGCAATGAGGTGATGAGAGAGTTGCCCAACTCAACTCACTCGATCACCCGCGCCCGCAAATCCGCATCCGGTACGAAGCACGCATCATACTTGCCAAAAATGCGATAGCGATTGCGCGCGACAAGGCTGTAGACGAGATCGCGCAGCGATTTCGGCACGGCGAACAACGCGCGCACCCAGCCCCAGCCGGGAAGCTGCGACAGCACTGTCAGCGCTGCATCTGACTTCATGAAGACCTCGCCGCCATGGACGACTGCGTTGGTATCGGGATCACCGGGATCGATGCCGAACGTGCGCGCGAGCTTCGCGCCGTAATCCGACTGGATCGGCGCGAACCGAAACCGCTTCGCCCTGTCACGCTTGGCGACGAACCGGACCCAGCGCGAGCAGAAGATGCAAACGCCGTCGAACAGGATCACGTCATCGTCGGGCCATCTTGGCATCAACGATGATCCCATGATTTCTTGGTGGCCATTGGCCCGCGCTGGTTCACCGCCCGCGCGAGCTCGCCGCTTGCGGCTTTCACGCCGGCTTCGGTTTCGATCATCCAATGGCCCTCGCTGCCGACGGCCGGCAGCGAGCGAAACTCGGCCTTGCCCCCACTGCCGCGAAAGGCATCGACGAGTTTCTGCGAAAACGCCGGCGCGAAATAGCTGTCATTGGCGGCAACGAGCCATGTGACGGGAATGCGCGCGGCCTTGCCGAACTCCGCTGCGGCGGCAAGCAGCGTATGGGGCGCGCAGATCCGGTTCGGCTCATCATTGGCATGGCCGCCGCGCCCGGGCGCAAACACGGCGATCGCGGAGATCGCTTTCGGATCGGCATCGGCGAGCGCCAGCGCCCCCCACCCGCCGGCGGAATGACCGATCACGATGGCGGCGTCCTTGCGAATGAAGTCCTGCTTTCGCAAATGCTCCAGCGCGAGCCGGATCTCCTCGGCCGTGACACGGCCTGAACGCGCATAATCGGCCTCGTCGCAGCCGCCCTGGTCCTCGACATAGCGGCCGCCGGTCGCGCCGTGGCCGAGCCGCTCCGGCACCAGCACGGCAAAACCGCGCGCGACAAGATAGGCGGCAAGCGCCCTGTATTCCGGCTGCGGCATTTGGGCACGACGCAATCCGTTCTGCGTCGAGGCGTGCGCGATGACCGCAAGCCGGAACGGACCTGCGCCGGCGGGACGAAACAGCAGGGCATGCGCGGCAATGTCGGTATCCGGCGACGGCACGCGCCACTGTTGTCGGCGAAGCGGCTCGCCCTCCTCGCCCGACGGGCCAAACGTGACCTGAGCGCACAGAGGCGGCGCAGTCAGCAAGGCCAGCAGAGACAGGAGCGCGATGGTGGTGAGGAGCCGCATCAATGGCCGAGGGCGAACGCGAACAGCGACAGCCACACTAATAGGAACGAATCACCATGGGCGAACTTTCTGCGTTGCCATTGCCGTCCGCTCGTTGCCGCAACAGGGGTTTTGCACCGACACACGGCACGCCAGTGCCCTCGGAGTTGGCGTCCTGTCTTTTTTCGGTACAACATGATTGAGAAACTGATGCACAAAGTCCACACGTTAACCGATAATTAACGATAGCTCTTGCCGCCGGCGCGGCGACTTGGTTTGATTGCCTCCATGAGCACAACTCTGATCGAGGTCCGGCCGGCCAAAGCTGCAGATGCAACTGCGGTGGCGTCAACTCATGACGAAGCCTGGCGCTCGGCCTATCAGGGCATCATTCCCGGCGCCGAGCTGGAAAAGCTCATCAACCGGCGCGGTCCGCAATGGTGGGATAGCGCGATCCGCAAGGGCAGCCGCGTCAGCGTGCTGGTGTTCGGCGACAAGATCGCCGGCTACGCCAATTACGGCCGCAACCGCGCCCGCAGCCTGCATTTCGACGGCGAGATCTACGAGCTCTATCTGCGACCGGAATTCCAGGGCCTCGGCTTCGGCCGTCGCCTGTTCGCTGCCGCCCGCCGCGACCTGGTGCAGAGCGGGTTGAAGAGCATGGTGGTGTGGGCGCTGTCGGACAACGACCCGGCAACCGAGTTCTACCGGGCGCTGGGCGGCCGCATGGTGGCGCGCTCGTCTGAGCGTTTCGGGCCGAAGGCACTCGACAAGGTTGCCTTCGCTTGGACCAATTGAGCTGCTGAAAGCTGAAGCGGCAGCGTTTTCCTTCCGTCGATACCGTTTGCCTTTGCGCCGGTGACTTCGGGATTCATTATTTCACAAAAACGCGATGGATCAGCGGGCCAAGCCCGCGTATGACAGCGCCAAAATCGCTGCCGGGCGCGATTTTACCTCGGCAACAACGGAGCCTTGAATGCGTATCGATGCGGTCTCGATCGGGAAGAACGTACCTCATGAGGTCAACGTCATTATCGAAGTCCCCGTGGGCGGCGAACCGATCAAATACGAGATGGACAAGGAGGCCGGCACGCTGGTGGTCGACCGCTTCCTCTACACGCCGATGCGTTACCCCGGTAACTACGGCTTCATTCCACACACGTTGTCGGATGATGGCGACCCCTGCGACGTGCTGATCATCAACACCCGCGCCATCATTCCGGGCGCCGTCATGAGTGTGCGCCCGGTCGGCGTGCTGTTCATGGAGGACGAGGCCGGCGGCGACGAAAAGATCCTGGCGGTGCCGTCGTCGAAGCTCACGCAGCGCTATGACAAGGTGAAATCGTACTCCGACCTGCCCGACATCACGCTGCAGCAGATCCAGCACTTCTTCGAGCACTACAAGGATCTCGAGAAGGGCAAATGGGTGAAGATCCTGCGCTGGGGCGGCCCGGAGGAAGCACACAAGCTGATCCTCGAAGGCATGGATCGCGAGAAGAAGAAAAAGGGCTGATCCCTACAGTCATTCCGGAGCGCGCGTCAGCGCGAACCCGGAATCCAGAGGTCGGGGCGCGAGATTCTCAGGTGCGCAATTGCGCACCATAGTTCGGCTCTGCGAGCTCCGGAATGACCCTCAACTACACCGCCGGCTTCGGCAGCCCTGCGATCGCACAGGCGGCGCGGAGCGTGTTCACCAGCAGGCAGGCCACCGTCATCTGGCCGACGCCACCCGGCACCGGCGTGATGGCGCCGGCCACCCCAAGCGCTTCCTGATAGGCGACGTCGCCGACGAGGCGCGTCTTGCCGTCTTCCCTGGGGATGCGATTGATGCCGACGTCGATCACGGTCGCACCCGGCTTCAGCCACTCGCCGCGCACCATCTCCGGCTTGCCGACGGCGGCATAGACGAGATCGGCCTTCTTCACGAGCCCGGGCAGGTCGCGCGAGCGCGAATGCGCGATCGTCACCGTGGCGTTCTCGTTCAGCAGCAATTGCACCAGCGGGGGGCCGACCAGATTGGAGCGGCCGATGACGATCGCGTTCATGCCCTCCAGCGAGGCGTGCACGCTTTTGGTCAGGATGATGCAGCCGAGCGGCGTACAGGGCGACAGCGCCTCGAAGCCGCCGGCGAGCCGACCGGCATTGCTCGGATGCAGGCCGTCGACGTCCTTGGCGGGGTCGATGGCGTTGATGACCGCTTCCGTGTTCAGCCCCTTCGGCAGCGGCAGCTGCACCAGAATGCCGTGCACCGCCGGATCGCGGTTGAGCTTTGCGACCAGCGCCAGCAGGTCTGCCTGCGAGACGTCGGCCGGCAGCTTGTGCTCGAACGAGGCCATGCCGGCGCCTTGCGTCTGGGTGTGCTTGGAACGGACATAGACCTCGCTGGCGGGGTCGTTGCCGACCAGGACCACCGCAAGGCCGGGCACCAGTTTGTGCTCGCGCTTGACCCTTGCGACCTCGTCGGCCACGCGCATACGGAGTTCGGCGGCAATGACTTTTCCATCGATGATTTTGGCGGTCATGTCAGTTCCTCAATCTGTCGATTTGGCGTCTGCCGCTTTGACTTGGACGAGCTGGCGCAGGGCTTCGCCGAGCCGCGCCGGAGCGCCGTCGACCGCGACCTGCTTCAGCCGCGAGGTGGCACCGGATAGCAGCTTTACGCTCGCCTTGGACACGCCAAGCGATTTGGCCAGCAGGACCAGAACAGCCTTGTTGGCCTCGCCGCCATCGGCAATGGCACGCACCCGCACCTTGAGCACGCTGCGGCCGTCGGCCAATTGCTCGATCCCGTCGATGTCGTCGCGGCCGCCGCGCGGCGTCACCCGCAGCGCGATGCTGATTCCTGTGGCCGAGTAGCGCCAGGGTTCCCTGAAGGTCTCGTTCGCGACCAAGGCGCTCCAGCCCGCTCAGATCACGTTCGGGTAGATGTAGTACAGGATCACCCGCTCGATGAACATGATGATCAGGATCAGGATGATCGGCGAGATGTCGAGGCCGCCGAGGCTGGGCAGGAAATTGCGAATCGGGGCCAGGACCGGCTCGGGGATCCGGGACAGGAACTCCGCCACCGCCGACACGAACTGGTTGCGGGTGTTCACGACGTTGAAGGCGATCAGCCAGGACAGGATCGCAGAGGCGATCAGCAGCCAGACGTAGAGGTCGAGCACGATGATGACGATGTCGAGAACGGCACGCATGATTTTGAAGACTCTGGCTTTTGAAGACTCTGGCTCCGGTCGGGATTGACGCCTTTTGCTAGATATCGGTTCCGTTAGGCCCAAACAAGGGAAGTCGTGCCGGGGATAGCTAAAACCGCCTTACACCCGTCCTTGACTTGACCTTGGCGGGGACTTAAATGGCGCCCGGTTGTCGGCCGCGTTGACCAGAGCGGCCAGCAAAGGGGCCATAGCTCAGCTGGGAGAGCGCGTCGTTCGCAATGACGAGGTCGGCGGTTCGATCCCGCCTGGCTCCACCAGCCTTCGCTCGCTTCGCGACCTACGGCTGGCAAGCCAGCCCTGCTCTCTCGTAGCGAAGTGAGCGAAGGCTGCCCCGCCATAGCCCGAAGGGCGACGGCTGACTTCCCCCCAGCCTCTCCCTACCTCCCCGTAAACCGCGGCGGCCGCTTCTCCATAAAACTCGCCACGCCTTCCCGGAAATCGCTGCCGGCCAGCGCCACCATCATCTCGCGATTGGCCTCGATCGTCGCCTCGGCCAGCGTCTGGAACGGCACCTCGTAGAGCTGGCGCTTGATCACGGCCATCGCGCTCGGCGAGACGAAATCGGCGAGATCACGCGCATAGGCATAGGTCTCCTCGCGCAGCTTTTCGGGCGGGCAGAGCCGGTTGACCAGACCGATCCGCAGCGCCTCCTCGCTTCCCACGCGCCGGGCCGAGAGCAACAGATCCATCGCATTGGCATGACCGACGATGCGCGGCAGCATCCAGCTGATGCCGTGCTCGGCAATCAGGCCGCGGCGCGCGAAAGCCGTGGTGAACACGGTGTTGTCGGCGGCAAAGCGCTGATCGCAATAGAGCGCGTGCACGAGGCCGATGCCAGCCGTTGCACCATTGAGCATGGCGATGACCGGTTTCTTGATCGACGGATAATAGCCATAGCGCGTCTGCCAGTCCGGCCGGCGGTTCATGTCGAAAGGCGGCAGGTTTGATGCGCGCCTGACGTCGTCGGGATCGAGCCCTTTCAACGCGTCCATGTCGGCGCCGGCGCAAAAGGCGCGGCCGGCGCCGGTGAGCACGATGACGCGGACATTGTCGTCGGCGCTCGAGGCCTCCATTGCATGACGCACGTCGCGCTCCATGGTCGGCGTCCATGCATTCATGCGATCAGGGCGGTTGAGCGTGATGGTCGCAATCTTGTCGCTCACCTCATACAGAATGTGCTCGTAGGCCATGGCGCTCTCCCTTTGTCTGCCGGCACGCGTTCGCGCGCTCGTTGGCAACAAGCCTAACATATCCAGAGCAGAGGGAGAGACTTGCGCCAAGAACCTGCGCCAAGAACCTGCGCGCAGGCGCGATCACTCGGCGGCTTGCGCGAGCACGGGCCGGCGTGCCAGCCAGCCGTCGATGAAATGGTCAAGCCAGGCGCGCTCCGCGGCATCGTAGACGGCACGATCGGCGAAATGGTGGTGCCGCTGCCGCGCTCCCGGCGCGCTGAAGCCGTCATAGCCGCGTGTGGTCCAGCGATGCATCATCGCGTAGGTCACATCGGGGTGGAACTGGACGCCGAAGGCATTGCCGGCGCGGAATGCCTGCACGGGAAAATCATCGCCTTCTGCCAGCAGCTCGGCGCCGACAGGCAGCTCGAATCCCTCGCGGTGCCAATGATAAACCTGCGCCGGCCAATGCGGGCAGAGGGCATGGCCCGCGGCGGTCGGCCTGATCGGATAGTAGCCGATCTGGGTCAGCGCCTGCGCATGCGGCGCGACGCGCGCCCCGAGCTGCATCGCGAGCATCTGCGCGCCCAGGCAGATGCCAAGGAACGGCCGCTGCTCGCGCAGCGGAATTTCGATCCAGTCGATCTCGCGGCGGATGTAATCATCGGGATCATTCGCACTCATCGGGCCGCCGAAGACCACGGCGCCGGCATGCTGATCGAGCGTCTCGGGCAGGGGATCGCCGAAACGGGGACGGCGAATGTCCAAGGGATGGCCAAGCGCGCGGAGTGCGTTGCCGACGCGGCCGGGTGTCGAACATTCCTGGTGCAGGATGATGAGAACTGGCCGCTTCGTTGCGGAGGCGGTCGCACCCGGCGTCCTTCTCGGGAAGGGCACCACCTCTGCGCCACCAAACCTGTCCGTCCGGAACGACATGGCCTCTGCGAGTGCTATCGATTCAGGCTGTCAGCATAGCTAAGCGAAGGTTAACATCGTGTGAGTTTGCGCACACACGCCCCCAAACTGAAGCAAGCTCCGGGCCACTACGGGCGCCGCGCGCTGAGTTCAGTGCCGCTGCCGCTGGAACCGGCTGGTGGCCGACAGGATGAAGCCGCGCGGAAAGAACCTCAGCGCGAATGGCACGATCTTGATGCCGAGACCGGGCAGGACTGCCCGTTTATTGGCCATCAGGCCTCGATAGGCCTCTTGTGCGACAACGGCGGCGGGAACATTGAGCAGGGCCGTATCGTGTCCGGACCCAACGCCGGCGCGCGCCTGGAATTCGGTCGGCACCGGACCCGGGCAAAGCACGGTGACACGAACGCCGCGCGGCGCGAGCTCTGCCCGCAGCGCCTCGGTGAGGGAAATCACATAGGCCTTGGAAGCGTAATAGACGGCCATGCCGGGACCGGGCAGATAGCCCGCGACCGATCCGACATTGAGCAGGCCGCCCTTGTTCCTGATCAGCTGGTCGGCGAAGCGCAGCGACAGATCCGTCAATGCCCGCACGTTGACGTCGACAATGCCGACCTGATCGGCGCGATCGCACTCGATGGCGTCGCCGAACACGCCGTAGCCGGCATTGTTGACGAGATTGTCGAGCTCGACGCCTTCGGCGGCGAGCGCCGCCGCGATGGTGTCGCCGGCATCCGGCTGCTGGAGGTCGCAAACGATGATAATGGGCTTCTTGCCGCCCCTGGCGGCGAGTTCGGCGGCCAGCGCCTGGAGCCGGTCCGCGCGCCGCGCCGTCAATGCCAGGCGGTGTCCATTCGCGGCGAATACACGCGCCAGCTCCGTGCCTATGCCCGCCGAGGCACCGGTGATCAAAGTTACCCGCTCAGTCACGATCCAGGTCTCTTGCCAAGTCTCTTGGTCCAAGTCTCTTGAAGTGAAGATTTTTGGCCTCGCAATTCCGGGACGAGAGCATAAGCCATGCGCGACAGGCAAGCTGCGTTGGCAGCATGGCCGCGTGAGCGGAAATCAGGGAGAGCGAGAAAAACCGTGGATTTGCCGGCAAATCCGGCGGCGGGGCGGAGGGCGGCTACATTAAAGTTTCGTCATGTGATCCGTACAACCGGGCATCGGCACGGCTCGCGCGGGGGCAACCACCGACGGCGCTGTCCTTCAGCTGGCCGCCAGCGCGCTCCGCGACGGCGTGCTTGAGGTCGATCCGGTCGCGCTGGGATATGCCGAGCAGATCGGAGGCGCGCCAGACCACGTTGTCCTCGAACTCGCTGACCTGGCCGTCGGCATAGACCAGCTCCCACATCATCTGCACGATGCGCTTGCGGCCTTCTTCGTCGAGCGAGCGCATGATGACACTGGTGAAGTGATAGAGGTCCACCGCCTCGCCCTCGACCTGGGTGGCATCCGTGATCAGACGGTCCGCGGTGCCGCGATCGAGCCCGAAATGGCTTTCGATCAGGCTGTGCAGCTTACGCTGCTCGGCCGCGCTCGGCTGGCCGTCCAGCGACACCACATGGACCAGCAGCGCAGTCGCCGCCAGGCGATAATCGCTATCGCCGAATGCGCGATCCCCGCCTTGGGGAGCAACAATGTCGGCGATAAATTGGCGCAGGCCGTCGAGCATAGGGTCCTACCGTGATCGAGGACGCCGCAAGGTGGGCGGCTGTTACCGGTACTATATGAGCGGGAAACTCAACCGGCGCAACGTGCGTCAGTTCCGCGCGCGCATTACGTTTACGCAATCTGGCCATTCTTTATGCCGTCACGCTTCGCTGCGCTCGCAATCACGGAGCTTGAGGCTGCGGCCCGGCCACAAGCTCAGGGAATCTCGTACACCACCATCTTGTCGGCGATGCCGCGCAGCGCGGCCTGTTTCTGGATCGGCTTTATCGCGCGCTGCTCCAGCACCTCGGCAACCGCGGGTGCGTCGAGCACCGGGCCGGTGATGTGGATCTCCTGCGCAGTCGACAGGCTCTGCACGCGGGCGGCGATGTTGACGGTCTGGCCGAAATAATCCTGCCGCTCGTTCAGCATCACCGCAAGGCAGGGACCTTCATGGATGCCGATCTTGAGAACGAGGTCATTGGCGCCGCGCTGCTTGTTCAATTCGTCCATGGCTGCACGCATGCGCAGTCCCGCGTTGATGGCGTGCTCGGGCCTGACGAAGGTCGCCATGACGGCATCGCCGATCGTCTTCACAACCGCGCCCTTCTCGGCGGCGATGATCTCCAGCAGCGCACGGAAGTGCGCCCGCACGAGATCGAAGGCGTTGAGATCGCCGACGCGCTCATACAGCGCCGTCGAGCCCTTCAGGTCGGTGAACAGAAACGTCAGCGACGTGATCTTCAGCCGCTGGTCGACGTTGAGATTGTCGGCCTTGAAGACGTCGCGGAACGTCTGATTGGACAGCATCCGCTTGGCGGTCAGGATCGGCTTTCGCTTGCCGATCATCTCATGCAGAGCGTCCGCGGCAATCCAGACCGACGGCAGCACGCGATTGCCCGACTGGTTCTCGAGCGTGAGACGCAGCGGTCCGGGGCGCATCACGGTGGTCCCCGTCGGCGCCTCCAGCTTGTTGAACATGATCGAAAGCTGCTGACGCTCGCTCGTCGGCTCGCCCTGAACGTCCAGGAAATGGGCGGAATGGGTGACCGGCTCGAAGACGATGATGAACTGGCTGGGCAAGTTCAGCGACAGGATCGCCTTATCGCCGGCGGGCAATTCGAGTGCTTCGAGCGTCACTTCGTTGATCAGGCGGGAAAAGGATTCCTCGTTGATGTCGACGCCTGAGCTCCAGAACATCTGCCGCACATACTCCCAGATCGGCAGCGTGTCGGGATCATGAGCACCGATCCGGCGGACCCGCGGACTGACGGTGAAGGCCACTTCGACCATCTCGTCGACGGACGCCTCGTATCCGGCCGCGCAGAGGGCGCAATTGTAGTCTTCGTGCTTCAACGACTTCAGCGTCGCGTGCGCGCCCAACCCCCCGCCGCAGCCGGGACACAGCACGTTCCAGCTCATGTCGAACAGCCCGAGCCGCGAGGCGTGCAGGAATCCGGAAATGACCTTCTCCTGGTCGAGCCCGGTACGATCGGCAAAGTCGAGCGCATTGATCCGGTTGAGCTCGCGATCATGACCGTTGGCGATCAGCTGCGCGATGGCCTCCACGACGACGGGATCGGCGGTCTGCTTCAGAATTGAAAACTGGGCCTGGATGTCGCTCATGGCGGGACTCTACCTAAATGGATCACGCCGCCGGTCCAGGCAATCGCCTGTCACCGACGCGTGATGCGGAACATGGGCGAGTGATCCGGCTGGGTCGTGACGACACCGAGCGGGACCACGGGGCTCGCCTGATCGGCAAGCTCGACACGGAACGCGCCGATCAGCCGGGCCAGCGCCAGCACGGATTCGGCTTGCGCGAACGGCGCGCCGATGCAGACGCGCGGACCCGCGCCGAACGGCAGATAAGCGAAGCGATCGGGTGCCTCCTTCGACATGAAGCGCTTTGGAACGAACGCGTTCGGCTGGTCCCACAGCTTCTCGTGCCGGTGCAGCAGCCAGGGCGCGATCATGATGATGTCGCCCTTGTCGATCTCGATGCCGGCCGCATTGTCCTTCTCGCGCGCGGCACGCGCGACCAGGAACGCCGGCGGATAGAGCCGCATGGTCTCCTCGATCACCGCGCGGGTGAACTTCTGCCGGTCGATGTCGGCGATGCTGTCGAGATGCTCGCCGCGCGTCTCGGAGGCGACCTCCTCCTGCGTCTCCGGATCGAGCGCGAGCAGATAGAGCGCCCAGAACAGCGCCGTCGCCGTCGTCTCGTGCCCCGCGAGGATCATGGTCGCGACCTCGTCGACGAGCTGCTCGTCGGAAAAGCCCTCGCCGGTCTCGGGGTCGCGCGCGGCGTCCATGAGGTCGAACAGATCGCGCGGCGGCGCCCCGTCCTTCTTGCCGGCTTCGCGCCGCTCGGCGATCAGCGTGGCGACGAATGCGGTCCAGCGTTTGCGGAAACGGGCGCGGGCGAAATCCATCGGGCTCGGCCACGACACCGGCAGCAGCATGTCGAGGAAATACGGCCGTCCCAGCCGGGCAGCATATTCCATGATGAAATTGCGCAAAGTCGCGCCATGGCGCTCCATGCCGAACGAGAACATCGTGCGCCCGGCGATTTCGAGCGTCATGTGCTGCATGATCTCGCGCAGATCGACGTCTTCGCCTGCGCGGGCGTCCAGCTTCGCGATGGTCTCGTCGAGCACTGCCGTCATGTGCGGGACGAGATTTGCGGTGGCGCGCGGCGTGAAGGCCGGCGCAAGGGTGCGGCGCTGAAACGTCCAGGAATGACCTTCCGCGATCAGGAGACCGTCGCCCAGCACGGGGCGCAGCATGCGGATGCCCGCCGGCGTGCGCGAATAGTTCTCGTAATTGGTGAGCAGGACGTGCCGGATCGCGTCGGGCTGGTTCAGGATGAAACTGTTGCGGAGAAAGAAGCGGCCCTTGATGACGTCTTCCTCGTAGGCGCGCTGCCCCCAGGTGGCGATCATGTTCTGCCGGATCACGGCAAGCCGGCCGAAGAACGACATGTCATCGGGCGCACGCGGGGGAGCCGGAGGGATGATGGGCCGACGCACGCTGGCGATGTTCATGACTCTCTCCCGAGAGATGTGACGCAGGTCAATAGCTAGTAAGTCAGTTCGGCAATCGCAATCCTGTTCTCCAGTGCGGGCCAAGTGCGCGCCACAATTCGTTCTTCGCCGAATTGAGCCACGATGTTACGTCCAACCTCGCCGGCTGCAAGCCGCAATGTTGCTGCCGAATCCGTCGGCACGCCCGGCTTGACGTCGGCCGGCTCCTTGCCGTCCAGCAACACCACGTCTCGCGGCAGGCCGAAGTAGCCGCGCGGCCGCGACATGATCACGACCGCGCCGGCGTCCTTGTCGGCTGGGCCGAGCGGCCGTGCAGCGCGCAGATGGACGACGTCGGACGAGCGCGGGAACGGCGAGCGGTAGATGTGCGTAATCGGCGCGCCCGGTGACGTCAGCACGAATTCGAGCGACCAGGCGGGATCGACCTGCGCCGGGCCCCAGCGGCCATCGGCGCCGGTGTTCGCGCTGTACACCGCGCCGCCCTTGCGCTCTCCGGTGTCAGGATCGACGCGGAAGATATCGACGGTTGCACCCGCCACCGGGCGGTTGGTCGACACGCCGCCCGGCGTCCCCGTGACCAGGCCGCTCAACCGGACACTCGTCTCCGGCACGATCGCGATGCGTGTGGGCTCGCGGCCGGCGATGAACTTGTAGATTTCGCGGAACGCGCGCGGGTGGAACGCCACCTCGCGGTGGTCGAGCGCCCCGAGCACGAGGTTGGTGGCGCCCTTCAGCTCCGGCCCTTCATGGGTAACACCGGTCGGCGTGCCGGGCTTGCCGATGAAACGTCCGTCGGCCTGGGCGTATTTGTCCATGCCGTCGCTGCGCAGTGTGAGAAAGGCAACTCCCGGCGTCACCTCGCTCTCGCCTTCGTTCAGGCTGCGCAGGAACGTACCGCGGCCGTTGAATTCGTTGTTCGGCTGGTCGTCGGTCGCAAACACGCCGTGATTGGGGGTGCCGCACAAGACGGCGTGGCTGACATCGCCGGCGCCGCCGTTCTTGATGACATTGCGGATCGCATAGCCGCCGCGCGAGCTGCCGACCAGCGCCACGCGGGCCGCTCCGGTGCGGCGCTTGAGCTCGGCGATGGCAGCGGTGAGCTCGCGGCGTTGATCCTCAGTCGATGAGCGGTTCGCCTGCTCGACCTTGTCGTCACTGCGTGCCACCGGATCGGTGAAATTGATCGCCATCATGCGGTCCCGCGCAAAGCCGTTGGACTCCATCCGCCACAGCGTCGTCATCCAGAGCGCGTCGTAATCCCCATTGCCGTGCACGAACAGGATCGGCGGCAGCTCGGCGTTCGGCGCAGCGGCGGGCGCGGTCTGGGCAAGCGCGCCCGTCCGCAAGCTCGCAATTGCGAAAGGCGCGCTCGCAGCCCCCTGCAGGATCGTCCGTCGCGACACCTTCATCTGTTCCTCCCCGCAAACCGCCTCTTTGCACCGCTTATAGCGGCCTAACCACTGGACAGCGAAGGACTTTCACGGGCATCACTGAATTTGCCGGAATCGCCCAAAGACCATTCGAAGACCACTCTGCCAGCCCATATGGAAGGGGATATGACCGAGCAGCCAACCCGTCAGAAAATGGCCGCCGACGGCATCACCGCGCCGCTGCGGTACACCGTATTCCGGCGCATCTGGCTCGCCAGCCTGCTCTCCAATCTCGGCCTCTTGATCCAGGGCGTGGGCGCAGCCTGGGCAATGACGCAGATGGCGGCCTCGGCAGACAAGGTGGCGCTGGTGCAAACCGCCTTGATGCTGCCGATCATGCTGATCTCGATGCCGGCCGGCGCCATCGCCGACATGTATGACCGCCGCATCGTCACGCTGATCTCGCTGTCGATCGCGCTGATCGGCGCGAGCGCGCTCACCGTGCTGGCCGGCTTCAACCTGATCACGCCCGAATTGCTGCTGGCCTTCTGCTTCGTTGTCGGCAGCGGCAACGCGCTGTTCGGCCCGGCCTGGCAGTCCTCGGTCAGCGAGCAGGTGCCGCCCGATGCGCTGCCGTCGGCCGTCGCGTTGAACGGCATCAGCTACAACATCGCGCGCAGCTTCGGCCCTGCAGTCGGCGGCGTCATCGTCGCCGCACTCGGCGCAGTGGCCCCCTTCGCCTGCAACGCGATTCTCTATCTGCCGCTGCTGGTGGTGCTGCTGCTCTGGCGCCGCTCGGTCGAGCCCTCGCGGCTGCCGCGGGAAAAGCTCAATCGCGCCATGGTCTCGGGCTTCCGCTACATCACCAATTCGCCGCCGATCAAGATCGTGCTGTTGCGCACGCTGGTGATGGGCCTGATCGGCGGCGCCGTGATGGCGCTGATGCCGCTGGTCGCGCGCGACCTGCTGCATGGCGGCGCGCAGACCTATGGCATCATGCTCGGCGCCTTCGGCATGGGCGCCGTGGTCGGCGCACTGAATATCCATGAATTGCGCAAGCGCATGAGCGGCGAGGCCGCGATCCGCGCCTGCACCATCTCGATGGCGTTCGCGATGGCTGCGCTCGCGCTGAGCACGGAGCCGGTGCTGACGGCAACGGCGCTGGTGCTGGCCGGCGCGGTCTGGATGGCCGCGATCGCACTGTTCAACATCGGCGTACAGCTCTCGGCGCCGCGCTGGGTGGCGGGCCGCTCGCTCGCGGCGTTCCAGGCCTCGATTTCCGGCGGCATCGCCATCGGTGCCTGGGGCTGGGGCCATCTCACCGACTTTGCCGGCGTCGAGATCGCGCTGCTGACAGCGGCCGGCCTGATGCTGATCTCGCCGCTGCTCGGGCTCTGGCTCGCGATGCCGCGCGTCGGTGCCCGCAACGAGGATGCCGATGTGCTCGCCGATCCCGAGGTGAAGCTGTCCCTGACGGGGCGCAGCGGCCCGCTTGTGGTCGAGATCGAATACCGGGTGTCCCAGGAGAACGCGCGCGCCTTCCACAATGTGATGCAGGACGTGCAGCTCTCGCGGCAGCGCAACGGCGCCTATGGCTGGTCGATCGCCCGCGACATCGCCGACCCGGAACTATGGACCGAGCGCTATCATTGCCCGACCTGGTTCGATTACTTGCGCCAGCGCAACCGCTCGACCCAGTCCGAACGCGCGCTGCATCAGCAGGCGATCGATTTCCACATCGGCGCCGAGCCGGTGCGGATCCGCCGCATGCTGGAACGCCCGTTCGGATCGGTGCGCTGGAAGGACGACACGCCGGATCGTGCGAGCGCCGAGGTGCTGCCGGTGGTGGCGACGGCGGCGGGAAGCAGCACGTAGGTTTCTGGTCATTCCGGGGCGCGCCATCAGGCGCGAGCCCGGAATCCATTTCTCTCAGCGGATTGCCGCTCGATGGATTCCGGGTTCGCGCTTCGCGCGCCCCGGAATGACAATCACTGCCCGTGCTCGGTCAGCACCTTGTCGCAGGCTTTGCTGAGGCGGGTGCGGTTTTGCTTCAGGCAGGCGAGCACCGCGCCGTCGCCATTGTTCATCACCGCGCGGCAGAAGCGGCTGACATCGCGTGCGCAGGCATCGTGGCCGGGCTGCTGCGCTGACGCGACTGATGCGCACAGCAGCAAAGGAAGAATGAAAAGAAATCTGGTCATCGCGTAATGCCTCTACCCGGAAAAGAGTGCGGGCGAAGCTAGTGCGACGATCCCGAGGCTGCAACGGCTTTATTGCCGAGCGGGAGGCGAGCCGCCGCGTTGCCCTCGGCATGACGCCGGCGCACATCGCGAGGGGGGACCGACCGGCGCGATGATCGTGCGCGCTCTTACTGGCTGTCCTGGGCGTCGGCGACCTTGCGTGAGGCGCCGCCCTTGGCGAGGTCCTTGTCCATCACCGCGCGGCAGCCGGCGCTCAGATCCGAGCGATGCTTGATCATGCACGCCGTGATCTTCGGGATGTTGGGGATGTCCGCCGAGCACAGACGGAAGGCATCGCCGGTGCACATCTGCTGCGCCTCGGCCGAGAAGGCGAAGCTCGAGGTCGTCGAGACCAGCGAGACGATGGCGGCAAAACCGAGGGCCAGGCTGGTGTCGCGGATACTGGCGGAGAAGGACTTGGTCATGTGAGGCTCCCATTGGCACCGCGCAGAGCGGGCCCGTTGTTGATGGGAGCTATGATGCTCCGGCAGATCCGTTTCCACTGTGATGACGGTCACGGGAGATGCCCCCTCTGTGAGGTCGGTCACGTTGGCGCACCGCCCTGAAATTCCTCCACAACCGCCGTCGTGTTGGTGTCACGTTAACTGTTACTTCGCATTAATGGCTCCTCGCGCGGGGAATTCCGCCGGTTTGGTTGCGTAATTGGAAAGAGTAGCGATGCGTAATGCGTTGGGCCTGATGCTGGCCAGTGTAGTTGCGGCGGTCGTGATCGCCGCCGGCGGTTGGTTTTATTATTCCGCGCGCGCCGACCAGGCCGCCCCCAAGACAGTTGCCGCCCGTGCCGCCGATCCATTGCCGGCACCGGCGAAGCTCGCCGCCAGGGATGACGTCGAGACCACCGCGGCAATCGCGGCGAAGCCGACGGCCGTTGCCCAGGCGCCCGCCCCCGCCCCGGCCGCGCCAGTTCAGCCGAGACAGGCCTGCGCCAATCCGAATGCGCTCGGCGTCTCCCGCGTGGTCGAGATCGACACCACCGGCGGCCCCGGCTTCGGCTTCGATCATTTCAAGCAGTTCGACTTCCTCACCGACAAGGAGGTCGTGCTGACCTTCGACGACGGCCCGTGGCCGGTGAACACGCCCGCGGTGCTGAAGGCGCTCGCGGACGAATGCACCAAGGGCCTGTTCTTCTCGGTCGGCAAGCACGCGACCTATCATCCGGAGATCCTGCGCCAAGTGCTGGCCCAGGGCCATACGGTGGGCACGCATACCTGGTCGCACGTCAATCTTAACGGCAAGAAGATGACCGAGCAGATGGCCAAGGACGAGGTCGAGAAGGGCATCAGCGCGGTGAGATTCGCACTCGGTGCCAACCCTGCGCCGTTCTTCCGCTTCCCGCAGCTGCAGCACAATCCGGCGATCGTGAACTATTTCGGCACCCGCAACGTCGCGATGTTCTCGACCGACGTCGACTCCTTCGACTTCCGCAAGGGCGCCACGCCGGAGAAGATCATCGAGACGGTGATGACGCGGCTCGACAAGCTCGGCAAGGGCATCATCCTGATGCACGATTTCCAGAAGAATACCGGCATCGCGCTGCCGACGCTGCTCGCGCGGCTGAAGGCCGGCGGCTACAAGATCGTGCAGATGAAGGCCAAGACGACGCTGCAGACGCTGCCGGAATATGACGAGGCGCTGATGAAGGACATGAAGGTGCCGACCGCGAGCACCACCACGCGTCCGATCTCGAGCGTGGTGCAGACCGTGTCGCAGTAAGCTCGATCACAGCTTCAAGAATGCGCATGGCCGGGCTTCTGCCCGGCCATTTGCTTTGCGCGCGTGGCTTACCAATAGATGCCGTGGGCAGTGCAGGCAAAGCGTTCGATGATGGCGATGGGAACAACGTGAGCGCTGGTGCCGCAAGAGGGATTCGAACCCCCGACCCCGTCATTACGAATGACGTGCTCTACCGACTGAGCTATTGCGGCGAACCCTGCCGGAGCCTGAGCGATGCCGGCCCCGATACGCGCGCTCCTGATATCGGGCATGGCCCGAATTGGCAAGGACAAGCCGGGTTCGAAATGCGGTTCACGCGCCCCAGCGGGACCAGAATCCGCGCCAGCCGCCGGCCTGGGCCTTGGCATGGGCCCTGGGCGTGCCGATTTGTTCCGTAAATTCATCGCTCGGACCCTCGTCATCGATCCCGGGATCGTCGGGGGCCCGGACGATCGGGATGACCGCGGGAATCGGCGCAGACGCGGGCTTACCGAGGTCGGCCCGGGTCCGGAACACCGGCGTGGCCGCCGGCGGCGATGATTCGGCGGGCTCGGAGGCCGGTTCGACGGGCGTTACCGCGGGCTCGTCCCTGGGGACTTCCTGGATGATGTCTTTGGCGGCTGCTTCCTTGGCAGATTCCTGGGCAGATTCCTTGGCCTCAGGAGGCGAATTGTCCTGGGCGGCCGGCATTGGGGCTGGGGCCGTCACCGGCGGTTCCGCCGGGGCATCGCTCGGAGCCGCCGTCACACGCTTCGGCGGCGGCGCCGCCAGCATGGCTTCCTCGAAGGCCGAGGATTCGATCGTGGTGCCCTTGTCCGAGGGCAGGCTGGCGACCGGTGTCTGCCACTGGAACGCATCGAGCCGGCCGGTGACCGGGGAGACCGGGCGCCAGCGATCGCTGACATAACCGTCCGCAGTCCAGGCCGGATCGTGACGGGCGCGCACCGCGCGCAAGGTCCAGGCGCGGGCACGGCCGCTATCGCCATGCTCGGCGCGCTCGATCTCGGCCATCAGCAGCGCGACGCGCTGGGTGGGATCGCCGACATAGGGCGCAAGCACCTCGCGCGCGCGGGCGAACTCGGAAGCGTCGATCGCGGCCCGCGCAATCGCGAGCTGGCCCTCGATATGGCCGGGCTTGTCGGCCGGCGTCTTGGCGGCGAGCGTCTCGACCCGCTGCAGGCGCTGCCGCGCGGAATCGCCGAGCTTCACATGCGCATAGGCTTCCGCAAGGTCGGGATGCGGGTTGGCCAGCCAGGCGGCCTCGACCAGCTTCATGGCGCGGCGCACCTGATGCGCCTCGCTCTCGAATTTCGCAGCAAGCACCGCGGCCGGCACCAGGGTCGGCGCCAGCTTGACCGCTTCCATCACGCTCTCGCGCGCGACGTCGCGGTCCATGGTCTGCAGTTCCAGCGCGCGCGCCGTGAGCAGCACCCCGCGCTGGCGGCGATAGGCCTGCTTGTCGATCAGGCCCGCGGACAGATTCGAATCGAGGATCGCAAGCGCGCCGCCCCAGTCGCCGCGCGCGCAGCGGAAGCCGAGCACCGCATGCGAGGCCCAGGTCGAGGACGGCGACAGCTTGATCGCTTCCTCGGCGATCATCACGGCGCCGACCGCATCGTCGGCGCGCTGTGCCTCGATGAACAGGCCGCGCAGGCCGAGCAGGCGCGTGTCCTCGCGTTCGGCCATGGCGCGGAAGACGCGCTGTGCCTCGTCGCGATTGCCTTCGAGCTGAGCCGACTGCGCATGCAGGAGCAGCGCGAGCGGATCATTCGGTGCGTGCCGCCTCGCCGCCTCGGCGTGACGGCGGGCAAGCGCGGTGTCGCCATGACCGATCGCGAGCAGGCCGTGGGTGATGGCGTGGCGGCCGCGGGCGTGGCGCTTGTCCTGGCGGCGGCGCCGCAGACGCCCCGGCGTGCGCCAGATCGTCGTCACGATGCTCCAGACCAGCACCACGGCCGCAGCAAACAGGCCAAGCAGGAACACGAATCTGGGAAGCGTCGTCGAGATGCGGAAACCGCCCGCGGTCAGGACGAGATCGCCAGGCTGGTCGGCGACCCAGGCCGCGCCGGCCGCCGCCAGTGCAATCAGGACGAGGAAGAGGACGATGCGAAGCATGACGATCCCTATTACGCGCCGATTGTTGCGCGAATCTTATTGAGCAGATTTGGCCGGATCAGATTTGGCGAGATCCGCCATCGCATCGTCGGCGAATTTGCGGGACGCGGCGAGCGCGGCGTCGCGGGCATCGGCCTTGTCGAGCCAGGCCTGCGCCGGCGCGCGATCAGCCTCCGCCAGCGTCTTGAGCTCGCGCCGCGCCTCCACGAAATCGTTGCGGAGCGCCGCCGCCGTCACCCGCGCGACGATGGCACCGCGATCGTTGCCGACCCCATCGGTCCGCTCGATGCGGACGAGTTTCGACGCGCCAGCCTGAAGACGCTCGACGATGCCGGCATTGGCGGCCGGGGCTTCCGCCGGCGGCGACAGTTTCGGCACGATGTTGAGGAGCTCGCGGCTCAATGCGACCGGCGTCGGGATGCCCGACGATGCAAACGCATCGAGCGGTTTCAGCGCATCGGGCTTGGCGGCGAACGAACGCGCTGCGGATAGCTGCGACTGATAGGGGTCGCCATGACGAACGGCGACGTCGAGCAGGGCGGCCGCAACGACGTGACGCAGCGGCCTGTCATCTGCCGCCTTGGCTTCGGCGATCTTCTCGCCCTGCTGCACGAGCTCGGCGCGCTCCGCCTTGCTGGCGCGCTCGAGCTGCGCGATGCGGTCGTTGAGAGCGGCCAGATCAGGCCCGGCAGCGCGCGGCGCTGATTTGGTATCGTTCAGGGCGCTCGCGGTCTTGTCGGACTGCGCGCGCAGATTGGCGATGTCGCTGCGCAAGCTGCCGACGGACTTTTCCAGCGCATCGATCCGCGCGGCCATGGCCGGATCGACGACGGGCTTGCCGGCTTTGGCTTCGACCGCCGCAACACGGCCGCTCAGCGCGTCGACCGTCGCGCTGGTGACTTGCGGCGCGGCCGGCGGCGCCTGCACGGCAGGCCAGCCCAGCATCCAGCCCACTGCAATCACGACCGCCGCCGCCACGGCACCGGAGAACGGCGCCACGACCCAGGGCGAAATCGGTGACGCGGGAGCCTGCGCTTCGACACGCTCCGGCTCTGCGTCCATCGGATCGGATTTTGCCTGCTCAGGCTCGGCGCGCTCCGACTCCGGCTGGGCCTCGGGCTCGACCGTCGCCTCCTGCGGCTGGGTCGAGACTTCGGTGGCTTCGAGATCGATGGTGGGCGGCGTGCGCTTGGCACGACCAGCGTCGGGCGCCAATCCTGCGTCTTCAGGCTTGTCGTCGGCCATCGTGACGGTTCCTCACACTTCCATACCAGGGGTGGACCAGATTGCGTCGGATTCGGCCCGACCTCTTACGCCAAACGGGTCCGCAAAGCACGCTCCAAGGTGACAAACAAGGCATTTTCGTCCGGTGTCGCGGCGACCAGAACCTGTGACGCGCCGGCCTCGCGCAGCGCGCTCGCAACCGCTTCCGACAGGCAGCATTGCGGTATCGCCAGCGCCGAAATCTCCACGCCTTCGTCCCGCGCCGCATCCAGGAACGCGCGGGCGCTGCGTCGGGAGTAGTGCAGCACCGCCTCGACCCCGTGGGCGGCGAAGCCCTCGCAAACCTCGCGCGGCAGATGCGTGACCGGCGCCATGCGATAGGTCGTCTGCGTGACCACGGAGAAGCCCTCCGCATCAAGCTCGCCGCCGAGGTCACGCGACAGATCCGCGCCCGCGAGATACAGCAGCGTGCTTTTCTTCTTCAGCACCTTGTCGCGCGCGCTCTGCATCACCGTGTCGCGCAGGGACGCGGCATCGCCGCCGGCGACGATCACCTTGGCAAAGCCGGCGTCACGCGCCGCCGCGGCCGTATGCTCGCCGACCGCGAACAACGGCAGCTGCAGCAGACCAAGGTCGCGCAATTGCGGTGCGGCGGCCCGGATCGCGTTGGCCGACGTGACGAGGATGGCACCGTACGGAGCTGCACCCGTGTCATGGAAGGCAACCGGCTCGAACTTGAGCGCCGGGGCAAGCAGCACCGCATGCCCCCGCGCGCGCAGACTTGCCGCCGTCGCTTCATTGTCGGGATGCGGCCGTGTGACAAGAATGGACATCGCTGGTGTTCCCGAACCACGTGGCGTGACGCAAGACCGGGACGGGGTGCGCGTGACGATTGCGCAATCTGGCCCCGGAATGCTACCGGACGTACCAGAACTCTGCTTTACGGATGAGCGCAAGGGCGCAAATTGGATAACAATTCGCCAATGCTGGTGCTGGGCATCGAAACCACCTGCGACGAGACCGCCGCGGCCGTGATCGAGCGCGCGTGCGACGGCAGCGGCAAGATCCTGTCCAACATCGTGCGGTCGCAGATCGAGGAGCACGCCCGCTTCGGCGGCGTGGTGCCGGAGATCGCCGCCCGCGCCCATGTCGACCTGCTCGACGGCATCGTCGATCGCGCCATGCGCGAGGCCGGCATCGGCTTCGG
This sequence comes from Bradyrhizobium guangxiense, assembly GCF_004114915.1. Classification (NCBI taxonomy): domain Bacteria; kingdom Pseudomonadati; phylum Pseudomonadota; class Alphaproteobacteria; order Hyphomicrobiales; family Nitrobacteraceae; genus Bradyrhizobium; species Bradyrhizobium guangxiense. Next base: position 6,928,119 of record NZ_CP022219.1, on the reverse strand, counting down.
TGAGCTCGGCGGCGTCGCGGCCGCCGCGGGGCCGGGCCTGATCGGCGGCGTCATCGTCGGGCTCACCACCGCGAAGGCAATCGCGATGGTGCACGACACGCCGCTGGTTGCGGTGAACCATCTGGAGGCGCACGCGCTGACGCCGCGCCTCACCGATGGAATCGAATTTCCCTATTGCCTGTTTCTCGCCTCCGGCGGCCATACCCAGATCGTCGCGGTCACCGGCGTCGGACAATATGCGCGGCTCGGCACCACCGTTGACGACGCGATCGGCGAGGCCTTCGACAAGGTCGCGAAGATGCTGGGCCTGCCCTACCCCGGTGGACCGCAGGTCGAGCGTGCGGCGGCAAGCGGCGATGCCACGCGCTTTGCGTTTCCGCGCCCGATGCAGGGGCGCCCCGATGCCAATTTCTCGCTGTCGGGATTGAAGACTGCGGTGCGGACCGAGGCGAGCCGTCTGGCTGAGATCACGCCGCAGGACATCAGCGATCTCTGCGCGAGCTTCCAGGCCGCCGTGCTCGATTCGACGGCCGACCGGTTGAGCGTCGGTCTCAGGCTGTTCCACGAAAGATTCGGCGCGCCGCGCGCCCTGGTCGCGGCCGGCGGCGTCGCCGCCAATCAGGCGATCCGCGGCGCTCTCGACGAGGTCGCGCAGCAGGCCGGTACGCAATTGATCATGCCGCCGCCGGCGCTCTGCACCGACAACGGCGCAATGATCGCCTGGGCCGGTGCCGAGCGCCTTGCGCTCGGCATGACCGACACGATGGATGCGCAGCCGCGCGCGCGCTGGCTGCTCGACGCCAATGCGTCGGCGCCGGCAGGCTACGGCAAGACGCGGGCGGGATACTAGAATGTCCGGATTCCAATCCGTCGCGGTGATCGGCGCGGGTGCCTGGGGCACGGCGCTGGCGACCGTGGCAGCACGGGCAGGACGCGCCGTGACGCTGTGGGCGCGCAATGCCGAGCACGCCGCGCGGATCGCATCGACCCGCGACAACCCGCGGCTGGCTGGTATGCGGATCGCCTCCGAGATCGTTGTCACGAGCGATCTCGCCGAGGCGTCGCGCGCGGAGATGCTGCTGATCGCGACGCCGGCGCAGCATCTGCGCGGCGCGGTCAACATGCTCGCCTCGCATCTGGCAGGGCCCGCGCCGATCATTGCCTGCGCCAAGGGCATCGAGCACGGCACCCACAAATTCATGACCGACGTGATTGCGGAAGCCGCACCGGGCGCGCAGCCGGCGATCCTGTCGGGACCGAGCTTCGCCGATGACGTCGCGCGCGGCCTGCCGACGGCGGTGACGCTGGCGGCGAAGGACGAAGCGCTGGCCAGCGGCCTGGTTCGGGCGCTGGGCTCGGCGACGTTCCGGCCCTATCACACGACGGATGTCCGCGGCGTCGAGATCGGCGGCGCCGCCAAGAACGTACTGGCGATCGCGGTCGGCATTGCGGTCGGGCGCAACCTCGGTGCCTCGGCGCAGGCCGCGCTGACGACCCGGGGCTTTGCCGAGCTGACGCGCCTCGGCCGCGCGCTCGGCGCGCGCAGCGAGACGCTCACCGGCCTGTCCGGTCTTGGCGATCTCATTCTGACCTGCTCGAGCCCGCAATCGCGCAACTTTGCGCTCGGCCTCGCCCTCGGGCGCGGCGAGCAGCCGTCCGCCGGCAAGCTTGCCGAAGGCGAATTCACCGCGCCGGTATTGATCGAACTCGCAGCTTCGCAAAACATCGAGATGCCGGTATCAGAAGCGGTCGCGTCGATCCTGAGCGGCCGCAGCACGATCGACGGCGCGATCTCGGGGCTGTTGACGCGGCCCTTCAAGGCAGAGGAATGAGCATGGCGTACTGGCTGGGGAAATCCGAACCATCGGTGTGGTCCTGGGACCAGCAGGTGGCGAAGGGCGCCAAGGGCGAGGCCTGGACCGGCGTGCGTAACTACACCGCGCGCCAGAACCTCGTCGCCATGAAGAAGGGCGACAAGGCGTTCTATTATCATTCCAACGAGGGCAAGGAGATCGTCGGCATCGCCGAGATCATCAAGGAAGCCTATCCCGATCCGACCGACAAGACGGGCAAGTTCGTCTGCGTCGACATCAAGGCCGACAAGCCCTTGAAGACGCCGGTGACGATGGCCTCGATCAAGGCCGAGAAGAAACTTGTCGACATGGCGCTGGTGAAATATTCGCGCCTCTCGGTGCAGCCGGTGACGGAGGAGGAGTGGAAGCTCGTCTGCAAGATGGGCGGGATGTAGTTTCTTACGTTTCCGGCAAAGCAAACACCTCACACGGCGCAGCAATCCCGCGCAGCGGATGCGATCCGAGCGCGACCAGTGGCATCTCCGTCTCGGCGGCAAGCGCGCCAGAGACCAGCACCGTCCTGCCGAGCGGCTTGCACAATCCCTCGAGCCGGCTGGCGAGGGTGACGGCGGGGCCGATCGCGGTGAAGTCCAGCCGATTGGCCGCGCCGATATTGCCCCAAAGCATCTCGCCGAGATGCAGCGCGGCGCCGAACGCGAGCGGCGGCAGGCCCTTGGCAGCGCGCTCCGCGTTGAGATAGGCCATCCCGGCCTCGGCTGCGCCTGCAGCACGCAGAGCGGCCTCGCAGGCGCGGCGCGGCGAGGCCTCGAGCACTGGAAAGATCGCGAGCACGCCGTCGCCGATGAATTTCAGCACTTCGCCGCCGAAGGCGTGGACGGCCCCGGCGATGCGATCGAACCAGGCGTCGAGCGCGGCAATGACCTCGCCAGGCGGTGAGGTGTCCGACAGAAGCGTGAAATTGCGCAAATCCGCATAGAGCAGCGCGGCCTGAATGGTCTCGCCGAGATCGCGCCGCAACGGCGCCGCCAGCACCCGCTCCGCACTGCGCTTGCCGAGATAGGCGTCGAGCGTTGCCCGTAACGTGGCGCGCGCGGCGAGCGCGGCAAGCGGCGTTGCGGCAAAACGCGCCGCCTGGCGCAATTGCTCGATGTCGTCCGCGGTGAACGGATGCGGCCCGATCCAGCCGAGCAGCGGCCCATCTTGCCGCCCCACGATGTCTTCGTGCACCTCGCCGCGCGCGATGTCGCGCAACCAGCGGCGACCGGCATCGTTCGGCGGATCCGGCGCCAGCCCGCCCGGGGCAAAGCCGAGCGCTTCGATCACCTGGCCATTGTCGGCACGCCACAGCCAGGTCCGCTTCGCGATCAACGGATGCGGCACCTCCAGCGTCAGGGCGCCCGCTGCGAGCGGGACGCCATCGGCGACGAGATGAGCGCCGAGTTCCGCAAGCAGGCGGTCCGCTCCGGGACAATCCGAGGCGGCATCGACGAGCCAGGCGAGGGTCGGGGACAGCTGCATGGCCCGATGATGACGAAGCAGGGCCGTCTTTGTCACGGGCAATCCTTGACGGAGCGCAGGGCCGCCGCCATGTCCCATCGTCAGACCAGGGATGATCGCCGATGACCGAACCGTTCATAGTGCGACGCGAGACCCAGATCGCGGCCCCGCGCGCCACCGTCTTCGCCTATCTCACCGATCCCGAGAAAATTCTGAGCTGGATGGGGTCCGAAGCGACCACGGAACTGCACCCGGGCGGGCTCTATCTGCTGAAGGGTGTCGGCCCGCGCGCCGCCGCCGCCCGTGGCGCCTTCCGCGAGGTCGTGCCGGTGCATCGCCTGGCCTACACGTTCGGCTGGGAGGGCGGTCAGGAAGTGCCGCCCGGCTCGAGCCTGATCGAGATCGATCTGATCGAGCGCGACGGCGGCACGCTGCTGCGCATGACCCATAGCGGCCTGCCCAATGCGGAACAGGTGGCGGCACATGCCAAGGGATGGGCGCACTATCTGGAACGGCTCACGAGCGCAGCCGCTGGCAGCGATCCCGGTCCCGACAGGGGTGTGTCCGCGAAGACGTAGCTCTCGTGGGGGGGACAAAGGCGCACTTGCGCGTACCCACCATCTATCTCGGCGCCTTAACAGAATTGGTGGGCGCGGCGCTTCGTGCCCTTTGCCCACCCCACGGCAGCGCGACGTGTCGTTACACCGCCGCGGTGGCCACCACCTGCGCCAGCAGCTGCTCGCGCCGCGCCTGCGAGCGCTGGCCCTTCATGGTAGCTGCGAAGCGCTCGAGGATGCCTTCCTCGAAGGCAGTAACGATGGTGTCGTGGACGTAGCTCTTGCGGCAGATCGCCGGCGTGTTGGAGAGCTTGTCGGCGGCGGCGCGGATCGCGTCCAATACCTGCTTCTTGCGGCCGCGCTGGCTGGTTGCCGGCGTGATCCGCGACAAGGATTCCACGACCACGGCAGAGGCCATCAGCGTACGAAAATCCTTCAGCGAGATCTTGATGCCGGCGATCTCGCGCAAGAACGCGTTCACCTGCGTGGTGTTGACCGCGCGCACGATGCCGTAGGCATCGCGGTACTGGAACATGCGCTTGCCGGGCACGCCCTGCAAAATACCGATGGCACGCACCAGCTTGGCCGCGTCGCACTCCTTGCGCACGGCCTTGCCGCCCTTCGCCTTGAAGGTCAGCACGAAGCTGTCCTCTTCGAGCGTGACATTGGCCTTCAGCAAAGTGGTCGCGCCGCGGGTGCCGTTGAGGCGGGCATAGGATTCGTTGCCGGGACGGATCGCGGTGCGGGCAATCAGCTCGATGACGGCCGAGAGCGCGAATTCACGCGTCGGCTCGTCGCCCGACAGAAACGCCGAGACCTTGCGCCGGATTTTTGGCAGCGCGCCGACGAGCTTCTCCAGGCGATGCGCCTTGCGGTGCTCGCGGACCTTCTCCCAATCGGCGTGATAGCGATATTGCAGCCGGCCCGCGGCATCGCGGCCCACGGCCTGGAGATGCGAGTTCGGATCGGCCGAGTAGCGCACTTCGCGATAGGCCGGCGGCACCGCCATGGCGTGCAGCCGGCGGATGGTGCGGGCGTCGCGGATATGCGCGCCGTTGGGACGGACGAAGGAATAGCCCTTGCCGCGCTTGATGCGCCGAATGGTCAGCTCGTTCTGATCGCCGAGCCGCAGGCCGAGCTCCTTGGCGAGCGCCTCGACCGTCGCCGCCGGCGCCGTGTCGAAGACCTTTTTCGGGCTCGGACGCCGGAAAGGGGCCGGTTTCGGCCATTGTCCGAGGGCTTTGGCCAGTGCAATGGCGGCAGGATCGGCTGAAGCGGGCCGCATCGTCCCGAAATTCCGCTGATCCATCATAACCTTACGCCTTAGCCCTGTTGGTATCGATCAATGCCGCTGTTCTGATTTTTGTTCCGAGGGGTCTCTTTGGACCCGGGTTGGCCATTTAGGGTGTTCCGAACCGCATTGCGAGTCCCGAATCGGTGAAAGGCGGTTCCTAAATACCTCCCACGACGCATGGGCGCCCTGCTCGGGCCTGTTCCGGTGATTTGGGTAAAGAGCCGAAAGCGTCCCGCTCCGCCTGTTTCAGATTTGCGACAGCCGACTCGCGTGGCTTGATCCTCCGCATGGCCGGCAGCCCGCCGAAGGTCCAGCTTGTGCTCCTTGTCGGGCCCGGTTAGCCCGACGCATAATCAGTCAATGATCAAGTCGGCTCGCCAATCGCTAGCGTGGGGCCTGCCGTATGTGGAGGGAAAGCATGTCCGAGAAGATCTACGACGTCCCCGCGGAATGGGCGAAGCGCGCCTGGGTCGACCAGGCCAAGTACAAGGAGATGTACGCTCGCTCGATCTCGGACCCGAACGGTTTCTGGGCGGAGCAGGCCAAGCGCATCGACTGGATGCACGCGCCGACAAAAATCGAGAACGTCTCGTTCGCGCCGGGCAACATCTCGATCAAATGGTTCGAGGACGGTGTGCTCAACGTCGCCTACAACTGCATCGACCGGCATCTCGCCAAGCGCGCCAACCAGACCGCGATCATCTGGGAAGGCGACGATCCCTCGCAGTCCAAGCACATCACCTATCAGGAGCTGCACGACGAGGTCTGCAAGATGGCCAACATCCTGCGCACCCGTAACGTGAAGAAGGGCGATCGCGTCACCATCTCCCTGCCGATGATTCCGGAAGCGGCTTATGCGATGCTCGCCTGCGCACGCATCGGCGCGATCCACTCCGTGGTGTTCGCGGGCTTCTCGCCCGACAGCCTCGCCCAGCGCATCAATGACTGCCAATCGAAGGTCATCATCACCGCGGACGAAGGCCTGCGTGGCGGCAAGAAAGTGCCGTTGAAGGCCAATGTCGACGCGGCGCTCGCCAAGGCCGACGGCGTCGACTGGGTCGTCGTGGTCAAGCGCACTGGCGGCAAGATCGACATGAACCCGACGCGCGACCTCTGGTACCACGAGGCGGCGGCGATGGTGACGACGGAATGCCCGGTCGAGCACATGCACGCCGAGGACCCGCTGTTCATCCTCTACACCTCAGGTTCGACCGGCCAGCCCAAGGGCGTGCTGCACACCACGGGCGGCTATCTCGTGTTCGCCTCGATGACGCATCAATACGTCTTCGACTATCACGACGGCGACATCTACTGGTGCACCGCGGACGTCGGCTGGGTCACCGGTCACAGCTACATCCTCTACGGGCCGCTGGCGAACGGTGCGACCACCCTGATGTTCGAGGGCGTGCCGAATTACCCCGATAATTCCAGGTTCTGGAGCGTCATCGACAAGCACAAGGTCAACATCTTCTACACCGCACCGACCGCGATCCGTGCGCTGATGCGGGGCGGCGAGGAGCCGGTGAAGAAGACCTCGCGCGCCTCGCTCCGCCTGCTCGGCTCGGTCGGCGAGCCCATCAACCCGGAAGCATGGGAGTGGTATCACCGTGTCGTCGGCGACGACCGCTGCCCGATCGTCGACACCTGGTGGCAGACCGAGACCGGCGGCATCCTGATCACGCCGCTGCCGGGCGCGACCAAGCTGAAGCCCGGCTCAGCCACCCAGCCGTTCTTCGGCGTGGTTCCCGAGATCGTCGACGCCGACGGCAAGGTGCTGGAAGGTGAGACCACCGGCAATCTGTGCCTGACCCGCTCGTGGCCGGGCCAGATGCGCACGGTCTACGGCGATCACGCCCGCTTCGAGCAAACCTATTTCTCGACCTACAAGGGCAAGTATTTCACCGGCGACGGCTGCCGGCGCGATGCCGACGGCTATTACTGGATCACCGGTCGCGTCGACGACGTCATCAACGTGTCCGGCCACCGCATGGGCACCGCGGAAGTCGAGAGCGCGCTGGTCGCGCATGACAAGGTGTCGGAGGCCGCAGTGGTCGGCTTCCCGCACGACATCAAGGGCCAGGGCATCTACGCCTATGTCACGCTGATGGCCGGCGTGCAGCCGACCGAGGACCTGCGCAAGGAGCTCGTCGCCTGGGTGCGCAAGGAGATCGGCCCGATCGCCTCGCCCGACCAGATCCAGTTCGCACCGGGCCTGCCCAAGACCCGCTCCGGCAAGATCATGCGCCGCATTCTGCGCAAGATTGCCGAGGACGAGCCGGGCAGCCTGGGCGACCCCTCGACACTGGCCGATCCCGCCGTGGTCGACGATCTCGTCAGGAACCGGCAGAACCGCAAGCAGGCGTAACGCTCTGATCTCATGCCCCGGACGCAGCGCAGCACGCGAGTGATGCGCTGCCGAGCCGGGGACCTGCGATCGACGGAAAGAAAGAACTGGGTCCGGATCGGCGCTCCGTTTCGCTGCCCTTGTCCGGGACACGAGGCGCGTGTCGCGCTCCCTCTCAACAACAGCCATTCACACCCTCACACTCTTGTCAGCGCACGCGGTGGCGCGGTCGCATCTTTCCCCGGTGAGTGTTGTTTTCGGGTCATTTACTTTATTTCGAACATTTCCTTTGTTGCCCCTGCTGGCTGGCCCCTGGCGCCCGCGCGTGGAAACCATCCGGTTAACGGGCGCGGTTAGGATTGTCGGGACGAGCGGGCAATTGCCGGTTCTGCGTAGATTTTGGACGACCCGTTCGGGGCAAGGGGAAGATTGATGGCGATGAGGATTGCTGTGGCGCTGGCCGCAACCATCGGGGCGGGGATCTTGATGTCGACGGCGGCCGAGGCGCGGCCGGAAATGGTGGGGACGCATCTGGCCGACTATTCACCGGGCACCATCGTGGTCAAGACCAGCGAACGACGGCTCTATCTCATCATCGGCAACGGCCAGGCCGTGCGTTATCCGGTCGGCGTCGGCAAGTCCGGCAAGCAATGGGCCGGCACCACGCGCATCGACGGCAAGTACCGCACCCCGGCCTGGTCGCCGCCCGCCGAGGTGAAACGCGACAAGCCGAGCATTCCGGACGTCATTCCGGGCGGCTCGCCGCGCAATCCGATGGGCGTTGCGGCGATGACGCTGGCCGGCGGCGAATACGCCATCCACGGCACCAACGTGCCGGGCTCGATCGGCGGCTTTGTTTCCTACGGCTGCATCCGCATGCTCAACGACGACATCACCGATCTCTACGGCCGCGTCTCCGTCGGCACCACGGTGGTCGTGACGCGCTGATCGCCGCGACCAGGCAAGACAACAAACGGCCGCGTCTTTGAGCGCGGCTTTTTTGTTACCAGAAGCGCCAGCCGCGTGCGCACCAGCCGTCGCGATGGCCACCATTATAGCTTCGCGCAAAACCGCCGGCGAGCAGCGCTGCCGAAACGTTCGCGGTTCGCCGGGTCGCGACGTCGGCGAGAACGCGGCCGTATTTGTCGGGACCGAGATTGGTGATGGTGACGCCGCCCTGACCGAGCAGATCGCGCAACGCGCGAGCCGCGGCTTCCGCCTTGTCGAGCTCCTCCTGGCACGACGCCTTCAGCTCGGGTGCGTCGATGCCGCGCAGACGAATCCGCGCGACGAGATCGCGTCCGTCGCGTTGATGTACGCGCGCCAGAAAAGTGTCACCATCGATGGTGCGGATAACATCGATCGGCAGGCGTTCGCCGGGATTGCCTGAGTGCTGGAGGATGATCTCGGCGTCCTGCGCGCGCTCGTCTCCCGGATGCGGAACCGGCCAGTTGGTGCCGTGTCGGAATGTGAGCACGATCGACACGACAAGCCCGGTCACGAACATCCACGGCACCAGTCCGGCAAAGCGACGGCCGAACGGCGAGCCGCCGAACCGCGGCCGATAAGCATTGGGGCGATCCTGGAAACGCATCAACCGACGCTAGCGCTGAGTCGGGGATGGCGGCAAGGCACGGTCGGACGCGCGGCCTGCTGCCACCGCGCGCCTCGTTCGGATCGTGGCCGGTCGTGAATTCCGGCTATGCAGAGAACTCTATTCCAAGCGCGTCGGATAAGGCAGTCACAACGCTCCCGTTGTCGATTAACTCACCCGCTCTACGCGCGCTGCATCTCCGATCGAATTGGTTTTGCGCCAAGCTGAATCGAGCTTTACCACGAGCCGATCGCTAGCTTCGAGGGTGACGGCCGTGGCTAGAGTGCTCATATGCTCTGCCGTCCACAGCAGATGGCTGTCGGACCACAGTTCTTGTGTCCAAGGGATGGCATTGCATAAGCCCGGCGCGACAAGGTCCAGGCTCAACTCGCTTGGATAAGGTGCCGTTTGCGTCTCAGCACCGTAGTTGATGTCGGCAACCTGGCTTTCTCTGCTCAGTTTGCGGAATGCGCCGCGCAGATAACGATAACCTCCACTTCCCCACGATGGAGACCATTCGTAGTCAGCGCTGATGCGCGGCCGCGCCATCGTGTGCTGTAACTCCATGCGTGCCGTCTCGAACAGCGTCGTCAAGCTAAGCTGATATCGGCTTTCCATATCGGAAATAGTGCGGCGCAGATCATCTAGTTCGGTACCGGCGTCGACACCGGGCCATTCACAAGCAACACCGGAATAGCGAACCCGGTCCGGTATGATGATGCAATTCGGCCTGCCGAATTGCTCGCGCAAGGCGTAAACAAGCGTTGAGCGAGCCTCGTCGACAACGAGATGATTCGTATAGACGAAGGCGATAATGGCATCGAAGCCACCATTGAGCGTGTCGCGCGACTGAGTTGTGAGATCGCCTTCGACGAAGCGGATCTTGTTTGAAAGTCCATTCTCCTCCGCGAGGGCGCGCGCGAGCTCCACGTTCTCGCGATCGATCGCAGCGACCTCAGAAGCGCCCGCCTTCGCAGCGAGGAACGACATGAGCCCGGTACCGCAGCCGGCGTCGAGCACGCGCATTCCGGGTCGGATGAGCCGTTCGATGGCGCGTGCAACGGCCATGGTGCGATCGACTCGTGCGAGCAGTCTGACATGAGTAATACTGGAGAACACTGGGTTGTGAATTGAATGGGCAGGTTTCGTGGCTGTCGATCTTCAGCAAGGAGACGATGGGGCCCTATGTGCTCGCGGAAAGTCTGTTCAATCCGCTACAGATATTGATTGATGCGGGCTATCCGCGACACCGGCTCCATTGCATCATGCTCGATCGCGAGCCGGCAAGTTCACTGGCGTCGTGGATGGAAAAATGGTCGGACCGCGCTTCTGAAAAAGCGCTGATCCACAATTACGTTGCCGCCGCGCTCAACGCCGTGCGGGTGGAGAATTATGCCAGGCGACACGGCGTTCCGGTCACCCGTTACGTGTATGAAGTGAGCAAGGAGCCAGTATCATCGGTGCGCGTCCTCTTCGATCGGCTCGGTCTTTCGAACAGCTTTGCCGAAAAGGCGGTGACGTGCTGGCGGGAGAAGGGACCGGACCAAGCGGATAACGCACGAGTTATATGGCCCAGTGAGGCGATTGTTTACGACGTCCCCAATCTGCATACCTCCGATACGGCCTACCGCTACCAACGCCGCGCGACGTCCTCGCTGAGCCAGACGGTGCTGGACGTTCTTGAGTGTTGCGGCGTCAATGACGTCTATCGCGCTTCGGTTGCAGGCTGTGTTGGCGATCTCGGCCTCACTCGGGCGACGTCGGCGAAGTTGTTTGGCGATTGGTTCGCTGCGACCGCATGACCATGTTGGAAGTGCCCACAATCGCCGCGCCGGCCGTCCCCGGCATGGCCGATGGCAAGCAGCGGCGTATCACCCTCAGCCACCTTCGGCGCCTGGAGGCGGAAAGCATCCATATCCTGCGGGAACCCGCGGCCGAGTTCCGAAAGCCGGTCATGCTGTATTCGATCGGAAAGGACTCGTCGGTGCTGCTGCATCTGGCGATGAAGGCCTTTCATCCCGGCAAGCTGCCGTTCCCGCTGCTACACGTCGACACGACCTGGAAGTTCCGCGAGATGATCGCGTTTCGCGACCGCCGCGCGCGCGAGCTCGGCATCGACCTGATCGTCCACACCAACAAGGACGGATTGAGCCAGGGCATCGACCCTTTCACCCACGGCTCGGCGCGCTACACCGACGTCATGAAGACGCAGGCGTTGCGGCAGGGGCTCGATCTTCACGGCTTCGACGCCGCGATCGGGGGAGCGCGGCGCGACGAGGAAAAATCGCGTGCCAAGGAGCGCGTGTTCTCGCACCGAAGCGCGGCGCATCGCTGGGATCCGAAGAACCAGCGGCCCGAGCTGTGGAGCCTATACAACACGATGCTCGCAACCGGCGAGAGCATGCGGGTGTTTCCGCTCTCGAACTGGACCGAGCTCGACGTCTGGGACTACATCCTGCTCGAGGACATCCCGATCGTTCCGCTCTATCTGGCGGCTTCGCGCCCGGTGGTCGAGCGCGACGGCGCGTTGATCATGGTGGACGACGAGCGGATGCCGCTGCTTGCAGGCGAAGAGCCGCAATGGCGCTCGGTCAGATTTCGGACCCTGGGCTGCTATCCGCTCAGCGGCGCCACGCTCTCGACGGCAGCAACCCTGCCCGAGATCGTGCGGGAGATGACGGCCTCGCGCACCTCCGAGCGGCAGGGACGCATGATCGACCGGGACAGTCCGGCATCGATGGAGCGCAAGAAAGCGGAAGGCTACTTCTGATGTCCTATCACGAGGCCCCCACGATCGCCGCCTCCGACGCGCGGCGGCTGGATCAGGACGACCGTCCGACGCTGCGTTTCGTCACTTGCGGCAGCGTCGACGATGGCAAGAGCACGCTGGTCGGTCGCCTGCTCTATGATTCCAAGACGCTGCTCGACGACCAGCTCGACGCGCTGGCATCCGAGAGCCGGACGGTCGGCACCACCGGCGGCGATCTCGACTTCGCGCTGCTTGTCGACGGCTTGCAGGCCGAACGCGAGCAGGGCATCACCATTGACGTCGCCTACCGCTTCTTTGCCACCAGGCTCCGCCGCTTCATCGTCGCCGACACGCCGGGGCACGCGCAATATACGCGCAACATGGCGACCGGCGCCTCCAACGCCGAGCTCGCCGTGGTGCTGGTCGACGCCCGCAAGGGCGTGATCACGCAGACGCGGCGTCACAGTCACATCCTGTCGCTGCTGGGCATCCGTCACGCCGTGCTCGCCGTGAACAAGATGGACCTGATCGGCTTCGACGGGAATCGCTTTGCGGCCATCACTGCCGAATATCTGACCATGGCCGGTCAGCTCGGGATCTCGCAGGTCCAATGCATTCCCGTCGTGGCGCCCGACGGCGACAACATCGTCGCGGCGAGCGCGCGGATGCCCTGGTACAGCGGGCCGACCGTTACGGCCTATCTGGAATCGGTCGACGTTTCCGGCGATGTCTCGCAGCGGCCATTCCGGCTGCCGGTGCAATGGGTCAACCGGCCGAAAGCGGAGTTTCGCGGCTTCTGCGGGCGCATCGCGAGCGGAACGATTGCGGCCGGCGAGACCATCGCCGTGCAGCCCTCGGGCCGCCAGAGTCGCGTCGCGCGCATTCTCACGCCCGGCGGCGAGCGCGATCGCGCCGCGGCGGGCGAATCGGTCACCCTCACATTGTCCGATGAGATCGACGTCAGCCGCGGCGACGTGCTGACGGCGGGAGCTGCGGCGCAGGTTACCGATCAACTGGCGGCACATCTCGTCTGGTTCGATGACGAGGCCATGGTCGCAGGCCGCCGTTATCTGCTCAAATGCGGCGCGGCCTCGACCGGCGCGGTGATCACGACACTCAGTCACCGTATCGCCATCGACACCATGGCACAGGAAAGCGCCGAGATGCTCGACGCCAATCAGATCGGCTATGTCCATCTCAGCCTCGACCGCCCATTGGTGTTCGAGGCCTATCGCGACAACCGCGACATGGGCAGCTTCATTCTCGTCGATCCGATCAGCCACCGCACGGCCGCAGCGGGAATGATCGATCTTTCGCTCCGACGCGCCACCAACATTCATTGGCAGCAGCGCGCCGTCGACAAATCGGTGCGGGCGCGGCTGAAGCAGCAACGGCCCTGCGTGCTCTGGTTCACCGGGCTGAGCGGTGCCGGCAAATCGACGATCGCCGATCTCGTCGACCGCAGGCTTGCCGAGCTCGGCCGCCACGCCGCGCTGCTCGACGGCGACAATCTTCGCCACGGCATCAACCGCGACCTCGGCTTCTCCACCGCGGATCGGGCGGAGAACGTCCGGCGCGCCGCGGAGATCGCCGCGTTATTCGTCGACGCCGGCATGATCGCGCTGGTCGCGCTGATCTCGCCGTTCCGCAGCGAGCGGGAGCTGGCACGCCAGCGGGTCGAGGCGGGCGAGTTCATCGAGATCCATGTCGCCACCCCGCTCGCCGAATGCGAGCGTCGCGATCCCAAGGGACTTTATCGCAAGGCACGGGCCGGCGAACTGCCGGCATTCACCGGCATCGATCAGGCCTATGAGCCGCCGCAATCGCCGGAGATCATCATCGACACGTCAGAACTGTCGACCGAGACGGCTTGCGAGCGCATCATCGGTTACCTCCGCGACAATCACTATCTGTAGCGCGCACTATCTGTATCGCGCGGCGGACCCAATCTGCCGGTCCGGCGACGGCTCAGAAGTCGGAGGCGATGCCCTTGCGCTCCCAGTCGCCGTAGCGGGTCGGCTCGGGCCCCTGCGGTCCCTGCAACTCCCTCGCCTTGGCCGCGCTCTTGGCCTGCGCGGCTGCGGCCTGCCGGCGCGCCTCAGCTTCGGCCAGCGCGCGCTGGGCTGCCGGCGTGAGCTGCTTGCGATCGGGAACGGGAGGCTGGTCACTCATGGTCCGGTCTTCTAGCGCAGGACGCGCCGCGAAGCGACGTCCAATAACGCATTCCTGAAATCGTTCCGCGGAGCTGAAAAAACCGGAAGCCATTCTTACATTTGGCATATTCGCGTGCCAGAGATCGTGTTCTCAAGGCATGCGCCCATTGCGGCGGAACTGCCGCTCGCTCAGAACCTTGCTTCCGCATGCCATCTCAACGTTTCGCCCCTCCGTCCGAAGTGCCCGGCCTTGCAGCACGACGGATTGCCGCCGACATCGTCGACGGCGTGCTGCACAAGCACCGCACGCTTGACGACCAGCTCGACGGCGGCGGCGCCCATCCCGGACTGAAGACGCTGGCCGACCGCGACCGCGCGCTGATGCGGCGCCTGGTCGCCACCGTGCTGCGCCGGCTCGGCACGCTCGGCCATGTGCTGTCCCGCCTGCTCGACAAGGGCATCCCCTCCGATGCGCCGCGCGCGCAGAGCGCGCTTCTGATCGGCGCCGCGCAGATCCTCTGGATGGACGTGCCGGATCACGCGGCCGTCGACCTCTCCGTTCGCCTCGTGCAATCCGACCGCCGCGCCGCGCGCTATGCCGGCCTCGTCAATGCCGTGCTGCGCCGCTGCGCGCGCGAGGGCAAGGCGCTGGTCGAAGAGGTCGCCACGCAATCGCTGGACCTGCCGCCATGGCTGCTCGCGCGCTGGAGCGCGCATTATGGCGAGGCGACCGCACGAGAGATGGCGCTGGCGCTTGGCCACGAGCCTTCGCTCGATCTCACCGTGAAGTCGGATCCCGCGCAATGGGCGAGCCGCCTGCATGGCGAGACGTTGCCGACCGGAACGGTGCGGATGCTGCTGCACGGCTCGGTGACCATGCTGCCCGGCTTCAGCGAGGGACAATGGTGGGTGCAGGACGCCGCCGCAGCGCTGCCGGCGCGGCTGTTCGGCGACGTCAAAGGCAAGTCCATCGCCGACCTCTGTGCCGCCCCCGGCGGCAAGACCGCGCAACTGGCGCATGCCGGCGCACAGGTCACGGCGATCGACCGCTCGCCCGCCCGGGTGGCACGGCTGCGCGAAAATCTGGCGCGGCTGTCGCTCCAGGCCGAGACCGTCGTCGCTGACGCCGTGGAATGGGCCGGCCCCGCCGAGGGCTTCGACGGCATTTTGATCGATGCACCCTGCACCTCGACCGGCACGATCCGGCGCCATCCCGATGTCGCCTGGCTGCGGCAGGAATCTGACATCGCCGCGCTGACCGCACTCCAGGGGCGGCTGCTGCGAAAATCAGTGTCGCTGCTCAAGCCCGGCGGTACGCTGATCTATTGCACCTGCTCGCTGGAACCCGAGGAAGGCGAGCACGCCGTGGCGGCGTTGCTGGCGGCGGAGCCCGCGCTTCGGCGCGTCCCGATCGAGGCCTCGGAGGTCGCGGGTCTCGACGAAATCATCACGGCCGACGGTGATCTGCGCCCCCTGCCCTGCCATCTGCCGAACGCCGATCCCAAGCTCGGCGGGCTCGACGGATTCTTCGCAAGCCGACTCGTTAAATCCTGATTTTGCACCGGTTTGTGCAACTCCGACACTGATTCGTCCCGTTCAGGGTGGTGTCAGGCGGTCGATTTTGGGATTAATAAGGATTCGTCGGAATCCTCTCCCCCTTCAAGGCAAGGCGTGTCGGTCGCTCAACGCAGACATATCTCGACGCTGGTCATGAACCGCTTCGCGCGGAACATGCTCGCGCGCGCGAGCGGCGGTTCCGTTGCGCTGTCCAGGGTCTGGCCGAGCCGCACCGACCGGTTGATCATCGCGCCGCACGACTTACGCACCGCGGATGCGACCCGCGCCGCCGAGATCTATGCCGGCCGCTTCGTCTTCGCCGGCAAGATCGTCAATTGCCACGGCCGCTCGATCTTCGATCTCGAGCCGCCGTCGGAGGATTGGGAGGTCGCGCTGCTCGGTTTCGGCTGGCTGCGCCATTTGCGCGCCGCCGACACTGCGCTGACACGGGCGAATGCGCGCGCCCTGATCGAAGACTGGATCGCCAACCCCGCCAACAAGCGTCGACCGGTCGCGCGCCGCGCCGACGTGCTGGCGCGGCGCGTGATTTCGCTGCTGTCCCAGGCGCCGCTGGTGCTCAACGAGACCGACAACAAATTCTACCGCCGCTATTTACGCGCCCTCGCGCGCGAGATCCGCTTCCTGCGCTACACCATGGTCGACATTCCCGACGGGGTGCCGAAGCTGCAGGTGCTGATCGCGCTCTGCTATGCGGCGCTGTGCCTCGCCAACCAGGCAGGCCACATCCGCAGCGCATCGAAGAAGCTGTCGGACGAATTGCAGCGGCAGATCCTGCCCGACGGCGGCCACATATCCCGCAACCCGGGCGCGCTGATCGAGCTCCTGATCGACCTGTTGCCGCTGCGACAGACTTTTGCCGCGCGCAACATCGCGCCGCCGCCGGCACTGCTCAACGCGATCGATCGCATGATGCCGATGCTGCGCTTCTTCCGACACGGCGACGGCAATTTCGCGCTGTTCAACGGCATGAGCGCGACGTCTTCGGACCTGCTCGCCACGCTGCTCGCCTATGACGACACCCACGGCGCGCCGATGGCCAACATGCCGCATACCGGCTTTCAGCGCCTCGATGCGGGCCAGACCACCGTGATCATCGACCCCGGCCCGCCGCCGCCCGCCGGCGTCAGTCACGACGCCCATGCCGGCTGCCTGTCGTTCGAGCTGTCCTCCGGCATTAGCCGCATCGTCACCAATTGCGGCATGCCGACCACGGGCCGGGACAATTGGCGGCCGTTCGCGCGCAGCACCGCGGCGCATTCGACGCTGACCTATCACGACACCTCGTCCTGCCAGTTCGTGGAGATGTCGGCGATGAAGCGGCTCTTGCACGGCGCACCCGTCACCAGCGGGCCCGTCGAGGTCGAAAGCTATCGGGAAGTCGTGCAGAACGGCACGCTGCTCACGACCTCGCATGACGGCTATCTCGCCAAGTTCGGCGCGATCCACCGCCGCGTGCTGATGATCGCCAATGACGGCGCGCGCATCGACGGTGAAGACACGCTGTCGCCGCCGCAAGGCGGACGCTTCAAGGGGGCGGATGCCGATTTCGCGCTGCGCTTCCATCTCCATCCGGCGGTGAAGGCGAGCCGGCTGTCGGATGCGCGCGGCGTCATGCTGGTGCTGCCGAACCGCGACGTCTGGACCTTCGAAGCGCTCGACGACAAGGTCGACCTCGATGACAGTGTGTTCCTGGCCGGCAATGACGGCCCCCGCCGCACCGCGCAGATCGTGATCCGGCAGGATGCGCGGCAGGCACCCTCGATCCGCTGGAGCTTTGTCCGCTCCACCGCCTCGCCCGCGGTCACCAATGCCCGCCGCAACGCCCGGCGTGAGCCGGAACTTCCGTTGTAAACAGGCGCGATCCGGCCCTATCTCGTCGTTGTGAAAGTGGCCAAAAGCTGCTATCGAGCGCTCGTTCGCGCGACTGGCGACCTTGGATGGAGCACCATCGGGAAGCGCGACACATATCCGCCGCGCGCCTGGGCATAGACACTCCCTGAACAGAGGATCTTGCTCATGACTGACCATCCCCGCCGCGTCACCCGCGCTCTTCTCTCCGTTTCCGACAAGACCGGCTTGATCGAATTCGCCAAAGCGCTGGCCGCGCATGATGTCGAGCTGGTCTCGACCGGCGGCACAGCGAAGGCGATCGCCGCCGCAGGCCTCAAGGTGAAGGACGTTTCCGACCTCACCGGCTTTCCCGAGATGATGGACGGCCGCGTCAAGACGCTGCATCCGAAGGTGCATGGCGGCCTGCTCGCGATCCGGGACAACAAGGAACACGCGGAGGCGATGAAGGCGCACGGCATCGCGCCGATCGATCTCCTCGTCGTCAATCTCTATCCATTCGAAGCCACCGTCGACAAAGGTGCAGGCTTCGAGGACTGCATCGAGAACATCGACATCGGCGGCCCCGCGATGATCCGCGCCGCCGCCAAGAACCATGACGACGTCGCCGTCGTGGTCGAGGCACAGGACTATCAGGCCGTGCTCGACGAGCTCGCTGCCAACCAGGGCGCCACCACGCTGAAGCTGCGTCGGCGGCTGGCCGCAAAGGCCTATGCCCGCACCGCGGCCTATGACGCCGCGATCTCGAACTGGTTCAACCGTCAGCTCGAGATCGACGCGCCCGACTTCCGCGCCTTCGGCGGCAGGCTGATCCAGTCGCTGCGTTACGGCGAGAACCCGCACCAGACCGCGGCATTCTACGCGACGCCCGACAAGCGCCCGGGCGTCTCGACCGCGCGGCAGCTGCAGGGCAAGGAGCTCTCCTACAACAACATCAACGACACCGATGCGGCCTATGAATGCATCGGCGAGTTCGACGCCAAGCGCACGGCGGCCTGCGTCATCGTCAAGCACGCCAATCCCTGCGGCGTCGCGGAGGGTTCGAACCTCGTCGAAGCCTACCGCCGGGCGCTGGCCTGCGATTCCACCTCGGCCTTCGGCGGCATCATCGCGATGAACCGCGCGCTCGACGCCGACACCGCGCGCGAGATCACCAAGATCTTCACCGAGGTGATCATCGCACCCGACGCGACCGAGGAAGCGATCGCGATCATCGGCGGCAAGAAGAACCTGCGCCTGCTGCTCGCCGGCAGCCTGCCCGATCCCCGCGCGCCCGGCCTCACCGCCAAGACGGTGGCGGGCGGTCTGCTCGTGCAGAGCCGCGACAACGCCGTGGTCGACGACATGACGTTCAAGGTCGTGACCAAGCGCGCGCCGACCGATGCAGAAATGCGCGACCTCAAATTCGCGTTCCGGGTGGCAAAGCACGTCAAGTCCAACACCATCATTTACGCCAAGGATCTCGCCACCGTCGGCATCGGTGCGGGCCAGATGAGCCGGGTGGACTCAGCCCGGATCGCGGCGCGCAAGGCGCAGGATGCCGCCAACGAGCTGAAGCTTGCCGAGCCGCTCACCAAGGGCTCGGTGGTGGCCTCGGATGCGTTCTTCCCGTTCGCCGACGGCATGCTCGCCTGCATCGAGGCCGGCGCCACCGCGGTGGTGCAGCCCGGCGGCTCCATGCGCGACGACGAGGTGATCAAGGCCGCCGACGAGCACGGCATCGCCATGGTGTTCACGGGCACGCGGCACTTCCGGCACTGAGCCACACCAAGACCGTAGCCCGGATGGAGCACAGCGAAGTCCGGGTTCTCGCCCCGTGGAAAGACCGCCCCGGATTGCGCGCAGCGTAATCCGGGCGACGAACGATGGCGGGAGTTTACGGCGCCCGCACCCGCATCAACAGCCCCAGGCCTGCGACGAAGAACACCACCAGCACGGCCATGCCGGCTTTCTGGCTCGCGGTCGCCGCCGTGATCATGCCGATCAAGAGCGGTCCGATGAAGGACGTCACTTTCCCGGTCAGGGCGAACAAGCCGAAATATTGCGCGATGCGATCTTTCGGTGCGAGGCGGATCAAGAGTGTGCGCGAGGCGGCCTGCAATGGGCCGCCGGCCGCACCGATCAGGCAGCCCAGCACGAGATAGGCGCGCTCGGCCGCACTCGAGAACAGGGCCGCACCCGCTTGCAGCGGTGCGACCTTGACGAACAACACACTGTCCTTGTCGACCAGCAGGATCGCCGCCACCGACAGGAGCAGGACCAGCAGGCTGCCGGTGATGACGCGCTTCGGCCCGAGACGATCGTCGAGCTTGCCGCCGAGCCAGGCGCCGAACGCACCCGCAATTGCGAGCATGATGCCGAACGTGCCGATCTGGATCGTGTGCCAGCCGAAGGTGCCCGCGGCATAGATGCCGCCGAACGCGAACAGCGATACCAGTCCGTCGGTGTAGATCATGTTGGCGAGCAGGAATGCCGCCAGGGATCTTTGCTGCGGCAGGCCCTTGATCGATTGCTTGAGCTCCGCCAGCCCTTCACGCAGCGCCTCGCGGATGGGCCGCTTTGCCGGATAGTCCGGCGTGAACAGGAACATCGGCGTCACGAAGATGATGAACCACAGCCCGGTCAATGGCCCCGCGGCACGGTCGCCCTGATGCGTGACGGGATCGAGCCCGAACAGCGGCGTGAGGCCGAGCAGCGTGCGGCCGGTCTCGGGATTTGCGGCGAGCAGGCCGAGCACGACGATCAGGCTGACGATGCCGCCGATATAGCCCGTCGCCCAGCCGGTGCCGGAGAGGCGGCCGATCCGCTCCGGCGGCACCAGGGTCGGCATCATCGCGTTGTTGAAGAGCGTGGCGAATTCCGCACCCACGCTGGCGAGCGCGACGGCCGTGAGCAGCGGCGGAATCACGGCGCTATCGCCGGGCTTGCCGATCCACAGCGCGCACGACGCCAACACCAGCACCGCGCCGAAGCCTGCGATCCACGGCTTCCTTCGGCCGGAGGCATCCGCGATCGCTCCCAACACCGGCGACAGCAGCGCGATCGCAAGGCCCGCAGCCGCCATCGCAAATCCCCACAGCGACTGGCCGGCGGCAGGATTCGGCGCAACGCTGGTGGCGAAATAAGGCGCGAACACGAAGGTCGTGATCAACGTGAAATAGGGTTGGGCGGCCCAATCGAAGAAGATCCAGCTGACGACGGCAGCGCGCGGCGGATAGGCACGCTGCGCGGCCGCCATGCGCATATCCGGAGCGATCGTCGTCATCACGCAGTCCTCATCACGAACAGTTTTGCCTCTGTTGGCGCAAACGGTATAGCATTGCCGCGAGGCGTGTGAACCGGTCCGAAGCCGCCGCGGAAATTTGATGATGTCGTCACGTTCGACACGGCGGGCATTTTTCGCCGTCATCGCCACCCTGGCGTTTACTCTCGCAACAGCAACCGCTCAGGATGCGCGGCGCGCCTATGTTCCAGCAGCGCCCGACACCGTGCGCGCGATTGCCGCCGAGCACGGCATGGTGGTCGCGCAGGAGAAGATATCCGCGCAAGTTGGCGCCGAGATCCTGCGCCGCGGCGGCAATGCGGTCGACGCAGCGGTCGCGACCGGCTTTGCGATGGCCGTGACCTATCCGCGCGCCGGCAATATCGGCGGCGGCGGCTTCATGGTGATCCATTCCGCTGACCGCAACGACGACATCGCGATCGATTACCGCGAGACGGCGCCAGCGGCGACCACGCCGCAGATCTTCCTCGGCGCCGATGGCAAGCCCGATCCGGCGAAGTCACGGGATTCCCCGCTCGGCGTCGGTGTGCCCGGCACGGTCGCAGGGCTTAGCCTGGCACTGGAGAAATACGGCTCCGGCCAGTTCACGCTGGCGCAATTGCTCGAGCCTGCGATTGCGCTCGCCCGCGATGGTTTCGCCGTCGGCGACGACATCGCCGATACGCTGCCCGGCTGGCACCGGCGGCTGGCGCGCTGGCCTTCTTCCGCCAGGATCTTCTCGCGGCCCGATGGCACGCCGATCGGTGAAGGCGACAGGCTGGTGCAGACCGATCTCGCTGAAACGCTGTCGGCCGTCGCGGCACAGGGGCCGCGCGGTTTCTATGAGGGGCCGGTCGCGGAAAGACTGGCCAAGGCCGTGGCTGATGCGGGCGGCATCATGACGCCGGCTGATTTGAAGACCTATCAGCCCGTGGTCCGCGCGCCGGTGCGCGGCACCTATCGCGGCTATGACATCGTGTCGATGCCGCTGCCTTCGTCCGGCGGCGTCGTGCTGGTCGAAACGCTCAACATTCTCGAGGGCTTTCAGCTTGCCGATCTGAAGCAGGGATCGCCGGCCTCGCTGCATCTCCTCATCGAGGCGATGAAGCGCGCCTATGCGGACCGCGCGCGCTATCTCGGCGATCCCGCCTTCGTCAATGCACCGATCGAGACACTGATCGCAAAGGACTACGCGGCCAAGCTGCGCTCCGGAATCTCCTCCGACCGCGCCACGCCGTCCCAGGAGCTGGTTTCCGCGGTCTCCTCGCCGCGCGAGGGCAGCAACACCACGCATTTCTCGGTCGTCGATTCCCGCGGCAACGCCGTCAGCAACACCTACACACTGAACTTCAGCTACGGCGTCGGCCTCATTGCCGAGGGCACCGGCGTGCTGCTCAACAACGAGCTGGACGACTTCACCGCCGCTGTCGGCGCCTCCAATGCCTACGGACTCGTCGGCTTCGAGCCCAATCTGCCCGGACCCGGCAAACGTCCGCTCTCGTCGATGTCACCGACCATCGTGCTCAGGGACGGCAAGCCGGTGCTGGTGACGGGCTCGCCCGGCGGCAGCCGCATCATTTCCAGCGTGCTGCAGGTCATCGTCGACGTGCTCGATTACAAGATGGACGTCGCGGCCGCCGTCGCGGCGCCACGGCTGCATCACCAATGGTTACCCGACGAGGTGCGCGTCGAGCATGGCTTTCCCGATGATGTGCTGCTCAAGTTGAAGGCGATGGGCCATCACGTCGTGGAGCCGATGGGGCAGACATCGGCCAATTCGATTCTCGTGACGCCGAACGGGCCGCTCGGCGCGCCCGACCCGCGCACCCGCGGCGCGGAAGCCGCGGGACACTAGAGCATTTTCGGTTCTGATTGAATCAGAACCGATGCTCTAGATTCTTGTTTTGACGCGTTTTCGTCACGCGAACCGGTGTCCACTTCGCTCGAAAGCGCTCTGGTCCCGTCATTTGCATGGCACGGGAGCGCGGGCCCGCTAGCTCTCGCGGCTACGCGTGCTACCAAGGCGCAGCCTAGAAACTGCCGGGGAAAGCGCCCATGACGACAACCGATCCGCTCCAGCGCATCGAGCGCGCCGAGATCGAGGACACCAGCCTTCTCGCGTTCTATCGCGACATGAACACGCCGGAGCGCCGGACGTTCTGGGCGTGCGCGGCGGGCTGGGCGCTCGACGGCATGGACTTCATGATTTATCCACTGGTGATCGGCACCATCATCGCGCTGTGGAAGGTCGATGCGGCGTCCGCCGGCCTCGCCGGAACAGTGACGCTGCTCGCCTCCGCGATCGGCGGCTGGCTTGGCGGCTATCTCTCCGATCACATCGGGCGGGTCAGGACGCTCCAGATCACCATCATCTGGTTCTCGTTCTTCTCGCTGGTCTGCGCGGTCGTGCAGAATTTCGATCAGCTCCTGATTGCGCGCGCCGTGCTCGGCCTCGGCTTTGGCGGCGAATGGGCCGCCGGCGCAGTTCTGATGGGCGAAGCGATCCGGCCGCAATATCGCGGGCGCGCCGTCGGATCGGTGCAGTCCGGCTGGGCGGTCGGCTGGGGCCTCGCGGTGCTGTCGCAGGCGATCCTGTTCTCGATCCTGCCGGCGGAGACGGCCTGGCGCTGGATGTTCGTGATCGGCGCGCTGCCCGCGCTGCTGGTGTTCTACACCCGCCGCTCCGTCACCGAGCCGGAGATCGCGGCCGAGGCGCGCGCCAGGCACGCGGAGACCGGCAGTCATCCAAAGCTTTGGGAGATCTTCACCTTCCCGATCGCGAAGACCACGGTGCTTGCGTCGCTGATGGCGACGGGCTGCCAGGGCGGCTACTACGCCGTCACGTTCTGGGTGCCGCAATTCCTCACCAAGGAGCGACATCTGTCGATCGTCGGCTCGACCGGTTATCTCTCGACGCTGATCATCGGCTCCTTCATCGGCTATCTCACGGGGGCCTGGCTCGCTGACCGGATCGGACGTCGTAATCTGTTCCTGATCTTCTCGATCGGCGCCATGGCGGTGGTGCTGCTTTATACGCAGCTGCCGCTCACCAACGAGATCCTCTGGATTCTGGGTTTCCCGCTCGGCTTCTTCGCCTCGGGCTATTTCTCCGGGGTCGGCGCGTTCCTGACAGAGCTCTATCCGACGCGCCTACGCGGCTCCGGCCAGGGCTTCTGCTACAATTTCGGCCGCGGCATCGGCGCGCTGTTTCCGTTCCTGGTCGGCGCGCTCTCGGCAACGACGTCGCTTGCGAATGCGATCGCGATCTTTGCGGTGGTGGCATACGCAGTGTTCTTCATTGCCGCCTTCGCGCTGCCCGAGACGCGCGGACGCGTGCTGCATGCGCACTGATAGTCATCCCAGGGCGGCTCGCAGAGCCGAACCCGGGATCTCGAGATTCTCAGGCGCGCAATTCCACACCGCCTCGGAATGACAGTGAAAAAGACTACCGTCCCACCTGGTAGGGCCCGCCCTTTTCCAGCGCTCTGGCGTAAGCCGGCCGCGCGTGGATGCGATCGAGGAATGCCATCGCCTTGGGATGACCCTGCTCAAGCCCGCCGCGCGCTTGCGCAGCCTCGAGTGGGAAGCTCATCTGGATGTCTGCCGCGGTGAACTCGTTGCCGGCGAACCACTCGCTCTTCGCAAGCTCGCCTTCCCAGTAATCCATGTGCTGCTTGAGCTGCGGATTGACCAGCGTGGTCAGCGCCTGGTTCGAGACCTTTCGCACCAGCGGACGAAGCAGCGCGGGTGCGCGCTTCGGCATCAGCGTGAACAGCAGCTTCAGCAGCAGCGGCTGCATCGCAGACCCTTCGGCGTAATGCAGCCAATAGGTGAAGCGCAGCCGCTCCGGCGTGTTCGGCGGCGGAATCAGCCGGCCGTTGCCGTAGGTCGCGAGGATGTATTCGATGATCGCACCGGACTCCGCGATGGTGTTGCCGTTGTCGGTGATGACGGGCGACTTGCCGAGCGGATGGATGGCGTGCAGCTCCTTCGGCGCGCGCATGTCCGGCTGGCGCTGATAGCGCACGATCTCGTAAGGGACGCCCAACTCTTCGAGCAGCCACAGCACGCGCTGCGAGCGGGAATTATTGAGGTGGTGAACGGTCAGCATCGGCAAGATCCCCTGGGCTAGGCGTGGCCAGTCGGTCGCGCGTTGGTGCCAGCCCGGGAACACAATGTCGAGCCGCCGGTGCGGATATTTTCATCCGGGTGTATTGACCCCTGTAATTTACCCGGGTATTAAACCATCCCAGCGTCTTCAATATGGCAATGATTTCAATGCAAAAAACCTTCACCGCCTTCCAAGGGCAGCGCCGCCTGGTGTCGGGATCGGCAGGCGAAGTCGCGCTCGTCGTCAAGCGGGTGGCGCCGCGGCCGGACGAGTCCATCATCATCTTCGAGGACGCGACGGGTCGCTCGATCGATTTCGATCTGCGCGGCGGGGATCGCGAGGTGCTGGCGCGGTTGGCGAAGCTCGTCCCGCCGTCGGTGGAGGAGAGCACGCCACCGAGCGAGCCGCGCGGCCGCGGCCGGCCCAAGCTCGGCGTGGTCGCGCGCGAGGTGACGCTTTTGCCGCGGCACTGGGAGTGGCTCGGCGCGCAACCGGGCGGCGCCTCGGTCGCGCTGCGCAAGCTGGTCGACGAGGCCCGGCGCATCAGCGGCGACAAGGACCGCGAGCGGCAGGCACGCGATGCCGCCTATCACTTCATGTCGACCATGGCGGGCAACCTGCCGCAGTTCGAGGAAGCCTCGCGCGCGCTGTTTGCGGATGACCGGCGGCGCTTCACCGCACTGATCGCGGACTGGCCGACCGACGTCCGCGACCACATCGTCAAGCTCGCCTACAGCGACCGCGCGTAAAGCGCGCGTCTTCCCCTCATCGACGGCCGAGCCGCGCATCGCGCGGCAACGGCTCCGCACGCCCTGATGAAAGACACATCCATGTCCGCCGCCACGCCGCTCTGGAAGACATTCTTGCGCTTCCTCGCGCCCTTGATACTGAGCAGTGCGCTGCAATCGCTGTTCGGCACCGTCAGCAACGTCTATCTCGGCCAGATGATCGGCGTCGATGCGCTGGCCGCCGTTTCGGTGTTCTTCCCCGTGATGTTCTTCCTGTTCGCCTTCGTCTTGGGCCTCAGCACCGGCGCGACCGTCTTGATCGGTCAGGCCTTCGGCGCGGGCGAGCACGACAAGATCAAGATCGTTGCAGGCACCACGCTGGCGATCGGCCTGTTGTTCTCCATCTCGGTTGCGCTGGTCGGCGGACTATTCAGCCGCCAGCTGATGATGGCGCTCGCCACGCCCGCGGACATTCTCGACCAGACCAGCGCCTATGCGCGGATCATGCTGCTCACCATGCCGCTCGGCTTCGTCTTCCTGCTGGCGACGGCAATGATCCGCGGCGTCGGCGACACGCTCACGCCGCTGCTGGCGCTGGCGTTGTCGACCGTGATCGGCCTGGTCCTGACGCCGGTGCTGATACGCGGATCGTTCGGATTGCCGGCGGCCGGCATCACCAGTCCGGTATGGGCGGCGGCGATCTCGAACGCGCTCACATTGATCGCGCTCGCTCTCCATCTGCTATGGAGGAAGCACGCGCTGGCACCGGATGCTACGCTGCTGCGTCAGTTGCGGCTCAACGGCGCCATGCTCGGCAAGATTCTCGGCATTGGATTGCCGAGCGCCGTCGGCATGGTGGTGATGGCGATCGCCGAGCTTGTGCTGCTCGGCCTCGTCAATGGCTTTGGGTCGGACGCCACCGCGGCCTACGGCGCCGTCAATCAGGTGATGGGGTATACGCAGTTCACGGCGATGTCGATTTCGATCGCGGTCTCGATCCTCGGCGCGCAGGCCGTCGGCGGCGGCGACAGAGCCCGGCTCGACGGCATCGTGCGGACCGGCCTCGCCTTCAACCTCGTCCTGACCGGCGGGCTCGTGGCGCTGATCCATCTCGCGCCGCGCGCCATCCTCGGCCTCTTCATCACCGACGCCGCCGTGCTCGATCTGGCGAATGGCCTGCTCGACATCGCGCTGTGGAGCTCGGTGCCGTTCGGCCTCGCCACGGTGTTTTCCGGAGCGATGCGCGCGGCCGGCGTCGCGCTGACGCCGATGCTGCTCTCGATCTTCGCGATTGTCGCAATCGAGCTGCCTGCCGCGGTGATCCTCAGTCGCACGATTGGCCTGCAGGGCGTGTGGGCCGCCTACCCCATCGTGTTCTGCGCCATGTTCGTTTTGCAGATGGGCTATTACCTCATGGTCTGGCGCAAGCGGGCGATCCGTCGTCTGGTCTGATCTTCAAAGTATTATGACCATCATTAAACGGTGGACCTGCGGGTCACGCTGCGTCACAATGGGTGAAAAGCGAGATCAGGGAGAACGAGTTTGACCCGCATTGCCCCGCAGTTTCTGTTCGATTTCGGCAGCCCGAACGCCTATCTCAGTCATCTCGCGATTCCCGCGATCGAGCAGCGTATCGGCGTCAAGTTCGAATATGTTCCGATCCTGCTCGGCGGCATCTTCAAGTCGACCAACAACAGATCGCCGGCCGAGACGCTGGCCGGCATCAAGAACAAGCGCGAATTCCAGCAGATCGAGACCGAGCGCTTCATCAAGCGCTTCAAGGTCCAACCCTATGTCTGGAATCCGCATTTTCCGGTCAACACGCTGAACCTGATGCGCGCGGCGATCGCGGCCCAGCTCGAAGGCGTGTTCGAGGCCTATGTCGAGGCGGCCTTCCACCACATGTGGCGCGAGCCGAAGAAGATGGACGACCCCGAGATCGCGGCGAAGGCGCTGGCCTCCTCCGGCCTCGATGCCGAGAAGCTGTTTGCCCGCAGCCAGGAGCCCGAGGTGAAGGCGAGGCTGATCAAGAACACCGAAGAGGCCGTGGCCCGCGGCGCGTTCGGCTCGCCGACTTTCTTCGTCGGCAACGAGATGTTCTTCGGCAAGGAGCAGCTCCGCGAGGTCGAGGAGATGGTGCTGGAGAAGGGCGAGTAGGAAACGGCGAGTAGAGGAAACGTTACTCGCGTTTCGTCATCTGCTATCCTATTCGCTATTCGCCTTCTTACTGAAGAACAACAACAATAACGGAGCTCTCTCATGCGCATCCTCGTGGTCGGCGCCGGCGCCATCGGCGGCTATTTTGGTGGCAGGCTGTTGCAGGCCGGCCGCGACGTCACCTTCCTGGTCCGGCCGCGCCGGGCCGGCGAGCTCGCGAGCGCCGGGCTCGTCATCAAGAGCCCGAACGGCGATGTGACGTTGAAGAACCCGCCGACCGTGCAGGCCGACACGCTCAAGGACAAGTTCGACGTCGTTCTGCTCAGCTGCAAGGCGTTCGATCTCGACGACGCCATCAAATCGTTTGCGCCGGCGGTCGGACCGAACACGGCGATCATCCCGATGCTCAACGGCATGAAGCATCTCGACATCCTCGATGCCAAATTCGGCAAGGAGCGCGTGCTCGGCGGGCTCTGTGCCATCGCCGCGACCCTGAACGAGAAGCGCGAGGTGGTGCAGCTCCAGCCGATGCAGTCGCTGAATTACGGCGAGCGCGACGGCAAGCTGTCGGAGCGCGTCAAGGCGATCGATGAAGCCTTCAGGAGCGGCGTCAATGGCGCCGCCGCCAGCCAGAACATCATGCAGGACATGTGGGAGAAGTGGGTGTTCCTCTCCTCACTCGCAGCATCCACCAGCCTGATGCGCACCTCTGTCGGCAACATCCTCGCAGCTCCCGGCGGCCGGGACTTCCTGCTCGGCATGCTGGATGAGACCAGCGCGATCGCCACCGCGTCGGGATATCCGCCGGGCGGGCCGTTCTTCGAGCGGGTGAAGGGCAACCTCACCACCGAAGGCTCGCCGATGACGGCCTCGATGTTCCGCGACATCAAGGCAGGCCTGCCGGTCGAGGCCGATCATGTCATCGGCGATCTCATTGCCCGCGCCGACGCCGCCAAGGTGCCGGTGCCAAAGTTGCGCATCGCCTACACGCATTTGAAGGCGTATGAGAAGCAGCGAGCGGGATAGATAGTAGCCACACACTCGGTGTCGTCCCGGACAAGTGCAGCGAGCGGAGCGCCGATCCGGGGCCCATAACCACAGGAAGTAATTGGCGCGCAAGCCGGTCACTCCAAGTCTTCGCAAAACATGGTCCTGTGGCTATGGGTCCCGGATCTGCGCGCGCTTGAGGCGCGCTTGTCCGGGACGACAGCGGAGCTTGTTGCGCTCGCTCCACACTATTTCAAATGCGCCAGATAGTGCGAGACCGCTGTGATCTCCTCATCGCTCATGTGATAGGCGACATCGGCCATGGCCGCGACGCCGCCGCCGACGCGCTGGCCCGCCTTGTAGTCGTGCAGCGCCTTGATCAGATATTCCTCGCGTTGACCCGCGAGCCGCGCGACGCCCTTGGTGCCGGCAAAACTGTCCGTGTGGCATGAGGCGCAACGGCGGCCGGCGGCGACTTGCGCGCCCTTTTTCGACAGCTCCGGATCTCCGTCTTCCGCTCCCTTCGGCGGTGTCAGTTGCGAGAAATAGGCGCCGAAAGCGCGGATGTCCTCGTTGGTGATCTCCTCGACGATCGGCTGCATCTGGTCGTTCTTGCGCGAGCCGGCGCGGAAGAACACCAGCTGCCACTGGATGAACTGGTCAGGCTGGCCGGCGAGGGAGGGGACGTTCTCGGTTTGCGAGATGCCGTTCTCACCGTGACAGCCAGAGCAGACAGAGGCTTTCTCCTTGATCGCGGCATTGTCGGCGGCCTGGGCCGGGATGAACAGTAGCGTCGCGGATAGAATTCCGAACCGAACGGCCCGCATGGCTGACTTCTCCAGTTGTCATCGCCGGGCTGCCCCGCCTGCGAAGCCGAAGCCTCTTCGGCGTGGTGTAGCCCCGGCAATCCATCCTTGTTGCAAAAGGTTTCTCGTATGATGGATGCCCGGATCAAGTCCGGGCATGACGAACCTGTTCCGCGGCGAGCACGCCGCATCAAGCAAAGAGGCTGCGGCCATCGCGCGGTCGCAGCCTCACATCGTGTTGCGCGCTACTTCTTGCTGTAGCTGATGCGATAGATCGCGCCGGCCCAGTCGTCGGCGACCAGGATCGACCCGTCCTTGGCGAGGATGATGTCGTCGGGACGACCGAGATAGCCCTGATCGCCTTCGATCCAGCCGGAGGCGAACACCTCCTGCTTGGGGTTCTTGCCGTCAGGCCCGACGATCACGCGCATGATGCGGCCGCCCTGGTACTTGTGCCTATTCCAGGAGCCGTGCTCGGCGATCAGGATGTTGTTCTTGTACTCGGCGGGGAACTGGTCGCCGGTATAGAACTTCATGCCGAGCGGAGCGACGTGGGCGCCGAGATTCAGCACCGGCGGCGTGAACTCGGAGCACTTGTGGCCCATCGCGAACTTGTCATCCGGCAGGTTGCCTTGATGGCAATAGGGGTAGCCGAAGTGCTCGCCGATCCGGTTGATCATGTTCAGCTTGTCTGAGGGCAGATCATCGCTGATCCAGTCTCGGGCATTCTCGGTGAACCAGTACTTGCCGGTGCGCGGATCGACGTCGCCGCCGACCGAGTTGCGAACGCCGAGCGCCCAGATTTCTGCATTGCCGGTCTTGGGATCGACGCGCCGGATCTGCGAGACGCTGGTCGGCGGGATGCCGACGTTGAAGGGCGGTCCGAACGGAATGTAGAACCAGCCTTCCTTGTCGACCGCGATGTATTTCCAGCCATGCGCGGCATAGGACGGCATGTCATCATAGACGACCTTGCCGTCGCCGAGCTTGTCGAGATTGGCCTCCGCATTGTCGTAGCGGATCAGCTTGTCGACGGCGATGACGTAGAGCGCGCCGTCCTTGAAGGCGAGACCGGTGGGCATGTTGAGGCCCTTGAGGACGGTCTTGACCTCCTTCTTCCCGTTGTTGTCCTTGACGGCGTAGACGTTGCCGAGGCCGAACGAGCCGACGAAGAGGGTGCCCTTGTCACCCCAGGCCATCTGCCGCGCGGCCAGCACGCCCGAGGCGTAGACCTCGATTTTGAATCCCGGCGGCAGCTTGATCTTCTTGACGATGTTGGCGAGCTCGGCATCGGAGGCGCCGGTCGGCGGCCCCGACGGCGGCGCGAGCCCCTTCTGCGCTTCGGTCTCGTCGCCGAGGAACCAGTCATCCGGCGGATGGGTCCAGAACTCCTTGGTGCCGGATTCGTATTTCTTCAACGCCCTGTTCTTGTCCTGTTGTTGCGCGCTGCCGGCGCCGGTCCCCGCAAGAAGGGCCACGGCCGCAAGCGCCAACACGGATCGATGGAACATCGATGTCATCGCGTCACTCCCCTAAGGCAGCCGTCAGGGCTGCGATTTATTTTGTTTTGATAGTCGAGAGGCGAAGTTTGGGATCTGCCGAGCGGCAGACGCAAAAAGGCTAGCACATCTGCGCCCGCTGAGAAGGGCATCGCGTGCGCTGCGGTTGCGCTCATTAAAAATTGAGACGGAGTGTCAATGAGCACGAACGCCGCGCCGACAGCGCTCTCGCTGCAACGCGGAATCAGACCGCCGGACGGCTCGCTTTGGACTGCGCGAGAGACGGGTCAAAACCAAAACTGCGAAAACAACCCCATGCACAGTAGAACGGCTGAGCCCGCGGCGCGCGCGGTGACACCCGACAGGCATTTGATGCATCGCGCAAAATGACGAGCGCGGCGCCGATCAGGCGACGGGGTAGGGCCCGTCGTCAAGCCGCACATCATGATAGCCTTTCGAGCCGACCTCGCGCGCCAGCGCACTGCGAAAATCGCGCCCCTCGCGAACGCAGCTCAGCACATGCGCGAAGTCGAATTCGGGGCGCCAGCCCAGCCCGCGGCGGGCGCGCTCGTTGACATAGACGCGGTCGATCTCGGGGAAGAGCCGCCAGCCGCGCGACGCATAGAGCTCTGCGCAATCCGGATAGAGCTCACGCACGACACCGGCGGCATCGCGCGCCAGCGCAGCGAGATGGCGCGGCTCGAACGGGCTGGTGGCCGAGACGATGTAGCGGGCGAAACCAATTCTTGCCGCTCGCTCGACAGCAAGCAGATGGGCGCTCACGGCATCTGCGATATCCAGCCGGCGATAGAGCAGCTCGTTGGCCTGCGCGTTCTCCAGCGTGTAGGCCGAGCGCATCACGGGATCGTCGTCGTCCTCGGGAAAGAAGCGTGAGGTGCGCAACACCACCACCGGCAGGGCACGCTCGCGGAAGAACAGCTCGCACAGGGTCTCCGCCATCAGTTTCGTCGTGCCGTAGATGTTCTTCGGCACCGGCGGCAGGTCCTCGGTGACCCACACCGCCGCCTGTCCGGCCTCGGGGCGGAGCTGCGAACCGAACGCGCTGGTCGTGCTGGTGAAGACGAAGCTCTTCACGCCGGCCGCCGCCGCTGCCTCGAGCAGGTTAAGCGTGCCGGTGACGTTGGTGTCGATGAAGTCCTGCTTGGAATGGGTCGCCACATGCGGCTTGTGCAGCGTCGCGGTGTGGATGACGGCGGAAACGCCGTCCATCTGACCGCGCACGAAATCGGGATCGACGATCGAGCCGACGGCGTCGGTGAAGGGAGATGGCTTCAGATCGACCCCGCGCGCGGGTGAACTCCGCACCCGGAGCGTCCGCAAGATGGCCTCCCCGAGGTGCCCCGCGCTGCCAGTAATCAGGATTGTCATTGCGAACCCAACGCAGCCGCCAGCGGCGTGGAGAACCACGGCCCGACCCGGTTTGGCGGGATGCTCTGGGAAAAATTGGAGCGGGCGAAGGGGCTCGAACCCTCGACCCCGACCTTGGCAAGGTCGTGCTCTACCACTGAGCTACACCCGCATCCTGTGTCGGCCGCGTGACGCGCCGGCAACGGCTGTCGTATGCCAAAAGCGGGAGGGGAATGCAACAGCTACCGGCGGCATAGATGTGCAATCCGAGACCCAATATGGACCCCGAATGCGGGCAAATCGACCGAAATGGGCCCGGAACCGCCGAATCGCCCGCGGTGGATTGAAATTCGGCCCCTTCGGCCCAATTTAGGAGCCGACAGCGAAGCATAGGCGGCGGCGACGTGCTAAAGACCCCGCCTCCAGACATCAGACGAGGGGATCCCGTGACGATCATCGACCAGGGTAACGGAGCGGCAAACCCGGCTGCGGCCGATCTGATCAAGGACACCACGACCCAGAGCTTCGTGAAGGACGTCATCGAGGAATCGAAGCGCCAGCCGGTGCTGATCGACTTCTGGGCGGAGTGGTGCGGCCCGTGCAAGCAGCTCACCCCCGTGCTGGAAAAGGCGGTCAAGGCGGCCAAGGGCAAGGTC
The DNA here is from genome assembly GCF_004114915.1 of Bradyrhizobium guangxiense. Taxonomy (NCBI): domain Bacteria; kingdom Pseudomonadati; phylum Pseudomonadota; class Alphaproteobacteria; order Hyphomicrobiales; family Nitrobacteraceae; genus Bradyrhizobium; species Bradyrhizobium guangxiense. Next base: position 6,895,117 of record NZ_CP022219.1, on the reverse strand, counting down.
AAGCTGGTCAAGATGAACATCGACCAGCCCCCGGCGATCCCGGGCCAGATGGGCATCCAGTCGATCCCCGCCGTGATCGCCTTCGTCAACGGCCAGCCGGCCGACGGCTTCATGGGCGCGGTGCCCGAGAGCCAGCTCAACGCCTTCATCGAAAAGCTGACCAAGGGCGTGACTGCGCCGGGCGAGCCCAACATCGCCGAGATCCTGCAGGAGGCTGAGGCCGTGCTCGCCGAGGGCGACACGGCCGCCGCCGCGCAGATCTATGCCGAGGTGCTCCAGTACGATGCGACCAACATCGCGGCGCTCGCGGGCCTCGCAAAATGCTATGCTGTTTCCGGCGCGATGGAGCAGGCCAAGCAGACGCTGGCCATGGTGCCGGAATCCAAGCGCAACGACCCCGCGGTGAAGGCCGTGCAGACCACGATCGATCTCGCCGAGCAGGCCCAGTCGCTCGGACCGGTCGCGGAGCTGGAACAGAAAGTCGCCGCAAACCCGCTCGATCATCAGGCCCGATTCGACCTGGCGACCGCGCTCAACGCGCAAGGCGACCGCACTGCTGCCACCGCGCAGCTGCTCGAGATCGTCAAGCGCGACCGCAAATGGAACGATGACGGCGCCCGCAAGCAGCTGGTTCAGTTCTTCGAGGCCTGGGGCGGCACGGATGATGCAACCGTCGAGGGACGCAAGCGTTTGTCGACGATCCTGTTTTCGTAGGGACTTTTGAGCATGATCCGTTCGGAGAACCGCTGCAAACTTTGCGCTGACGCGGTCCTCCGGGCCCGGATCATGCGCTAGCAAGTCCAGGGGGGACCGGGCAGATGCCGATCAATATCGAATATCGCGGCCCCGCCGACCTTCCGGAGATCATTCCGGTGTTTCCGCTGCCGGGTGCGCTGCTGCTGCCCCGCGGCCAGATGCCGCTCAACATCTTTGAGCCACGCTACCTTGCGATGGTCGACGACAGCTTCCGCGACGGCCATCGCCTGATCGGCATGATCCAGCCTGACGTCGCGCACTCGCCGAAGGATTCCGACAAGCCGACGCTGTTCCGCGTCGGCTGCGTCGGCCGCATCACCCAGCTCGCCGAGTCCGGCGACGGCCGCTACATCCTCGAGCTCACCGGCGTCTCGCGCTTCAAGGTGGTCGAGGAGCTCGACGTGCTCACCGCCTACCGGCAATGCAAGGTCGATTTCTTCGCCTACGCCAACGACTTCACCGCCCGCATGGGCGAGGACCAGGTCGACCGCGAGGCGCTGCTGGCCGTGCTGGCGGACTTCTTGAAAGCCAACAATCTCAAGGTCGACTGGGAAGGCGTCGAAAGCGCGCCCAACGAAGCGCTCGTCAATGCGCTGGCCATGATGTCGCCCTATGGCCCCGCGGAGAAGCAGGCCATGCTGGAGGCGCCTGACCTGAAGACCCGCGCCGAGATTCTGATCGCGGTCACCGAGATGGATCTCGCCAAGAAGCGCACCAGCGGCGATCCGCCGTTGCAGTGAGGTCGGTCGCGAAGCGCACCCAAAGCGCGATGAGATTTAGACGAATCGTCATCGCGCTTTAAGTTGTTGTTTGCGCAGGATCTTTCTGGAGAATCGCTTCGCACTTTCCCGGATCATGCTTTAGGCAGCGCACACGTCGGCCTCGGCCCTTGGACCGCTCAGCTGCGTGATCGCTGAGGCCAGGATCGGCGGACTGAGGTGGTAGCCCTGCCCCTCGACACATCCTTCTTCGCGCAGAATGTCCAGCTGTTCGGCGCTTTCAACGCCTTCGGCGGTGGACGTCTTGCCGAGACTCGTGGCGAATTGCACAACTGCGCGGGCAATCCGATGAGGTTCTTCCACGGTGCTGGACAGTTCGCTAACGAAGCTGCGATCGATCTTGACCTTGTCGAAGGGAAACTTCTGCAGAAAGCTGAGCGACGAACAGCCGGTGCCGAAATCGTCGAGGGCAATTCGCACACCGAGCTCGCGCAGCTGGCTGAGTGCTGCGAATACGGCCGCACAGTCATGCATGATCACGGTTTCGGTGACCTCGAGCTCGAGCCTGTCCGCCGCAATGCCGGAAGTTGCCAACGCGCCGACGATCGTCGACACCAGCTCCCTGCTCCTGAACTGCGCCGGAGAGAGGTTGATCGCGATCTTCAGATCGGAATGCCATTTGGCGGCTTCGGCGCAGGCGGTTCTCAACACCCATTCCCCCAACGGAAGGATCAAACCGGTCTCCTCCGCAAGAGGAATGAATTCGGCGGGCGAGACCAGGCCTTGCTCCGGATGATGCCAGCGCAACAGTGCCTCAAAGCCGCGGGTTTCGCCGCTCTTCAGATCGACGAACGGCTGATAATGCAACTCGAATTCGCCTCTCGCGAGGGCCTTCCGCATATCGCGTTCAAGGTCGCGACGTGCGCGTATGAGCTCGTTTAGCTCCGGTTCGAAGAAGCGGAATCCACCGCGTCCGCGGGTCTTTGCCGAGTACAGCGCTATATCGGCGCTCTTGAGGATCATGTCGGAATCAGCGCCATCCCCCGGCGCTATGGCGATCCCGATGCTGGTGCCAACAGTGACCTGATGATCGCCGAGATCGAACGGTTCGCAGAGCGCGCCTTTGATCGCCTCGGCGAGGGACGCCGCTTCCACCGCTGGATTCGTCACGTACTCGACGACGGCGAATTCGTCCCCGCCCAATCGAGCGACGAACGTTGTCTCGCTGCCACAACCCAGCAAACGTGCTGCCACTGAACGCAGCAGCGAATCCCCTGCGGGATGTCCAAGCGTGTCGTTGACCTCCTTGAAGCGGTCGAGGTCGAGCATGAGGACGGCCAAATGGAGATCTCTGTCGCGCACATCGACGAGAGCATCCTCCAGACGTGCGCGCAGCAGCACGCGGTTCGGCAGATCAGTCAGGGCATCGTGTTGCGCCATATAGGTGATCTTCGCCTGAGACCGGCGTTGCTCCGTGACATCGAGATGGGTGGCCACCCAGCCGCCGCCAGCCATCGGCTGTCGCGTCACGCAGATCAGTCGACCGTCCGAGAACTCGTCGATCCGGCTCGACACCACATCGACCGGCAGGGCATCGAGTTTCGAGACCAACTGCTCGGCAGCAATGTCGCTGGTGTCGCCTTTGAGCGTGCCGCTTGTGACGCGATGCTTGATGATGTCACGGTGCGCAGCTCCTGGGCGCAGCAGCTCCGGCGGCAGCCGGTACAATTTGGCGTAGCGCTCGTTGCAGATGACAAGACGTTTTTCGGCGTCGAACATGCAGAGGCCCTCGACCATGTGGTTGATGGCCGTATCGAGCCGGAGCGTCTGTTCCCTGAGTTCGTTCTGCGAGCCTTCGAGCTGCTGCCGGGCATTCGAGAGCTGGCCGATGATCTCCTCGAACTTGGCGGTTCTGCTTGCCAGGCGCCGATCGGCCAGCACGCCGATCAAGCTCATCCCCAGCACCGATAGCGCCACACCTGCGATAGCAAGTGCGAGCACGGCCGGAGACAACGACAGGGCGCTCGTGGCACGCGTCGGATCCGGCGTAATCTGCACCGCACCCATCGCCGTGAAGTGATGCGACACGATTGCGAGCGTCAGCAGGACCGCAGCTGCGAGCGTGCCGCGATAGCCCCGGCAAGTGAGTGCGACCGCCAGCGCGGCATAGCCGAGACACATGCCCAGAATGATCGAGATCAGCACGAGATCCACTGACCAGGCGACCCGACCCGGCACTTCGAGGGCCCACATGCCGAGATAGTGCATGCTGGCAATGCCGCCCCCGATGATGACGCCGCCTGCCATCGCGCCCCAACGGCCCGAGGCGCCGACCGCAACGCCGAAGCCGAGCGAGGTCAGGAGCATCGCCGCAGCGAGCGAGAACGCCGTCAGCGCAACGCCGTAGCCCGTCGTCACGCCGGGCTCGTAGGCCAGCATCGCGACGAAATGCGTTGCCCAGATGCCATATCCGATCGCCGCGCCGGCGATCGGGATCCATATCCACCGCGTTCTTGCGCGGGTCGCGATCGCACGGTGAAAGATAGTAATAGCGACGATACTGGCGACGAAGCAGCCCGAGCCGGCGAGCACGACGAGCCGCCAATCGTGCTCAGCCGTAAGGCAGGAAAAAACGCGGAACATCCAATATCGCTCCATCGTCAATTGGGTCGATGGTGGATGGGCTAAACGTGCTTCGCGTTAATTTTGTGCAACGCCCGATTGCATGCTTAGCAGCAGGCTAACGTCGGCCGCACAATTTGATCTGTCGCCTGTTTGCGCAAGAGGTCGTAGCGTGAGCGCGCCCGAACAGAGCAGCGAAACGCGGGCACGATCAGCAATGTACTCAGAGGTGGCCGCGGATGCGCTTGCGTCCGGTGATCATCGCGCGGATCAGGCTCTCGCGCTGGAGGATCCCCATCAGCAGCACGCCCAGCACATGCAACACGACCAGCACCATGACCGCGTCCGATGAATAGTGGTGGGTATCTTCGACCCACCAGACGCCGAAGAAGGTGGTGGTGACCGACATCGCGCCGGTGACCGCCGAGACGGTGAGCGAGACCAGCAGCGCCACCAGCATCAACGTGCCGGCGGGATTGAGCCCGATATAGCGGCCGGTGATGCCGCGGCGCAGATTCCAGAGATAGCCGGGCGCGGCCCTGAGCCTGACCCTGATCATGCGAAAGCGCGAATAGCGGCTTCCCCAAAAGCCCCAGACCAGGCGGAAGATAAGCAATCCGAGCACCGCATAACCGACCACGCGGTGAAGCCGATCATAGACGGTGGGCGTGAACCACGCGGCCAGAACGCAAGCCGCGAGAGTCCAATGCCAGAGGCGCAGCGGGAGGTCCCAGACTGCAACCGTCCGCGAAACGGTTCGATCCGCGGGTGTCCCGCCGGACACGCCGCGCGCTTCTGGCATCGCTTCTTCAATCAAGCAAAGACCATCCTCAAGCCCTGCTTTGCGCAGATCGCGTCGCGCAGCCGACCTACTTGGCGACCGTCTTCTTCAGGCTGAGATCCTCGGGGCTGTAGAACAGCTCGTAAAGCTTGCCTTCCTTGACGCCGTAGACCTCGTAGCACGAGCCTTCCACCTTGGACCGCCGCACCTCGTAACCCAGGGCCTTGGCCTTGGCTTCGGCTTCGCTGGCCGGCTTCCACGACGCCTTGTCGAGCTTTGTGCAGTCCTTGAAACCGTCGGCCATGGCCGCCGACCCCATGCCGATCCCGACCGTCAGTGCAACGGCAACAACACGAATGACCTTCACGAAAATCTCCTCCTTTGTCGTGCGCGCTACGCAAGCGGCGAAGCGGGACTGAAGGAAGCAAAGGGGGGTATGAAGTCAATCGGGTTCGGGCCGAATCGCTTTAGATAAGTTCTAACGTCGGCGAAAAGGCGAATGCTCTCCGAGCGCGGCGCGCATTTGAAACGGCTGCTGCGGCCTTAAGCCTCACGGGCGGGGACGCGCGCTCGCTCGGCGGATTCGTTGCGTTGCAGCCAGTCCGCCCAGGAGAGCCGTCCGCGAACGCCCCGGCTGACGACGAAGCCCATGCCGCGCGCCTTCGCATCCGAAAGCTCGATCGGCAGGATCTTTCGACGCAGCCTTCGCGCGTCCTGATACTGGCGGGCCAGCGAGACAAGCGTCAGATCTTCCGGACCGCCAATCTCGGGACGTTCGCCGCGTCGCTGGTCGAACGCACAGGACACGACGTGATCGGCGACATCGGAGGTATCGACCGGATTGAACAGCGTCGTCGGCACCGGCCACACCGGAAGCCAGGCAAGGCCGGCAAGCAGCCTGTCGAGCAGATAGTAGAATGGCATCGCGCGGACGATTGACCAGGACAATGCTGACGCGCGGACCAGCCGTTCTCCCGCGAGCTTGATCCGCGCATAGGGCAGGGTTGCGTCATCGAGGCCGACGATGGAGACGTGAAGGAAGTGCCGCACTTTGGCATCCCCGCAGCACGACAACAGCCGCCCGGTGCCCTCGACGTCCACCGCGGAGGGCGACGTGAAGAAATCGGTCGGGCGAATGCCGCCACGCCGCGCGATCGGCGAGCAGGTCGCAGCGTGAATGACCGTATCGACGTCGCGCAACGCGTCCTGCAAACCCGCGCCCGTCGCAAGATCGCCGATCGCCCATTCGACATCCGATCGCGTTCCGCGCGATCGCGCAAGCACCCGGACAGGGCGCCCCTCGCGAACCAGACGATCAACGATATCGCGGCCGAGGTGGCCCGTGCCTCCGGTGACGAGTGTCAACACCATGCCTCAGGCTCCATTCGTCTCGAGTTGCGGCGCACCCGCGGACGCTTAGCTACAGCTCCATCGCGGTGCCCGCTGCCCGAGATTGCTCGCGACCGCTTCGATATGGTTGGCCGAGCCGAGCAGCGCGGCCTGCGCGGCGGTCTCGGCGGCAAGACCGGTGGCCGGGTCGCAAATGGCCGCGAGATTGAGGAGACGCTTGGCGGCGCGGATCGCATCCGGGCTTCGGCGCGCAATGTCGTGCGCAATCGACAGCGCCGCTGCGACCGGGTCATCGGCAAGACCGGTCGCAAATCCGAACGCAAGCGCCTCCTCGGCCGAAAACACACGTCCGGTATAAGTGAGCTCCCGCACGACATCTTCGCGCGCGAGATGGCGCATCAGTTGCGTGCCGCCCATGTCCGGCACGAGGCCCCATTTGGTCTCGATGACGGCAAGCTGCGTGGTCGGCGCGAGATAGCGGAGATCGGCACCAAGTGCGAGCTGGAAGCCGCCGCCGAAAGCGATGCCGTGCACCGCGGCGATGACAGGCATGGGCAGCTCTCGCCAGAGCCAGACCAGATGCTGCGCATAGTTCGCGATGCCGTGACTTCGCCGCGTCAAATCGATCCCCGGGATCAATGCATCGCCTTGCGCCGTGGCTATGAGCCGATCGAGGTCGAGGCCGGCACAGAACGCGCCCCCTTCGCCGGAGAGTACGACCGTACGGACATCCCTGCGTTCGCCAATCCGGGTGCCGGCCTCGATGACAGCCTCGAACATCGCCGGATCGAGCGCATTCATCTTGTCCGGGCGGTTCAAGCGAACGTGGGCGACGTCGTTCTCGACAGTCACGCGGACACGATCGGTCATCGTGCTTCTCCCTTGGCTCGCAGCGCAGGTTCAGTATCCGGCGACCGCCAGCGCGACCACGGCGGCGAGAGCCTTCCAGCCAAAGCCGCGTCCGCGCGACCACCAGGCGTTGGCGACGGCCGCAAAGCCGTAGACGGCGACGATCGTCGCGACGATCCAGTGCCGCGCGCTGTCCGATCCCAGTAACGGTGCGGCAAGCAGGAGCACGCCGCCGCCGATCCAAGCGACCGTGCCGGCCTGCCAGACCAGGCGGATCAAGGTGCGCAGGCTCTCCGGGGTGATGGTCGCTTTGGCGAACACCTTGGTTTCGCCCAGCACGCCATGGATCAGGGCGACCAGGATTCCCGCGGCGCCTGCACATTGCAGCAGCAGATCACGCATCGGCAGACCTCGCCCGGCTATCCATACAGTACCGTATGGAGAGATAGGCGCTGGCCGCCGGCGTGTCAATACACTAGTGTATGGTGGACCTGGGAACCGACATGACCGAGCAGCTCTCCGCCGACGACTGGATCAAGGAAGGCCTCAAGGCGCTGGCCAGGAGCGGGTTCACCGCGCTCAAGGCCGACCCGCTTGCAAAGGCCATGGGCGTGTCGCGCGGCAGCTTCTATTGGCATTTCGCCGATCTCGGGGCCTTCCAGGCCGCCGTGCTGAAACGCTGGCGCGAGATCGCGGCGGAGCAGATCATCGCCGACGTCGAGGCGACCGGCGCCGAGCCGCTGAAGGCGCTGCTGCACAGGTCGTTCGGGGCGCGGCTCGATCTCGAGCGCGCGGTGCGGAACTGGGCGGCCTTCGATGCGGCGGCGCAAGGGGCGGTGCGCGCAATCGACCGCCGCAGGCTCGACTATATCGAGCAGCTGCTGGCGAAGCGCGGGCTCGCGGCGGCGACGGCGCAGGCCCGCGCCCAGATCCTCTATTGGACGTTTCTCGGCTTTGCCCTGTCGGGCGCGCCGGTGCCGGCAGCACGGCTCCAGATCCTGCTCGACGAGGTCTCAACGATGCTCTCCGCGTAGGGTCTTGCTGTGCCGGGTTTTGTTGCCGCGAAGCAGTATGCAGTTCGCCGGAAGGCGCCTTAGCGGGTGCAATGGGCGGACGCAAATTTCTATGCTAGAGGCAACCGATTGCCGGAGACCCCCATGAACGCGCCCACCGAACGTCCAGAAGCCAGCGTCGATCCCAAACTGCTGGAGATTCTTGTCTGCCCGCTGACCAAGGGACCGCTGGAGTTCGACTCGGCGAAGCAGGAGCTGATCTCGCGCAGCGCCAAGCTGGCTTATCCGATCCGTGACGGCATCCCGATCATGCTGCCGGAAGAGGCGCGCAAGATCGATTGAGAACAGCGAATAGCGAATGGATACCACTCGCCACTCACCATTCGCCCTTACAGTGCCTCGCCCTTCAACAGCCGCGGCACCTCGCCAGTGAGCCCAGCGGCCTGGCGGATGAAGAGGTTCTTCAGCGGCGGGGCGCGGTCGACGAGGCCGAGACCGATGTCGCGGACGGTGCGCAGCAGCGTCGACTGGTTCGAGAACAGGAAGTTCAGCGAATTGGTGGCGACGCCCATCGCCATGGTGTCGAAGCGGCGCCAGCGCTGGTAGCGCTCGAGCACGTCGGCCGCGCCGAGATCCATGCCGAGCCGCGCGGCATCGACGACGACTTCGGCCAGCGCAGCAACGTCCTTCAACCCCATGTTGAGGCCCTGGCCCGCGATGGGGTGGATGACGTGGGCGGCGTCGCCAACCAGCGCGAGGCGCTCGGCGATGAAGGAGCGCGCGACGAAATAGGACAGCGGAAACGCGCGCGGCTCGTCGAGCGCCTTGACCTCGCCGAGATGCAGGCCGAAACGCTGCTCGAGCTCGGCGTGGAACTCCTCGTCACCGAGCGCGACGATGCGCGCGGCCTCGGCGCGGCGCTCGGTCCACACCAGGGACGAACGCTTGCCCGAGAGCGGCAGGATCGCGAAGGGACCTGCGGGCAGGAAGTGCTCCTCGGCGCGGCCCTCGTGATCGCGCTCATGGCCGACGGTGACGACGATGCCGGATTGGTCATACTCCCAGCCATGGGTCGCGATGCCGGCGCGCTCGCGCAATCTTGACCGCGCGCCATCGGCGGCGACCAGCAGGCTCGCCGCAATCCCGCTGCCGTCGCCGAGCGTCACATCGATGCCTTCGGCGTGCGCGTCGTAGGACACCACGGGGGTGGCACGAAGATCGATGCCCTCGGCTTCCGCACGCGCCGTCAGCGCATCGATCAGGCGGCGGTTCTCGACCATGTGCGCAAAGGGTTCGCCGGGCGCGACATCGCCGGCGAAGTTCAGGAAGACCGGACGGGTGGCGTCCTCCAGCTTGGAATCGGTGACGACCATGTCGAGGATCGGCTGCGCCTCGGCCCTGACGTCGTCCCAGGCACCGATCGCCTCGAACAGGCGGCGGCAGGCGGCCACGATCGCGGTGGCGCGGGGGTCGCGGCTCGGCCGCGTACCAAGCGCGGGATCGGCGACAATGACGGGAATCTCGGGCCCGAGCCCCTGTCGCAGCGCCAGGGCCAGCGCAAGCCCTGCAAACGCGCCGCCACCAATGACAATGCTACCCTGTACCGACATACCCAAATTCCCGGCCAATTCTTGGTCTTGCTAGCAGACTTGAGCTGGGCGAAACAGTGCGGTGAAACAAGGGCGGAACGGCCCGATCCCGTCATTCCGCGGCGCGGGCCAGCGCGAACCCGGAATCCAGAGGTTATCACCTCGAGATTCTCTGGTGCGCACTTGCGCACCAGAGTTCGCACTGCGTGCGCCCCGGAATGACGTAGCACCAGAAAGAACCATCATGTCCAAAGGCCTGATCGACCTGATTGCGATCCTCGACCTCGAACAGCTCGAGGTGAACCTGTTCCGCGGCAACAGTCCGAAGACGAGCTGGCAGCGGGTGTTCGGCGGTCAGGTGATCGGACAGGCGATGGTCGCGGCCTGCCGCACCGTCGAGGGCCGGCTGCCGCATTCGCTGCATTGTTATTTCATCCTGCCGGGCGATCCGCAGATTCCGATTATCTATCAGGTCGAGCGCCTGCGCGACGGCAAGAGCTATTCGACTCGCCGCGTCACCGCGATCCAGCATGGCAATGCGATCTTCTCGATCATGGTGTCCTTCCATGCCGAGGAAGAGAGTGCCTTCGACCATCAGGACAAGATGCCCGACGTGCCGCCACCGGAAAAGCTCACGGCGGAGGAGGTGGCGAAGCAGCCGATGTTCAAGGAGATGCCGGAGTTCATCCGCCGCTACTATGAATCCGATCGGCCGATCGAGCTGCGTCCGGTCGAGCTCGGCCGCTATTTCGGCCAGAAGATCGACGACGGCCGCATCCATGTCTGGATCAAGACCGCGGCCACGCTGCCGGACGACCCGGCGCTGCACATGTGCGCGCTCGCCTACGCCTCGGACTTCTCGCTGCTCGACGCGATCATGGCCCGCTACGGCCGCACGCTGTTCGACAAGCGCATGATGCCGGCGAGCCTCGACCACGCGATGTGGTTTCACCGCCCGTTCCGCGCCGACGAATGGCTGCTCTATGCCCAGGATTCGCCGAGCGCGCGCGGCGGCCGCGGCTTGACGCGCGGCTCGATCTTCAAACCCGACGGCACGCTGGTCGCCTCCGTCGCGCAGGAAGGCTCGGTGCGCGAGCGGAGGAGCTGATCACCTCAAGCGCGATGGAAGCGTTTGAGATTTCCGGTCACACCGACCCGCGCGGCGCGAGCTCGGTCTGCGACGCGAACCAGTTCATGATCCAGCGATACACCCACGGGATCGGGATGATCAGGCTGCACAGGATCGCCGCCACAATGCCGCGCCAGAGGATGTCGAGGCCGCTGCCCTTGAACACGATCTCGCGCCGCGTGCCTTCGATGCTGCGGCAGAACCAGCGCATCTGCGCCGCGGCCACCCAGGCCCAACCGATGATGGTGATGATGAAAATCGCAAACAGCAGATTCCAGCCGATATAGGCCCAGACCGAGCCGGTGAAGCTCAGGCCCAGCGGCTGCCCGTTGGAGGCGAGGTTCGCGATCATCCATTTGATCAGCAGCCAATAGAGCACGATCTGGACGATGAATAGCAAATTGCTCAGCAACTGGCTGCCGACGAAGCCGAGCGCGATCGCCAGAACGATGAAGCCGAAGAACCAGGGCACCAGCGTCATCGCGCTGCCGGTGAAGCTGAGATTGGGGCGCCCGGGGACCTTGATGCAGGGCACGATCCATTTCGTGTACCAGACGAACAGCCACGGCACCGGGATGATGAAGCACGAGCCGATCGCGAGCACCAGCGTGCGCCAGGTGAAGTCCCAGATGCCAAAATCGATCGACAGCGATCCGCCGCTGGTTGCGCCGCCATAACCACCAGCACCCATCATCGGGGGCCCGCCGCCCGGAACCATCGGCGGCGCGCCGCCGCCAATCAGGCCGGGAATTTCGGCGGCCTTCTGCCAGCCGGCCATGCCCTCGGTCCACACCAGCGTGTCCAGGCGCACGACGCCCTGGGCGATGAGATCGCGAAATTGCCCTTCCGGAAAGGGCCCCTGCTGCTTGCCCTCGGACGCGTAGAACCAACTCGCCATGAAGTCCCCCTCGAACATACTTATGTCCCGGCCGGGACGCCTGGGTTCACCGCATCCATGCCAAAAATGCATTGTGAAGGATGGACGGCTGCCCTGTACAGAGGCGGCCGTTCACATGACCGCCCTCGGCCAAACGTTTTTCCGCTTCAATCTGCAACTTTTTTGTGCCATTTGCCCGGAAAGATGCCAGATTGACGCAGCGCCGGGGACATACGGCGCGGCGTAGCCCGGGGAATAGGCCTGACCATGAAACTCGTCGTCGCGATCATCAAACCCTTCAAGCTCGATGAGGTCCGTCAGGCCCTGACGGCGATCGGCGTCCACGGCATGACCGTGACCGAGGTGAAGGGCTATGGCCGTCAGAAGGGCCACACCGAGATCTATCGCGGCGCCGAATATGTCGTGAACTTCCTGCCGAAGCTGCGCATCGAGATCGCGGTCGCCTCCGACGTCGCCGACAAGGCGGTCGCCGTGATCACCTCGACGGCCCGCACCGGGCAGATCGGCGACGGCAAGATCTTCGTCACGCCGATCGATAACGCGGTGCGCATCCGCACCGGCGAAACCGACAGCGACGCGCTCTAACATAACTTACTCTTCGATCGCACAGGGCAACGACGCCACAGCGTGCGACGTCATCACTGCTGGGGGAAACGACATGGCGGGATTGTTGCGCCGCGCGGCCGTAATGGCTGCGCCGATCGGATTTGTGTCGGTCATGGCCGCACCCGCCTACGCGGCGGAGTCCCAGATCAACACCGCAGACACCGCCTGGATGATCGTCGCCACCGCGCTGGTGCTGATGATGACGATCCCGGGGCTTGCGCTGTTCTATTCCGGCATGGTGCGCAAGAAGAACGTGCTCGCCACCATGGCGCAGAGCCTGGCGGCGGTGACGCTGATCTCCATTCTCTGGGTCGCGTTCGGCTATTCGCTGTGCTTCGTCGGCGACGGCCCGTGGATCGGCACGCTCGACCGCTGGTTCCTGGCCGGCATGACCATGGACAGTGTCAATCCGGCGGCGAAGACCATCCCGGAAGCGCTGTTCATGCTGTACCAGATGACGTTTGCCATCATCACAGTGGCGCTGGTCGCTGGCTCGGTCGCCGACCGGATGCGGTTCTCCGCCTACCTCCTGTTCTCGGTCGCCTGGTTCATCTTCGTCTACATTCCGCTGGCGCATTGGGTATGGGGCGGCGGTTTTCTCAACAGCATGGGCGTGCTCGACTTCGCTGGCGGTCTCGTGGTGCACCTGTCGGCCGGCACCGGCGGCCTCGTTGCCGCCAAGGTGATGGGGCGTCGCCACGGCTACGGCACCGAAAACCTCTCGCCGTTCGATCTCTCGCTCGCGGTGATGGGCACCGGCCTGTTGTGGGTCGGCTGGTTCGGCTTCAACGGCGGCTCGGCGGGCGCCGCCAATTCGCGCGCGGTGTTGGCGATCATCGCCACCCATCTCGCCGCCTGCGCCGGCGCGCTGACCTGGGGCGCGATCGAATGGTCGACGCGGCGCAAGCCCTCGGTTCTCGGCATGATCTCCGGCGCGGTGGCCGGGCTCGGCACCATCACGCCGGCCTCCGGATTCGTCGCACCCTGGCACGGCATCGTCATCGGCATCATCGCAGGTGCGGTTTGCTACTGGGCCTGCACCTGGCTGAAGCACCGTTTCGACTATGACGATTCGCTCGACGTGTTCGGCGTCCACGGCATCGGAGGCCTGACCGGCACCCTGCTTGGCGGTGTGTTCGCGACCAGCGCCATCGGCGGCACCGCCGGCCTCCTCGAGGGCCATCCCCAGCAATTGCTGATCCAGTTCTACGGCGTCGCCGTCACCTTCGTCTGGTCGGCGGGCGTGAGCTTCATCCTGCTCAAGCTGGTCGGCCTGTTCGTGCCCTTGCGCGTATCCCGTGAGCACGAGCTCGAGGGGCTCGATATTTCGCAGCACGGCGAAGCCTTGCAATAGAGCGCCGACGCTACTTAATTACCTTTCAGCTGCCCGACACATGAGCAACATTGTGTCGGCAGCCTGTCGTGCTTTTGTTTTGAGCAGGCATGACCACGTTTTGGGCGCGACGGAATGGCGCACCGCACCGCGGCACCCGTCTAACGCGAAAACCCCCGTTTTCATAATCCGTTAGGCAATACGCCTGATCTGGCACGGCATTTGATTCTAGGGGTCCCGGCTGTGCCCGCGTAGTGAAACTTCTCCCTCGTGGCGAACCAGTCGAGAAACGCCCGGCCACGTCCGGACCGGGCCCAAGCGGGGATAGGACCCATGAAAATTGTTATGGCGATTATCAAGCCATTCAAGCTGGAAGAAGTCCGTGACGCCCTGACCGCCATCGGCGTTCACGGTCTCACGGTGACGGAAGTCAAGGGGTATGGCCGCCAGAAAGGCCATACGGAAATCTATCGCGGCGCCGAATATGCCGTGAGCTTCCTGCCCAAGATCAAGATCGAGGTCGCTGTCGCCTCCGACCAGGTCGACAAGACCATCGACGCCATCACGTCCGCTGCGAAAACCGGACAGATCGGCGACGGCAAGATCTTCGTCATCAACCTCGACCATGCGGTTCGCATCCGCACCGGCGAGGCCGATGCCGCGGCCCTCTGATTTCGCGCTCAACCTTATCCAAGCAGGAGTGAATATTATGACGTTCAAGCGTCCCTATGGCGCGGGATTGGCGGCTCTCGCAGTCGGCCTGTTCGCTGCGACCGCAGCCTACGCCGAGCCAACGGTCAACAAGGGAGACAACGCCTGGATGCTGACATCGACAGTGCTCGTGCTGTTGATGACGATCCCCGGCCTCGCGCTGTTCTACGGCGGTCTCGTCCGTTCCAAGAACATGCTCTCCGTCCTGATGCAGGTGTTCTACACCGTCTGCGTCGTCACCGTGATCTGGGCCGTGTACGGCTACAGCCTCGCCTTCACCGGCGGCTCCGACTTCATCGGCGGCTTCTCCAAGGCCTTCATGATGGGCGTCACCACCGACTCGAAGGCCGCGACCTTCTCGGTCGATGCCAACATCTCGGAGCTCATCTACATGTGCTTCCAGATGACCTTCGCGGCGATCACGCCCGCCCTCATCGTCGGCGCCTTCGCCGAGCGCATGAAGTTCTCGGCGATCGCGCTCTTCATCCCGCTCTGGGTCACGCTGATCTACTTCCCGATCGCGCACATGGTCTGGTACTGGCCGGGCCCGGACGCGATTCAGGATGCTGCCAAGGCTCTTGCTGCGGCGGGGGATGCGGCGGCGAAGACCGCGGCGCAGGCCAAGCTCGACGAAATCAACGCCGACGCCGGCTGGATCTTCAAGAAGGGCGCGATCGACTTCGCGGGCGGCACGGTGGTGCACATCAACGCCGGCATCGCAGGTCTCGTCGGCGCCCTCCTGATCGGCAAGCGCGTCGGTTACGGCAAGGAGCTGATGGCTCCGCACTCGCTGACCATGTCGATGATCGGCGCCTCGCTGCTCTGGGTCGGCTGGTTCGGCTTCAACGCCGGCTCCAACCTCGAAGCCAATGGCGGCGCAGCCCTCGCCATGACCAACTCCTTTGTCGCCACCGCAGCCGCCGCGCTGTCGTGGATGTTCGCGGAGTGGATCGTGAAGGGTCACCCGTCGGTGCTCGGCGTCATCTCGGGCGCCGTCGCGGGTCTCGTGGCCGTCACGCCTGCCGCCGGCTTCGCCGGTGTGATGGGTGCGATCGTCCTCGGCCTCGTGGTCGGCGTGGTCTGCCTGTTCTTCTGCACCGTCGTGAAGAACGCGCTCGGTTACGATGACAGCCTCGACGTGTTCGGCGTGCACTGCATCGGCGGCATCGTCGGCGCTCTCGGCACCGGCATCCTGGTGAACCCGGCCCTCGGCGGCGCCGGCATCATCGACTACACCGCGATCCCGCCGAAGGTTGCCGATTACGACTTCGCGGCGCAGATGGTCTCCCAGATCTGGGGCGTCTGCACCACGCTGGTGTGGTCGGGCGTCGGTTCGGCGATCCTCTACAAGGTCGTCGATGTGATCGTTGGCCTCCGCGCCAATGTCGAGAGCGAGCGTGAAGGCCTCGACATCACCGAGCACACCGAGCGCGCCTACAACATGTAACTCCTCCCGGGGCGCGGTTGCTTCGGCAATCGCGTCCACAACTACGGTTCGGGCACATACCCGGCAATGCCCAGACCGTTGAGGGGCTCCAGCGCAAGCTGGAGCCCCTTTCTTTTTGGTCAGGGCGTTGAAGAAAAGCATTGCCATTCCGCACCACCGGCGCAGAAATATCGACCACAAGAAACAACAAGCGGGAGGTCGTCATGCGTTTGGAAGGCGGATGCTATTGCGGCGAAGTGCGCTACGTGGCCGAGGGCGAGGCGATGATGCAGGCCCAGTGTCATTGCCGCGAGTGCCAGTACATCTCGGGCGGTGCACCCAACACCTTCATCGCGATGCCGGCGGCCGGCTTCAGCTACATTTTGGGTCAGCCCAAGCAGTTCACGCGCAAGGATCTCGAGCGCGCCGTCACGCGCGAGTTCTGCGCCGAGTGCGGCACGCATCTGGTGACCAAGGTTCCGGGATTGCCGGCGGCAATCCTGAAAGTCGGCACCCTCGACGAGCCCAAGCAGTTCCAGCCGCAGATGGCGATCTACACCTGCGACATGCAGGAATTCCACGCGATTCCAGCGGGCATGAAGACATTCGAGAGGCTGCCGGGGCGCTGAGCTGCATCGGGACAGTCTCTACGTGGACTCTCACCCGCGCCTTCGGCGCGACCTCTCCCGCAAGCGGGAGAGGTGAGGAACCGGCGCGGCCCGGTAATCCCGCATCCCGTTGTTATCCGGTCTCAATATTCCTGCTCTGGACGCAGGCGGCGGCCGATGGTTAATCGCGTCTTAACCTCGCCCTATCTATGGTGAACTGAACCGCTTCCCGCCGGCGCCTATGGTAGCGACCGGCCGTTCCAAGAGTACTGGCGCCCAGAATGGTCATGACCGCTTCATCCCGCGCGCCGCAGGCCGGTGGAAGCTCCAACAACGAACGCTCCCCCTTCGTCCGGCTGAACGAGCTGCTGGCGCCGCATCAACCCGGCAAGCCCTTGATTTCGCTCGCGGTTGGCGAACCGCAGCATCCGGTGCCTGATTTCGTCGGCCCGGTGCTGGCCAAGCACATCGCCGATTTCGGCCGGTACCCGATGAACCAGGGTACCGAGCCGTTCCGCCAGGCAGCGAGCACCTGGCTGTCGTCGCGCTTCAAACTGCCGCGGCCGCTCGACCACCGAAGCGAAATTCTCGTCCTCAATGGCAGCCGCGAGGGACTGTTCCTCGCCGCGATCGCGGCAGCGCGCTATGTCGGCCCGCGCCCCGGCAAGCCGGCCATCCTGATGCCGAACCCGTTCTATCCGGTCTACGGCGCCGGTGCCCTCGCAGCCGCGTGCGAGCCGGTCTATCTGCCGACCACTGTCGAGAACGGCTTCCTGCCCGATCTCGATGCCATCGACGAGGCGACGTTGGCGCGCACCGTGGCGTTCTATCTGGCCTCGCCTGCCAATCCGCAGGGCTCGGTCGCCTCGCGCGACTACTTCACACGCCTGAAGGGTCTCGCCGACCGCTACGGCTTCATGGTCCTCAGCGACGAATGTTATTCCGAGATCTACACCCGCGAAGCACCGGGCAGCGCGCTCGAATGCGCGGGTGCGGATTTCACCCGCGTGGCCGCGTTCCAGTCGCTCTCGAAGCGCTCGAACCTGCCGGGCCTGCGCGTCGGCTTCGCCGCCGGCGATAAGAGGTTCATCGGCATGTTCCTGGAATTGCGCAACATCGCCGCACCGCAGGTACCGGTGCCGCTCCAGCACGTCGCGACCTTTGCCTATGGCGACGAGGCACATGTCGAGGAGAACCGCAGGCTCTACCGGATCAAGTTCGATCTCGCCGACCAGATCATCGGCAATCGCTACGGCTATCGCCGGCCCGATGCCGGCTTCTGCGTCTGGCTCAACACGTCCGCGATCGGCGACGACGTGTCCGTGACGCTCAAGCTCTTTAGGGAAGCCGGCGTGCGCGTAGTGCCCGGCAGCTTTTTGGCGCGGCAGCAGCCCGACGGATTCAATCCCGGCGCGGGCTACATTCGCCTCGCGCTGGTGCAGGATAGCGAGACCACGGCGCAGGCGCTGCATCGCCTGGTCGAGACTCTGGGTTAGGCGGGCCCATGAGCATGTCGGCAATCGAACGTGTCATTCCACTGGTCGGCCATCTGCCGCCGTCGATCCGCGAGGGTCTGGCGCGGCGCATGCGCGAGCTCAGTGGCCTTGGCCTGATCGCGCTTGCGGGCGTCGCCTCGGCCGCACTGATGACCTGGTCGGTGCAGGATCCCAGCCTCAGCCATGCCACCTCGCGGCCGATCCGCAACATCCTCGGTTATGCCGGCGCGATCGGCGCCGATCTCGCGATGCAGATCCTCGGGCTCGGCGCCATCATGCTGGTCCTGACCGTTGCGGTCTGGGGCTGGCGCATGATGACGCATCGGCCGTTCGACCGCGAAGCGCTGCGGCTCGGCGCCTGGATTCTCTGCACGGTGATCGCAGCGGGCTTCGTCAGCTGTTGGCCGCATGGCGGCGCCTGGCCGCTGCCGACCGGCCTCGGCGGCGTGGTCGGCGACGCCCTGGTGCGTGCGCCCGCGGTGATTTTCGGGCCGCCCGGCACGATCTATCGCATCGTGCTGGGCACGATCCTGTTCGCCGCGATGGCGGCGACCTTCCTGATCGCCTGTGGTCTCGGCGCCCGCGAGCGAGACGAGGAGTTCGCGGCGATCGAGGATGACGACAAGCCGCTCGACGAAGACGAGGAGGGCGATCGGGGCTCGGTGTCGCTGGGCTGGTTGTTCCATGCGCTGATGAGTACGAAGGCGCGTCTGATCTGGCTGTGTGGTGCCGCCTACCGCTCGCTGGTTTCGAGCGCTCCGAAGAGCAAGGCCGCACAGTTCAGCCGCCAGGAGCCGAATCTCGGCGGCGGCCGCGCCGCGCCCTCGATCTCGCCGCAGTCCGAAGACGAGGACGACGAGGGTTACCGCGAGGAGGAGGAAGAAGAGGAGCAGGAGGAGGAAGAGGAGCCCGCCGCACGCGCGCCGCGCAAGAAGGCTGCGCCGAAGACTCCCGCCAAGAAATCCTCCGATAAGTTCGATCTTCCCTCCGTCTCCATGCTGGCTGCGCCGAAGGCCGGCGATCGCCAGCCGCTCAGCAAGGCCGAGCTGGAGAACAATTCGCGCTCGCTCGAAGGCGTGCTGCAGGATTTCGGCGTGCGCGGCGAGATCGTCAAAGCCAATCCGGGCCCCGTGGTCACGCTGTACGAGCTCGAGCCGGCGCCCGGCATCAAATCGTCGCGCGTGATCGGGCTTGCCGACGACATCGCCCGCTCGATGAGCGCGCTGTCGGCGCGTGTCGCCGTCGTGCCGGGCCGCAATGCGATCGGCATCGAGCTGCCGAACGCGCATCGTGAAAAGGTTTACCTGCGCGAGCTGCTGGTCGCGAAAGAGGCGACCGACACGGTGGCAAAGCTGCCGCTGTGTCTCGGCAAGACCATCGGCGGCGACCCTGTCATCATCGACCTCGCGCGCACGCCGCACATGCTGATCGCCGGTACTACCGGCTCCGGTAAGTCGGTCGCGATCAACACCATGATCCTCAGCCTGGTCTACCGGCTGCGCCCGGACCAGTGCCGCCTGATCATGGTCGATCCGAAGATGCTCGAACTTTCCGTCTATGACGGCATTCCCCATCTGCTCACGCCCGTCGTGACCGACCCGAAGAAGGCGGTGGTCGCGCTGAAATGGGCCGTGCGCGAGATGGAAGAGCGCTACAAGAACATGGCCAAGCTCGGTGTGCGCAACATCGACGGCTACAACACGCGCCTGCTCGAATTGAAGGCCAAGGGCGAGGAGCCGACGCGCACGGTGCATACCGGCTTCGACAAGGAGACCGGCAAGGCGATCTACGAGGAAGAGAAGCTCTCGCTCGACCCGCTGCCCTACATCGTCATCATCGTCGACGAAATGGCCGACCTGATGATGGTCGCCGGCAAGGACATCGAAGGCGCGGTGCAGCGCCTCGCGCAGATGGCGCGCGCCGCCGGTCTACACGTCATCCTCGCCACGCAGCGTCCGTCGGTCGACGTCATCACCGGCACCATCAAGGCGAACTTCCCGACCCGCATCGCCTTCCAGGTCACCTCCAAGATCGACAGCCGCACCATCTTGGGCGAGATGGGCGCCGAGCAGCTGCTCGGCCAGGGCGACATGCTCTACATGGCCGGCGGCGGCCGCATCAGCCGCGTGCACGGACCTTTCGCTTCCGACGAGGAAGTCGAGAAGGTGGTGCGCCACCTCAAGACGCAGGGCCAACCGGAATATCTCGAGGCGGTCACCGCCGAGGAGCCCACCGAGGACGAGGACGGCGCGGTGTTCGACGCCACCGGCATGGGCGGGGATGGCGGCGGCGATCTATTCCAGCAGGCGGTTGCGATCGTCAAACGCGACCGCAAGGCCTCGACCAGCTACATCCAGCGACGTCTGCAAATCGGCTACAACCGCGCCGCTTCGCTGATGGAGCGCATGGAACTGGAAGGCATCGTCGGTCCCGCCAACCACGCCGGCAAGCGCGAGATTCTGGTCGAGGAAGAAGACAGCCATATGTGAGGCAAGCCGCCTCGAGACTTCATTTCACGCAAAATCGATATCTGCTTTTGCCCGAAATCACGCTAAAAGGCGCCTAGCCACACAGGACGACGCGTTGATCAGACATCCGGACATTCGATTCGCTGCCACCGTCGCTGCGCGAAGCGCGCGCATGGCTGGCGTGCTGCTCGTCACCGCCGCGATGGTGACTGCGTCGTCCCTGGCGCAGACCGTGCCCGTGCCGAAGCCCGCGCCGAAGGGCCGTGACGGTGCTCAAGCCGGAGGCAGTGGACCCGCCGTTACCGGCGCGATGCAGACGCCGCCGAACCCGGTGATCCCGGATCCGCGCCGCAACGTGCCGAGCAGCATCTTCCAGACCTTCGATGCCAACCAGAAGGCCCAGGCGGCCAAGGTCAGCGCCTATCTCTCGTCGCTTCAGACGCTGGTCGGGAATTTCGTCCAGGTCGGCCCCGACGGCAGCAAGACCCAGGGTGATTTCTACATCCAGAAGCCGGGCAAGGTGCGCTTCGAATACGACGCGCCGAGCCCGATCGACATCGTCGCCGACGGATCGTCCCTGGTCGTGCGCGACCGCAAGCTCGCCACCCAGGACGTGTACCCGTTATCGCAGACGCCGCTGCGCTTCCTCTTGTCCGACCGCATCGACCTGATGAAGGACACCAATGTCGTTAGCGTCTCGGCCGACGACGTCTTCGTCAGCGTCACCATCGAGGAGAAGCAGGCGCTGGTCGGCACCAGTCGCCTGCTCCTGATGTTCGGCGCCAAGGACGGTCAGCTGAAGCAGTGGACCGTCACCGACCCGCAGGGCTACGACACCACGATCGCGGTCTACAATCTGGATTCGAGCAAGAAGCTCGATCCCAGCATGTTCAAGATCGATTTCACCAATTACGGCCCCGCGCCGGGTTGAACACTTCGCTGCCGGAGGGTGGGCAAAGCGAAGCGTGCCCACGATTTTCGGGCTCGAAAAGACGGTGGGCACGGCGCTTTGCGCCTTTGCCCGCCCTACGAGAGCTTGCTAAGACGCAATTCCCATGCGTCTTTCCCTGACAACCTGGAACATCAATTCGGTGCGGCTGCGCATCGACCTGGTCGCGAAATTCCTCAAGAGCGCGCGGCCCGACGTGCTGTGCCTGCAGGAGACCAAGTGCATCGACGATGCCTTTCCGCTGAAGCGCTTCAAGCGGCTCGGCTATGAGCACGTCGCGCTGAACGGGCAGAAGGGCTATCACGGCGTCGCCATCGTCTCGAAGATTCCGTTCGAGGCGACGGACATCCGCACCTTCTGTGACAGGGTGGATCCCCGCCATATCTCCGTGTCGTTCGGCGACAAGGCCGGCATCGCAAAGCCGCTGGTGCTGCATAATTTCTACGTGCCCGCCGGCGGCGACATCCCCGATCCCCTCGTGAACGAGAAGTTCGATCACAAGCTCCGCTTCCTCGACGAGATGAAGGCATGCGAGCCGCTGCATCCGCGTGGGGAAGACCGCCACATCCTGGTCGGCGATCTCAATGTCGCCCCGCACGAGAACGACGTGTGGTCGCACAAGCAGCTTCTGAAGGTGGTCTCGCACACGCCGGTGGAGACCGAGAAGCTGAAGGCCGCGCTCGAGGCCGGCGAATGGATCGACGTCGCACGAGACCGTATTCCGATGACCGAGAAGGTCTACACGTGGTGGAGCTACCGTTCCGCCGACTGGACCGTCGGCGATCGCGGCCGCAGGCTCGACCACATCTGGGTGTCGCGCGCGTTGAAGGATGCGGTCAGCGATTTCAAGATTCTGCGCGACGCGCGCAGCTGGGAGCGGCCCTCGGACCATGTGCCGGTCACGGTGACGCTGGACGTGTAGGCCACCGGAATGGCGGGTGGAGAGCTACGACGTCAGCTTCGCACCTGCCATCAGGATATCGCTGGCGATCTGGCTGGAGCGCACCGCGAATTCGTCGCGCAGGCGGAGCGCGGCGGCGGGGTCGCTTTCGAGCACGCGCTGGAACAGGCTGCGGGCGACGCGGATGACGGAGGAGTGCTCCAGCGCGATCGCGCTCGATGGCCGTTTCATCGGCACCACCAGTGCGAGCTCGCCGATCAACGCGCCGGGACCGGCGATCATTTCGGCGCCGGCGCCGTCCTCGACCCGGAAGGCGCCGCGTTGGACCACGAAGCCGGCATCGGCATCGTCGCCGAGATTGAACAGGGTGTCGCCGCGGACGAAATCACGCTGCTCGGAACCGATCGCCAGCATGCGCAACGAGGCGTCGCCCAACAGGCGCAATGTCGGGACTCGCTCGAGAAGCGCTACGTCGTCGTCGATTGACATTCAGATCCGAGGCTCAAGGGCATGCGATCTAAAACGATTCGCACGCCCTTCGAGCGTATCACGGCACCAGCTTGTAGCCACCGGCTTCCGTGACCAGGATTTCCGGGTTGGCGGCGTCCTTCTCGATCTTCTGGCGCAGACGGTAGATATGGGTTTCCAGTGTGTGGGTGGTGACGCCGGAATTATAACCCCACACCTCCTGGAGCAGTGTCTCGCGCGAGACCGGCATCTGGCCGGCCCGGTAGAGGAAGCGGAGGATGGCGGTTTCCTTCTCCGTGAGCCGCACCTTGCGAGCATTCGCTGCGGTCAGCATCTTGGAGCCGGGCCGGAAGGAGTAGGGGCCGACCGAGAACACCGCGTCCTCGCTGGCCTCGTGCTGGCGGAGCTGGGCGCGGATGCGGGCCAGCAGGACGGCGAAGCGGAAGGGCTTTGCCACGTAGTCGTTGGCGCCGGATTCCAGCCCCAAAATCGTATCGGAATCGGTGTCGTGCCCGGTCAGCATGATGATCGGAGCCTTGAAGCCGCCCTTGCGCAAGGAGCGGACCACCTCGCGGCCGTCGGTGTCGGGCAGGCCCACATCCATCAGAACGAGATCGGGAGCGTTGGCCTTGGCGGCGCTCGCACCTTTGGCGCCGGTATCGACGGCGGAGGCTTCGAATTCTTCGTGTAGCGATAATTGCTCCACCAACGTATCGCGCAGATCGGTATCGTCATCCACGATCAGGATCTTGCGGGCATTGGCCATAGGGGGTCATCCTTTTGGGGTCCGACTCGGCGCGCATCCATGCTGCACCCAGTCGTGAGGGGAAGTTTAGGGGTCGCCGTTATTATTGTTATTCGTGTTGAAGTAGTGGGCTGTCACCGATTCACAAGCCAGAAGCACTCTAACTCAGAATAGCAGGGCGTTTTGATGAATGTCCTGTAATGAATCCGACATTGCACGTTCACATGAAAAACAAAGCTACTTCAATCGGTTACCCCATGAATCGAAGTATCGGCCCGCTCTCCGCGATCCGCGTTAAGCCTGCTGCCGGCAATCCGCGCCGAGGCTGGCTGACGGCGGGATCACTGACCATACCGGTCGCGCTGGGGCAGGGCGGCATCCTGGCCAACAAGCGCGAGGGCGACGGCGGCACCCCCAGGGGCAGCTTCCGTCCCCGGCGATTGTGGTGGCGGGGCGACCGGAACAGCCGTCCGCAGAGCTTCCTCCCGGCCCGGATCATCACCGGCGAGGATGCCTGGTGCGAGGACCCACAAGACCGCCATTACAACCAGAGCATCCGGCTCGGTGAAGGGCAGGGCGGTGACCGGCTCAAGCGCGCCGACCACCTCTACGATTTCATCATCGAGATCGACCACAACACGAAACCGCGGATCGCCGGTCGTGGCAGCGCGGTATTTTTGCACCTGGCCCGCGACAATTTCGGTCCAACTGCGGGCTGCGTCTCCATGACGAAATCTGCGATGCTGCAGTTGCTGCGGCGCCTTGGCCCGCGAACAAGAATCATCATCGGGTGAGGATCGATGCTCGACAAGGATCAGATCGCGGCCGCATCGCGCGTGCTCGTCCGACATTGGCGCGACGGCGCCAAGCTTGACACGCTGGAGACGCGCTTGCGGCCGCAAAGCCGCGCTGAGGGATACGCCATCCAGGCTGCGCTCGAGACTCAGTCGCTTGGACAATTGTTCGGCTGGAAGATCGCGGCCACCAGTGTCTCCGGACAGAAGCACATCAATGTCACGGGACCGCTGGCCGGTCGCATCCTGAGCGACACCGTGATCGCCGACGGCGGCACCGCCTCGATGAAGGGCAACGCGATGCGCGTCGGCGAGCCCGAGTTCGCCTTCCGCATGGGGCGCGACCTGCCGCCGCGCGCGGCGCCGTACGCGATCGAGGAAGTCCTGGCCGCCGTCGACAGCTTCCATCCCGCGATCGAGATTCCCGATTCACGCTTTGCCGATTTCGTCAGCGCGGGCGAGGCGCAGCTCATCGCCGACAATGCCTGCGCGCATCTGTTCGTGCTGGGATCAGCGACGACTGCGAATTGGCGCACGATCGATCTCGTCGAGGAGCGGCCGCAGATCACGCTGCGCGGCGAGCGCTACACCGGCCACGGCAAGAACGTGCTCGGCGATCCCCGCGCCGCGCTCGCCTGGCTTGCCAACGAGCTCTCCGGGCTCGGCATCACCTTGCGGACAGGGCAGGTGGTGACCACAGGCACGTGCCATCCTCCGCTGCCGATCGCGGCCGGCGATCATCTTGCGGTGGATTTCGGTGTGCTGGGGACGGCGTCGGTGGGGTTTGAATAGGCGCGACACACACCGGTCATTGCGAGCGCGTCTCTCTCCACGCTTCATCGAGAGCCGTTGCCGGGCACGGCCATCGCTAACGGCTCCTACCTGTGCCCGAAGATGGCACTTCCCACCCGCACATGGGTGGCGCCGAGCATGATGGCGGTGGCGAAATCCGCGCTCATGCCCATCGACAGATTGCTCAATCCATTGCGCGCGGCGATCTTGGCAGTGAGGGCAAAGTGCGCGGCCGGCGGTTCGTCGACCGGCGGGATGCACATCAATCCGGAGATCGTCAGCCCGTAGGTGTCGCGGCAGGCGGCGAGAAAGGCGTCGGCTTCGCCCGGCGCAACGCCGGCCTTCTGCGGCTCCTCGCCGGTGTTGATCTGGACGAAGAGCTGCGGGTGCTTGTTCTGGGATTCGATTTCCTTGGCTAATGCTTGGCAAATGCTCGGACGATCGACCGAATGGATGGCATCGAACAGCGCCACCGCCTCTTTCGCCTTGTTGGATTGCAGCGGGCCGATCAGATGCAGCGCGATGCCGGGGTAAACCGACGACAACGCTGGCCACTTGCCTTTGGCCTCCTGCACCCGATTCTCGCCGAATACGCGCTGTCCGGCCGCAATGATCGGGATAATAGCATCCGCGGCAAAAGTCTTGGACACCGCGATCAGCGTCACGGAGGCGCGATCGCGTCGCGCATCCTTGCAGGCGCGGGCGATTTCGGCTTCGACCGCGGCGAGCGCGTTTGGTGAATGGCCGGTTACCGGCGCGGCGTTGGCTTCTGTCATAACGTCGTCTGGTTGTGCTCGGAGCCGGAGGTAAGTCCAATTTTACCGAGTTCAAGAAACAGTTTTTGAACCCTTCGCTTTACCTTGGCCCACGGGGTGGGTAACGAAGATGGCAAGCATTAGTCTCAACCGCAAACGAGCGAAACTCAAGCAGGTTCTCGGAATCCGGGCGCGGCTCGCGTTGCTCGCGGTGATTCTGGTGGCGCCCTTGATGCTCGAGCGCATTCGCTCGCTCGAAGACACCCGCACCCGGCAGATCGCGCAGGCCGCGGTTGAATTCACCACCGTCGCAAGGCACAGCGCCGATGCGCAGCGCGAGGTGATCTCGTCGGTCGAAACCATCCTCAAATCGGAAGCCTTCATTCGCGCCTCCGCCGGCGGCATCAGCAAGAGCTGCGACGTGCTGCGCGCGAGCCTGCCGTCGAACCTGCCCTGGATCCGCACGCTCCTGATCGCCGGCCAGGACGGTCGCATCCAATGTGCCACCAACCACATGTATGTCGGCCTCGACCTCAGCGACCGGCCCTATTTTCAGCAGGCCCAGGAGACCGGCCGCTTTGTGCTGAGCGATTTCATCCTGTCGCGGCCGGTGCCGACGCCGACCGTGATGGCGGTCTATCCGGTGTCCGCCTTCAGCGGCGTATCCGATGCCGTGGTGCTCGCCACGGTCAATCTCGACTGGATGTCGAAGGTGATGAGCAATCTCGGCGGCCGCGCCGGCATCACGGCGGTACTGGTCGACAGCGCCGGCACTGTGCTGGCCGCTCCGGCCGATCAGCACAGCGCGGTCGGCCGTCCCCTCGACAATATGCCGCTGATGTCGGCCATCGCCGACCGGGCGCTGCGGTCCGACCAGGATGAAGGCTCACTGTCCTTTCTCGCCGCCGACGGCTCCCGCCGCGCGGTCAGCTACATTCGCATCGCCGGCACCAATGCCCGTCTGATTGCCAGCATCGACGAGGACAAGGTGTCGGCGGCGGTCAGCCGCGACATCCGCACCGCCTATCTCCAGCTCGCTTTTGTCGTCGTATTCGTGCTGCTCGGCGCGCTGATCGCCGCCGAAAAGCTCGTCATCAAGCCGATCGAGATGCTGTCAGACATGGCCAAGCGTCTCGGCGAGGGCGATCTGTCGGCCCGCGCGGCGCGCAACCGCCTGCCGGCCGAGTTCGTGCCGCTGGCCCGCGCGTTCAACGCGATGGCCGCACAACTGAGCCAGCGCGAGCGCGAGCTGATCGCCAGCAACGACCGGCTGACGGTGATGGCCTCGATCGACATGCTGTCGGGGCTCGCCAACCGCCGCGGCTTCCAGAGCCGGCTCGACTTCGAGTGGATGCGCGCGCAGCAATACGGCAGCGACCTCGCACTTCTGATGATCGACGTCGACCATTTCAAGCTGTTCAACGACACCTATGGCCATCTCGAAGGCGATTCCTGCCTGCCCCGCCTCGGCGAGTCGCTCTCCGGCATCGCCGCCGACACGATGGGCTTTGCCGCCCGCTATGGCGGCGAGGAATTCTGCCTGCTGCTGCCGAACACCGATGTGAACCGCGCCGTCGAGATCGGCGAGCAGGTGCGCGCGGCCGTGCTGAAGCTGTGCCTGCCACACATCACCTCCGCCCACATGATCGTCACCGTCTCGATCGGCGTTGCCGCGACCAAGCCTAACGAGGCCTTGCGCCCCGGCGACCTCATCGAAGCTGCCGACGCCGCGCTCTATGCCGCCAAGCACCGCGGCCGCAACAATGTTGTCGAACACGGCGTGCAGGCGATCGAGATCGAGGCGACTGATATCATGATGGCGGCCAGCGCGTAGTCAGCGGTTGCTTCACCTCGCCCCGCTTGCGGGGAAGAGGCATCGTCTCGCCCGAGCCTATCCCGCAGCTCCGTCGCGATCGAGCTCGGCCTCGGTCACCACGCGATTGCGGCCGCTGCTCTTGGCGAGATAGAGCGCGCGGTCGCAGCGCTCGATGAGATCGGTGATCGCTTCGCCGGCCCGGTACTGCGCCACGCCGATCGACACGCTGATGCTGGGAAGGATCTCGCCGGTCGAGCGGCGCGTGATCGTGCATTCGGCGAGCGCGCGTCTGATGCGTTCGCCGATCTCGGCGCAGGCGGCGAGATCGGCGTCCGGCAACACCGCGATCAGCTCCTCGCCGCCATAGCGGGCCGGCAGATCCTGCTCGCGGACCTTTTCGCGCAGCACTTTCGCCATCAGGCGCAGCACCTGGTCGCCGACGCCGTGGCCGTAATTGTCGTTGAAGGTCTTGAAGTGGTCGATGTCGAGCATCAGCACGCTGAGCGGCTCGCCCCATGCCGCAGTCGTCTGCGCCTTCCGCAGGAATTCGTCGAGCGCCCGCCGGTTTGCAAGGCCCGTCAGCGTGTCGGTCCGGGCGCGCTGCTCGGACCGCGAGAGCGAATCGCGGATCACGTCGAGCTCGCGGGTCTTTTCGGCAAAGCCCGCTTCCAGCTGCGTCGCCCTTGTGGCGGCGCGGGCCAGCTCGTTCATGAGCTGGGCGACCAGCACCTTCGGATCGACGCCGGCCTGGCCCTGGTCCGCCACCTGGCTGATGACCTGCATCTGCGAATGGTTGTCAGCGATCGCGGTCGCCAGAAATTCCTTGGCCGCACCCATCAGGGCCTGCAGCCGCTCGGAGGTGTCGACCATGACCGCGCTCACCTGGGGTGCGACGTAGGTCTCGAACAGATCCTGATTGGTTCGGGCGTCGAATGGGCGATTGTGGTCGATCAGGAGATCGATCGCGTTGCGCAGATCATCATGGCTGCCCGCGAAATATTGGTACCAGACCGCAAAATTGGCCGGGGTCGGCGCAATCCGCTGTTCGGCCATGCTGCGCATCGCCCGTCCAGCGATGGAGGCGGCATAGTCGTAATCGGGATCGTCGAAGCTGGAATGCATTTGCGGTAACGCGGCCTTGTTGGGCCGCAAATTGGCATCGACCCCTTAATCACACGCCAACGTGGGCCCTCGTAGTTATGCGGAGGCGAGGGCAAAGTTCCAAATCGCGGCAACCCATTGACCCCCCGAGGTCTTCTATGGCCTAGTCCGCCGTCTTGAGACGGCCGAACCCACGAAAACCCCAACGATTCCATGACCTCCGAACGCTATAACGCCCGCGACGCCGAACCGCGCTGGCAACGCCTCTGGGACGAGCAGGCGATCTTCGTCTCCAAGAACGACGATTCGCGGCCGAAATACTATGTGCTCGAGATGTTCCCCTACCCGTCCGGGCGCATCCATATCGGCCACGTTCGAAATTACACGCTGGGCGACGTGCTGGCCCGCTTCATGCGCGCCAAGGGGTTCAACGTGCTGCACCCGATGGGCTGGGACGCCTTCGGCCTGCCGGCCGAGAATGCCGCCATCGAGCGCAAGGTCGCGCCGAAAGCCTGGACCTACGACAACATCGCCGCGATGAAGAAGCAGCTCCGCTCGATCGGGCTGTCGCTGGACTGGTCTCGGGAGATCGCGACCTGCGATCCCTCCTATTACAAGCACCAGCAGAAGATGTTTCTGGACTTCCTGCGCGCAGGCCTCGCCGAGCGCGAGAAGCGCAAGGTGAACTGGGACCCCGTCGACATGACCGTGCTCGCCAACGAGCAGGTGATCGACGGCCGTGGCTGGCGTTCGGGCGCTGTCGTCGAGCAGCGCGAGATGAATCAGTGGGTCTTCAAGATCACGAAATACTCGCAGGAGCTCCTGGCGGCGCTGGATACGCTGGACCGCTGGCCGGACAAGGTGCGGCTGATGCAGCGCAACTGGATCGGCCGCTCGGAGGGCCTGTTGATCCGTTTCGCGCTGGACGCAGCGACGACCCCTGCAGGCGAGAGCGAGCTGAAGATCTTCACGACGCGCCCGGACACGCTGTTCGGCGCGAAGTTCATGGCAATCTCGGCCGATCATCCGCTGGCGCAAGCGGCAGCTGCCAAGAACCCCAAGCTTGCCGAGTTCATCGCCGAGATCAAGAAGATCGGCACCGCGCAGGAGATCATCGACACCGCGGAGAAGCAGGGCTTCGACACCGGCATCCGCGCGGTGCATCCGTTCGATCCCTCCTGGAAGCTGCCGGTCTATGTCGCCAATTTCGTGCTGATGGAATACGGCACCGGCGCGATCTTCGGCTGCCCGGCGCACGACCAGCGCGACCTCGACTTCGTCAACAAGTACAATCTCGGCAACACGCCGGTGGTGTGCCCGGAAGGACAGGATCCGAAGACGTTCGTCATCACCGACACCGCCTATGACGGTGACGGCCGCATGATCAATTCGCGCTTCCTCGACGGCATGACCATCGAGCAGGCCAAGGACGAGGTGGCGAAGCGCCTCGAGACCGAACTGCGCGGCAACTCGCCGGTCGGCGAGCGGCAGGGCAATTTCCGCCTGCGCGACTGGGGCATTTCGCGCCAGCGCTATTGGGGCTGTCCGATTCCCGTCATCCACTGCCCGAAATGCGACGTGGTGCCGGTGCCGGATGCCGACCTGCCGGTGAAGCTGCCTGACGATGCGACCTTCGACAGGCCGGGCAACGCACTCGACCATCACCCGACCTGGAAGCACGTCACCTGTCCCCAATGCGGCGGCAAGGCCCAGCGCGAAACCGACACCATGGACACCTTCGTGGATTCGTCCTGGTATTTTGCGCGCTTCACCGACCCCTGGAACGAGAACGCGCCGACCACGCCAGCCGTGGCCAACCGGATGCTTCCGGTCGACCAATATATCGGCGGCGTTGAGCACGCGATCCTGCATCTGCTCTACAGCCGCTTCTTCCCCCGCGCGATGAAGGCGACCGGGCACATCGCGCTGGACGAGCCGTTCGCCGGCATGTTCACGCAAGGCATGGTGGTGCACGAGACCTACCAGAAGGCCGACGGCACCTACGTGCAGCCGGCCGAGGTCAAGATCGAGGTTGGCGGCAATGGACGCCGCGCGACACTGCTTGCGACGGGCGAGGACATCCAGATCGGCCCGATCGAGAAGATGTCGAAGTCGAAGAAGAACACGGTCGACCCCGACGACATCATCGAGACCTACGGCGCCGACGTCGCGCGCTGGTTCATGCTGTCGGATTCCCCACCCGACCGCGACGTGATCTGGAGCGACGAGCGCGTCCAGGGCGCATCGCGCTTCGTGCAGCGGCTGTGGCGGCTGGTGAACGATTCCGTCGAGCTCGGCAAAGATGCGCCGGCGGCCCGGCCGGCCAGCTTCGGCCCCGACGCCACCGCCTTGCGCAAGGCCGCCCATGGCGCGCTGGACAAGGTCACCACCGGAATCGAGCGGCTGCACTTCAACGTCTGCCTCGCCCATATCCGCGAATTCGCCAACGCCTTCTCGGAGATCCTGCAGCGTCCCGGGCAGCCGTCCGCCGACCTTGCCTGGGCGATCCGCGAAGCCGGCCAGATCCTGGTCCAGCTGTTCTCCCCGATGATGCCGCACCTCGCCGAGGAATGCTGGCAGGTTCTGGGCCACAGCGGGCTGGTTTCCGAGGCCGATTGGCCCCAAATCGAACGCGATTTGCTGGTTGAAGACAGCGTGACCCTCGTGGTCCAGGTCAACGGCAAGAAGCGGGGTGAGGTCACGGTTGCAACAGCGGCCCAGAATCCGGAAATCGAGGCTGCCGTTTTGGCCCTCGATGCGGTAAAGCTGGCCCTGGATGGCAAGCCCGTCCGCAAGGTGATCATCGTCCCCAAGAGGATCGTAAATGTTGTCGGCTAGGATCCGCATCGCAGCCCGCTTGCTGGCGGTCGCCGGATTGGCGGCGTTGACGGCCGGCTGCTTCCAGCCGATGTATGCCGAGCGGGGCGACGGCCTCCCCGGCTTGCGCGAGAAGCTGATGGGGGTGGAGCTGCCCCCGATCAGCAAGCCCAATGCCTCCCGCGAAGCCCGCGTCGGCGTCGAAATCCGCAACGCGCTGGCCTTCAAGCTTTACGGATCGGCGACGGGCATGCCGCCGACCCACCGGCTGGACATCCGCTTCACCACCACCCGGTCCTCACTGATCGTCAGCGCCACGACGGGACTGCCGACCAACGAAAATTTCGGCATCGACGCCCAGTACAACCTGATCGACGTCGCGAGCGGCAAGTCGGTCATGACCGGCTCGACCTTCTCGCGCGTGTCCTACGACATGCCGGGCTCCTACCAGCGTTTCTCCCGTAACCGCGCCGTGCGCGATGCGGAGGATCGTGCCGCCAGCGAGATCGCCGAAAACATCACGACCCGGCTCGCCTCGTTCTTCACTGCGGGCACTTAAGTCGTTCCCGTCATTCCGGGGCACGCTCAGCGTGAGCCCGGAATCCAGAGATTGTTGATCCAGATTCTCAGGCGCGCAGTTGCGCGCCGTAGTTCGGCTCTTCGAGCCGCCCCGGAATGACGCCGTTGGGGCAACATGGTCGCGCTGCGCGGAAAAGAAATCGACGCCTTCCTCGCCCGCCCCGATGCGGGTCGCCCGATCATCCTGCTCTACGGTCCGGACGCCGGCCTCGTGCGCGAGCGCGCCGATGCGCTGATCGCATCCGCCGTCGATGATCCCAACGATCCGTTCTCGCTGGTCAAGCTCGACGGCGACGAGCTCTCCGGCGAGCCCTCGCGCCTCGTCGACGAGGCCATGACCGTGCCGCTGTTCGGCGGCCGCCGCGCCATTCGCGTTCGCGCCGGCTCGCGCAGCTTTGCCGCCGGCATCGACACGCTGGCCGAGATGAACGTCAGGGATTGCCGCATCGTGATCGAGGCCGGCGAGCTGCGCCCGGAATCGCCGCTGCGCAAGGCCTGCGAACGCGCCAAGACCGCGGTGGCAATCGGCTGCTATCCCGATACCGAGCGCGACCTCGCCAAGCTGATGGACGAGGAACTGCGTATCTCCAACCTGCGCATCGCGCAGGACGCCCGCGCGGCGCTGATGTCGTTCCTCGGCGGTGACCGCCAGGCCTCGCGCAACGAGCTGCGCAAGTTGACGCTCTACGCTCACGGCAAAGGCGAGGTGACGCTGGACGACGTGATGGCGGTAGTCGCGGACGCCTCCGAGCTGAAGCTCGACCCGATCGTTGACGGCGCCTTTGCCGGGCGGCCCGACATCGTCGAGATCGAATTCGCCAAGGCCATGACCGCCGGCACCTACCCCGGCGTGATCATCTCAGCCGCGCAGCGCCAGGCGGCGTGGCTGCACAAATCCGCGCTGGCAATCGCCGAGGGCACGCCGGCCTCCGCCGTGCTCGATGGCGGCTTTCCGCGCCTGCATTTCTCACGCAAGCCCGCAGTGGAAACGGCGCTGCGCAATTTCAGCGTGACGCGGCTCGCTGCCGTGATCGAGCAGCTCGCGACCGCCGCGCTTGAGACACGCAAGCAATCGACCCTGGCCGCCGCCATCGCCCAGCGCACGCTGATGGCGATCGCGGCGAATGCGAAGCGGCGGGGCTAATTGAAGCCTTCACGCTGTCCCCGTCACTACGAGCGAAGCGAAGCAATCCAGAGTCCCTTCGCGGAAAGATTCTGGATTGCTTCGCTACGCTCGCAATGACGATGTGGAGACAGATGCGCTTTACAATGACGGCGTCAGTTCCTCATCCTGAGGAGCGCGCTCTTGCGCGCGTCTCGAAGGATGCTGGCCCGCCTGTGGCCCTCGCCCTTCGAGACGCCGCTTGGCGGCTCCTCAGGGTGAGGGAGAAAGCGTGATTGTGTTGCGCGAGATTTTCAGGCGCGCCGGAAGGACAAGGACGGCCTACAGCACGCCCTTGGCCAGCCGCTTCATCACCTCGTCGAGCTGATCGAGGTTGCGGTAGTTGATCTGCACCGAGCCGCCGGGGTCGCGGTGATTGACGGTGACCTTCAGGCCGAGCGCATCGCTGACGCGCTTTTCGAGATCGATCGTGTCGGGGTCCTTTTCCTTGCCCCCGCTGGCACGCGCCTTTTGCGGCTTTCGCTCCCGCACGCCCTCCTCATGCGCCAGCGCCTCGGCCTGGCGGACGTTGAGGCCTTCCGCGACGATGCGCTTGGCGGCCGCGAGCGGATCCGGCACGCCGATCAGTGCGCGGGCGTGACCGGCGGTCAGCTCGCCGGTCGCGATGAAGGCCTGCACCTCGGCCGGCAGTTTCGTCAGCCGCATCATGTTGGCGACGTGGCTGCGGCTCTTGCCGACGACCCTTGCGATGTCGTCCTGGCTGCGTTTGAACTCGTTGGCAAGCGCGTGATAGCCCTGCGCCTCCTCCATCGGGTTGAGGTCTTCGCGCTGCACGTTCTCGACGATCGCGAACTCCAGCGCATCGCTGTCGCTGATGTCGACGGGGACGATCGGCACCTCGTGCAGGCCGGCCATTTGCGAGGCGCGCCAGCGCCGTTCGCCGGCGATGATCTCGAAGCGGTCCTGCGCGCCCTTCACCGGGCGCACCACGATCGGCTGGATCACGCCGTGCTGCTTGATGGACTCGCTAAGCTCCTTCAGCTCGGCGTCCGAAAAGGTGCGGCGCGGATTGCGCGGATTGGCCTTGATGAATTCGATCGGCACCTTGCGCTGTGCGCGCGGACGATCGACATGCTGGGCCTCGCCGCCGACGTCACCGATCAGACTTGCAAGACCCCGGCCCAGTCGCGAACGCGCTTCGTCGGCCATCGCCAGCTCCCTTGGATTCAACTCGAACGCTCCTGCTACTCTGTTTTCGTCCTTCCGGGGCGCGCGAAGCGCGAACCCGGGATCTCGACGTTGTTCAATTTCAAATCTCGGGATTCCGGATTCAATGCGTCGTGCGCAACTCGCGCTCGCGCTGGATCACTTCGGTAGCGAGCCGCAAATACGCTTCGCTGCCGACGCATTTGAGATCGTAGACCAGCACCGGCTTGCCGTAGGACGGCGCCTCCGAGATGCGCACGTTGCGCGGGATCATGGTCTTGTAGACCTTCTCGCCCATGAATTGCCGAACGTCGGCGACGACCTGGTTCGAGAGGTTGTTGCGCGAGTCGAACATGGTCAGCACGATGCCGTGGATCGACAGGTTCGGATTGAGCGTCGAGCGCACCTGCTCCACCGTCTGCAGCAATTGCGACAGACCTTCGAGCGCGAAGAACTCGCACTGCAACGGCACCAGGATCGCATCGGAGGCGGCCATCGCGTTCACCGTGAGCAGGTTGAGCGAGGGCGGGCAGTCGATCAGCACATAGGTGTAGTCGGCATCCGGCGAGACGTTGTTGTTGAGCGCGCCGATGGCGTCGCGCAGCTTGAAGGCGCGGCCGGGCGTGGTGCCGAGCTCGAGCTCGAGGCCGGAGAGGTCCATGGTCGAGGGCGCGATGTGCAGCCGCGGCACCGCGGTCGACACCACCGCCTCACGCAAGGCGGCTTCGCCGACCAGCACGTCATAGGTCGAGCAGGAGCGGTTGCGGCGGTCGATGCCGAGGCCGGTCGAGGCGTTGCCCTGGGGATCGAGATCGACGATCAGGACGCGCTCGCCGATGGCCGCGAGCGCCGTGCCGAGATTGATCGCTGTGGTTGTTTTTCCCACACCACCCTTCTGATTCGCCAGCGCGAGGATGCGCGGATGGCCATGCGGGACCTCAGCCTTCTCTTGGCCGGTCTGGTCTTGCTGCGGCTCGTCGATCACGGTCATCGAAATTTCCCCACTCAACCCCTGAACGCCTCAGCTGCGCCGCTCGGCGGCGTTGAACTCCACGATCCAGCCGTCACCCGTGCGGCTCTGGTGGAGCTGAGGCGCAATATTCCAATATTTAGCGGCTTCGGTCAATTCAGCCTCTACATCTTGACCCTTGAGAAACAACGCCTTTGCGCCCTGGCGCATCAGCGGCTCCGCAAAGCCGATAAGTTGGTGTAGCGGAGCCAGTGCACGCGCGGTGACGCAATCGACCGGGCCGGTGATTCTATCCACATTATCCCCGATCTCAGCGAGATGTACGACTCCCGGAGATGTGGTGACGCGGATCGCTTCGCGCAAAAAGGCGACCTTCTTGGCGATTCGTTCGACGAGGTGGACGCTCGCGCCCGGTGTCCCGGCCATGGCGCAGGCGAGCACGACCCCGGGAAAGCCGCCGCCGCTGCCGAGATCGGCCCAGCGTTTTGCGGTCGGCGCGAGATCGACCAGCTGGAGCGAGTCGGCGATATGGCGGGTCCAGAGGTGCGGCAGGGTCGAGGGCGCGACCAGATTGGTCTTGGCCTGCCACTCCCTGAGCAGCGCGATGTAGCGGTCGAGCCGCGCTTCCGTTTCATGTGAAACGGGTGCCAGCTTGAGCGCCGCGATCTTGTCGGCGGCAATGACGGCATCCAACGCCTGATCGTTGGCTTTGGCCTTGTCGGTCTTCGGCTTGGTCGGCGTCGGATCGGATCGGCGACCGGCGCCCTCACCCGCTCCAGGCCGTCGCGATCGCGGCCTGTCCCCGCCCGGTCCGCGTTGTTTCACGTGAAACGCCTATGCGATTGCCTTGGAAGTCTTTCGGGCCTCGCGGCGGAGATAGGCCGCGAGGATGCCGAGCGCCGCCGGCGTCATGCCATCGATGCGCCCGGCCTGGCCGACGGTGAACGGTCGCGCCTTCTCCAGCTTGGCTCGGACCTCGTTGGAGAGACCGGGGACCTGCTGGTAATCGACGTCCGCCAGCACCATCCCCTCGTCGCGCCGGAAGGCCTCGACGTCGGCGCTTTGGCGCTCGAGGTAGACATCATATTTGGCGTCGATCTCGAGATGGGTGGCGATGACGGGATCAATCTCAGCCAGCTCCGGCCAGATCGTCCGAACCTGGCTCCAGCCGATCTCCGGATAGGCCATCAGCTCGAAGGCGGACCGGCGCTGGCCGTCCCGGTTCAGGGACAGTCCGTGCTTGACCGCTTCGTTTGGGGTGATCGTGAGCGACTTCGACAGCGTCCGGGCGGTGTCCAGGGCATCCATCTTGACGCGATGATGCCGGCTCCGGGCACGTCCGACGCACCCCAGGGCAATGCCTTTCTCGGTCAGACGCTGGTCCGCATTGTCGGCCCGCAATGTCAGCCGGTACTCGGCGCGCGAGGTGAACATCCGATAGGGCTCGGTGATCCCGCGGGTGACGAGATCGTCGATCATCACACCGAGATAACCGTCGGCGCGATCGAACACGATCAGCGCCGCACCGCTGGCGCAAAGCGCTGCGTTCAGGCCGGCGACAATGCCCTGCCCGGCGGCCTCTTCATATCCGGTGGTGCCGTTGATCTGCCCGGCCAGGAAGAGACCATGAAGACGCTTGGTCTGGAGGGTCGGGTCGAGCTCACGGGGATCAATGTGGTCGTACTCGATGGCGTAGCCCGGGCGGACCATCTTGACCCGCTCCAGGCCGGGGATAGTCGCGAGGATCGCGAGCTGGACCTCTTCGGGAAGCGAAGTCGAGATGCCGTTGGGATAGACGGTCGTATCGTCGAGACCTTCCGGCTCCAGGAAGATCTGGTGGCCATCGCGATCGCCGAAGCGGACGATCTTGTCCTCAATCGATGGGCAATAGCGCGGCCCGGAGCTCTTGATCTGGCCGGAGTACATCGGAGAGCGATGAACATTGGTCCGGATCACCTCGTGGGTGGCGGCCGTGGTCCGGGTGATGCCGCACTGGATCTGCGGGGTCGTGATCCGCTCCGTCATCACCGAGAACGGCTCCGGCGGCTCGTCTCCGGGCTGCATCTCGACCGCGGACCAGTCGATCGTGGTGCCATCCAGACGTGGCGGAGTGCCGGTCTTCAGCCGTCCGAGGGTAAATCCGGCACGCTCGAAGGACCTGGAAAGACCCATCGCAGGCGCCTCACCAACGCGGCCGGCCGGCCAGTTCTTCTCTCCGAGATGGATGAGACCACGGAGGAAGGTGCCAGTAGTGACCACCACGGCCCCTGCCCGAAGCTCCCGGCCATCGGCCAGACGCAGACCGATGACCCGGCCCTCGTACACGATCAGCTCGTCAGCTTCGCCCTCGATGACGGAGAGACCCTCGGTCTCGCGGATCGCGGTCTGCATCGCCGCTGCATAGAGCTTTCGGTCGGCCTGAGCGCGCGGGCCACGGACGGCGGGACCCTTCCGGCGATTGAGCACGCGAAACTGGATGCCGCCGGCGTCGCCGACCCGGCCCATCAGGCCATCAAGCGCATCGACTTCGCGGACCAGATGGCCCTTGCCGAGGCCACCGATGGCGGGATTGCAGGACATCGCGCCGATGGTCGCAAAGCGATGCGTCACCAGAGCGGTTGTCGCGCCCATCCGGGCAGAAGCAGACGCGGCCTCACAGCCGGCGTGGCCGCCGCCAATCACGATGACGTCGAAACTCTCTCGCTCTGTTCGCATGGGCGGACTTCTAGCCCAGCGGCAGAAAAGCCGGAAGGGGAAAACTGGGCGTGGCAGGTGTTTCACGTGAAACGGAAGCGCGTGGCCGGCGGAGAAAATCGCGAAAACAACCCCATGCACAGTAGAAGAGGCGTTGAATGGACTGCTGTTTCACGTGAAACAAAATCACCATGGACAGGCAAGGAAGCCGCCTCTGCCCGCTGAGCGGGAGACGCGTGCCGCGGCATCACATACAAGACCCTATGTTTCACGTGAAACGTCAGGCAGAAGGCCCCAAGCCCGGAGCATCGAGACGCGGAGGTTGCCGTCTTCCGGTCACGGATTGCATTTTGTGCTAATCGGGCTGCAGAGGGCGTCTCAAGCCAAAGGAACGAGTTCCGCTGCCGCGCCCGTCACGTGAAATACAAGCAATGGAACAAGCACTAGTTCTAGAATGAAGAACTAGCGCTACTTTCCGATGCAGAATTTCTGGAAGATGGCCCCAAGAACGTCCTCGACGTCCACGCGGCCCAACAGACGACCGAGGGCATAGGCGGCGGCACGCAGCTCTTCGGCGGCGAGCTCCTCGCCGTCTTCTACAAGGTCCAAGCTGCGGCGCAAGCTGTCTGCGGCCCGGCTCAACAAGTTGCGCTGGCGCGCCCGGGTCACCACGGCCCCCTCGGTGGTTCCGAAAAACCCCGAAGCGAACTTCACCACCGCCTCGAGCAGCTCGGGGATGCCGTCGCCGCGACCCGCCGATATCTCGAACTCGCCACCCGGCCGGGCTCTTCCGACGCCATCGAGATCGATCTTGTTGCGCACGATCCAGACCGTCCCCTCCGACCGATCGCCGCCTTTGGACTTTCGAAGCGAGCGCATGGTGCCCGGATCGACGGCCTGCCTGGACTCGACCAACCACAACACCAAGTCAGCGTCCTCGGCCCGCGCCCGCGCGCGGCGCACGCCCTCCTGCTCAACGGGATCCTCGGTCTCACGGATGCCTGCGGTATCAATGATCGTGACGGGATAGCCGTCCAGATCGAGCTGCACCTCGATCACGTCGCGTGTCGTGCCGGCGTGCGGTGAGACGATCGCAACCTCGCGACGCGCGAGCTGATTGATCAGCGTCGATTTGCCGACATTCGGCTCGCCCGCGATCGCAACCACCAGGCCATCGCGCAGGCGTTCAGAATGTCCCTGTGCCGCAAGCACTTCTGTGATCTCATCATGCAGCGCCTTGATCGCCTTCACGGCCGGCGCCATCAATTCCGCGGGCACATCGCCTTCATCGGAAAAATCGATGCCGGCCTCGATCAGCGCCGAAGCCTCGATGATGCGCTCACGCCAGTCGCGCGCACGGTCGCCGAGCAAGCCCTGCAACTGCCGCAGCGCCTGGCGGCGCTGGCGGTCGGTGTCGGCGTGAATGAGATCGTCGAGGCCCTCGGCCTCGGTAAGGTCGAGCTTGCCGTTCTCGAACGAGCGCCGCGTGAACTCGCCGGGCTCGGCCGCTCGTGTATTCGGAATTATCGAAATCGCGGCAAAAAGCGCGGTCAGCACCGCGCGGCCGCCATGGACGTGAAATTCGGCGATGTCCTCGCCCGTTGCGCTGCCCGGTCCGGGAAACCAGAGCACGACTGCGTCGTCGATGGGCTGGCCTGCGCCGTCGCGGAGCAGCCGCCGGCTTGCCTGCCGCGGCAGAGGCAGCTTGCCCGCGAGGGTCGCCAGAACCGTACCGGCCTGCGAGCCGGAAACGCGCACCACCGCGATCGCGCTCGGCGCGCGGCCGGACGACAACGCAAAGATGGTCTGATCGCTCGGATGCATGGCCTATTTGTCCGGCTCCCAGCGAAAACGCAAATGGCGGTTTTGGCCCCGCCAGCGGTGCAAATTGCTGCAGCAAATCTTGCAGCAAAGCCTATATTGCAGTGCAATATAGTGGACGTGCTTTGCTGCGGAACCGCCTCATCCCGAGCAGGCAGCTGCAGCAAATATCAAGTATTATATCAAGATATCAACTGATTACACGGAAGCCAGGGCTCCGTGGCAAATCACCAATCATGTTGCACCCTCCGCGCAGCAAAGTCGCAACAAAAGGGCGCCAGAAGGCGCCCCTCTGGTTCTTTGCTGCAACGCACTCAGGTGTTCATGGAGTCAAAGAACTCCGAATTGCTCTTGGTCGAGCGCAGCTTGTCGAGCAGGAAGTCGATCGCGTCCATGGTGCCCATCGGGTTGAGGATGCGGCGCAGAACGTACATCTTCTTGAGCACCTGCGGATCGGTGATGAGCTCCTCCTTGCGGGTGCCGGAGCGCGAGATGTCGATCGCCGGGAAGGTGCGCTTGTCCGAGACCTTGCGGTCCAGGATCAGTTCCGAGTTACCGGTACCCTTGAACTCTTCGAAGATGACTTCGTCCATGCGGCTGCCGGTATCGACCAGCGCCGTGGCGATGATGGTCAGCGAGCCGCCCTCCTCGATATTGCGGGCGGCACCGAAGAAGCGCTTCGGGCGCTGCAGCGCATTGGCGTCGACGCCGCCGGTCAGCACCTTGCCGGATGACGGCACCACGGTGTTGTAGGCGCGGCCGAGGCGCGTGATCGAATCCAAGAGGATGACGACGTCGCGACCATGCTCGACAAGCCGCTTGGCCTTCTCGATTACCATCTCGGCGACCTGGACGTGACGCACCGCAGGTTCGTCGAAGGTCGAGGACACCACCTCGCCCTTCACCGAGCGTTGCATGTCCGTAACTTCTTCCGGGCGCTCGTCGATCAAGAGCACGATCAGATAGCACTCGGGATGGTTATGCGTGATCGAGTGCGCGATGTTCTGCATCAGCACGGTCTTGCCCGTACGCGGCGGCGCCACGATCAATGCGCGCTGGCCCTTGCCGATCGGCGCGACGATGTCGATCACGCGCGCGGACAGGTCCTTTCGCGTCGGATCGTCGATTTCCATGCGGAAACGCTGATTCGGAAACAGCGGCGTGAGGTTGTCGAAATTAACCTTGTGCTTGGCCTTTTCCGGGTCCTCGAAATTGAGCGTGTTGACCTTCAGCAGCGCGAAATAGCGCTCGCCCTCTTTCGGGCTGCGGATATGGCCTTCGATGGTGTCGCCGGTGCGCAGGCCGAAACGGCGAATTTGCGATGGCGAAACGTAGATGTCGTCGGGGCCCGGCAGGTAATTCGCATCGGGCGAGCGGAGAAAGCCGAAGCCGTCGGAGAGAACCTCGACGACGCCCTCACCGACGATGTCGGTCTCGGCGAGCGCAAGCTGCTTGAGGATGGCGAACAGCAGCTCCTGCTTGCGCATCGTGCTGGCGTTCTCGACCCCGTGCTCTTCCGCGAACGAGACGAGCTCGGCCGGCGTTTTCGACTTGAGGTCCTGAAGTTTGATTTCCCGCATTGGGGTGGTCCTGTGGGGTAACGCTTGGAGGGGGTGCGAGGAGGCTCTGAAATGCGGACGTGAGAAGATAAGGTCCGCAGGTCTGGCAAGGTTAAGTGCCGGTGAGGCTTCAAACCTGATGCGGTGTCCGGCCTCTGGAAAGCTCAGACACAACCACATCCGCCTGCGTTGGGTGGGATGTCGACAATATAGAAAATCGCTCTCCGCTCCGCAAGAAGAAGCGCTGAGCGATTTGCCGGGCGCCTTGCCTAGAACGGCTTCACGATCACCATGATGACGATGACAATCATCAGGACGGTCGGCACCTCATTGATAATCCGATAGAATTTCTGGCTCCGTGGGCGGCGGTCGGCGGCGAAATCTTTCAGCCAGCGGGAAAAAAAGCCGTGGACCGCCGACATCGCCAGGACCAATGCCAGTTTTACGTGCAGCCAGCCGAATGAGAACCAATGGCCGGACCATGCGAGATAGAGCCCGGCCAGCCAGGTGACGATCATGGCAGGGTTGATGATGGCCTTGAGGAGCCGGCGCTCCATCACCTTGAACGTTTCCGACTGCTTCGAACCGATCTCGGCCTCGGAATGATAGACGAACAGCCGCGGCAGATAGAGCATGCCCGCCATCCAGGAGATGACGGCGACGACATGCAGCGCCTTGATCCACAGATAGACGTCTTCGAACATATTTGCGGTCCGGATTTCTATCCAGCGCAGGGAACGCTGGGGATAGTAAGAACCCGTTAAGGTCCTACCCTGCACACATATCCGTCCGGAGTGCCTTCCTCAAATCTAGAATCTTAGATTCTTAAGGTTTGAGTCTATGTGACCGTGGATTGGACTCACGCAATTCCATCCGCGCGTTCACGCGCGCTTGTTCACACCGATCAACATATCCCTGATCGCTCTGGCGCTTTGCGATAAGTCGGCCAGCTTCAAAGGCTTGCGCCTTTCTATCGGCAGCTTATCAAAGGGGTTGTCCGCGTAATCCAGTTCCCGGCCCGCTGGGGCGACGAACTTGTTCTGACGGGCAGCGGTGTGAAGAAAATTGGCACTTGTCCCGCCCCTGGTGTCGCACATCCCTTTCCGAGGGGTTAAGCTCCACAGAAATCCACAAACCACCCCAGCTCAATTCAAAGAGTTTTTGTGCCGACCTCGAACAATTATTTCCATCTGCACCTGGTCTCCGACTCCACCGGCGAGACGCTGATCACCGTGGCGCGCGCGGTCGCAGCCCAGTACGCCAATGTGACGCCGGTCGAGCATGTCTATCCGCTGGTGCGCAGCCAGAAGCAGCTCGATCGCGTGCTCGACGAGATCGAGGAGGCGCCGGGGATCGTGCTGTTCACGCTGCTGGAGAAGGATCTGGTCTCCAGGCTCGAGGACAAGTGCAAGGAGATCAATGTTCCGAGCCTGTCGATCATCGGCCCGGTGATGCAGCTGTTCGAAGCCTATCTCGGGGCTGCGACCACGGGCCGCGTCGGCGCTCAGCACGTCCTCAACGCGGAATATTTCAAGCGCATCGACGCGCTGAACTACACGATGATCCATGACGACGGCCAGCATGTCGAAGGTCTCGACGAGGCCGATGTCGTGCTGGTCGGCGTGTCCCGCACCTCGAAGACGCCGACGTCGATCTATCTCGCCAATCGCGGCATCCGTACCGCCAACGTCCCGCTGGTTCCCGGCATCGCGGTGCCCTCGCAATTGGAGACGCTGACGCGGCCACTGGTCGTCAGCCTGCACGCGACGCCGGAACGCCTGATCCAGATCCGGCAGAATCGCCTGCTCTCCATGGGAGCCGAATCCGGTAGCGGCAGCGACAGCTATACCGACAAGCAGTCCGTCACCGAGGAGGTCGCGTTCGCGCGCAAGCTGAGTGCCAAGCATGATTGGCCGCTGCTGGACGTCACGCGTCGCTCCATCGAGGAGACCGCGGCGGCGATCATGAAGCTGTACAGCGATCGTCAGCGCAACCGGCCTTCCGAATAGTTTTCACGATGGGTCTGTGGCTCGGCAAATCTCCGTTGATTCTGGCCTCGCAGAGCAGCGCGCGAAAGATGCTGCTGGCCAATGCCGGGCTGGAGTTCAAGGCGATCACAGCCGATATCGACGAACGCGGTATTCAAGCCACCTCGAAACTTTCCAACCCGCGCGAGATCGCTTCGCTGCTGGCGCGCGAAAAGGCCAAGGCGGTCTCGGTCAATCATCCCGCAAGCTACGTGATCGGCGCCGATCAGACCCTGGCGCTTGGCGACCGGCTCTTCAACAAGCCCGCAGGCCGTCCGCAGGCCTTGGCGCAATTGCGCGACCTCGCCGGCAACAGCCACGAGCTGAATTCGGCAGTGGCGGTTGCGCATGACGGCAAGATCATTTTCGACGACGTCTCGATCGCCCGCATGACCATGCGAGAGATGACCGAGGGCGAGCTTTCAGCCTATCTGGATGTTGTCGGCGACGCCGTCACGACCAGCGTCGGCGCCTATCAGCTCGAGGGGTTGGGCATCCATCTGTTCGAGCGGATCGAGGGCGATCATTTCACTGTTCTCGGCCTGCCGCTGCTGCCGCTGCTTGCGTTCCTGCGCCGTGAACGGCTAGTTGCGGTGTAGATGAGAAATGGCTGCGCGCTGATGCGGATCCTGGGACTGACCGGCTCGATCGGGATGGGAAAATCCACCACCGCGAAACTGTTCGCGGAGGCCGGCGTGCCCGTCTACGACGCGGATGCCGCCGTGCATCAGCTCTACGAGGGGGAAGCTGCGCCGGCGATCGAAGCGGCCTTTCCCGGCACCACCGTGGACGGCAAGGTGGACCGGCCAAAGCTGTCTGCGCGCGTCGTGCACGATCCCGCCGCCATCAAGCAGCTCGAGCAGATCGTTCATCCCATGCTCGGCGCGTCCCGGCAAAAATTCTTCGCCGCGGCCGAGGCCGCCAAGGCGCCGGTCGTGGTGCTGGACATTCCGCTGCTGTTCGAGACCGGTGGCGAGACGCGGGTCGACGCCGTGGTCGTGGTCTCGACCTCGCCGGAACTCCAGCGCGAGCGGGTGCTGGCGCGCGGGACGATGGACGAAGCCAAGCTCGATGCCATCATCGCCAAGCAGACGCCCGACGCCGAGAAGCGCAAGCGGGCCGATTTCG
This sequence comes from Bradyrhizobium guangxiense, assembly GCF_004114915.1. Lineage (NCBI taxonomy): Bacteria > Pseudomonadati > Pseudomonadota > Alphaproteobacteria > Hyphomicrobiales > Nitrobacteraceae > Bradyrhizobium > Bradyrhizobium guangxiense. The sequence goes on along the minus strand of NZ_CP022219.1, from coordinate 6,850,518 downwards.
TAGTGGATACGTCACACGGACTTGAGCCGGTGCGCGCCCAAATCAAGCACATCCTGGCCGAGGTCGTTAAGATGCCGCAGCGGCGAGCCTGATTCGCCGCCTCACAGCTCTCACGACGCTGATCTCAAGACGCCAGTTTCAAGACATGCGCGAAATCGTTCTCGACACCGAAACCACAGGCCTCGATCCGCTCCGCGGTGATCGCCTGGTCGAAATCGGCTGCGTCGAGATTCTCAACCGCATGCCGACCGGGCAGACGTACCACGTCTATATCAACCCCGAACGGGACATGCCGGCGGAAGCGTTCGCCGTGCACGGGCTGTCGGCCGAGTTCCTGTCGACCAAGCCGCTGTTCCATGAGGTCGCCGACGCGTTTCTGGAGTTCATCGGCGATGCGCCGCTGGTGATCCACAACGCCTCGTTCGACATCAGCTTCATCAATGCCGAGCTCGACCGCATCAAGCGCGCCGCGATCCCGCGCGAGCGGCTGGTCGACACGTTGCTGCTCGCGCGCCGCAAGCATCCCGGCGTGTCGAACCGGCTCGATGATCTCTGCTCGCGTTATTCGATCGACAATTCGCACCGCACCAAGCACGGCGCGCTGCTCGACGCAGAATTGCTCGCGGAAGTCTATGTCGATCTGGTGGGCGCACGGCAGTCGCAGCTGCTGCTGGCTTCGGAGAACGAAGAGATCAGGGTCAGTTCCGCCGGCGATGCGCCGCGGCGGCAGCGCCTGGTGCCGCTCGCGCCGCGGGTTTCGGATGCCGAGCGGGAGGCCCATCGGGCCTTCATCGCAACGATGGGCGAAAAGGCGATCTGGAACGAGTATCTCGCCGCTCCAGTCGCCCCTCCGGCTGGTTAAGGCCGCTAAGTCAGGCCTGGCCGGTCTGACCGGACTGAGCCGCCATTTGCCGCTCCATGTTCTGGCGATAGAGACCGACGAAGTCGACCGGATCCAGCATCAGCGGCGGGAACCCGCCGTCGCGCACCGCGGTCGCGATGATCTCGCGGGCGAACGGGAACAAGAGGCGCGGGCACTCGATCATCACCAGCGGATGCAGATTTTCCTTCGGCACGTTGGCGATGCGGAACACACCGGCATAGGCGAGCTCGAACGAGAACATCACTTTGCCAGCGGCCTCGGCCTTGCCTTCGACCGACAACGTCACCTCGAACTCCTGTTCGCTGAGGTTGTTGGCGCTGACATTGATCTGGATGTTGATCTGTGGCGGCTGGCTCTGCTGCTGGAGCGAGCTCGGCGCGTTGGGATTTTCGAACGAGAGGTCCTTGGTATATTGCGCCAGCACGTTGAGCTGGGGAGCCTGGGCCGCCTCGGGAGGGGTGCCGTTACCGTTGGTCATGGGGATGTCTCCTTACCCGATTTGGGCTGAATTTCGCGGCGGTTGGCTAACATAGGGTCGCCTCGTTCCACAAGGACGAACGGCCCCGGATCGGGAATTCGGCCTACGCCAACGACTGTGACGTTCATCCTGCCATTTCCGCTAAATAGCGCCTTAAACGATTGAAGATGCGCGATTTCCGCGCAGGATCGGGTTTCCCCTTAAGGATAAAACGCGCTACACTTGACACTGTGCCAAAAGGCGCCATTGGCCGGGCAAGATTTCGTGCCTACATCCCACGGACCTGACGTGGACCTAAAAAGGGCGATGTAGACTTGCCGTTTCCGTAGGGAACGGTCTACTGGCCGGATTGATTTTCCCGGCGACGACCCGAAGCCAAGACCCAGAGCAAAGACCAGAAAGCGAATACGACGTGGATATCTACACCATCATCTTCCTGGCGCTGGCGGTCTTCATCTTTCTGCGGCTGCGCAGCGTGCTCGGGCAGCGGACCGGCAACGAGCGGCCACCGTTCGATCGCACCGCCGCTCGCAATGCGCTGGGAAGTGGCCAGGACAACAACGTCGTGACCATGCCGGGCAAGGTCATCGACCAGGCGCCCCAGGCGCCGACGGCCGAGCCGGCCTCGCCTTCCGATCGCTGGAAGGGCCTGGCCGAGCCGGGCACGGCACTGGCGCAGGGCCTGGATACCATTGTCGACAAGGATTCGACCTTCGACCCGCGTCATTTCATCTCGGGCGCCCGCGGCGCCTACGAGATGATCGTGCTGGCCTTTGCCAATGGCGACCGCCGCGCGCTGCGCGACCTGTTGTCGTCGGACGTCTATGACAGCTTCGACGCCGCGATCAAGGAGCGCGAGAGGAACGAGCAGAAGACCGAGACCCGCTTCGTCTCGATCGACAAGGCCGAGCTCGTCGGCGCCGAGCTGCGCGACCGCACCGCCCAGCTTACCGTGCGTTTCGTCTCGCAGATGATCTCGGCCACCCGCGACAAGGCCGGCAACATCGTCGACGGGAGTGCCGACACGGTCGCCGACATCACCGACATCTGGACTTTCGCCCGCGACGTCACCTCTCGCGATCCGAACTGGAAGCTGGTTGGCACCGGAAGCGCGAATTAAGCTCTTTCTCAAGAACGGCGCGACGGCGCTCTGCGCAGGCGCCGTCGTGCTGTCGTCGTTTTCGCTCGGCGCCGAGGCATCGCGGCGCCACTATCGCAGCCATCACCATCATCATCCGTCGCAATTGCCCGCCGCCCCGCCGCGGGCCTTGCCCTATCCGCAGCTCCCCCTGCCGCTCGAAATTCCCGGCGCGCAATATCTGCCGCTGGTCTGGGCCGACGTGAAGGGCTGGAGCGACGACGATCATCTCGCGGCGTACAAGACGTTCCGCGCCAGCTGCAAGCCGATCAATGGCCAAACCGGTGTGACTGAACCGAAGGCGCTGGCAGGCTCGCTGAGTGAGCCTTGCAAGGCCGCCAAGACGCTCGAGTTGAGCGACGACGCCAAAGCAAAAACCTTCTTCGAGGAGAATTTTTCGCCGCTGCGCATCTCGCGGCTCGGCGAGCCCGATGGCTTCGTCACCGGATATTACGAGCCGGTGCTGGAGGGATCGCGCACGCAGACCGAAATCTACAATGTTCCGGTCTATCGCCGTCCCTCGAATCTGTTCGTGCGTGGCTACAAGCAGGATTCGGTGAGCTTGCCTAACAAGGGGCCGGTCTATCGCAAGATCGGCCGCCGCAAGCTGGTGCCCTATTATGACCGCGGCGAGATCGAGGACGGCAAGATCGCCGGCCGCGGGCTGGAGATCGCCTGGCTGAAGGATTCGACCGATCTCTTGTTCGCACAGATCCAGGGCTCGGCGCGGATCAAATTCGAGGACGGCAGCTCGGTTCGGCTGAATTACGACGCCTATAACGGCTATCCCTACACCGCCGTCGGGCGCATCCTGATCGAGCGCGGCATCATTCCGAAGGAAGAGATGTCGATGCAGAAGATCCGGGAATGGATGACGCAGAACCCCGATGGTGCCAAGGAGCTGCGCCGCCAGAACCGCGCCTACATCTTCTTCCGCGAGGTCAACCTCTCCGACAAGGACGAGGCGGTGGGCGCGCAGGGCATTCCGCTGACGGCGGGCCGCTCGATCGCGGTCGACAAGACGCTGCATGTCTACGGCACGCCGTTCTTCATCGAGGGCGAGCTGCCGATCGAGTCGGAGCGTTCGAAAACGCCGTTCCATCGGCTGATGATCGCGCAGGACACCGGCTCGGCCATCATCGGACCCGCGCGCGCCGATCTGTTTTTCGGTGCAGGCCAGGAGGCTGGCCGCGTCTCCGGCCGGCTGCGCCATCCCATGCGCTTCGTGATGCTGGTGCCGAAGGGTCTCGACCCCTCGATGCGGGCGGCGCGGCTACCGGTGCCTGATCCGCGCCCGTCGGAGAAGATCGCAAAACTGTTTCCGCAGACCGATCCGGGAAAGGGGGCGGCGAAGCCGGCTGCTGCCGCCGGTGCTGCGGAAACCAAGACCGACACGGTTGCGATCGCCGGTCCGGTCCCGCTGCCGGCGCCGCGGCCCGTGATCGAGCCCGCTCCTGAACCGCAGCGGCCGGTGAAGAAACGGCCCCATCGGCAGCAATGAAGCGATCGTCCCGTCCGCCCGTGCTGGAGCCTCGCCCCTCGCCGCGCCGCCGCGCGCTGAGCGAGGAGGAACGCGAGCTATGGGATACTGTCGCCAAACAGGTGAAGCCGCTGCGGAAGCATCGCGTGGCCAAGGCGCATCCGGCGCCGCCTGCCGGGCCTTCACGCGTGGCTCCCGTGACCCGGCCTTCACCGCCGGCAAGGCCGATGACCGCTGCGCCGGCGCGGGGGGCTGCGAAACCCCAGATCCCGCCCCTCGCGCCGCTCGGCAAGCGCGAGCGCACAAAGCTGTCGCGCGGCCGCAGCGAGATCGAGGCGCGGCTCGATCTGCACGGCATGACCCAGATGCGCGCGCATCGCGCCTTGACCGGATTCCTGCACCGCGCCCATCACGATGGCCTGACCTTCGTGCTCGTCATCACCGGCAAGGGCCGCAGCGGCGGCGAAAGCGGGGTGCTGCGGCGCCAGGTGCCGGAATGGCTGAGCCTGCCGGAATTCCGCGCCTTCGTCGTCGGCTTTGAGGAAGCCGCCATCGGCCATGGCGGCGAAGGCGCGCTGTATGTGCGGATCAGGCGGGCGAGAGGTTAGCGGTCTCTCCCTAATAATCCGCGCGCGGGGGAGCGAGCGGACCGCCTAAAACGGCCGGATGATTCCGACGCGCGGGATCAGCGTCAGGATCACGCCAAAGATATTGGTGCTCCGATCCTCCGCCGGGATCAGCGCCGTCTCCCGAGCGGCCGGCAGCATCTTCACCGCATGCAGGATCAGGAACATGCAGACCGCCCAGTTCGAGATCCAGCGCGAATAGTCGAACACCATCGCGAACATCACGACATAGCCGAGGCTGACGCCGATCAGCGCCGCGATCACGAGGCGGCGGTGCGCCTCGCATGCGAGTGCGCCGATCAGCTTCGCAAGATAGCGCCACAGTGGCGTGTGCAGCCAGATCAGCAGCGCGAAAACCGGCACGCCGAGGATGTTGTGCGGCAGGCGGCCCCAGGTGTCCGCGACCTCCTTCGCCAGCGGCTGGGACCAGATATAGGCGAACTGCAAGAGGTCGGTACGGGACGGATCGGCCATTCGCGTCTGCAGATAGGCGATGAAATCCGCTTGCGGGATCGGCATCGTTCCCAGGAACTGCGCGGCGAAGAACAGTGCGGCGACGAGCGCGAGCGCGATGACGCCGAAGGCGATGTTCGTGCGATTGCAGCCATGGGCCAGATAGTGCCTGACCACGACGATGGTGATGATCGTCGGCACGTACATCAGCAGATGAATGTGGTGGATCAGCACCAGCACGATCGCAAACAGCGCGGCCGTTGCCACGAACAGCAACGAGCCGGCCGGCATCAGCAGCAGGATGATCGCCAGCGAGCAGCCATAGATGTCGAAATGGCCGAGCGTGTGCATGAAGTTCTTCAGGAAGAACGGCGAGCCCGCCATGAACACGAACAGCGGCAGCGTCTTGGCGGAGAAGCCGAACGTTTTCTGAAACAGCCTCGCATAGAGACCCAGCGTCACCAGCCACGTCGCGCCGCCGAGTGCGAACACCAGCCAGACCGACACCTTGTCAGTGAACAGCGCGACAATTGCCCCGATCAGCGCGCGCTTGATGAAGCCGAAATGGTAGTCGACCAGGAGATGGATATAGGGGACGTAAGGCGGCAGCTGAATCTTGTGAACGAACACGCCAACGATGACCGCCGCGTTGATCGCGAGCAGGAGACGCCAGGGATTTTGCAGGATGCGCACGGTCACGCCGCATCAATAGCGTGACCGCCCGAAATTACAAAATGAACCGGCTCAGATCGGCGTTCTTGGCGAGGTCGCCGACGTGCTTCTGCACGAAATCCGCGTCGACCTTGACGGTCTCGCCGCTGCGGTCGGGGGCGGTGAAGGAGATCTCGTCCAGCACCCGCTCCATCACGGTCTGCAGCCGCCGCGCGCCGATGTTCTCGACGGTGGAATTGACGGCGACCGCGACGTCGGCGAGCGCGTCGATGGCGCTATCGGTGATGTCGAGCGTCACGCCCTCGGTCCGCATCAGGGCGACATATTGCTTGATCAGCGAGGCCTCGGGCTCGGTCAGGATGCGGCGCATGTCGTCGCGGGTCAGCGCCTGCAATTCGACGCGGATCGGCAGGCGGCCCTGCAATTCCGGCAGCAGGTCCGACGGCTTGGCGACGTGGAAGGCGCCGGAGGCGATGAACAGGATGTGGTCGGTCTTCACCGCGCCGTGCTTGGTCGAAACCGTGGTGCCCTCGATCAGCGGCAGCAGATCGCGCTGCACGCCCTCGCGCGAGACATCGCCGGCGGCGCGGCCTTCGCGCGCGCAGATCTTGTCGATCTCGTCGAGGAACACGATGCCGTTGTTCTCGACCGCGCTGATCGCCTCGAGCGTCAGCTGATCGGTGTCCAGCAGCTTGTCGGATTCCTCGTTGACGAGGATCTCGTGCGAGCCCTCGACCGTGAGCCGTCGCGTCTTGCTGCGGCCGCCGAGCTTGCCGAAGATGTCGCCGATCGAGATCGCGCCCATCTGTGCGCCCGGCATGCCCGGGATCTCGAACATCGGCAGGCCGCCGCCGGACGATTGCGTCTCGATCTCGATTTCCTTGTCGTTGAGCTCGCCGGCGCGCAGCTTCTTGCGGAAGGATTCCCGCGTCGTCGAAGAGGCATTGGCGCCGACGAGAGCATCGAGCACGCGCTCCTCGGCGGCGAGCTGGGCGCGGGCCTGCACGTCCTTGCGCTTCCTCTCTCGCACCTGGGCGATCGCGACCTCGACGAGATCGCGTACGATCTGCTCGACGTCGCGGCCGACATAGCCGACCTCGGTGAATTTCGTTGCCTCCACCTTCAGGAACGGCGCATTCGCGAGCTTGGCGAGCCGCCGCGCGATCTCGGTCTTACCGACGCCGGTGGGGCCGATCATCAGAATGTTCTTCGGCAGCACCTCTTCGCGCAAGGAGCCTTCGAGCTGCTGGCGGCGCCAGCGGTTGCGCAGCGCGATCGAGACGGCGCGCTTGGCGTCGGCTTGACCGACGATGAAGCGGTCGAGTTCGGAAACGATTTCGCGGGGAGAGAAGTCTGTCATGTCTGTCTAGCTAGGGCGGGAGGCGGCCAAGGACAAGTCGCTTTTGTGGTCAGATGATGGGCGGGCCGGATTGCCATTGTTTAACGGCTTCGATCGGATGGATCAGCATCAGGATATTGAGCGTCAGATTGTCGCGAATGTGGAGCGCCAGCATGATCTCGAAGGCGAGGCCGATCAGGATCGTCGCCGACACCGGCAGCACGCGCGCGACGAGGAACCCGAGCACCATGGCCAGATTGTCGGAAACCGAATTGACGATGCTGTCGCCGAAATAATCCAGCGAGATCGTGCCGGCGCGGTAGCGCTCGATGATGAACGGCGAGTTCTCGACGATCTCCCAGGCGCCTTCGATCAGCATCGCGACGATCAATCTTGCCGGCCAAGATAAACTTGGAAGAGGGAGAGGCAGGAACGGCAGGGGCACGAACAGCAGCCAGGTCAGGCCGTAGAACAGGAAGCCGTGCAGGATGTGCGAGAAGCTGTACCAGTCGGCGATGTGTTGGGAATTCTCCGAGCTGTTCACCACGCCGTGCCACAGCTTGACATAGCCGCAGGTGCAGATCGGCACGCGGCCCATCGCGAACAGGATCGCGGCCTGCAGCGCCAACAGCAGCAGCGCGATGCCGACCCAGGCGAGCGGCGGAAACGCGACCTTGCTCTCGCGCGCGTGGACCAGCGTCATGGTTCACGCACCATCAGCAGCGCCGGCCCGTCCGGCGTCTCAACGATGCGGTCGCGGATGAAGCCGGCTTTCTCATAGGCGCGCAAGGCGCGTGCGTTGAGCGGATCGGGATCGGTGACCATGCGAGGCAGGCCGCTGCGAAACTGCTCATCGACGAACTGGCGGATGAACGCCGAACCGTGACCGCGTTCGATCATGTCGCTTTCACCGATGAACTGGTCGATCCCACGCGTACCCTCCGGTTGCGGCCCGAAGCCCGTATTCCAGGCGGTCAGGCGGTAGCACTGAAGATAGCCGAGGGGCTGCCGGCCGGCCAACACGATGAATTGGTCCATGGCCGGCTCGTCGAGATCGCCGCTGACGAGCGCAAACTGCTCGTCCGGATCACCCCACCATTGCCTCACATGCGCCTCGCCCAGCCATCGCCGGATCAGCGGCAGGTCGGCCCTGGTCATCGGGCGGAAGGCATGGGCGGTCGGCATCGCCTAGCCAGTCGCCAAGCTCTCAATGGTCAAATTGCGGTTGGTGTAGACGCAGATGTCGGCCGCGATGTCGAGGGAACGGCGGACGATGGTCTCGGCGTCCTTGTCGGTGTCGAGCAGGGCCCGGGCCGCCGCCAAGGCATAGTTGCCGCCAGAGCCGATCGCCATCACGCCGGCCTCGGGCTCCAGCACGTCGCCGGTGCCTGTGAGCACGAGGGAGACGTCCTTGTCGGCCACGATCATCATGGCCTCCAGCCGCCGCAAATAGCGGTCGGTGCGCCAGTCCTTGGCCAGCTCCACGGCGGCCCGGGTCAGCTGCCCAGGATATTGGTCGAGCTTGGCTTCGAGCCGCTCGAACAGGGTGAAGGCGTCGGCGGTCGCGCCGGCAAAGCCGCCGATAACGTCGCCCTTGCCCAGCTTGCGGACCTTCTTGGCGTTGGACTTGATCACGGTCTGGCCGATCGAGACCTGGCCGTCGCCGCCGACCACCACCTTGCCGCCCTTGCGGACCGTCAAAATCGTGGTGCCGTGCCAGCCCGGCGAGCGGTTCTGGGAATCTTGCATGGATGACCCTCGTTGTCGGCCTGATTTAGGCGGTCGGGGAGCAGGGCACAACGGGCCGTTCCGGACCAAATTTCGCTCACCATAGGCAGAAGTAGAGGCCCGGCCAGCCGTTCCCGCAGTAGCGAAGGCGTCATTTGGCTGTTAAGAGACTGGCGTTTTCGGCTCCCAAGCTAGAATGGAAACCGCATTTCAATGCGCACCGCGACGATCAAGCGCAAGACCAAGGAAACCGACATCGAGGTCTCCGTGAACCTCGATGGCACCGGCGTGGCCAATATCGCGACCGGCATCGGCTTTTTCGACCATATGCTCGATCTCCTCGCCCGCCATTCCCGCATCGATCTCACGGTCAAAGCGGCGGGCGATCTGCACATTGATTACCACCATACCACCGAAGACACCGGCATCGCGCTCGGCCAGGCGGTCAAGCAGGCGCTCGGTAACATGGCGGGCATCACCCGCTATGCCGGCGTGCACATGCCCATGGACGAGACGCTGACGCGCGTGGTCATCGACATCTCGGGTCGCCCGTTCCTGGTGTTCAAGGCCGACTTCCCCCGCGACAAGATCGGTGAGTTCGACACCGAGCTGGTGCGCGAGTGGTTCCAGGCCTTCGCCATCAACGCCGGCGTGACTCTCCACGTCGAGACCCTATATGGCGATAACAGCCACCATATCGCCGAGTCCTGCTTCAAGGGTCTGGCGCGGGCGCTGCGCACGGCGGTCGCGATCGATCCGAAGGCCGTGGGCGAGATCCCGTCCACCAAGGGCTCGCTCGGCGGCTGACCTTTTCGGCCGGCGGCGCGCGCCGCTTGCGGTATCACTGAATTTCTAGGAACGGGGCATCACCATGCCTGTCTACACGGTTCATGCTCCCTCCCCCGCCGGAGCCGATCTGCGTGCGACCGACAAGTTCGTGTTCGTGCGCGACGGCTTTCATTTCTGGGCGATGATCTTCGGACCGTTCTGGCTGCTGTGGAATCGGCTGTGGCTGGCCCTGATCGGCTATCTGATCTTCGTGGCGGCGTTCAACGCGGGGCTGTCGAGCCTCGGTGTCGGACGTTCGTCGATTTTCCTCGCCGATCTCATCGTTGCCCTGCTGATGGGTCTCGAGGCTTCGAGCCTGCGCCGCTGGACGCTGTCGCGCGGCAGATGGCGCCAGCTGGACGTGGTGATTGCCGACGACGAGGACACCGCCGAACGCCGCTTCTTCGAGCGCTGGAGCCAGAAGCAGCACGGCATCGTGAACGATCAATGGGCCGTCGATCGCGGCGGCCCGCCGCCGACCCGCGGCGTGCCGGGCCAGCAATTCTCGAACCCGCCGCCCATTCCGGCCGGCGGCATCATCGGGTTGTTTCCAGAACCGGGAGGGTCAAGATGAGCGTCGCCATCATCGATTACGGTTCCGGAAACCTGCATTCCGCCGCGAAAGCCTTCGAGCGCGCCGCGCGCGGCCTGGAAAATCCGCAGAAGGTCTTCGTCACCAGCGATCCCGATCGGGCTTACGAGGCTGACCGCCTGGTGCTGCCCGGCGTCGGCGCCTTTGCCGATTGCCGGCGCGGGTTAGACGCCGTCAACGGCATGGTCGAGGCGATCACCGAAGCCGTGCGCGTCAAGGCGCGGCCGTTCTTCGGCATCTGCGTCGGCATGCAGTTGATGGAAAGCCGCGGCAAGGAGCATGTCATCACCGAAGGCCTGAACTGGATCGGCGGCGACGTCGAGAAGATCACGCCGCGCGACGAGAGCCTGAAGATCCCGCACATGGGCTGGAACACGCTCGAGGTGCTCAGGGAGCATCCGGTGCTGAACAAGCTGCCGCTCGGCCCCAAGGGCCAGCACGCCTATTTCGTGCATTCCTACCACCTCAATCCCGCCAGCGAGGCGGACGTGCTGGCGCGCGCAGATTACGGCGGGGCCGTCACCGCGATCGTCGCGAAGGACACCGCCATCGGCACGCAGTTTCACCCCGAGAAGAGCCAGCGCTTCGGCCTCGCTCTGATCTCGAATTTCTTGCGATGGAAACCGTGATGGTTGCTCCGCGCTCCCTTGTGACCTCCCCCCTTGTGGGGGAGGTCGAACGCGCAGCGTTCGGGAGGGGGGTAGCCGCAACGGCGGTGTTCGTGGCCTACCCCTCTCCCCAACCCTCCCCCACAAGGGGGGAGGGAGCGCACTGTTTGCGCAGAAAAAACTTGGCTCAATCATGATCCTCTTTCCCGCGATCGATCTCAAGAACGGCCAGTGCGTGCGCCTCGAGCAAGGCGACATGGCGCGCGCGACGGTGTTCAACCTCAATCCCGCCGCGCAGGCGCAGAGCTTCGTCGAGCAGGGTTTTGAGTATCTCCACGTCGTCGACCTCGACGGTGCCTTTGCCGGCAAGCCGGTGAACGCCGAGGCCGTCGAGGCGATGCTGAAGACGATCAAGATTCCGGTGCAGCTCGGCGGCGGCATTCGCGATCTCAAGACCGTCGAAGCCTGGCTCGACAAGGGCATCACCCGCGTCATCATCGGCACCGCTGCGGTGCGCGATCCCGAGCTGGTGAAGGCTGCGGCGAAGAAATTCCCCGGCCGCGTCGCGGTCGGGCTGGACGCGCGCGACGGCAAGGTCGCGGTCGAAGGCTGGGCCGAGACCTCGCAAGTCACGGCGCTGGAGATCGCCAAGCGGTTCGAGGATGCCGGCGTTGCCGCCATCATCTTCACCGACATCGCGCGCGACGGCCTGCTCAAGGGCCTGAACCTGGATGCGACCATCGCGCTGGCCGATGCCATCTCGATCCCCGTGATCGCCTCCGGCGGCCTCGCCTCGATCGCGGATGTCAAGGCGATGCTGACGCCGCGCGCATCGAGGCTCGCCGGCGCGATCGCGGGCCGCGCGCTTTACGACGGCCGGCTCGATCCCGCCGCAGCCCTCACCCTGATCCGCAACGCGCGCGCGCCCGGGAGCTGACACATGTTCAAGGTCCGCGTGATCCCCTGCCTCGACGTCAAGGACGGCCGCGTCGTCAAGGGCGTCAACTTCGTCGATCTGCGCGATGCCGGCGATCCCGTCGAAGCCGCGATCGCCTATGACGCCGCCGGCGCCGACGAGCTCACTTTCCTCGACATCACCGCCACCCACGAGAACCGCGGCATCATGCTGGACGTGGTCCGCCGCACGGCGGAAGCCTGCTTCATGCCCGTGACCGTCGGCGGCGGCGTGCGCGAGGTCAACGACATCAAGACGCTGCTGCGCGCCGGCGCCGACAAGGTCTCGATCAACAGCGCGGCGGTATCCCGCCGCGAGTTCGTCAAGGAAGCTGCCGAAAAATTCGGCGAGCAGTGCGTGGTGGTCGCGATCGACGCCAAGCGGGTCAAGCGTCCGGGCGGCGATCGCTGGGAGATCTTCACCCATGGCGGCCGCAACTCGACCGGCATCGACGCCATCGAATATGCCCAGGAAGTGGTCGCGCTCGGCGCCGGTGAAATCCTGCTCACCTCGATGGATCGCGACGGCACCAGGCAAGGCTTCGACATCCCGCTGACCCGGGCGATCGCCGACAGTGTGCCCGTCCCGGTGATCGCCTCGGGCGGCGTCGGCAATCTCGATCATCTGGTCGACGGCATCCGCGACGGACACGCCACAGCCGTGCTGGCGGCCTCGATCTTCCATTTCGGGGAATTCACCATCCGTGAAGCCAAGGAGCACATGGCCCGCCGCGGGCTGCCGATGCGCCTCGATGCCTGACGACTCCGACCTGCAAAAATGCTACATAAGCCGGTGGGGAACGGCTTCCGTGGCCTCATGTGTTTCCGAGTAATCCGATGCCGCGTTTCACGATCCATGATCTGGTCGAGACCATCGACGCCCGCGCCGCGGCCGGCGGCGAGGTGTCGTATACCCGCAAGCTGCTCGACAAGGGCGCCGAGCATTGCGCCAAGAAGTTCGGCGAGGAAGCAGTCGAAACCGTAATCGCAGCAGTCGAAAACGACCGCGCGCATCTGATCGCCGAGGGCGCGGACCTGCTCTATCATTTCCTTGTGCTTTTGAAGGCACGCGGCATAAAGCTAGAAGAGGTCGAGGCTGCGCTGGGCAAGCGCACGTCGATGTCAGGGTTGGAAGAAAAGGCGTCGCGCAAGAGCGATTGATCGAAGCAACGGAAAGGCGGCGTCATGGATATCCGCGCACCCGAGCAGCAGTATAATCCGTACCGCATCTATACGCGCGAGGAGTGGGCGCGTCTGCGCGACGACACCCCGATGACGCTGGAGCCGGGCGAGTTCGACCGGCTGCGCTCGTTGCACGATCGCCTCGATCTCAAGGAGGTCGAGGACATCTACCTGCCGCTGTCGCGCCTGCTCTCGATCTATGTCGACGCGATGCAGCGCCTGTACTACGCCGAGCGCCAATTCCTCAACATCCGCGACCGCAAGGTGCCCTACATCATCGGCGTTGCCGGATCGGTCGCGGTCGGGAAATCCACCACGGCCCGCGTGCTTCAGGCATTGCTGGCGCGCTGGTCGCCGCGCCCGAAGGTCGAGCTGATCACCACCGACGGATTTCTTTATCCGAAGGCGCTGCTCGAGCAGCAGGGCATTCTGCAGAAGAAGGGGTTTCCCGAGAGCTACGATCTGCCGCTGCTGCTGAGCTTCCTCTCCGATATCAAGTCCGGCCGCCGCCATGTGCGCTCGCCGGTCTATTCGCATCTGACCTATGACATCGTGCCGAACGAATGGGCCGAGATCGACCAGCCCGACATCCTGATCGTCGAGGGCGTCAACGTCCTGCAGACCGGCAAGCTGCCGCGCGACGGCAAGGCGGTGCCGGTGGTTTCCGACTTCTTCGATTTCTCGGTCTATATTGACGCCGACGAGGCGGCGCTGCGGCAATGGTACATCAAGCGCTTCCTGGCGCTGCGCGATACCGCATTCACCAATCCGAAGTCCTACTTCAACCGTTATGCGCTGCTCTCGGACGAGGAGGCCACGGCCACCGCCACCGCGATCTGGGAGCGCACCAACCTCGCCAATCTCGAGGACAACATTCTGCCGACCCGTCCGCGCGCGACGCTGATCCTGAAGAAGGGCGCCGACCACGCGGTGGAGAGCGTGGCGCTCAGGCGCCTGTAAGCGCAACGGTGAGATGGCCCTGGTCGGTTTGGACAGAGTGTCTTTTGTTGCAGACCGGCAAGAGGTATTCAGCTATGACCTTCGAATCGCGAGGGCTCCATGGTTGATCGACTGAGAAGCGCCGCGGAGCAGCTCGAAGCACCGACCTGCCCCGATTGTCACATCGAGATGCGGTGGTACCGCTCGGAGCTGCTCGCGGATGAGCCGGTTCCGGTCATTGCGCATCTCTTCGTTTGCCCGCACTGCAAGCGCGCCGCGCAGACCGACACCATCTTCAAGGGAACTCTCGGCCCGCCTGACAAGCTCTCCGCGCTGCGTTTTGTGGCGCACGCCGCGTAACAGGTCAGTCGCGAACCTCTTGTCGCTGTTCCGCGCTGACGAAGATGTGCCACGCCGTCAGAAACATGGCGGCGACGAGCGGCCCGATGACGAAGCCGTTCGCTCCGAAGGTTGCCAGGCCACCCAGGGTCGCGAGCAACACGACATAGCTCGGCATCCGGATCGACTGTCCGACCAGGATGGGGCGGAGGAAGTTGTCGGCAAGGCCGATCACGAAGGTCCCGAAAGCGAGCAGGATGATCCCCTTCGTGACGGCGCCCGTCACGAGCAAATAGAGGCCGGCCGGAACCCAGACCAGGGCGGAGCCGAGCACCGGAAGAAGCGAAAACAGCGCCATGATGGCGCCCGCCAGCAGCGGCGCAGTCAGGCCGAGCAGCCAGAAGATCAGACCGCCAAGCGCGCCCTGGATCAGCGCAACCAGAATGATGCCCTTGATCGTCCCGCGAACGGCCAGGGTGAACGCATCCAGGATCTCGGCGGTATGGCTCCCCCGCAGCGGCAGCGCGCTGCGGATGCGCAGGTTCAGCTCGTCGCCGTCGCGCAGGAAGAAGAACAGCAAGTAGAGCATCACGAGCAGGCTCGCGACGAACTCCACCGTCAACTGGCCGATGTTGATCGCGTGCCCCGCCAGCTGCTGCCCGGCCGGGACCACCAGGCTCGACAAGCGTTCTTTCAAAGCCGACAGGTCGATGCCCGCCAGGCGATCTGACATGGACGTAGCCCAGTCCGGCAGCGCGGCTTTCAGTTGCTGCAGAGGATGAGCCAGGTTGATCTCGCCACTCTGAACGCGCTGAACCAGCTCGCCTCCCTGGTCGATGAGTGAAGCGATCACGACCCCGACGGGAATCAGGACCATGACGACCACGACGATGACGGTGGAAAGTGCCGCGAGATTGCGCCATTCCGGAAATCTTTCCAGGCAAGCTCGATAGAAGGGCGCGAAGATGATCGCCAGCAGCGTGGCCCACAACAAGGCGCCGGAGAAAGGCCAAAGCAGCCAGCCGAACGCGAGGGAGATCACGCCAAGCCAGACGAGGAATGAGCGGTCTTCCGATGTTCTCACGTGTTGCCGGCCTCCAGTCGCACCTCACCGCACGTTGGTAGCACAGGACCGTGACGGCGCGGCAAGTCACGGCCCGCCTTCGTCGCACCGGCAGCCGAACCAGTTGCGGTCGGTCACTTGCCGGCCTTCGCACTCCAATCGGCGATCTTGATGCGTCCCGCAAAGGTGGCGGGACCGGAGCCGCTGGCCTTGTAGACGAAAGCCTCGCCCTCCTGCACGTCGCCGGCGTCCTTGCCGAAGGCATCGGCGATGTTGGTCTTGTGGGTGATCAGGAACGTGTTCGTGCCCGCCCTCGGCGGCGCATCGACGAGCTGACGCACGGCCTGTCCGGCCCTTGCATTGGCGCCGGTCGGGTTTGCCATTCCCGATGCGCTGGCGCTGCTGCTGTCCGTCAACGTGTCGACCGGCTTGACCTCGCGGCCGGAGATCAGCTTGCCGGCCTCGATCGCGCGGTTCAGCCGGCTGGTGTAGACGTCGCCGATCGGGATCGCGAGGTCCTTGATCGCCGCCCCGATCTGACGCGCCATGTCCCTACCCTTTTCACTGAGCTGACGCTGGGCGCTCATGTCGTCGAACTTGAACGGGTAGACGTCCTTTTGGCTGTCGTCGGTCGCGGTGTGCCGAAAGATCAAGACATAGCCGCCCTGCTTGAGCGATGAGATGAGCTCCGGCGTATCGGCCGCGGCGTGGTGGGAAATTCCGGCGAGGAGGACAACGATTGCGAGGCGGCAGAGCACATTCATGCGCGAGATCCCCTTGCGAATGCCCCCCAGGATGGTGACGCGCAGGGCCGCCGAATTCAATTGCTGATTGCCGAACGGGTTCAGATTCCCGCGAGGTTCCCGATTACACAGCGAGCCGCTGCGCCGCCGCGAGCCCTGCCAGCGCTTCGTCCAGCTTGTCGCGGTCGAGCGGCTTGATCAGAAACCCGGTCATGCCCGCTTCGAAGCAGGCATAGCGATCCTCGACCAGCGTGTTGGCGGTGAGCGCAAGGATCGGCGTGTGGTGGCCGCTCGTGGCGGCCTCATGCGCGCGGATGCGCTTGGTCGCCTCGATGCCGTCGAGCTGCGGCATCTGGATATCCATCAGCACGAGATCATAGGGCGTGCCGGCCGATGACGCGGCGAGCCAGGACTCCAGCGCGGCCTCGCCGTGGACGGCGATGACGACGCGGTGGCCGAGCTTCGTCAGTAGCGAGCGCATCAACAGCGCGTTGATCTCGTTGTCCTCGGCAACGAGGATCGAGAGGCCCCTTGCGGGCGTCGCGCCGGCGGCTGCAGGTGGTGGCTCCGGCGCGAGGTCCGGCGAGGCGATCTCCGGCGTCAGCGCAAGGCGCGCGGCGAGCGAGGCCGCGCGCAGCGGCTTCACCAGAAAGCCAGTGAAGGCCGGCGACAGCTTTTCATGGCGTGAGCTCGACGTCAGCAGCACGAGGCGCTGCTGCGCATGCGCGCGGGACACTTCGCCGAGATGGTCGGCTGTGGCAGCACCAATCGCACGATCGATCAGCACCGCGTGCCATGCGCGTTCCGGCAGCAGCGCTTCGGCGACCGCCGCATCCGCGACCAGGCAGGTCTGGCCGCCCCAGCGTTCCAGCCGCCGCGCGATCAGCGAGGCCTCGATGCCGTCGGCGACGAGGAGAATTGACTTGCCGGCGAGGTCGGGGCTTGGAAAGGCCGTCTGTCCTGCGCTCGCTGGCGACGGCGGAAGCGGCACCGCGATCTCGAAGGTCGAGCCTTTGCCCGGCTCGCTCGTGAGCGTGATCCGGCCGCCCATGCGCTTGACGATGCGCTCGCTGATGGAAAGTCCGAGCCCGGTGCCGCCATAGGTGCGGGCGACGCGCTCGTCGGCCTGCTCGAATTCACGGAAGATGCGTTGCTGCGCCTCCGGCGCGATGCCGATGCCGGTGTCGCGGACCAGGAAGCTGATCTCGTTCGGCCAGATGCCGGGCTCGACGATCAGCGCGACGCCGCCATTCGCGGTGAACTTGATGGCGTTGCCAGCGAGGTTGAGCAGCACCTGGCGCAGCCGCGCAGCGTCGCCGACCACTTCCAGCGGCAGGGGCTCGTCGACATAAGCGGCGATCTCGAGCGTCTTTGCCTGCGCGCGCGGCGCGAGCAGCTCGGTGATCTCCTCGACCAGGGTCGAGAGCGCGAAGGGACGCTGCTCGAGATCGAGCTTGCCGGCCTCGATCTTGGAATAGTCGAGCAATTCCTCGATCAGCGCCATCAAGGCTTCGCCCGAGGTCTTGACGGCCCTCGCATAGGTCGCCTGCTCCGGCGTCAGCGACGTGTCGAGCAGCAGGCCGCCCATGCCGATGATGCCGTTCAGCGGCGTGCGGATCTCGTGCGAGGCCATCGCCAGGAAGCGCGATTTGGCGCGGTTGGCGGCGTCGGCCTGGTCGCGGGCGTCCGCCAAGGCGCGTTCAGTCTCGGTGCGGTCGGTGACGTCGCGTCCCACGCTCTGCAGTTCGGCGGGCTGGCCGGCATCGAGGCGGACATAGCCTTCGCGCCAGGCGATCCAGCGCGCGCCGAGCGGGGTTGCGATCTTCTGATCGTGGATGCGCGTGCCGTTGCTCTCGCGCGCGCTCTCGCCCTGCTCCAGCACGTCGAAATCGAAGCGCGTGCCGAGCAGCGCGCTGCGCGGCTGTCCCGCGAGCGCGCAATAGGCCTCGTTGGCGAAGATGATGCGGCCATCGGTAGCGCGCAGCACGATGAGATCGCCCTGCTGCTCGAACAGGCTGCGGGCCCGTTCCTCCGCTTCCTTCAGCTCCCAATTGCGGTCGATCAGCGTCTCGTTGTGGGCGGCGAGCGTGCGCAGCCGCTTGGCCACGAAACGCAGGCGCATGCTCAGCGTCGCAAGGCCGAGGCAGGCGAGCGCGAACAGGAAGCTGGCGCCGATCGCAAAGGTGTGCGGATCGTAGCCGGAGGTATCGGACCGGCTGCCGGACACGAAACCATAGGCGCCGCCGAAGGTCGCCAAGAAGATCATGAAGGAGCGGATCGCAAAGGCGATGCGGGGGTGCTGCCGCCTGAAGCGGCGCATGCGCACCTTGATCCGGAACGTCTGACCCATCGCCACCGACCCTGACTCTTTTAGACCCCACTGCCGCGTGCGACGATGGCCCGCCGACCTTGCGAACAGTTTGAGGCCTGGGTTCTGCCTCCAAACAGGGTTGACGAGGCGTTAATGTTCAGAGCGAAGCAGCCTGGAGGTGACGATGGCTGCCGCGGGCGCCGACGATCAGCGCCGCCGCCTCGCGTTGCGAGACGGACTTCGAGCGCACATAGATGCGATAATCGGCCGGACCTTCGGTAGAGAGGTAGATCACCTCGCCGCCATCGACCGGCTCGGCGGCGATCGAGACCAGGCGCGTCGAGGGGTTGGCCTGGCAGGAATCCGGCTCGGAACCAAGGCCGTCGTCGACCACGGCGAAGTCCGCAGCGTCGGCATCGTCGGTGATCTGAACACGCACCGTGGCGCGAACAGGATTTTCGGTGAAGGCGACATGCACGCCGGCGGTCCAGAACAGCGAGGTGAGCTCGACCGAGGTTTCGCCCACCGCGATGCAGGGATGCGAGACCGATCCGATCTCGGCGCGGGCAAACACCGCGGCCGCCAACAGGGGAACAACCGAGGCGAAGATTCTGAAACGCAACATGACACTCTACTCGCCGGGCCCTCGGGAACTCGGAACCGATATCAGCGGGCCCTTATGGTTTGCAGAGCGTAAAGGAAAGTCGTTACCGCCGGGTTGATGCGCTTAGATGATCAAGCGATCTGGCGCACATCCTCCGCGAGTGCGCGATAGGAGAGGGCTTCGGCCAGGTGCAGCCGGCCGATCCTGTCGGCATGATCGAGATCGGCCAGCGTGCGCGCGACTCGCAGCACGCGGTGATAGCCGCGCGCCGACAGCCGCATGGTCTCGGCAGCGTCGCGCAGCAATTTGGCGCCTTGCGCGTCCGGCTTTGCGATCTCCTCCAGCACCGAGGCCGGGGCCTCGGCATTGGTGCGGATCGTCGGCAGGCCGGCATCGGCGTAACGTGCGAGCTGGATGTCGCGCGCCGCCGCCACGCGCGCGGCGACCTCGGCCGATCCCTCCGCCGGCGGCGGCAGGATCAGATCGGCCGCGGTCACGGCCGGCACCTCGATGCGCAGGTCGATGCGGTCCATCAGCGGGCCCGAGATGCGCGCCTGGTAATCGCCGGTGCAGCGGTCGATGCGGCCGCGCTTGCAGGCATAGCCGGGCTCGAACGCGTTGCCGCAGCGGCACGGATTCATCGCCGCGACCAGCATGAAGCGCGCAGGATAAGTGACGCGATGATTGGCGCGCGACACCGCGACCTCGCCGTTCTCCAGCGGTTGCCGCAGCGAATCCAGCACGCGTGGATCGAACTCGGGCAGCTCGTCGAGAAACAGCACACCCTGATGCGCCAGCGAGATCTCGCCGGGCTTGGCGCGCATGCCGCCGCCGGTCAGCGCCGCCATGCTCGCGGAATGATGCGGCGAGCGGAACGGCCGCCGCGCCGTCAGCGCGCCGCCTTCGATCTCGCCGGCGACGGAGGCGATCATCGAGACCTCGAGCAGCTCGCCCGGCGACAGCGGCGGCAGGATCGAGGGCAGGCGCGCGGCCAGCATCGACTTTCCGGCGCCGGGTGCGCCGATCATGAGCAGATGGTGCCCGCCGGCAGCCGCGATCTCCAGCGCGCGCTTGGCGCTCTCCTGGCCCTTGATGTCGCGCAGGTCGAGCGTGGAGGTGACGGCTTCGTGGACCTTCGGCGAGGGCCGCGACAGCACCTGCGTGCCCTTGAAATGGTTGGCGATCTGGATCAGCGAACTTGCTGCGATGATCTGGATGTCAGGGCTCGCCCACGCCGCTTCGGAGCCGCAGGCCGCCGGGCAGATCAACCCCTCCTCGCGCATATTGGCGCCGATCGCGGCGGGAAGGACGCCGGCCACGGGCGCGATCGAGCCGTCGAGACCGAGCTCGCCGAGCACGGTGAAGCCGGCCAGCGCATCCGGCGGGATCGCCCCGATCGCCGCCATCAGGCCGAGCGCGATCGGCAGGTCGTAATGGCTGCCTTCCTTGGGCAGGTCGGCGGGGGCCAGATTGACGATGATCCGCCGTGCCGGCAGCGCCAGTCCCGAGGCGATCAGCGCCGAGCGCACCCGCTCGCGTGCCTCCGACACTGCCTTGTCAGGCAGGCCGACGATGGCAAAGGTGTTGACATTTAACCCCGTTCTTCTATCAGCGGCCATCGCAAGCAATTTTTGCGACAGGCAAGCCATTGAAACCTTTAGCTTATTCTTACCTTAGAATTTCGACCGACGTGCAGCAAAAGGGGCATGGGCGAGAACGACAACTCGAAGCCTCGCGAGCTTATGCTGAATCTAACGGGCTTGAACTCGCGGAAGACCGCGAGATCGAGGACATTGGTATCTCGGCGTTCAAGGGAGCTAATGTTCGCGACGGAGCGCTCGGCGGGTTTCTTGAAGCCGTCAGGGCTGGCCGGATCAAGCCCGGCTCGTTCCTAATTGTGGAATCGCTTGACCGACTCAGTCGCGAGGAAGTCTCGACTGCGCACACGCTGTTTTTGAGCATAATCCAGGCAGGCATTAACGTCGTCACTCTGACCGACAATCAGCTCTATCGTACCGGGCACACCGGCCTAGTTGAGTTGGTCCAATCTCTGGTCATCATGAGCCGGGCGCATGAGGAATCTCAGACGAAGAGCCTGCGACTTTCCGCCGCATGGAAGAACAAGAGAGGAGCCGCGCTGTCGTTAAGGCCGATGACGAAGTGGTGCCCTCGTTGGCTTGAACTCGCTCCCGATCGCAGCACCTACGTCCCAATCCCCGCTCGTGCCGACGTGGTCCGGCAGATTTTCACCGATAGTGCGGATGGGATCGGCAATTACAAAATCGCGGATCGTTTGAACAAGGCTGGCACACCGACGTTCAACGAATCCGATGGTTGGCATCCATCATATATTGCAAAGATCCTCGAAAATCGCGCTGTCTTGGGTGAATTCCAGCCGGGTTTTCGGCAGGACAGCAGGCGTGTGCTCACAGGCGAAGTCGTCAAAAATTACTTTCCTGCAGTGATCGACGAGGAGCTGTTCTATCGAGCTCGCCATGCCAAATCGCATCGGCAATTCAACGGCAAGGGCGTCGGCCGGAAAGGTGCGGGCTTCAGCAATCTATTCTCGGGCCTTGCCACTTGCGCGTATTGCGGCGCCTCGATGAAGTACGACAACAAGGGTAGTGGCCCAAAGGGCAATCGTTATCTCGTTTGCTCAAAATCCGCCCGGCGATTTGGGTGCCATGGCAAGCGATGGCGGTACCGTGATTTTGAAACTTCATTTCTTGCCTTCGTCAGCGAGATTGATCTGGCGACTTTGGTTGATCCAGACGATCGTCAGAAAGAACAAAAAAACGCCGCTCAGAAAGTCACATCGCTGGAGGGCGAGATTGGCAGCGTAAATGCCCTCATGGATAAGACCTATAATCTCTTGGAGTCTGGCGCTCCCGAAGAGTTCATCCTGTCGAAATTGCGGGAATTGCAAGCGCGCAAGGATGAGTTGGCGGCACAGATCGCGGAATCGCGCAAAGCATTTGAGAAACTGGAGTCCGAAAGGCAGATGCTGTCGCAGAGCAGGGACGAAATCGCTGGCCTCCTTCAGCGTCTTCAGAACGCAAACCAACCGGATCTTTTCGAGCTGCGGTCGAAACTCTCGTCTCATCTCAAATCGATGATCCACACCTTGACCGTGGCCCCGCAAGGAGGACAGCCACGACTGACAAAGATCGCTCAGAATACGCGAGAGGCGTTCGGCGCTGATGCAGCGGATGTGGCGGCTCATATCGCACGTCGTGCTGTTACACCGGAGCAAGCCCTTCGATACTTTTCTGTAGGCCTTCGGGATGGGCGTGTGAGGATCGTGTTCCCGGATGCAAAGGACCCGCTCAGGTACGAGCAACAAATAGTCGCGTCCAGATCGAGCGATCCAGCGTACGATTGGCCTCACGAGGCAAATGCGTGAAGCCAGGAACGTTTGGCTCGGAGATATGCACGCAGGTTTTGCGCTCGATCGCTCGAGACTGCTGATCAGCGAGCTGCGCCTGACGGTCGACCCTGACGCTCAGAGCTTTGAGGTGGTGTTCAGAGACGGCCAAGGCATGATTCTGTTCGTCGATCCTGAACACCCGACGAAGTTCATCCAGAAGGTTATGGGCACCGCACCAGATTTCGAGATGATTTCCGCTGATGGGAAGACGATGAAGTCGCCGGCGGATGAAGCAGCTTTGGACGAGAAATAAAGACTTCCAAACAGGTCACTCAGAGATCTTATATTCCCCCGTCGGGAAAATTTCGGTGTCGGGTCAGGTAGGTCGTTCCCGTTCACCGGGAATCTTACGGTCTCACGCAAGTCCAAGGGCTTGGCCTAGCTGAACAAACCCTTCTTCAACGGGGGCGGCTCCTTGCGCTTGCTGCGTACAAAATCAAACGCGGCGTACTGTACGTTCAACTGAGCCTGCGTTGCTGGGTCCCAAGTCCATTCCATCATATCGAACCCGAACGGACCTGCTTCAAGCTCCATACGGCTGCTCGAATAGTTGTCGGTCAGGACTTGCTGCCAAAGCTCCTGGTAGAGGTCGGACTCGACATAGAACCAGCCAGTGACCATCGCCTCTATCTCGGGAAGATCATCCCTGGCAGGCTCGCATTGGTGCAGGATTATGATGCCGATGCCATCCTCGAACGGTTCGCCGCTCACTAAGACTGGAGTGCCTTCAACCACGGTCAAATGAAACTCCAGATCGCGGAGTTTCTCCGGCATGTTGATGAGCCGAATGTCACGAACGTTAGTGGCACGGGCGACCAGATTTAACCCGCGACCTCTGTATTTCTTTTTCCTTTCCTCTCGAACGCTTTGGCGCCATTCCAAAACATCAAAGTACAGGTGGATGTTATGAAGCAACTCAGCCTCCCTCGGGCAATGAGGCTACATTGTTTCAATTGGCCAACGCAATCAAGACGCCTTCCCCGTACACATTGTCTTGCACTAGAACGGCCAGTGGCGAAGCAGTAGCTCGATTGCGTCTTTCATGTGCGTCTTCACTACTTCTTTGAGACCTTGCATAGCGCCGTCGATCGTTTGGGCCTTCACGTTATTTGCGAACGTGATGCTTGCGAGCCTAAGCGCATTGATGGTCCGCCTGATCCAGCCGACACTCACCTCACCTTCTTTGAGTTTTTCGAGTCCCCCCTTGAGATCGGCAACGACTGCGTCTCGTTCTTGCTTACGCTCGGAAGCATAGCCGTTGTCCTGCTCAATTGCCTGCGTGGCAGCGCTCAATTTGGAGATTGCCTCAGCCACCACCGGATCGGCCGAGTCCAGCTTAACAGGCGCCCACTCACCTACTGGATCCGCATCCTTGACTTCCGCCGCCGCGTCTAGAGCAAATCCCCCATCCTTATAAGGTTCAAAATCGGTGTCAGTTATTCCTAGTTCAGAAGCGCGGGTGTTCACCTTCTGGAGCGCCGCATACAGCCATCCCCTAACGTCTCCGGAGGCCTTTGCCTTGTAAAACACATTGCCCGGCGTTTTCTCCAACGAGGTTGCGAGTCGCTGCATTTCGGCGGTCTTGCGCCAAATTATCGGTCCGAAATGATCGTCGATCAGTTCGATCGCTCCCTGGCTCAACATGATGCGGACGGCTTCCGCTCTTAATGCAGCGTTCTCGACGTAGCAGTATTCCTCATCCGCATCGTGGTCTTCGACAGTGAATTCCCGTTGCCAAGCGATATCGGTATGAAATTGCTGCTGAGAGTATTGGGAATGAACATAGAGAGCCAGCAGGTAATACTCTGGCGCCAGGTTCAGAAACGACTGCTTGTCTAGTTTTGGTGCCATGTGCAATCAACCTTGCATCGCAACGCAAATGATAGAGTGCATTGTGTCATTTGCGGTACAGGCGAATCAAGTCGACTTCGATAGGCAGACTGTGCGTGGCCGCAAACAAGGTAACGGCGGTACGCAACGCCGAGGCCAACGTGCCTGGGGGACGACTGAGAGCCGCTCCGGGGGGGCAACCAGGGCGGCTCTTTCTTATTCTTAAGTCGGATCGCTGCTTTCACCGTCAGGCGGAGCGGGTTCGTTGGTCACGACATTTTCGAAAGCAACTAGCTCGCCCCTGGGTATCGGCCAGAAATTCCTCTTGGCCCCACTGCGCTGCCTTCTCCCGTACCTGCCTCTTTAATGCCGTTTCACCGTACGTCTCACGCTAAACGCTTCGACCTTACTCGTGATCGACCAAGGTGAGACTATCCTGATTGACCGGGTATTCGATCGCGCTCTGGGGTTTTGGACGGAGTTATTCCAAAGTGTAGGGTACATTTCACGATGAGAAATCTGAAGTTGCCCGTGCCAAGTAGTTCTTGACCGTCTGCGGGTAGAATTTTCGTCCTGTTACAGTCGTGATCCCCGCATCATTCAGATGTCGTGCAATTTCGCTGTAAGAACGCCGCAATACATTAGCGCCCAGCTTTTCTCTGAGTTCGGATGCAAAGTCGTCAGCGGCCTTGCGATTCTTCGCGGCCAAATTCCTTCCATTTGATCCGAGAATTTTGCCTCGACGTTTTGCTTCGGCCAATGCTGCCTTCGTCCGTTCGGAGATCAGCCTGCGTTCCTCCTGAGCGAGCGCAGCGAAGATATGGAGTTGGAAGTCCGTTGCATTGGGCATCTCAGCACAGACGAGACCGATGCCCTGTTCAAGGATGCTGGCGATAAAGCTGACCCGGCGGGAAAAACGGTCGAGGCGAGCGATAACGATCTTCGCGTTCTCGCGTTTGGCCAGCTGAATCGCTCGCTGTAATTCTGTGCGGGAATCGTCCTTCCCGGATTGGATATCGCAGAATTCAGCAATGAGCCTGCCGGCGCCTGCAACGAAATCAGTGATCTTGCGACGCTGAGCGGCTAAGCCGAGGCCAGATTTCCCCTGACGTTCGGTTGATACGCGGAAATATGCGATGAACTTAGACATTTGTTGTCCCACCTCAATAATGGGACGCTATCGATCAAGGTCCGTAAGCGGACAACGACAAAGTTTCTAAAAGCTAGACGACCCCATTCTTTGCCCGGGTATCAAAGACCATGCTCGATTGACTTTGAAGGCGCAGCTGGATTTTTGCCGGTTTGTTCTCAGCATGAGGAGTCATGATGCGTCGCTCCAGTGACTAGTCGATTCTCGATTTTGACATATGCCGATCGCCGCCATCGGAGTGGCGATCGTCGACGGGAAATGAATATTGGCGAGGTGAATAGCGAAATTCGTTTTGCCGCTTAAAGCCCGGAATACAGCTCGACGTTTACCCCTCGCTTCCGGCCGTCTATCCCAACGTTCAGCTTGCATCTCACTCGATCGCCTGGAGCCAGCTTGTTAAATCTTGTAGCAAGTGTGCAGTCGTCACGATGGAAGAATAAGTCTCCTCCTGAATCTAGTTTGATGAAGCCGTACGTTGCTGTAAGGGACTTAATAGCTCCCAGAAGGACGAAGTCATTCTTTTGAGCTGGCGTCTCTTCGCCGATTGGCCGGACGTTGATGGCACAGGGGCCTTTTTCACTTCGGCCAATCTCAAATTCAACAATGGCGCCCGCGCCCAGGGCTGTGAAGTCCAATTTGCCCAACCAGCTACCTCGATGAAAGAAGAAGCGCGACCCGCCGGTATCAACGAAAGCATAGTTAGTGTGCAACTGGGAGAGCCGCCCACGATTGGGCGGTGCTTCGCTTGCCTCGGTGGGGCCGAGTTCATCTGGGGAAATGAATGATGCGGCCCTGCGCAGTTCTGGTTGCGCTGAACGCGTTGCCGGATCAGAAATCCACTTCTCGATAGCAGCGACGCGCTTTTCTTCCTTTAGTCCAGTCAATGCGCGCTTGAGCGGCAGTAGGTGGCGCATGGCGTGGCCGACGTGCCGCGTTGTTCGTTGGTCAATCAATGCTTGCGGCGCTGCTTCGAAAGTCCTCCTCGCCGCCTCCAAACAATCTAATGCATCAACAAAGTTCTGCTGCGTAATGAGCTGCTCAGCCTTTCGCAGATCGTTCTGAAGACTTAAGTCAAGGTGCGCTCTCCGCATCCGCGCTGGGAGCTTCTCAATATCTTCGACGGCAGCGAGACGATTGGCAGCTTCAAGGAACTTTCTTTGATATTGAAGTACGCGAGCGCATTCGATCTTTACGTATGCGGAGTTAGGAGCAAGTTCCTCAGCTTTTAGAAGTTGAGCCAGGGCTCGATCTTGATCGCCTAGCTGCCACGACAAAAACCCAGCGTACCACAGCCGTAGCGGCGCTCTCTGGGGTGCTAGCGAGATTGCTGTCTCATACTCATTCTCTGCTGAGAAATAATCCTCCAGCTCGATATGAAGTCGAGCTTTGACTCTGTGGACTTCGAAGTAGTTCGGCGAGAGATCGTTCGCTCGTTGGACTTGAAGTTCCGCCTCCTCACAATCCTTTCTGAACAAGCATTCCAGCGCTCGAGTCAGAATCTTTGCAACGATGTAATCATCCTTGTCTCGTACGAAAACATTCTTCATGTCAAATATGTCAGCCCCAGCCTGGGATGAGAATTCCTCTTGCGCGGATCTCAGAGCGTTTTGCTTTGATATAAGCTTCTTCTGCTCTTCGATTGGTGGACGAATGAACTTCTGAATATACATGCGGGCAAGCGCGCTGAGCGTATAACGATCTTCATCTTCGGAACTTCTTCCGCGCTCAACTGACAGCAAGTTCGAAGTGACCAGGACAGAAAGAGCGCTCTGTATCGATAAACTGTCCAAATCGGTGTAGAACGCCAAACTAGCAACACTCTGGGAGCCATTAACGCTTGCGAGCGTGCTTGCTACTGTCCGTGAATCTACAGACAGTGAATTGAATACGTTTTGAAGGCAGAATTGTAGAAGAACGGTCGGATCGCTCGTAAGAACCGTTGGCCGTTTGCCCGCGCGGACACTTTGAATGAACCATTTTATGAAGAGAGGATTGTGTTGCAGCTTTAAGCAGTAACCGGAGACAACATTTGGCGGAGCTGAAGCAAGGTCGTTGACGCCCCAAACTCGTGCTGTCCGCCGGAAATAGAATGCGGCTTCTTTGCTTTCCAGTGGCGAGAGCGGGATTGGAAAGTCAAACGCGCCAAGTCCGATACGCGTTGTGAAAAGAATCCGACTACCGGGAGGCACCTGGCGGACTAAGTTTCGGATGTTTTGATCTATGACGGTTTCCAGATTATCAATGACCAAAAGTATTCTGTTGTTACGCAAATGCGTCAGCAAGTCATCCATCGCCGATGTTTCAGTCTGACGTCCGAGGAGCGCAGTTGCGTTCTCAATGATACCGAGGGACGATGAAATTGCTCCTTCAATCACCTGCATTTCATTGAGCGTTAGCTTAGTTGCTTTTGCAGTCGTCCAAACTATCGCGTCTAACTTCGCTTCGTCGTCGTCGAGCAAGTCATAGCAGGCCTTGAGTGCGATTGCCGTCTTGCCGAGGCCTCCTTCGCCAACCACCGTAACAACCGGATAGTTGCCCATAAGTGCGCGCTTGAGTTCTCCAAGCTCCTTCTCGCGGCCGACGAAGCCCGTATCGTCAAACTCAACTTGCGGCAGATTGTGAAGTAGTTTGGTGCTTTCGTCCGGTGTGTCGGGGATAGTGAATGTGGCTGCAAAATCCGGATCGCGTTCCAATTCCCGACGCGTCGTTCGCAGATTCGCCCAGAGCGCGCGGTGCGACTTGACAAGCTCGCTCGCTAAGTCAGATACGCGAGGCAGATCGTCGTATTCTAGCGGGCGCGTGTGCATGACCCGATTCCGAATCGGAATCAGTCCCTCAAGACCGAGATAGTACTTCTTTATATAGGTGCGCGTAACATCGTCTAGTAAACGATCGTGTGTCCGTATTGCCTGAAGTTCGTCTCCAAGGTCCAAATAATCCAACAAGTCTTCAAAATCCGGAACGGTGTCTGCGTTCTCTTTGGCAAACCGTTCTGTCGCCTTGTCCATCATTTGCTTGGGCAAGAGCTTGTTTGGGTCGACTAACGGAGACACATGAAGTGTCAGGAAATCCCTCAGGTCGCTCTCTAACGCGGAAATTAGACCGTAAATCGTTAGCCGTTGGATCGTGTAAGCCATGCGCCTCTCGCGAACATGATTCCAGGAAGAACATATCGCAGGTTGTATCTAGCACGCTAGTCTGCCACCTTCCGAATACGAGGGTCTGTTGATTGCGACTTTAGGATCAATCCTTAACGGGAGCCGCGACTTGAAATGGCATCCGATTGTCTCGGCAGGAGATTAGCCGTGAAGAAGTGTGAAGCTGAAGCGGCCATGCCCTCGCTGGTGGAGAAGTGGGCAAAGGAAGCTAAAGAGCCGTGGCCGCCTGATAGCTGCTACCACTACGGTTTTGGTTCATTCTGGACATGGCTGCAAAATGGTCAGCACTATTCCTATACACAGTTTCGCGCGGTACCGGACGCTCGCTACGTTATGGAAATGTGGTTCGATACGATCACGAAGCAGACATGGCGTAATTAGACGACGCTGGTACCCGAAGCAGATCTTCAATGACCCTATCTTGGCTTCTGTCTCCTATATTCGCGCTAGTTCGGCCGGCGGCATCTGCCGTTGCTGGCGATATCTACCGTAGATACAAAATCGAGCGATCATTTGCGTTGGGCGAGCCGTCAAAGCATTCGCCCACTCTTGTTAAAGCGATCGGTGACCTCGATGTCATTCTTGGCAAGCGCGGCCAGGTTAACGAGGCTATCGGTAACTTTCTCGCAGAGCTGAAAGACACTGGCCTTCTACATCTTGTAGCGAGAGATGCATTCTACGACCTGGAGGATGCAGGCGTACGGCTTCAGTTTGATGCGATGCTCGAAAGGCACACAAAGGTGCTTACGGCTCATGAACAAGCCGATGCTAACCGAGAGCTATTCAAGACTATTACCTTTGTGCTCCGCGAAAGTCTTCGTCTCCAGACCCAAAAGGACATTTTATTTGTCTTCGACAGCCAGCGTACCAAGTACGCGGAAGACGACTTAGGAAAAGTACGTTCGATCGTAAGCGATGTGCGCCCCGATATTGCTAAGGCGGTGTCGCTGGCAGCTCGATCACTCGTATCGCCCGGTTCACCAAAGAGGGCGAGTGAGCGAGTGCAATTACCAGCATGGGCTTCTCTTTCTCCGGACCTTGTCACGGAACGATTGCAGCAAATTACCTCATCGCTGATCAATGCATACGAGTAGGTAAGAATCGATGGACCTGCACAGCGCTCTGTGGATTGCGAGCTTGATAAGCTCTACGTGCCGGCAGTTTTGCAACGCCAAGATTTCTCGGTTAGACGCGGCCTTACCGCATCAGCGCAAAGTGTGGCAGCGCATCGTGAGTATGCGGCTCAGCCCTACGGGGTGGCGCTCTCCGAAATTCAGCAATGCGTTATTCTTGGTGATCCTGGCGGAGGGAAGTCGACGCTGGCTCAGCGCTTCTGTCTCGACGGACTCAGAATACGCGAACAAAACTCCAACGCTCGACTCTATGTGAAGGTTGAAGTGCGGCGTCTGTCATTAGAATTGTCGGGAGATGCCTTCGGCAACTTGCTGCGTTTCGTCGCGAAAGAAATTGCGAGGCAATGCAACCTGCATTTCCACGAGTCAGAATGGCTCGAAATCGTCCAACATCTCCTATTCTTCGGTAGAATGGTGATCGTTTTTGACGGCGTCGACGAAATTGTTAGCGCTGCCAAGCGGCGCGATGCAATATCGTCTATGAAGCAGTTTGCAAATCGTTTCCTGCAAAACACCTTCATTTTCACCTGCCGGCGTACCGACTTTATCGTTACTCCGATTTTAGGCGTTGAAATATTCCACCTTCGACAATTCTCGTCAGCTGAGACGAGGGCGTATTTTCGTTCAGCAAGCCGCTGGGTCTTCGAAAAGACAGACGAAGACATCGACCGAGAGCAGGATCAGTTTATTCAGCAGGCGCAACGTCACGCTGAAGAGTTTGTTCGGAATCCTCTGCTTCTCGCACTAATAGTCTGGATTTACAGCGTAGGGCAGCGAATTCCCGACAATCGAATTGAACTTTACGCGGAATGTTCCGATCTGCTTTTTCGGAGATGGGATAGCTTGAAAGCAATCGATCCGGAGATACCGGATCCGCACTGGCTTTTTCAACTCGTTACGGAGCTCGCTCGACACCTCTACTTGATATCTCCGGAAGTCGAACAACCCAATCAGGAATGGTTGCGGTCTCGCGTGCTCGAATTTTTCAGAAACGTTTATGAGATTGATACTGAACACCGTGCCCAGGCGGCAGCGGACAGGTTTGTTTCACACTTGATTGGCCGATCTTGGATACTTCAGAGAGAAGTGCGGGAATATTTGAGTTCAGCCACCGCACATTCATGGAGTATTTTTATGCAAGGTGGCTTGATGACGCATTCGACAGTATAGACGCGCTGCTCGTACACGCGACGCCCTACATTTTGGCAGGCGAGCAAACTGTACCCCTACACTTAGCGCTTCAGTTGAAGACCGCCAGCAAACTAAAATCGGCTCAGCAGCTCACTAACCAATTGATAGACGTTCTGGCGAAGGCTCGTGCCAGTGCTGTCGCGAAGAGGGGAAAACGAGACGCGTCAAGCATGGATATGCTTGCGCGCTCAGTGCAGTTCGTTATCGAAAGCGTTGGATATTTGCAGCCGAATGAGCAATCGCTCATTCGCATTGTTCGCGAGCTTACCAACTCCGTCGAATCGAAAGAGCAATGGAGCAGCTCAATCGGCAATCTGATCGAACATTCGACTAAGTTCAGCAGCGCTATAGTGGAGGGTGTCTACCAGTCTCTTGCAGATCGAATAGAGCGGCGCGAGGGACATAAGATTGGCTTCGTCATCGATTGGCTATACGCGTGCTATCTATCATCGCGTGATAGTTATCCAGTGGAGTTCTCCCCCATTGTCCAGCGATTCCGCGGCGTGCAGCGGAAATTCGACAGCTCCTTCATTAGCCGAGCCGTGGATGCCGAAATACGCCAGGCGTCGTTTCCTAAGATAGTCTTTGATCTGTCTCAAGCGACAACAAGCTTCGCGACAGAGTCTGGCTTGGCAATGTGGTCAGCTTCGGTGGTGCCCGATAGGCGACTTGATTGGCGGTATGTTGATTTCAGTTTAGGTACCTTTGAAAGCGCCGAAGTCTTGCTCGGTAGGAGGAATGAGGAAGATGCGCCCTATTTTAAGCTGTTCAAAGCAATTTCGCATCGGGCGATCGAACAAGCACCCTTTCAGGTCTCAGGTGGCAGCGCTACGGTACTTCCTTGGTTCGACTATGGTATTATCGAAGAGACGAGATCATCACTCGCGTCATGCTCCGCGGAGCACGCCTCTGCATTCGGCGTCGCGCTGATGGGCCTCGCCGAACTATCCTTGGATGATGCTGATGGTGCTGATGATAGTGATGAATCGATATCGACCGTCTCCCTCCTAGAAGTCGTGATCGGCCGGGACGATATGGACAGCGCTCTCGTGCAATTTGCAAGATCGTGGGTTCATCGAAACACGTCGTTATTTGTGAAGTCACCATCTCGGTGGCTTATACCAGCCGACAAGGTCTTCCTTCAAAGACATGAGAAAGACGCCATCAAGTGACAACAGCATAGATCGCCTTGCACTAGAGTTGCAGCTCGTGATTTAGCAAAAGCCAAGCACGGACGTCCCCTGCCGGTTCGTGGAAACGCAGTCGCAGGTGATGGTTCTTGTGTCGGTTTCTCCTCTTACAGGACGCGCTTGCGAATCCTAGAAGTGGCGACTGAAGATGAAATCGCGGCCACAATCTGCCTAAACTGTGGGATTACCAGAGCACTCCTTAAACGGTAGACCAGCGTTTACGTTTGACGTTATCAAGCTCTTCTCGCAGAGAATCGCAGGAGGCAATACGATACTATCGTTCGATTTTTTAATGTGTTGGGAAGACCTTAGTTTATCAATTGCTTGATGTAGCTTCCGACCATATTTACCCAAAAGGTGAAGCTTCCGGGGAAGCTTAATTCAAGTGCGACGAGTGACCCGAGGGCTAAGATAACGCCCAAAAGGAAATACGGTGCACGTGGCAGAGAAGAACTCTTCTTCAGTATCTGCACGGGAGGTCGTGCAGGCATGGTTTGCATTGGCACTATCGTACGATCAAAGAGGAGCCTCAGATCGACTTCGTCGCCTCCCATACGTCGTGTATCCCAGGCTCCACATTCATAAAGAACGCGCAGTGCGTTTCTACCTTTTAGCTTGCCTAACAACGCATTGAAATCCTTCGCGTCGGGCAGATTAGTCAATCGCCCTTCGAGTCGCTTCGTAACTCCAGCGAATCTATCCACCAGCAAACCGCGGTAGTCTTTATTGGGGTCGGGTGCAGATGCATACGACTTAGCAATCAGATTCTTGATCGCCTGTATATTGCCTGCGCCATCGACGCTTGTCATCGCTCGCCAAGCACGCGTCTTATGTCGATACTGCAACATTGCCATGAAGGCCTCGTGCCGCATGAAGCTGGCGTCACGCAATCCGTTATCGTTCCACTCATCACGTAGGCAATGAGCGAGCGAAAACGCGGATGCAAGTCCGCTGTTCAAGCCTCGACCGGGCCAGAAATGTATAGCATTTGCAGCATCTCCCAATAGGCAACCGTAAGTGCCAGGCGAATTTCTTGTGGGAGGCAAAACTTCGGCGCAAAAACGAGGCCGCTGTACCATTGCAAGTCGGAAAGCCGTGATGCCCTTCAAATCAGATTCCGCTACGCCAAATAAGCGTAATCCATCCAAGATGCGTGGCCAAAGGAGCGAAGCACGAGGCTCAAGTGCGGGCTTGAAATACGTGTTGTGGGTAGGGCAGTAGTACTTGCCACCATCCTTTGCGTCTCGTTGCATCATACACGGATTAGACTGGATACATTCTTCGAACCTTTCTTCTGCGAGGTTCACGCCTAAAACTTCCTTCACCTCTTCGGGATGCAGTCGCATGTTCAAAAATCCCTCGCCATTGAGGGAATTAAGTAGAAAACGATTCTGGCCAATCGTGAGTGCGACGGCGGTCGCATCTGGGAGTTTTGATTTGACTAAAAGTCCAAGAACAACATCCTCCAGCGGACTTTCCTCATCATCGTCATCATCATCCTGGTCTATCAAGGAATAAGACTTCGCGTCAGGCTCGCCAAATTTGTCCAGGAAGAATTCTCTTGTCGAAGAGCTCGCGCCTTCGCAAATGACTAGCACGTGTTGGTCGCTGATATTGTGTGTTTTAGGCGAAAAACGCTCGACGCGCATTTGTATTCTAGGATCACTTACGGCCAGCTGAAGCAGCGTGTCCTCGATTTGTGCAATCCGCATATTGCGAGGTGGCCCAAGCTCCGGAGGTGAATCCGGCCCTATGGGCCACATCTCCGTAAATTGTCCCTCTTGAAACAGTTCATCTTGAGCGGCCTTCGGAAGTTGAGTGTACTGGCGACTCTGGATTGTAACGACTTGCTGCCTCCGGGCGTTACCTTCACCTTTCCCCCTCCATTCGATTCCCTGATCTGTCTTCATCCATCGGCTGTCAAAAACCTCAATGATAGCCGTATCGCCCATTAGCTCCTGTAGCTTCAGCGCAAAAGCCAAGCCTACGGGTCCCCCACCGCTTACCGTTACCTTTAATTTTCTCACGCTTGCCCCCAGATTGCCTTCCCATACAAACTTAGGTGGCACGTTACGCGAATATCCCTCGCAGGTTCAAGCGATTGGCAGAGAAGGGCGGATATTTTCGTGCCGCAGCAATGACATTTGAGCAGGGATGCCGCCCTCTGCGACCTTCTCTCAATAATCGGCATGGCTAGGCGAGTAGCCGAGGTCCTGGGTGGTCGGAGCTGGTGAAGATGCAAGAGATTAGGTCGGGCGACTCGAGCGACGAGAGCCGCCATGGATCAAAGTGCTCGCCGAGTCCGCCGCTTAGCTATGCGCGCTAGTTGAAACCCTGCTCGTTCCGAATGGCGTCGTATGCTGCATTGACGCGCTGAGCCTCGGCTTCAGCGGCCTCGCGGATTGATTTACTGCGGTCGGCCACCGTGTCGGGATGGCACTTGACGATTGCGAGCCGATAGGCCGCTTTAATTTCAGGTATTGTCGCTTGCGGCGAGACGTTCAAGATCAAATAGGGATCGTCGATCTCTATATTGCCCTGATAGCCGCCATCGCCTGATTGTGGTCCGATATAATCCAACACGTCAGCGTGACGTTCCGAAGCGCCGTTTTCACGCTCAGCGGCCAGTCGATTGCTACGTCGAATGGCCAAGAACGTCGCCAAGCCAAGCACCCATCCAAAAACGGTCGCCACTTCGACGTGACGACCGATAAGATTCGGAAAGGCATTCCACACAAGTAGATCAGCGCCTTCATATATGTATGCTTTGAGGAGAGCAGCGGAGGCAGCAAAGCTAAACAGCGCGGCGATGAACGCGAGACGATAGGCCCTTCCTCGTCTCCAAGATCGCATAGACAGCCGCCAAGCATGATCTCTGCGATGTTGAGGATGCTGCGCCATCTCAATGCGAGTAACGACATCGGCCAAAGCCGATCTCGCATTCGCGAGGGCTTCGTTCAAATCCTGCCCCCTGCGAGAACGCATCTCGAAGCGATCTTCTACTGTGAGATACCGCACGCCTTCTCTCGCGCCTTGGTCTCTTAAACCAGCAATCTCGTCAAGCAGCGACCTCTTGGTTGTTTCAAGGTCGTGCAAGGCAGCACTAATCTGCGACTCGTCGATGAGCTCTGGCTCCGGCCGTCTAGTCCAGCTAGCGAACACCAAAAGAAAGATGAGGAATAATGGAAACGCGTAGACGGTAAAGGTGAAAAGATAGGGGAGCGAATAGGCAAGCCCGATGATAACCAAGGTTGCGATCGTGCAGCCGAGCGGCTCTTGCGGTGGCTTTTTAGCCATGCATCACCGAGCAGAGATCAGCGAGAGCAGGGCCAACCCGATTAGCGGCAAAACCAGGATATAAAAGATCCCGCTGATCACGTAGGTCATTATGGGACTTCGAGCCACCCGGGTATCAGTGACTACTTTGGCAAAGCTGCCGGTTGGAAACGTATAAAGAAACCACTGAGCGACCACGCCTGGAAGCAAAAGCCATTTCCAAGCCCGGTCAAACTCAACACCCGGCTTGTTCTCGCGCCTCCAGACCCCTTGAGCCATCTGACGATTCCTCGTTTAAAGGTTCCAGTTTGTTGCTTTAAAGCGGTGGTTGCTTATAAGCAACAGCGCAATCACTTGGCCTATGGATTGGCGCCAAGTGGTCGCGAACAATTTGCGAAGGATTCGGCGAGAACGAGGGTTCTCGCAGGAGACCCTCGCGACGGACGCCGGCGTGAATCGCACCTACATCAGTAAGTTGGAGAAGGGCTCGACATGGGTCGGCCTGGAGGTGCTCGTCAAAATCTCAAAGGTGCTCCAGGCTGAGCCAGCTGACTTCCTTCAGCGTCCGGCCCGGAAGCCGCCCAAGAAGGCCTGAGCGGCCTAGTTCAGTCAGCATTGTTCTTCGCTCGCACCGCATCGAGCAGCTCGTTGGTGACGGCGGTGTATGTCCGCCAGAATTCAACGTCCTCAGGACCTTTGCGGCCTAGGCGTTTATCGGCTTCTACCGTCACCCAATCGCCTATGCGCGGGTCGTCGAGGACGAGTGAAAGAGCGTGCGCAACAAGTTCGTCATCCATGGGAAAACCCTCCGAGGCATCAAGCCAACAGAGGGTCTGACCAAACTCGATGATAGGCAACGGCGAGCTTAGCCCTTCCCGGTCTTCTTGTCCTTCGCCGCCTTGAAGTTCGCTTTAACAGCACTTGCGCAGGCCTGTAGCGCTTCATCCAGGCCACCGGCCACGGCCAAAACTTTGATTTGCTCCAACTGTTCGACGAGGTCGTCCCATGCAGCATTTCCGGTTCCGACAGCTTTGAGAGTCGATTTCCCACGCTCAAGCTCCAAAGGCTGCTTTCCATATCGAAGTGAGCAGTAGATGGTGCCGCCGGCATCTACCCAGAAGTTCTCCCTGCTGATTCTCTTTCCCTCTCTGAAGCTTCCGATCTTTGCAATTTGCTGATCGATGCTGGAGGCGAATTTAGCCCGTCGCTGCAAGGCAGGCGTGTTCGCAGTGGGCTTGGTGACATTGACAAGACTGATCGTGGCTCGTGCCATGGTGGGCTCCTCGTTGTTGGTGGAGCCCCGTCTTCTGAATTCGCCACTTGGGCAACGGCAACCTGGTAGCCGGTACCCAAGTTGTCTAACCCGCTGGTCGGTGCGCGCTTTTTTGCGGAATGCTGGATATGAGTCCGCTTTTGGCGGGAAACCGGAAGCTGTTACGATGCGGTCCTTACAGCAGCTTTTGACCCGTTGCTGACCTCCGCCCACAGAGCTGCCCAAAGAATGACCATGAAGGACATCCGGCTGCCATGGACGGCCCTTGACCCTTTCAGACATCAGGCTCTATGGACGCGACTGGAGTACATCGAACTTCGAGCTAAATCGCGTACCGTTGTGATCAATGCTGCGTTGAGCGAAGTGCTCCGATCAGTCGCGCAGCCGTGCCTGGCTTAATTCCAGGCGGAGTTGTACGCCAGAAGGCTTCCAAACAATATCGACTTTTCCGCCGAGCTGCCCTTCGACTGCCGACTTAATGAGCCTGCTGCCGAAACCGGTCGATGTCGGCTTGGCAATTGCAGCAGAGGAATTGCGCTCGTTCCACGTCAGCACCAGACTCTCTCCAGCAAATGCCCAGCCGATCATCACCTTCCCGTCTGCATGACCCAGTGCGCCATACTTGATAGCGTTCGTGGCAAGCTCATGCAGGATGAGCGCCATAGCGGAGGCTGATTTCTCGCCCAGCAGGATTTCCGGTCCGGTCAAGCTCACTTTGCCATGTTGCGCGTCACTCAAATGCGGTGCCAATATCTGTTCAGCAAGATGGATGAGCAACACCGAATGCGCCGGCATCGAATCCGCTGCTCCGATCCGGACGAGGTCATGCGCCCGCGATAGCGCCTGCAAACGTTCTTTAAGCGCGGCGCTCATTTCAGCCGTCGTATTGGTCGATCGGCCCGTCATGTACACCATGGCCTCGAAGAGCTGGAACAGGTTCTTCACCCGATGATTCAGCTCTTGCATCAGCAGCTGGCGAGCCTCCTCGGCCATTTTCAAATCATGCAGGTCGGTGCACGTGCCGTACCAGCGGATGATCTCGCCCGCCTCGTTGCGGACGCACTGTGCACGTCCGATCACCCAGCGATATTCGCCCGAGCGGTGCCGCAGCCGATACTCGATGTGATAGGGGGCGCCCGTAGCCAAGCTGTGGCGCCACAATTTCCAGGCTCGCTCCTGGTCGTCGGGGTGAAACATTCCGTTCCAGGCCTCACCATCGGTTGAACCTTTGGGCATCCCCGTATATTCGTACCAGCGGTCGTTGTAATAATCGTGATAGCCGTCGGGCAGCGTCGACCAGATCATCTGGTCGATGGAGTTAACGATGGCCTGGTAACGTTCCTCGCTTTCGCGAAGAGCAGCCACCGCCCGGATCGTGTCCGTCACATCGGTCGCTTGCACGAAAATGCCGTACCGGTCGCCCGCGCCGTCGCTTATCGGCTGATAGACGAAATCGAGATGCCGCTGCTCGCGAATTCCACTTCGATCCAGGACGACCGGAATGGCGCGCCCGGCGTAAGGCTCTCCGCTCTTGTAGACGGTGTCGAGTAGCTCGATGAAACCTTGCGATGCCACCTCGGGCAGGGCCTGGTCGACCGACTTGCCGAGGATGTCGTTACGGCCCACCAACTGCAAGTAAGCGGGGTTTGCGATTTCAAAGACATGGCGGGGCCCCCGCAGAATGGCCGTCGCGCCTGGCGCCTGTTCGAACATCAGGGACAGACGCGCAATCTCCTGCTGGGCGCTACGCCGCGCCAGGACAATTTGAGTTGTCTCGTTGCCTTGATTGAAGATGCCCGCAACCTCGCCGTCTTCGCCGCGGATCGGGCTGATGCTGTAGTTCCAGTAGGTCTCCTGCTGGACGCCGCCACGCACCATTGGCAGCATTTCGTCATAGGTAGAAAAGCCCTCGCCCGTGGCCATCACGTTCTCGAACTGGGGGCCGACGACGTGCCAGATGTCGGACCAGACTTCCTTGGCGGGGCGGCCGAGAGCCCAGGGATGGCGCTCGCCCGGGATGACAGACCACGCGTCATTATAAAGGAGCCTGAAGTCCGGCCCCCAGTAGATCGCCGTTGGAAAGCTCGAATACAGGCAAATGGACAGTGCCGAACGAAGCGATTGCGGCCACGAATCCGGAGGCCCGAGTGAATTTGACCTCCAGTCGAACAGGCGGATGCGCTCGCCCATCCGTCCTCCCCCGTTCAGGAATGTCAGCATCTCGTCACGCATTGAATGCCCGTCTCAGCCCTCCGGGAGCAAACTTATCCAGCATTTCGGCGGACGGATACCCCCTGGCATGTCCTTACAGAGCGAACTGATGGGTCGGCTCTGTCCCGTCCAGAATATTTGCTGATCTCTCTCGATCTAGACCGCCCCCGGGGTTGGCGGCCCTCTTCATTTCAAACCAAGTTGGATTTCCGCTGTTGGCCCTTCGCTTCCGTTAGGGCGTTGCGGCGAGATGTCCGGGGTCGGGGGTGAAGCGGAAGCGCCCGACCGCTGGTCAAAACGGCGCTGTTGACCCGAAGCGGACTTGACGCTGAAACCCTCGGAAAGCTAATGCCCCTTCCGGGTCGCAAGCAGTTGACGAATGTGATCGAGCACGGGGCGGTAGTTTAGCTTCTTCGCTGCTTGCGGACCTTCTTCGCAGAGGTCACCCGCGAGGGCAAGGACCTTGCCAACCGTCGCGCCCAGCATTGTCTTTACGGTTGGGTACGTGCTCCGTATCCACGCGGAAAGAGCAAACCCGGAACCGGTGGGGCCGCCGACGTCGATTAAAGCGACATCGATGTTATGTTTCTCGCCTTCGAGGCATTCACGGGCTTCATCGTAGTGAGTTGCTTCCACCACTCGATAGCCGCACTCGCGAAGGTACTCCGCCAGCGGATGGCGCACGAGCACATCTCGCTCGACGATCAAGACAGTTGCTGTTTGCATGCGTGCTACAGCGCCGGGCCGAGCATCTCCGCGATCAGCATTGCGATCTGCTTTGGATCGTAGGGCTTGCGGATGAACCTACCTACGCGGCTCGCTGCGCTCTCCAATTCGATGCTTCCAGAGGCAACGAGGATAAGGAGCATCGGTTGCATAACGCGCATTTTCCCAGCCAACTCTAGACCATCAAAAGTTCCGGGCATGCGTATGTCGGTAATAAGCGCGTCAATTCGCTCGCCTGATGAGATGTAGTCCATGGCATCGTCGGCGGTGCTCGCCTCAACAACCTCGAAGCCTGCGCCTCGAAGCTGCTCAGCTACGTCAAATCGAATGAACCATTCGTCCTCCACGAGCAGAACCCTGACTCGGTTGCCGTCTAGCTGCTCTTGGGGGACCATCATTGGCTCCTCGGGATGCTGGTCAGCCAATCGACAGAGCGGCGCAACGTTCCAAGCCCTTGTGTTCAAATACTAAATTATAAAGCGCAGCTGCAGGAAAATTAACATAGGACAATGATCAGTGATGATGACGTTGCCAGCTCAGCGTCCTGAACTACGCGCTTTGTGCAGCCACGCTGACTTCTGCTGTTGGCCCATCGCTTCAGTTAGGGCGATGCTGCGAGATGTCCGGGGTCGGGGTAAACCGGAAGCCCCCCAACTGCTGCTCAAGGTGGCGCTGTTGACCCATCTCGGACATTGGGCCCTGAAAGCGTTCCGGGATTAGCGTCCCGCTTATGAAGATCGCTTGGGCGGCCAAGTCCGACGACCATGTGTTATTGATTTTGGCTATGACAATCCCGATCCGATGCGCTGTACAAGCGGCTTACATTTTCCTTATCGGCGGCTTATCCTTTCAGATCCGAGTGGCGGAAGGGCATCTTTGTGCAGCCTAAGCCCCAGGATGGACAACCCGAGGATGGCAGCTTGCGCTATCTATTCGAGGAGTACGTATTCGATACTGACCGGCGCGAGCTGCATCGGGGGACTGATGCAGTGTCGGTCACACCGCAGGTTTTTGACCTGCTCGACTACCTGATCCGCAACAGGGATCGCGTCGTTAGCAAGGATGACCTCATAACCGCGATCTGGAAAGGACGGATCGTATCCGACTCGGCGCTGACGACTCGGCTAAACGCTGCCCGCGCTGCCATCGGCGATACCGGTGAGGAGCAGCGCCTCATCAAGACGCTTCCGCGTAGGGGCTTCCGTTTCGTCGGACAGATGCGGGAGACGCCAGAAGTTGCGAACCCAAATCCGCGCGGTGCGTCCGAGAGCTCTCTTGCGCTCCCCGACAAACCTTCCATTGCCGTGCTGCCATTCGAAAACATGAGCGGTGACCCCGAACAGGAGTATTTTGCGGATGGAATGGTTGAGGAGATCATCACGGCGCTTTCGCGGTTCAAATCGCTGTTTGTCATCGCTCGCAATTCGAGCTTTACGTTCAAAGGCAAAGCCGTCGATGTGAAGGAGGTCGGACGCAGACTTGGCGTGCGCTACGTCCTTGAGGGGTCTGTGCGCAAGGCATCCGGGAAAGTTCGCATCGCAGGGCAGTTGATTGACGCAGTGACCGGCGCGCACATCTGGGCGGATAGGTTCGAGCGTGACCTGACCGACATTTTCGATCTGCAGGATGAAGTGACGGTCGCTGTTGTCTCAGCTATTCAGCCAAAATTGTTTCAAGCAGCAACTGAGATGGCGACGCGACGGCGACCGGAGAACCTCACCGCATATGATTTCTTTATTCGAGCTAGGCAGCAGTACTATCTGTTCACCCGCGAAGGAGTGGCCGAGGGGCTCCGGCTGGCTCATCGCGCCTTGGAACTGGACCCTCGATTTGGTGTGGCCGCTGTTTTGGCAGGTATCCGTCACGTGCACAACGTCATTTTTGGCTATGCTATCGATCCTCAATTCGACCGTAGCGAAGCAGTTCGGCTTTCTCGCCTGGCATTGAGTATCGACGATAGTGATCCGGACACGTTAGCAATTGCCGCCATAATCTCGGCGTTCATGGTCGGCGATAGTGAAAGTGAGATCGAAATGACTGATCGGGCGGTCGCGCTCAACCCAAACTCATATATCGCATGGAGTTGCAGAGGCCATGTGTATAGGATTGCGGGGGTGCCGGAGGAAGCGCTACGCAGCTTTGAGCGTGCGATGCGCCTGAGCCCGGTAGACCCGCAACTACACACAACGCTTGCTGGGATGGGGATGGCCTTTATTGAGCTTAGTCGGTTTG
The DNA here is from genome assembly GCF_004114915.1 of Bradyrhizobium guangxiense. Taxonomy (NCBI): domain Bacteria; kingdom Pseudomonadati; phylum Pseudomonadota; class Alphaproteobacteria; order Hyphomicrobiales; family Nitrobacteraceae; genus Bradyrhizobium; species Bradyrhizobium guangxiense. Next base: position 6,808,761 of record NZ_CP022219.1, on the reverse strand, counting down.
ACGAGGCCATCGTCGCCGGGAAGAAAGCCCAACGTCAGAGCCCCTCCTATTCGCCAGCTTACCGCTGTCTCGCATCCGCCTTCGCCCATCTCGGACGCGACATTGAGGCACATGACACGGCGGCGCGTCTGCTTGAGACCGATCCCGCGTTTACGATTTCTGCGTGGATAGCTCGGGGCGGACAATCAAATGCGAAGCTCTTGATTGAGGGCCTTCGGAAAGCTGGATTGCCTGAATGACAGCTATTGGCCCTTCGCTTCCGTTATGGCGTTGCGGCGAGATGTCAGAGGTCGGGGGTAAAGCGGAAGCTCCTTACCGCTGCTCAAAACGGCGCTGTTGACCCGGAGCGGACGTCGACCGTGGGCGAGCCTCATATGCAGCCCATCGAACGATTCTCCACGTTGCCGCAGTCACTCGGGCAGTTCATGAAGCTGGCGGTATCGGCGAGATGCGAGCTGGAAAGTCCATTTCTGTTGCTAAGTGCGACAGCTTGTCCGGGTTTTTGACGATGTAGATCGCGGTGATCCCGTCCTCGCGGATGTCGAGCGCAGTCGTCTGCAGAACGCCGCGTCCATCGAGGCAAACGTAGCCTGGCAGGCCGTCGATGGTGACGACACGAAGCAGCTTCGGCGGTACGACGTATTTGCGTCGCTGCCTAGCAAATAGGCGCAGGGCCCGCTCGACCCCCCGAATGACATTGCGGAAAGCAAGGACTTTGCCGCCGCCATCGGTATGGATCTCGACATTCCTTGCCAGCAGCGCCGAAAGCGCCGCCACGTCCCCGTCGCGTGCTGCGGCGAAGAAAGCACGGGTGATCCGATCCGCATCCGCGGGTTCGACATCAAAGCGGGGACGTGCGGTCTGCACGTGCTTGCGGGCGCGCGCCGCGAGCTGACGAACAGCTGCCGGCTGGCGGCCGAGCGTGATGGCCACTTCGGTCAGCGGCACGTCAAAGACGTCGTGGAGAAGGAAAGCGGCCCGCTCAAGAGGCGACAGGCGCTCAAGGGCCAGCATCAACGTGACCGTGACGTCGTCGGCGACCGTCTCGTTCGGCTCCACGGAACCGACGAGAGGATCTGGCAGCCAGGGTCCGACGTAGGTTTCCCGGCGCGCCCGCGCGGAGCGGCGTCGGTCGAGGCACAGGCGTGTGACAATGCGGGTCAGATAGCCGGGAGGCGAATCGACGCCACGCTCCACCCCGACCCACCGTAGCCATGCGTCCTGAACGACGTCCTCCGCCTCGGTGAGCGAGCCCATCATCCGATAGGCCAAGCGTGTCAGGCGCCTGCGCTCCGCTTCGAACTCGGTGGTCCGCTGATCGTCCATCGCCTCCATCCGCCCAGTTTCCTCGCAGATCATATCCGCTGTCACCGTCGCTCGCGCATCCCGAACCCGAGAATAAGACGATCGGACCTGCGTGGATGTGACATCGGCCGCTTTGAATGGAACCGCCGAGTGCCATGTCACACCCTGACCGCTTGGCCCGTCATCGCTCCGAGCGTCGAATCTCCGGCGTTCCGAACAACGAGGCACGTCATGAGCGAGAACAAGCGGCTGGTCTGGAACGAAGTGGCACCCCACGGTGCAAAGGCGCTCTTCAGCATCCACCACTACATCACCACGGGTACCGACCTGCCCCACGAACTGATCCACCTCGTCTTCCTGCGGGTTTCGCAGATCAACGGCTGTGCGCACTGCATTGACCTGCACACCCGGGACCTCTTGGCCACGATGTCATTTGAAAAAGTCGCCCTCGTTTCAGTCTGGGCCGAGGTGCCCCACCTGTTTCCCGACAAGTACCGGGCTGCCCTCGCGTGGGCGGAGGAAGTTACGCTCGTCAGCGAGACGCACGCCTCCGACGAGGCCTATGCGGCCGCAAGCGCGGCTTTCGCCCCAAAGGATCTCGTGGACCTCACGATCACGATTGCGGCCATGAACGCATTCAACCGGTTGGGGGCGCCCTTTCGGCTCCCGGTCAAGGCCAAGGCCTGATCCGCTTCTTCGCATCGATTCGGAATGGCCCAAGGGCCGTTCCGAAGCGGAGCCGCGGGTGCCGGCCTATGAACCGGAGCGGAAGTTGCGCCCGGAGAGCTGTAGCTCGCCGCGCGCCTCAGGTCTCTCGCTCAGAGCTTTACCGAGATGAAGGCTTCTTCCGGAATCGCAAGCCCAGGCATTGCGCCGACTACAATGCCAGCTATTGGCCCTTAGCGGCTAATTCCTACCTGGCCGCGCGCGTCTGGTTATGAGGTAAGAGCCGACATTTTCAACTTCGCCACCCGGCCATTAACTCTTGTGAATCCCGAGCCGCCCCACCGCGACTATGTTTAGGACTGCGTGGGTCTTTAAATTGGTTGGGGGAGTGCTGCTGAACCCTTATGCAGGGAAGGTGGTCGCCTCCGTGAACAGTTTTCGTTCGTGGAGTGAGTCATGTTGCTTTCAGAAAAATTCAGTGAGCGAACCATCTCCGACATGGACGTTGCGCTGGAGCGAGCTTGTAGATTGATGCCGCAGGCTTTCGAAGGTCATCCAGCCCGCAAGTTCGTGGCGGAAAAGATCGTCGAGTGCGCCAGCAAGCACACGCAGACGCTCGGCGGTCTGACCGAAGCTGGCAGACGTGCCGTCGCTGAACTCGCGGCTGAGATCGTCGAAACGAACTGAGTTACTGCAAGACCTTCGGCAGCACGAGCACGACTTCGATTTCCCGCCTGAGGATGCGGCTTGCGATGTCCGCGATGAGTAGAGAAAAGTCGTCTTCGATCGTGGCGGCGGTAGCTTCGTCCTCGGCGTAGACGTACAGCAGAGGCCCTTCAACCTCAGCAAAACGAACGCCAGCGAATACGCGATCGAACTCAGCCGCTCCGAGGATCGCAGCTACGCGAGCCTGAATGGCGAAGTCCTGAATGTCGGTTAAGTTCATGCTCAAGAGATAGATATTAGAGGCAGGGAAACAAGAGCGCCTGCAATCACTTGGCACGCGCGTCTGTCCAGATGGAAAGCTGGTTCGGCATGCGCTGGCTGGAGGGCCGCAGACGCGAGCGCACCCGCGGGATGAAAGGACGGCCCGGTCCCGTCATTCTGCCGAACGAGAACTCCCCATTTCGGCGAAGAGGGTGTTCGCTTTCGCTGTAGGGAACGCTCCCGGCATGGTGTTCCCCGGGCCGTTCGGTGGGCGTTCTCGTTGACGTTGAAAATACAACCTGGAATCGCGATGCCGGTTGTATATGAGAACAACTGTCGGAACGTCCCCTCAGCCTTGCGGTTGGAGCGTCGTGAGTAAGGTAGGTAAACTGCCCGCCGTTGGCCCAACCTGACGGCGGGCTTTTTGTGAGTTGCGTAAGTGGCGAAGCGTACCAGGACGGCGCCGGCCAGAAAGCCGCGTGCCGCTATGCCGGGCTTTATCAGCCCCCAGCTTGCGACCTTGAAGATGAAAGCACCTTCGGGGTCTCAATGGATTCACGAAGTCAAATACGACGGCTACCGCATCCAGCTTCATATCGACGGTGACGACCGCAAGGTCTTTACCCGCAATGGGCTCAACTGGACGCACAAGTTCTCCGTGATCGCCGGCGCCTTTGACATCCCAGGACAAGCCATCGTCGACGGCGAGGTTGTGGTCATCCACGAGGGCCGGACCAATTTCTCTGAACTCCAGGCAGACCTCGCGAGAGGCGAACAGGACCGCTTGCTGTTCTTTGCCTTCGACCTCCTGTGGCTCGACGGACAGGACTTGCGGAAGCTCTCGCAGCTTGCCCGAAAGGAGCTGCTGAAGGATCTGATCGAAAGCAATCAGCTCGAGGAGCCGATCTTGTACAGCGAGCACCACGAGGGCGACGGGCAGGCACTGTTCGAAGCTGCAAGGAAGCTGAATTACGAAGGTATCGTCTCCAAGAGAGTTGACGCCCCATATCGGTCGGAACGTGTGGAAGCCTGGCAAAAGGTCAAAGTCGTCCAGAAGGGAAAATTCCCCGTCGTCGGGTTCATCAAGGACCCCACTGGCGTCGCCGCTCTCTACCTCGGCAAGGAGGAAGGGAAAGAGCTGGTCTATATGGGCAAGGTCGGCACCGGCTGGAGTGGGACGACATCGCGCAAGATCAGGGACGCCCTGGATACCGTAGTAAGCCCGAAGCAGAAGCTCACCAAGCCCGTCAGGAAGCCGAAGGCCACCTGGGTCGAGCCAAAATTCTACGCAGACATCGAGTACCGAGACATCACCGCGGAAGGATTGCTTCGTGCGAGTTCCTTCAAGGGATTGTCCCGGAAATAACTTCGGGACTCGACTCTGATGTTCTCTTTATGTTCTATTTTGGCTATGTCCGATCGACCGGCGAGCTGGCGTATGCCTACCCACAAGCAAATGGAAAAAATAGCAGCTGCAGCAGGCAGATCAGCGGAAGCGAAGCCGGGATTGGCACCGAATCAGGACCTCCCTGCTGAATACTGGCAAGCACTCCTCAATGACCCTCGCGCGCAGGCCGAGCCCGTCGTCTCAGGGGAAGCAAAGCGACTATGCCAGATCGCTCGACACATTCTGAGGGTGAGCTGCCGGCGCTGCGCCAGGACTGTCGAGATTCAGACGGCTGACGCCGTTCGGCTGTATGGTGCGGACGCAAGTTGGAGAAACGTTGGTCAGCGCCTTCTCGACAACACCTGTACGCAAAGGACAGGACGCCATGAGGAGGATGGCTGTTGGCCGTCGTTTGACGTGGCCTGATTGAGCCAGGGGACGGCCCATGGCTCCCAAACACCACCCGACCCCGCTCTCAGGAGGCGACCGGAAGGCTTTATCGAAGGAGTTGGGGAAGGCGAGGGCAATGACGACAATCCTTGCCGCACAATCCTCGGAAGCCCGGGCCAAAGGCGAGGCCCTAATCCAGACCGCCGACAAGCTTCTTTGCCAAAGCTGGAACGAGCGCATGTGGGCTGACGGTGGCCCGATCGATCCTTCGCCATCGATCGACCAGGCGGTGAATGGTGGGTACGCATGGCTCGAAATCGAATGCTCTCGCTGCAAGACGAAGCGAGAAATTGACTTGGCCTCTTTGCGCCATCCGCCGACAACCCATGTCCACGATCTTGCCAGCCGTCTTCGTTGTAGCAAGTGTGCCAAAGCTGGCCGCAGGCCAACTACGACGTTGTTGCAGCTGGGGCAGCGGCCTCGTCTGATCGATCAGGATACCTGAGGATGTGCAATCTCTACTCGATGACGAAAAACGTCGATGCGATTCGGCGCTTGTTCGGGGCGCTCAATAGCAGCGTCGGCAACTTGCCGAGCATGCCAGGCATCTTTCCGGATTATCCCGCGCCGATCGTCCGCAACTCCTCGAATGGACGAGAGATTGCCATGGCACGGTGGGGCATGCCGTCTTCGCAGAAGGCATTGATGGATGCCACCAAGAAGCGAGCCGAAAAGCTCCAATCGAAGGGCAAGTCGGTTGACTTCAAAGAACTCCTGAAGATGGAGCCCGACAGCGGCACCACCAATATCCGGAACGTCAGTAGTGCGCACTGGAAGCGCTGGTTAGTTCCCGAGCACCGATGCTTAGTGCCGTTCACGTCGTTCAGCGAGTACGGCACTATCGACGGAAAGAAGGTGCCGGTGTGGTTTGCGCTCAGCGAGGAACGGCCCCTCGTAGCCTTCGCCGGTCTCTGGACGAACTGGACGAGTGTCCGGAAGGCGAAAGAAGGCGAAGTTACCACTGATGTGTTCGGCTTCCTCACCTGCGAGCCTAACGAGGAGGTTGGTCGGGTTCATCCCAAGGCTATGCCAGTCATCCTGACAAAGCCCGAGGAATACGACGTGTGGCTCAGAGCACCGTGGGATGAAGCCAAAGCGCTACAGAGGCCGCTTTCAGATGGGGTGCTGCAAATCGTTGCGACTGGTGAAAAGGAGGACCCTGCCCCAAGCTGAGGGATTCATTGACAGACCGACATAGCAGGTGACGAGGGTTGCTGCGATTACGGCAAGACTAGCGAGACTTATCCGTGCTGTGACAGCCAAGCAAGGACCACGGAACAAACGAGAGAGATCACACCTGACCAGGACCAAGAACGTCCGCGTGCGGCGCTAATCGAACGCAGATACAGAAACGCACCGAGCAGCGTTCCGTAATTCTTCCTGAAGTCGCCATTGAGCTTAGCAATCTTCGATAGCTCTGAAGACGTTTCGTCTGTCACGGTGCTGGCTCCCTATGGCAACTACCAGCACCCCATAAACCACTGTTTTGCCCGACGGCGCAAGTGCCATTTCGGTAAAACGAAAACTATCGTGCAGGGATAGTTTGGAGCAAACTCAGCCTTAGCAACCGATAATGCTCCCAAACACGGAAGGTCATCAACCAGTCGGTCTAAATATCTCCATCGGGCAGCCAAAGCTGCATTCCCATTCGCACGAACGGAGATATCATGGCTCAAAGGCCAACACGCTGGAATAATCCGGCTCTTAACCTTCCAAACCTCACAAGAATCGACGAACGCCTTATTGGCAACTATCCCTCGCACCTTCGCGGGATGGCAACGAATCGTTATGGCGGTAACAACCTTCAACATGAACGCGGTTTGAGAGGTGGGACGTACGGGCCGGCGGGGCCAGCCCGCGTTTACACTGAAGAGCAACGGAAGAGCTACGAGGCAGCTCTCCGCCAGCGAGGAGAGCTGCCATGAACGATCTAAATGCGAACAACACAAACATGATCTCAGAAACTGACCAACGCCCTGTATCGCGTGCTGAGTTCCTGTTGCGTTTTCGTCCGGCTCCTTCGTTGGGCGCAAAAGCTTCGGCGAGATACAAGCGGAAGCTCCAAAACGCCATTAGTACTGACCTGATCGCATGGCTTCGAGAGAACGATCCGGCGGACTTCGCTGAATTGATGGATTTGCGTCGCGCCATGTACAGCCTGTCATCCAAGGGAAAGTATCGCGTATTTCTGCTGGGACTCACTCAATACGGTGAGCGCAAGATCAAACTGGTCGGCCCTAAGAGCGCCGTCATGATCGTGAGCGAGAAGTCACGCCATTATCTATTGCGTGTGCTTTGCCGTCTTAGGAAGGCCCGTGGATGGCCGCCTATCAGATACTGAAACCTGCGGCACGGCGGGAAGAGCGCGACGTTCTGGCAAATCTCATCGACGCAGTGCCATTCGATAATCCAGTGGCTGTGACGCTGACTATGAAGAAGCGTGCGGGAGCGAGAGCTGCCGACGACATAGCAGCTTCTGAAAACCTGCGGTTATTTCGGGTGCGCTTAGAAAATCGGGTTCTCGGTCGCGCAGCCAAGATCCACGGCAAGCGATTGCGCATGATTTGCGTGTTGGAAACGAGTGCCGACCATCGTTTGCATTACCACTGCATCTTTGAGCGGCCATACCACTGCTCATTCGAGCGTTTCAGGGCGATCATCCGAGACCAATGGCCGAAAACAGATTTCGGCTATCACGAGGTACATATCCAGGACCGGTCCGATTCCGGATGGACTGACTACCTCCTAAAGCTGCGACAGAAGCGGTCGCTGCTTGACTCCATAGATTGGACCAACTGCCAACTGTGATTGCTGGGCGAAAGGCCCCTCTCAGGCAACCGATCATCTTGTACAGTGCGAAGAGCGTCTCCGTGTCGGGACGCTTTAATAGCTAACTGTACTCCGATGGAATAGGTATAGGCACTCCGATGGAAGCGCCGCAGAGTACGAGGGCACCGTCGCAGAGAGAAACCTGATCGGCAAGCCAAGTCAATTGAATGTAATCGAGCGAAGCGAGTCTTTGAGATTGAACAATCGTCGGCGGCTGCTATTCAAGCGCCTTCAGGCTATTAATGGAGACGACAATTGGCGAGGAAATCAAAAACCGTAAAGCGGGTACGAAAGGCTTACTCAACAGCCGACATCAAATTACTCAAAGCTCATTCAAAATCTCGTACGCCAGTTACCAAGATATCGAAGCTGATGAAGCGTAGCGAAGGATCATTGAGGCAGAAGGCTTTGGCGCTCGGCATCGGTCTTGGACACCAACGATAACGATGGCTCTCTTAAGCGAAAGCTGTCGGAGTAGTGTGATAAAATTTCAATAGGCTGGCAGCCGCCGTCAGCGCTTCGTGTATCTGGCCATCGGTTGCGTCCACCCATTTGGCTGGCGGGCTCGAGACACCAATGCGGATTAGTACTGTGTTGCCGGTCTTATCGGCAAAGGCACCTAACTCAGTTAGATCAAGCCCGGGAACGGGCTTCTGCGAAGAGGACGGCCAGAATGAAAGGGCCACCACCGATTTTGTGATCTTCCAGTCTATCGTGACGTTCGGCGGAAGGCTGGCTTTGAAAGATATCCAGACCGAGTCGCTTCCCTTTGTCCCTGGTGGCTTCATCTTGAGATCGGGGTACGAGGCAGACGCGATCTCATAAACCCGGCCCCACATGTGGGTAACTTCGTCTGAGGGAACCGCCACATAAGAGCGCCGTGCAAGGCTGATAGCGTGCTGGATAAGCTTCGCACGGTGCTCGGACCTGGCATCCGCCTGAGTAGCGATGGCATCGGCAATCCGTTCGTATGTGATGACTGCGTCGAAGCTGCTGCCGGAACGTGAGACATCATAGGCAGCCGGAGCAATGAGACAGCAATACACCTTTACCCCAAGCTGTGATGACAGGAGTGCTGCACGTTTGCGGTATCGTTCCGGCTGGGTTGGCTGAAATGCGGCGTCAATCTTGTTCTCGATCAGCAGCGCTCCTCGCAGCTCGCCACATGAAAACCGAGCGTAAATATCAGTCTCCCCGGTACTGTCGGATACCGACAGAGCGCACCGGTCTATCTGAATCGGATGGGGAAGTTTAAGAGCTTTGCTGAAAAGGTATCGTACGCTCTCATTAAAGAGAAGTTCCTCCTGGATCAGAACGTCGATGTCTCGCTCGTAGAGGCGAGGAAGTAGCACGTCACTGACACCGTGCTCGCTCACCAATTGCGTCCTCGCAGACCTTGAGCGATTCCTACAGCCTGATCTGGCACAGGCGCAGTGAGGTATTCTCGAACATCGAAGTACCGATGACCCATGATTCCGCCAGGATCAGACTTGGTGAATAACGTTTCGTGCATCTGATCGCATAAGAAGAACTGATTATCTTTGCTTATGTCCCAATCCTGCTGATCTCGGGCCAACCGGGTTGCTTCGACAATTCGTTCGCGCTCACTGTCGGTCAGCAGAACCGTTTCGTTTAGAACCTCGCCGTCTCTAATCTCGCATTCGACAATCTTGGCAATCGAGCCAATATGACGAACGGCTTTGTCATAGTAGATGCCAATATATTTTGCCTTTCTGCGTGACCAGGCTGCGGGGCAGAAATAGAGCCGCTGAGCGATGTTAATCTCGCGAGAGCGGCCGCAGGGGGGTACAAACAAGGTCCACCTGTCGATCGGTAGTAGACCCTCCCCACTGCAAAAGTCCTCGTAGTCAGAGACCAGCGCGTGCATTTCCTCATCATAGTCGTTGAGGCAGCTGCGAGCAGCCGCAATCATGTCCTCAAACGTGACAGGCACGAGGACAACGCCTCGCTCAGTTGCCGTGGCCTTGAGAGGTTCCCATGACGCCCCAGACAAGTCGATTCGCTCGGGGCTGAGTAGAAAAAGAAATCCCCCGCTCGAGTGCGTGAAGCCGTCCAAGTGGCGGTGAAGTTGGTCGGCATAGAAGCCAGCGGTACTCCGCTTAGTCTCAATCCCGATCCGGAATGGTTCTTGATAAAGATAGCCGTCGATTACGCTCGAACCCGTGCCAACCTGCTGCTTTATCTGAAGGCCCAGCCCTATTGTACTGCCCGCATCAGTTGCAGCCTCACGGAGCAGCACTGAGAGAAGCCTCTCGAACCGAAAGCGATTGAAATCGTAAAGTCGGTGTAGGAGCAGAAGCGTATTGTTGGTTTCGAAGTTCTCTCGCTGGGAGTATCGCGGAAAGTAATGAACTTGGGTCATGGTCCAGGCCGCTCACACGAAGGTTCGGTTTGAAAAACATACTCCGCACCGGAATAGCAGATCGTCTCGATACCCTTCGATCTATACTGGCTTACTAGCTTGGCCGTGCGCTCATTTGGTCTTGATTGGCTCAACGCTCCGGGCCAGATCACAATCCCTCTGCTGCCGTTGACATCCTTCCAGCGATCGGGGCCCGTGTCCAACATGGTCTCGGCAAACTCACGCCAAAGGTTGAACTGATCGGGCCCCATGAACTGCCAAAACTTGAGGATCTGGCTGTGTGTCTCGGTGCTACGGTTAGACTTCAGCTCGACGTTCACAATTTCGCAGTCGCCTTTGCTGCTCTTGCGCATCAACAGCATGTCGGCAACGATCCGTTCACGCTTTTTCTCGTGGTTGGTTTCGTCCAACCCATTGAGTGCGATTTCGTCCGACACGTACCAATAGGAATGGCCATCGCCGAGAGCATCCTCAACTGACTTGATCCGACCAGCATTCTGCATAGCTTGAGAAATCAGCCACGACTGGACAGACTTCTCCGGAGTCGGGCGGGCTGGAGCTTTAAGGCTCAAAGTGCCCTCCTTCAGAGCAGCGAGCTTGCTTCGTAAGGCGGAGCCGCTCGTTATACTCGAAAAGCCGAGCTGAGGAGCCAGAATTGAGCAACTGACAAGACTGATCGAGTTGACCGATGGCCTAAGTCGAAGTGAATGACTGACGAAAAGATCTCGGTAATCATCGATCACCATTGTGAATTCGTCAGTCTTGATGCGCTCGGCATTTGCGAGAAGCTTTTCGAGTTGGGCGTTCAAGACGCTCATTATCAACTAACCTTTGCTCAACATCAGTCCGTTTTTTCCTACACGAACTTAATGCATCAGCATCGTTTGACCCGAACCAGACCGGATTTAGCAAGCCCCCTGACGGAACCCTGGTGGCGGCGTATCAGCTTTGCAAAATTGTGAACGCCCTGGATTGGTTTCGTGCGGTGTAGGACGCGGTGGCAATTGGCGCACAAGACGGCCAAGTCTTTGAGGTAAGTCTCTCGCGATCCATCTGCGATGGGCTTCCGATGGTGAACCTCATAACCCGCTAAGCCATGCTTGCCATATTGCGCCACGAGGTCGGCTGAACATGCTTCACATCGCACGGCCCCCTTAGTAGCTAGCTCGTTGAGGAGTTTTTCCTCTCGAAGAGCAGCACTTCTTTCTCGCTGAACATGCGCCTTGAACTGAGCATCACCCTCGGGAGCGGATTTCAACTCGTCTACCGGATCCTCGCAGAGTTCGGCTACAGCGAAGCCTGGCTGAAAGTCCTCATGTTCCCCATCGTCCTTCCAGAGAACAAGAGGCACGCCAGTTCGACGGGCGTTAGCGAACTCAAACCTCATTTGGCCAATGTAGAAGTCTTGCGCCGTGTTCCATGCCTTGTGTTCGCCAGAATAGTCGAAGGTGACAAGCTTCCTGTCGACAGTCACTGAGCACCTTCCAATCCGGATCCAACCTTTAGGACCAACGACCGCGTGCTCGACCAAGGCACTGGTGACCCGCATACAATTATCAGGCAAATGATCGTTGTACCCTTGGCTGTCGCCTTCAAGCCATTTTACTATGATCATGTTGGCGCCGCCTCCTGAGCCTGGGATAGGTCCCTTCAGAGCAATGGAATAAGAGCACACGACAGTGTAGGCCACGTCATTTCCTCATCTTCCGACGCATGATCATGAGCCGGGTCTTGGCAACGTCAATCTCTTCCACCGTGAATGCCCCGCTCGAGTCATGGTCGACGGCGGCCTGTTCGATCGAGCAGTCCAACAGATCGTGTTGCGCCAATTTCTCCAAGCCAGATTGCATCTGCTCAACATGATTGATGTCTAGGACCCGCTTCGCCGTGATCACAGTACCCTGCTTGTCAATCAGATCGCGCATAGCGGTGAACTCATAGCCAGGAATGGCTGCTTCAGCTCGGTCGAGCCTTGCCAGGACATCCTTCTTGAAGCGCTCTTCGAATGACATGCTTAACTCCTCTGTGGGTAGAGTCGTTTAGCAGAGGCAAGCAGACGACGAAATCCCTACACTCGCTGAAAAGTGTGAGCGGGTGCGATGGACAACGAAGACTTTATCGAGCTTGAGGAGGAGGAGACAGAACCCGACGAGCCAGCGCCAGAAAAGCGCAAGGTAGATGAGGCGGGCTCTGAAAAGCCCAAGGACACTCAGGCCGCCTTCCTTGGGACGAGCAACACCGCGTATATTTGTAACCGCCCGAAAGGGCGCAAATTCGAGTACTCGTTTCCGCGGACGACGATAAAGGACGTTGCGCGATCGGAATTCTTGGTTCTCGGGTTCGATACGGAATACCAATCACCCAAAGAAACGTTTGAGACCGAGGAGATCAAAGAAGGGAAGGCGAAGTACGAGGTCGTGTCGTACCAATTCCATGCAATCAACAGTAACGGTGTTGAGTGGAACGGTGTTGCCATCCCGAGAGACGGCGACCGTCTCTCCTTAACGGAGTTCATTGTTTATGCGTTGTCGTTAGGAGCGAGGAAAAAGCAGCAGATTCCGCGAACAATCATCTTGGTGGCGCACTACAATCGAGCAGACTTGCCAGCCTTCGATGACAGCAAGCAGGTTCTTTGGCGTCTTCAGAATGTTCGAAGCTCGCTGATCTCCGCATCAGCACCGATTCCGCTAAAGATCAGCTTTGATGACGGTGACAAAGAGCCCGTCGATATCAGCATTTATGTGCGCGACACAATTTTGCTTGCCCCAGCTGGTCGTAAGAGTCTGGCCGAGATTGGTAAATTAATTGAGCGGGAAAAGATCAAGCTCTCTGACGATGACGAGGAAGAGCTTCATTGGAAAAAGAACATGAAGGTCTTCCGGAACACCGACTGGGAGTCTTTCCGCGAATACGCACTGATCGACGCCGAAATCAGTGCAAAATACTTTCTCAAGCTGACGCACATGTACCAAGAGGTCACCGGCGAGGACTTTGTGCCGAACGCCCTGTCGAGCATCGGAATGAAATTGCTCGTCAAAGGATGGAAGCAGGAAGAGCCAAAGCGCGATCCGACTGAGTTGGTAGGTAAGGAGCAGGTGACCGAGGTCGTCTGGAACGAGAAGACGCAGGGATTCAGGAAATGGAAGCATACCCCATACCTCGAAGAGATCAGCTGGTTCGTCGACTTCGTAACGGAATGCTATCACGGCGGACGGAATGAGCAGTTGTGGTTCGGGCCGAGCTTTGAGGACGATTGGTACGACTACGACCTTACAGGAGCTTATCCGACCGCGATGGCCACGATTGGCCGTCTTAATTGGCGTACGATAAGACCGTTGGCTTCGCTAAACGATTTGCGTGGCAACGATGCCGCATTCGTCTGCGTCGATTTCAAGTTCCCAGATTACACACGGTATCCAACACTTCCTGTGCGGACGCAGAACGGGATCATCTTCCCCCTGTCCGGCCGCAGTTATTGCGCTCGCCCAGAAATCGAGTTGGCGCAACAGTTGGATTGTCAATTAACGCTCAAGAACGGCGTCGCAGTTTCGCAGGATCAAGACGACAAAATCTTCTTCAACTTCATCAAAGAGACAATACGGAAGCGCGATGAGGCGCCGACAAAGATTGAAAATGCCTTCTGGAAAGAGCTGACAAATTCTTGTTATGGCAAGACGGCGCAAGGTCTTCGCGAGAAGCGCGTGTTCAGTCTCCGCAAGCGCCGGGGCGAGCGCATCGGTGAGAGCGCTATTAGTAACCCATTCTATGCATCGTACATCACATCGTTCGTGCGCGCTGTCGTCGGCGAGATCATGAACCGGATTCCGGCTGACAAGATGGTTTTCAGCGTGACGACGGATGGCTTCCTCACGAACGCGAGTGAGCAGGAGATTGAGTTCGCCAAGAGCGGGCCAATCTCTAAGAGGTTTTCGGATGCCCGCGAGGCGCTCAAAGGTGATCCTGAGGTACTTTCAGAAAAGCATCGCGTTCGTCAGGTGCTCGGTTGGCGCACGCGCGGCCAAGCAACTATCCAGCCAGGTGATGAGACCGTGAAGAGCGAACGTTACGTTCTGGCCAAGGCAGGCATCAAGGCGCCCGTTCATTGTACGGAAGTGCACGAGCAGAACGACTACATCACCGAGCTATTCTTTCGACGCAATGCGGAGCACAAGATCGAGTTGGATTATTTCACGAGCGTGCGCGAAATGCTTCTCTTCAATGCTGACCTCGTTGGGAAGAAGGCCAGGAAGCACATCAGCATGGAATTCGATTTTAAGCGGAAGCCGTATGCAGCAGGAATGACCGAGGTTGAGGGGATCAAGCCGTTGGGAGCTGGCCCGAAGACGCACCTCGTCTTCAGCACGGAACCGTGGAAATCTGCAGCGGAATTCAAGCAGGTTCGATCCGTGTGGAATGATTTCTACGGCAAGACAAAGATCTGCCTGAAGACGACGAACGATTTCGCGGAGTTCGCGGACTTCTTTGATACAGCATCGTCGCTTGCGCCAGGTATGGGGCGATACATGAGCAGCAAGAACGGCGACATCAGAAGGCTCAAGCGCGATATATGCCGGGCGTTCAAGAGGGGTCTGGCCGGCTTTGCTCCGTATCAGGCCATGACGGCCAAGGAATTTGCTGCGGTGCTGAATGAAGTTGGGTTTCTGGCAGCAGGCGAGCCCGTGAAGGTCAGCGATGTCAACAATGCGGCCAAGCCCAACGCTCCGTTCACCAGAAATTCGACTCCCCCGACCAAACCTGTCAGGAAAATCGTGCAAAGCCTCAAGACCCGGTTTCCGGAATTCGACGAACTCGAGATATTGGCCGCTCCCTCGCCGGACGCAATCAGGTTGTACGACGCGCTTCTCCGATCTTGCCCATTCGTCGATCGCACTCGGGCTACCAGTGAATCATGGCGATGATAGTAAAAGTTCTGCCGTTCATCCCATACCCAGCTTTTACTACGTCGTGGTCGACGCGCCCGCAGCAATAGCTCCGGAGATTCATTATTCCTGAGCTGGAGCGCTCTCGGGGTTATTTCTAGTCACCATCGCAAAGGCGGGCAGGCCGGGCGCGACCTGCACCTGCACGTCGACCGCCCGGGCCTCGATCCCTTCAAAGGCGACGGTGGAAACCCGCTGAACCATGCTCGAACCAGCCTGCCCTCACGCACAATTAGGGGTAGCAGAGCCCGGCCCGTTTCGCAAGAACAATACGGGAACATTCGCGCAGGGCAGAGCAGGTCCTAACCAGTCGTAAACGTCTGACCGACATTACGTCTCGAATGCCAGCTTCTGTCCTCAGCACATCCCAACGAATGTCCGCTACTCCTAGCCTGCGGGATGGGCCGTGGTCTAACAAGTGAACAAGCAAAATGCTGGTAAATCGCCGGAGAAGCGAACGTCGGGTGTGCAGCCGGCTCGCCAAGATTCATTTTGGCGCGGGCTCGCTGCCCAGGGACTGCACGATCACGGATATCTCGGACGGGGGGGTGAAAGTCGTGGCGGAATTTCTGGAAGTGCCGCCGCAATTCACCATCATCTTCGCGCCGGACTATTCCCGGCAATGCCGCCTGCGCTGGCGCATCGGCTGTGAGTTCGGCGCCGAATTCGTCGACTAGACCTCAACAAGGCCGCGTCCTTAACGGGACTTTAGCGTTAATCGGTAAGCATCTCTGATCAGTTGCCGAGTGATCAGAGTATGTCCAAGCGTTCGTCTCTCGCCTTCCCCCCGGCGAGATTTCTGCTTTCCGCGCTCATCGTGCTTGCCCTCGGCGGCTGTCAAACGACGAGCCTCGAGGACGTCACCGGCGCGCTCGGCGGCAAGTCGGAACCGGTCAGCAAGGCCGACGCCAGGTCGGACATGAAGCCGGACATGGACGCATTGCGCGAGCGCTATCGCGCCAAGCCCAGCGATCCCGCCATTGCGCTGGAATACGGCAAGGCGCTGCGTGCCAGCGGCCAGCGAGCCCAGGCGGTCGCGGTGCTCGAGCAGGCCGTGCTCGCCCATCCCAGCAACAAGGCCCTGCTTGCCGGCTACGGCCGCGCGCTCGCCGACAACGGCAATTTCCAGCAGGCGTTCGACGTTCTGGGCCGCGCGCATTCGCCTGAGGATCCCGACTGGCGGATCCTGTCGGCGCAGGGCGCCGCGCTCGATCAGCTTGGCCGCAATGAAGAGGCGCAGCAATATTACGCGAGCGCGCTGAAGATCGTGCCTGACGAGCCGCAGGTTCTGTCCAATCTCGGCCTGTCCTACATGCTTCAGAACGACCTGACGCGGGCCGAACAGGTGCTCGGACGCGCTCATCAGCGCAATCAGAACGATGTGCGGATCCGTGCCAATCTCGCGCTCGTGCTGGGATTGCAAGGCCGAGAGGCCGAGGCTGAAATCCTCGTCAAGGCAGATTTGCCGCCGGACCAGGCCGCGGCCAAGGTCGCGGCGCTGCGGCAGCTGCTGACCAAGAAGCAGCAGCAGCGGGCCGAGAAGTAACCTGCCAGCCGCCTGCATTCTTCGCGTCGCGTTCTCGCGACGCGAAAACGCTATGGCGATTACGACGCTTTGCGATGCGGGGCTGATCCGCGGCTCGACCGGCCCTTCAGCTTCTTCAAGAGCGGCTCGAGCAGCGAGCGCTTCGGCTTCTTCACCTCGCCGCGGCCGGCGAGGCGGTTCGCCATGTTCTGAAAAAGCTCGGCGGTGCGGTGACTCTTGGAGACTTCCGCGATCATCTGGCCGTTATTGGCCGCGGTCGAAAACAATTTCGAATCGAACGGTATCACCGCGATCGGCTGGCTCTCCATGGTCTTGGCGAACGCCTTGACCTCGATCTCCGCGCGCTTGTGCATGCCGACCTGGTTGAGGCAGTACAGCGGCGGCCGGTCGTTCGGTCGCGCCGCCTTCAGCACGCTCAGCATGTTCTTGGTGTTGCGCAGATTGGCGAGATCAGGCTCGGCGACGATCACGATGTCGTCGGCGTTCACCAGCGCGCGCCGGGTCCAGCCCGACCATTGGTGGGGCACGTCGAGCACGATGCAGGGCGTGGTCATGCGCAGCGTGTCGAACACGGCATCGAAGGCTTCGGCGCCGAAATCGTAGACGCGGTCAAGGGCGGCAGGCGCAGCGAGGAGGCTGAGGCGGTCAGTGCATTTGGCGAGCAGGCGCTCCAGCAGCGCCGTGTCCGGCCGGTCCTGCGACAGCACCGCGTTGGCAATGCCCTGCACTGGGTCCTGGTTGTAGTCGAGCCCCGCGGTGCCGAAGGCGAGGTCGAGATCGATCACGACCGAATCCAGCAAAAGGTCGCGGGCGATGGTCCAGGCCACGTTGTGCGCGACGGTGGAAGCGCCGACGCCACCCTTGGCGCCGACCACTGCGATGACGCGGCCGGTGATGATGGCCTCGGAGGCCGAGAACAGGCTGCAGATCGAGCGGACGACGTCGAGGGTCTCGACCGGTCCGACCACGTAGTCGTTGACGCCACGGCGCACCAGCTCGCGATAGGGCGCAGTGTCGTTGGGATTGCCGATCACGACCACGCGCGTGCCGGGGTCGCAGACACCGGCGAGGTCGTCGAGCCCTTCGAGGATGTCCCGCGTACCGTCGGATTCGATCACGATGACGTTCGGCGTCGGCATCGATGCATAGACTTCGATCGCCGCGGCAAGGCCGCCGTCCTTGGCGGTGAGATGCGCCTTGGCAAGCCGGCGGTCCTGCCCGGCCGCGGTCACCGCCTTGAGCGTCTGCTCGGTCTCGCAAAACGCCTGCACCGAGATGCGAGGAACGGGCGCAATGTGTTCCTCGGGGTGCTGCGGATCGTCCGCGTCTTCGTCGTGGAGCCCTGTCATTTGCCGGTATCGCTGAGTTTGGCCTTGTCGGCCTCGGGATGGGGAGACGTGATCGCGATGCCTTTGCGATAGCGCTCGAAGGCGATGTCGCGCCGCGCGGTATAGGCCGGCGTCTCGGACCGGGGCTGCTCGAGATCGGCGGGGTTGTCGATCATCGCCGCGAGATTGCGCTGGCTGGCGCAGCCCAGATTGAAATAGGGCCGGTTCTCGTTGTAGCCGGGATCGAGAATCGAGGGGCCGACGTCTTCCGGCCACAGCCCGCAGGGGCCCGCGACCGCCGCGATCTTCGAATAGCTGAGGCGAATGGTCGGCAGCAATCCGGGATCCTCGGGACGATAGGGATGCTGGACGATGGCCCGCGACGGCACGCCGCCGGCTGCCAGCACGGAATGGATTTCCCGATAGGTTGCGGCGGCCGCGCGCGAATTGGCGCTGTCGACGGGCACGTCGACGACCACGGAGCCGGTGCCTTCGCGCACCCAGTCCTGCGCGATGCCGGCGACGTCCGAATGCTGCGCGGCCGACAGACCGCCCCGCGCCTTGCCGACGAAGATCACGATCGACTTCTTGCCCTCCTGCACCGCGATCGGATGGCGCTGGCGATAGTCGGTCGGCACCGTCTGGGTGATGATATCGCCTGTGGTGTTGCAGGCGCCGAGCACGACGGAGAGACCCGTCAATGCCAGCGCGATCCGCAAATTGCGACGTCGATCGGCAGATGTTGTCGTCATCGCCCGGTCCCCTCTTGCCCCATGTCCTGCCCCGGTCCCCAAACCGTACGCCTCAGTCGATGATGAAGCCGAAATCGCCGGGCGCGCCGTTGATCGGATCGACGCGGCGCGCGATGCCGTAGAGACGGTTCATGCGGCCAAGCAGCGCCGTCTGCGAATCGGAGGCCGGTGCGAAGCCGTCGTCGGGCCGCGACAATTCCTTCTGCGCGACCGCGCGCACCACATAGGGTGTCACAATCACCATCAGCTCGGTCTCGTTGTTGACGAAGTCCTGGCTGCGGAACAGCGCGCCGATGATCGGCACCTGGTCGACGCCGGGCAGGCCGTTGATGGCCTGCTTGGTCTGCTGCTGGATCAGGCCGGCCATCGCCATCGAGCCGCCCGAGGGAATTTCGAGCGTGGTCTCGGCGCGGCGGGGCTGGATCGAGGGAATGGTGATCGAGTTGCTCGTGTTCAAGGACACCGCCTGCGTCAACGTGATCGAATTCGTATTCGACAGCTCCGAGACCTCGGTCATCACGCGCAGGCTGATACGGCCCTCGCTCAGCACCACCGGGGTGAAGTTCAGGGAGATGCCGAACTTCTTGTAGGTGACCTGGGTGGTACAGACGTGAGTGACCGGATCGCAGGAATAGCCTGCGGGGATCGGGAATTCGCCGCCGGCGATGAAGGTGGCGGATTCGCCCGAGATCGCCGTCAGGCTCGGTTCGGCGAGCGTGCGCATGACGCCCGCGCTCTCCATTGCGCGCATGGTGGCGCTGACGGTGGCGACGCCCTTGGCGAGGCCGGCGACGCCGAGCCCGTTGCTGCCGACGATCGGGCCGCCAGAGACCGAGAACGGGTTGGAGTTGTTGAAGTTCACGACCGCCGTGCCGGCGTTCAGGCTGGCGCTGAGATCGACGCCGAGCTGCTTGACGATGTCGCGGCGCACTTCGCCGACGACGACCTTGAGCATCACCTGGTCGCGGCCGCGCACGACGATGTTGTTGACGACCTTCTCCGGTCCGCCGACCAGCTTGGCGGCGACGTCGCCGGCCTGCTGCGCCTCGACCGGGCTCGAGACCGAGCCGGTCAGCATCACGCTGTCGCCGACGCCTTCGATCTGCACGCCCGGCAGCGACTGGCGCAGGGCGGTGCGCATGCCGTTGAGATCGCGCTTCACCGCGATGTCATAGGAGGCGACCTGCTGGCCGTCGGCGGCAAAGAACACGACGTTGGTCTGGCCGACCTGGCCACCGATGATATAGGCGCGCTGGGCCGAGCGGATCACCGCATTGGCGATCTTGGGGTCGGCGACGAGCACGTCCTTGACCTCTCGGGGCAGGTCGATGACGACAGATTTGCCGATACCAAGCGAGAGAAAACGCGTCCTCGCCGGCGCGATCGTCGCGACCGACGACACGCCGAGATCCGGCACCTGCATCGGCACCTGATCGCCGACCGCCGCCTCCGCGGCGCTGACGCAGTCGGGCGTCGCGAACAGCCCCAGCATCAGCATCGCCCCCGTCCAGAACGAGCGCGCGCGCTTCCCCCGAATGCGCAGCGCCGTCCGATCATCCCCGTAGTTCATGGTGTCCCCATCACTTCTGTGACGTTAGCTGCCGCGTCTGCACGCCGTAGCGGATGACGTTGACGCCGCCGGTGCGCTTGGCGCCCTGGTCCTCGACCGTGGTCTCCACCGCGTTGGCATCGACGATGCTTCGCAGTGCAAGCTGCAGCGTGCCGCCCTGACGCGCGGCCGACAGCGTGGCGACCTGGTCGGGCTTGAGTTCGAGCGTGACGGTCTTGCCGATCACCGCGTTCTGGCCGTCCTTTTCCTTCGGCGCCTGGTCGATCGCGAGCACGCGAATGTTGCTCAGGATGACCTCGGACAGGATGAGGTCGTTGCCGCCATTGGCGGCATCGGGACTCTTCAGCCGGCGGGTCAGCACGATGTCGACGCGGTCATTCGGCAGGATGAAGCCGCCGGCGCCGGTCTCGGCGGAAATCTCGGTGGAAACGGCGCGCATCCCGGAGGGCAGGATCGCGGCCATGAAGCCGGAGCCTTCGGCCTTGACCAGCTTCTGCTCGCGGATCGGCTCGCCCTGCATCAGGGGAACGCGAGCGATCGAGCCGACGATCTGGGTCTGAGCGTCGGGCCTGGCGTCCCGGCGGATGAAGGCGCTGCTCGCGGTCGCGGCCGGCCAGGACTGCCATTGCAGGTCGTCGGGCTTCACGGCCTGGCCCAGCTGAATGTCGTTCTTCGCGATCAGAACCTCGACCGTCGGCAGCTTCTCGGCGACGGCAGCGACGGGCGCGGGTGCATTTTGATAGCCGCTCGCCAGATAAGCAGCGACGCCGCCGGCGCCCAGCGCGATGACGAGAACGACAATGCGTGCGGTGTTCATACGCTTTTACTCATACGCGGGGCACTCGAACCGCACCTGGCGGGCCCCATGCGTCGATGAGTAGGGAGTAAAAGTATAAGGGGTGTTGCGAGGCCGAACGTGATGGCCCGTCACAATGCGGGTTTTCGGCAGATGGTGAACGCGGCGTTATCGAGTCGGCCAGCGCCCCCGTAGATTCACGTAATGCGAAGGGCGCACACGGGATGTGACGCCGGGCGCTATGGTGAATGGGTGGTTAGTGCACGTTTGGTGGTCGCGTGCGCCGTCCGGCTACAAGCAGAGCTTTACTTCTTCCGCTTCTGCTCGATCACGTCCCAGATCCTCGCGGCGACGTCGGGCCCGCCGAGGCGCGCGATGGCGCGGATGCCGGTGGGCGAGGTCACGTTGATCTCGGTGAGATTGCCGTTGATGACGTCGATGCCGACGAACAACAGGCCGCGCGCGCGTAGCGCCGGGCCGACCGTGGCGCAGATCTCGCGCTCGCGCGGGGTGAGCTCGGTCTCCTGCGCCGCGCCGCCGCGCACCATGTTGGAGCGGAGGTCGTCGGCGGCCGGCACGCGGTTGACCGCGCCAGCGAACTCGCCGTCGACCAGGATGATGCGCTTGTCGCCGTGCTTTACCTCGGGGATGAACTGCTGGATCACCCAGGGCTCCCTGAACGTCACCGAGAACATGTCGAACAGGGAGCCGAAATTCATGTCCTGCGGCATCACGCGGAACACCGCGGCGCCGCCATGGCCGTGCAGCGGCTTCATCACGACCGCGCCGTGCTTGTCGCGGAACGCGTTGATCTCATCCAGGTCGCGCGAGATCAGCGTCGGCGGCATCAGCTGTGGAAAATTCATCACGAACAGCTTTTCCGGCGCGTTGCGCACCGAGGCGGGATCGTTGACGACGAGCGTCTTCGGATGAATGCGCTCCAGGAAATGCGTCGAGGTGATGTAGGCGAGATCGAACGGTGGATCCTGGCGCAGCAGCACCACGTCGAAGCCGTTCAGCGCCTCGCGCTTCGGCTCCCCGAGCGTGAAATGGTTGCCGGGCTCGTCGCGCACGGTCAGGAGCTGAACGGGGGCGACGAGCTCTTCGCCGACCATCGAGAGCTTGTCGGGCGTGTAATAGGACAGGCCATGGCCGCGCTTCTGCGCCTCCAGCAGCAGCGCGAAGGTGGAATCGCCCTTGATGTTGATGCGGGCGATGGGATCCATCTGGACGGCGACGTTCAGTTTCATGGTCTGCCTTTCAGGTCGAGGCGTCGAATGCCGCCAACACATGGCGCGGAAGTGAGCGCGGCGCAATCAGCATGGCGTCGAATCGCAATTCGAATTCGGCATGCTCGGGATGCGCTACGAGCCAGCCTTGCGCGGCATCGATGATGCGCTGCTGCTGGCGCGGCGTCACGGCAAAGGCGGCATCGTCCAGCGTTGCGCGTGCCTTGACCTCGACGAAGGCGATCAGGTTGCGGCGGCGCGCCACGATGTCGATCTCGCCATGTGCCGTGCGGTAGCGCTTGGCGAGGATGCGATAGCCCTTGGCCATGAGATAGGCGGCGGCGCGGCTCTCCGCGGAGATGCCGGTCTGGAACGCGGCGACGCGCTCGGGCGAGGCGACCTTCGGTTCCCTTGGGATCTCAGTCTTCGCCATCGCAGCTCCGCGAATCCTTGTGCAGAATCTTGGCGAGCTCGAGCGCGCGGGCATAGACCTCGCGGCGCGGCCGGCCCGAGAGCGCGACGGCATGCGCCACGGCATCCTTGACGCTGTGCGCGGCCAGCTGCTCGCGCAAGAGACCATCGAGCGCATCCATCGTCAGCACCTCGGCGTCCGCGGCGGGCGGGCCGATCACCAGCACGAACTCTCCGCGCGTCTCCGGCGCGTCCGCTTGTCGCGCGAGCTCGGCGACGGGCGCGCGCCTGACCTCCTCGTGCAGCTTCGTCAGCTCGCGGCAGACCGCGGCATCCCGCTCACCCATGATCTCGGCGAGATCGGTCAAGGTGGCCTGCATCCGATTCCCCGACTCGAACATCACCAGCGTCGCGTCGATGCGCGCGAGCTCGGCAAGGCGCGCGCGGCGCGCGGCGGACTTGGCCGGTAAGAAACCTTCGAAGAAGAAGCGGTCGGTCGGCAGCGCCGCAACCGACAGCGCGGCCAGGACCGAGGACGGGCCGGGCAGCGTATAGACCGCGTGGCCGGCGGCGCAGACCTCGCGCACCAGCTTGAAGCCGGGATCGGAGATCAGCGGCGTGCCGGCGTCTGAGACCAGCGCGACCGAGCCGCCCTGTCCTAGCGCCTCCAGGATTCTTGGCCGGGCGGCTTCCGCGTTGTGCTCGTGATATTGTTTGAGCTGCGCCGCGATGGCGTAGCGCTCGGTCAGGCGCCGCGTGATGCGGGTGTCCTCGCAGGCGATGACGTCGACGCCGGCGAGGGTCTGGAGCGCACGCAGCGTGATGTCGCCGAGATTGCCGATCGGGGTTGCGACCAGATGCAGGCCCGGCGCCGCCTTCGGCGCCGTGATCCGATGGGCATCGATGGAGAAGCCGCGCGAGGCGGCGTCTTGAGCTTCAGGCGTATTTATCGGGGCCGGCTTTGCGCGCATAATGAAGTCAACTTAGGCACGATCCGCAGGGCTGGGAACCGGCTCACCGAAAAAGATCGTGCCCAAAGATCGTACTGGGTGAGGGGCGAGGGACGGACGGGAATGTGATCGGTCGGGATCACGCCGCGAGGGAGTGAGGGCCTTCGCGCCATATTCGCGACGGAAACGCCGCCTTGATGCTGAATGAGCGACGGCGAACAGCTGCCGGGACAGGAAGGCGGCCGCGTTAAGCGGTCATTATCCTTTTGTTTTGGTTAACTATTTGCCGACAATATGCGTGAATCCGCGGCCTGTGTCGTGGAACGAATACCGTGACCGGTCGGCGACGGCAGGTCAGAAGAGAAGCTGCCATGGTGGGCCCGCGTTATCCTAAGTCTCCCGTTCCGGGGTCCCGCTCGTCAGGGGCGACCCGCCGGAGCGCGCTCGGCCTGTTGCTCGGAGCCCCCCTGCTGTCGGCCTGTGCCGGCGTGCAGCAGAGTCTCAGCCAGTTCTCCAACCCGTTCTCGAGTTCCGCACCGCCGGCCCAGCCGGCGGGTCCCCCGCAGCAGGCGGCGACCGCCGGCACCGGCGGCGTCAAGGTCGCCGTGATCCTGCCGCTCTCGGCCGCCGGCAATGCCGGCTTGGCCGCGCAATCCATGCGCAACGCCGCCGAGATGGCGCTGGCGGAGTTCCAGAACCCGAACATCCAGCTGCTGATCAAGGACGACAATGGCAGCCCGCAGGGCGCGCAGGCCGGCGCGCAGCAGGCCGTCGACGAGGGCGCCGAGATCATCCTGGGGCCGCTGTTCGCGCAATCGGTGCCGGCGGTGGCGCAAGTCGCGCGCACGCGCGGCATATCGGTGATCGCCTTCTCGACCGATTCCAGCATCGCGGGCCGCGGCGTCTATCTGCTCAGCTTTCTGCCGGAGTCCGACGTCAATCGCATCGTCGAATATTCCGCCAGCATCGGAAAGCGCTCCCTCGCCGTGCTCGTGCCCGACAACGCCTATGGCAATGTCGTCGAGGCCGCCGTGAAGGTGGCGGTGCCGCGGCGCGGCGGACGCATCGTCGCCTTCGAGAAATACGGCGCCGATCGCGCCACGCCGGCGCGCACCGTGGCGCAGCAGCTCGGCAGCGCGGATGGATTATTCATTGCCGATGATGGCGATGCCGTCGTGTCGGTGGCGGATGCGATGACCGCCGCGGGCGCGAATTTGCGCAACATCCAGCTGCTCGGCACCGGCCTGTGGGACAATCCGCGCGTCTATGCGAATGCGAACCTGCAAGGCGGCCTCTATGCCGCGCCGGATCCGGCCGGCTTCCGCGCCTTTTCCGGCCGCTATCGCACCAAATACGGTGCGGAGCCGGTCCGCACCGCGACGCTCGCCTACGACGCCGTCGCCCTCGTCGCCGCGCTCGCGCGCACGCAGGGCAATGCGCGCTTTTCGTCCGATGTGCTGACCAATCCTTCCGGCTTTGCCGGCATCGACGGCCTGTTCCGCTTCCGCGCGGATGGCACCAATGAGCGCGGGCTCGCGGTGATGAAGGTGACGCAGGGCGGCGGCGTCGCGGTCGCGGGCTCGCCGAAGAGCTTTGGGGCGTAGTGAGATGCGCTCCCTCGCCCCGCAAGCGGGGCGAGGGAAAGAACTACGCCGCGAGATCCGCGACCACCGCATCCAGCACCGGGAATCCGCTGCTGGTGACGCGCAGGCGGCCGGTCGGATCCACGGTGATCGCGCCTTCCTCGCGCAGCAGCGCGATGCGCTTGGGGTCGAGCGGGCGGCCTGAGAGTGCCCGGTAACGCTCGGGGTCGATGCCCTCAGTGAGACGCAAGCCCATCAGCAGGAATTCGTCGGCGCGCTCCTCGCTGTTGAGGAGCTCGTCGGTGACGACGCCATGGCCGTTGGTCTCGACCCGCATCAGCCAGGCCTCGGGACGCTTCTCGGTGGCGGTGGCGTACCGCACGCCGTCGATGTCGAGGCGGCCGTGCGCGCCGGGACCGATGCCGGCATATTCCTCGCCGCGCCAGTACACCAGATTGTGCCGGCACTCGGCGCCGCGTCGCGCGTGGTTGGAGATCTCGTAGGCGGGTAGCCCCAGCCTGTCGCAGGTTTCCTGCGTGACGTCGTAGAGCGCGCGCGCGATCGCTTCATCCGGCGTCTTCAATTTGCCGGCCTGGTGCAGGCCGAAGAACGGCGTGCCTTCCTCGATCGTCAATTGATAGAGCGACAGGTGCTCCGCCGCCTCGCTGATCGCAAGACGCAGCTCGTCGGCCCACATCGCCGGCGTCTGGTCGGGCCGGGCATAGATCAGGTCGAACGAATAGCGCTCGAACGAGCGGCGCGCGATGGCGACGGCATCGAGCGCCTCGCGCGCGCTGTGCAGGCGTCCGAGCGCCTTCAGCGAGACATCGTCGAGCGCCTGTACGCCGAGCGAGACGCGATTGACGCCGGCGATGCGATAGCCGGCGAAGCGCGTGGCTTCGACGCTGGTGGGATTCGCTTCGAGCGTGACCTCGACGTCGCCTGCAACGGTCCAGTGCTTGGCGATGGCATCGAGCACCGCGCCGACGGTTGCGGGCTGCATCAACGACGGCGTGCCGCCGCCGAGGAAGATCGAGGTCACTTCGCGCCCGGGCGCGCGCTCGGCGGTCGCAGCGATCTCGCGCGCGAAGGCCGAGGCGAAGCGGGCTTCGTCGATCGCGGCGTGGCGGACGTGGCTGTTGAAGTCACAATAGGGACATTTCGACAGGCAGAACGGCCAGTGCACGTAGACGCCGAAGGCTTTGGATTCCTGTTTTGGCGCGTTTTCCTGGCGCGAACCGGGATCCACTTCGCTCGAAGACGCTCTAGCGCGGCTCAAGGCAGATCTCCGCCAGTTTCACGAAGGCGCGGGCGCGGTGCGACAGGCCGAGGCCGAGCGGCGGCAGCCCGTGCTTCTCGATGCTCTCCATCTCGCCGAAGGTGCGATCATATCCCTCGGGCAGGAACATCGGATCGTAGCCGAAGCCGGCGGTGCCGCGCGGCGGCCAGACCAGCGTGCCGTCGACGCGCGCCTCGACCTCTTCGAGATGATCGTCGGGCCAGGCGACGCAGAGTGCGGAGACGAAATGCGCGGTGCGCTTTGCGGGCGTGGTGGCGCCGCGCTCCTGCAGCAGGCGCTCGATCTGCGCCATCGCCGCGTTGAAGTCCTTGGTCGGGCCGGCCCAGCGGGCACTGTAGATGCCGGGCGCGCCGTCCAGCGCATCGACCACGATGCCGGAATCGTCGGCGAAGGCGGGAAGCCTGGTCGCCTGCGCCGCCGCGATCGCCTTGATCGCGGCGTTGCTGCGGAAATCGTTGCCGGTCTCGTCGGGCTCGGACAGGCCGAGCTCGCCGGCCGACACTGCCTCGACGCCGTGGGGCGCCAAAAGCTCCCGCATCTCGGCGAGCTTGCCGGGATTATGGGTGGCGATCACGAGCTTTCCGGTGATTCGGCGGTGCATGGGCCTATTGACTACGCCACGGCCAGTTTCTGCAAGTCCACGAGACGCGCGACGCCCTTGCGCGCCAGCCCCATCAGCGCCAGGAACTCGCCTTCCGTGAACGGCTCGCGTTCCGCCGTACCCTGCACCTCGATGATGCGGCCATCGCCGGTCATGACGAAATTGGCGTCGGTCTGGGCTTCCGAATCCTCGGCATAGTCGAGATCGAGCACCGGCGTGCCGTTGTAGATACCGCAGGAGATGGCGGCGACGTTGTCGCGCATCACGTTGGCCTTGATCATGTTGCGCGCCTTCATCCAGTTGATGCAATCGGCGAGCGCGACCCAGGCGCCGGTGATGGAGGCCGTGCGGGTGCCGCCGTCGGCCTGCAGCACGTCGCAATCCACCGTGATCTGGCGCTCACCGAGCGCTTCGAGGTCGACGATGGTGCGAAGCGAGCGGCCGATCAGACGCTGGATCTCGACCGTGCGGCCGCTCTGCTTGCCCGCGGAGGCTTCGCGGCGGGTGCGTTCGGAGGGTGCGCGCGGCAGCATGCCGTATTCGGCGGTGACCCAGCCGCGGCCCTGGCCCTTCAGCCAGGGCGGCAGGCGGTCTTCCAGGGTGGCGGTGACCAGCACATGGGTGTCGCCGAACTTCACCAGGCAGGAGCCTTCCGCATATTTGACCACGCCGCGCTCCAGCGTCACGGGGCGCAATTCGTCGGGCGCACGGCGGCTTGGCCGCATGGGAAATCCTCCAAAAACTCGCAGGTGTAGGGCTGTTCGCGGTGCTTGTAGGTGGGGCGAGGGTGGGCGGCAAGGGGGAAGATCACAGCCTTGTTCACCCCCGATTTTCGATCCGCGAACGCCACGCTTGTCAGAACCCCCGGGGATGGACAAATTATGAGTATCTGAGAGGAGTTACCGTCTGTGGCCCATCACGATCCGATCCATCTGATCGCGCCGCGCGCAGGCCTTGCCCAGCTCAACGAGCGTTCCCGCGACATCTTTCGCCAAATTGTCGAAAGCTATCTCGCGACCGGTGAGCCCGTCGGCTCGCGCAATATCTCGCGCCTGATCGCCATGCCGCTATCGCCGGCCTCGGTCCGCAACGTCATGGCGGATCTGGAGCAGCTCGGCCTGATCTATGCGCCCCACACCTCCGCCGGCCGGCTGCCGACGGAACTCGGCCTGCGCTTCTTCGTCGACGCCCTGATGCAGGTCGGCGACCTCAACGAGGCCGAACGGCAGTCGATTCAGGGCCAGCTCTCCTCGGTCGGCGAGGCACAGTCGGTCGAGGCCGCGCTGGACCAGGCGCTGACGCGGCTGTCCGGCCTGACCCGCGCCGCAGCCGTGGTGTTGACGCCGAAATCCAATGCCCGGCTGAAGCACATCGAATTCGTCCGCCTGGAACCCGAGAAGGCGCTGGTCATCCTCGTCGGCGAGGATGGCCAGGTCGAGAACCGCGTGCTGACGCTGCCTCCTGGAGTTCCCTCCTCGGCGATCACCGAAGCCGGCAATTTCCTCAATGCGCGCATCCGCGGCCGCACGCTGGCCGAGGCGCGGCTCGAGCTCGAGACCGCGCTCGCCGAGGCCCGCGCCGAGCTCGATCAGCTGACGCAGAAGGTGATCTCGGCCGGCATCGCCAGCTGGTCCGGCGGTGAGACCGAGGACCGCCAGCTGATCGTGCGCGGCCACGCCAATCTGCTGGAGGATCTGCACGCGCTGGAGGATCTGGAGCGGGTGCGCCTGTTGTTCGACGATCTCGAGACCAAGCGCGGCGTGATCGACCTGCTCGGCCGGGCCGAGACCGCCGAGGGCGTGCGCATCTTTATCGGTTCGGAGAACAAACTGTTTTCCCTGTCCGGCTCCTCCACCATCATCTCGCCCTATCGGGATGCCGCCGGCCACATCGTCGGCGTCCTGGGCGTGATCGGCCCGACGCGGCTGAATTATGCCCGCGTGATCCCGACGGTGGATTATGCCGCCCGCATCGTCAGCCGCCTCTTGGGGGGCTGACCGGCGTTTGATCAGATCACGGGCGCTTGATTTTCGGCGTCCGAAGCACGATATCCGGGCCAGAAAAATCCCTGAAACGAGTTCGAGACAGAGCCGATGACCGATCGAGACCGGCAACCCGAAGACGCGGCTGCACCGACTGGCGAGCCCGTGGTGTCAAAGCCCTACATCATGCCCGACGATCCCGAGCCCGGCTCGGTCGAAACCTTGCAGAAGGAAGCCGCCGAGGCGCGTGATCGCATGCTGCGGACGCTGGCCGAGATGGAGAATTTGCGCAAGCGCACCGCGAAGGAGGTTGCTGATGCCCGCCTCTACGGCATCACCGGCTTTGCCCGCGACGTGCTCGACATCGCCGACAATCTTCAGCGCGCGCTCGATGCCGTTCCGGCCGAGGCGCGTGCAGCGGCCGATCCCGGCCTGACCGCGCTAATCGAGGGCGTCGAGCTCACCGAGCGCGCGCTGCTCAACGCGCTGGAAAAGCACGGCGTGAAGAAGCTCGATCCGCAGGGCCAGAAGTTCGACCCGAACTTCCACCAGGCGATGTACGAAGTGCCCGATGCGTCGGTGCCGTCGGGCACCGTGGTGCAGATTATGCAGGCCGGCTATACCATCGGCGACCGCGTGCTGCGCCCGGCGCTGGTCGGCGTCGCCAAGGGCGGCGCAAAGCCCGCGCCCGCGGCCAACACCAACGAGCCCAGCGGCGCCCCGAACTGATTTTGGGCGTCACTCCGGGGCGGCTCGCAGCGCCGAACCCGGAATCTCGAGGTTCCGGGTTCGATGCTGCGCATCGCCCCGGAACGACTCTGTGAAATTCTTACGCGCTCACCGCGATATCCGCAGACTGAATTCGCTTCACGCCGGCCTTGGCCATATCGGCCCAGGCTTTGGCGAGCGAGCCCTGCGTGTCGATGCCGCGGCAGGCGTCTTCCACGACGTAGACTTCGAAGCCCGCCTTGCGGGCATCGAGCGCGGTCCAGGCGACGCAGAAATCTGTCGCCAGTCCAGCGACGAAGACGCGCTTGATCTTGCGTCCCTTGAGATATCCGGCGAGGCCCGTCGAGGTCTTGCCGTCGGCCTCGAGGAAGGCCGAGTAGCTGTCGACGTCCTTGTGAAAGCCCTTGCGGATGATGAGCTCGGCGTGCGGGATCGCAAGGTCCTTCGACAGCGCCGCGCCGTCGGTGCCCTGCACGCAATGGTCCGGCCACAGCACCTGCTTGCCGTAGGGAAGGTCGACGGTCTCGAACGGCTTCTTGCCGGAATGCACCGACGCGAACGAGACGTGGCCGGGCGTGTGCCAGTCCTGCGTCATCACCACGTTGGCAAATGCCTTCGAGATCTTGTTGATGACCGGCACCACCTGCTCGCCTTCCTTCACGGCGAGGCTGCCGCCCGGCAGGAAGCAGTTCTGCACGTCGATCACGAGCAAGGCTGATGCATCGTCCGGTTTGATCGTCGCCGCCGCCAAAAGTGCGGCCGGCGCCAGGGCCGCCAGCGCCGTCGTTCCAAGCATTGCCAAGACTTGTCGCCGATCCGGCATCGTTCGCCTCCCCAAAAGATGATCCCAGGGAGGGAAGCCTAGTTCCGTTCGTACACGAACAGAAGCCCGAAAATGCGGCCGGTATAGGTGAGGGGTTGGGCTTGCCGCCCCAAAACTCACCGTCGTCCCGGACAAGCGCGCCCTCAGGCGCGCGCCGATCCGGGACCCATACCCCCAGGGAGATGTTTGGCGAAGATTCTTCGTTGGTACTGCGACCGCGCGCGAGAGATCGCGCGGTATGGGCCCTTGCTTTCGCAGGGACGACAGCGCGTATGTGGGACCACCTCAGCCCTTCGGCTGAATCCCGTCGCGCACGGCGCGGAAGCGGGTGAAGGCGGCTTGCCACTGGTCGCGCGGGGCGCTGGCGATGATGCGCAGCGAGGCGCCGCCGGTCGAGAAACGGATCCACTGGACCACGGTCACCGGGGTCTTGTCCTTGCCGCTGACGCCGTCGATCCGGGTCTCGAAACCCTGCTGGCCGTTGATGCGAATCGGCTCGGACATGGTGACGCGCGACTCCCGCACGCCGGGAATCTGCAGGGCGGCCTCCTGGGCGAAGCGGGCACGATCGTCGGCCTGTTGCGGAGTGGCGCCGATCAGGCCGAGGATCATGAACGGCTTCGATTCATAGCCCGAGCCCTCGTTGCCGTCGGCCAGGATGATGCTCGCACCCGGCGCCAATGTGCGGATGTCCTTGAAGTCGGCGAGATCGGTGATCTTGAACGGCATCAGCGCGATCTGCTCCTCGGCCGAGACCTGCTTGCGCGTGGTGGCGCTCGCAAACATCTGCCGCACCGCTTCATCCGTGTAGATCTTGGTCGCATTCTCCGGGATCTGCACCGCGACATAGCCGGAGAAGCCGGCGCCCGGCACGATCATCGAATAGCGCTTCACCGGGGTCTCGCCGGCCTTGCCGCTTTCGGTGGTGAAATAGGCGAGGCCCGCGGGGGTCTCGACCTTGTCCTGCTTGACGCCATTGGCGCCGGCCGGATTGGAATTGAACGCGCTCACGACCTCGCCATAGGCGGCGGGCGGCAGCTCGGTGATCAGCACCTTGACGCTGCCGTCCTCGCTCTCGAAGCCCGGAAAGGTCTTGGCGGTGTTGAGGCCGACCAGCGGCACCATGCCGAGGCGCAAGCCGGGCGGAAACACGGCGTCCGCGGCGAGGGCCGGAAGCGCGGAGCTAACGAGGAGGGCGAGCGCGGCGAGGGGGCGGATCAGCTTCATGGGCACTCTGATTGGTTCACATTGAGGCCGTTCGATGGTCGGCCACTGGGCCGCTTTGTCGCGCGAAGCAGCAGCTGCGGCGGCCCGGCCGGTCCGCCTTTTACCGGGTTTGGGCTTGCGGTAACAGGGCGGGGCGGGCTCGCGGTAGCGGGGGCTTGCTGATGCCTGAACCTGTTAATAATTCCTCACCCGTAAGGACGTTTGAGCCCGGATATCATCTTCCAAAACCCGATGTTTTAGCGGCAGAAACGTAGCTTCGGTCCTTGCGGGCCCCTCCCCCCCTCCTATATGAGCCTCAATCATCGCAATATCGCGGATGTTTGATCTTAGGGGGTTTCGGTTCGGGTGCCTCTTGGGCCCAGCCAACCTGCCGCAAAAAGAAGGATATCAGGACCATGGGAAAGGTCATTGGGATCGACCTCGGCACCACGAATTCGTGCGTCGCCGTGATGGATGGCAAGAACGCCAAAGTCATCGAGAATTCCGAAGGCATGCGCACGACGCCTTCGATCGTCGCCGTCACGGATGACGGTGAGCGCCTCGTCGGCCAGCCGGCCAAGCGCCAGGCCGTCACCAATCCCGAGCGCACCTTCTTCGCAGTGAAGCGCCTCATCGGTCGCCGCTACGACGACCCGATGGTCGAGAAGGACAAGAAGCTCGTTCCCTACAAGATCGTGAAGGCTTCCAACGGCGACGCCTGGGTCGAGGCCGACGGCCAGACCTATTCGCCCTCGCAGGTCTCCGCTTTCATCCTGCAGAAGATGAAGGAGACCGCGGAAGCCCATCTCGGCCAGAAGGTCGACCAGGCCGTCATCACCGTTCCCGCCTACTTCAACGACGCCCAGCGCCAGGCGACCAAGGACGCCGGCAAGATCGCGGGCCTTGAAGTGCTGCGCATCATCAACGAGCCGACCGCGGCCGCGCTGGCCTATGGCCTCGACAAGACCAAGGCCGGCACCATCGCGGTGTACGACCTCGGCGGCGGCACGTTCGATATCTCCATTCTCGAGATCGGCGACGGCGTATTCGAGGTCAAGTCGACCAACGGCGACACCTTCCTCGGCGGCGAAGATTTCGACATGCGCCTCGTCGGTTATCTCGCCGACGAATTCCAGAAGGAGCAGGGCATCAACCTGCGCAACGACAAGCTCGCGTTGCAGCGCCTGAAGGAAGCCGCTGAAAAGGCCAAGATCGAGCTGTCGTCGACGACGCAGACCGAGATCAACCTGCCCTTCATCACCGCGGACCAGACCGGCCCGAAGCATCTGACGATGAAGCTCACCCGCGCCAAGTTCGAGGCGCTGGTCGACGACCTCATCCAGAAGACCGTCGAGCCCTGCCGCAAGGCGCTGAAGGACGCCGGCGTCACCGCCGGTGAGATCGGCGAAGTCGTGCTGGTCGGCGGCATGTCCCGCATGCCGAAGGTCCAGGAAGTCGTGAAGCAGCTGTTCGGCAAGGAGCCGCACAAGGGCGTCAACCCGGACGAAGTCGTGGCGATCGGCGCCGCGATCCAGGCCGGCGTACTCCAGGGCGACGTCAAGGACGTGCTGCTGCTCGACGTGACCCCGCTGTCGCTGGGCATTGAGACGCTGGGCGGCGTGTTCACCCGCATCATCGACCGCAACACCACGATCCCGACCAAGAAGAGCCAGGTGTTCTCGACGGCTGAAGACAATCAGAATGCCGTCACCATCCGCGTCTTCCAGGGCGAGCGTGAAATGGCCGCCGACAACAAGATGCTCGGCCAGTTCGACCTGATGGGCATTCCGCCGGCTCCGCGCGGCATGCCGCAGATCGAGGTGACCTTCGACATCGACGCCAACGGCATCGTCAACGTCTCGGCCAAGGACAAGGCCACGGGCAAGGAGCAGCAGATCCGCATCCAGGCCTCCGGCGGCCTGTCGGAAGCCGACATCGAGAAGATGGTCAAGGACGCCGAGGCCAATGCCGAGGCCGACAAGAAGCGCCGCGAGGCCGTCACCGCCAAGAACGAGGCGGATGGTCTGGTGCATTCGACCGAGAAGGCTTTGGCCGAGCACGGCTCGAAGGTCGCCGAGAGCGAGCGCCGCGCCATCGAGGATGCCGTCAGCGACCTCAAGGAAGCGCTGAAGGGCGACGATGCCGAGGCCATCAAGGCCAAGACCCAGACGCTGGCCCAGGCTTCGATGAAGCTCGGCGAGGCCATGTACAAGCAGCAGGCCGAGGCCGACGCCAAGAAGGATGCGGCCAAGGACGACGTCGTCGACGCGGAGTTCACCGAGGTCGACGACGACAAGAACAACAAGAAGTCCGCTTAAGCCCCGAGGGGGTGACGATGCGGACGGCTTGGACCCCACACGCGCTACCGGCCTCCTCCCTTTCGGGGGAGGCCGTCGTGTCGGGACAGGGCGAGGCGCCCGTTACGATCGATCAATTCCCGACCGTTATGCTGAACGCAGGCACGCTGCCCTCTGCCGCAAGGCGGAAGGCTGCCTATATCGTCGCGTGGCGACGTCGTTTTGCTCCAACTTGAATCGCGATTGGATAGACCGAGTCCCACATGTCCACGTCCACCAAGCGCTGCTACTACGAAACCCTCGAAGTCGAACGCGACGCTGACGATTCCGTTCTGAAATCGTCGTTCCGCAAGCTGGCGATGAAGTTCCACCCTGATCGCAACCCGGGGGACGACACCAGCGAGGTCAAGTTCAAGGAAATCAACGAGGCCTACGAGGTCCTGAAGGACAAGGACAAGCGCGCCGCCTATGACCGTTACGGCCATGCCGCCTTCGAGCAGGGCGGCGGTGGCGCCGGCTTCGGTGCGGGCTTCGCCTCCTCTTTCTCCGACATCTTCGAAGATCTGTTCGGCATGGCCGGGCAGCGCGGCCGCGGCGGCCGCGAGCGCGGCGCCGATCTGCGCTACAATATGGAAATCACGCTCGAGGAAGCCTTTGGCGGCAAGACCGCGCAGATCGAGATTCCGGTCTCGGTCACCTGCGAGGCCTGCTCGGGGATCGGCGCCAAGGCCGGAACCAAGCCGAAGACCTGCTCGACCTGCGGCGGCGCCGGCCGCGTGCGGCAGTCGCAGGGCTTCTTCACGTTGGAGCGGACCTGTCCGGGCTGCCAGGGCCGCGGCCAGATGATCGAGGACGCCTGCCCGTCCTGCTCCGGCCAGGGCCGTGTCACCCGCGAGCGCACGCTGTCGGTCAATATTCCCCCGGGCGTCGAGGACGGCACCCGGATCAGGCTTGCCGGCGAAGGTGAGGCCGGGGTCCGCGGCGGCCCGCCCGGCGACCTCTACATCTTCCTGTCGCTGGCCCAGCATCAGTTCTTCCAGCGCGACGGCGCCGATCTGCATTGCCGCGTCCCGATCTCGATGGTGACGGCCGCCCTCGGCGGCGAATTCGAGGTGCCGACCATCGAAAAGGGCAAGGCCAAGGTGAAGGTGCCGGCCGGGACCCAGTCCAACCGCCGTTTCCGCATTGCATCAAAAGGCATGCCGGTGCTGCGGTCGCGCCAGATGGGCGACATGTATGTTCAAGTCGTGGTCGAGACTCCGCAGAATCTCACCAAGAAGCAGCAGGAATTGCTGGCCGAGTTCGAAAAGCTGTCGTCCGGCAACACCCAGCCGGAGTCCGAAGGCTTCTTCGCCAAGGTCAAGGATTTCTTCGGTAATCGGGCGAGTTGACTCGGCTTGACCGTATCGCCTTCGGCCTATACGTCTTTATGACCATTTTCTGACACGCCGCGGTCCCGCGGTCCCGTCCGGTCCCGACATGCCATTGCCATCGTCCGCGCGTGCGTTGAAGAAGCCTCGTCTCGACGACGAGGTGCGCTTTCTCAGGTCGTGGATCGAAAAGCCCCTGCACATGGGTGCGGTGATGCCGTCGGGCAAGCTGCTGGCCCGGACTATGGCCCACTATGTCGATGTCGAGTCGGATGCGCCTGTGGTCGAGCTTGGGCCGGGCACCGGCGCCATCACCTCCGCCCTGATCGAGCGCGGCGTCGACCAGAAGCGTCTCGTCCTCGTCGAGTACAATCCCGGCTTCTGCGCGCTGCTGCGCGATCGCTATCCGCAGGCCAAGGTGGTGCAGGGTGATGCCTATCGCCTGCGTGACACGCTCTGGAACGTCCTGAGCGCGCCGGCGAGCGCGGTCGTCTCCGGCCTGCCGCTCGTGACCAAGCCGATGCTGACCAGGTTGCGGCTGATCCGCGACGCCTTCACGGCGCTGGCGCCCGGCGCGCCCTTCGTCCAGTTCACCTATGCGGTGGTGCCGCCGATCCCGAAATCGCTGCCCGGCGTGTCCACAGAGGCCTCGGAACGGATCTGGATGAACCTTCCGCCGGCCCGCGTCTGGGTGTATCGCAAGGACTAATTCCGCCGGCTCGATCCTTTGCGCGGCGGGCTGGTTTCGCCGAACGCATGGAAGCGGATGCCCGCACCCAAGATCCTGATCATTCCCGGCTCGCTGCGCACCGGCTCGCATAATGCGAAGCTGGCCGCGGTCGCCGCCTATGAATTCGCCCAGGCCGGCGTTGACGTCACCCGCATCTCGCTCGCTGACTTCCCGCTGCCGATCTATGACGGCGATCTCCAGGCCAAATCCGGCGTTCCCAAGCACGCGATCAACCTCAAGCGCATGATCGGTGCCCATCACGGCGTGCTGATCGTCTCGCCCGAATACAACGCCTCGGTGCCGCCGCTGCTCAAGAACGCGATCGACTGGGTCAGCCGCGTGCACGAGCTGCATGAGGCGCGCGGCGAGGTGTTCCGCAACCGCGCTTTCGCGCTCGCCGGTGCCTCGCAGAGCCGGCTAGGTGCGGCCCGTGCGCTGCAGGCGCTGCGGCTGATCCTGACCTCCTGCCGCGCGAATGTGATTGCCAGCCAGCTCACGCTCGCCTTTGCCGACCAGGCCTATGACGATATGGACAGGCTGAAGAACGAGGGTGATATCGTCGCGCTGAAGGAGCTGGTCACGCAGTTGATCGACATTTCCCAACGCATGATGTGAGGTGACATGACGCCAGCCGAGATCGCTCCAAAGGACCGCCTGATCGTCGCGCTCGATCTGCCCAGCGTCGATGCCGCGGAGGCGATCATCAATCGTCTCGCCGACAGCGTCACCTTCTACAAGATCGGCTATCGCCTCGCTTATGCCGGCGGATTGCCGCTGGTCGGCAAGCTCGCCGACAAAGGCAAGAAGGTCTTCCTCGATCTCAAGCTGCACGACATCGGCAACACCGTGATGCAAGGCGTCGAGAGCATCACCAGGCTCGGCGCCACCTTCCTGACCGTGCACGCCTATCCGCAGACCATGAAGGGGGCGGTCGAAGGCCGCGGCAATTCGAGTCTCAAGATCCTCGCGGTCACGGTGCTGACCTCCTACAACGAGGACGACCTGCACGCGGCCGGCTACCGGCTCGGCGTCTCCGAGCTGGTCGAGGCGCGTGCGCAGCAGGCGCAGGTGCTCGGCATCGACGGCCTGGTGTCGTCACCGGAGGAAGCTGGAGCGTTGCGCAAGATCGTCGGCCACCAGATGCACCTCGTGACGCCGGGCATCCGGCCGGCCGGCTCGGCGACCGGCGACCAGAAGCGCATCATGACGCCGGGCCGCGCGATCGCCGCCGGCGCCGATTATCTCGTCGTCGGGCGTCCGATCGTGGAAGCCGCAGATCCGAAGGCCGTCGCAGAGGCCATTCACGCCGAGATTGCGCAGGCGCTTGGCTAATCAACAACGCAAGGGAGAAGAACGATGGCAAAAGGCTACTGGATCGGACGCGTCGACGTGAACAATGACGAGGGCTACAAGCCCTACACCGTCGCCAACGG
The DNA here is from genome assembly GCF_004114915.1 of Bradyrhizobium guangxiense. Taxonomy (NCBI): domain Bacteria; kingdom Pseudomonadati; phylum Pseudomonadota; class Alphaproteobacteria; order Hyphomicrobiales; family Nitrobacteraceae; genus Bradyrhizobium; species Bradyrhizobium guangxiense. The sequence continues at coordinate 6,771,238 of NZ_CP022219.1, read as the reverse complement.
TCCGATCTTCAAGAAATGGGGCGGCCGCTTCGTCATCCGCGGCGGCAAGTTCACCACCGTCGAAGGCCCCAGCCGCACCCGCAACGTCGTGATCGAATTTCCGGACTACGAGACCGCGATCGCCTGCTACAATTCGCCGGAATACCAGGCCAACATCAAGGTGCGCCAGCCGCACTCGATCGCCGACCTCATCATCATCGAAGGCTATGACGGCCCGCAGCCGCAGGACGGCTGAGGCGCCACACGACGTCATTCCGGGGCGGCATAGCCGAACCCGAAATCTCGAGATTCCGGGTCTGGTCCTTCGGACCAACCCGGAATGACGGCCGTGCTCATCCCCTTCGGTTGCCGGAACTGCATCCCCCCGCTACAACGACTCCCGAAGAGGATCACACCATGTCCGACATGCGCTTGATTGTTGCGGGGGCGGGCGGCCGGATGGGCCGCGCGCTGGTGCGGGCGATTGCCGAGAGCGAAGGGGCGGTGCTGGCCGGTGCGCTGGAGGCTCCCGGCTCGGAGCTGCTCGGCAAAGACGCTGGCGTGCTCGCAGGCCTGCCCGCCAACGGCATCAAGCTCTCGGCCGATCTCTGGGCGATGTCGAAGGAGGCCGACGGCATCCTCGATTTTACCGTGCCGGCCGCGACCATCGCCAATGTCGCGATCGCCGCCGAGCGGGGCATCGTCCATGTCGTCGGCACCACCGGGCTGTCGGGCTCCGACAACGCCGTGATCAAGAGCGTCACCAAACGTGCCGTGGTGGTGCAGTCAGGCAATATGAGCCTCGGCGTCAACCTGCTTGCTGCGGTGGTCAAGCGCGTCGCCAAGGCGCTCGACCAGAGCTTTGACATCGAGATCGTCGAGACCCATCACCGCATGAAGGTGGATGCGCCCTCGGGGACGGCGCTGATGCTGGGACAGGCCGCAGCGAGCGGCCGCGGCGTCACCCTCGATGAGCATTCCGAGCGTGGCCGTGACGGCATCACCGGCGCACGCAGGCCGGGCAATATCGGTTTCGCCTCCTTGCGCGGCGGCACCGTTGCCGGGGATCACAGCGTCACCTTCCTCGGCCCGTTCGAGCGCCTGACGCTGACGCACCAGGCCGAGGACCGCATGCTGTTCGCCCATGGCGCGCTGAAGGCGGCGCTGTGGGCGCATGGCAAGGCGCCGGGGCATTACTCCATGGCCGACGTGCTCGGCCTGTCTGACATCTGAACGAACCCAACGGAAAGCAGTCAATGAGCGAACGTCTTCTCGTGCTCGTGCGGCACGGCCAGAGCGAATGGAATCTGAAGAACCTGTTCACCGGCTGGAAGGACCCCGATCTCACCGAGCTCGGCGTCAAAGAAGCCAAGGAAGCCGGTCGCAAGCTGAAGGCGCAGGGTCTCGTGTTCGACGTCGCCTATACGTCGGTGCTCACACGCGCGCAGCACACGCTCGATCTCATCTTGAGCGAGCTCGGCCAGACCGGTTTGCCGACCTCGAAGAATCTCGCGCTGAACGAGCGTGACTATGGCGATCTCTCCGGCCTCAACAAGGATGACGCCCGCAAGAAATGGGGCGAGGACCAGGTGCTGATCTGGCGCCGTTCCTACGACGTGCCGCCGCCCGGCGGCGAAAGCCTGAAGGACACGCTCGCGCGCGCATTGCCGTACTACGTGCAGGAGATTCTGCCCGGCGTGCTCAACGGCAAGCGCACGCTGGTCGCCGCCCACGGCAATTCGCTGCGCGCGCTGATCATGGTGCTGGAAAAGCTGTCGCCGGAAGGCATCCTGAAGCGCGAGCTCGCCACCGGCGTGCCGATCATCTACCGCCTCAACGCGGATTCGACCGTGGCCTCGAAGCTGGATCTGGCGGGTTAGGCTTCGCCGCACACGCGCAGCCGTAGGGTGGGTTAGCGCAGCGTAACCCACCACACCTTTCGCCGCGGAACCAAAGAGGTGGGTTACGCCTTCGGCTAACCCACCCTACTGCATCTTGCCTACTGCACTCCCATCCGCCCGGCTTCCCAGCCCAGCATCGCCTGCTTGCGGGTGATGCCCCAATGGTAGCCCGTCAGCGTCCCGCTCTTGCCGAGCGCGCGGTGGCAGGGCACGACGAACGAGACCGGATTCTTGCCGACGGCGGCGCCGACGGCGCGCGACGCCTTCGGGCTGTTGATGTTGCAGGCGATGTCGGAATAGGACACGGCGCGGCCCATCGGGATCTTCAATAGCGTCTCCCACACCCGCACCTCGAAATCGGTGCCGATCAGCACCACGCGCAGCGGCTGGTCCGGCCGCCACAGCCTGGTGTCGAAGATGCGCGCCGCGAGCGGCGCGGTGCCTTCGTGGTCTTCGACATAGGTCGCGTTCGGCCAGCGCCGCGTCATGTCGGCGAGCGCGATCTTCTCTTCACCGTGGTCGGCGAAGGCAAGGCCCGACAGGCCGCGATCGGTCGCGATCACGATGGCGGTGCCGAACGGCGAGGGGTGAAAGCCGTAGCGCAGCGTGAGGCCGGCGCCGCCGTTCTTCCATTCGCCGGGCGACATCGCTTCATGGGTGACGAAGAGATCGTGCAGCCGGCCGGGGCCGGACAGGCCGGAGTCGAGCGCGGCATCGAGGATGCTCGCGGAGTCCCGCAGCAAGCCCTTCGCATGGTCCAGGGTGAGCGCCTGCATGAAAGCCTTCGGCGTGATCGAGGCCCAGCGGCGGAACAGATGGTGCAGTTCGTCCGGCGTGACGCCGGCCGCATCCGCCATCGCTTCGATGGTCGGCTGCGCGCGCCAGTTCTCCGAGATGAAGGCGATCGCCCGGCGCACCGAATCATAGTCGCGCAACGCGGCGTTCTGGGGACCCGGCTTGGTCAGGCGCTGGTCATGTATGGCGAGTGTCATCATGGTCGGAAATGTAGGAGAGGGGCGGCTGGGAAACCACCCGATTTCCGACGCGCCATCAGTTGATCGGGTTGTAGGTCGGGCCGCGCTTGGCGGCATTGAGAGCCTCAACCAAGCCTTTGTAAAAGCTTGCCTTTTCCTCCGGCCCCAGGAAGCGGGCGATCTGGATCTGGTGGCCGCGCGAGATCAGGTAGAGATGCTCGATGCCGAAATCCTCGTCGACCTCCATGTCGAGGCGGACCCAGAGCGGATTGAAGGTCCATTCGGCGACCTGGCCGCGATGGCTGATGCGCCGCACGCGCAGTTCGGACGCGGTGACCGTGATCTCCTCACGCGCTTGAGCGGTGCGGAAATTGGCCTTGAAGGCCCACCACACCACGAGCACGTCGAGGCCGAAGAAGCCGAGCACCGGCCAGGCGCCCTTCATCAGGAAGGCGAGGCCGGTGGCAAAGCTGACGACGCTCAGGAACAGCATCACCGCGAGAAAGCCGGTGCGGTTCAGCGAGCGGTGCGGCGTCAGCAGCGCGGAAAAGATCTGCACCTCGCGGGGATCTGCAGCGTCCTTGCGCTCAATTTCGTTGCCTGGGCTCATTGTCCCTCAGTATATCCCGATCATGGCGAAAATCCCCCGCAAGCCGGCGCCGCGCAAAGCGCCCGTGCCGAAGAAAAAGACGAAGGCTGCCGCTGCGAAGCCCAAGCCCGCTAAGACATCGGCTCCGGGGAGAAAATCACTCAAGGCGACAAGCCCCTGGACGCCCGCCGAGGTTCACGAGGTCTTCAGCCGCTTCCGCAAAGCCAACCCGGAGCCAAAAGGGGAGCTCGAGCACGTCAATCCGTTCACGCTGCTGGTCGCCGTGGTGCTGTCGGCACAGGCGACCGATGCCGGCGTCAACAAGGCGACGCGCGCATTGTTCGAAGTCGCCGACACCCCGCAGAAGATGCTCGATCTCGGCGAGGAGCGTCTGCGCGACTACATCAAGACCATCGGCCTCTATCGCACCAAGGCCAAGAACGTCATCGCGCTGTCGGCAAAGCTGCTCAGCGATTTCGGCGGCGAGGTGCCGCGCACGCGCGCCGAGATCGAGTCATTGCCCGGTGCGGGGCGCAAGACCGCCAATGTCGTGCTCAACATGGCCTTTGGCGAGCACACCATGGCGGTCGACACTCATGTCTTCCGCGTCGGCAATCGCACAGGACTTGCGCCCGGCAAGACGCCGCTGGAGGTCGAGCTCGGTCTCGAAAAGTTGATCCCGCCCCAGTTCATGCTGCATGCCCATCATTGGCTGATCCTGCACGGCCGCTATACTTGCCTCGCGCGCAAGCCGCGCTGCGAGCTGTGCCTGATCAACGATCTCTGCCGCTGGCCGGAGAAGACGGTGTGAAGGTGATGAGAGCGAAGCGCTTTGGGGTGATGTCGTGAGTCAGCAGGAACAAGTCTCGTCGCCCCCTGCTGCCGCTCCAATCGCGCCGCCCAAGCCGACCCAGCCGCCGGCCTCCTCGCTCTGGAGCCGGCTCGCGATCCCGTTATTCGCCGTCATCGTCGCGCTCGCCTTCGTCGCGCTGGCGACGCTGCGCTTCGACGAGTGGGTCGGCAGTGCCGCGGTCCAGACCACCAACGACGCCTATGTGCGCGCCGACCTGACGCGGCTTGCCAGCCGTGTCTCCGGCGAAGTGCTGACCGTTGGGGTCACCGACTTCCAGCGCGTCAGGGCCGGCGATCTGCTGATCCAGATCGATCCTGCGGATTACCAGGCCCAGGTCGCCCAGGCCGAAGCCGCGGTCGCCGCCGCGCAAGCCGTTCTCGATAATCTCAGCAACCAGATCGAGCTGCAATACGCGACGATCGCGCAGGCCGAAGCTGCGCGGCTGTCGGCGGAGGCGCTGCAGGTCGAGGCCAGGCAGGAGCAGGAGCGCCAGCAATCGCTGTCGCAGACCGAGGCCGGCACGCGGCAGCGGCTCGAGCAGGCGGTTGCGGGTCTTGCCAAGGCGCAGGCCGACGTGCGCGCGAGCCGCGCCGTGATCGCGGCCCAGCAGCACCAGCTCGAGGTCCTGCAGGGCACCAGGAAGCAGCGCGCCGCCGATGTCGAAGCGGCCAAGGCGACGCTGGCGAGCGCGAAGCTCAAGCTCGGCTATACCAGGATCACCGCGCCGTTCGACGGCGTCGTCGGCGAGCGGCAGGGGCAGCCCGGCGACTACGTCAACATCGGCGCCAACCTGATCAACGTGGTGCCGCTGCCGAAAGTGTACGTGATCGCCAACTACAAGGAGACACAGCTTACGCATGTCGCGCCGGGGCAGCCGGTCGAGATCACAGTCGATAGCTTTCCGCGCGAGAAGCTGCGCGGCAGGGTCGAGCGCATGGCCCCCGCGACCGGCGCGCAGGTCGCGCTGCTGCCGCCGGACAACGCCACCGGCAATTTCACAAAAGTGGTGCAGCGCATTCCCGTCCGCATCCAGTTCGACGACAATCAGCCGCTGCTGACGCGGCTGGTGCCCGGCATGTCGGTCGTCACCAGCATCAATACTGCGGGCGCGAATGGCGGAAAATGACGATGCCGGCCGCGGCCCCGTCTCGCGCGGCGGCATCGCGCCACAGCCGCTGTTCGCCGTGGCGGCGGTGCTGCTGGGCTCGTTCCTGGCCAATTTCGACAGCCGCCTGACCACGATCGGCCTGCCCGATCTGCGCGGCGCATTCGGCCTCAGTTTCGACGAAGGCGCCTGGCTCTCGACCGCCGGCATCGGCTCCCAGATCTTCGTCGCGCCCGCGGTCGCATGGCTTGCGACCGTGTTCGGTCTGCGCCGCGTGCTCGGTATTCCCAGCCTCGTCTATGCCGCTGTCTCGGCGATCATCCCCTTCGTGCACGACTATCCGACGCTGCTCGCGCTCAGCGTCGTACATGGCCTCCTGCTCGGCACCTTCGTGCCGGCGACGCTGATGATCGTATTCCGCAATCTGCCGATCCGCTGGTGGTTGCCGGCAATCTCGATCTATTCGATCCGCGTCGGCTTCGCGCTGGACACCTCGAGCTCGCTGGTCGGCTTCTATGTCGACCATCTCGGCTGGCAATGGCTGTACTGGCAGGGCGTCGTGATCGCCCCGCTGATGGGGCTGATGGTCTATCTCGGCACGCCGAACGAGCCGGTGAATCGCGCGTTGCTGCGCGAGGCCGATTGGGGCGGCATGCTGCTGCTCGGCGCGGGCGTCTCGATGGTCTATGCCGGCCTTGACCAAGGCAACCGGCTGGACTGGCTGGGATCCGGCACGGTGATGGCGCTGCTCGCCGGCGGCGCGGCGCTGTTCGCTTGCTTCCTCGTCAACGAGTCGCTGGTGCGACAGCCCTGGGCGCATGTGAACGTGCTGTTCTCGCGCAATATCGGCCTGTCGCTGATCGTCATCCTGCTCTACACGCTGACGTCCCTCTCCAATTCATCGCTGGTGCCGAACTTCCTCGGCAATGTCGGCCTGCTCCGACCGGAGCAGAGTGGTCTGTTGCTGCTCATCTACGGCGCGTTGCCGATGGTCGTGCTGGTGCCGGTCTCGATCTGGCTGCTGCGCCATTTCGATGCGCGCGCGGTGACGGTGCTTGGCTTTGCCTGCTTCGCCGCCGCCAACCTCTGGGGTACCCGGCTCACCCATGACTGGGCCCGCGAGGATTTCATCGGCATCGTGCTGCTGCAATCGATCGGTCAAGCGACGACGCTGCTGCCGATCATCATCATGGCGCTGTCGAACTCAGATCCGAGCCGAGCGACGTCGTTCGCCGCCTACATCCAGATCATGCGGCTCGGCGGCGCCGAGATCGGCGTGGCACTGATGGGGACGTGGCTGCGCGTCCGCGAGCAGGTCCATTCCTTCTATCTCGGCCAGAACCTCGCGGTCGGCGATGTCGACGTGGTGCGCGTGCTCAAGCAGCTCGCGGATCATTTCGCCGTGCATGGCGCCGGCCTCGCCCAGGCGCGCGCGGTGGGAACGCTCGCGGGCTTCGTGCAGCGCGAGGCCAACGTGCTCGCCTATATCGACGGGTTCTGGCTGTGCTTCTGGCTGGCGATGGCCGCGCTCGGCTTCATCGCCCTGATCACCCGTGCGCCGCCCGGTCCTTTCACGCCGGCACCGTTCGGCTTCGCCAAGACGTTGCTGCGGAAGTGCGGGGTGCGGGTGGCCTGAGCCGGCTCACCGCATCTGCCGCGCCGGCTTGATCAGCTCGGGCCGTGGGCCTGACAGCCGCTTGTGCATGTGGACCATGAAGGCCATGCCGAAGATCGGCGTCGCCAGATTGACGATCGGGATCGAGACGAAGGCGGCGATGAACAGGCCGGCGGTGAAGATGGTGGCGGCGTTGTCGCGCCGCATCGCCTTGGCTTCCTCCGGCGGGCGGAAGCGCATCGCCGCGAGCTCGAAATATTCGCGGCCCAGGAGCCAGGCGGCGGCGAGGAAGAAGATCAGGAAACCTGCGCCGGCGAACAGCACCAGCGGCAGCGCGGCGAGATAGACCAGGATCGTCAGCAGCGCGGTCTTGACGCCCTCGAGGATCGCCTGGCTGAACGGCAGCGCAAGGCCCGGCTGCTCGGCAGGGTAATGCTCGCGCTCGACGATGTCGGCGACGTCGTCGACGAACAGGCTCGCCACCAGCGAGGGGATCGCGGGCATCAGGAAGATTCCGCCGAACACGACGCCGAGGCCGGCCGCGATCGAAACCATCCAGGACAGGACTTCGAGCGAAGAGTGCCAGCCCGGCCCGAGCAGGCCTTCCAGCCAGACTTCGCCGGAAGTCGCAAACCAGCTCAAGAGCCGCTGCAAGCCGATCGCCAGCACGGTGATCAGTACCAGCGCCAGCCCGATTGATCGCCACAGGATCGAGCGCATCGGCGGCGAGATCATTTGCGACAGCGCCTTGAAGGCGGCATCCAGCATGGGGGACCCTCTCAGGTAGACACTGCGCGAGAGGTAGACACCCATTGCGGCGTCGGCAAGGGCGGGTGGCCGCGCTGCCGTCGGCCGCGAACGCGGCGGGCGCTCTTGCTTACCTCCAGGGGAGGGGAATATCCGGCCTACTCGTGCCGGTGTCCGTGCTTGCGCCCCTTCACCTGCTTGCCCTCGCCGGTCGGGATCATCACCACGCGGCCGTAGCGCACGCCGCGCTCGGCGATGATGTGGTCGGCGAAATGCTTGACCTCGTCCGCGGATCCCTTCAGCGCCGTCATCTCCATGCAATTGTTGTCGTCGAGATGGACGTGCAGCGTCGCCAGCGCGAGGTCGTGATGGCCGTGGAATTCCTGAACCAGGCGCTTGGAGAGATCCCGGGCAGCATGGTCGTAGACATAGACGAGGCCGGCGACGCATTGGCCGGTCTGCGCCGTGTCCTCCGTGGATTGCTGGAGCCCGGCGCGGGCGAGGTCGCGGATGATCTCGGAGCGGTTCTGGTAGCCGCGCGCCTCGGCCGCGGCATCGATCTCCGCCAGGAGATCGTCCTCGATCGTGATCGTTATCCGCTGCATCAGGTCTTCTCCGCGCGTCTTGCTCCTCTTACCTCGCCCCGCTCGCGGGGAGAGGTCGGAATTCGAGCGTAGCTTGAATTCCGGGTGAGGGGGACTCTCCGCGAGACTCACGCGCAATGAATTCGTGGAGACGGCCCCTCACTCTCCCTCTCCCCCCGTGAGAACGGGGAGAGGGAGAGCAGCCATCCATCCCTACAGCCGCGTCGTGCGCAAGCGCAGCGCATTGCCGACCACGCTGACCGAGGACAGCGCCATCGCTGCCGCCGCGATGATCGGCGAGAGCAACAGGCCGAACGCCGGATAGAGGATGCCGGCCGCGATCGGAATGCCGGCGGCGTTGTAGATGAAGGCGAAGAACAGGTTTTGGCGGATGTTGCTCATGGTCGCCTGCGACAGTTTTCGCGCCCGGACGATGCCGACGAGATCGCCCTTCAGCAGGGTGACGCCGGCGCTCTCCATCGCGACGTCGGTGCCGGTGCCCATGGCGATGCCGACCTCGGCAGCGGCCAGCGCCGGCGCGTCGTTGACGCCGTCGCCGGCCATCGCGACGATACGGCCGGCCTTTTGCAGCTTGGTCACCACCGCGCTCTTCTGATCCGGCAGCACCTCGGCCTCGACATCGGCGATGCCGAGCCGGCGCGCCACCGCTTCCGCCGTGGTGCGGTTGTCGCCGGTCAGCATGATGACCTTGATGCCTTCGGCAGCTAACGCCTTCAGCGCCTCGGGGGTCGAGGCCTTGACCGGATCGGCGATCGCGAACAGGCCGGCAAGCCGGCCATCGACCGCCATGTTGATCACGGTGGCGCCGTCGCCGCGCAGCCGTTCGGCCTCGGCGTCGAGCAACCTGGTGTCGATGCCGATCGAGGTCAGGTATTTTGCATTGCCGAGCACGACGGTCTTGCCGTCGACCTTGCCCGTCGCGCCCTTGCCCGTTGGCGAATCGAACTGCTCGACCTGGCCGAGCGTGAGCTGCTTCTCCTTGGCCGCGCGCACGATGGCGTCCGCCAGGGGGTGCTCGCTGGCGCGCTCGACGGTGGCCGCCTCCCGGAGGATATCGTCTTCGGCAAAGCCGGAAGCCGGTACGATCGTCACCACCTTGGGCTTGCCCTCGGTCAGCGTGCCGGTCTTGTCGACCACCAGCGTGTCGACCTTCTCCATCCGCTCCAGTGCTTCGGCGTTCTTGATCAGCACGCCGCCTTGCGCACCGCGGCCGACGCCGACCATGATCGACATCGGAGTCGCAAGTCCGAGCGCACAGGGGCAGGCGATGATCAGCACGCTGACGGCGGCGACGAGGCCGAAGGCGAGCCGCGGCTCGGGGCCGAACCAGGCCCATGCGGCAAAGGCGGCGATGGCGACGACGATCACCGCCGGTACGAACCAGCCGGCGACCTGATCGGCCAGGCGCTGGATCGGCGCCCGCGAGCGCTGCGCATCGGCGACCATCTGCACGATCTGCGACAGCAGCGTCTCCCGCCCGACCTTGTCGGCGCGCATGATGAAGCTGCCCGACTGGTTCAGCGTGCCGGCGATGACCTTGGCGCCGATCTCCTTGGTGACCGGCATGGATTCGCCGGTGACCAGGGATTCGTCGAGCGAGGACCGCCCTTCCAGGATGATGCCGTCGACTGGGACCTTCTCGCCGGGACGAACGCGCAGGCGATCGCCGGCATGGAGGGTATCGATCTCGACCTCGTGCTCGCTGCCATCGGCATCGACGCGGCGCGCGGTCTTCGGCGCGAGCTGGAGCAACGCCTTGATCGCGCCCGAGGTCGCATCGCGCGCGCGCAACTCCAGCACCTGGCCGAGCAGCACGAGCACGGTGATGACCGCGGCCGCCTCGAAATAGACCGCGACCGCGCCTTCATGGCCGCGGAAGGTGGCGGGAAAAATCCGCGGCGTGACGGTGCCGAGCACGCTGTAGACATAGGCCACGCCCGTACCCATTGCGATCAGCGTGAACATGTTGAGGTTGCGCGTCAGCAGCGACTGCCAGCCGCGAACGAAGAACGGCCAGCCGGCCCACAGCACCACCGGGGTGGCGAAGACGAGCTGGATCCAGTTCGACAGCGTCGGATCGATCCAGCTGCGGGGACCCGCGAGATGACCGCCCATCTCCAGCACGACAGGCGGCAGCGACAGCAGGCCGCCGATCCAGAACCGCCGCGTCATGTCGGCAAGCTCCGGATTGGGACCCGTCTCCAGGCTCGCGACCTCCGGCTCCAGCGCCATGCCGCAGATCGGGCAGGTGCCGGGTCCGACCTGGCGGATCTCTGGATGCATCGGGCAGGTGTAGATCGTGCCTTCAGGCAGCTTCGGCTCGGGCGCCTTCTCCTTGGCGAGGTATTTCGCGGGATCGGCGGCGGACTTGGTGCGGCAGCCGGCCGAGCAGAAATGGAAGGTCTCGCCGTGATGTATGATGTGATGCTTCGAGGTCGCGGGATCGACGCTCATGCCGCAGACGGGATCCTTCACCTTGGTCGCGGCATCACCGTGATCATGACCGTGATGATGGGCATGGCTGGAATGATCGCCGTGGCCGCCGCAGCACGAGGAGGCCGCGGGTTTCGCCGCCGGCGCTGCAGCCTTGGTGGAACAGCCGCATCCGGAATGCGTTTCCGCGTCGCGACGGTGCCCGTGCTCGTTGTTGTTCATTGCCATGCTCCGGCCCCTATGCCTGGTCTCGTACCTGGACTTGCAACCTATACCCGGTAGGGGTATATAGACCCCATGCGCAAGGACATCAAGGCATCTGTCGGAAAACGTCTCGGCCGGATCGAGGGCCAGGTTCGCGGCCTCTCGAAAATGGTAGAGGAAGACCGCTACTGCATCGACATCGTCACGCAGATCTCGGCGGTGCGCGCCGCGTTGCGGCGGGTCGAGGAGGAAATCCTGAAGGACCACGTCGCCCATTGCGTCGAGCACGCCATCGCGAGCGGCGACAAGACCGACCAGCGCGCGAAGATCGCGGAGCTGATGGCGGTGATCGGTCGGGCGGAGCGGTAGCGCGCGCTCTCTCCACCCTCATTGCGAGGAGCTCCTGCGACGAAGCAATCCAGACTGTCACCGCGGTAACAGTCTGGATTGCTTCGCGGAGCCTGTCATCGGGCCGCGCTTCGCGCGGACCCGTTGGCTCGCAATTGTCGATGTTCAATAATTCGCTGATTGGATCGCGGTGGTCTTGGTAGCGGCGAAGGCCTTGGGGGTTTGTCCTGCCAAGGCCTGATGGGGTCTGTGGTTGTTGTAGTAGACGAGGTACTCGAACAGTTCCTTGGCGAAGTGGTCGAGGTTGTCGAAGGTCGCGCCGTCGATAACGTCGTCATCGAGGGTCCGCCAGAACCGTTCGACCTTGCCGTTGGTCTGCGGCCGATAGGGCCTGGTGTAGCGGTGTTTGATGCCGAGCTCGAGCAGCATGGCCTCGAATGGATGCTCGCCCGGCCTGGTGCGGGCGGCGAACTCGGCGCCGTTGTCGGATAGGATCTCCTGGAAGACGAGCCCATAGGTGACGTTGAGGGTGTTGATCATCTTCAGGGTCTTGAACATGACCGGCAGCGCCTTCTTGGATGTCAGGACCTCTGCCCAGGCCAGCCGCGAGCAGCTGTCGATCAGGCTGATGATGTAGGCCGTGACCGGGGGGGGGCGCGAGGAACATATCGCGCGGCAATTGATGCAGATCGACGTGGCCCAGCTCTCCGAGCTTGTCCTTGATAATACGGCGTTTCTCCTCACGCATCGCCGGCGTACGGCGGTTCAGGCGATAGCGTTTCAGCACCCGGTAGATCGTGATCGGCGAAGGTACCGTGTCGTGCGTTTCGCGCAAGACGGCATGAATCTCATAACGGTTCATCCCCCGCTTGCGATGGGCGACGATCTCCGTCTCGATCCCTTCCGGCTCGCGTCGTCCCCGCCATTTCGGCCCGCGCCGCCGCGGCAGCAGGTCCGCTTCCTCGCCGCTCTGCAGATAGCGATTGTAATACTTGCGGAACGTCTGCGAGCAGGTCCCGTGGTGCCGGTAAAAGTCGCCGACCCGCTCGAACAGCGGCGATCGGCCAGCCTTCACCGCCTCATACTCCGAAATCAGAAAACGCCACTTGTGCAGATAGTTGCGTTCAACCGTTCGGTCATAGCTGTTGTCTCGCATCGGATCGTTCCTTCTCTGGAGCGATCCAATCAGCGAATTAGTGAACATGCACAGCAATGACGGTGGAGAGGACGCGCAGTATCTCCTCTGGCGTCGTCCTGGCGAAAGCCAGCACCCGTACCGCGGAGTCTATCGATAACGCTCGGCAGGCGTACCGAGCGAGGAGTCTTCGCCAAACGGCTGCTTGGGGTAATGGGTCCTGGCTTTCGCCAGGGCGACGATGGGCGACGTGACTTAAGTCGCGATCTCCCGCGCCCGCGCGCGGTGCATCGTGAGTTCGCTCAGCTGCACGAAATGCTCGCAGAACGTTGCGCTCATCCCCACAGCCTGCGCACTCACTTCTTCAGCCGGAACTTCAGCCGACGCCTCTTGGTCAATCGCTTCAGGAACGAGCGGCGGCGCACGGAGCGTTTCTGGAAACACACTGAACGTGCCCGCCACCTCCTCGAGCGGCTTCTGCTTGTCGGCCCAGTGCAGGGCGGTGTAGTCGAACCCGTGCACGATGGTGGGTTTGACGACCTCGAAATAGGGCGAGATGTCGAAATCGCGGGGCATGTAGAGGGAGGAATCGCGGATGTGCAGGATCTCGCGGCGCGCAGCGCGGCTGCCGGCCTTGGTGATCTTCGGCAGGATCGGATAGCGCACTGCGTCGAAGGCCTGCGCGATCAGCGCCGAGCAGATGATCTTGGTCGGATCCCCCGAGCCGATCGCGATCATGCGCCGGCGCCAGCGCTGCGGGACCGGCAACGGGAACAGGTAGCGCATGAGATCGATGATGTTCTTGGTGTCGTAGCCGAAGCCGATGCGGTTGATCGCATAGCGGCAGACCGTGGTACGGTCCTCGTAGGACAGCCCGACCGGGCGGCAGAGGCGGGGATGATACGGGAAATATTTCGACAGCGGCGCCGAGGTGACGCCTTCGCCGATATTGGCCTCGATCAGCACGTGCGGTTCGCCGTCGGGCTCCGCGGCGCCCTCGACCGGGCCGACATAGAGCGCGGCATGCGACCAGGTCGACTGCGTCAGATATTTGATGATGCCGGAGATACGGTTGTTGCCTTCGACCAGCAGCACGTCGCCGGGCTCGATGACGCCGCGCAGGTGCTCGGGGTCGCTCGGCGTGAACGGCTCGTAGCCCGGCACCTCCTTGGAGAGGTACGCGGCAATCAGCTTGCCGACCGAATCTAGGACCGTCCCCATTTCAAACTCCCCCCACGGCCTTTTCCGGCCGTCTTTTTCCTTTCTCTATCATGGTCGAAACGTCTTGCAATTCGGTTCATCAGTTCGTGAGGTCAAGCACGATTGATTCACCATGATGGTTGCCGTGCAACATCAGATGCGGCAAGGTTCGCTGACTGTTCCCCTCTGCCGCAAGCCCCCGGAAACCATGTCATGACAATCACACGCCGCGGTTTCCTTATCGCGTCGGCGGCTGTCGCCGCGGTGCCGGCCCCGCGCGCAAACGCTGCCAACGTGCCGCGCGAGGCCGACATCGTCGTGATCGGCGCGGGGGCCGCGGGAATTGCCGCGGCGCGGCGCATCATGGCGACCGGCCGCAAGGTCGTCGTGTTGGAAGCGGCGTCCCAGATCGGCGGCCGCTGTCTCACCGACAGCACGACTTTCGACACCCCGTTCGACCGCGGTGCGCGCTGGATGCACAATCCCGACACCAATCCGATGATCCGGCTGGCGCGCAGCGTCGGGCTCGACGTGCTGCCCGCGCCCTCGGGGCAGAAGATGCGCATCGGCCGCCGCAACGCACGCGCGGGCGAGACCGAGCAGTTTCTGGCGGCGCTGGTGCGCGCCAACCGCGCCATCGACGAGGCCGCGCGCGCCAAGCTGGATACCTCTTGCGCGTCGGTGCTGCCGAAGGATCTCGGTGACTGGGCGGGCGCGGCCGAGTTCATGCTGGGTGCGAGCTTTGCCGGCAAGGACCTGAAAGACCTGTCCGCGATCGACAAAGGGCGCGCGCAGGACCGCAACGCGGCGATCGCCTGCCGTCAGGGCCTCGGCACGCTGATTGCGAAACTGGGCGAGCAGGCGCCGGTGGTGCTCTCGACGCCGGCGAGCCGCATCGCCTGGAGCAACCGCGACGTCAGCGTGGAGACGCCAGCCGGCAAGATCGCCGCGCGTGCCGCCATCGTCACGGTCTCGACCAACGTGCTGACATCAGGCGCGATCAAGTTCGCCCCCGACATTCCCAAGCGCACGCTGGATGCGGCCGCCAAGCTCAGCCTCGGCAGCTACGATCGCATCATGCTGCAATTGCCGGGTAATCCGCTCGGCCTGTCGCGCGACGATATCCTCATCGAGCAGAGCAACTCGACGCGCACGGCGCTGATGTTCGCCAATATCGGCGGCTCCTCGCTCTGCTCCATCGACGTCTGCGGCGCGTTCGGCCGCGATCTTTCCGATCAGGGCGAGAAGGCGATGGCTGCCTTTGCCCGGGAATGGATCACCAAGCTGTTCGGCAGCGAGGCCGCTTCCGCCGTGCAGAAGACCAGCGCCACGCGCTGGAACGCCTCGCCCTACGTGATGGGCGCGATGTCGGCGGCTTCACCGGGCGGCCAGCTTTCGCGAAAGGCCTTGGCGGAACCGATCGGCAACATGTTCCTCGCCGGCGAAGCCACCCATGAGACGCTGTGGGGCACCGTCGACGGCGCCTGGGAAAGCGGCGAACGCGCCGCGGACGCCGCCCTGCGCAAGATCGGCGCGCTCAAGGACGAGCCCGCCGACGTGCCGACGCAGTCGACGAAGAGGCGTAGGACGCCGCGGCAGTAGGGCAACTGAGGAGATTGTCAGCGCAACACGCTGTCCAACGCCGGCAATCCAAAAATCACCGCCATTGCGATCAGCGCATAGCAAATGCCGCGAAATACCTTCTCGCTGGCGCGGCCGAACAGCGAGGCGCCGAACGCGACGCCGATCGCATAGACAGGGCCGACGATCAGCGACAGCACCAGCGATTCGCGGCTGATCAGGCCCGTGGTCGCATAGCTGATCATCGAGAAGAAATCCGACGCGCCGAAGAACAGAACGATGTTGGCGCGCGCGACGATCGGCGCGATGGGGCGGCCGAGCCAGTAGCCGACGATCGGCGGCCCGCCGGTCTGCGCGAGGCCGCTGCAGAAGCCGGAGAGGCCGCCGATGCCGACCGAGAGCCAGGCATGGTCCTTGCCGCGATAGCGCCAGCCCGACAGCAGCAGGAGCAGCAGCGCGGCGACGAAGCCGGAGATGATCCAGCGGGTGGTGACGGGTTCGAGCACGCTGAGGAAATAGGTGCCGAGTGGAACGCCGACCAGCGCACCCAGCACGATCACGGCGGTGGCTTTGCGATCGGCCTTGCGCCAGGCGTCGGGCAGCAGCGGTGCGGCTGCGATGAAATCGATCACGAGCAGCAGGGCCGCGACCAGCCGCGGCGCCGCCACGCTGCTCGCGAGCGGCATGAAGATCAGCGCCGAGCCGAAGCCGGAGAAGCCGCGCGCGGTGCCGGAAACGAACGCGACGGCGCAGAGCGCCAGCGCAACGGTGAGGCTGACATCCTTCGGAAGAAGATCCGCAAGCGTCATGCTTTATTTCTGGAGTATGATGTGGTCCGAAACCCGCTTCGCACTTTTCTGCATCATGCTCTCAGCGTGCCGCCGGTCTTCTTCGTCACCTCGGCCACGATCTTGGCGGCCACGGCCTCGATCTCCTGGTCGGTCAGCGTCTTCTCGCGCGGCTGGATCGTCACCGCGATCGCGATCGACTTCTTGCCGTCGTCGATGCCCTTGCCTTCGTAGACGTCGAAGACGTTGACGCCGGTGATCAGCTTCTTGTCCACACCGAGCGCGGCACGCACGATATCGCCGGCCTTCACGGCGCGATCGACGATGAAGGCGAAGTCGCGCGACACCGGCTGGAAGGCCGACAGCTCGATCACTGGCTTGGCGCGGGTCGGCTTCTTCTTCGCTTCGGGGATGCGGTCGAGGATCACTTCGAACACCACCAGCGGGCCGTCGGCGCCGAGCGCCTCGAGCGCTCTGGGGTGCACTTCGCCGAAAGTGCCGAGCACGTTCTGCGGCCCGATCTGGATGGTGCCGGAGCGGCCGGGATGCAGCCAGCCCGGCCCGCCGGCGACGATCTGCAGCGCCTGCATCGGCGCGCCGGCCGCGGCCAGAACGGCCAGCGCATCGGCCTTGGCGTCGAACACATCGGCTTTCGCCGAACCGGTCCAGTGCCGTCCGAGACCTTCCGACGAGGCAAAACCGCGGCGCACGCCGCTCGCGGCCATGAATTGATCCTGCGGGCGATCGCCCCTGAAGACCTGGCCAACCTCGAACAGCGCGACATCGCTCGCGCCGCGATTGGCGTTGGTTTGAGCTGCCGCGATCAGGCCCGCGAGCAGCGTCGGCCGCATGTCTGAGAGATCCGAAGCGATCGGGTTGGCGACCTCGAGCTCGCGCTGGCCGCCGCCGAACAGCCTTGCCGCCGACTTCGTGATGAACGACCAGGTCACCGCCTCGATCATGCCGCGGCTCGCGAGCGCGCGCCTGGCGCGGCGGGGGCGCAGCTGAAGCGACGTCAGCACCGGTTTGCGCGCGTCCTCGCCGCGCTCGAACGGCGTCATCGGCACCTTGTCGACGCCGAAGATGCGGACGATCTCCTCGACGATGTCGGCCTTGCCATGCACGTCGGAGCGCCACGAGGGCACGGCCACCTTCACGACCGGGCCCGGGCCCGCCATCATGAAGCCGAGATGGGTCAGGATGCGTTTCATCTCTGGCTGCGGCACCTCGATGCCGGAGAGACGCTTGACTTCGGTGACCGGGAATTCGATCACGCGGTCGTCGCCGAAGGATTTGCCGACCACGACCGTCTCGGACGGCGTGCCGCCGCACATCTCCATCACCAGCTTGGTCGCGAGCTCCAGCCCCGGCACCATGAAGGCCGGATCGACGCCGCGCTCGAAGCGGTAGCGCGCGTCCGAATTGATGCCGAGCTTGCGGCCGGTCTGGGCGATGTTGATCTCGTTCCACAGCGCCGATTCGATCAGCACATCGGTGGTCCCGTCGTCGCAGCCCGAGGCCTCGCCGCCCATGATGCCGGCCAGCGATTCGACGCCGTGCTCGTCGGCGATCACGCAAATGGCGGGATCGAGATCGTAGGTGCGGCCGTCGAGCGCGAGCAGGCTCTCGCCTTCGCGCGCGCGGCGCACGACCAGATTGCCCTTCACCTTCTTGGCGTCGAACACGTGCAGCGGCCGCGCGCGGTCGTAGGTCATGAAATTGGTGATGTCGACCAGCGCGTTGATCGGACGCAGCCCGATCGCGGTGAGCCGCTTCTGCAGCCATTCCGGCGACGGCCCATTCTTGACGCCGCGCACGAGGCGAAGCGCGAAGCCCGGACAGAGCGCGGCGTCCTCGACCGTGACCTTCACCGGGCACGGGAATTCGCCCTTGATCGGCTTGATGGTGGGGTCCTTGAACTTGCCCATGTCGGCCGCGGCGAGGTCGCGCGCGATACCGTGCACGCCGGTGCAGTCTTGCCGGTTCGGCGTCAAATTGATCTCGACCACGGGATCGCCGAGCGCAGCCCATTCGGCATAGCCGGCGCCGATTGGCGCGTCCGCCGGCAATTCCATGATGCCGTCATGGTCGTTGGAGATCTGCAGCTCGGCTGCCGAACACAACATGCCGCGGCTCTCGACGCCGCGGATGGTGCCGACGCCGAGCGTGATGTCCTTGCCGGGAATATAGGTCCCGGGCGGCGAGAACACGCTGACGAGCCCCGCGCGCGCATTCGGCGCGCCGCACACGACCTGCACCGGCGCCCCGCCGTCGCCGGTATCGACCATGCAGACGCGCAGGCGGTCCGCATTCGGGTGCTGCTCGGCCGAGATCACCTTCGCAATGGTGAAGGGCTTCAGCGCCTTCGCCTTGTCCTCGATGTTCTCGACCTCGAGCCCGATCATGGTGAGCTTGTCGGCGAGCTTGTCGAGCGGCTCGTCGGTCTCGAGATGATCCTTCAGCCAGGAGAGGGTGAATTTCATGGCTGTTTGCCTCGGCTCTTGTCGGTTGAATTGCTTTGGTCGGTGTCAATGTTCCCTCCCCCCTTGTGGGGGAGGGTCAGGGAGGGGGGTAAGCCGCGGGCTCCGGCGGAAGCTGCCTGGCGGATCGCCTCAACAACCCCCTCGAGATTCGACATCACCTGCTCATTGGTGAAGCGCAGAATCTGAAAGCCTTCGGCTGCGAAGAAAGCGTCGCGACGCTGATCTTTCTTCTGACGTTCGTCGAAATCATGGGATTCTCCATCTAGCTCAATGATGAGCTTTGAGGAGAAGCACGCGAAATCAGCGATGTAATTTCCGATCGGAGTCTGACGTCGGATGCCGACACCATCCATGCGATTGGCCTTCAGGTAGCGCCACAGCAGTGTTTCGGCACGCGTCATCGCTCGGCGAAGCTGTTTCGCCCGGCTGCGCTGACGCTCGCTTACAACTGCGTGCGGCATCCGCGGCTACCCCCCTCCCTGACCCTCCCCCACAAGGGGGGAGGGAACGGAGAGAGCTTTCGTGTGGCCGTTCACGTGCTCAATCCTCCCGCCAGCGTCGGCACCTCCAGCGGCTTGAAGCCGTAGTGAGACAGCCAGCGGACGTCGCTCTCGAACAGCTGGCGCAGGTCGGCGATGCCGTATTTCAGCATGGCGATGCGGTCGATGCCCATGCCCCAGGCGAATCCCTGGTACTCGTCGGGATCGATGCCGCAGGCGCGCAGCACGTTGGGATGCACCATGCCGCAGCCGAGGATCTCCAGCCAGTCCTCGCCCTCGCCGAAGCGGATCTCGCCCTTGTCGCGGCGGCACTGGATGTCGACTTCCAGCGACGGCTCGGTGAACGGGAAGAACGAGGGGCGGAAGCGCATGTTGATGTGGTCGACCTCGAAGAACGCCTTGCAGAACTCGTGCAGGATCCATTTGAGGTGGCCGAGATGCGAGTGCTTGTCGATGACGAGGCCTTCGACCTGGTGGAATTGCGGCGTGTGGGTCGCGTCCGAATCGATGCGATAGGTGCGGCCCGGGCAGATCACGCGGATCGGCGGCTCCTGGCTCAGCATGGTGCGCACCTGCACCGGCGAGGTGTGGGTTCGCAGCAGCATGCGCGAGCCGTCCTCCTTCGGATGGAAGAAGAATGTGTCGTGCATCTCGCGCGCGGGATGGCCTTCCGGGAAGTTCAGCTTGGTGAAGTTGTAGTCGTCGGTCTCGATGTCGGGGCCTTCGGCGACCGAGAATCCCATGTCGGCGAAGATCGTGGTCAGCTCGTCCCAGACCTGGCTCAGCGGATGGATGCGGCCGGTGTCAGTCGGTGCATCGCGCAGCGGCAGCGTGACGTCGATGGTCTCGGAGGCGAGCCGCGCATCGAGCGCCGCCGACTTCAGCACGTCGCGCCGTGCGGCGAGCGCCTGGGTGACCTCGTCCTTGGCCTGGTTGATCGCCGCGCCCTGCGTCTTGCGCTCGTCGGGCGACATCTTGCCGAGCGTTGCGAGCAGCGCGGAGATCGAGCCCTTCTTGCCGAGGGCTGCGACACGCACGGCTTCGAGCGCGGCCTCGTCGGCGGCGGCAGCGATGTCGGCGATGATCTGGGCCTGGAGCTGAGCTAGATCGGTCATGGCAATCCCTTTTGGCCAGGATGCTGAGCCGATGATCCTAGCCCGTTACGTCCGGCCCAAAAGCGCGAAGCGCGTCTTCGCGTCAGATGCGCCGGGCTTCCACGTCGGAGAAGTATTTGCGCGAGTGACGACGGCCGGGGCAGTGAGGCGAGACGCGCCTCTGCCCGGGCCATCACAAGCTGAATGCTGCGCAGAGCACAGCGGAGGACGGCTTACGCCGCCAGCGCGGCCTCAGCCGTATTACGCGGCAAGGGCGGCCTTGGCCTTCTCGGCGATCGCCTGGAACGCGGCGGGCTCGTGGATCGCGAGATCCGACAGCACCTTGCGGTCCACGGTGATGCCCGACTTGGCGAGGCCGTCGATAAATCGGCTGTAGGTCAGGCCGAACGGACGAACGGCGGCGTTGAGACGCTGGATCCAGAGCGCGCGGAAGGTGCGCTTGCGACGCTTGCGGTCGCGGAAGGCGTATTGCTGGGCCTTCTCCACAGCCGGCTTGGCGGCGCGAATGGTGTTCTTGCGGCGGCCGTAGAAGCCCTTGGCGGCCTTGTAGACTTTCTTGTGCTTGGCGTGGGCGGTCACACCGCGTTTGACGCGAGACATGACAAATATCCTTCAGAGATGACTTTGGTTTCGGATCGCCGCGCGAATGCGGCGCGAGATGGCAGTGATCGTGGACGCGATCAGGCGTTCGGCAAGAAGTACTTCTTGACGTTGTCGCCGTCGGTCTTGAACAGCACGCGGGTGCCGCGGAGCTGACGGATCTGCTTCTTCGTCCGCTTGATCATGCCGTGACGCTTGCCGCGCTGGGCGTGCATCACTTTGCCGGTGGCAGTCACCTTGAAGCGCTTTTTAGCGCCCGATTTGGTCTTCAGCTTGGGCATTTGGCTCTCCTAATGGCCACAGAGATCCGCCCGCGAAGGCGGCTGGCCGTCAAAAATGCTCGTCTAGAGCGTTGATTGTGCTCAGGTTTTTGCGAACAAGCGCGAAACCCGCACGAAACACCGCCACGGCAGCCCTTAATCAGCCGGGCGATGAAGGCTGGGCTTATGACAGAGGACGGGCGAATTGGCAACGATGAACCGCCGAAACCTGCCCGCCGACTATTGGAGGTTGCTAACCTCATGTCCAAGTCTTGCGGTCCAACTCTTGCTGCCCAAGTCTTGTTGCCCAAGCCTTGTCGTACAAGCCTTGTCGTACAAGCCTTGTCGTACAAGCCTTGTCGCCTGAAGCAGGTCCAAAATGGCCCATTTTCCGCAATGTCTCTCTTCGCTTTTCGCCCATCCGCGCCATTTGGCGCTGTTCGCCGTGCTCGCCACGGCCGCGCTGCCGTCAACGGCCGACGCCCGCGCCGGCGGCTATGACGGCGTCTGGAACGTCACCTTCGCCACCACCCGCGGCAATTGCAGCTCGGGCTACAGTGTTCCCTTCACCGTGACAGGCA
Source organism: Bradyrhizobium guangxiense (assembly GCF_004114915.1). Taxonomy (NCBI): domain Bacteria; kingdom Pseudomonadati; phylum Pseudomonadota; class Alphaproteobacteria; order Hyphomicrobiales; family Nitrobacteraceae; genus Bradyrhizobium; species Bradyrhizobium guangxiense. The sequence goes on along the minus strand of NZ_CP022219.1, from coordinate 6,749,642 downwards.
GCCGGGTCTCGTCGGCCGGCGGCGGCCGGGTCTCTGGCAGGGTCAACCGCTCCGGCACTGTGGCTGTCCAGGTCTCGGTCGGCGCCTCCCATGCCAGCGGTGGCGGCCGGCTCGCCGGCGTGAACGGCGCCGGGGCGTGGAGGGGCATCATCTCCGGCGACCAGTGCAGCGGCACCTGGCAGGCGACGCGGACCTGACACGCAAACGGCCCGCCGGAGATCCGGACGGGCCGTTGAACTCTTGAAGTCCTAACGAGCTGCTGTCAGCGCGGCGCCAGCACCATGACGACCTGGCGACCTTCGAACCGCGCGTCCTGCTCGACCTTGGCGAGCTCGGCGACGTCGGTCTTGATCTTGTCCAAAAGCTTGGTGCCGATCTCCTGATGCGCCATTTCGCGGCCGCGATAGCGCAGCGTGATCTTGACCTTGTCGCCCTCTTCGAAGAACCGCTGCATCGCGCGCATCTTCACGTCGTAATCGTGATCGTCGATCATCGGACGGAGCTTGATCTCCTTGATCTCGACGGTCTTCTGGCGCTTGCGGGCTTCCGCGGCTTTCTTCTGAGCGGAATACTTGTACTTCCCGTAGTCCATGATCTTGCAGACGGGAGGGCTGGTATTCGGCGAAATCTCGACCAGATCCATGCCAGCTTCCTGCGCCATGCGGATGGCGACGACGGTCTCGACCGTACCTTTGTTGTCACCGGTCTGGTCGATCAGCTGGATCTGCGCATTGCGGATATCATCATTGATGCGCGGCCCGTCTTTGCTGGCAGCGGGCGGAGCTTTATTAGGACGGCGAATGGGTGGTTCTCCAAAGTTGTGAAAGAAGCGGCTATTTTGAAGGAAGATGCGTTTGCCGGCAAGCAAGTCGCTGGTGCGAGGCGCGAAAAACCCTCAAATGCGAGGCATTTTAGTCACGGCCCTCGGCACGCTGACCGACATAGACACCTTGCCTCTGTTCCGCAAGCGTCCCAAAGGACCAATACCGATGCCGGTCGTGCTTTCGGAACAGGTCCGGACAGCTCAAACCGCACAGCCAGAGTAAACGTTCCATGACCGATGTAATTCCCGATGCCGCGCTTGAGTTCATCGATGTGGGCGAGGGGCCGTCCGCACGCAGGATCGCGGTACGCCGCCGCCCCGGAAAAGGCCCCGGCCTGGTCTGGCTGGGCGGATTCAAGTCGGACATGCAGGGCGGCAAGGCCATGGCGCTGGATGCCTGGGCCCATGAGCGCGGCCGCGCCGTGGTCCGGTTCGACTATTCCGGCCACGGCGAATCCAGTGGCGATTTCGCCCAGGGAACCATCGGCAGCTGGCTTGAGGATAGTGTCGCCGTGTTCGAGCGCTTCTGCGACGGCCCGCAAATCCTGATCGGCTCCTCCATGGGGGGCTGGATGGCGCTGCTGCTCGCGCGCGAGATCAAGAATCGTGCCGGCAAAGCCTCGCTCGCGGGCCTGGTGCTGATCGCGCCGGCGCCCGATTTCACCGAAGAGCTGATGTGGAAGAATTTCTCGCCCGCGGTGAAGAAGGAGATCGAGACGAAGGGTTTCTGGCTGCGTCCGTCGGAATATGGCGACGGCACGCCCTATCCGATCACGCGGAACCTGATCGAGGAAGGGCGCAACCACCTCGTGCTCGGCAGCGCCATCGATCTCGGCTGTCCCGTCCGCATCCTGCAAGGCGCGCAGGATCCCGATGTGCCGTGGCAGCACGCCTTCGCGCTGACGCATCGTCTGCCGGCCGACGATGTCGTGCTGACCATGATCCAGGACGGCGACCACCGCCTCTCCCGCCCTCAGGACATCGCGCGCATTCTTGCCGCGGTGGCCGAGATCGGGTGAAACTGCTGCCCAACATTCGGTGTCATCGCCCGACTCGATCGGGCGATCCAGTATTCCAGGCCGTGGTTTTAGATCGAGAGGCCGCGGCGTACTGGATGCCCCGGTCAAGCCGGGGCATGACGGAGAATGGGGATGGAGAAGCGCCAATGACCACCACCGCCATGCTGCGCGCCTTCTGTGATGCGGTCGAGCAGCGCAACGGCAAAGCCTTCGCCGAGCTGTTCACCGAGGACGGCGTCTATCACGACGTGTTCTACGGCGTCTTCGAAGGTCACGAGAACATCGCGGCGATGATCGACGACTGGTTCTATCGCACGGCGACCGATTTCCGCTGGGACATGCACGATCCCGTCACCGACGGCACCACGCTCTATGCGCGCTACACCTTCAGCTACAAATCAACCCTGCCGGAAGCAGGCGGCGCGCGGGCGATGTTCGAGGGTGTCGCGATCATGACGCTAAAGGGCGGCAGGATCGCGAGCTATCGCGAGGTCGCCAACACCGCGCCGGCGTTCGTCGACCTGAAATTCGCGCCGGAACGGATCGCGAAGATCGTCGCCAAGCAGGGCGCGGAATTGAAGGCGCGGCCGGAGATGAAGCGGCATCTGGATTAGGTCGTCATTCCGGGGCGCGCGTAGCGCAAACCCGGAATCCATTTTACCTCTTGGCCTGCGGACCGATGGATTCCGGGTCTGCGCCTGACGGCGCACCCTGGAATGACGACCGGCGAGAGGCGCGCGCTCCTACCGCTTCGACGGATTCAGCATCGGCTTGCGCTGTGCAAGCGCTGCGACCGTCGCGGTGCCGATCGGGCCCGCTTCGTCATAGAGCCAGCATTCGCCGATCGCGACGCCGTCGGTGGCGTGATGATTCACCACCTCGAAGCCGATCCACTCCGTGACCGGCAGGCGGTGCAGGTAGATCGTCACGTCGCTGTTGATGTAGCCGAGCCCCTTGTCGCCGGCATTGGCGAACGGGCTGGCGAAATCGGCGCCGGTGGCGACGTGGACGAATGGCGTCATCGGGGCGCCCGCGACCAGCTCGCGCACCTCGCTCATCCAAAGCCGACGCGGACCGAGCGAGCCCATATGGCCGACGATGGGGCGCGTCGTCCATTTGCCGTGCATGCCGAGCCTGGGATCGGTCGGCTTGGGAATGTCGGCCGGCTTTGGCGCATCCCAGTTCGGTGGTGACCAGACATTGCCATCGGGATTCTGCGTCTTGCGCAGCAGCTGGCAGGAGGCGCGCGCCATGCTGACGCCGCCGGAGACGAATTCCGCCTCGACCACGCGGATGCGCAGACCGTCGCGCACGAGCCGCGTCGTCACCTGAATTGGCTTGTCGATGGTCGGCAGCCGAAACATGTCGACGGTGAGCCGCGCCGGCACGAAGTCGGGACCGGAATGGCGCTCCTCGATGGCAAAGCCGAGCAGGCCGACGATGACGCGACCGTGCAGCGAGTTCGGATCCCATGGGCCGTTGGCCACTTCCGTCGGATGGAATGTATCGCCGTCGCGCGTGAAGAAAGGCATGTTTGTCATGACGCGCGACTTTGCGGGAACGGGTGGGGAAATCAAGGTCCACGATCCTCATGGTGAGGAGGCGCGAAGCGCCGTCTCGAACCATGCAGGCCCCGCTGCGGCAGCTCGGCCTCGATCCTTCGAGACGCCGCTGCGCGGCTCCTCAGGATGAGGGGCCAGCAGTGCTTTCTGCCTGCCACTCCTCACAAACGCTCTCGTCGTGCTCGAGTCCGAGAGCGTGCAGCCTCATCACCGCAAACTCGTTCCGCTCCACCAACTGCCCCAGCGCCCACACCGCCGCCCCGCGCACCAGCGGGCTTGTGTCACCGAGTAATCGACGCGCCTCGTCGGCCAGCGCCACATCATCCGAGTTACCGATCGCAATCAGCACGTTGCGCAAGAACCGGTCGCGGCCGATGCGCTTGACCGGAGATTTCGTGAACAGCGCACGGAACGCGGCGTCGTCCAGCCGTGCGAGCTCGGCGAGCGAAGGCGCGCGCAGTTCGTCACGCGCGGCGAGCTTGGCTTCGCGGCCCTGCTGCGCGAACTTGTTCCAGGGACACGCCGCGAGGCAATCGTCGCAGCCATAGATGCGATTGCCGATGGCCTTGCGAAACTCGCGCGGGATCGGTCCCTTGTTCTCGATGGTGAGATAGGAGATGCAGCGCCGTGCATCGAGCTTGTAGGGCGCGGGGAATGCCGCGGTCGGGCAGATGTCGAGACAGGCCCGGCATGAGCCGCAATGGTCGATCTCGGCGGCGTCGCGCGGCAGCTCCAGCGTGGTGTAGATCGCGCCGAAAAACAGCCACGAGCCGAACTCGCGCGAGACGAGGTTGGTGTGCTTGCCCTGCCAGCCGAGACCCGCGGTCTGTGCCAGCGGCTTTTCCATCACCGCCGCAGTGTCGACGAACACCTTCACGTCCGACGGCGCGGTCGCGACCAGCCAGCGCGCCAGCGCCTTCAGCCGCTTCTTGATGAGGTCGTGATAATCGTCGCCCTGCGCATAGACCGAGATCGCAGCGTGCGTGCGCTCTTCGAGAATTGCGAGCGGATCGGAGTCGGGGCCGTAATTGACGCCGAGCATGATCACGCTGCGCACGTCGGCCCACAGTCCGCGCGGATCGACGCGACGCTCCGGCTGCGCGCCCAGCCAATCCATGTCGCCATGGCCGCCGGAGGCGATGAATTCGAGGAAATGTTTTCCGGCGGTCTCGATCGTGCCGGGCGCAGTGATGCCGATGCAGTCGAAGCCGAGCGCGCGCGCTTCGCGCGCAAGCGCCGCCTTCAGTTCAGTCGGATCGGAGCTCAGAAATCCAGGTCCACGTAAGTCCGCGACGCCGGCACGCCGGCCAGCCATTCGCTCAGCAGCGGACGGAACGACGGGCGGGATTTCACCCGCGCGTACCACGCCTTTGCTGCGTCGTCCTCGCTCCATGGCACGTCGCCCAGATAGTCGATCGCCGAGAGATGCGCCGCGGCGGCGAGATCCGCGTAAGTGAGCCGGTCGCCGGCGAGGAAATTGCGCGTCTGCGCCAGCCAGCCGATATAGGCCAGATGATAGCGCACATTGGCCTTGGCGGCGCGCATCACGTCGGCCGAAGGCGCTCCGCCGCCGTTCTCCTCGCTCATGAAGCGCTTGTAGATGCGCTCGGTGACGAGGGGATGCGAGACCTCCTCGAAGAACTTTTCGTTGAACCAGGCCATCAGCCGGCGCACCTCGACGCGCTCGGCAACCGTCTCCGGCATCAGGCGCTTCACGCCCATCCCGGAGCCATAGGCCTCGTCGACATATTCGGCGATGATGGCCGCGCCCGGGATCGGCGGCTGCTCGTCGTCCACCATGACAGGCGTCGTGCCCGCCGCGTTGAGCAGCAGAAACGCCTCGCGCCGTTCCCAGCTGCGCTCCTCGACCAGCTTGAGGTCGAGCCCGTATTCGCCCGCGATCAGGCGGATGAAACGCGAATGCGGACAGAACGGATGATGAAACAGCGTAAACATGAAGCCTTTGACTATTTGATGGTGCTTAAGAATCCATCAATGTTTGTGCGGCGCCACACTAGTCCTTCAAAACCGCGAGGCAAGGGCGTGATTTCGCATTTTGCGATTGCGGCATGGGGGCGAATAGGCGAGAACGGCCCCGCTTTTCAAGCCGAAATGGACCGTAAATATGTCAGACGCAATACGGGCAGTGATCCTCGGCATCATCGAGGGTGTGACCGAGTTCCTTCCCGTATCCTCGACCGGCCATCTGCTGCTCGCGGAGCGCTTCTTCCATCTCGGCGAAGGCGCCTTCTGGGATTCGTTTACAGTTCTGATCCAGTTGGGCGCCATCCTCGCGATCGTCGGGCTCTACTTCAGGAAGCTCTGGGATGTCGTGATCGGCTTCTTCACCGGCGATGCCTATTCGCGCCGGTTCGTGATTGGCGTGCTGGTGGCGTTCCTGCCGGCCGTGGTCGTCGGTCTCGTCGCCGGCAAGTACATCAAGAGCGTGCTGTTCAATCCATGGGTCGTCTGCTTCACGCTGATCGTCGGCGGCGCCATCCTGCTCTGGGTCGACAAGCTCGATCTCAAGCCGCACGAGCATGACGCTACCAGGTTTCCGCTGCTGATGTATCTCTATATCGGCATCGCGCAGTGCGTGGCGATGATCCCGGGCGTGTCGCGCTCCGGCGCCAGCATCGTCGCCGCGATGCTGCTTGGGGCCGACAAGCGCGCGGCGGCGGAGTTCTCGTTCTTCCTCGCCATCCCCACCATGATCGGCGCGTTCGCCTACGACTTCTACAAGAACCGCGCCGAGATGACGATGGACCACATGGGCATCGTCGCGATCGGCTTCGTCGTGTCGTTCATCACCGCGATCATTGTGGTGAAGACGTTCCTGACCTACGTCCCCCGCCACGGCTTCGTGGTGTTCGCCTGGTGGCGCGTCATCGTCGGCACGCTCGGCCTGATCGCGCTGGCATTGGGGAGGTAAGCTTCAAGACCCTCGACACGGCGCTGAATTCTGCGCTGTGACCGCGGCGGCAGTCTGCTCACCCGGCACGAGGTGCCGCCCTCTTCCGCAAGCGGGAGAGGTCAGAGAGACCGCGGGTGAGGAAGCTTCTTACGCGCTCTTGCGCTGGAACTGGCCGGCGGCGCGGAAACGCCAGAGATATTGCGGGGCGATCGCTTCCAGCGAGTCGGCCTGAATGCCGAGCCCTTCCAGCGTCAGCCCGGCCGCCTTGGCCGCCTCCGACACGACATTGTCGCGCTCGAGCAGCGTGACCTGGTCCGGCGTCAGCTTGAACGCGCCCGGCGCGAATTGCAGGAAGGCGGCCTTGAAGCGGGCGAGGCCGAACGGCAGCGGCACCAGCATCCGCTCGCGGTCGGTGATCTCGAGGATGGCCTCGATGATCTCGCGCATGGTCAGCACTTCCGGCCCGCCGAGCTCGTACGTCGCGCCCGCCTTGGCCTTGCCATCGACGGCGTCCGCGATCGCGGTGGCGACGTCGCCGACATAGACCGGCTGCATCTTCGTCTCGCCCCCGATCAACGGCAGCACCGGCGAGATCCGGGCCAGCGCGGCAAAGCGGTTGGTGAACTGGTCCTCGGGGCCGAACATCACGGAGGGGCGGAAGATCGTGGCCGAGGGCACCGCTGCCAGGACGGCCGCTTCGCCGGCCGCCTTGGCCCTGGCATAGCGCGAGGGCGATTCGGCATCGGCGCCGATCGCCGAGACATGCACCAGCTCGGCTGCGGCTGCGGCCGCCGCCTTGGCGACCGTCTCGGCGCCCCGGGCCTGAACGGCGTCGAAGGTCTGCTCGCCGCCCTCGGCGAGAATGCCGACCAGATTGATCACGACATGCGAATCACGCAGCGCCGCCTCGACCGAGGCCGGATAGCGCAGATTCGCCTGTACGGTGTGGACCTGCCCGACCCGGCCAAGCGGCTGCAGGAAGCCGGCCAGTTCCGGCCGCCGGACCGCGACCCGGACCCGGTAATCGCGCTTGCACAGGGCGCGGACCACGCTGCGGCCCAAAAACCCCGATCCGCCGAAAACCGTGACCAGCGTGTCCAGATTCGATGCCATGGGAGCCATTCCTGCGGAAAAGAGTGCGTCTTGTCAGGCTTGTATCGGGCCGGTTTGCGATGCGCAATCGGCATCCCGAACCGGCCTTCAAGCATGAATTGACAACGGCGTCACCGAACCGTAGTAACCGCCTCCGTGCCCCAAACGGCATGCCCAGGTGGTGGAATTGGTAGACGCGCTGGCTTCAGGTGCCAGTGGCTTAACGGCCGTGAAGGTTCGAGTCCTTTCCTGGGCACCATTTTGCGGAATTCGGACGCAAGATCAGGCTGCTTCCGATCGGAGATAGCGGGCGCGCGATCCTAAGTCGCCGTCGTGACGGTCCCCCGGTACGCCAAGTCGGCCCACTCGTCCTCACACCACCCTCTTCCCCGTCCGCTCGGCCACCGCCTTCTGCACGAAATACATCGCGACCAGCGTGACGATCGTCGTGGTCACCACGACGTAGCCGATCCGGTCGAAATGGATCAGTGCACCGTCAGGCGCCTGCACGATGATCGCGCCAGCGAGCACGGAACCCAGCCCTCCGGAGAGCTGCTGCAGCGAGGCGCTGACCGCGCTGAACGAGCCGCGCTGGTCGGGATCGGGGATCGCGGACATCAGCGCCGTCGAGGGGATCATGCGCGAGAAGATGCCGATGAACATCAGCACGTTGACGAGGATCGCGGTCGCCAGCGAGACGTGACCGAGATTTGTGTAGATCAGCACCATGACCACCGTCATCACGCAGCCGAACACGAAGGTCGGGAACTTGCCGAAGGAATCGCTCGCTCTTCCGACCAGCGGTCCGGTGACGATGCTGAACAGGCCGGAGACGAGATAGATCGTCGGCAGATGCGTGATGTCGATGCCGAGATTGTGCACGGTGTAGGCGCTGGAGAACGGCATCAGCATGTAGCCGCCGGTCGCCAGCAGCGTCGTGACCAGGAACGCCAGCGTGTAACGCGGCTGCGCCACGGTCGCGATCAGATGATGGAATGGATTCCTGTCCTGCTTCAGCTTCAGATGCGCATCGACCGGCTCCATGGCGAAGGCGATGACGGCGATCGCGGCGATCGACACGACGACAATCGCGACGAAGCAGAGGTGCCAGCTCCAGTGATTGGCGAGGAACAGCCCGGCCGGAATGCCCAGCACCTGGCTCGCGGCGAATGCGGTCTGGATGTAACCCATCACGCGGCCGCGCAGCTGCAGCGGAAACAAGTCGGTGACGATGGCGAGCACCACCGAGCCGATCACGCCGCCGAACAATCCGGTGACGATCCGCCCCAGCAGCAGCACGTGGTAGTTCGGCGCCGCGGCGCACAGCATGGTACCGAGCGTGAAGCCGACATAGAAGAACAGCAGCAGGCGCTTGCGGTCGAAGCGGTCGGCAAAGCCGGCGGCCAGCACGCCCGAAATGCCCGCGCTGAATGCATAGGCCGACACTGCGACGCCGAATTGCCCCGCCGTGATGCCGAGTGCGGGCATCAGGATGGCGCCGAGCGGCGACATGATGATGAAGTCGAGGATGATCGTGAACTGCGTGAACGCGAGCAGCGCGATGAGGAGCGCTTGATAGCGCGAGAAGCCGCGTTGCTGGTCCCGTCGGTCGTCGATCGGCGCGGCGAGCGTCTGTTCGGTCATTGGCACCTGATTCATGGTGGGGGCAGGGAGCAGGCAAGACTGGCAGATGGGGTCGGCCGGGACGATGTCCACGGGACGCAGGGCACAGATTGCGCTGAATTGCGAAGCCCCCGCCGGGCTGTGGGATCCCGGCAACAGCCCGCCGGCCGGGCGCCGTCCGCCCCTCGCGCGCAACCTTGCTTGCGCGCCCCGCCGGCAATGGCTACACCGCGGGCAATCCGAATTCGTTATTGTGCCGACGTGACCGATTCGACCCGAGGTTTTGACACGCCATGACCGTACGCCTGCATCGCGGCGACCTGCCCGACCTGTCCCGCTACACCGGAGCGGTGGCGATCGACACCGAGACCATGGGGCTCAACCCGCACCGTGACCGGCTCTGCGTGGTGCAGCTCTCGCCCGGCGACGGCAGCGCCGACGTGGTGCAGATCCCCAAGGGCCATACCGACGCGCCGAACCTGAAGGCCCTGCTGGGCAATCCTGCCATCACAAAAATCTTCCACTTCGCGCGGTTTGACGTCGCGGTGCTGTACCAGACCTTCGGCGTCATGACCGGGCCGATCTATTGCACCAAGATTGCCTCGCGCCTGACCCGCACCTACACCGACCGGCATGGCTTGAAGGACCTGGTGCGCGAGGTGCTCAATGTCGACCTTTCCAAGCAGCAGCAGTCCAGCGACTGGGGTTCCGACAGCCTGACCGAGCCGCAGCTCGCCTACGCCGCCTCCGACGTGCTGCATCTGCATGCCTTGCGCGAGCGGCTCGATGCCATGCTGGTCCGGGAAGGCCGCGCGGCGCTGGCAAAGGCCTGTTTCGACTTCCTGCCGACCCGTGCCCTGCTCGACCTCCAGGGCTGGGCGGAAGAGGACATTTTCGCGCATTCCTGAGCCCTTGGTCGCCGGCGAGACTTCGGGCTGCGCCCCGTTTCGGACACTTTCCTGCGGCCTGTCCAAGGCTGATACCTCCAAGCCTGATATGTCCAAGGCTGCATATCGGGGCGGTGACGGGTACAATGGGGCGCCCTGCAACCCGGCTTGGCGAGCGACACCTCAGGAGCTCAGGTGAATTCGGCCCACAATCCCACCTACGACGCCGCGCTTGCGGCGAAGTTTGCCAGCGCGGCGCGCCACAGCCGCCTGGTGCGGATTCTGCGGGTCTCGGTCCCGGCGACGGTGGTCGTGGCCATGGCCGTGATCATCTACATCGCCTTCTTCAACAAGTTCAGGATTCCGGAGCTGCCGCTCACCGTCGAGAACATGGTGGTGTCGGGCACCAAGATCACGATGGAATCGCCGCATCTGTCCGGCTTCACCCCGGATCAGCGGCCCTACGAGCTCTGGGCCAAGACCGCGACGCAGGACATCACCGATCCCGATCACGTCGACCTCAAGGACCTGCGCGCGAAAGTGCTGATGGAGGATCAATCCACCCTGCTGCTCGATGCCCGCACCGGCCGCTTCGACAACAAGCAGCAGCAGCTCGACCTGCACAAGGATATCTTCCTGCGCACCTCGACCGGCTACGAGGCGCGACTGAACTCGGCCTTCGTCGACATGGCCAAGGGCACGGTCTCCTCGGACGAGCGTGTCGACGTCAAGCTGACCAACGGCACGCTGACCGCGGACCGCTTGCGCATCACCGAAGGCGGCGACGTCATCCGCTTTGAAGGCAATGTGGTGATGCATCTGGACAAGCTGGACGACCCCGCGGTCGCACAGCCCGTGCCGGTCGAGCCTGCGCCGCCGGCGGCGAAGACACGTACGCCTCAGAACAGGTCTGCCAACTCAAGATGATTTTCATGACCAAGATCCTTTCGCGCAGCGACGATCCGCGGTGCGCCATCGTCGGCGCGGCTGCACTTGCAGTCGGCATCGCGCTGGTCGCTGGCGGTGCGGCCATGGCGCAGAGCGCGATGCAGGGCGTGCCCAACGCGATGCAGGGCTTTTCGCAGACCCGCGACCAGCCGATCCAGATCGAGGCCGCCGCGCTCGAGATGCACGACAAGAAGAAGGAGGCGACCTTCTCCGGCAACGTGAAGGTCGTGCAGGGCGACACCACCATGACCTCGAAGACGCTGGTGGTGTTCTACGAGTCCGGCGGCGACAAGCCGTCCACACCGCAGCCAGCGGCGAAGGGCGCGAAATCGGCGCCGATGCAATCGGCGCAGCCGGGTCCGGGCGGCAGTTCCTCGATCAAACGGCTCGAGGCGCGCGGCAATGTCGTGGTCACCCAGAAGGACCAGGTGGTGACGGGCGAGACCGCCGTGTTCGACACCAAGACCAATCTCATCACCATGCTCGGCGGCCCGGGCCCGGTGGTCCTGACGCAGTGCAAGAACGTGATGCGCGGTGACCGGCTGACGGTCGACATGACGACCGGGGTGTCCCGCGTGGAATCCGACACCGGCCGGGTTCAGGTCCTGCTGCCGCAGGGCGCCGGCAATGATTGCGGCCAGGGCGGACCAGGCGGCAAGTCCGGCGGGGCGCCGCCGCTGCAACTGCCTGGCGCAAGTAAACCGAAATAAATTCAACGGCTTGGTTCGGACGCCGCCGAACCGAGGTTGAAGCTTGGCCGGCGAGACTGTATCTAGCGCACAGGGCTTTCGAAGCGGGGTTCGCCGCTTTTCGGGCGTGTTTCACTGGGCATGAGACATCCCTTCACTCATGCTGCGTCGGCGAATCGAAAGGCCGGTGCGGTAGATCACGCGAATTCGCGAAAGAATCGTCGCGAAAGGCTAGAAGGCGGGGATGGTCGATCTCTTCAGCATGTTCCGTCGGCGCCCCGCCAAGCGCGGCCGGCCAGGATTTGCCCGTCAGGACATCACCGCGCTCGGTGACAGCGTCGGGGGACTCGTGACCAGCCCGATCCGGGACGCGCCGCCGATGGCCCGTGACCGCGCGATGCGTGCGCCCGATCAGTTCCAGGGTGACTATCAAGCCGACTATCAGGCAGAGCCGCGCCCGCAGGCCGTTCACCCCTTGCGGAACACCGCCAAATCCAATGGCATAGGCGGGCCGCAGCTGTTGAAGCGGCCGGGCTTCCTGGCTGTGCATAGCGTGGAAAAGGCCTTCGGCAGTCGCCAGGTGGTGCGCGGCGTCAGCATCTATGTGCGACGCGGCGAAGCGGTCGGCCTGCTCGGCCCGAACGGCGCCGGCAAGACCACCGTGTTCTACATGATCACCGGCCTGATCAAGGCCGATCGCGGCGCGATCGAGCTCGACGGCCACGACGTCACCAGGCTCCCGATGTATCAGCGCGCACGGCTCGGCATCGGCTACCTGCCGCAGGAAGCCTCGATTTTCCGCGGCCTCACCGTCGAGCAGAACATCCGCGCCGTGCTCGAAGTGGTCGAGCCCTCGCGCAAGAAGCGCGAGCAGCAGCTCGATTCCCTGCTCGATGAATTCAACATCACGCGGCTGCGCAAATCGCCGTCGATCGCGCTGTCCGGCGGCGAGCGGCGCCGCGTCGAGATCGCGCGTGCGCTGGCGACGCGTCCGAACTACATGCTGCTCGACGAGCCCTTCGCCGGCATCGACCCGATCGCGGTCGGCGACATTCAGGACCTCGTCCGCCATCTCACCAATCGCGGCATCGGCGTGCTCATCACCGACCACAATGTGCGCGAGACGCTCGGCCTCACCGATCGCGCCTATATCGTCTATGCCGGTGAAATCTTGACCGAGGGGAGCCCGGATGAGATCGTGGCCGATCCGGACGTGCGCCGCCTTTACCTTGGCGAGGAATTCCGCCTCTAGCCCGTTTTTGCGTTTCGTCAAGGCGTGTACATCGGGCTCGGACTAGGATAAGCAAAAATCGGACCAATTTTTGGGAACGGTTCTTGCTTCATGGCACTCACGCAGAGATTAGAGTTCCGGCAGTCGCAGTCGCTGGTGATGACGCCGCAGCTGATGCAGGCGATCAAGCTGCTGCAATTGTCCAATCTCGATCTCACGACGTTCGTGGAAGAGGAGCTGGAACGTAACCCCCTGCTGGAACGGGCCAGCGACGAGGGTCCGGCGGAAGCCTCGGCCGAAGCGGGCCAGTTCGCTGATCGCGACGAATCCGGCGGCCAGGGCGGCGATGACGGCTTTGGCGGCAGCGCGGAAGGCTTCGAGCCGGGCCAGGAAGAATGGATGAGCAAGGATCTCGGCACCCGCGCCGAGATCGAGCAGACCCTGGACACGGGCCTCGACAACGTCTTCTCCGAGGACCCCGCCGAGGCCGCGGCACGCAACGCACAGGACGCAGCGCCGACCACCTATACCGAATGGGGCGGCGGCGCCTCGGGTGACGAAGACTACAATCTCGAAGCTTTTGTCGCGGCCGAGACAACGCTGTCGGACCATCTCGCCGAGCAGCTCGCGGTGGCCTTCACCGCGCCGGCGCAGCGCATGATCGGCCAGTACCTGATCGATCTCGTCGACGAGGCCGGCTATCTGCCGGGCGATCTCGGCCAGGCCGCCGAACGGCTTTGCGCATCGCAGGCCGACGTCGAGGACGTTCTCGCCGTGCTGCAAAAGTTCGATCCGCCCGGCGTCTGCGCGCGCAATCTGAGTGAGTGCCTGGCGATCCAGCTCCGCGAGCTCGACCGCTACGACCCCGCGATGCAGGCGCTCGTCGAACATCTCGACCTGCTCGCCAAGCGCGACATCGCCGCTCTGCGCAAGATCTGCGGCGTCGACGACGAGGACATCGCCGACATGATCGGCGAGATCCGCCGCCTCAATCCCAAGCCCGGCATGAAGTTCGGCTCGGCACGTTTGCAGACCATGGTGCCCGACGTCTATGTCCGCCCGGGTCCCGACGGCGGTTGGCATGTCGAGCTCAACAGCGACACCTTGCCGCGCGTGCTGGTCAACCAGACCTACTATTCCGAGCTGTCGAAGAAGGTCGGCAAGGACGGCGACAAGTCCTATTTCACCGACGCGCTGCAGAACGCGACCTGGCTGGTGCGCGCGCTCGACCAGCGCGCCCGCACCATCCTGAAGGTTGCAACCGAGATCGTGCGCCAGCAGGACGGCTTCTTCACCCACGGCGTGGCGCATTTGCGGCCGCTCAACCTGAAAGCCGTCGCCGACGCCATCCAGATGCATGAATCCACGGTGTCGCGCGTCACCGCCAACAAGTACATGGCGACCAATCGCGGCACGTTTGAATTGAAATATTTCTTCACGGCCTCGATCGCCTCGGCCGACGGGGGCGAAGCGCATTCGGCCGAAGCCGTGCGCCACCACATCAAGCAGCTGATCGATTCCGAAGAGCCAACGGCGATCCTGTCGGACGACACCATCGTGGAACGCTTGCGCGCCTCGGGCATTGATATTGCCCGCCGCACGGTCGCGAAGTACCGCGAAGCCATGCGCATTCCTTCCTCGGTGCAACGCCGCCGCGACAAGCAGAGCGCTCTTGGTAACGTCCTCTCCACCGCATTGTCCGATCGTTCCCGCAACACCGAACCGGCCTGATTGCGCCGGCGCGAAATCGCGCTACTCTCGGCTCCCCGTTGCGACCGGTCCAAGCTAGGCAAGCAAACCAAGCGAGGCATCCATGACCCTCCGGATTTCGGGCAAGAGCATCAGCGTCGGTGAGGCCCTGCGTGGCCGCGTTGCCGACCGTACCGACGAGGTGCTGCGCAAATATTTCGACGGCAATTATTCCGGCCACATCACGCTCAGCAAGGACGGCTTCGGCTTCCGCACCGACTGCGCCCTGCACCTCGATTCCGGGATCACGCTGGAGGCCGATTCGAACGCGCCGGATGCCTATGCCAGCGCCGACCAGGCGCTGCTGATGATCGAGAAGCGGCTGCGCCGCTACAAGAACCGGCTCAAGGACCGCTCCGCCCGCAAGGCCCATGTCGCCTCCGAGGCGATGGCGGCGCTCGATGCCACCAGCTACGTGCTCGAGGCGCCCGAGGGCGAAGACGAGGTCACCGGCTACAGCCCCGTCATCATCGCCGAGGCGACCACCTCGCTGAAGCCACTGTCGGTCAGCGAGGCGGTCATGGAACTCGACCTGAGCGGCGCCCCCTGCCTGGTATTTCAGCATGGCTCCAGCGGCCGGGTGAACATCATCTACCGCCGGGCTGACGGCAATGTGGGCTGGATCGACCCGCCGGGTGCCAGACCGGACGGCAAGGCGGGCAGCTAGGGCCGAAACCGGGGAGCCCCCGTATGATCCCCGGCCTTAACAATGACCGGGGCAAAGCCGTACGCGGCAGTTGGCACCGGGATTGCGTTGGAGTAGAAGCGCCCCACATCAGGATCGGGGCTAAGTCCTCCTCCTGCTTCACCTTCTTGCGCCGGCCCGGCGTGGTTTCTTTCCAAGCCGGCCAATTCGGAACCTGACGGTCTAATTCACCTCGGAAACCTTCCATGCCGATTACCGATCTGGTCGCACCCGAGGCGATTCTCCCGGCATTGAAGGTCAACAGCAAGAAGCAGGCCTTGCAGGAGCTCGCGGCCAAGGCCGCCGAGCTGACCGGGCAGAATGAGCGCTCGGTGTTCGAGGTGCTGCTGCAGCGGGAGAAGCTCGGCACCACCGCGGTCGGCTATGGCGTTGCCATCCCCCACGGCAAGCTGCCCAAGCTCGAAAAGATCTTTGGCCTGTTCGCACGGCTCGACCGCCCGATTGATTTCGAGGCGATGGACGGCCAGCCGGTCGATCTCGTCTTCCTGCTGCTCGCCCCCGAAGGCGCCGGAGCCGACCACCTCAAGGCGCTCGCCCGCATCGCCCGCCTGCTGCGCGACCAGGACATTGCCAAGAAGCTCCGCGCCTCCCGCGACGCCCAGGCGATCTATTCGGTGCTGGCGCTACCGCCGGCCACCGCGGCGTAACGTTCCGTCCTTCTCGCCTGGTAAGGATTATGCGGGCAGCGTCCCGTCATGTCGCCTTGATCTCAAAGGTAGAAGGTACGAAAATCTTCCCGCTTGAGACGCACGGCACATTGGGCGGCGCCAAAATCCGCTAAGAGCCGTTCGAAGTTGTGGACTGAACGGACGTGACTGGGAATGGAATGACGCCGTTGCGCCTCGCGGCCGCGGCGAGAGAGCGGCTCTGGGGGCCAGGCCTCGACCGGCGGATACCCGGCGGCAGGGCGGCGTCGAACAGCTCTGCACCTTGCGACAGGCCCAAGCGGTCCATTCAGTGGTGGCATTGCCGCCGGCGACGAACGGCCGTTCATCGATATCGCTCGATCCGGACCGCGCATTTGCTCGAAGTGACGCCGAGCGAATTGAGGCCGGCTGGCGGCGCGGGTCCCGGGAACGTCGCGCGTGCGAAGGCGCTCGTGATCCGCGGTGAGGAAAGATTCGCGGTGCTTCAGGCGGTCAGCTCATGAGCAGCCTGCACACCGACGATTCCGAGGTGGACGAAACTGCGATCTGGGAAGCGCCCAGCGTCGGGGTGGAAAAGCTGGCCAGAAACGTGATGCGCGGCTCGATCACGGTCAATGTGATTGCGTCGATGGGTGTCTTCCACCCCGCGCTGCTTCGCGCCGAATGGAGCTACGTGCAACAGGCCGTTGCGCTCCTGATGTGGGTCATCCTGATCTACGCCAGTGCCTTCGTGCGTCCACGCATGCGCGTGCAGCCCAATCCCGATCTCATCGCGCTGGTCGCATTCTATGCGCTCGCGGCCGTTTCCGTTCTCTGGACCAATCTGTCCGCCGCAGCGATCATGAAGAGCGCGGCCCTCGTGGTCACGACCTTCGGTGCATACTGCCTCATCACGCGGATCGACATCGACGAGATCACGGGATCGACGGCGCTGGGGCTCTTCATATTGGTCGCCGCCTCGACGTTGGTTGCGATCTTCGTGCCCGAGATCGGCGTCGACGACAGCTGGATGCACAATGGGCAGTGGCAGGGAATCTACGAATCCAAGCAGACGCTCGGGTTCATCAGTGCCTATTTGATGTTCTTTGCCTGCTATCGGAAGATGACGGGACAGGGATGGACCATTTTTCTCGCAATGTTTCTCCTGGCCTCGACGTGCGTCATCGCCTCGGAATCGCGTGGGGCCGGCGCCGTCGCATTTGCCGCGTGTGGGTTGCTCCTGACCTCGATGTGGTCGATTCGTTGCATGAAAATCTATGCGGTGCTGCCATTCATCATGTGCATTCTTGCGGCCGTGCTGTTTCTGTACTTCTACGTGACGGGTTACGATTCCATCCATATCGGCGAAACCACAATCGATCTGACGGAGCGGACCTTCATTTGGCAGTACGCCATCAGCCATTTCAACGATGCGCCTCTGCTGGGCTTCGGCATTAACGGGTTCTGGACGCGCGCGCCGATATACGACTATTTCAACCAGAACCATGGCTGGGTGCTCGACAATTATCATAGCGGCTACATCGCAGTCGCCATCGAAACGGGATTCCTGGGCTACGTGCTGTTCGCTGCGAGCGTCTATCTGTTCTCGGAAAAGGTCTTGTATCTGATCGCCACGCGGTCGATTGATCGCGGCCACTGCGCTCTCATCCTCGGCTTCGTGGTCCTGAGCTTTCAATCGAATTTCACGGAAACGATGTTCCTGCGTTCGACGATGTTCACCTCGGTGCTTCTCGTCGCATTCTTCTTCGCGACGTGCAGGCCGGTGCCCCAGCAGGGCCTGCAGCAATGATGGATGCAATCAGGATGAATGGGGCCTGCGCCCGCTGGTCGGCGACTTTCGGTCTCGCCGTGGCGATATCCATCCTCGCCATCTGCTCTCAAGCCGCCGCAGCCGGGCAGGGCGCCGCACGCATCTCGGGCGGATTGGGACGAGGCATCAACGTTCTTGGCTATGACGGCATCTGGGAGGGCGGCCAGGACGCGCCGTTTCGTCTCGACAATCTCACCGCGATCAGAAACGCCGGCTTCTCGCACGTCCGCATCAACTTCTTCGGCTTCAAGTTCATGGGACCGGGGAATCTGCTGGATGAAGCCGTCTTGAAGCGCCTCGACGCTGTGATCGAGGAAGTGCTCGCCCGGAACCTCATCCCTGTCCTCGACGAGCACGATACCCATGTCTGTCAGCGTGACGTCTCCGGATGCGCCGAGAAACTGAAAGCGTTCTGGACGCAAATCGCCGCGCGCTATGCCGGAAGATACCCGACGCTCATCTTCGAGGTGCTCAATGAGCCGGGCGGACAGATGACATCGGCCGGCTGGAACGTCCTTCTGGACGAGTGTCTCGGCATCATCCGCGCCACCAACCCCGGGCGGACGGTCATTGCAGCGGTTCTCAACGTCGATGACATGCCGGTCGAGGATCTGATCCTGCCGCCCGCCGACCGAAACCTCATCGTCACGTTCCACTATTACGCGCCGCTACGCTTCACCCATCAGGGAGCACCGTGGTCGCCGACCTTCTCGCGACTCGGGCCACTTGATTGGGGCTCTCCGGAGGACGAACGTAAGGCTCGCGCCGATTTCGAGAAGATTCGGCTCTGGTCCCAACGGGAGAAGCGCCCGATCTATCTCGGCGAGTTCGGCGTCTACGAGGCCGCTCCGGCCGAAGCACGAACGAGATATCTGTCGTTCGTGGCGCGAAGCGCGGAGCGGCTTGGCTGGGCGTGGGGCTATTGGCAGTTCGACCATGACTTCGCCGCCTTCGACAGCGCGCGTCAAACCTGGAAGCCGGACATCCTGCGGGCGTTGATGCGGGGTGAACGCTGAAACGCGCTGCGGTTGTGCCGCATCGCAGGCACGCCATGGCTCAAATGAGAACGGGCACGCCTTCGCAAGAAGGCATGCCCGCTGGAAACTCTCTTCGTGCGACGCGTGCGCTTAGTGCACGCTCACGGCTTGCAGCTCGTTGCTCCAGGCGTTGGCGATCGCGGCTTCGCGGCTGTCGGTCAGCATGATCGGCGTGCCGTCGGCGGCGTGGAGCGCGAACAGCTTGAGACCCGGCGCAATCTTGGGCGCCTCGGGGAACAGGTCCGGTACGTCCTCGGAACGGATCTGCTTCACATAGGCGATATGGCCTTCGCCGAGGGTTGCCAGCGTCTCCGGAGAGACGTTCTTGGCTTCATATTCGAACGCAACGTGACCTTCACTCATGGTCTCGACTCCTCTGGAACACTAAGCGGTCGAGTCCGCTACTCGTTCCATTATTCGTGCTCATTGATAGCGATTGTCTTAACGATCCGCTCCGGTTCAGGCCGGGCCAGATCGATCGACAACAGCCCGTTCTTCAAATCCGCACCCAGCACCAGCATCCCCTCCGCCAGCACGAAGGTGCGCTGGAAGTGGCGCGCGGCGATGCCGCGATGGATGTATTGCCGGGTCTTGTCGTCCTGCTGCCGCCCGCGGATCACGAGCTGGTTTTCCTCAATGGTTACATCGAGTTGGTCGCGCGTAAATCCGGCGACCGCCAGCGTGATGCGTAAGCGCTCGGGCTGGCCGTCCGTGCGGTCACACCTCTCGATATTGTAGGGAGGGTAGCCGTCGGCGCCTTTGACGACGCGATCGAGCACGCGCTCAATCTCGTCGAAGCCCAGCAGGAACGGACTGGATAACGTTGGAACACGAGACATAGTTTACAAAGTCCTCGCAGAAGCGACTTTGGTGCATCAGGGCCCGCACGCGGCACCCCTTGATCAGCAATATGGGCATATCCCTGTTGTGGTTCAAGGACGTAGCCGGGAGGCTGTGGATGGGCCCATGTCGGCCGCGCCCGTCCAGTTTGCCATGGCGTACGTGTCAGCCATGTCTCCGAACGCCCCGTCGGCAATTGGGCGGCGCTGAACGACGGGTATCGGTGCGACGATTTTCGAAGCAAATTTCTCCAACGAAAACAGAGCCCCCTCTACTGTGCATGGGGTTGTTTTCGCAGTTTTGTCGATCGGTCCCCTGAATGCTCAGGCTTCGAGCCGCTTCCGGCCGTCGGCGCTGAACAGATGCAGCTTGGCCCGTACCGCCGCGACCCGGATTCTTGCGCCGATGGCGGGGGCCTCGGTTCCGGGGATGCGGACGATGACCTCGCCCGGCGGCAGCTCGCCGGGGGTGGCGGCGACGCGCTGGTCTTCCTGCTCGCGCGAGCCGTAGACGAAGGTTTCGGCGCCGACGCGCTCGATCGCCTCGACGGTGAGCGGCAAGGCGACGCCGCCGGCCGGGGTTTGGTCGGTGATGACGAAATCTTCCGGGCGAATGCCGAGGATGCCGGCGTCTGCTGCGTTGCTGCCGGCGAGCTGCGACCGGATCTCCTCCGGGCGCGTCGACATCAAGTTCATAGGCGGCGCGCCGATGAAGGAGGCGACGAAGGTGGTCGCCGGCCTCTCGTAGATATCAAGCGGATTGCCGACCTGCTCGACCTGGCCGCCGTTCATCACGACGAGAATGTCGGCGAGCGTCATCGCCTCGAGCTGGTCGTGGGTGACGTAGATCGACGTCGTGTTGAGCCGGCGCTGCAATTTGCGGATCTCGACCCGCATCGCGATGCGCAGCTTGGCGTCGAGATTCGACAGCGGCTCGTCGAACAGGAACACCTTCGGCTGCCGCACGATGGCGCGGCCCATCGCGACGCGCTGGCGCTGGCCGCCGGAGAGCTGGCGCGGCTTGCGCTCCAGCATCGCCGACAGCTCGAGCACGCGCGCGGCTTCCTCGACGCGGGGCTTGATCTCGGCCTCGGCCATGCCGCGGTTGCGCAGGCCGTAGGCCATGTTGTTGTAGACGCTCATATGCGGATAGAGCGCGTAGTTCTGGAACACCATCGCGATGTCGCGATCGGCGGGCTCGACCTGATTGACGACCTTGCCGCCGATGTCGATCTCGCCGCCGGTGACGGTCTCGAGGCCAGCGACCATGCGCAGCAAGGTCGACTTGCCGCAGCCGCTTGGTCCGACCAGCACGCAGAACTGTCCGTCGCCGACATCGACATTGACGCCTTTGATGGCCTCGAAGCCGCCGAGATAGGTCTTGCGGACATTGCGCAGGGTGACATTAGCCATGAAAACTCACTTGTTACTTCTCGGTCTCGACCAGTCCGCGCACGAACAATTTCTGCATGACAACGACGACGAACACCGGCGGCAGCATGGCCAGCACGGCGGTCGCCATCACGATCGGCCATTCGGTCAGCGCGTCTGTGGTGGTGATCATCTTGCGGATGCCGACCTGGATGGTCTGCATGTCGTCGCGCGTGGTGATCAGCAGCGGCCAGAGATATTGATTCCAGCCGAGGATGAACAGGATCACGAACAGCGCCGCCATGTTGGTGCGCGACAGCGGCAGCAGCGTATCCCAGAAGAAGCGCAACGGGCCGGCGCCGTCGATGCGCGAGGCTTCCAATAGCTCGTCCGGCACGGTCATGAAGAACTGGCGGAACAGCAGCGTCGCCGTGGCCGAGGCGATCAGCGGCAGCGCCAGGCCCGCATAGCTGTCGAGCATGTGCAGGTCGGCGACGATCTTGTAGGTCGGATAGATGCGCACCTCGACCGGCAGCATCAGGGTGATGAAGATCAGCCAGAAGATCGGCATCCGGAACGGAAAGCGGAAATACACGATCGCATAGGCCGAGATGATCGAGATCGCGATCTTGCCGACCGCGATCATCAGCGCCATCACCAGCGAGTTCAGCATCATGTTGCCGACCGGCTCGCGGGTCGAGCCGCTCGTGCCGACGAAGATCGTCTGGTAGTAGGTCTCGAAGAAATGACCGCCCGGCAGCAGGGACATCTGCCCGTTCGCGATCAGCGCGTTCTCCTGGGTCGAAGCGATGATCGCGATGTAGACGGGGAACGCGACGATCGCGATCCCGATCCAGAGGATGAAATGGGCGACGTAGCGCCGGAAGCCCTCTTCCTCGACCATCAGTACGTCACCTTGCGTTCGACGAAGCGGAACTGGATTCCCGTCAGCACGATGACCATGATCATCAGGATCACCGATTGCGCCGCCGAGCTGCCGAGATTGCCGCCGAGCAGACCGTCGGAATAGACCTTGTAGACCAGCGTCTCCGTCGACTTGCCGGGCCCGCCGCGGGTCATGGTGTCGATGATGCCGAAGGTGTCGAAGAAGGCATAGACGATGTTGACGACCAGGAGAAAGAAGATGGTCGGGGACAGCAGCGGGAAGGTCACGGTCCAGAACCGCCGCATCGGGCGCGCGCCGTCGATCGCGGCGGCCTCGAGCACGCTCTTCGGGATGCTCTGCAGGCCGGCGAGGAAGAACAGGAAATTGTAGGAGATCTGCTTCCAGGCGGCGGCGATGATGATCAGCGTTGCGGCCTGATCGCCATCGAGCAACGGATTCCAGTCGATGCCGAGGGCGCGCAGGTAGCGCGAGAGCACGCCGAGGGACGGATGCAGCATGAAGATCCAGAGCACGCCGACCACCGGCGGAGCCACCGCATAGGGCCAGATGAGGAGCGTCCGGTAGAGCATCGAGCCGCGCAGCGGCTTGTCCGCCATCACGGCGAGCAGCAGCGCAAAGGACAGCGACGACGCGGCGATGGCGAACGAGAAGAAGAAGGTGCGCAGGATCGCTTCGAAATAAGCGGCATCCCTGAACAGCTCGACGTAATTATCGAACCAGACGAAGCTGGTCGACAGGCCGAAAGCGTCCTGCAGCAGGAAGGACTGGATCACGGCCTGCAGGGCCGGCCAGTAGAAGAAAATCAGGACGACCGCGAGCTGCGGCGCAACCAGCGCGTAAGGCAACAGCTTGGATTGGAAAATGGCTTGCTTTTGCATGATGCCCCGGAGCGGCAGGCCGCTTTGACGGCCTGCCGCTGATCGTCTTACTTTACGGCGGTCTTTTCGAACTGCCGCAGCATGGTGTTGCCGCGCTCGACGGCCGCATCCAGCGCCTGCTTGGCGGTCTTCTTGCCGGCGAGCGCCTGCTCGATCTCTTCCGACCAGACGTCACGCAGCTGGACCATGTTGCCGAGGCGCAGACCACGCGAGTTTTCGGTCGGCTCCTTGTTGGTCAGCTCGAGCAGCGGGGTCTCGAGATAGGGCTGGTCCTTGTAGAAGCCTTCGGCCTTGGCCTTCTCGTAAGCCGCCTTGGTGATCGGCAGATAGCCCGAGGCCTTGTGGATGTAGACCTGACGATCGGTGTCGGAGAGGAAGGTCAGGAATTTTGCAACGCCCTTGTAATCGTCGGCCGGCTTGCCGCCCATGACCCAGAGCGAAGCGCCGCCGATGATCGAGTTCTGCGGCGCGCCCTTGACGTCCGGGTAGTAGGGCATCGGCACCGCCGTGAAGTTGAACTTGGCCTGGGCCTTGACGTTGCCGAAGAACGCCGAGGAGGTCAGGTAGAGCGGGCATTCACCCGAGGTGAAGCGGCCTTCGCCGGTGTTGGTGCGGCCGGCATAATCGTAGGTCTTGTCCTTCTGCAGCTCGACCAGCTTCTCGAGATGCTTGACCTGCAGCGGGCCATTGAACTCGAGCACGGTGTCGAAGCCGTCGAGGCCGTTGGCCTTGCTCGACAGCGGCACGTTGTGCCAGGCCGAGAGCTGCTCGAGATTGACCCAGGTGATCCAGGAGTTGGAGAAGCCGCAGGTGGCATGACCGTTGTCATGGAGCTTCTTGGCCGCGGCGAACACGTCGGGCCAGGTTTTGGGGATCTCGACATTGGCCTTCTTCAGCTCGTCGAGATTGACCCACATCACGGTCGACGACGAGTTGAACGGGAACGACAGCATCTCGCCCTTCGAGGTCGAGTAGTAGCCGGTGATCGCGGGCAGATAGGCCTTGGGATCGAACTTTTCGCCGGTCTCGGCCATCAGCTTGTAGACTGGCTTCACGGCGCCGGTCGCGGCCATCATGGTCGCGGTGCCGACTTCGAACACCTGCATGATGTGCGGGGCGTTGCCGGCGCGGAATGCGGCGATGCCGGCATTCATCGTATCGGGGTAGTTGCCCTTGTAGGTCGGGATCACCTTGTAGTCGGTCTGCGACGCGTTGAAATCGTTCGCCAGCTTGACGATGACGTCGTTGTTGGCGCCGGTCATCGCGTGCCACCACTGGATTTCCGTCACGGCCAGCGCCGGCGAAGCGCCGAGACCAACCGCGAGTGCAACAGCAGCAGCGGTGCCAAAATGTCGAAGAGCCATCAAGAAAACCTCCCTTGCCCGTCAATAAAGAAGCGCTTGCGCTAGCAGCGCCATATGACGTTCACATGACTGTGTAAGCGGGAGAAACGAAAGCAGCAAGCGCTGCTAAATGGGAAGTCGTCAAATAGGCGAAGACGCTGCGGGCAGCCTCCTCCGTTCGCGCTGCACTATCGTGCCCGCGCCGCAGTGCGGCATCATTCGTTGAACGGAGGTGGCGGCCTCAGCGCTTGCGCTCGGGGCCGCAGACGGTGCCCTTCGCGACCATCGCGTCGATCTCGGCCTTGGAGTAGCCGAACTCGCCGAGCACCTCGGCCGCGTGCTGGCTGAATTTCGGCGGCAGCCGGCGCAGGCTCGGCTTGCTGCGATCGAGCCGGATCGGCGAGGCGACGCCTTTGTACCAGTCCTTCTCGATGATGTCGCCGCGTGCGATCGTGTGCGCGTTGGTCAGCGCCTGGTCGATCTTCTGCACGGGCCCCGCGGGCAGGCCCGCTGCCAGCAGGCGATTGCACAGCGGCTCGGCCTCGTGCTGGCTGAACACGGCGGCCAGCTCGGCGCGCAGCGCCTCGCGATTGGCGATGCGGTCCTTGTTGCGGGCAAAGCGCGGATCGGTGCCGAGCTCGGGCTTGCCGATCTCCTTGGCGAGCTTGCGGAAGGTGCCGTCATTGCCGACGCCGATGAAGATGTTGTCGGTCTTGGTCGGGAAGATCGCGTAAGGCACAAGGTTCGGATGCTCGTTGCCGGTGAGCGAGGGCGGCTTGCCATGCATGAAATAGTTCGCGGTGTGCGGATGCATGATGGCAAGGCCGGTCTCGTACAGCGTGGTCTCCAGGAACTGGCCCTTGCCCGAGCGCTGCCGCTCCGACAGTGCCATTAGGATTCCGATCGCGGCATAAAGGCCCGTGGTGATGTCGACCAGCGGCACGCCGATCCGCATCGGCCCGCTCTCGGGCGAGCCGGTCGCGGCGATCATGCCGGTCATGGCCTGGATGATGGCGTCGTAGCCGGGATTGCCGCCGCGCGGACCGTCGGCGCCGAAGCCGCAGATCCGGCAGTGCACCAGGCGCGGGAATTTCTTGCTGAGGACGTCGTTGCCGATGCCCCATTTCTCCAGCGTGCCCGGCTTGAAATTCTCGATCAGGACGTCGGCGGTCTCCAGCATCTTGAGCAGCACGATGCGGCCGCCCTCGGAGGCGAGGTCGAGGCCGATGGAGCGCTTGTTGCGGTTGATGCCGACGAAATAGGCCGCGTCCTCCTCGTGGAAGGGAGGTCCCCATTCGCGCACTTCGTCGCCCGCGGGCGGCTCGACCTTGATGACGTCGGCGCCATGGTCGGCGAGGATCTGGGTGCAGTAGGGACCGCCGAGCACGCGCGTGAGATCGATGACGCGCAATCCGCTCATGGCACCTGTGGCGGCTTCAGAACTCATACCTTCGCTTCCCTGTGTCGGTCATTTGATCACAGGCCTAGCGAGGTTTGTTTGCGCCAGCAATGGGCCCTCGCGTGGAGCCGTATGCGCCGCCGCGCAGCCATGCCGCGCGATGGCAAATTCAGCCGGAAGCGGCCGGCCCGAGGGGGATCCCAGGCCAGCCAATCCGCCGGTCCGGTCAGACGACCGTCAGGCGAACATCGACATTGCCGCGCGTGGCGTTGGAGTAGGGACACACCTGGTGGGCCTTCGCGACCAATGCCTCGGCGTCGGCGCGGGCGAGGCCCGGCAGCGAGACCGCGAGGTCGATATCGAGCCCGAAGCCGCCTTCCGAGCGCGGGCCGATGCCGACGGTCGAGGTGACGGAGGCATCCGCGGGAACCTTGGGGCCGCCCTGCGAGGCCACGAACTTCATCGCGCCGATGAAGCAGGCGGCATAGCCGGCCGCGAACAGCTGCTCGGGATTGTTGCCGGCGCCGCCGCCGCCGCCGAGCGCCTTCGGCGTGGTGAGCTTGACGTCGAGCGCGCCGTCGAGGGTTGCAGCATGGCCGTCCCGGCCGCCGGTGGCCTTGGCGCTGGTCTTGTAGAGGACGTTCACGGACATTGTCGTCTCCTTGAGGGTTCGGTGGGGGCGCGATCTTTATTGCAGGCAATTAGATTGTGTGCAATTGAAATTGCGGAGCTTCACATTTAATTGTTCGCAATTGAATGTGCCGGCGCGCGGCGCCAGAATGAGACAAATCCCGAGAGAGTCTCCATGCCTCGAAAATCATCGGCAGCGGACGCGCCGCTGCGGCTCGACAACCAGATCTGCTTCGCGGTCTATTCCGCCGCGCATGCCTTCAACCGCGTCTACAAACCGCTGCTGGACCGGCTCCGCCTGACCTATCCGCAATATCTGGTGATGCTGGTGCTGTGGGAGCGCGACGACGTGCCGGTCAAGGACATCGGCGAGAAGCTGTTCCTGGATTCGGGCACGCTGACGCCGCTGCTCAAGCGCCTCGAGGCCGCACATCTCGTCAAGCGCACCCGCTCGAGCGAGGACGAGCGCCAAGTCCTGATCGCCCTGACGGCGCAGGGCCATGCGCTCAAGGAGAAAGCGCGCAGCGTGCCGCAGTCGATCCTGGCGGCGTCGGACTGCTCGGTGTCGCAGCTGGTGACGATGAAAGACGAGATCGTCGCGCTGAGAGATCGGCTCAATGCGGTGATTGGGGAGTAGGGGGCGGCTATGCGCGATCAGAAATGCTTCTTCGCGAATGCTCGCTCCGAGCCAGATTTCAGAATGCGACAGCTCGTACGGCGTCATCGAACGCGAAATAGGTCCGAATTCGCCAAGGCCCGTATTTCGAGGTGTGCGGCACCTCGCCGGCATTATGCTTCGTCAAGCGAGCCCGCAGATCGTCGGTGATGCCGACGTAGAAGTGCTCAGAATTCAGGCTTTCGAGGATATAGACGTATTTCATCGCGCTTCCTCCCAGGAGGGTAGGATAGCAGCTTCGAGACACGCTTTGGATGTTCTAGCCTGCTGTCGCTTAAGGAGCGTGCATATCGGCTCCAGCCCGCCGCCGCCCTTCGGGCTATGGCGGGGCAGCCTTCGCCCACTTCGCTACGAGGGACTTCCCTAGGCTTGCCCAGCCGAAGCTCGCGAAGCGAGCGAAGGCTGGTGGAGCCAGGCGGGATCGAACCGCCGACCTCTTGCATGCCATGCAAGCGCTCTCCCAGCTGAGCTATGGCCCCTTAGTCCAGATGGGAGGATCCTGGGGGACCCGTCCCGGCCGGCGAGCGCTCTAGGCGACTCGCGCGGTGAACCCTTTTTCACAGATCAGGACTGATCTCAAGTCTCTTCATCACCTCCGACATCACCAATGATGTCGGTCACGTCCTCATCGCCCTCTTCCTCATCGGCAATGAAGGTCGAATCGTCGTCATCATCGTCGTCGAGGGTCTCGTCGACCTCGATGTCGTCCTCCGACTCGGGCACGACGGCCTTGACCTTGCCGGTGTTCTCCTCGGCGTCGGCCTCCTCGAGCGAGACCAACTCTTCGGCCTCCGCCGGCTCCGGCGCGCTGTCCTGGGCCATGTTGCGGGCCTCGGCGCCCCGGGGCGCGCGCGCAGGCGCGATCGGGGCGATCGGCACCACCTCGCCGGTATAGGGCGAGATCACCGGGTTCTTGTTGAGGTCATAGAATTTCTTGCCCGTGGTCGGGCAAATACGTTTGGTTCCGAGTTCGGACTTGGCCACGGCAGGAATCCTGGGAATGTCTGAAAAGCGGTGCTTCACTTGGCTAGTTGGCGGCCCGCTGTCAATAGCGCATTACAGGAGAACGACATGCTCGTGACGGGGCGCGGACCATGTGGTACCTGCGCGCCAGCCCATTGGGCCGATCCAAGGACACAATCTTGACCCATTCCGATCAACCGAGACCGCTCCAGTCTCGCGCCAGCGGGCCCCTGACCGGGAAAGTACGGGTGCCCGGAGACAAGTCGATCTCCCACCGTGCGCTTATCCTGGGCGCGCTGGCGGTCGGCGAAACCCGGATTTCGGGCCTGCTCGAGGGCGAGGACGTCCTCAACACCGCCAAATCCATGCAGGCGCTGGGCGCAAAGGTCGAGCGGACCGGCGATTTCGCCTGGAAGGTGAATGGGGTGGGTGTCGCCGGCTTTGCCGCGCCCAAGGCGCCGCTGGATTTCGGCAACTCCGGCACCGGCTGCCGGCTGGTCATGGGCGCCGTCGCCGGCTGCCCGATCGCGGCGGGGTTCGACGGCGATGCCTCGCTGCGCAGCCGGCCCATGCGCCGGATCCTCGATCCGCTCGAGAAGATGGGTGCGAAGGTCATCTCCGGCGGTGAGGGCGGGCGCCTGCCGCTGACCCTTCAGGGCGCGCGCGATCCGCTGCCGATCACCTACACGACCCCGGTCGCCTCGGCCCAGATCAAGTCGGCAGTGCTGCTGGCGGGGCTCGCCGCGCCCGGCACCACGATCGTCATCGAGACCGAGGCCAGCCGCGACCATACCGAATTGATGCTCAAGCATTTCGGCGCCGACATTGCCTCGGCGCGGGAGGGCGTGCATGGCCGCCGTATCACGCTCAAGGGTCAGCCCGAACTCCATGGCGCCACCGTGGTGGTGCCGGCCGATCCCTCCTCGGCGGCCTTCCCGGCGGTCGCAGCGCTGATCGCGGAGGGCTCCGATGTCGTCCTGTCGGACGTCATGACCAATCCGCTGCGCACCGGCCTGTTCATCACGCTGCGCGAAATGGGCGCCTCCATTGAGGAAAGCGAGGTCCGCGGGGACGCCGGCGAGCCGATGGCGCAATTGCGCGTGCGCGCCTCGAAACTGCGCGGCGTCGAGGTGCCGCCGGAGCGGGCGCCCTCGATGATCGACGAATATCTGGTGCTGGCGGTGGCGGCCTCCTATGCCGAGGGCACCACCATCATGCGCGGCCTGCACGAGCTCCGCGTCAAGGAATCCGACCGGCTGGAGGCCACCGCAGCCATGCTGCGGGGCAACGGCGTCAAGGTCGAAATCTCCGGCGACGATCTGATCGTCGAGGGCCGCGGTCACGTTCCCGGCGGCGGCACGGTCGCCACCCATATGGACCATCGGATCGCGATGTCCGCTCTGGTGATGGGCTGCGCTTCCGACCAGCCCGTGAGCGTCGACGATACCGCCTTCATCGCCACCAGCTTTCCGGATTTCATTCCGATGATGCGTTCGTTAGGGGCCGAGTTTTCATGATCATCGCCATCGACGGGCCCGCGGCCTCGGGGAAGGGAACGCTCGGCAAGCGTCTCGCCCACCATTACGGCTATCGTCATCTCGATACCGGTGTGATCTACCGCGCGGTGGCGTACGCCCTGATGCAATCAGGTCATGATCTCCGGGACGAGGCGGCTGCGGTGCAGGCCGCGCTGGAGCTCGATCCCGAAAAGTTCGGCAATCCTGCGCTGAAGACCCAGAAGGCCGGCGAGGGCGCCTCGATCGTCTCGGCGATCCCTCGGGTCCGGGAGGTTTTGATCAATTTCCAGCGGCAATTTGCGGCCGATCCGCCAGGCGCGGTGCTGGACGGCCGCGACATTGGAACCGTGATCTGCCCGCACGCCGACGTGAAGATCTTCGTCGTCGCCGACCCCAAGGTCCGCGCCCGGCGTCGCACCATGGAAGCCAAAGCGAGGGGCGAGAAGGCTGACGAGGCGGCCGTGCTTGCCGACATCCTCCAGCGCGACGAACGCGACCAGAACAGGCCGATTGCGCCTTTAAAACCGGCCCCCGATGCTTACTTGCTAGATAACTCTCAACTGGATATAGAAGGCGGCGTCCGGGCCGCCATCGACATTATCGAGGCCGTCCGAGCGGGCCGGTCGCGGGGTTAAGCCGCAGCCGTCATTGGAGGAAGTGCCCGCTCCCGCTCTTTGAGGTCGATACGCCAGGCCCCTCGTTTCGGGACCGGCGCGATCCAGGCTCCGGACACAAGATTTCCACGTATCGAACGCGCGGGCCTCAGCCGGCCCGCTTCCGCTGTTCCGGCGCCAGCCGGAGCAACGAGCGGTCGCTCGAAGGTTTTGCGGACCTTCCGACACTGCGCGTCCGATGCGCCCATGAACCCAACGGCCGGCATGACATCCGCAACTGGAGAACAAATGGCTTCGACTTCTGCTGATACCTATAGCCCCTCGCGCGACGATTTCGCCGCGATGCTCGACGAGTCCTTCGCAGGTGGCAACCTGCAGGAAAGCTCCGTCGTCAAGGGCAAGGTGGTTGCAATTGAAAAGGACATGGCCGTCATCGACGTCGGCCTGAAGACCGAGGGCCGCGTTGCCCTGCGTGAATTTTCCGGCCCCGGCCGTGAGTCCGACCTCAAGGTCGGCGACGAGGTGGAAGTGTTCCTCGATCGCATCGAGAACGCCCTCGGCGAGGCCGTGCTGTCGCGCGACAAGGCGCGCCGCGAAGAGAGCTGGGGCAAGCTCGAGAAGGCGTTCCAGAACAACGAGAAGGTCAACGGCGTCATCTTCAACCAGGTCAAGGGCGGCTTCACCGTCGACCTCGACGGTGCCGTGGCCTTCCTGCCGCGCTCGCAGGTCGACATCCGTCCGATCCGCGACGTTGCGCCGCTGATGAACAACTCGCAGCCGTTCCAGATCCTCAAGATGGACCGCCGCCGCGGCAACATCGTGGTGTCGCGCCGCACGGTTCTCGAAGAGACCCGCGCCGAGCAGCGTCAGGAGCTGGTGCAGAACCTCGAAGAGGGTCAGGTCATCGACGGCGTGGTCAAGAACATCACCGATTACGGTGCGTTCGTTGACCTCGGCGGCATCGACGGCCTGCTGCACGTCACCGATATCGCGTGGCGCCGCGTCAACCATCCGACCGAGGTGCTCTCGATCGGCCAGACCGTGAAGGTCAAGATCATCAAGATCAACCACGAGACGCACCGCATCTCGCTGGGCATGAAGCAGCTGCTGGACGATCCGTGGCAGGGCATCGAAGCCAAGTACCCGCTGGGTGCCCGCTTCACCGGCCGCGTCACCAACATCACCGACTACGGTGCGTTCGTCGAGCTCGAGCCGGGCATCGAAGGCCTGATCCACGTCTCCGAGATGTCGTGGACCAAGAAGAACATGCACCCCGGCAAGATCGTTTCGACCTCGCAGGAGGTCGAAGTGCAGGTGCTGGAAGTCGATTCCGTCAAGCGCCGCATCTCGCTCGGCCTCAAGCAAACCATGCGCAACCCGTGGGAGGTCTTCGTCGAAGGTCACCCGACCGGTTCGGTGGTCGAGGGCGAGGTCAAGAACAAGACCGAGTTCGGTCTGTTCCTGGGCCTCGAAGGCGACGTCGACGGCATGGTCCATCTCTCCGACCTCGACTGGAAGCTTCCGGGCGAGCAGGTGATCGACAACTACAAGAAGGGCGACATGGTGAAGGCCGTGGTGCTCGATGTGGACGTCGAGAAGGAGCGCATCTCGCTCGGCATCAAGCAGCTCGAAGGCGATCCCTTCGCCGAGCCGGGCGATGTCAAGAAGGGCGCGGTCGTGACCTGCGAAGTGCTCGAAGTGAAGGAAAGCGGTATCGAGGTGAAGATCGCCGGTACCGACTTCTCGACCTTCATCAAGCGCTCCGAGCTCGCGCGTGACCGCAACGACCAGCGTGCCGAACGCTTCGCCGTCGGCGAGAAGGTCGATGCCCGCGTGATCCAGTTCGACAAGAAGGCCCGCAAGGTCCAGGTGTCGATCAAGGCGCTCGAAGTCGCCGAAGAGAAGGAAGCCATCGCGCAGTACGGCTCCTCCGATTCGGGTGCGACGCTCGGCGACATCCTGGGCACCGCGCTCAAGAACCGCGACAGCAAGTAAGCGAAACGCAAGTTTTGCTGACATCGAAGCCCCGGCGCGAGCCGGGGCTTTTTTGTTTGCTGCCGCATATACAACTGTCGTCCCGGACAAGCGGAGCGCCGATCCGGGACCCATAACCCCAAGGAGAAGTTTGGCGAAGACTCGCAGTTGCCAGCTCGCGCGACGGCTGCTTCCTGTGGTTATGGATCCCGGCGTTCGCGGGGATGACGATGGAGTTTGTGGCGACTTGCTGTGGCCTCAAGAGGCCTTGTTTTCTTCAAATTGCGCCGCAATTGATGTATCCAGATAAGCCGTTGGTCACGCCGTGACGGCACAACGCGCCTAGCTTTCATTTGGAGATATTCCGATGTCGCTCGATTCGGACATCATCGTCGATCGCCGACGGATCCGTCGCAAGCTGACGTTCTGGCGCGTCATGGCCGCGCTGATCGCGATCGCGGCGATCGCAAGCTTTGCGCTGATTGCGACGCCCGGCGCGCGCGGCAGCTTCGTATCCGCCGGCTCGATCGCGCGGGTCCAGATCGATGGATTGATCCGCAGCGATTCCGATCGCACGCAGGCGCTGGAGCGGCTTGAGAATTCGCAGGCCGCGGCCGTCATCGTTCACATCAACTCGCCGGGCGGCACCACCGCCGGCTCCGAGCAGCTCTACGATTCACTCGTCCGGTTGAAGGCGAAGAAGCCGCTCGTCGTGGTGGTCGAGGGCCTTGCGGCCTCCGGCGGCTACATCACCGCGATTGCGAGCGATCACATCATCGCCCAGCAGAGCTCGCTGGTCGGGTCGATCGGTGTGCTGTTCCAATATCCCAACGTCTCCGAGCTCCTGAAGACCATCGGCGTCAAGGTCGAGGAGGTGAAGTCGTCGCCGCTGAAGGCCGCGCCCAACGGCTTTGAGCCGACCAGTCCCGAGGCGCGGGCCGCGCTCGATGCGCTGGTGAAGGATTCCTACGCCTGGTTCAGGGGATTGGTGAAGGATCGGCGTGGCATGGATGACACGCAGCTCGAGAAAGTGGCCGACGGCCGCGTCTTCACCGGCCGCCAGGCGATCGATCTCAAGCTGGTCGACCAGATCGGCGACGAGAAGACGGCGGTGAGCTGGCTGGTCGAGCACAAGAGCGTCAAGAAGGGTCTGCCGGTACGCGACTACAAGCTTCAGCCGCGCTTTGGCGACCTGCCGTTCCTCAAGACGGCGGCGGCTGTCACGCTGGAAGCGCTCGGTTTGGGCTCGATTGCGCACCAAATCGGGCAAACTGGCGTTGCGCAGGCGGTCGACCGGTTCGGAATGGATGGAATGCTGGCCCTGTGGCAACCGGCCACCTCAAACTGAGGCGGCTGGGCGAGCGTACCAGGGTTTTCCCGTCTGACGGGCGTCGGGACAGCACGCTTTTTCGGCATTTGTCACGCATTTTCAC
Source organism: Bradyrhizobium guangxiense (assembly GCF_004114915.1). Lineage (NCBI taxonomy): Bacteria > Pseudomonadati > Pseudomonadota > Alphaproteobacteria > Hyphomicrobiales > Nitrobacteraceae > Bradyrhizobium > Bradyrhizobium guangxiense. The sequence goes on along the minus strand of NZ_CP022219.1, from coordinate 6,716,361 downwards.
GACGCTCAACCTTGATTTAGCGTCTTGACAGATCACGGTATTTTCACGGAAATGGTTATCCGCACGCTCCCGGGTCCTATCTCTCGATGATCAAATCCGAACTTGTTCAGCGTATCGCCGAGCACAACCCGCATCTGTACCAGCGGGATGTCGAGAACATTGTGAATGCGATTCTCGAAGAGATCGTAGCGGCCCTCGCACGCGGTGATCGCGTCGAGCTGCGCGGTTTCGGTGCCTTCTCGGTCAAGCATCGCCCCGCACGCGCCGGGCGCAATCCGCGCACTGGCGCCCATGTGCCCGTCGACCAGAAGAGCGTTCCGTTCTTCAAGACCGGCAAGGAAATGCGCGAGCGGTTGAACCGCGACCATCCGGACCCCGGCGCGCCCGATTAAGGTATCCGCTGTCGCCCGGGCTTAACCGAACGGCCGCATGATGCGGCAGCAAGCTTGATTCAAGACGAGCGATCGCGATGCGAAAGTTCCTGACCGCGCTGATCGTGATTCCGCTGGGCCTGATCCTGGTGGCGTTTGCCGTCGCCAACCGGCATTTCGTCACGGTCTCGTTCGATCCCTTCATTTCGGACGACCCGTCACTCTCGGTCACGTTGCCGCTGTTCCTGCTGCTGATCCTGGTGGCCGCCATCGGGGTCTTCGCCGGCGGTTGTGCGGTCTGGTTCGGCCAGCGGCACTGGCGCCGGGCAGCGCGCCGGCATGAGGCGGAGGCCCGGGCCGCCAGGGGCGAGCTGGCCGATCTGCGGGCCCAGGCGGCCGCGGCAAGGCCCGAGCCCCAGCGCCTTCCCGTTCCCTCCGGGGTGGGGCTTTACGGGCCCATCGGGCGAGACAAGCAGCGCGCGACGTTGTAGAAGCGGCCGCAATCGAAAACCTCGTTTTCCGGCCGCGGACCCGCGGCCTCCTCTTGCTTTGAGACCATGTCCCTGCTCGTCAAAATCTGCGGCCTGTCCACGCGCGAGACGCTCGACGTCGCGCTCGACGCCGGTGCCGACATGGTGGGGTTCGTGTTCTTCCCGCCGTCACCGCGGCACCTATCCCTGGCGCTCGGCCGCGACCTCGGCCGCCAGGTGAAGGGGCGTGCGCTCAAGGTGGCGCTCACCGTCGATGCCGACGATGCGACGCTCGACAACATCATGGATGCGCTCGCGCCGGACATCTTCCAGCTCCACGGCCAGGAGAGCGTCGCGCGGCTGCGCGACATCAAGCAACGCTTCGGCCGCCCGGTGATGAAGGCGGTCCCGGTCGCGAATTCAGCCGATCTCGCCGTGCTGCCCGGCTATGCCGCAGTGGCCGACCGCATTCTGTTCGACGCGCGCGCGCCGAAGGATGCGACGCGGCCCGGCGGCCTCGGGGCGCCCTTCGACTGGCACCTCCTGGAAAACCTCGATCTCAAATTGCCCTACATGGTCTCGGGCGGGCTGCATGCCGAAAACCTCGCTGAGGCCCTTCGCGTCACCCGCGCCGGCGGCGTCGATGTGTCCTCCGGCATCGAGAGCGCTCCCGGCGTCAAGGATCCGGACATGATCAAGGCCTTCATCCGCGCCGCGCGCGCCAGTCAAGAGTTGAGCGTCCGATGAACATCGCCAAACCAAACTCCTACCGCAGCGGTCCCGATGAGCGCGGCCATTTCGGCATTTTCGGCGGACGCTTCGTCGCCGAAACGCTGATGCCGCTGATCCTCGATCTCGAGAAGGCCTACACCGCGGCCAAGGCCGATCCGGCGTTCCAGGCCGAGATGAACGGCTATCTCAAGAACTATGTCGGCCGGCCGTCGCCGCTCTATTACGCCGAGCGCCTGACCGAGCATCTCGGCGGCGCAAAGATCTACCTCAAGCGCGAAGAGCTCAACCACACCGGCTCGCACAAGGTGAACAACGTGCTCGGTCAGATCATGCTGGCGCGGCGCATGGGCAAGAAGCGCATCATCGCCGAGACCGGCGCGGGCCAGCATGGCGTTGCCACCGCGACGCTGTGCGCGCGCTTCGGGCTCGAATGCGTGGTCTATATGGGCGCTGTCGACGTCGAGCGGCAGCAGCCCAACGTCATCCGCATGGAGATGCTGGGCGCCAAGGTGATGCCAGTGCAGTCGGGCACGCGCACGCTCAAGGACGCCATGAACGAGGCGCTGCGCGACTGGGTCACCAACGTGCACAACACCTTCTACTGCATCGGCACGGTGGCCGGCCCGCATCCCTATCCGACCTTGGTGCGCGACTTCCAGTCGATCATCGGCAACGAGACCAGGGCGCAGATGCAGGAGATCGAGGGCCGCCTGCCGGATTCGCTGGTTGCCTGCATCGGCGGCGGCTCCAACGCGATGGGCCTGTTCCATCCCTTCCTCGACGATCCCAGCGTCGAAATTTTTGGCGTCGAAGCGGCGGGCCACGGGCTGACGCAGCTCCACGCGGCCTCGATCGCGGGCGGCCGTCCCGGCGTGCTGCATGGCAACCGCACCTATCTCTTGATGGATGCTGACGGCCAGATTCAGGACGCGCATTCGATCTCGGCCGGCCTCGACTATCCCGGCATCGGCCCCGAGCATTCTTGGCTGCACGAGGTCGGCCGCGTCAATTATCTCTCCGCGACCGATGACGAGGCGCTCGCCGCGTTCCAGCTGCTGTCGAAGCTCGAGGGCATCATCCCCGCGCTCGAGCCCGCGCATGCCATCGCCAAGGTGATGGAGCTCGCGCCGAAGCGACCTCGGGATCACCTCATGGTCGTCAACCTCTCCGGCCGCGGCGACAAGGATGTCCCGCAAGTCGGCGACATCCTGAGGGGCAAGAGCAAGTGACCACGCGTATCGACACCCGTTTCGCCGAGCTTGCGAAGCAAGGCCGCTCGGCCTTCGTGACCTTCCTGATGGCCGGCGATCCCGATCCCGCGACCTCGCTCGAGATCATCAAGGCGCTGCCGAAATCGGGCGCCGACGTGATCGAGATCGGCATGCCCTTCACCGATCCGATGGCCGACGGCCCGTCGATCCAGGCTGCGGGCCTGCGTGCGCTCAAGGCCGGCATGACCTTGAAGAAGACGATCGAGCTTGTGCGCGGCTTCCGCAAGGACGACAACGCGACGCCGATCGTGCTGATGGGCTACTACAATCCGATCTACATCTACGGCGTCGACAAGTTCCTCACTGATGCGAAGAGCGCGGGCGTCGACGGTCTGATCATCGTCGATCTGCCGCCGGAGGAGGACGACGAGCTGTGCCTGCCTGCGATGAAGGCCGGCCTCAACTTTATCCGGCTGGCGACGCCGACGACCGACGACAAGCGTCTGCCAGCGGTGCTCGCCAACACGTCGGGCTTCGTCTACTACGTCTCGATCACCGGCATCACCGGCGCGGCCGCCGCTGACTCCCCCGCCGTGAGCGAGGCGGTGGCCCGCATCAAGCGGCACACCAAGCTGCCGGTCTGCGTCGGCTTCGGCATCCGCACGCCGGAGACGGCGCGTGCCATTGCCTCCCATGCCAATGGCGCGGTCGTCGGCACGGCGCTGGTCGATGCGCTCAAGACCAGCCTCGATGCGGAGGGGCGGGCGACCGGCAAGACCGTTAACGCCGTGGCGGAGCTGACGGCGGCTCTCGCCCAGGGCGTCAAGGGCGCGCAGCAGGCGGCGGAATAGGCCATAATTCCGCTGTAGCTCTTGAGTTTGAGCATGATCTGGTCGGAAAACCGCTTCACACTTTTCCGGATCATGCTCTAACGCGGGCGACACGGCGGCTTGCCGGGCAGAGGTCCGGCCGCCATATATCCTTCAGGCGATCCGCGAGGCGGCATCGCACATCGGAGTAAACCATGAACTGGCTTACCAATGTGGTCCGGCCGAAGATCCGCAACATGCTGCGGCGGGAGACGCCGGAGAATCTGTGGATCAAGTGCCCGGATTCCGGACAGCTCGTGTTCTACAAGGACGTCGAGGCCAACCAGTTCGTCATTCCCGGCTCGAATTACCACATGCGCATGGGCGCGCTGGCGCGCTTGAAGTCGATCTTCGACAACCAGACCTGGTTCGACGTCGCGCTGCCTGAGGTCACGCCCGACCCGCTCAAGTTCCGCGACGAGAAGAAGTACGTCGATCGCGTCAAGGACGCGCGCGCACGAACCAATCTGAATGACGCGGTCAAGGTCGGCTATGGCAAGCTCGAAGGCTCCGCCGTCGTCATCGCCGTGCAGGATTTCGACTTCATGGGCGGCTCGCTCGGCATGGCCGCAGGCGAGGCCATCGTGCGCGGCATGGAGCTCGCGGTCGAGAAGAATTCGCCGTTCATCGTGTTCGCCGCATCCGGCGGCGCGCGCATGCAGGAAGGCATCCTGTCGCTGATGCAGATGCCGCGCACGACCGTCGCGGTGCAGATGCTGCGCGAGGCGAAGCTGCCCTACATCGTCGTGCTGACCAACCCGACCACCGGCGGCGTCACCGCGTCCTACGCAATGCTGGGCGACGTGCAGATCGCCGAGCCCGGCGCGCTGATCGGCTTTGCCGGCGCGCGCGTGATCGAGCAGACCATTCGCGAAAAGCTCCCGGAAGGCTTCCAGCGCGCCGAGTACCTCAAGGAGCACGGCATGGTCGACATGGTCGTGCATCGTCACGAGCTGCGCCCGACCCTGGCGCGGCTGTGCCGCCTGTTGACCAAGGCGCCGGCGCAGGAGGGTGCATCGAAGCCGACGCAGGCCGTCACGAGCCCGGCACAGATCGTATCGGCCGCTGAGACGGCGCCGGCTGCGCCCCACGCGTGAACGCGCCCTCCGACAGCACCAAGACGCCGCTCGGCGAGCTGATCGGGCGGCTGTCGGCCCTGCATCAGAAGCGCATCGATCTCGGGCTGGAACGGATGCACCGGCTGCTTGAGCGGCTCCGCCACCCCCAACGCAAGCTGCCGCCGGTGATCCACATCGCCGGCACCAATGGCAAGGGCTCGACGCTCGCCTATCTGCGCGCAACGCTGGAGGCAGCAGGCTTGCGCGTCCACGCTTACACCTCGCCCTACCTCGTCCGCATCAACGAGTGCTTCCGGCTCGGCCGTGTCGGCGGCGGCATGCTGGTCGGTGACGACGCGTTGCGCGCCGCGCTGGAAGAGGTCGAGCGCGTCAATGCCGGCGAACCGGCAACGGTATTCGAGTTGAAGACTGCTGCGGCTTTTGTCTTGTTCGCGCAGAACCCGGCCGACGTGGTGCTGCTCGAAGTCGGTCTCGGCGGCCGGCTCGACTCAACCAACGTGGTCGATACGCCGGCGGCCTGCGTGATCACGCCGGTCAGCATGGACCACATGGATTTCCTGGGATCGACGCTGACATCGATCGCCGGGGAGAAGGCGGCGATCATCAAGCGCGGCGTGCCCGTGGTCTCCGCGGAGCAGGCGCCGGACGCCATGGCGGTGATCGAGGCGGAGGCCAAGCGCGTGCGCGCCCCGCTGTTTGCCGCGAACGAGAGCTGGCACGTCAATGTCGAGCGTGGCCGTCTGGTCTATTCCGATGATCGCGGCCTGATGGATCTGCCGGCGCCGCGTCTGTTCGGCCGCCACCAATTCGCCAATGCCGGCCTTGCGATTGCGACGCTGCGCGCGCTTCCGGGCTTCAAGGTGGGCCACGCCGCGTTCGAGGCCGGCATCGTCGGTGCCGAATGGCCGGCGCGGATGCAGCGCATCACCTCTGGCGAGCTGCTGTCCTGGGGACCGCAGGGTTCCGAGATCTGGCTCGATGGCGGCCACAATGCCGAAGGTGGCCGCGTTGCAGCCGCCGCGCTCGGCGATCTCGAGGAGCGGGTGTCACGGCCGCTGGTCATCATCGTCGGCATGATGGCCAACAAGGATGCGCCAGGGTTTCTCGCCAATTTCGCCGGCCTCACCCGTCACATCATCGCGGTGCCGATCCCCGATACCGAGAACGCGATGCCGGCTGATCGCCTCGCGGACGCCGCGCGCAGCCTCGGCATGCGCGTCGAGCCCGCAGCCGGGATCGAAGCCGCGCTGCGCGCCTTGTCCAAGCTCGCCTATGAAGTGCCGCCGCGGATCCTGATCACCGGCTCGCTGTATCTCGCCGGCCACGTGCTGGCCATCAACGGCACGCCTCCTGCATAGACGGACTCGTGTCCCGGACAAGCGCAGCGCTGCGTCCGGGACACGAGCGTGGGGATGACAATGCGTTTTGCCGCGATTGCCGATGTGCACGGAAATTACCTCGCGCTGGAGGCCGTGCTCGCCGACATTCGCGCGTTTGGCATCACCGATATCGTCAACCTCGGCGACATGCTGAGCGGACCGCTTGATGCGCGCCGGACCATCGAGATCCTGATGCCGCTCGAGGCCGTGCACGTGCTCGGCAATCACGACCGCTATCTGCTCGACCGGCCGCCGGAGAAGATGGGCTCGTGGGATCGGCCCGCGCATGCGCAGCTGAGTGCCGGGCAGCTCGCCTGGCTGCGGGCGCAGCCGATGACGCGCGTGTTCCGCGACCAGGTGTTCCTCTGCCACGCAACCCCCGGCAATGACGAAATCTATTGGCTCGACACCGTGCATCCCGACGGCGCGGTGGCGCTGTCGCCGTTGGACCGGATCGAGCAATTCGCGCATGGCATCACCCAATCCCTGATCCTCTGCGCCCACACCCATCTCGCCCGCGCCGTGCGCCTGCGCGACGGCCGGCTGATCGTCAATCCCGGCAGCGTCGGCAGTCCCGGCTTTCGCGACAAGCATCCCTATCCGCATGTCGTCGAAGCCGGCACGCCGCACGCGCGTTATGCGATCCTCGAACTGGCGGAAGGTGCCTGGCAGGTGACGTTTCGCAACGTCGCGTATGATCACGATGCGATGGCGGCGCTTGCGCGCCGTTATGGGCAGCCGGAGCTGGCGAACGCGCTCGCGACGGGATGGATCGAGTAAGCCGGCACCGGCTGCTCACTTCAACAGCTTCATCGGATCGGCCGCCTTCTGCTTCAATTGCTCGAAGCTGCATTGCCGCGGCGCCTTGTCCGGGCGCCAGCGCAGGATCGAGGTGCCGTGGCGAAAGCGCTCGCCGCTGAAATGATCGTAGCAAACCTCGATCACCAGCTTCGGCTTGAGCGGACACCATTTCGCCGAGCGCTCGGTCGACCAGCGGCTCGGCCCGCCCGGCGCGGTGCCGGTGAAGCCGGGCTCGCCAATCAAAGCTTCGAGCCGATCGGTCAAGGCTGGCTTCTCCTCCGCCTTGATCGCTGAGGTGAAGCCGACATGGTGCAGCAAGCCGGCATCGTCGTAGAGCCCGAGCAGCAGCGATCCCACGACCTTGCGACTCACGATCTTGTTGCTGGCATAGCGGAAGCCGCCGACCACGCAATCGGCGCTACGGAACCTCTTGATCTTCTGCATGCCGTCGCGGTTTCCGGCCTGATAGGGCAGGTCGATGCGCTTGGCGATGACGCCGTCCGAACCGCGGCCGGACCGCGCCAGCCATGTCTTGGCCGTGGCGTAGCTTGTGGTGAACGGCGAGAGACGGAAGGTGCCGCTTGTCAGATTTGCTTTCGCAAACGCTTCCAGCACCGGCCGCCGCGCGCTCAGCGGTTGTTCGGCAAGCTGCTTGTCCCTGGCAGTCGCGAGCAGATCGAAGACGAGATAGAGCGCCGGCGTTTCCTCGGACAGCTTCTTCACGCGGCTTGCGGCGGGATGAATCCGTTGCAGCAGCGCGTCGAAGGAAAAGCCCTTGCCCTGCGGCACGACGAGCTCGCCGTCGAGCGTGAAGCGATTGGCCTTCAGCCTCAAGGCAGCGGCGACCACTTCCGGGAAATAGCGCGCGAGGTCCTCGCCGGATTTGGAGCGCAGGTCGACCCGGCCGCCGTCGCGCGACAGCAGGCAGCGAAAGCCGTCCCATTTCGGCTCGTACTGCCATTCCTTGCCGCGCGGAATCGCGTCGACCGACCGCGCTTCCATCGCAACCAGAAAGCTCGATTTTCGCGCGCGCTTGGCGGGAGGAGCGGGCAAGGGCTGGGACTCGTCATACGCTGGACACGCCCCACCAACGCAGAACGGCCGGCTTTAGCCGGCCGTTGTAGAAAATAATCTGACGCGAAGCCGATCAGACCGCGGAGGTGATCCACTGCTGCAGCTTCGCCTTCGGTGCTGCGCCGACCTGGCGGGAGGCCATCTCGCCGCCCTTGAAGATCATCAGGGTCGGGATCGACATCACGCCATACTTCGAGGCGGTCTTCGGGCTCTCGTCGACGTTGAGCTTGACGATCTTGACCTTGTCGCCCATCGCGCCGGCGATCTCGTCGAGGGCGGGCGCGATCATGCGGCAGGGGCCGCACCACTCGGCCCAGAAATCGACGACCACGGGGCCGTTCGCCTTGAGCACTTCGGCTTCGAAATCGGCGTCGGAAACCTTGCTAACGGCCATTGGGAGTACCTCACACAGGTTGAAAGAATCAGCGCGACCTGGAATCGCGCCCGGGATCATGGGGTGAACCTATGAACGGCTCCTTGCCGGGTCAAGGACGCTCACACCGAGATGAAGGGATGCCAGCGCCGCGTCCAGCGCGGGGGCCGAAATCTCCATATATTCAAGGGCCTCGGTCCAGAGCAGGACGGCCCTGATGGGCTTTTGGGGATAAAGTCGCGATAGCACCGCCCGGTACAGCGCAAGCTGCCGGACATAGGCCGCCGGCGCCTCATTGACGCTCTTGGGCGCTGCCTGGTTGGTCTTGAAATCGACGATCAAGATCTCATCCGGGCGAACGACCAGGCGGTCGATCTGCCCCGACACCAATGCCGGAGGACGGCCCGGTCGCTCCAGCCTGCCGGCGATAGCGACTTCCGCCCGGCTGCCGGCGGCAAAGACTGGCGCGAAGCGCGGCTCGCTGATCAAAGCGAGCACCCTGTCGGCGAGTGCAGTGCGGTCGGCTTCGGTCCAGTCTGTGGCGTTGCGGGCCATGAAGCCGAGCGCGGCCTCGCGCCGGCGTTCTCTGGCGATGTCGGGCAGGGATTGCAGCAGGCGGTGCACCAGCGTGCCGCGTTGCAGCGCGAGCGCGCGGGACTGCACCGATTCGCCCGACCGCACGCTGCGGCCCTCCTCGGCCGACTGGCCGGACGGGCGCACGGGATCGTCGTCGGAAGTCTCGCGCGGTGCCGGGGTTCGCAGCCAGTCCGGCAATTTGACCGGTGTGTCCACGGAGGCCGCCGGCATGCCCAGCGCGGCGACGTCCTCCGGCCGGGCGAATCGGGTGACCATGCCGAGCGGCGTCTCGACCACCTGCTTGTCGAGGCCCGAGCCGGCGAGCCCGGTGTCGACCAGGTCGTACCAGCTCAGCTTGCGCACCGTCTTCATGTTGCCGGGCATGCAGCCGCCGACAATCAGCCGGTCGGCGGCGCGCGTCATTGCGACATAGAGCAGGCGGCGATACTCGTCCTCGGTCTCCTCGAGCATGGCCTTGCGTGCCTCGGCGACGGGCTTGGGATCGTCAGCCTTGCGCCCGGCCCAGACCACGACCTCGCCGCCATTGCCGCGCGGCACGTGAATCAGCCGCACCCGTTGCGAATCCGCGGGCGACGACGTGGTGTCGACCATGAACACGACCGAGGCCTCGAGGCCCTTGGCGCCGTGTACGGTCATCACCCGCACCTCGTCGCGCGAGATTTCCATGTCGCGCTTCACCTCGGTGTCGGCCGAGCGCAGCCAGGCCATGAATCCCTGCAGTGAGGCCGGTGCCTTGCGCTCGTAGTTCAGCGCAAGCTCCAGAAATTCGTCGAGCGCGTCGTTGGCCTCATGGCCCAGCCGGCGCAGGATGCGTGCCCGCCCGCCGTCGCCCCCGAGCAGCCAGGCGTAAAAGGCGAACGGGGTCTCCTCGCGCGCGCGCGCCTCGCAAGCTTCCAGGCGACGCAGCACGGTCGCGAACTTCTCGTTGCTGGCCGCCTGCTCGCCGAGCGCGCGGCGCAGCGATCCCTTGCGGTCGTAGGCGAGCTGGAACAGATCGTCGTCGTCGAGCCCGAACAGTGGGCTCTTCAGCGCCACAGCCAGCGCAAGATCGTCCTGCGGCAGCAGCAGCGCGTCGGCGAGGTTCATCAGGTCGATGATGCCGATGTGCTCGGTGAGCTTGAGCCGGTCGGCGCCGGCGACCGGAACGCCGGCGTGCTTCAGCGCCTGGATCACGGCATCGAAGGCATTGCCGCGCCGGCGCACCAGGATCAGCATGTCCCCGTAGCGTAAGGGACGGCGCTCGCCTTCGTGCCCGGTCAGCGTGCCGCTTTCGACCAGCCGCTTGATCTCGGCCTGGATCCGGCGCGCCAGCTTGACTTCGGGGCTGGTCACCGCGACACCGTCGAACGGCGCGCGCCAGCCCTCGATGTCCTGCCTGTCGTCGGCCTCCGCAAGATCCCACAGCTCGATCACGCTGGGGCCGGCATCGGCGAGCGCGTTGTGCAGGGGATGGCCGATCTCGACCGAATGGATGCTCTTGTAGATCTGGGGATCACGGAAGACGTGGTCGACCGAGTGCAGGATCGCGGCCCCTGAGCGGAACGAATAGGTGAACGCGACAGGATCGAATTTCAGCCCGGCGGCGGTGAACTTGCGGTGCAGCTCGCGCCGGCGGGCGTCGAATTCGTGCGGCGCTGCGCCCTGGAACGAGAAGATCGACTGCTTCTCGTCGCCGACGGCGAAGATGGTGCGGTTTAGGCCTTCGCGCGCGCCTTCGCCTGCCGTGAATTCGGAGATGATGTGCGCGACGATGTCCCATTGCCGCGGGCTCGTATCCTGGGCTTCGTCGATTAGCACGTGATCGACGCCGCGATCGAGCTTGTAATGCACCCAGCCCGAGGAAACGCGGTTCAGCATCGTCAGCGTCTTGTCGATGAGGTCGTCGTAGTCGAGCAGGCCGCGCTCCTGCTTCTCGCGGCGATAGTTTGCGGCTGCGGCGGTCGCGATATGGAGCAGGGCCGCGGTGCGGTCGCGCATGGTCACCGCGCGGCGCTTCTCGATCAATCCGCCGATGCGCTGGCTCTCCGCCTCGAACAGGCGTGCGACCGACGGGTTGTGATCGCAAAGCTTCTTGGTCAGCACCGCCTTGCGCGGCAGCTTTTCGTCGGTGAGGAAGACGGCAAGATAGGCATCGACCTGCGCGCCGCCGGAGAACGCTTTTGCCTCACGAAGACGGGCGGCCTGGTCGTTGTCGGACTTGCTGCCGTCTTCGAGCGCAACGGCGATGTCGTCCCAGCGCGAGCGCGGCAAATAGGGCCCGTCGAGAATCTCGGTCTCGACATCCTCGATGCGATCGCTCGCATCGACGCCGAGTGCCGATGCCATCTGTGCCGCCGCCGCTTCGGCGTTGCCGGCCTCGTCCGTCCAGGCCATGAAATGATCACGGCTGAGACAGGCCTCGCGCACGACCTCCTTGAAGGTGACGTCGGCGGCGCTCGCCATCGCGGTCAGCAAAGCGCGGCCGGTGACGCTGTCCGGATCGCGCGCGGCTTCCAGCAGCACCTTCAGATTGGCGCGCTCCATCATGTCATTCTGGTCGCGCTCGTCGATGACGGAAAAGCGCGCCGGCACGTTGGCTTCGAACGGAAACTGCTGCAGCAGGCGGGTGCACAGCGCGTGGATGGTCTGCACCTTCAGCCCGCCCGGCGTCTCCAGCGCGCACGCGAACAGCTTTCGCGCGTTTCGGCGCAATGTTCTGTCGGGATGCGGAATGCCGACCGCCTTGATCGCGGCGTCGAGCGCGGTGTCGTCCAGCGTCACCCAATGCCCGAGCGTGGTGAACACGCGCTCGGCCATGTTGGCGGCAGCAGCCTTTGTGAAGGTGATGCAGAGGATCTTTTCCGGCGGCACGCCCGACAGCAAGAGGCGGATTACGCGCTGCACCAGCACATGCGTCTTGCCCGAGCCGGCATTGGCCGACACGAAGGCCGACGCGGTCGGATCCGATGCGCGCGCCTGCCGCGCGCGCACCTCGTCGGGGATGGGGCGTGGCGCCTTCACCATTCCTCGATCCCCAATCCGCCGGCCGCAGACCATTCCTTGATCCGGGCGAGGTCGTCATAGGTGCCGTAGCGGTTCGCCCACATCGGCAGGGTCAGCGACGTATAGGGCTGGTTCTCGTCTTCGAAGGCGCGGATCAGCGCCTCCAGCTTGGCCCGCGCTTCCGCAGCGGCCGTGTCCGGCGGCTGCGGCTCGTCGCTCTGCTTGTATTTGAGCTCGAGGATGCGTTCCTCGCCCGGCGGGTTGTTGCCGCTGAGGCGGACATAGACGAGCTGACTCACCGACGACCCCGCGTCGATATCGGGAAAGCCGCCCTCGCGCAGGATCGCGGCTTCCAGCGTCAACTGCGGCGACAGGCCCATGCGAACCTGCTTGCCGGTCGGCGGCTGTCCGGTCTTGTAGTCGAGGATGGCGTAGCCGCCGCCCTGGCGCCGCTCGATGCGGTCGGCGCGCGCGGAAAGAAAGAACGTGCGCGCATTGTCGAGCGGGATCGAGATCTCGCCCCTTGTCTCGGCCGTGATCGCCTCAATCGCGTCGCGTCGCGCGGTCTCCCATTCGCCGAACCAGCGCGCGATGCGCTGGAATCGAGGCCACCATAATGCCCGCGCCTCGGGACGCTCCATCAGTGGCAGAAAGTGCTTCTCGCCGATCGCACGCAGCACGCGGGCGGGATCGTCGGGCAGACGCGTCGCATAAACTTCCGTGAATTCGCCGATCGCGTCATGGATCGCCGAGCCGCGGTCGGCCGCCGACAGCGGCATGTCGACGGGGTCGAGCGCATCCAGCCGCAAAATGTATTTCGCATAGATCGTGTAGGGATCGCGCAGCCAATCCTCGATCGCGGTCACTGACATCTTCAGCGGCCGCGTCGCGCGCGGCGGTCGCGGCTCGGGCTGCTTGATCGGTTCGACCTTGCCGGGCTGGTCCAGCGCGCCCGCGAACTGCACGTATTTTTCACCGGCGCGAACCGCCGCCTTCCAGAGATCGTCGCCTGCGACCGCCTCCAGCCGGTGCAGGAAGCGCGAAGCCACGGCTGGCGCGCCGCCGGCCTTGGCGGGATGGGTGAGGATGACTTCATCGCCGCCAAGCAGCTGCGCAAAATCGTGGGCGGAGAGGCCGATGCGGCGCTCCGGCAGATCGAGCCCAAGCTCGTGCCGCATCGGCCGGCTGAGCCAGGGATCGATGCGTGGCGCCGGCGGCCAGACGCCTTCGATCAGACCGCCGACGATGATGCGGTCAGCCTGCATCAGGCGCGATTCCAGCGGGCCGTAGATCTGCAGGCGTGCCCCTGGCCTGTCTGGCCGCCGCACCGCGCGATCGCTGAACGCGGTCTGGAAGACGTCAGGATAGTCCGGCAGCGGCACCAGCAATCCGCTGGTCGTGCCGCCGCGCAGGAGGTCGTCGAAAGCGCTGGCGAGTGCGAGGCCTTCGCGCTCCTCGAATGCTAGCGGGATGCCCTGCTCGTCGCGCGACAGCTCGATCATGATCTCGCGATGCCGGTGCGCCAGCTCGGCGAAGTCATATGGTCTTGATAGCGGCAGGCTCTCGATCGGCGCCAATGCTCTTTGCAGCGCATCGATCAGCGCCTGGATGCGGTCGAGATCCTCGGCCTTGAGACGCGCGCGCGGCTCGGCGCGATGCAGCGCGGAGACCTCGCTGCGCCACAGTTTTGCAAGCTCCTCGCGAAAGCGGTTGAATTCGCGCAGGAGGCCGGCCGTTCCGGCAGGCGGACGCGTGCCGCGCAAGACGGCCAGCTCGAGGCCTTCGATCGCCGCCGTCCATGCGCCGGGCGCGCGGCGGAGCCGGCACAGCGGATGCTTCAGCATCGCCAGCAGCGTCGGCGGCTCCAATCCCTTGCTCGCTGCCTCCGCCGCGAGACGTGCAAAGACGCCGGCAGAAGTTTCCATCAGCACGTCGCCGCCGGAATCATCGAAGGCGAGGCCCCATCGGGTCAGCGCAGCCATTACCCGTCGCGCCAGCGCGCGATCCGGGGTCACCAGCGCCGCCGATTTGTCGAGATGCCGCGCCTCGCGCATGGCAATGGCAATGGCGAGCGCTTCCATTTCGGGGTTGGGGGACTCGACAACTGCGAGCTTGGTCATGCCGCCGGCGATCTTCGCGGCGACATCCGCCTGCCTCAGCCGATCGTGCCAGACTTCCGTCTTGGCGGACGGCCGCATCGATTCAGACGCAAGCAGATCGCGGCCGCCTTGCGCTGGCGGCTGCAGCAGCTCGACGTCGCCGCGCTTGATGCCGAAGCGCTGCAACAGCGCGTGCATGGCATATTGCGGATGGTTCGACGCCGGATGCTCCACGAATTTGCCGACTGCATCGCGCAGGCCGCCGATCGTTCGCCAGGCGTCGTCGTCGAGGTCGGTATCGAGGCCGGGCAACACCACCGCGCCATGCGGCAACGAAGCGACCGCGTGTAGAAACTTTGCGGTGGCCGGCATCGAGCCGGTCGATCCCGCCGCGATCACGGGCCCGTTCGGATGCGCGGTCAGCCGTTTGGCTTCCGCCGCGATCAAGAGATCGCGCCGCGCCGCCGGCTCGATCCGGTTGATCTCGGCGAGATGTTGGGGCCAGGCGATGCGGGCGATGCGCAAAAATTCGAGCGAGTGCTGCCAGTAGCGATCGAGGTTGTCAGGCACGAGGCCGTCGAGCGCGTTCCAGTCGACGCCGCGCGTGACCATGTCGTCGATCAGGCGCGCGAGATCGCCGGCAAGCGCGAGCGTCGAGGCGGGGCCGCCGACCACCAGCGGCGCCAGCACCGGACCCTTGGCCCAGGCGGCGACCAGCTGCGCCAGCGTCAGCCTCCGCTCGAGCTCGCCGAGCCGCGGCGGAATTTCGAGCGGTGTCGTGCCGGAAAATTGCTCGCCTTCATCGGCGAAAGCGAGCTCGTCTTCGTCGATGTCGCCGAGCGCGACGATGCGCGGCAGCACCACCGCATCCGCCTTCATCTCGTCGAGGAAGATCTCGCGGACGACGCGCATGGCGCGGCGGGTCGGCAAATACAGCGTCGCATCGGCCAGCCGCGCCGGTTCCCTGCGTGCCTCGAATCCCTCGACCAGCCGGCCATCGAGCAGGGCCGTGACGACCGTGCGCAGGAACGGAACTGAGATGGGAACGCTGAAGACGCTCATGGGCTGCCTGATTCGAAGGATCAGGCAATATAGGGAGGCGAGGTCAAATGGTCATCGGTGGAGGAGGAGTCGTCCCCGCTCTCCCACTGTCATTCCGGGGCGATGCGAAGCATCGAACCCGGAATCTCGAGATTCCGGGTTCGCGCTCGCGCGCGCCCCGGAATGACGCGGTTAAGCCACGCTCTCCAGAAACGCCTCTTCCGCGGCATGCACGGCATCGGGTGTGCCGACATGCATCCAGACGCCGTCGAGACGGAGGCCGAACAGCCGCTCCTGCTCGTTGGCGCGGTCGAACATCTTCGTCAGCGAAAATTCTCCCGCAGGCGCGCCTGCGAAGATCGACGGCGACAGGATTGCCGCGCCGGCATAGACGAACGGGACGACCTCTTTTTCCTTGCGCTTGCGCAAGGCGCCGTCGGGCAGCATGCCGTAATCGCCGCGGCCGCTGTAGCCGATGCTGGTGGCGGTCGGCGCCATCAGCAGCAGGATGTCCATTCGCTCAGGGTCGAAGTTTTCGGCGAGCCGCGTCAGGTTCGAGCGCACACCGTCGATCCACAGCGTGTCGGAATTGACGTGGAAGAACGGGGCATTGCCGAGCAGCGGCAGCGCCTTGACCACGCCGCCGCCGGTGCCGAGCACCTGGTCGCGCTCGTCCGAGATGGTCACGCGCGGACGCTGGCGCGATGCGACGTGATCGATGATCTGATCCGGCAGGTAGTGCACGTTGACCACGGCCTCGGTCACGCCGGCCTGGCCGAGCTTGTCGAGCACGTGGTCGAGCAGCGGCTGGCCGGCCACGGGCACCATCGGCTTCGGCATCTTGTCCGTCAACGGACGCATGCGCAGGCCGAATCCTGCGGCGAGCACCATGGCTTTGGTCGGTTTGACGGACATCCTTCGCTTTCTCAGACCTTTCGCGTTCGCAGCAAGCCTAACACGGGGTTCGCCCAGCCGCACCGCATCTCACCCGCCTTAATCGCCCGCCGTGACGGTTGTACGACGGGTGTTGCCGTCATGCCCCGACGGCTGTGGAACGGACCTTTTTCTTCCTGTCGCCGACCTTCAGGAAATTGACGCCGATCTGGTCGCCATTAACCCAGGCCAGCTCGCAGCGCCGGTAGGCCAGTCCGGTGGACGACAGCAGCAGGAAGAACTCTTTCAGATGCAGGCCTTCGACCGAGCCGTCGATGGTCAGCTTGGCGCCGCTTTCGGAGACGTCCTCCATGGTGCAGTCGCGCCGCCAGGTACCGTCGATTCCCATCATCTGGGCCGGAATCCCGCGCTCGAAAATGACCCTGCTGTTTCCGCGCTGATCCGCTTTCGCCGCCATCTGCCCTGCTCCAGCCCCGTAATCATCCGGCTCCCTCGCTGCCAGATTAGCGACATCTTGGCTAACGGCCGGTAAATCGGGCCCGGAATCAGCCTCGGGGGGGCGGGACGTTGGCGAGATACCAGTCGCGCAAGGAGCTCAGCGCGGGATGCGCCAGCGAGCGCTGGAGATAGGTCCAGATCCGCGGCTGGTGGCGCAGGTAATGCGGCTTGCCGTCGCGGCGGTTGAGCCGGGCGAAGGTGCCGAGCAGGCGCGTGTTCCGCTGCGCTGACATGATCGCGTAGAGCTCGGCGAAACCGGCCGGATCGAAGCCCGCATCGCCGGCGCGCCGCGCCTTGATGTAGCGCGACAGCAGCGTCAGCTCGAGGCTTTCGGGCACGTCGATGCGGGCGTCCTGGAGCAGGGACACCACGTCGTAGGATTGCGGACCGAGCACGGCGTCCTGGAAATCGATGACGCCGACGCGCGCGATGCCGGCGCGATCGCCCAGCCAGATCAAATTGGGCGAGTGATAGTCGCGGATGATCCAGGTCTTCGGCGCCGCCAGCGGCTTCTTCAGCAGCTCGCGCCACATCGCGAAGAACTCCGACCGCGCCGTCTCGCTCGGCGATGCGTTGCGATCGGGCAGATACCATTCCGGCATCAATCCGATCTCGATCAGCAGCGCCTCGATATCGAAGACGGGAATGGTGTAGGTCTGATCCGCAAGCTTCAGTGTTTCCGGCAGCGTCTTGCCGTGCAGCGCGGCCAGCACGTCGGTCGCTGCCTCATAGCGCTCGGCGATCGGGCGCGGCGGATCGCCTTCGATCACGCCCTCGCTGCCGAAATCCTCCGAGATGAGGAAGCCGTGCTCGAGATCGAAATGGTGGATCGCGGGCGCGGAGATTCCTTGCGCGCGCAGGCCTTCGTCGATGGCGACGAACGGCCTCACGTTCTCGGCGAGATGCACCGCGGCGCTGTAGGACTTTCCGTTGTAGAGGGCAGCGCCGTCGGGTCGCTGCGGAAAGTTCATGAGGATGACGATCTCGTCGTCGCGCAACAGCCGCGCATAGGAGCGGGTCGAAGCATCGCCGGCCATGCGCCGACGCGTCGCGTCGACATAGCCGGATGCGCCCAGGAATTCGCGCAGCGCCTTCAGCCTCACGACGATGGCCGCCCCCCTGCCGTAACCGGTGATGTCGGCGGCGCGCGCAGTCGAGCCCAGTGCCGGGCGATGCGTCAGCGCGATGTCGATACGGTCTTGCGGCATCGCCGAAGGCGCGCGCTCCGGCCACTCGATCAGCACCAGCGTGGCATCGGGAAGCGGCGCCAGCCCGATCTCCTCGAGCTCGCTCTCGTCCTCGACCCGGTAGAGGTCGGCGTGCAGCACCGCAAAGGGCGGCAGCTCGTAGCTCTGCACCAGCGTGAAGGTCGGGCTCGGCACCTCCAGCTCCTCGTTGCCGGCGAGGTAGCGGATCAGGCTGCGCGCCGCCGCGGTCTTGCCGGCGCCGAGATCGCCGGTGAGGGTGATGACATTGCCGGGGCCGACCAGCAGCGCGAGGTCGGCCATCAATTGCGCGGTGGCCGTCTCGTTGTGAAGCGCGACGGAGAATGTGGTGGGGTCGGTCATTCGGCGGCGTCGCGATGCGCCGCCTGGTCGGTCGGGAAGTCGCAGATCACGACCGTGCCCCGGCCGACGATCGAATCCACCCGCACCTTGCCGCCATGCAGCTCGACGAAGGAGCGCACCAGCGACAGGCCGAGCCCGGCGCCGCGGTGACGCGAGCCCTGCGAGCGGCTTTCGAACCAGTTGAACACCTTGTCCTTCATGTCGGCAGGTATTCCAGGCCCGGAATCTGTCACAGTGAAGACCACGCTGCGTTCGGTGCGCCGCGCGCTGATGCCGACGGTGGAATCCTGTGGAGAAAAGCCGACCGCGTTGGCGAGGAGGTTATAGAGCACCTGCACCACGCGCTTCTCGTCGCCGATGAAGCTGCCGACGTCGGGCGCGATCTCGACCTTGAGGCGGATGCGGTCGGTGGCGAGGCGATCCTGGATGCCTTCGGCGGCGAGCTCGATGGCCTTGCTGACGTCGACCGGCCCGAGCTCCAGCTTCATCGCGCCGGCATCGATGGTGGCGAGATCGAGGATGTTGTTGGTCAGCGCCAGCAGCGCATTGGTCGATTTGGTGAC
This sequence comes from Bradyrhizobium guangxiense, assembly GCF_004114915.1. Lineage (NCBI taxonomy): Bacteria > Pseudomonadati > Pseudomonadota > Alphaproteobacteria > Hyphomicrobiales > Nitrobacteraceae > Bradyrhizobium > Bradyrhizobium guangxiense. The sequence goes on along the minus strand of NZ_CP022219.1, from coordinate 6,697,760 downwards.
GTAGTCGAGATATTCGGCCTGCTTCGGCGTCAGCGGTCCCGTCGAGGGGTCGCTGAGGAAATGCGCGAAGCCGATGATGGTGGTGAGCGGCGAGCGCAGCTCGTAGGAGACGTGGTGGACGAAATCCACCTTCATCTGGTCGGCGGCCTCCAGCGCCTCGTTGCGCTCGCGCAGCGCGCGCTCGACATTCTCGGTGTCGGTGATGTCCTGGAACGTCAGCATGGTGGCGCCGTCATGCAGCGGGCGGATCATGCCGTCGAGCACGCTGCCGTCCTTGCGCTCCAGCTTGAGCGGCACGTCGGCGCGGTTCTCGATCGAGGTGATGGCCTCGCGGATCTGCCGCCAGACCGCGGGATCGTCGAACAGCTGATGGCACCAGCCTTCCACAGTCTGGATGTGCGGCTCGTCGCGCATGGCATCGCTCGACAGCTTCCACATCCGGACGAAGGCCGGGTTGAACAGCTGCGCCTTGCCGTTGCTGCCGAACACCGCGACGCCCTCGGCGAGGCTGTCCAGCGTCTCGCGCTGGACACGGATCAGACCGTCGAAGCGGCGGGCGAGGTCGAGGCTCTCGGTGACGTCGTCGAACAGATAGGTCACGCCGCCTTCCGGGTTCGGCGTGGTGACGACCGAGAGCGCGCGGCCGTCGGGCAGGAACCAGGTGTCCTTGGCGGTCTCGACCGCGCGATAGGCTTCGTGCAGCTTGGCCTTCCAGGCGCGGAAGTCCGGCTGCTCCGGCAGCTTGCGCGCGGCGCGGAGCTGGTCGAGCACGCTGGAATCGTCAGGGTTGGCGTCGAGGAAGCCGCGGTCGAGGTCCCACAGCCGGCGATAGGAATCGTTGTAGAAGGCAAGGCGACGCTGGCCGTCGAACACGGCAACGCCGGAGGAGAGCTGGTCGAGCGTACGGCGATGCGCTTCCGCCATCCGCACCAGCGCCGAGCTGAGCGCATCCGCCTCGCTGGCATCGATGGCGACGCCGACGCTGCCGCTGCCGACATTGACCGCCCGCACGTCATACATGCGCCGCTCGCCGCCGACCACGATCGGCAGCCGCGAATTGAAGCCGGCCGCGTCCTTCAGCCCCCGCTCCATGGCGCTGCGGTCGGCACTGTCGAGCAGCTCGAGCTTGCGCTGCTGCGCGTCGGCGACGCTGTTCGCCTCGGTCGCGCGGACATAGGCCGGGTTGGCATAGGTCAGCGCGCCGTTCTCGCCCTTGGCCCAGATCGGCCAGGGTGAGGCGGTGGCAAAGCCGCGCAGCATCTCGGTCTCGTGCGAGAGCGCGTTGTAGCGCAGATTGGTCTCAGCCAGGTCACGCCGCAGCCCCGAGAGCTCGCGAATCCGGACGATGGCCTGGCCGCCGATGGCGCGGCCGATGGCTTCCAGCGTGTGGCCATGCGCGGTGGTCAGCGTCAGCTGGAACCCGTCGCCGCGATCGCGCAACGCATCGACGGCATGGTCCATCTGCAGTGCGGGTTCCGGAGGCAGCCAGGTTCCGAATGCGAGCACGCGCTGCGGAGAGGAGTCGCGCGGCAGCACCATGGAGATGTCGCCGGAGATCTGCGCGCGATTGTCGCCGGCCGGCCAGGAGATCAGGATCTGCGGCTCGGCGAACAGCAGCGCGCCGAAGCGGTCGGCCTGGAGCTGGAGTTCCCTGATCCGCGCCCGCAGCCGTGCCTCATTCTTCGCTGTCCGCACCCGCGTGCGCATCAACAGGATTGCAGCCGTCACCGAGAAGCCGAGCAGAGCCAGCGCGGTGGCCAGCACCGCGAGTTCCTGCCGGTTGAAATCCAGCATGATGGAGAGGGTGTCGATGAGGTCGGCGGCCTCGGCCGGCGCAGCCGGCAGCAGCGCTGCAAGAGCGCCTCCCAACAAGCCGTTGCGCGCAAGCGATGTGCACGACAGCAGCGTCCGACGCATCGACACGATCACGCCTGACATAGTTGCCCCAAGACCGCACGAATCTACGCGCGGCGACCCCCGTCGCGCGCGAATCAAACGACAATACCCTCACCGTGACTCCGCCGGTAAGAGTCCAGATCGTGAACGCAAAGGTGGCCCCAAAAAAATGCCGCCCGCGCCGTTCCAACGCACGTAAATCTTCGGGTGATTCGGTTGGGATTGCCGTGTGTTAGCGGCCGGTCGAGCCGAAGCCGCCGGCGCCGCGATCGGTGGTCGACAATGTGGCGACGGGAACCAGCGTGGCCTGCACCACGGGCGCGATCACCATCTGGGCGATGCGCTCGCCGCGCTTGATCACGAACGGTGCCGCGCCGTGATTGATCAGGATCACCTTGATCTCGCCGCGATAGTCGGCGTCGATCGTGCCCGGCGAGTTCAGCACGGTGACGCCGTGCTTGGCCGCGAGTCCCGAGCGCGGCCGCACCTGCGCCTCGTGCCCGGCCGGCAGTGCGATCGCGAGCCCCGTCGGCACCAGCGCATATTGGCCGGGCGCGAGCGTCAACGGCTCGCTGTCCGGCACCGCAGCCATCAAATCGAGCCCGGCGGCCTCCGTGGTCTGATAGGCCGGCAGCGGCAGGCCGTCGGCATGAGCCAGTTGCTGCAGTTCGACGCTGATCTTCGTGCTCAAGATGCCGGCTCCAGGGCTTTGCCGCTCACGCTCTTTGCGACATGCGCGACCAGTTCGATCGCGACCTGTTCCTTGGTCATCACCGGCCAGGAATCAACGGTAATCTCACCGTCCTTCCCACCATTCTTGCGGCTGATCAGATGCACGGTGTTGCGGTCGCCGCCCATTACGCCGGTGGCGGGGGAGACGTCGTTGGCGACGATCCAGTCGCAGCCCTTGCGGGCAAGCTTGGACTTGGCGTTGTCGATGAGGTGCTCGGTCTCGGCGGCAAAGCCGATCACCAGCGGCGGGCGCTTATCGGTCAGCCTGGAGATCGTTGCGAGAATGTCGGGGGTCTCGACCAGCTGCAGCGGCGGCATGCCGGCAGAGGTCTTCTTCAGCTTCTGCTCACCTTCGTTGGCGACGCGCCAATCGGCGACGGCGGCGGCGAAGATCGCGATGTCGGCGGGAAGCGCAGCCTGCACCTGCTCCAGCATCTGCCGGGCCGATTCGACGTGCTTCACGGTCACGCCGGCGGGGTCATCGAGGTCGACCGGCCCGCTCACCAGAATCACATCGGCGCCGGCGGCCTGCGCGGCGGCGGCAATGGCAAAGCCCTGCTTGCCGGAGGAGCGATTGGCGATATAGCGCACCGGATCGATCGGCTCATGCGTGGGGCCGGCGGTGATCAGCACGCGCTTGCCGGCCAGCGGCTTCGGCACCGGCGGCCGCAGCAGCCGCTCGGCGGCATTGGCGATCTCGATCGCTTCGGACATGCGGCCGACCCCGGCCTCACCCGCTTCCGCCATCTCGCCGGAGTTGGGGCCGATCAGCGCCACGCCGTCGCGCTGCAGCGCGCTGACATTGCGGCGTGTCGCCGCATTGTTCCACATCAGTGGATTCATCGCCGGCGCCAGCAGCACCTTGCGGTTGGTCGCGAGCAGGATGGCGCTGGCGAGATCGTCGGCGTGGCCATTTGCCATCTTCGCCATCAAATCGGCGGTGGCCGGCGCCACCACGATCAGGTCGCAGTCGCGCGCGAGGCGAATGTGCCCGGCGTCGAACTCGCTCTGGGGATCGAACAGGTCGGTATAGACACGCTCGTGGGACAGCGCGCTCGCCGCTAGCGGGGTGACGAATTGCTGTGCCGCTTTGGTCAGCACGCAGCGGACCTCGATACGGCGCTCCTTCAGCCTTCGGATCAGGTCGAGTGATTTATAGGCTGCGATGCCGCCGCCGATGATGAGGGTGACGCTGGCCTCGGGCACGGCCGCGGTGCGCTGCGGCGTCGCACTGGCGGATGGCGTCGGCGGCACCGCAAACGGCGTCAGCGGCTCCTCGCGGCCCTCGATCAGCTCCCGCAGGATGACCCGGACCTCCTCCTCGACCGACCTGTGGTTCTTGGCCGAGCGCAGCCGCAAATATGTTTTGACGCCCTCGTCGAGCTTGCGGATGGTCAGGCTAGCCATGACGCCCTCCAGCACGGAATGATAGCGATGCTATCATCCGAATGATTGCAGTGCAATCATAAATTCCGGACGGCGATCAGGATTCCGATGAAGGTGGCGGCGATGATCCAGAGTGCCACGGTGCGCCAGCGATTCTTGCGGCCCTCGCTGCGGCCCATCGCGGCGATGCTCTCCGGCGACAGCCTGATGCCCTCCCGCGTCATGGTCTCGAGCTGCTCGAGCACCTTCACGGACCGCTCGGCGATCTCCGGCATGCGCATCAGCACGCGTGCGATGTCCCCGGTCCCGGCAAGCGCGCCCTGCACCCGGCCGATCGGACCCAGATTGCGCTCGATCCATTCGCGCACCACGGGGTCGGCCACCTTCCAGATGTCGAGCCGGGGGTCGAAGCCACGCGCCACGCCCTCGACCACGACCATGGTCTTTTGGAGCAGGATCAGCTCCGGCCGCGTCGTCATGTCGAACAGGCCGGTGACCTCGAGCAGCAGCGTCAAGAGCCGCGCCATCGAGATCTCTTCCGCCGTGCGGTTGTGAATCGGCTCGCCGATGGCACGGATGGCTTGCGCGAAATTCTCGACCGAATGATGCGCGGGCACGTAGCCCGCCTCGAAATGCACCTCGGCAACGCGGCGATAATCGCGGGTGATGAAGCCGAGCAGGATTTCGGCGAGGAAGCGCCGCTCCTTCATGCCGAGCCGGCCCATGATGCCGAAATCGACCGCGACCAGGCGGCCGGCGTCATCGAGGAACAGGTTGCCCGGATGCATGTCGGCATGGAAGAAGCCGTCGCGCAGCGCGTGCCGCAAAAAGCTCTGAATCACCTTGCGGCCGAGATCGGGCAGGTCGACCTGCGCCTCTTCCAGGCGCTTGTGGTCGTTCAGCGCGATGCCGTCGATCCACTCCATCGTCAGCACGTTGTGCGTGGTGCGGTCCCAGTCGACTGCAGGCACGCGGAAATCGGGATCGTCGCGCGTGTTCTCCGCCATCTCCGACAGCGCGGCCGCCTCCAGCCGCAGGTCCATCTCCATGGCGACCGAACGCGACATGGTGTTGATGACCTCGATCAGGCGCAGGCGTCGCGCCTCCGCCGAATAGGCTTCGGCCTTGTGTGCGACGAAGAAGAAGTCGGAGAGATCGCGGCGGAAGCGGGCAGCGACGTTCGGCCGAAGCACCTTGACCGCGACCGACTTGCGGATGCCGTTGCGCAACACCTCGCCGCGATGCACCTGCGCGATCGAGGCCGCCGCCACCGGCGGGCCGAAGTTCACGAAGATGTCCTTCAGCGGCCGCTCCAGCGATATCGCGATTGCGGCCTCGGCTTCCTCCTGCGAAAACGGCGGCAGGCGGGCCTGCAGGCTTTCGAGGTCTCGCGCCATGATGACGCCGACGACGTCGGGACGCGTGGCCAGGAATTGTCCGAGCTTGAGATAGGCGGGGCCCATCCGCGTCAGCGCGCGCGATATCCGCGGGCCGTGCTTGGCGCCGCGCCGTTCGACGAGGCGCGCCAGCTTCAGCGCGAGCTGTCCCGGCGGCGGCACCAGGCTCGGATCGACCGAGCCGAACACGCCCTCGCGGGCAAACACGAACGCGGCGCGAATCAGGCGCGCAATGTGGGTGAAGGCAGAGATCACAAACGCCAGCCCGAATGCAGTGCGACGATGCCGCCGGAGAGTGTCTGCCAGCTGACGCGGGAAAAGCCGGCGTCGCGGATCATGTCGGCAAAGGCGGCAGGCTTCGGAAACTTGCGGATCGATTCGACGAGATATTGGTAGGATTCGGCGTCGCCCGTGACCATGCGTCCGAGCGGCGGGGTCACCTTGAACGAGAACAGATCATAGAGCTTGTCGAGCCCGGGCATCTCGACGGTGGAGAATTCCAGGCAGAGGAAGCGGCTGCCGGGCTTCAGCACGCGATAGGCCTCGCGCAGCGCAAGGTCGATCTGCGGCACGTTGCGAATGCCGAAAGCGATCGTATAGGCGTCGAAGCTGCGGTCGGCGAAGGCGAGCGCTTCGGCATTGCCTTCGACGAAATCGACCTGGGTTTCGAGATGCCGCTTCACGGCGCGCTCGCGCCCCACCGCCAGCATGTCGGCGTTGATGTCGCAGACGGTGGCATGGAAGCCTGCGCCTGCGGCCTTGGCGGCACGGAACGAGATGTCGCCGGTGCCGCCGGCGACGTCGAGCAGCGCGAACGGCCGGTCGCTCCTCGGCGGGTCGAGCGCGGTGATCATGATGTCCTTCCAGACCCGGTGCAGGCCACCGGACATCAGGTCGTTCATCAGATCATAGCGCGACGCCACGCTGTGAAACACGTCGTTCACCAGCGTCTGCTTGTCCCCGAGGGGGACGTCCCTGAAGCCAAAATGCGTGGTTTCGCCCGGCCGATCCATTACTCTACTCCACTGGGCGGACCATAGCCTGCCCGCCGCAATGGCGCTATCACACCGCCCTCATAAGGTGAATGCCTGACCATGCCTGAATTGCCCGAAGTCGAGACCGTCCGCCGTGGTCTTCAGCCCGTCATGGAGGGTTCAAAGATCCTCAATGCGGAGGCCCGTCGGCCGGATTTGCGCTTTCCGTTCCAGCCCGACTTCGTGGCCCGACTCCAGGGCCAGGTCGTCACCGGGCTCGGCCGCCGTGCAAAATATCTCATGGCCGATCTCGCCTCCGGCGATGTGCTCCTGATGCATCTGGGCATGTCGGGCTCGTTCCGCGTCATCAAGCCGGACAACGACGCCGTGCCTGGCGAGTTTCACTATCCCAGAGGGAAGGACTCCGCGCACGACCACGTGCTGTTTCGAATGTCCTCGGGTGCGGACATCGTCTTCAACGACCCGCGCCGCTTCGGTTACATGAAAGTGATCGCGCGCAGTGAGCTCGAAGATGAGCCGCTGCTGCGCGGCCTCGGTCCCGAGCCGCTCGGCAACGAATTCGATGCCGCGATGCTGGCGCGGTCCTGCGCCGGCAAGACCACCAGCCTGAAGGCTGCGCTGCTCGACCAGCGCGTGGTCGCCGGGCTCGGCAACATCTATGTCTGCGAGGCGCTGCACCGCTCGCATTTGTCGCCGCGCCGGATCGCCGCGACGCTCGCGATCAAGGGTCGCAAGGGTGTCGGCGGCGGCGAGACGACCGATCATGCGAAGCGACTGGTCAGCGCGATTCACACCGTGCTGAATGACGCCATCAAGGCCGGCGGATCGTCACTGCGCGACCATCGCCAGACCTCGGGCGAGCTCGGCTATTTCCAGCATTCGTTCAGGGTTTATGACCGCGAAGGCGAGACATGCACGACGCCCGCCTGCGGCGGCACCATCAAGCGCTTCACCCAGAACGGCCGTTCGACCTTCTGGTGCCCGAAGTGTCAGAAGTAGCGTAGTCGGGCCAGAAGGAGCTGCGAAAACGCGAAGCGAAGCAATCCGGCCGGGCTGGTGGCCGGATTGCTTCGTCGCTGGGGCCCTTCCGGATGATGAAGGGCCGACTGCCGTCCGAGCGATTGCCCCGCTCAGGACGCCAGGGTCGTAGTCTCGTCCGCCGCAAGATCGGCGGTGACATGCAGCATGCCGTCCGCAGCCGACATCACCTGGTCGATCAGCACATTGGTCGTGGTGCTGAGCTCGAGACGATTCTCGATCCAGCGCCAGAGGCCGTGGATCTCGTCCGCCGACTTGCCGTTCGGCGCGAACTCGCTCACCGCAAGGCCGCTCGCGAGCGCGTCCTGGTGATCGTTGCGCATCACGATCAGCGGGCGCGCGAGCACCTCAGCGAGATCGAGCGAAGCCTCGTCGGCGAGCGCGCCCGCGGCATTGTCGATGCGCTGGCCGCGGATCGGCGTCTGGTTCAGCACGAAGCTGTAGGGCCGCTTCCAGGCGCGCGCGACGCTGAGCGTGGAGACGGTCGCCTCGATATCGGCGACGCTTGGGCGGGCCGGGATCAGGCAGAGATCGGAATGGCGGATCGCGGCGGTGGTGGCGGCGGACAGACCGGCCGCGGTGTCGACGATCGCGAGCTGCAGGCCGCTGTCTGCCAGCATCCTCAGACGCGGCTCGATGTCGGCGGCGTGATAGATCGGCTCCACGACGAGATCATCGGCGGTGCGGCGGCGCTGCCAGTTGGACAGGGTGCCCTGCGGGTCCGTCTCGATCAGGCGGACGGTAAAGCCGGCCTGCTTGGCGGCCAGCGCGAGGCCGACGGCGAGCGTGCTCTTGCCGCTGCCACCCTTTTGGGTGGCCAGTACGATCGTGTGCATTTGAAGCTCAATCCTTTGGAGTGCTTGGGTCAGGAATACGCCACGCGAACGTGCATCGATCTTGATGCTGAGCTCTTCTCGCTCAGGACGTGCCGGCCCGATCCAAAGGGGGATCGCGGTGGTCCGAATCAACGGTCACAAAGATGGCGGAACAGGGAATGCCAGCTAATCCGTACCAATACTGGACCAGTAGTCGTACGTATGATGTGCTTGCTGCCGTGAATAGCAGGGGCAGACAAGATGAGCGGCAACTGGCGCGACCGGACGGCAACCACCTTTGACTGCCAGAAGATGCCGGCGGTCTCGAGCCGCGGCATGGTGGTCAGCAACCACCCCCTGGCCTCCAGCGCCGGCGCCGAGATGCTGGCCGCCGGTGGTAACGCCATCGATGCCGCGATCGCCACCCTGTTCACGCTGACCGTGGTCGAGCCGATGATGGTCGGCATCATCGGCGGCGGCATGGCACACATCCGGCTAGCGGACGGCAGCCATCGCATCATCGATGGCCAGAGCACCGTACCCTCGGCTGTTCGTGACACCACCTACACCTCCAAGCCCGGCTCGGCGCACGACGTGTTCGACACTGTCGGCGACGCGAATCTCAACGGTGCGAAGGCCGTTGCCACGCCGGGCTCGCTGAAGGCCTGGTGCGAGACGCTGCGCCGGTTCGGCACCATGAGTCTCGCCGACGTCTTGCAACCCGCCATCAAGCACGCCGCGCGCGGCTATGCGGCAACGCCTTATTTGCACGAATGCATCAGCGAGAGCGCTGCCGAGATGCGCAAGGACAAGCCGATTTCGGCGATCTACTTGCCGGACGGTGAGCCGCTCAAGGTCGGCGAGCGCGTGGTGCAGGCCGAATATGCCGAGACCTTGCGCACTATCGCCGAGCACGGCGAGACCGCGCTCTACGACGGGCCACTCGGCGATATTCTCGCCGATTACATGGAGAAGGCCGGCGGCTTCATCGGCCGCAACGATCTCACCGGCTACAAGCCCGTCGAGCGGCAGCCGATCCGCGCCGATTATCGCGGCTGGACCATTTTGGGCCCGCCGCCTCCGGCCGCCTCCGGCGTGCATATCGCGCAGATGCTGAACATCCTGGAAGGCTACGACATCGGCGCACTCGGCTTCAGCACGCCGGAAACGATCCATTTCCTCGCCGAGGTGCTGAAGATCGCCTTTGCCGATCGCGCTGCCGCCAGCGGCGATCCTGATTATGTCGGCGTGCCCGTGGAGAAGCTGACCTCGAAAGTCTATGCCGAGGAGCGCCGCCGCGCCATCGATCCGGCGCGGGCGCGGATCTGGGGTGCCGGCGTGTCGCAGCTCGAAGGCGCGCACACCACGCACATGACGGCGGCCGATAGTTTCGGGAACGTGGTCGCGACCACGCAGACCATCAACAATCTGTTTGGCGCCAAGATCATGATCCCGGGCTTGGGAGCCATCGCCAACAACTACATGAACTTGTTCGATCCGCGACCGGGCCACGCGCTGTCGCTGGCGCCGGGCAAGCGCGTCACCACCTCCATGTCGCCGATGATGGCGCTGAATGGTGGCAAGCTGCGCTATGCGCTCGGCTTGCCCGGAGGCAAGCGCATCTTCCCGAGCGCGATGCAGGCGCTGGTCAATCTGATCGACCACGGCATGAGCCTGCAGGAGGCCGTCGAGGCGCCGAGGGTCTGGACCGAAGGCAATGCGCTCGAGGTCGAGCAGACGGTGCCGGAGAGCGTGCGTTTGAGGCTCGCGGCGCTTGGCCACAAGGGGCAGCCCGTTCCGACCGTCGCCGGCGGCATGAACGGGATCGCCTTCCACGACGACGGCACCATGACCGGCGCCGCCTGCTGGCGCGCCGACGGTACGCCCGTCGGCATTTCGGGCGGCCTTGCGAAAAGCGGAATCAGGTTCAGGCTCGCCTGACGGCTCTCATTTCTGTGCGCCGCTGCCCGCAAGGTCCGCGGCGGCGCGTGCAACCAGGTCGGTGGCGCTCGCATTGGTCTGGAGCGAGCGGACCTTGACGTCGATCGTGATCAGCTTCCATTCGCCCTCCGACATGGCGTAGTCCAGCGCGTAGCTCAGCTGCGATGGCGTCGTATCGAAATGGCCGCGCAACAACAGCGCGCCGTTGTCGTCGATCCTGGGCTCTTCCGTCGTCACGATCGGCATGCCGGCGATGGCATCGATGTGATGTCCGGCAAAGGTCGCGAATGCCTGCTTCAGCGTGGCGACGGAAAAGCGCTCGCGAAACGGCCTCGCCATCTTCGCGTGGAGGACGTTGTAGTTGCCGGTGAGATTGGCGTCGTTGAGCGTCAGCAACGCCACCTTCACCATCACCTCTTCCACTTTCGGCGTCGGCAGCGCCGACGATTGTGCCAAGGCGGAAAAGTTCAACAGTGCGGTCGCTGCCGCCGCGGAAGAAGAGACAAGACGCCGCCACATGCTACTTGCGCACGCAGATCACGCGCACGACGGCGGCTTTGGCATCGCTCGAGGTGCCGTTCGCCGCGACCTGGTTGCCCTTCAGGAAATCGCGCACGGCATCTACGGACACCATCACGGCCTGCGAGGCCGGCGCCGATGTCGCGGGGCCCGCCAGCATGGCCGGCTTCAACAGCGCAATGCCGGCGAACTTGCCGTCGCCATCGATTGCCAGTGCACCGGAAAACCCGACCGCGGGCGGCGGGGCCAACGCGGAATCGCTGCCCGGGAACGGCGCCAGCGCGGCCTTGACGACCGACACGCCGCCCGCACCGCCCTGGCTCTGCGGATCGGCGATGCCGACGACATCCACGTTCGTCCTTGCCGCGCCGCCAGCGAGGCTGAACGGTTTCAAGCCGCGTGCACCGTAGATATGCAGGAGCGCAAGACCTCGCTCCTTGTCTTCGGCAAGGCGGTCGGCACTGCCATGGCCGGCGATCGTGATCGCGAGACAGCCGTCGGTGACGAGACGGTCGGCCAGAATCGCGCCGTCGTCGCTGACGACGATTCCGGTGCCGTATTCGACGGTCTTGCGCGGCGGCGGCCCGGCCATTGGTCCCGACGGGAACGCGTTGAACGCGCTCGACATCGCAATCACGACCGGCTCGACCGTGTTCTCGGTCGCCTGATCGTAAAGGATCGTCATGGTGCGGACCTCGTCGCCCTTGAAGGTGCCGCGGACATAAAACTTCTTCAGGCCTTGCAAGCCCGAGAGGACGAAGAAATCGGGCTTCACCACGGTGTAGTCGACCTTGCGGCCGGACGGCTCCTTCTCGAGTTCCACGAGCTTTGCCGAGGTCGGGTTCGCCTCCTTGCGGCGGCTGAGCAGCACCTGAACGGTTCCGGTCGGCGAGGTCCATTTCGAGCCGTTGGCGTCGCTCGCCTGCTGCGGCACCAGCTTTGAGGGGATGCCGAGCCGGGCGCCGCTGGTCGGTTCCGTCACGATTTTCCAGCCGACGCTGTCCTGCTTCTTTCGTGCCGTCTCGGCGAGCGCGGCGCGTTCCTGCGGATTGAGCACGCCGGTCGGCTTGCCGCCCTTGGCCTTCTGGTATTCCTTGATGGCGTTGACCATGCGCGTGCTGACGTCGCCGGTGATGGCGCCGTTGTACTGGCCGATCCAGGCGAGGTCGGATTGCAGCGACAGCCGCTCCGCCTGCGTCATCGCGTCCGCCGTCGCCGATGGCGTCTGCATGGCCGGTGGCTGGATCGGCACGGTCTGGACCATCTTGGGCTTGGTCCCGGCGATCGGCTGCGTCGTCATCTGGGCGTTCGCGGCCGTGGCAGCCGCAAACATCAAGGTTGCCGTAAGCATCGATCTCATGACAAATCCAACCAGCCCATTGAACGCCAATACGTTGAAAAGCGTGCCATTGAAGCACATCTCGTTGGTCGCGAACAATGTTGGGGTGGTTCAGGTGGCGTAGAGGTCACGAACTCAGGCCCTCATCCTGAGGAGCGGCCGAAGGCCGCGTCTCGAAGGATGGCCGCAGGCGAGATCGGGGCCTTCATGGTTCGAGACGCGCGTTCCGCGCTCCTCACCATGAGGGTCCGAGAGCACGAAGGATAACGATGCTGAGTCCGGACGAACTCGAACGCTATGCCCGTCATATCGTGCTGCGCGATGTCGGCGGACCGGGCCAGGCCGCGCTGAAGCGGGCCTCGGTGCTGGTGATCGGCGCCGGCGGCCTCGGCGCGCCCGCTCTGATGTATCTGGCCGCGGCCGGTGTCGGCACGCTCGGCGTGGTCGACGACGACGTCGTGTCGCTGTCCAACCTGCAGCGTCAGGTGATCCACACCACGCCCGATATCGGCCGGCACAAGGTCGAGAGCGCTGCCGAGCGGATCGCAGCGCTCAATCCGCATGTCCGCTTCGTCGGCCACGCCACCTGGCTCAACGCCGACAATGCGCTTGGCCTGATTGGCGACTACGACCTCGTGCTCGACGGCTCCGACAATTTCTCGACGCGCTATCTCGTCTCGGACGCCTGCTTCTTCGCCAAGCGGCCGCTGATTACCGCCGCGCTCGGCACCTTCGACGGCTCGCTCACCACCATCCGCGCGCACGAGACCAACGAGCAGGGCGAGTTCAACCCGACCTATCGCTGCCTGTTTCCGGAGGCTCCACCGCCCGGCACGGTGCCCGCCTGCGCGGAAGCCGGGGTCATGGGCGCATTGGCGGGCGTGCTCGGCTCGATGATGGCGCTGGAGGCGATCCGCGAGATCGTCGGTTTCGGCGATGGCCTGGTCGGCCGCCTCCTGATGATCGATGCGCGCGCGATGCGCTTCGAGACGCTGCGTTACGCGCGCGCCCCTGCCAATCCACTCAACGGCGACGGGCCTGTGGTCGTCGACCTCAGCGCCCATCGCGCGTAGCCGCGTGGCACGAAAATAGATACTTGCAAGCGTCTCTCTTCGTGATTGAATTCACCCGCCGCAAGGCAAATGGATGATTTCAGATTGGAGATTGCGATGAAGTACATCTCGAGCTGGAAATTGCCGCCGAATTTGATCGACTCTGCAATCGAAAAGTTTCTGAAGACAGGGGGAGCACCACCCGAAGGCGTGAAGATGCTCGGCCGCTGGCATGGAATGAATGGAACGGGCTTTGCAATTTCGGAGAGCAACGACCCGAAGGCCATGTATCAATGGTATGCCCAATGGGCCAACGTGATGGAGATCACTGTTACTCCATGCGTGGAAGACGCCGAAGCCGGCCCAGTCCTCGCCGCCTTGGCGAAGCAGTGACTGGCTCGGGGCGGCCGTAGTCCACTGCGGCCGCTCCGCTCAAGATTACGAGCCAAACCTGCGAGCGTTGGGGGCGCCCTACAGCATACCCGGCAGCACGCGATCCGGCGGCTTGTGGGCGTCGAGGAAGGTGCGGATGTTGATGATCACCTTTTCGCCCATCTCGACGCGGCCTTCGATCGTGGCCGAGCCCATATGCGGCAGCAGCGTCACCTTGCCGGCCTTGGCGAGCCGCACCAGCTTCGGGTTGACCGCGGGCTCGTGCTCGTAGACGTCGAGGCCGGCGCCGGCGATCTCGCCGCCTTCGATCAGCTTGATCAGCGTGTCCTCGTCGGTGACCTCGCCGCGCGCGGTGTTGACGATATAGGCGTCCTTGCGGATCAGCTTCAGCCGCCGCGCCGAGAGCAGGTGGTAGGTCGCCGGCGTGTGCGGGCAGTTCACCGAAATGATGTCCATTCGCGCCAGCATCTGGTCGAGGCTTTCCCAATAGGTCGCGCCAAGCTCTTCGGCGATGACAGGGGCGACGGGACGGCGGTTGTGATAGTGGATCTGCAGGCCGAAGGCGCGGGCGCGGCGCGCGACCGCCTGACCGATGCGGCCCATGCCGATGATGCCGAGCCGTTTTCCGCCGATGCGATGGCCGAGCATCCAGGTCGGCGACCAGCCCGCCCAGGGTTTGCCTTCGGTCAGGATCGAGGCGCCTTCGATCATCCGCCTCGGCACGGCGAGGATCAGCGCCATGGTCATGTCGGCGGTGTCCTCGGTCAGGACCTTCGGCGTGTTGGTCACGGTGATGCCGCGGGCATGCGCTGCCGCGACGTCGATATTGTCGACGCCGTTGCCGAAATTGGCGATCAGCCGCAGCTTGCAGTCGGGCTGGTTGACGATGTCGGCGCTGATATTGTCGGTGACGGTCGGAACCAGCACGTCGGCGGTGCGCGCGGCTTCCGCGAGCTGCTCGGTGGACATCGGCGTGTCCTCGAGATTGATCCGCGCGTCGAACAATTCGCGCATGCGCGTCTCGATCGAATCCGGCAGCTTGCGCGTCACCACGACGAGGGGCTTTTTCTTCACCGACATGTCCTGCTCTCATGAGGCGTCGCAGGCCGCCTCTGTCGCCAAAGGCCGGTCGTTGAGGCCTCATTAACCCGGTTGTTCGACACTGCCCTTGCCGTGTCCGTCCCCGGCGTTTCCTTCAAGCTCTCCCGACATTTCCGGCCGGAAAATCGGGGCAAACTGGTTGTTCAAGTGCCCGTCCTCTCTAGCAGAAGGCCGGGCCAAGACAAGAACCACGGGTTAAGGCTTGGAGGATCTGGCTGGGAACACCCGCGTGGGGCGGGCTGACGCGGCAGGTTTGGATTTTGGAGTAGGGACCCGGCTCGGCCGGGTCTTCGACGGGAGACGGGTTGATGGCGTTGGGGCGTTTTTGTTCGGTGATGGCGCTCGCTTGCACCTGGTTGAGCGCCTCGGTCGGCCCCTCGCATTCGGCCAAGGATAATCCCCCTCAGCCCGCCAGCGGCCTGCCGGTGCCGCGCTATGTCAGCCTCAAATCGGATCACGTGAATGTCCGCGCCGGCCCGACCAAGGACAATGACGTGGCCTGGGTCTACACCCGCGCCGGCCTGCCGGTCGAAATCACTGCCGAGTTCGAGAATTGGCGCCGGGTGCGCGATTCCGAGGGCGCCGAGGGCTGGGTCTATCACTCGCTGCTGTCGGGCCGCCGCACCGCGGTGGTCACCATGAAGCACAAGGACGATCTCGCCCCGATTTACGACCGGGCCGATCCCGACAGCGCGGTTGCAGCACGACTCCAGGCCGGCGTCGTCACGCAGGTGAAGAAGTGCGCTGCAAACTGGTGCCGCGTCACCGGCAACGGCTTTGACGGCTGGATCCAGCAGGAGCGCCTTTGGGGCGTGTACTCGGACGAGCAGGTGAATTGACCCGAAGGGTCATCCCGGAGCGATGCGCAGCATCGAATCCGGGATCTCGAGATTCCCCGGTGCGCAATTACGCACCTGAGGTCTGGTGCTGCGCACCATTCCGGAATGACGTGCTAAAAGGAAATGGCCGGGACATAGGCGAGCGCAAGCGACGCCGTCCTTCGGACGGCTATGCCCGGCCATGACGATCAAATCAGCGATGTAGACTGATCTCAGCGCTTCTTACGCAGGCGCACGACCATGTCGATGCGCGAGATCTCGTAACCCTCGGGCACCTCCGGCATCTTGGACAGTGCCAGATGCGGATCCTCGATATCGACCAGCTCGTGGCTGTTCTCGAGGTAATAGTGATGGTGGGTGGTGACGTTGGTGTCGAAATAGGTCTTGGTGCCGTCGACGCTGACCTGGCGGAGCAGGCCGGCATCGGTAAGCTGGTTCAGCGTGTTGTAGACGGTCGCCAGCGACACCGGGACCTTGGCCAGGGTCGCTTCCTCGTAGAGCATTTCAGCCGTCAGATGACGTGCACCCTTGCCGAACAACAGCCAGCCGAGCGCCATGCGCTGGCGCGTCGGACGGAGCCCTGCGGACTGGAGCATTTCGTTGACGTCGTGCCAGGGGCAGCCGGTCAAGGCCGGCTGGCGGCCGGACAGCAGGGCTGCGGTGTGGACATCATCGTCGTGACGGGGCGCGGTATTCTCGCTCATTTCCAGATTTCGGGCACGCGTGAACAATATCTCTAAGCAATATAGGAAGAGAAAGATGCAGATGCAAGTTTCTCGCAACTAGAGAGGTTCTAATCAGCCTTGGAACCGGGCGTGGATCGCGTCATTTTACCTTCATGGATGCGCTTTGCCACCCGAAAGGCCTGTGTTAGAGAGCGCGCGGTTCCGCTTAGCCGATTTTGGCGCAGCCGGGCATCGAGGCCCGTCCGCCGTCCATCCGAGCATGTGTGAGCCGCGCCTGACGGGTGGCAATTGGCGTTGCTCTCCGACCGAGACGGGGCCCAATTTCGCCAAAAAACGCCGCTCAATCGGAATTTTGACAGAGGCACGTGCATGCTGAACAGGCGCAATGGTTACGAATATGAAGATCTGCTGGCCTGTGCTCGTGGCGAGATGTTCGGCCCGGGCAATGCCCAGCTGCCTCTGCCGCCGATGCTGATGTTCGATCGGATCACCGACATCAACGAGGATGGCGGCGAGTTCGGCAAGGGCCTGGTGCGCGCCGAGCTCGACGTGAAGCCCGCCCTCTGGTTCTTCGGCTGCCACTTCAAGAACGATCCGGTGATGCCCGGCTGTCTCGGCCTCGACGCGCTCTGGCAGATGGTCGGCTTCTATCTGGGCTGGATCGGGGGTGAGGGTCGTGGTCGCGCGCTCGGCCTCAACGAGCTGAAGTTCAGCGGCCAGGTCCTGCCCGAGGCGCGCCGGGTTGTGTACAACGTCGATATCAAGCGCGTGATGCGTTCAAAGCTGGTTCTCGGTATCGCCGACGGGTGGCTTTCGGTCGATGATCAGATTATTTATCGCGCGAAAGACCTGAAGGTCGGCCTGTTCAAGCAGGGCACGAGCCTGGGCTGAACGCATCACCACGAAGAGAACGAGAAGACAACGAGCAGGGCGAGGCTGTCATGAGGCGGGTTGTGGTCACCGGGATGGGCATCGTCTCGTCGATCGGAAACAACACCCAGGAGGTGCTTGCGAGCCTTCACGAGGCGAAGTCGGGCATTTCTCGGGCTGAGAAATATGCCGAGCTCGGCTTTCGTTCGCAGGTGCAAGGCGCGCCGACGCTCGATCCTGCGACGGTCGTCGACCGCCGCGCCATGCGTTTCCTCGGTCAGGGTGCGGCGTGGAATCACGTCGCGATGGAGCAGGCGATTCAGGACTCCGGTCTGTCGCCCGACGAAGTCTCCAACATCCGCACCGGCATCATCATGGGCTCCGGCGGCCCGTCGGCGCGCACCATCGTCGAATCCGCCGACATCACCCGCACCAAGGGACCGAAGCGCGTCGGACCGTTTGCAGTGCCGAAGGCGATGTCGTCCACGGCCTCCGCGACGCTTGCCACTTGGTTCAAGATCAAGGGCGTGAACTACTCGATCTCCTCGGCGTGCGCGACGTCGAACCATTGCGTCGGCAATGCCTATGAGACGATCCAGATCGGCAAGCAGGACGTCATCTTCGCCGGTGGCTGCGAGGAGCTGGACTGGTCGCTGTCGGTGCTGTTCGACGCCATGGGCGCGATGTCCTCGAAGTACAACGATCCGCCCGCCACGGCCTCGCGTCCCTACGACGTCAACCGCGACGGCTTTGTCATCGCCGGCGGCGCCGGCGTGCTGGTGCTGGAAGAGCTCGAGCATGCCAAGGCGCGCGGCGCCCGTATCTATGGCGAGATCGTCGGTTACGGTGCGACCTCCGACGGCTACGACATGGTCGCGCCGTCAGGCGAAGGCGCCGAGCGCTGCATGCGCATGGCGATGTCGACGGTGAAGACCAAGGTTGACTACATCAACCCGCACGCGACCTCGACGCCGGCCGGCGATCCGCCGGAGATCGAGGCGCTGCGCAAGGTGTTCGGCACCGGCGAGAAGTGTCCGCCGATCTCGGCGACCAAGGCGTTGACCGGCCACTCGCTCGGCGCTACCGGCGTGCAGGAGGCGATCTATTCGCTGCTGATGATGAACAACGGCTTCATCTGCGAGAGCGCCCACATCCAGGAGCTCGATCCCGTCTTCGCCGACATGCCGATCGTGCGCAAGCGCATCGACAACGTCAAGATCGGCACCGTGCTGTCGAACTCCTTCGGCTTCGGCGGCACCAACGCCACGCTGGTGTTCAGCCGGATGGATGTGTGAGCACGGACGTCGTCATGCCCCGCCTGGTGCGCAATTGCGCACGGGGGGCGGGGCATCCAGTACGCCGCGGCTTCTCGATCTATCACGAGTTTCTCTGGGATACTGGATCGCCCGCCCCAGTGCGCAGCGCGCACAAGGCGGGCGATGACACCGAATAGTGGAGTTACGAGGCAATGGAAGGACTGATGCAAGGCAAGCGCGGTCTGATCATGGGCATCGCCAATGATCATTCAATCGCCTGGGGCATGGCCAAGACGCTGCACGCCCACGGCGCGGAGCTTGCCTTCACCTTCCAGGGCGAGGCCTTGGGCAAGCGGGTCAAGCCGCTGGCGGACCAGCTTGGTGTCGATCTGGTGCTGCCTTGCGACGTCGAGGATATCGCCAGCGTCGATGCCACCTTCGCCGTTTTGCGCGAAAAATGGGGCAAGCTCGACTTCGTCATCCACGCCATCGGTTTTGCCGACAAGAACGAGCTTAAGGGCCGCTACGCCGACACCAGCCGCGAGAATTTTTCGCGCACCATGGTGATCTCCTGCTTCTCGTTCACGGAAATCGCGAAGCGCGCGGCCGAGCTGATGACCGAGGGCGGCAGCATGATCACGCTGACCTTCGGCGCCTCCGAGCGCGCGATGCCGAACTACAATGTGATGGGCGTCGCCAAGGCCGCGCTGGAAGCCTCGGTGCGCTATCTCGCCTCCGATTTCGGGCCGCGCGGCATCCGCGTCAACGCGATCTCCGCAGGGCCCATCCGCACGCTTGCCGGCTCGGGCATCGGCGAGGCGCGCGCGATGTTCGCCTTCATGCAGAAGCATTCGCCGCTGCGCCGCGGCGTCACGCTCGACGATCTCGGCGGCTCGGCGCTGTATCTGTTGTCGGATCTCTCCGGCGGCGTGACCGGCGAGATTCATTACGTCGATTCCGGCTACAACATCGTCCTGATGCCGCGGCCGGACGATTTGAAGGCTACGGAGTAGGACGCCGTAGGATGGGCAAAGGGAACGTAAGCGATGTGCCCACCATCTCTCACTAATCGGGCACGCTTCCGCCTTCGCTCTTCGAGCTACGGCGGACAAGTCGCTTTGCCCGTCCTTGCAAATCCTGAGTTTGTCTACCCCGCGGCGATCTTCTCCGCGCGCTGGAACGCCGGGCGCGCGATGCAGCGCGCCAGATAAGCATCGAAGGCTGGGCGCGACGGCACCATCTTAAACAGCCGCACCGCGAAATTCAGGCCCGAGCCGATCGTGATGTCGGCGGCCGAAAACTCCTCGCCGAGAATCCACGGCCCCTTGGCGAGCGCGGCCTCCAGCACGTCGAACACCTGCGTCGCGCTACCCCAGGCCGCGGTCGAGGTCGGGATCTCGATCTTGGTGAAGATCTGGATGATGGCGGGCTCGATACAGCCCGGCGAAAAGAACAGCCATTGCAGATAGCGCGCCCGGCGCGGATCGGTCACCGCGGGCGCGAGCTTCGTCTCCGGGTAGCGATCGGCAATGTAGGCGCAGATCGCCGCGGCTTCACCGAGCGCAGCTTCGCCGTCGCTGAGCGCCGGCACCTTGCCCATCGGGTTGATCTTCAGATAGTCCGGCGCTTTCTGCGCGCCGGTCGAGATGTCGGTCAGCACGCGCTCATAGGGCAGGTTGCTCTCCTCCATCAGCCAGAGCGTCGAGAACGAGCGCGAGCGGGGCGACCAATAGAGCTTGATCATGGTGCGGACCTTCGACAGGTGTAAGAGACAAGGCCCATTCATTGCTTGTTTGCTTTGAATCCGCAACGCACAACGCCTAGGCGGAGACAGCGTTCAGCGAGCGACATCTGGGTCACTCGAACGAGTTCTGCGAATCGAGCGCGTTACTCTTCCTTTAGATAGCCGGGGAGGCTCCGGTCGAGCCTTTCTAAGACGAGCGCACGCGTTCTCTCGCGCAACGCCGCGTTGGTCGAAGCTGTCTCGGGCGGATCTGGGAAAAGCGAATTGTCCAGCTTCGTGATCGGGTCTTCAAACAGACGCATGCTTGTGGCGAGGCTCGCGCCGATATCTGTAAGGGGACGCTTGATCTGTTCGTAGCTGCGGCCGTCAATCAGCGTGATCGCAACATTGGCGAAAAGGTGTGAGTGCCGAATCAAGCTGCCGAGCCCCTGGTTGTAGGTGCCGATGCCGTTCAGCGTCATGTTCGAGTTCGGCAGCTTCGTCTTGAAAGTGGTTGCGACGAGATAGCGATCGCAATTTGCATTCGGGGTGAACCCCTTCACGATCACCGGCAGAGTCTCTTTGGGGTCCGGGATGAAGATCGCCTTCGCATGATAGAAGGGATCGAAGGCGCCCTTGGGATAAGCGATCCTGCGTATCGAGGGATCGTTGTTCGTTGCCGCGCGCACGCGCGCAAAAACGAGATCATCCAGGCCCCAGTCGATCGGGACCTCTTTTGCTTCCGCCTCGAAGATTGTGACGCCGAACTTCTGTACGGAGTAATGCTCGCCGATTGCCGAGATTACGCCGAGACGGCACGGACCGCCGTTCATCTGCTCGGTCGGTTTGATTGCCGCAGCTTTCGGCTTCGGCGCCGCTTTCTTGACGGTCGGCTTTGAGGGAGGCGTGGGTGGCGCGGTGATCGCAGGAGGAGTTTGAGCTGCTGCCAGAGCTAGAGAAGACAGCAAAACGATCGCGGGAGCAGCAAATCGAATCATGGATTCCAGGGCATCAGCAGCGGGAGAATATCGATCACGCCACCCTAGATTAGCACGGTAACAACCGCAAGCTGCACCCGCGTGCCGCTACCTATCCGTTGGCCGCTGTTGCTTCCACCGGTAATATTTCATCACGAACTCGTTCGACGGCTCGACCTCCTCCTTCTCGAACACAAAGCCTTCGCGCTGGTACCAGCGCCAGGCCTTTTCGTTCTCGCGGACGCAGCGCAGGTACATCTCGTCCGGCATCTGCGTGCGGGTGAAGGCGAGCAATTGCCGGCCGAGCGATTGGCCCTGATAGGCGGGCGCGACGAACAGCATGTCGAGATAGAGCCTCGGCAGATGCAGCGCCAGCATCGCAGCGATCGCGCCGTGATCGTCGGCGACGAACAGACTCCAGCCGTCCGCGATCTCGCGTCTTATGCGTGCACGCAAATTGGCCAGCAGGAAGTCGCTGGCCTCGCCGAGACCGGTGGAGACCCAGCTTTCCATCCAGACTCGGCCGATCTCGTCGTACTCCTCCGGGCGAGCGGGGCGGATGATGGGATTCGACATCTGGTCAAGCCCGCTGGCTGCGCACGGATGGCCGCGCGCGCACCTTGCCGGCCGACAGGCACACCACTTCGGAGATCTGCAGCAGCTGGCGCGCCAGCGGGCTGGTCTTGCGCCAGACCATGCCGATGGTGCGCGACGGCTCGGGGGCGCGGAAGCGCGCCAGCGAAACCGAGGCGGAGCGCGTCTCCACCGGCACCGCCATCTCCGGGATCAAGGTGACGCCGATGCCGGCGCTGACCATCTGCACCAGCGTCGACAGCGAATTGGCATCCAGCATCTCGCGCGGCGGCGCCGACTGCATGTTGCAGAACGACAGCGCCTGATCGCGGAAGCAGTGTCCCTCTTCCAGCAGCAACAGCCGCATCTCGCGCATCATCTCGCGCGACGGCACCGGTGTGCCCTCGTCCGCGCCCGGCCGCACCAGCAGGAATTTCTCCTCGAACAGGGCGACCTCGGTGAGCGACGGCTCGGACACCGGCAGGGCCACGATGGCGGTGTCGAGCCGCCCTTCCACCAGCTCCTGGATCAGCCGCGGCGTCATGGTCTCGCGCACGCGGATGTCGAGCTCGGGGTGCATGCGCGTGAGATTCTTGGTGATCTTCGGCAGGAGATAGGGCGCGATGGTTGGGATCATGCCGATGCGTAAGCGGCCCGCGAAGCGGTCCTGCGAGGCGCGGGCGAAATCGCCGAGTTCATCGACCGAGCGCAAAATGTCGCGGACGCGCTGGGCGAGTTCCTCGCCGAACCGCGTCAGCGCCACTTGGCGCGCGCTGCGCTCCAGCAGCAGGCCGCCCAGCGCTTCCTCCAACTCCTTGATCTGCATCGACAAAGCCGGCTGCGAGATGGAGCAGGCCTCGGCCGCGCGGCCGAAATGGCCGTGACGGGCCAGCGCATCGAAATACCGGAGCTGGCGCAGCGTGACGTTCAGCATCAGGAAATCTTATTGCAGCGATCATTAAAGTCAACTTCACCTGATCGAACGTGAGGCTTAGAGTGGTTCTACCTGGTCAAAGGCGCGAGTTCGACGCCACCAGAGGAGGTATTCATGGACGACTCTTCGAAGTGCCCGTTTTCGGGCGGAAAACCCACGCGCGTGAACCGCGACTGGTGGCCGACGCAGCTCAACATCGAGGTGCTGCACAAGAATTCCGCCCTGTCCGATCCCATGGGCAAGGACTTCGACTACGCCAAGGAATTCAAGTCGCTCGATCTCAACGCGGTCATCAAGGACCTGACCGCCCTGATGACCGATTCGCAGGAATGGTGGCCCGCTGACTTCGGTCACTACGGCGGCCTCATGATCCGCATGGCCTGGCACAGCGCGGGCACCTACCGCATCACCGACGGCCGCGGTGGCGCCGGTGCCGGACAGCAGCGCTTCGCGCCGCTCAACAGCTGGCCCGACAATGCCAATCTCGACAAGGCCCGCCGCCTGCTGTGGCCGATCAAGCAGAAGTACGGCCGCAAGATTTCCTGGGCCGATCTGATGGTGCTCGCCGGCAACGTCGCGCTGGAATCGATGGGCTTCAAGACCTTCGGTTTCGCCGGTGGCCGCGCCGACGTCTGGGAGCCGGAAGAGCTCTATTGGGGCCCCGAGGGCACCTGGCTGGGCGATGAGCGCTACAGCGGCGAGCGCCAGCTCGCCGAGCCGCTCGGCGCCGTGCAGATGGGCCTCATCTACGTCAACCCGGAAGGCCCGAACGGCAAGCCGGATCCGGTGGCCGCGGCCAAGGACATCCGCGAGACGTTCGCCCGCATGGCGATGAACGACGAGGAAACCGTCGCGCTGATCGCCGGCGGCCACACCTTCGGCAAGACCCATGGTGCTGGCGATCCTTCGCTGGTCGGACCGGAGCCGGAAGCGGGCGCGCTGGAAGATCAGGGCCTCGGCTGGAAGAGCAAGCACGCGTCGGGTCTGGCGGGGGATTCCATCACCAGCGGTCTCGAAGTGACCTGGACCACGACGCCGACGAAGTGGAGCAACAACTTCTTCGAGAACCTGTTCAAGTACGAATGGGAGCTGACGAAGAGCCCGGGCGGTGCGAACCAGTGGACGGCCAAGGGCGCCGACGCGATCATTCCCGATGCCTTCGACAAGTCGAAGAAGCATCGGCCGACGATGCTGACGACCGACCTCTCGCTGCGCTTCGATCCGGCCTACGAGAAGATCTCGCGTCGTTTCCTCGAGAATCCCGGTCAGTTCGCTGACGCCTTCGCCCGCGCCTGGTTCAAGCTCACTCATCGCGACATGGGTCCGATCCAGCGCTATCTCGGCCCGCTGGTGCCGAAGGAGACGCTGATCTGGCAGGATCCGATCCCGGCCGTGAATCACGAGCTGGTCAGCGATCAGGACATCGCCGCACTGAAGACCAAGATCCTGGCTTCGGGCCTGTCGGTCTCCGAGCTGGTCTCGACCGCCTGGGCGTCGGCCTCGACGTTCCGCGGTTCGGACAAGCGCGGCGGCGCCAATGGCGCGCGCATCCGCCTCGCCCCGCAGAAGGACTGGGAGGTGAACCAGCCGGCTCAGCTCGCCAAGGTGCTGGGCAAGCTCGAAGCGATCCAGAAGGACTTCAACGCCTCCTCGGGCGCCAAGAAGGTCTCGCTCGCGGACCTGATCGTGCTCGGCGGCACCGCCGCAGTCGAGAAGGCTGCGAAGGATGCCGGCGTCGACGTCAAGGTCGGTTTCACGCCGGGCCGCATGGATGCTTCACAGGAGCAGACGGACGCTGAGTCGTTCGCTCCGCTCGAGCCGCGGGCCGATGGCTTCCGCAACTATGTCGGCAAGAAGCATCAGTTCCTGCAGCAGGAGGAAGCGCTGGTCGATCGCGCCCAGTTGCTCAGGCTCACCGGCCCGGAGATGACGGTTCTGGTCGGCGGTCTGCGCGTGCTCGGCGCCAATGCGAACGGGTCGAAGCACGGCGTCCTCACCACGAAGGTGGGAACGCTCTCCAACGACTTCTTCGTCAACCTGCTCGACATGAGCGCGCAGTGGACGCCGGTCGCCGACGGCAGCTACGAGGCCCGCGACCGCAAGACCAACGCGGTGAAGTGGACCGGCACACGCGCCGACCTGATCTTCGGCGCGCACTCGCAGCTCCGCGCCTTCGCCGAGGTCTATGCCACCTCGGACTCCAAGGAGAAGTTCGTGCAGGACTTCGCCAAGGCCTGGACCAAGGTGATGAACCTCGACCGCTACGACATCGTGGCGTGAGGCGGTTTACCTCTCCCGCTCTTGTCCGCCGAAGCTTCTTAGCGAAGGCGGATGCGGGAGAGGGCTCATATCGCCCAGAGTTAACAAAAAGGGCGGCCTCTCGGCCGCCCTTCGTGTTTCCGATGCCGTGAAGCGATTACTCGCCGGCGGCTTCGCGTGGGGCCTTCTCGCCCTCGGCAGCCTTTTCCTTGCCCTCGAGGTCTTCGCCGGTGGTCTGGTCGACCACCTTCATCGACAGCCGGGTCTTGCCGCGGTCGTCGAAGCCGAGCAGCTTGACCTTGACCTTGTCGCCTTCCTTGACGACGTCGGAGGTCTTCTGCACGCGGTTGGCCGCGAGCTGGCTGATGTGGACGAGGCCGTCCTTGGAGCCGAAGAAGTTCACGAAGGCGCCGAACTCCATCACCTTGACGACGGTGCCGTCATAGATCTGGCCGACTTCCGGATCGGATGCGATCGACTTGATCCACTTGATCGCGGCCTTCATCGCCTCGCCGTCGCTGGAGGCGACCTTCACGGTGCCGTCGTCCTCGATGTTGACCTTGGCGCCGGTCTTCTCGACGATCTCGCGGATGACCTTGCCGCCGGTGCCGATCACTTCGCGGATCTTGTCGGTGGCGATCTTGAAGGTCTCGATGCGCGGCGCGTATTCGCCGAGCTCGGCGCGCGCGGCGGTGAGGGCCTTGGCCATCTCGCCGAGGATATGGATGCGGCCGTCCTTGGCCTGAGCCAGCGCCACCTTCATGATCTCTTCGGTGATGCCCTCGATCTTGATGTCCATCTGGAGCGAGGTGATGCCCTGCTCGGTGCCGGCGACCTTGAAGTCCATGTCGCCGAGATGGTCTTCGTCGCCGAGGATGTCCGAGAGAACCGCGAAGCGCTTGTCTTCGAGGATCAGGCCCATCGCGATGCCCGCGGTCGGCCGCTTCAACGGCACGCCGGCATCCATCAGCGCCAGCGAGGCGCCGCAGACCGAGGCCATCGAGGACGAGCCGTTCGATTCGGTGATCTCCGACACCACGCGCGTGGTGTAGGGGAATTCGTGATGCGGCGGCAGCACCGGATGGATCGCGCGCCAGGCGAGCTTGCCGTGGCCGATCTCGCGGCGCTTGGTGCCGCCGAGGCGACCGGTCTCACCGACCGAATAGGGCGGGAAGTTGTAGTGCAGCAGGAACGTCTCCTTGTACGTTCCCGACAGCGCGTCGATGTACTGCTCGTCCTCGCCGGTGCCGAGCGTGGTCACGACCATCGCCTGGGTCTCGCCGCGGGTGAACAGCGCCGAGCCGTGGGCGCGGGGCAGCACGCCGACTTCGGCGACGATGTTGCGCACGGTCTTGCTGTCGCGACCGTCGATGCGCTTGCCGGTGTCGAGGATGTTCCAGCGAACGATCTTGGCCTCGAGCTCCTTGAACACGGCAGCGATGCGCAGCTTGTCGTATTTCGGCTCCTGGCCCTCCGGGAAATAGTGGGCCATCACCTTTTCCTTGGCCTTGCCGACCGCGGCGTAGCGGTCCTGCTTGACCGGGATCGCATAGGCGGCGCGCAGCTCCTGCTCGATCAGACCGAGCATTTCCTTCTCGAGCGCCGCATTGTCGATTACAGTGACTTCGCGCGGCTCCTTCGCGGCCTTCTCGGCCAGCTCGATGATGGCGTTGATGACAGGCTGGAAGTGACGGTGACCGAACATCACCGCGCCGAGCATCACGTCTTCGTTCAGCTCCTTGGCTTCCGATTCCACCATCAGCACGGCGTCGGCGGTGCCGGCGACGACGAGGTCGAGCTGGGTGTCGACCATCTCGTCCAGCGTCGGGTTGAGAACGAATTCGTCATTGGCAAAGCCGACGCGGGCAGCGCCGATCGGGCCCTTGAAGGGCACGCCGGACAGCGTCAGCGCTGCCGAGGCCGCGACCATCGCAACGATATCGGGATCGTTCTCCATGTCGTGCGACAGCACGGTGACGATCACCTGGGTCTCGTTGCGCCAGCCGTCGACGAACAAGGGGCGGATCGGACGGTCGATCAGGCGGGAGACCAGCGTCTCCTTTTCGGTCGGACGGCCTTCGCGCTTGAAATAGCCGCCGGGAATGCGGCCGGCAGCGTAGGCCTTCTCCTGGTAGTCGACGGTCAGCGGCAGGAAGTCGACGCCTTCGCGCGGCGCCTTTGCCGCGACGACGGTAGCAAGCACAACGGTCTCGCCATAGGTGGCGACGACGGCGCCGTCGGCCTGGCGGGCGATCTTGCCGGTTTCAAGCTTGAGCGGGCGTCCACCCCAGTCGATCTCGACTGAATGCTTATTGAACATAGAGGTCTTCTTTCATGGGTTCTCGAAAGAGGGACGACCCCGAAAAGCAAAAACCATGCGCAAGATTGCGGGACGCTGATCGGAGCGGATGATCAGCGTCCTGCGATCCTGCCATGGTTTTTGGATTTCGGATGGCGTCCATCCTTTCGGGTCATACGGGCGCCTTGCCCGTTGTGCCCAGCCGCCGGATTGCTGCTGGACTGTCAGTCGGCACGAATGCGAACACCGAACCTTCGATCTTCGCTCATCATGCCCGGATGCTGGCCGTCAACGGCTCGCATCCGACGTGCGCGCAACCTCGATCAAAAAGCTTAAAAACAAGCGCTTTCGTTCGAAACCACGTGCGAAAACGCGCGCCGGTGGCGCGCGCAGGAACTCTTAACGACGAATATTGTGCTTCTCGAGCAGCGCCTTGTACCGCGCCTCGTCCTTCTTCTTGAGATAGTCGAGGAGCGAGCGGCGGGGCGAGACCAGCTTCAAGAGGCCGCGACGCGAATGGTTGTCCTTCACGTGGGTCTTGAAATGGTTGGTGAGGTTGTTGATGCGTTCCGACAGGATCGCGACCTGAACCTCGGGCGAGCCGGTGTCGCCGGCCTTGGTGGCATTCGTCTTGATGACTTCCGCTTTGCGTTCTGCGGCAATCGACATCGTCAATTTCTCTCGTTGCGACCGGGGCTGGCAGTCAGGCCGGTCAGGTTGAACACACGCTTGGGGATGATTTCGCCATTGCCAACTTCGGCAAGCGCCAAAAGACGGCCTGCCACCGTGACATAGACTGTGCCGCTACAAGTGGGCGCATCCCGTCCGCGCAACAAAACGGCCTGGCCCCGATGGAGCCTTGCCGCATCAGCCCGAGTGACGGCCAGTGCCGGGATGTCGTCCAGCGCGGTCTCAACGGGCAAAAGCGCGTCGGCGAGGCTGCCCTCGCCGGACGCGGCTCTATCGCACAAAGCCTCCAACTGATCCAGCGGAATCATGTCGTTTTCGCCAAATGGGCCGACCAGGGTCCGCCTCAGCGCGCAAATATGGCCATAAGTGCCGAGAATCCGGCCCATATCGCGGGCCAGCGCCCGGACATAGGTGCCCTTGCCGCATTCGGCCTCGAACACGGCGTGGTCGTTATCTGGTTGATTAACAAGGGTTAAATGGTGGATCTCGACCGGGCGGGGGGCCAATTCCACGACCTCGCCGTCGCGGGCGAGGTCATAGGCGCGCTCGCCCTGGACCTTGATCGCGGAATAGCGCGGCGGGATCTGCTCGATCACCCCGGTGAAACGGGGCAGCAGGGCCAGGATGGCCTCCCGGGTCGGACGCTGGTCGGAGGTCGCGGTCACCCGGCCCTCGATGTCGTCGGTGTCGCGCTCCTCGCCCCAGCACACGGTGAACTGGTAGCGCTTGCGGCCGTCCATGACGAAGGGAACGGTCTTGGTGGCTTCCCCGAGCGCGATCGGCAGCCCGCCCGAGGCGAGCGGGTCGAGCGTGCCGGCATGTCCCGCGCGCTTGGCATTGAACAGGCGCTTGAGCACCGCGACCGCCTGCGTCGAGGTCATGCCGATCGGCTTTTCGAGCACGACCCAGCCATGGACGTCGCGCCGGTCGCGGCGAACCTGGCCGCCTTTCTGCTGTTTGGCGCGCGGATCGTTGTTGACGCGGCGCGGCTCCTGATGCGGCTGAGAGTTGCCGCCCATCTCCGCAAAGTTGTTTGTCTGCACGTCGCGCTGATCAGCCTCGTTGTCGCCGATCGTGCCGTGAGCCGGGTCCATCGTCATTGCTCTTCTTCCCGATCCGAATCCAGATCCTTGTCCAAGTCCTTCTGCACCGCAGGTGTTCGCAAAAGCTTCTCGATCCGTTCCGCTTCGTCGAATCGTTCGTCGACGCGGAAGCGAATATCGGGTGCAAATTTCAGGTTAACGCGCCGCGCGACCTCGCCGCGCAGGAACTTCTTGTTGCGTTCGAGCGCAGCGATGACGATCTCGGTGTCGCGGCCACCAAGCGGCATCACGTAGACTGTCGCGAGCTTCAGGTCGGGCGACATCCGTACCTCCGGCACGGTGATGATGTGGCCTTCGAGGTCCGCATCATGCACATTGCCTTGCGCCAGAATATCGGCCATCGCGTGGCGAACCTGCTCGCCGACGCGCAACTGGCGTTGCGAGCCTCCGCCGGGTGCGGAACTCTTCTTCTGATGATGGCGTGGCATTCTCGAAAATCACCTCGTCATGCCCGTGCATGGGGCACGGGCATTGTCATTTGTCCTGTTGAAACGAAGAGGGGTGGATGGCCGGAAAA
The DNA here is from genome assembly GCF_004114915.1 of Bradyrhizobium guangxiense. Classification (NCBI taxonomy): domain Bacteria; kingdom Pseudomonadati; phylum Pseudomonadota; class Alphaproteobacteria; order Hyphomicrobiales; family Nitrobacteraceae; genus Bradyrhizobium; species Bradyrhizobium guangxiense. The sequence goes on along the minus strand of NZ_CP022219.1, from coordinate 6,668,430 downwards.
ATCCGGCCATCGCACTCCCGCAATTTCAGTTCAAAAAGATCCGGACGCTTCGGTAAGATTTGGACTTACAGGGAGCGCTGGATCGTCTCCACGCGGTAACACTCGATCACGTCACCGGCACGCATGTCGTGATAGTTCTCGAAGGCCATGCCGCATTCCTGACCGGACTGGACTTCCTTCACTTCGTCCTTGAAGCGCTTCAGCGTCGACAGCTTGCCCTCGTGCACGACGACGTTGTCGCGGATCAGGCGCACATTGGCGCCGCGTTCCACGGTGCCGTCGGTGACGCGGCAGCCGGCGACCTTGCCGACCTTGGAGATGTTGAAGATCTCCAGGATCTCGGCATTGCCCAGCATGGTTTCGCGCAAGGTCGGCGCGAGCAGACCGCTCATCGCCTTCTTCACGTCGTCCACGAGGTCGTAGATGATGTTGTAGTAGCGGATCTCGATGCCGTTGCGCTTGGCGGCCGCGGCGGCCTCCTTGTTGGCACGAACCGAGAAGCCGATGATCGCGGCATTGAAGCCTTCCGCGAGCGTCACGTCGGATTCCGAGATGCCGCCGACGCCGGCATGCAGGATGCGGGCGGCGACTTCGTCGGTGCCGAGCTTCTCCAGCGAGCCGAGGATCGCTTCCAGCGAGCCCTGCACGTCGGCCTTGACGATCAGCGGGAATTCCTTGCGGCCCGCCGTCTTCAATTGCGACATCATCTGCTCGAGCGAGCCGCGCATGCCGGAGATCGAGGCTGCCGCGTTCTCGCGCTTCTGGTGCGCGCGGTAGCTGGTGACTTGGCGGGCGCGGGCTTCGTTCTCGACCACGGCGAGACGATCGCCGGCTTCCGGCGGACCGTTGAAGCCGAGCACTTCGACCGGCACCGAGGGACCTGCTTCCTGCACGGTCTCGCCCTGATCCGAAATCAGCGCGCGGACGCGGCCCATCTCGGCGCCCGCGACGATGATGTCGCCGACACGGAGCGTGCCGCGCTGGACCAGCACGGTCGCGACCGGACCGCGGCCGCGATCGAGCTTGGCCTCGATCACGGTGCCTTCGGCCGGACGTTCCGAATTGGTCTTCAGGTCGAGGATTTCGGCCTGGAGCGCGATCATCTCGAGCAGCTTGTCGAGATTGGTCTTGTTCTTGGCGGACACTTCGACGTCGACGACGTCGCCGCCGAAGGATTCCACCTGCACCTCGTGCTGGAGCAGCTCGGTGCGCACCCGTTCGGGCTTGGCGTCGGGCTTGTCGATCTTGTTGATCGCGACGATGATCGGCACCCGCGCTGCCTTGGCGTGGTTGATGGCTTCGACCGTCTGCGGCATCACGCCGTCATCGGCCGCGACCACCAGCACGACGATGTCGGTGACCTTGGCGCCGCGGGCGCGCATCGCGGTGAACGCGGCGTGGCCGGGCGTGTCGATGAAGGTGATCTTCTTGCCGCTCTCGGGCGACACCACCTGGTAGGCGCCGATATGCTGGGTGATGCCGCCGGCTTCGCCGGAGACGACGTTGGCATGACGGAGCGCGTCGAGCAGCGAGGTCTTGCCGTGGTCGACGTGGCCCATGACGGTGACGACCGGCGACCGGGTTTCGGTGTCGGTGGAATCATCGACGGTGTCGAACAGGCCTTCTTCGACGTCGGACGCGGCAACGCGCTTGACGGTGTGGCCGAGTTCTTCGGCGATCAGCTGCGCGGTGTCGGCGTCGATCACGTCGGTGATCTTGTGCATCGCGCCCTGCTTCATCAGCATGCGGATGACGTCGACCGCGCGCTCGGACATGCGGTTGGCGAGTTCTTGGATCGTGATCGCTTCCGGAATCGTGACTTCGCGGACCAGCTTTTCCTTCGGCTCGTTCGAGGCGTGGCCCTTCAGGCGCTGGGTGCGGCGGCGGAACGAGGCGATCGAGCGCTCGCGCACTTCGTCGGCATTGAGCGCGGTGACGACCGTCAGGCGGCCGCGCTCCTTCTGCGGGCCGGGCTTATGGGTGGTCTTGGGGGCTGCCGCAGGACGCGCGGCGCCGCCGGGGCCGCGACGGACCTGACGCGGACCATCGTCCTCGTCCGGTCCCGCCGCCATCGCGGGCGTGCGACCCAGCGGGCCGCCGCCCGGCGGCCGCGGCGTGGTGGTTCCGGGACGCGCGGTCGTTCCCGGGCGTGCCGTGGTCGGGGCGGCGCCGGGGCGCGTTGCGGGCGCGCCGGGACGCGGCGCGGGAGCGGCCGGGGCTGCAGTTGCCGGGCGCGGAGCGGATTGCGGTTGCTCGCCCTCGCCGAAGCGCTTCTTGGCTTCGGTCTCGGCCTTGCGTTTGGCCTCTTCCTCGTGACGGTGGCGCTCTTCCTCGGCCTTGCGGCGGGATTCGGCGGGTTCGCGCTCGGCGCGTTCGGCGGCCTCGCGGACCGCGCGGCGCTGGGCCTCTTCCTCGGCCTGGCGGCGCTCTTCGACTTCACGAACCTTGGCATCGGCCAGCGCGCTGGCGCGGGCGGAACGTTCGTCCTCGGTCAGCGTGCGCAGCACGACGCCGGAGCCGGCGTTGCGCGGCGGCGCCGAGCGTGACGGAGCAGGCGCAGGGGCCGCCGGTGCGGGCTTCGCAACAACCGTGGGAGCCTGCGGCTCGGCGCTGCCGTCGATGCGGCGCTTGCCGCGCTTCTCGACCACGACCTGCTTGCTGCGGCCATGGCTGAAGCTCTGGCGGACAGTGCCCGTTTCGACGCGCGGCTTGAGCGATAGCGTCTTGCTCGGAACGCTCAGCTTCTTGTCGTCAGGGGTCTTGGTATCAACCATTCAGCAGTCCTAATCCTGATTTATCAGTGTTGTGCGTTGCCGCACCGTCCTATCGGGTCGTCTTGTCTCTCAGAAATCCTGGCCGGGCTCTTCGGCAGTCTTGTCAGCGTCCGCCATCCGGTATCGGACCAGCATCTGGCTACGTGACAGGAATGACTTGCTCGCCGGGCCCGCGAGCAGGGCAGCATGTATCACATTTGACCGGGTCAGTGCCAAATCCAATTCTATCGATTTCAGCGCGGTGACGACGGGAATCTGCGGCTTGGCGCCGCGATTTCCGGCATTTTGACGCGCCAGCATGTCCAATTTGCGGATTCCGTCCGCGGACCCGTCGCTGGCGTGGATCAGGACCTCGACCGTGCCTTCCCGAAGGGCGCTTTCGACCTTGCCGAAGCCGGCCGCGACCTGGCCGGCCTTGGCGGCGATCCCAAGGGCTTCCGTCACGCTCCGAACCAGGAGCGCCTCGATGTCGGCAGGAAGCGTCTGAGGGGTGCGCAGCTCGCGCTTGAAGGCCTTGCTAAATTGGTGACGCCGCACGGCTTCCGCAACCACCCCGCGGGAGGCCGTGAGCCACATGCCGCGCCCGGGCAGCTTGCGCTTGAGATCTGGAACCACGTCGCCTTGCGGCGAAATGACGAAGCGGATCAGCTCGTCGATCGGCCGGACCTCGCGGCTGACCGCGCACATGCGCATGGTCGCGGACCTTTCGGTCCGCGGTCCATGGTCAAGTTCGTTGTCAACGCTGGCGAGCATCCGGGCGACATCCTCCGTTACCCTTAAGCCGGCTGATCTTCGGTCGCCTCGGCCTCCTCGGCCGGCTTGGCGAGATCGGCCTCGGTGATCCAGCCGGCCTTGACGCGGGCCTGCATGATCATCGCTTCGGCATCGTCGCGGGAGATATCGATGCCGTCGAGGGCGCCCGGGAATTTGGTCTGCTCGCCGCCTTCCTTGCGCTCGGTCCAGCCGACCAGATCGTCGGTGGCGCAGCCCGCGAGGTCTTCGACCGTCTTGATGTCGTTCTCGCCGAGCTTCACCAGCATCTTGGAGGTGACGCCGGGCACCTCCTTGACGGCGTCCTCGACACCGAGCTCCTTGCGCTTCGCTTCGATCTCGGCTTCCTGCTGCTCGAGATATTCGCGGGCACGGCTCTGCAGTTCCTGCGCGGTCTCCTCGTCGAAGCCCTCGATGCCGGCGAGTTCCTTGAGGTCCACCATGGCGAGTTCCTCGACCGAGGTGAAGCCCTCGGACGCCAGCAGCTGACCGACCACCTCGTCGACGTTGAGCGATTCCATGAAGACGCGGGTGGAGTTCTCGAAGTCGGCCTGGCGGCGCTCCGATTCCTCCTGCTCGGTCAGGATATCGATGTCCCAGCCGGTGAGCTGCGAGGCCAGGCGCACGTTCTGGCCGCGGCGGCCGATCGCCAGTGAAAGCTGGTTGTTGGTGTCGGGCACCACGACCTCGATGCGCTCGCGGTCTTCGTCGATGACGACCTTGGAGACTTCGGCCGGCGCCAGCGCGTTGACCACGAAGGTCGCGATGTCGGGCGACCAGGGGATGATGTCGATCTTCTCGCCCTGCAATTCGTTCACCACGGCCTGCACGCGCGAGCCGCGCATGCCGACGCAGGCGCCGACCGGATCGACCGAGGAATCGCGGGAAATCACGCCGATCTTGGCGCGCGAGCCCGGATCGCGGGCCACCGCCTTGATCTCGACGATGCCGTCATAGATCTCCGGCACTTCCTGCGCGAACAGCTTCGCCATGAACTGCGGATGGGTGCGGGACAGGAAGATCTGCGGACCGCGGGTCTCGCGGCGGACGTCGAAGATGTAGGCGCGGACGCGGTCGCCGTTGCGGAACACTTCGCGCGGCAGCATCTCGTCGCGGCGGATGATGGCTTCACCGCGGCCGAGATCGACGATCACGCTGCCATATTCCACGCGCTTGACGACGCCGTTGACGATGTCGCCGATGCGGTCCTTGAATTCCTGGTATTGGCGGTCGCGCTCGGCCTCGCGCACCTTCTGCACGATCACCTGCTTGGCGGACTGCGCGGCGATGCGGCCGTATTCCAGCGGCGGCAGGGTGTCGGCGATGGTGTCGCCCACCTGGGCGCCGGGATTGGCGCGCTGCGCGTCAACCAGCGAGATCTGGTTGGAGTGGTTCTCGACCTTGTCGACCACCAGCATATGGCGCGATAGCCGCAGCTCGCCCTTCTTCGGGTCGATCTCGGCGTGAACGTCCGTCTCGCTGCCGTAACGGGCCCGCGCCGCCTTGGCGATGGCGTCCTCCATCGCCGCGATGACGATGCCGCGGTCGATCGATTTCTCGCGCGCAACGGCGTCTGCGATCTGGAGCAACTCAAGTCGATTGGCGCTGACTGCCATGGCTAGTCTCCTTCGTCAGGCTCGATCTCGCCACGCCGCGCGCGTTCGGCGGCAAGGCGATGTTTCTTCGTGTTGGTCGGGGCCGGCTTCTTCTTTTTCTGCGGCTTGCTGTTCTTGGTGGTCTTTTCGCTGATCTTCGCGTGCGGCGCCTGCGGCGGCTCGAGGCCGAGATCCCGGCGCATCTGGCGCTCTTCGGCCTTGCCGCGGCGCATGGATTCGGCGATCAGCTCGTCGGTCAGCACCAGCCGGGCCTCGCCGATGTCCTCCATGGTCAGGAGCACATCGGGATTGTCGCCGGCCTTGACGTCGTCGCGATGCAGATGCACCCGGTCGCCTTCGACGGCGCCGAGCGTGCCGCGGAAGCGCTTGCGCCCTTCATGCGAGACCGCCATCTCGATCTTCACCAAATGGCCGGAATAGCGCTCGAAATCGGAGCGGCGGACCAGCGGACGGTCGATCCCCGGTGAGGAGATTTCGAGCCGGTAGGCGCGATCGATGGGATCGGCAACGTCGAGCACGGGCGAGAGCGCCCGCGAGATCGCCTCGCAGTCTTCGAGCTGCATCGAGCCGTCCGGCCGCTCGGCCATGATCTGCACGGTGCAGCCGGCCTCGCCGGAAATCCGGATCCGCACCAGGCGGTAGCCCATGCTCTCGAGCACCGGCGCTGCGCCCGCCGATACCCGTGCCGCCACGCCGGGCTCGACCACGAGTCTCGGCTCGGCCAGCAATTCGGCATCCGTGGAACCAGGGGTCGGTTCGGTCATGTCCAGGGTCAGGCGCTCGATGGTTAAGGCTTGGTTACGCTTTCAAAGCCCGGCTTTCGGAACTCTCCCGACACGCGTCGGGCCGCATCTTCCGCCGAGCCACGTTCAGGTAATAAAAAAGAGCGGGTCCTTTCGGGCCCACTCTCACTACGCGGATCGTATGAGAAGATGAATTGGCGCTGATATAGCGCTTTCGCCCCTCCCGGACAAGGCCCATTGCGGGGAAAGGCGGCCTTTTTGCGCCGGTCCCAGGACGCCCTGGCGCAACGCTTCCTTCATCAAGCAGGCTTAGATTCCCTGATTGTGGGGCGGCTTGGACCAAGGGCGCACCCGCGGCGTGCCCCGTTCGAGTTGCGTTTTCATGACCGTTGCCACGTCGCTCATTCCTGGACTGGACGATATCGTCAAACGCGGCGATCCGCGGCGGCGCGGCGAGATCGCGCGCGCCATCTCCGAGTTGTTCTTTCAGGATCCCGCCAATCTTCGTCCCGAGCTGATCGATCTCTTCGACAATCTCCTGATCGATCTCGTCCCGCATGCGGAGCTTGCCTCGCGCGTCGACCTCGCCGAGCGCTTCTCGCATCTGAACAACGCCCCGCCGCATCTGGTCAATCAGCTCGCGCGCGAGAACGAGATCATGGTGGCCGGCCCCGTGCTGCGCCGCTCGCCGGTGCTCGATGACGCCGCCCTGGTCGAGATCGCGCGGCTGAAGGGCCAGGGCCATCTGCTGGCGATGACGGAGCGCCCCGTTTTGTCGGCCGAGATCACCGACGTGCTGGTCGAGCGCGGCGATCGCGACGTGGTGCGCCGCGCCGCCGGCAATGCCGGTGCGGTGTTCTCGCCCGGCAGTTATTCCGAGCTGATCAAGCGCGCGGCGCAGGACGGCGTGCTGACGCTCAAGATCGGCCAGCGCAACGATCTTTCGGGTGAGAACCTGAGGCAGCTGCTCGACGGCACCCTCGACGTCATCCGCCGCCGCCTCTCGAGCGTAGTCAATCCAGCGCGCCAGGTCGAGATCAAGCGCGCCATCACCGCGATCGAGGAAGCTGCGCTGCCGCCGGGCCCGCGGCGGGACTACGCCGCAGCCCAGCGCACGGTGCTCGCCTTGCATCGCGAGGGCCATCTCGGCGAGAGCGCGCTGCTCGGCTTCGCCAAGGCGAACAAATACGAGGAATCGATCGCCTCGCTCTCGGCGCTGTCCGGCGTTCGCCTCTCGGTGCTCGACCGCCTGATCGCCGGCGACCGCTACGATCCGATCCTCATTGTCGGCCGCGTGCTGAATCTAGGCTGGCCCACCGTGCGCGCGCTCATCCTGCTCTGGTACGGTTCGCACCGGACCCCGGCCGATGCTGACATCGAGACCGCGCGCGTGAACTTCTCGCGGCTGATGCCGACGACTGCCGAGCGCGTCGTGAATTTCTGGCGCAACCGGCAGACGATCTAAACTCGCCTGAACCGCAGATAAGCCGCCTTGCGTCCCTCGCGCGCGGCCTTGCGGCCGTAGCGCGTCATGGTGTAGCCGGCCCATGGTTGCCGGAAATCGTCGGCGCGCTCCGCGAGCCATTTGAAGTCCGGCGAGCGCGCAAGATGCGACAACGTCCAGGCGCAGTAATCGTCGATGTCGCAGACGAAACGGAATTCGCCGCCTCCCTTCAGCACGCGCGCCATCGCGGCGATCGTCCTGTCCTGGACGAAGCGCCGTTTCCAGTGCCGCCGCTTCGGCCAGGGGTCGGGGTGGATCAGGTCGATCCGCGACAGCGATGCCTGGGGCAACCAGGCCAGCAGCTCGGCGGCATCGCCGGCGAACAGGCGGATGTTGCCGATGTTGGCGGCCTCGATCTGCGCGAGGATCTTGGCCATGCCGTTGACATAGGGCTCGCAGCCGATGAAGCCGGTCGTGGCGAAGGTCTGTGCCTCGGCCGCAAGATGCTCGCCGCCGCCAAAGCCGATCTCGAGCCGCACGTCTTCGGTTGCGGGACCGAAGATCTCGCGAGCGTCCGCCGGCGTCTCGCCGTCGATGTCGAGCGAAAGATGCGGCAGCAGATGATCGATCAGCTCGGCCTGGTGTTGCCTCAGCTTGTGGCCCTTGCGGCGCCCGAAGAAGGCGCGCTCGCCGTCCTCGCGATCTGGGTTTGATTTGCGCTCGCTCATCGCAGCGTCTGATACAGGCGGTGGAGCAGCCGCGCGCGCGGAGCGAGCGAGGAGACATAGAGCTGCTCATAATGGGTGTGGGCGCCCTTGCCGTCGACGCCGAGCCCGTCGAGCGTTGCGGTGAAGGGAGCGGTGAAATTGCCGTCCGAGCCGCCGCCGGTGTCGGTGTCGATCAGTTCGAAGCCGATCTCGCTGGCGAGCGTCTTCGCATGCTCGTAGAGCGAAGCTCCCGCATTGCTCTTCTCATAAGGCGGACGGTTGAGCTCGCCGGTGACGGTGACCGTGACGCCTTCGGTCTTCGAGGTCAAAGCGAGAATCCTGCCGACGAACTCGTCGGCATCCTTGAGGCTCACCACGCGCAGGTCGACTTCGGCATAGGCCTCCTCCGGCGTGACGTTGGGGCGCGTGCCGCCGCGCACGACGCCGACATTGACGGTGACGCCGCGTTCGAGATCGTTCATCCCTTCGAGCGCCAGGATGATGTTGGCGAGCTCGCGGACGGCGCTGCGGCCGTCTTCCGGCCGGGAGCCGGCATGCGCCGGCACGCCCTTGACGAACACCCGGAAGCGTCCGACGCCCTTGCGTCCGGTGACGATCTTGCCGGCGTCGCGCGCCGGCTCCGTCACCAGCACGTATCTGGCCTTGCGTCCTTCCTGCTCGATGAGCGCGCGCGAGGTCGGGCTGCCGATCTCCTCGTCGGAGGTGAACAGGTGCGTGATGCCGAGCGGCGAGCGATCGCCCGTCGCACACAGCGCGCCAAACGCGTGATGGGCGATGTAGGCGCCGCCCTTCATGTCGTAGATGCCGGGACCATACGCGACGTCGCCTTCGACCTTGAACGGCAGCCGCTCGATGAATCCGAGGGGATGAACGGTATCGAGGTGGCTGAGCACCAGGATGCCCGGCCGGTCCTGGCCCCAATTCGTGCGCACGATGAGATGATCGCCGCAGCCATCGACGCCGGCGACGCGCTCGAGCGTGACGGGCAAATCGCGGTATTGCTCCGCGACCACGGAGATCAGCTTGTTGACCTGTTCAGGCGCTTCCGTCGGCGTCTCGATCTCCACCCAGCGGCGGATGCCATCGAGAATAGTTTGGGAATCGAACCAATTGGAGCTGGTCATGGGCGCATCTGTGCCTTTGGATCGCATCATCGAGGCGGACGCGCATCAGGACGCGGCCACAAACGACGACATAGGCCAGATTTGACGCGGTCTCAAATCGCCATTGAGATGGCAGGTCAGCGCTTGTCGGGACCTTCGGGAGCCGCGATCTGCTCGACGAGATCGACGATCGAGCGGCGCATCTTCGAATCGGTGATTCGCGTGAACGCCTTGGTCAGGGCCAGGCCTTCGGAGGTCGCGAGAAAATCCGAGACGTAAGAGGGCGAAGCGCCTTCGCTGAAGCCCTCCGGACCCGGCACGCCGCTTGGACCGCCCTCGAACAGGAATGATACCGGCACCTGCAGAATCTCGGCGATTTGCTGGATGCGGCTTGCACCGACCCGGTTGGTGCCCTTCTCGTATTTCTGGATCTGCTGGAAAGTCAGGCCCAAAGCTTCACCGAGCTTTTCCTGGCTCATGCCCAACATGATGCGGCGCATGCGCACGCGACTGCCGACATATTTGTCAACAGGGTTGGGCGCTTTCGACATTTCCTCAGCCCTCCAAACACCACCTTCAGCGCAATCAACCGGAGTGCCCCAGGTGCAATCAACGTCAAATCAAGCCCTGTTATTGGCAAACATTGCGGAGAAATTTAGCAATGCACCACTGTCTTTTGCAGCCGGTGCAGAATGGGGAGCCCGCGTGCAGTCTGTCAACCGTGGGACTACGGTTGTCAAAAGTTTCCGGCTACCTCCGCGGCGACGGCGCGATCAGCCATGCCGCTTGGCGACGCGTCGGCGAATAGTCAGAACCACGGCCAGCGCGACGAGCATGGCCGCAGGCGCATCGCCCACCCGCGCATAGACCGTCGGCGGGATGGCGGCGGGCAGATTCGCATCCAAAATGCCTTCGATTCCCAGACCGAGGCTGGCGACGGTGCGGCCCAGCGGATCGATCACCGCGGAGATGCCGGTATTGGCAGAGCGGACCAGCGGCAATCCGAGTTCGATCGCGCGCATGCGCGACTGCTCCAGATGCTGATAGGGTCCGGTCGAGATGCCGAACCAACCGTCATTGGTGAGGTTCACGATCCAGCCCGGACGTTCGTTGCGTCCCGCCACTTCGCCGGGAAAGATAGCTTCGTAACAGATCAGCGGTAGCGCGGGCGGCGCGCCCGGTACCTGCAGCGCATGCCGCACCGTGCCCGGAATGAAGCCACCGCGCACACGCGTCAGTTGCTCGAAGCCGAGCGTCTCCATCAATGACTGGTAGGGCAGAAATTCGCCGAACGGCACCAGATGCAGCTTGTCGTAGATTGCGAGCACGCCGCCATCATGGTCGATCACGTAGATCGAATTATAGGCACGCGTGATCGGCGTGCCCGGCGGCAGGTCGGGGGCGCGGACCGAACCCGTGATCAGCACGGTGCCCTTCGGCAGAAGCTCGGCGATTTGCGCCATCGCATCGGCCTCGCGGGTCAGGAAGAACGGAAAGGCGGATTCCGGCCAGATCAGGATGGTGGCATCGCGCACGCCGGTCGATTGCGGGCCCGAGGCGCGGTCCGACAGCGCCAAATATTTCTTCATCACCTCCGGCTTGGCGGCGTAGTTGAATTTCGCGTCCTGCTGGAGGTTCGGTTGCATCAGGCGCAGCTTGGCGCCTGCGACCATCGTGGTCGGATGCAGCGACAGGCGGATCGCGCCGAAGATGCTCATGACAAGCAACAGCGCGATTGCCGCCGCCGGCGCGCGCCATGGCAGGCGGCGATCGGACGTGCGGTCGATCAGCGTCGCGGGGCTGGCGAAGATCGCAACCGTCAGGAAGGTCATGCCCCAAAGGCCGATCAGCGACGCCGTCTGCGCCAGCGGCAGCGGCTCGGACAGCGCATAGCCGAACGCGTTCCAGGGAAAGCCGGTCAGCGCGTGGCCGCGCAGCCATTCGCCGATGGTGAGACTCGCAGCGAGCGCGAGCACGCGCGTGGCGTTCTTGGTCCAGAGCAGGCGCGCCAGTGCAAAGCCGATGGCCGTGAAGATGGACAGATAGGCCGGCAGGCCGAGCACGGCGAATGGTGTCAGCCAGGCGAACACATCGGCATCGACGAAGAAGGCATAGCCGATCCAGTAGAGGCCGGGCACGAAATAGCCGAGCCCGAACCAGTAGCCGGTCAGTGCGGCGGCGGGGACGCCGCCATATCGGCCGGCGCCGGCCCCGTCGATCAGCCAGACCAGCACCGGGAAGGTGATGAACAGCACCGGGAAGAGGTTGAACGGCGCCAGTGCCAGCACCGACAGCGCTCCGCACCCCATGGCGATGACCGCGCGCTTCCATCCCCAGGCGAGGATGATGGCAAGCGCAATTTGCCGAAGGCGCTGGAACGGACTCACTGTTGGCCGGTCCCGTCGCTCGGCGGCGGGCTGGGCGTGTCGCTGGCCGGCGGCTGACCGCCATCCGGTGCGGTCTCGCGGCGGCGGCTCTCGCGCTGGGTGCGCGGCGCCGGACGCTCCTTGCGCGTCGAGATGCGCAGCCGCTTGACGCGGCGCGGATCGGCATCGAGCACCTCGACCTCGTAGGTGCCGGGGCCCGAGATCACCTCGCCCCGCACCGGCAGGCGGCCGACGAAACTGACGAGATAGCCGCCCAGCGTCTCCACCTCCTCGCCGGCTTCGCCGGTGACGAAATCCTCGCCGATCACCGAGCGGACGTCGTCGAGGCTGGCACGGGCGTCGGCGATGAAGGCGTTGTCGGGCAGGCGCACGATCGAAGGCGGCTCGTCGCTGTCGTGCTCGTCGTCGATCTCGCCGACGATCTGCTCGACGATGTCCTCGAGCGAGACCAGCCCGTCGCTGCCGCCATATTCGTCCACCACCAGCGCGAGGTGAACGCGCGTGGCCTGCATCTGCGCGAGCAGGTCGATCGCCCGCATCGACGGCGGCACGTAGAGCAGCTTGCGGATGATGCGCGCTTCCTCGAGCGGCAGCGCGAGATCGACGGCGCGCAGATCGAGTCCGGCCGGCAACGGCTTCTTGCGCTTGGTCTTGGTGGCTTCCGACACGCGGGCGCGCGCGGTCATGAAGGCGAGCAGGTCGCGGATGTGGACGATCCCGACGGGATCGTCGAGCGTCTCGTTGTAGACCACGAGGCGCGAATGGCCGGCGCTCTCGAAACGGTCCATCAATTCGCCGAGCGGGATGTCGCGCTTCACCGCGACGACGTCGGCGCGATGCACCATGACGTCGGCGATGCGGCGCTCGTGCAGGCCGAGGATGTTGCGCAGCATGGTGCGCTCGACCGCCGAGAAGCCGGTGTCGTCGGGCGTGCTGGCATCGAGCACGACCTGGAGATCGTCGCGCACCGATCCCGCTTTCCAGCCGAACAGCGTGCGGATCGCGCGCAACAGCCAGCCATCGGACGTCGGGCGCATCACCTCGCCCTGCGTCACCACGACCGGCAGATTGGCCGTGGCGCGCGGATTGTCGTGGATCGGGTCGGAATCGGGCATCTCAGTGCGTCCCCGCGCGATCTGCATAGGGATCGGGGATTCCAAGGTGAGCCAGGATCTGCGTCTCCAGCGCTTCCATCTCCTCGGCGTCGCCGTCGTTCTCGTGATCGTAACCGATCAGGTGCAGGAAGCCATGCACCGCGAGATGGCTCAAATGGTGGTCGAACGGCTTCTGTTCGTCGTCCGCCTCGCGCCGCATGGTCTCGTAGGCGATCGCGATGTCACCGAGCATGCGCGGCGCATCGCCGGGCTTCCATTCGCCTTCCGGCTGGAGCGCGGGAAACGACAGCACGTTGGTCGGTTTGTCGATGCCGCGCCAGTTGCTGTTGAGCGTGCGGATGCCGGCATCATCGGTCAGCATTACGGCCACTTCAGCGTCGGCGACATCTTCGTCGACGCTTTCGGCGGCCGCCGCAACGGCGCGCAGGATCACGGCTTCGGAATCGGGCTCGTGCTGCCAGCAATCGGCGACGACGAGAACCTCGGTCATGGGAAGGTTGGGATGGGACATTGTGTTGTCTGGGACGAAAGGGCACCGTGTCGGCGCCCTCCGGGGTCCCGCTGTTGCCTCGTCAGGATTGGCCGGTGGCCGGCCGCTGCGGCGAACCTTCGTAGGCGGCGACGATCCGCGCCACGAGTTCGTGGCGGATCACGTCCTCGGCTTTGAAATGAACTTGGGCAATGCCCTCGACGCCGTTCAGCAGCCGGGTCGCTTCGGCCAGGCCCGAGGTCTGGCCGTTCGGCAGGTCGATCTGCGAGGGATCGCCGGTCACGATCATGCGGCTGTTCTCGCCGAGACGGGTCAGGAACATCTTCATCTGCATCGAGGTGGTGTTCTGCGCCTCGTCCAGGATGATGGCGGCATTGGTGAGCGTGCGGCCGCGCATGAAGGCGAGCGGCGCGATCTCGATCTCGCCGGTCTGCAGCGCGCGCTCGACGATGCGCGCATCCATGAGGTCATAGAGCGCATCGTAGATCGGGCGAAGATAGGGATCGACCTTCTCGCGGAGGTCGCCGGGCAGGAAGCCGAGCCGCTCGCCGGCTTCCACCGCTGGACGCGACAGGATGATCCGGTCGACCTCCTTGCGCTCGAACAGCTGCGCGGCGTGCGCGACGGCGAGCCAGGTCTTGCCGGTGCCGGCCGGGCCGATGCCGAACACCAGCTCGTGGCGCTTCAGTGCGCGAATGTAGGAATCCTGCGCGGCGGTGCGCGCACGCACCGGGCGCTTGCGTAAGTTGATGCTGTCGAAGGCCGATTTGGCCGATTTGGCGTCGAACTCGAACAGCGAGCCCTGGGCGATTACAGCGCGGATCGCGCCTTCGACCTCGCCCTGGTCGAGATCCTGTCCCTTCACGGCTTGCGCGTAGAGCATCTCCAGCACGCGGCGTGCGGCATCGCAGCCGTCGCGCGTGCCGCCGATGGTGATGTGGTTGCCCTTGGAATCGACGACGACGCCGAGCCGCCGCTCGATCTGCGCCAGGTGCTGGCCGTAGGGACCGACCAGCGCGGATGCGGCACGGTTGTCGTCGAAGTCGATGACGACCTGGGTCTCGGGCGGAACTTGCATGTCGCGGTCAAATTTGCGGCTGGGAGCGAACGAAGACGAATCCGATGCGCTTTTTGGCAAGGGTTCAGGCTCCAGTGGCTTGCGATAAAACGGGGACGCGCGCGCTGCGCGGCGTGGCGAGCTCGCCGAGAAAACTGTAGCGCTCGAGGCTGTCGATCCGCACCGGCAAAATCTGTCCGATGATGTCGGCCGAGGCCATCACGTGGGCGGGCTGGAGGAAGGCGGTGCGGCCGACGATCTGGCCGTCCTTGCGCGCCGGACGTTCGAACAGCACGTCGACCGTTGAGCCAATCGCGGCCTTGTTGAAGGCCGATTGCTGGCTGTCGATCAGTTCCTGGAGCCGCTCCAATCGCTGGTCCATCTCGGCGGGGGACACCGTCTCCTGCATGTCCGCGGCCGGCGTTCCCGGCCGGGCGGAGTATTTGAACGAATAAGCCGCAGCGTACCCGATTTGCGTGACAAGCGCGAGGGTGGCGAGAAAATCTTGCTCGCTCTCGCCAGGGAAGCCGACGATAAAATCTGATGAAAAAGCAATGTCTTGGCGCGCGGTACGAAAACGGTCGATGCCCCGCCGGTAATCATCGGCGGTATGTTTCCGGTTCATGGCCGCCAGAATGCGGTCCGAGCCCGACTGCACCGGCAGGTGCACGAACGGCATCAGGGCACCGAGATCGCGATGAGCCGCGATCAGGCTGTCGTCGACGTCGCGCGGATGGCTGGTCGAATAACGCAGCCGCGCGATGCCGGGGATCGTCGCCAGATGTTCGAGCAGACGTCCGAGCGGCCAGGTTTTTCCGTCGGGTCCCTCGCCATGATAGGCGTTAACGTTCTGCCCGATCAGCGTGAGCTCGCGCACGCCGTTGTCGGGGAGCCGCTTCACGTCGTCGACGATCTTCGCGACGGGGCGCGACACTTCCGAGCCGCGCGTATAAGGCACCACGCAGAAGGTACAGAACTTGTCGCAGCCTTCCTGCACCGTGACGAAAGCGGAAATGCCGCGCGCACGGATCGCATCGGGCCGGGGCTGGGCGAGGAAGCCGAACTTGTCCTGAGCGGGAAACTCGGTCTCGATCGCGCGGCCTTCATCCCCGGCGCGCTTCAACAACTCCGGCAGATGATGATAGCTCTGCGGTCCGACCACGACGTCGACGACAGGCGCGCGGCGCACGATCTCCTCGCCCTCGGCCTGCGCGACGCAGCCCGCGACCGCGATCTGCATCGTGCGGCCGCCGCGTGCGGCCTCGTCCTTGGCGACACGCAGGCGTCCGAGCTCCGAATAGACCTTCTCTGAGGCCTTCTCGCGGATATGGCAGGTGTTGAGGATGACGAGGGCGGCCTCTTCGGCACTCGCCGTCTCCACGAACCCTTCCGGAGCCAGCGTGTCCACCATGCGCTGGGCATCGTAGACGTTCATCTGGCAGCCATATGATTTGATGTGCAGCTTGCGCGGCGGCGTCATGGAACCCGAAATGGCGGTGGAGGACGGCCTTCACATAGAGGCTGGAGGATCGAAAATCCAGCGAATGGGCGCTCAAATGGTCATTCCGGGGCTCCCGCAACCGCGAGCGAACCCGGAATCCGGAGGTTTTGGCGCGAGAACGATGCTCCGGCCGCGCTTCGCGGTCCCGGCGCATCGCCCCGGAATGACAGCAATAATCAGCCCGCCAAGGCCTTCGCCTCGATCCGCCGAACCAGCTCCGGCAGCTGGTGCATGTCGGCAAAGACCAGATCGGCACGGGCTTGGCGCAGGGTTTCGGCATGGCCGGCCCCACAATGGCTGCCCCCGTAAAAGCCGAATACGGTCATGCCGGCGGCGCGGGCGCCGGCAATGCCGGCCAGGCTGTCCTCGACCACGACGCAGCGCTCGGGCGGCACCCCCATTTCGCGAGCCGCGAACAGGAACAGGTCGGGCGCCGGCTTGCCGTTCTTCACCTGCGAGGCCGAGAAGATGTTTGGCGCCAGGCGCTCATAGAGGCCCGTGCTCCCCAGGCTCACGCGCATCCGTTGATGCGATCCGCTCGAGGCGACGCAGACCCGTTGCGTGACGACATCGAGCACATCGTGGATGCCGTGGATGGCTTCCAGGTCGGCCTCGAACGAACGAAATAGCTCGTCCTGAAGATCGCCGTGATAGGCCTCGGGCAGCTTGCGGCCGAGCTCGGTCTCGATCTCCAGATTGGCCTGCTTTGTCGAGCGGCCGAGGAAGCGTTCGAACACCTGCTCCGGCGCGATCGGATAGCCGTGCCTGGTCAGCACGTCCGCGTGTGCACGGCATGAGATCACCTCGCTGTCCACGAGCACGCCGTCACAATCGAAGATGATGAGGTCGATGGGCACTAAGGCATGGCCCGGAAAAGTGTGAAGCGGTTTTCCGACAAGGTCATGCCCAGTCAATTCGTCGGCTTGTCGTCGTCGAGCGGGACGCAATAGAGTTCGAGCCGGTGATCGACCAGCTTGTAGCCGAGCTTGCGGGCGATCTCTGCCTGCAGCTTCTCGATCTCCTCGGAGGTGAACTCGATCACCTTGCCGTCCCTGAGATTGATGAGGTGGTCGTGATGGCTGTCGCGCATCGTCTCGTAGCGCGCGCGGCCTTCGCGGAAATCATGCCGTTCGATGATGCCGGCATCCTCGAACAGCTTCACGGTGCGATAGACGGTCGAGATCGAGATCTTGTCGTCGACGGCGACGCAGCGCCGGTACAATTCCTCGACATCGGGGTGATCGATCGCCTCCGCGAGCACGCGGGCGATGACACGGCGCTGCTCGGTCATGCGCATGCCGGTGGCGGCACAGCGCGCCTCGATACCGGAGGCCTTGGATGCGGCGGAAGCTTTAAGTCCAGTCATATGTTGTCTGCCTGACGGGGGCGCCTTCTGCCATCAATATTACGACAAGTCACGTCGCATCAGAAGGGCGTTCAATTGTTCCCCGTTCGGCTGCTTATAGTAGCGTTCGCGGCGCCCGACCACCACGAATCCGCACCCGTCGTAGAGCCGCCGCGCCGGCTGGTTGTTTTCCTCGACTTCGAGAAATATTGTGCGCACGCCGCGCCCTGCGAGGTGACCGAGATGGGTCATCAACAGCGTGCGGGAGAGGCCGCGCCCGCGATAGGCCTCGTCCACCGCGATCGAGAGGATTTCCGCCTCGTCCGCGCCGATCCGCGACACCGCAAAGCCGATTGTCCTGCGGCCGAGGCGCAAGCGATGCACCAGCGTGTTGCGCTCGCCGATCATGCTCTCGAATTCGCCTTCGCCCCAGCCGTGCGCGAAGGAGGCGCCGTGCAGCTGCCCCAGCCGCAGGGCGTCGCGCGCGGAGGCTGGCTCGACGGCGGCCGTGCCGCCGCGCCACCATTCCGACAGCCAATTCATCATGAGATCGCGGCTTGTGCTGCAAATGGCGGCTGTGCCGCCGGCTTGGCGTCGGGCGCCTTCAGGTAGAACGGCCGCGCCGGATTTGTCGCGGGATCGGCGGCAGCGCCGAGCCATGCGACCCAGCCGATGTCGGGCGCGGGTTGCGCGTCGACCGCGACCGGCTGCTCGCCATCTTTCGGCCAGCGCGCGGCGAGGATGTCTGCGGCATTGCCGACCAGATGCGGCGTGCCGAATTGCGAGGCCGCGATGGCTTCGTCGATGGGAGCGACGCGCGGCCGCACCAGCTGGCTGCCGTCGCCGGCGACGATCTGGAAATAGACGTGGTCGTGACGCGCATCGATTGCGGACATCACGGGCGAAGATCTGCTTTGGCCGACGATGTTGGCGGCATAGGCCGACAAGGTGGTGAGGCCGACGGCGGGCTTGTCGGCGGCAAGCGCAAGGCCGCGCGCCGCCGAAATGCCGACGCGCAGGCCGGTGAAACTCCCGGGACCGACGGTGACGGCGATGCGGTCGAGTGCGGTAAAGGCGAGGTCGGCCGATTGCATCACGCGCGCGATCATCGGCATCAGCGCCTCGGCGTGGCCGCGCTTCATGAGAAGCTGCTCCTGTGCCAGGAGCTCGGCCGCTTCGGTGTCGAGCACGGCCACGGAGCAGGCGTCGAGCGCGGTATCGATGGCAAGGATCAGCATGGAATAGCAAATGGCGAGTGGCGAATGGAGAGCAGTCTAGCGAACCGAGCGCCTATCCGCCATTCATCACACACGATTTGCACGCCCCCGATATGCTACCCTATGACAACCGTCATTCCGGGATGGTGCGTCAGCACCAGACCCGGAATCTCGAGATTCCGGGCCCCGGAATGACGACTTCGTCGTCACATCGGCCGGACTTCGACCACGTCGGGCACGAAATGCTTGAGCAGGTTCTGAATGCCGTGCTGGAGCGTCGCGGTCGATGACGGGCAGCCGGAGCAGGCGCCTTTCATGTTGAGGTAGACGATGCCGTCCTTGAAGCCGCGGAAGGTGATGTCGCCGCCGTCATTGGCGACTGCCGGGCGCACGCGGGTCTCGATCAGGTCCTTGATCATGTCGACCGTTTCGGCGTCGGCCTCGTCGAAGAACTCGTCCTCGTCGTCGAGATCGTCATCGGTCGTGGCTTCGCCGCCGGCGAGCAGCGGCGCGCCGGACATGTAGTGCTCCATGATGGCGCCGAGGATTGCGGGCTTGAGCTGCTGCCATTCACCGCTCGCCTTGGTCACGGTGATGAAGTCCGATCCGTAGAACACGCCGGTGACGCCGGGCACCTCGAACAGCTTTTCAGCGAGCGGCGAGCGCGTGGCCGCTTCGCGGCTCGAAAATTCCATCGGGCTGCCGTCGACCACGACGCGGCCGGGAATGAACTTCAGCGTGGCGGGATTGGGGGTGGCTTCGGTTTGAATGAACATGGTTTTCTCCAGACGTCGCCGGTTCAAGGCCGGCGCGTGCTCCAATCCCTAGCAGATGGCGACGGCGAACGCACGGTCAAGGGGAGGCGGGGTATTAGTCCATAAAAATCAGAGGGTTGAGCTTCGCCTACCCTCCCCCTCCAGGTCCCTCCAGGGGAGGGTAAGAGCGGCTACGACAGGGAATCCACGCTTTGGTCGCTGAGCGCGCCCGAGATGATCGTCACGGGAATCGGGAAGGTTCCGACCGCGTGGGCGAGCAGGGCAACCAGCGGCCCCGGCCCTTCCGCGCCGGGATTGGCGGCGAGCACCAGCATGCCGATGTCGGGGTCCTCGTCGATCACGGCGAGCAGCTGCTCCATCGGCTCGCCCTCGCGGATCACCCGCTCCGGCGTGATCGCGGCGATGCCGTTGGCGCGGCCGGCGGCGCGGTCGAGCGCGGCTTCCGCCGCCTCCTGCGCCTCGGCGCGCATGATGTCGGCGACCCCCAGCCATTCCTGGCTCTGCCGCTCAGGCTCGATGATACGCAGCATCACCACGCCGCCGCCGGCGCGGATCGCCCAGCGGCTGGCATAGTAGACCGCGCGGTCCCATTCGGCGGTGTCATCGACGATGACGAGGCATTTGGGCTTGTGACCCGGCTCGTAGCAAAGTCGCTTGCTGGTCATGCATGTCCTGGATTGTGCACGACCGCCATGCTGCCACACTCCCGCAAAATTGGGGAGAGGAGAAGCGGTCGGCGCTCGGGGCGCCGACCGTCGTCAGCGCCGGCGGATGAAGCCGACGATGTCCTTGGACAGCTTCATCGTCTCGTCGGCGAGGGCGCGGGCTCGGTCCGAGCCGTCGATCAGGATCGCGTCGATATGGCCGGGATCGGCGACGAGGCGCTTCATCTCGCCCGCGATCGGCGCAAGCTTGGTGACGCAAAGCTCCGCCAACGCGTTCTTGAAGCTGGAGAACTGGCCGCCTCCCAACTCACGCAGCACGTCCGCCTTGGAGCGGCCGGAGAGCGCGGCGAAGATGCCGACGAGATTGTCGGCCTCGGGGCGCGCTTCGAGACCCTTCTCCTCGGTCGGCAGCGGCTCCGGATCGGTCTTCGCCTTGCGGATCTTCTGCGCGATGGTGTCGGCGTCGTCGGTCAGGTTGATGCGCGAATTGTCGGAGGCGTCCGACTTCGACATCTTCTTGGTGCCGTCGCGCAAGCTCATCACGCGTGTCGCCGGGCCGGTGATCAGGGGTTCCGGCAGCGGGAAGAACAGCCCGTCATTGTGGCCTTGGGCGCGAATGGAATCGCCGAAGTCGTTGTTGAACTTCTGCGCGATGTCGCGCGAGAGCTCGAGATGCTGTTTCTGGTCCTCGCCCACGGGAACGTGGGTGGCCCGGTACAGCAGGATGTCGGCGGCCATCAGCACGGGATAGTCGAACAGGCCGACGGAGGCGTTCTCGCGGTCCTTGCCGGCCTTCTCCTTGAACTGGGTCATGCGGCCGAGCCAGCCCATGCGCGCGACGCAGTTGAAGATCCAGGCGAGCTCGGCATGGCCGGAGACCTGGCTCTGGTTGAACACGATGTGCTTCTTGGGATCGATGCCGGCGGCGATGAACGCCGCGGTGACCTCGCGGGTGTTGCGCGTGAGCTCGGCCGGGCCGCCCCAGACGTCGACCCCTTGCGTGATCGCGTGCATGTCGACGACGCAATAGATGCAGTTGTGGGTTTCCTGCATCTTCACGAAGTTGACGATGGCGCCGAGATAATTGCCGAGGTGCAGATTGCCCGTCGGCTGGACGCCCGAAAAGACCCGTTCAACGAATGGCATGGCAAGCTTTCCTAAGGGGTAGCCGGCGTCGTTTCCAACAGCGGCGCTGCTCCGTCAAGGGTAATTCGCTGGGCTCGCCGTTTAGCCGGGCCGTTTCAATGCGTTCACCGCCTCACGCCAGGAGGCGACACCGAGAATTTGCAGCAGCAGGCCGTAGACGGCGATGCCGGCGGCGATCTGCATCCCCAGCGCGATGAAGTGGATCAGGCCATGACTCCCGACAGGCACCAGGCCCGTGGTCAGCCAGAGCAGGACGCCCATGGTGACGGCGGCCAGCACGATCCGCGGCAATCGCGTGCGGGCGCTCGCATCGACCGAGAAGCCGAACTCGGCCGTACCTTTCCGGAGCAGCGCGAGCGCGCTGGTCCAGGCTCCCGCCGCGACGCTCGCCGCGATCCCGCTCGTGCCGAAGACATGGCCGAGCAGCACGGCAAGCACGATGGCGACCGCAAAACCCTCGGCGGTGGCGCGTAGCGGCGTCATCGTGTCGCTGCGCGCATAGAAGGCCGGTGACAGCGCCTTGATCAGCACGTGGGCGGGCAGGCCCAGCGCCAGCCACATCAGCGCGTGCGCTGTGGCCAGGCTGTCATCGGCGCCGAATGCGCCGTGCTCGAACAGCAGCCGCACGATCGGCTCGGCCAGCACCGTCAAGCCGAGCGTCGCGGGCAGCGCCAGCCCGGTCGCAAGCTCAAGCGCGCGCGATTCGGCATGCGCCACCGCCTCGCGGTCGGAGCTGGCGACGGCGCGGGTCAGCTCCGGCACCAGCACGGTGCCCATGGCGACGCCGACGATGCCGAGCGGCAGCTCGATCAGTCGATTGGCGAAATAGAGCCAGGACACTGCTGACGGCGTCGCGGATGCGGTGATCGCGCCGGCCACCATCAGCCATTGCGGCCCGGAGCTTGCGATCATGCCGGGAATCGCCATGGTGAAGAAGCCGCGCATCTCCTTGTCGAAACTGACGCGCAGCGGGGTCGCGAGGCGCGCGCTTCGCTGTGAGAGCAGCATCAAGAGCTGTAGCAGTCCGGCGATGCCGACGGTGGCCGCAAGCAGCCAGGCGGCTTGGGTCGCATCTGCATGCCCGACCAGCAGTGCCGCGATCGCGGTGATCAGCGCGATGTTGAACAGCAGCGGCGAGAACGCGGTGAGAGCGAAGCGTCCTTGCGCGTTCAGCAGGCCCATCAGCACCGTGACCGGTCCGGCGAAGGCGAGGTAAGGCAGCATCAGCCGGGCGTTCTGAACCGCAAGGTCGAGCGTGCCGCTGCCGAGGAATCCCGGCGCGACGACCGTGATGATCAGCGGCATCGACAGCGCGATCAGGAGCGAGATGGCGACCAGCGCCGCGCTGACGGTTCCGAGCACGCGTCCGGCGAATGCCGCTGCGGCCTGCTCGCCGTCGCGGTCCCGGCTGCGCAGCCAGGCCGGGATCAGCGCCGCATTGAGCGCGCCCTCGCTGAGCAGGCGGCGCACCACGTTGACGAGCTGGAAGGCCGCCAGAAACGCATCCGCCACGGCACCGGAGCCGAGCAGCGCCGCGATCAGGGAATCGCGGGCAAAGCCCAACAGGCGCGAGGCCAATGTTCCCGTCGAGACGGTCAGGAAGGAGCGGATCATCGGCGCTTATAATACCGTTGCTTGCTCGTGCGGGCCCGGTCGTGATAGGCCGCGAGCCGGATTTCAGGCCGACAGGAAGCGGATTTTCGCGGGTATCGCAATCCGCCAGACAGGATCAAGGTGAATGGCTGACGTGAAATATGACGTTCTCGGCATCGGCAACGCGCTGTTCGACGTGCTGGTCAGGACCGACGAAGCCTTTTTGGCCAAGCACGGCATGACCAAGGGCAGCATGTCCCTGATCGACGAGGCGCGGGCGGCGGCGATTTACAAGGACATGGGGCCGGCCACCGAAGTCTCGGGCGGCTCGGCGGCCAACACCATCGTCGGCATCGGCAGCCTGGGGGCGCGTGCCGCCTATGTCGGCAAGGTCAAGGAGGACCAGATCGGCAAGCTCTACGTCCACGACATCCGGGCTTCCGGCGTCGCCTTCAACACGCCCGCCGCCAAGGACGGTCCCGCCACCGGGTGCTCCTACATCCTGGTCACCGATGACGGCGAGCGCACCATGAACACCTATCTCGGCGCGGCCCAGGATCTGTCGCCCGCCGATATCGACCCGGCCGAGATCGCCAGCGCCGGCATTGTCTATCTCGAAGGCTATCTCTGGGACCCCAAGAACGCCAAGGACGCCTTCGTCAAGGCGGCCAAGATCGCCCATGACGCCAAGCGCAAGGTGGCGCTGACGCTGTCGGATTCGTTCTGCGTCGATCGCTATCGCGACGAGTTTCTGTCCTTGATGCGCAGCGGCACCGTCGACATCGTGTTCGCCAACGAGTCCGAGCTGCATTCGCTCTACATGACCTCGGACTTCGACACCGCGCTGAAGCAGCTGCGCAACGACGCCAATCTCGGCGTGGTCACTCGCAGCGAGAAGGGCTGCATGGTGGTGTCGGTGGAAGATGCCGTCGCTGCCCCGGCATTCCCGGTCGACAAGGTGGTCGACACCACCGGTGCCGGCGACCTCTTCGCCGCAGGCTTCCTGTATGGCCTGGCGCGCAATCTTGCGTACAAGCAGTGCGGCGAGCTCGGTGCACTGGCCGCCGCCGAAGTGATCCAGCACATCGGCGCGCGTCCGCTGGTGTCCCTGAAGGAGCTAGCCGGCCAGCGCGGGCTGACGGCTTAGCTCTTACCCTCCCCTGGAAGAGGAGGGTCGATCGCGCGCAGCGCGAGCGGGGTGGGGTGACGGTCTCTCGGCGCATTCAGCGTTCATGAGGCCTCTGCGTTCTCTGAAACCGCATCGCTTCACTAGGCAGATCTTCACCGCGGCTTCACCCCACCTCGCTTCGTATGCCGCTTCGCTCTATGCGAACCGATCCTCCCCTCCAGGGGAGGATGGGAGTTCGTGTCTCGGCCGTCGCTTTACCGCGATACGGCTGAGGATGTGAGGCCGTGCGCCCCCTCACGCCGCCTTCTGTCCGCTGCCCACATCGAGGCCGGCATAGACACCGCGCTCGAAGCCTGCGAACGCCTCCAGGCACTTTCCGTCGGCGAACGGCAGCAGCTGCATCAGGATGACGCCGGTGACGTCGCGCGCAGGATCAATCCAGTAATAGGTGTTGGCAAGGCCCGCCCAGGCGAGGCTGCCGGCGCTGCGGCCTTCGGCCGTCTTGGCGGTGTTGATCATGAAGCTGAGGCCCCACTTCTTCACCTGCTCCGGATAGAGATCGACGTCGTTGGTGTACATCGGCGCCGATGTCGTCATCTTGCCCATGGCGAGATCGCCGATGTGGTTCTGCCCCATCGTCGCGACCGTGTCGGCCTTCAGCACTTGATTGCCGTTGCCGCGGCCCTTGTTGAGGATCATCTGCGTGAACTTGATGTAGTCGGCCGCGGTGGAATAGAGGCCGCCCCCGCCCATGTGGAATTCGGGCTCCTGCTCGAGCTCGAACGGGATCGATGCGAGCTCGCCATCCTCGCCTCGCGCATGCATGCCTACGAGGCGCCTGCGCATGCTGTCGGTGATCTTGAACGCCGTCTCGCTCATGCCGAGCGGGTTGAACAGATTGTCGCGCAGATAGGCGTCGAGCCGCTTGCCGCTGGCGGCCTCCACGGCCTTGCCGACGAAATCAATATTGGTGCCGTATTCCCAGCGCGTGCCGGGGTCGGACATGATCGGCGTCTTCAACGCCGCGTTCTGGCAGGTGGTGATCGCGGGAATGCCGTGCTTGTCCAGATAGACCGCGAGATCGCCGTTCCACATATTGTAGCAGAAGCCGGCGGTGTGGGTCATGAGCTGGCGCAGCGTGATCGGCCGCTTGGCGGGCCGCAGCTTCGCCTCGCCATTGGCATCGAAGCCTTCGAGCACCTGCGGGTTGGCGAGATCGGGCAGCAGCTCGCCGATCGGCGCATCCAGCGACAGCTTGCCCTGCTCGACCAGCTGCATCGCGCCCGCTGCCGTTATCGCCTTTGTCATCGAGGCGATCCAGAACACGCTGTCGGCCGTCATCGCGTCGGGCTTGGACAGGTCGCGCTTGCCGAACGCGCCCTGGTACAGCACGTCGTTACCGCTGGCGGCGATGGCGACGACACCGGGAATCTCCCTGGCCTCGCACTTCTGGCGCAGAATCTGGTCGATCTCGGCTTGGCTTTGCATGGCATTTCCTCCGGTTTGATTATTGTTGGAAGTGATCGATTGTCCTCCCGCAGGTCGCGAGCGGCAAGCGTCTCAAGTCCTGGGGTGGTCGCGATGTCGTGACTTGACGGTCCGTGCCGCAGGCAGGACGACAGGTGGGCTGAACGGCAACACGCCGTCACAATCTGCGGTGGATGGCCGCAGCGAGCAGTGACCGTGGATGGGCTCCGGCGATATATGTTTCACCTGTTTGAAGCACTTGAAACATTTCGTGCGTTGCGGCGTTTCAGCACGCGGCCAATCGGCCGGTGACGTTCAGACTTGATGCAAATTGGCGGCGGCTGCCGGCCGCGAGGGGACCTTAGATGATTTCGACCTGGAGCGAATGGAAGCGCTATCCCCGTCCCGGACGGGGGGAGAACCTGGAGGCGCCGATTTCGCCCGGCATCTATGAGGTGCGCATCGCCGGGACCGGCGCGCTCTATTCCTTCGGCGCGGTCGACAATCTGGCGCAGTCGCTGGCGCTGCTGCCGGTCGGCTCGAAATCCTGGTTCGGCCGCCGCAACCCATCCGACGTGCCCGACCTCGAATACCGGACCTGCGCGACCTCCTCGAAGGCCGATGCCAAGGCGGCCGCCGAGCGCATGATCGGCCGGCGCGAGACCTATATGAGCGGTGCGGCGTAGCTACTTCCGCGATCGCGATGCCAAACTGCTCCCCGCTGCGAGTTTAGCTCCCATCAGATGTGCGTTGCGGGGCGGTGCATTGGGCGCCGCTTGCCCCTATATTCCGGGCCGATCCGATCGCCCCAGGGAGAGACGCCATGACCCCGACCGCCGCTGCACGCGCCCCGCAAGCCACCGCCACCCTGCGCGACCGGCTGAAGGACCCCTCGCTCCTGAAGGAGGCCTGCTACATCGACGGCGCCTGGGTCGGCACGCCGGTCTTTGCCGTGAACAATCCCGCAACGGGTGTCGAGCTTGCAAAGGTCCCGCAGCTCGGAGCGGACGACACGACCCGGGCGGTTGAAGCCGCTCAACGCGCCTTTCCGGGCTGGGCCAAGCACACCGCCAAGCAGCGCTCCAACATCCTGCGCAAATGGTTCGAGCTGATCACCGCCAACCGCGAGGATCTCGCGCTGATCCTCACCTCCGAGCAGGGCAAGCCGCTGTCGGAGGCACTCGGCGAGGTCGACATCGGCGCCGCCTATATCGAGTTCTTCGCCGAGGAGGCAAGGCGCGTCTATGGCGAGACCATTCCGACGCAGCGGCCCGATGCGCGCCTGCTCGCGATCAAACAGCCGATCGGCGTCTGCGGCGCGATCACGCCGTGGAACTTCCCGAACTCGATGATCACGCGCAAAGTCTCGCCGGCGCTCGCCGCCGGCTGCACCGTGGTGCTCAAGCCCGCCAACGAGACGCCGCTGTCGGCGCTGGCGCTCGCCGTGCTCGCCGAGAAGGCCGGCATCCCGAAGGGCGTGCTCAACATCATCACCGGCGACGCGCCACCGATCGGCAAGGTGCTGTGCGAGCATCCGGCGGTGCGCTTCGTCGGCTTCACCGGCTCGACCGCGGGCGGCAAGATCCTCTACCAGCAGGCCTCGGTCGGCGTGAAGCGGCTCGGCCTCGAGCTCGGCGGCAACGCGCCGTTCATCGTGTTCGACGACGCCGATATCGACGCCGCGGTTGAAGGCGCGATCGTCTCGAAATATCGCAACATGGGCCAGACCTGCGTCTGCGCCAACCGCATCTACGCCCAGGACAAGGTCTACGACGAGTTCGTCCAGAAGCTGTCGAAAAAGGTCGCCGCGATGAAGATCGGCGACGGCACCGAGAGCGGCGTAACGCAGGGCCCGCTGATCAACATGAAGGCGGTCGACAAGGTCGAGCGCCACATTGCGGATGCCGTCAAGCGCGGCGCCAAGATCGTGACCGGCGGCAAGCGCAGCGAGCTCGGCCGCTCCTTCTTCGAGCCGACCGTGCTCGCCGACGTCAAGGCGGACTCGCTGGTGTCGCAGGAGGAAACCTTTGGTCCGCTCGCGCCGGTGATCCGCTTCAAGGACGAAGCCGATGTGATCGCGATGTGCAACGCCTCGCCGTTCGGCCTGGCGTCCTATTTCTATTCCCGCGATCTCGGCCGCGTCTGGCGCGTCGCCGAGGCGCTGGAGTCCGGCATGGTCGGCGTCAACACCGGCCTCATCACCACCGAGGTCGCGCCGTTCGGCGGCGTCAAGGAAAGCGGCCTCGGGCGCGAAGGCTCGCATCACGGCATGGAAGAATATGTCGAGATCAAGTACGTGATGATGGCGGGGGTTTAGCCGCCGCCGTCGCTTGACGCAGATCAAGAGGCCTCGGGTGAGACAGCATAGCCTGACGCGAGCGGCATCACAGGGTGGCGCCCGCGCAAGGTTGCAGCTCGCGAATGCTGACGAGGATTTCTTTCGTTCCGGGTGAAAGGCAGCTTCTGGGCCGATTCTGGCAGAGCGCCTCCGGCTACTGGCGCGGACCGACCGCATGGACGGCGTGGCTCCTGGTGGTCGCGCTGATCGTCAACGTCATCCTGCAACTCCTGACGCAGTACGGGCTGAACTTCTGGAATCGGGATTTCTTCAACGCCGTCGGCCGGAAGGATCAGGCGGAGCTGCTGTCTCAGGCGCTTCGGTTTCTACCACTGGCGGCGGCGAGTATCGCCTTGGCCGTGTTCTCGGTGTGGGCGCGCATGACCCTGCAGCGCTCCTGGCGCGAGTGGCTGAGCCCCCGCCTCTATGGCGACTGGCTGGCGGATGATCGTTCTCCGGGGCCCAGCTCCATCGAGGGACATCACGAGGCGCCGGAGTATCGCATTGCCGAAGATGCCAAGGTCGCCACGGATCTCCCGATCGATCTGGTCACCGGCCTGCTGCAGTCGGTGCTCACGATCGCAACGTTTGCCGGGGTGCTATGGTCGGTCGGTGGCAGCCTGACGATCGCGCTTGACGGCATCGCTTTTGCGATTCCCGGTTACCTCGTGCTCGCGGTGATCGCCTATTCCGCGCTGCTGGTGATCGGCATCTGGCTGACAGCCGGCCGCCTGACCCGGGTCATTGAGGAAAACAAGCGCATGGAAGCCGAGCTGCGGGCGATCGGAACGCATGTGCGCGAGAGCCGCGAAGGCAAGGCGGTGCAGCAGACCGGCATCAACGATCGCCATGCCGTCGGCGCCGCCCTGAAAGCCGTGATCGCCATCTGGCGAATCTACTGCTGGCAATTGATGCGAATGACGCTGGTCACTTATACGGGCCTTCTGGTGACGCCGGTGGTCGGCCTGCTGCTGTGCCTGCCCAAGTATCTCGACGCCACCATGACGCTGGGCGAGGTCGTTCAGGCGTCGGCGGCATTCGTCGTCGTCCAGACCGCATTCAACTGGTTCACCGACAATTATGCCAAGCTCGCGGAATGGACGGCGTCCGCCAACCGGGTTGCCGAGCTCCTGCTCGCGCTGGATGCGGATCGCGCGCCTGGCGCTGAAGCCGGTCGTCGATCCATCCCGGCCTGAAGCATCGCGCCACGATGACCAAGGTGCGAGCTAGATCTTCAGCTCCGTTCCGGTCACGCGCCGATACGCCTCGAGATACCGCTTGCTGGTCGCGTCCACCACGCTCGCCGGCAGTGGGGGTGGCGGGGCGTCGCCGTTCCAGCGGCCGGCGCGGCGCTCGACGTCGAGATAGTCGCGCAAGGGCTGCTTGTCGAAGCTCGCCTGCGGCTGGCCGGGCTTGTAGGCATCGACCGCCCAGAATCGCGAGGAGTCCGGCGTCATCACCTCGTCGATCAGGATGATGCGGCCGTCCTTGTCGCGGCCGAACTCGAACTTGGTGTCGGCGATGATGATGCCCTGCTCGCGCGCCAGCTCCTCGCCGAGCGTGTAGATCGCGCGCGTCATGCTCTCGAGCGTGTAGGCGACCTCGTCGCCGACCACTGCGCGCATCTTCGCGATGGTGATGTTCTCGTCATGGCCGGTCTCGGCCTTGGTCGCCGGGCTGAAGATCGCCGGCTCCAGCTTCTCGCTCTCGACGAGGCCTACCTTCAGCTTCTCGCCTGCGAGCGTGCCGCTGGCGGCGTACTCTTTCCAGGCCGAGCCCGAGAGATAGCCCCGGATCACGCACTCGATCGGGAATACGGTGGTGCGCTTGCACAGCATGCCGCGGCCGAGGATCTCGGCGCGGTGCGGTTTCAACGCCGGCACGGCCGCGATGATCTCGTCGGTGTCGGCGCTGATCATGTGATGCGGCACCACGCCTTCGAGCTCATTGAACCAGAACGCGCTGATCTGCGTCAGCACCGCGCCCTTCATCGGGATGGTCTCGCCCATCACCACGTCGAAGGCGCTGATGCGGTCGGTGGTGACGAGCAGCAGGCGGTCGTCGTCGACGGCGTAGATGTCGCGCACCTTGCCGCGTCCGATCTTGGACAGAGGCAGGTCGCTGGAGAGCATGGTGGTCATCGGCAAGGCTTTCGAGGGTGAGGCTTTCGAAGGTGAGGCTTTCGCAGACAAGGCTTTCAGGCAGAACGTTCGGCCGCACCTGATGGCACAGCCTGAAACCGGATTAGCCTATTCCGGCAGCGGAATGAACTCATGTTCCTGCGGAACTGCGGCGAAACGTCCGGTTTTCCAGTCCTGCTTCGCCTGCTCGATCCGCTCCTTGCTGGAGGAGACGAAATTCCACCAGATGTGGCGCGGGCCCTCCAGCGCATCGCCGCCGAGAAACATCATCCGCGCGGCCTTGAGCGCCTTCACGGTGATGCGGTCGCCGGGCCGGAAGATCAGGAGCCGCGGCCCCTCATAGCGCTCGTTGGCGATCTCGACCTCGCCGTCGACGACATAGATCGCGCGCTCCTCGTGATCGGGGTCGAGCGGCACGCTCGCGCCGGCGACCGCCGTGACCTCGGTGTAGAACCAGGGCGAGACCATCGACACCGGCGAGGTGATGCCGAAGGCGGAGCCTGCGATCACGCGCGCGGTGAAGTCGCGCTCGGAGATCATCGGCAGATCGCCAGCCGCATAGTGCTGGAACGACGGTGCGATCTCTTCCGATCCGGCCGGCAGCGCGATCCAGCTCTGCAGGCCCAGCATCTGCTGGCCCGAGGCGCGCTGCGCGTCCGGCGTGCGCTCGGAATGCGCGATGCCGCGCCCTGCCGTCATCAGATTCATCGCGCCCGGAGCGATCTCCTGGACATTGCCCTCGCTGTCGCGATGCATGATCGCGCCGTCGAACAGATAGGTGACGGTAGCAAGCCCGATATGCGGATGCGGGCGCACGTCCATGCCCTTGCCGGAGACGAACTGAACGGGGCCGAAATGATCGAAGAAGATGAAGGGCCCGACCATCTGCCGCTTGCCATGCGGCAGCGCGCGCCGCACCGCGAAGCCATCACCGAGGTCGCGCGTCCGCGGCACGATGACGAGATCGAGCGCATCGCAGGACATGGGATCGCCGAGCACGGGATCGTTCGAGGGCTGCCAGCTCATGGGTAGGCTCCTTTTTGACTTTCTTGGACGCAATGGTAGCAGGATTTCGCATCGCCGTCGCGACAAAGCTCCGCTAACCCTTGCAAGCGAATGGTCCTTGAAAAAGCGAGCCTGACGAACGATGTTCGGCTGCCTTCAACTGCGACCGTTCGACCCAGCCGATGACCCTTGCCGCAACCGAGCTTGCCTTTCGCGCCGCCAGCGTTGCGCTGCTGCTTGTGCTCGCGGCCTCGCTTGTCTCCGACTTCCGCAACGTGCTGGCAGCCCGCCTCGGCGCGGCGTTCGCGCTGGGCTCGGCGGCGCATGCGGCGAGCTATTCCATCGGAGTCTCTTTGCTGGTCGCGGGCTGGCACGCGCCGCTGATTGCATTATCGACCGGCAACATCGTCGTGTTCTGGCTGTTCACGCGTGCGCTGTTCGACGACGAGTTTCGCCTGCGCTGGTGGCACGGATTGATCTGGGCAGCGGTCGCGGCCTTCAGCTTTGCGGGCTGCTTCTGGATTGCGCCAGGCGGCCAAGCGCGGTTCTCTGTGACGGTCGTCAATCTGATCGTGCTTGGCTTCATCGCGCTTGCGATCGGCCAGACGATCGCCTCGTGGCCGGCCGATCTGGTGGAGCGGCGGCGGCGCGTTCGCGTCTTTATCGTCTGCGCTGCGGCGCTCTATGGCGGGTTGAACGCGCTGCTCCAGATCGCGATCGGCGGCAGTGCCGGCGAGGTCGCCAACACCATCAATGCCGGTGCGCTCGCCTGCGTCGTCGCGATCATCGCCTATGCGATGATGCGCGTCGATGGCGCCGATCTGTTTCCGGCCGTGGTCGCGGCGCCGATAATTCTGGCGCAGCCCGCGGCGGTCGATGAATCTGCCGACCAGCAACTCATCGACGCGCTGATGCGCCTGATGGCGGATGAGCGGATCTACCGCCAGGAGAACATCACCATTGGCGTGCTGGCGGGCCGGCTGAAGATTCCCGAATACCGGCTGCGCCGGCTGATCAACCAGCGCCTCGGCTACCGCAACTTTAATGTGTTCCTGAACAATCACCGTATCGAGGAGGCCAAGGCCGCGCTTGCCGATCCCGCCCAGGCCGAGGTCCCCGTCATCACCATCGCCATGGACGCCGGCTTCCAGTCGCTGGGACCGTTCAATCGTGCCTTCAAGGCGGTGACGGGCGTGACACCGACCGAGTACCGGCGGCTGAAGGTGAATGTGGCATAGTTCGTAAACTGCTGTAATCGCAGTAACATTCTGGATTCGGCGAACCTCGGTCAAATTCAGCCAGGCCATTTTCCAAATCCGGCGAGCGCTTCTTCGCCCGCTCCGGCTTCCTCCCGGCACAGCCCCCCAGCCGGAGAAACGTCCGTGACCCGCCGTCGCAAGATCATCCTCCTCACCGCCACCATCGCCTGTGCCGGCCTCGCGCTCGGCGCCGCCCGGGCCCGCGACGTCCCGAAGGTCGCCACCGGCTTCGTGGCCGACATCCTCTGCTCGGAGACGTTCGTGTCCGGCCTCGATGTCGGACGCAATTTCACCGAGACCACCGATGCCATGCCCGGAACGAGCCTGATCACCTGGGCAATGGACTATCGGATCGACCATGCGCGCAAGGATGTCACGGTGACGCTGTTCGGCATCGGCCGCAGTCATGCCGTCTATCGCGAGGGGCTCGGCTGCTCGCTCGACCATGGCGCGGGAATCGCCGTCGTCGAGCCGCCCGCGAACGACAGGCAGCCCGCGCTGCTGCCCGAGATCGCCGGCCCCGGAATCGTGCCGCCGCAAAGCCCCTCACTTGCCGCCGCGCTCGATCGCGCCTTCACCGAGCCTGCGCAGCCGCCTTACCGGCGCACCCGCGCGGTGCTTGTGATGAAGCAGGGCCGCGTCATCGCGGAGCGCTATGCGGACGGCATTGGACCGCAGACCCCGCTGCTCGGCTTCTCCATGACGAAATCCGTCATCTCGGCGCTGATTGGCATTCTGGTGCGCCAGGGCAAGCTGAAGCTCGACGGACCCGCGCCGGTCGCCGCCTGGAAGGATCCCGGCGATCCCCGCCATGCCATCACCGTCGACCAGCTTCTGCGCCACACCGCGGGCCTTGCACTCGGCAGCTCGTTGCAGGCTTCGCTCGGCTCCGCCTTCGAGCCGGTCAACCGGATGAAATTCGCAGAATCGGACATGGCGGCCTATGCCGAGAGCATCCCGCTCGCGACCGCACCCGGCACGGCGTGGAATTATCACGACGGCAATATCCTCATCCTGTCGCATCTGATCCGCGATGCGTCCGGCGGCACACCGGAAGACGCGCTCCGCTTTGCGCGCCGCGAATTGTTCGCCCCGCTCGGCATGCGTCATGTCGTCCTTCAGCTCGATGGCTCGGGCACGATCGAGGGGTCGAGCGAGATGCTCGCGTCGGCGCGCGACTGGGCGCGCTTCGGCCAGCTCTATCTCAATGACGGCGTCGCCGGCGGCAAGCGCATCCTGCCGGAAGGCTGGATCAACTATTCGGCGACGGCCACGCCGAATGCCTGGGTCGGCATCGGCGCCGGCTTCTGGACCAACCAGGGCGACAGCTTTAGCGCGAATTTTCGCGTCGCACACGGCTGGCCGCGCGACGCTTTTTTCGCCAAGGGCACGATCGGGCAATACACCATCGTGATCCCGTCGGAGAAGCTGGTGATCGTCCGGATGGGACGCTCGCCGAACGCGCCGCCGGAGGCGGACGGCGTGTTCGATCTCGTGCGCGATGTGGTGGCGGCGACTCGTGAGAAGGGGAAGCTGGCGGGGGCGGAATGAGACGTCTCTTACCCTCCCCTGCAGGGCAGGGCTATCGCATATGGCTCTTTGCGCGAGCTGAGCGCGCGCCTCGTCCTTCGAGACGACCGCTTCGCGGTCTCCTCAGGATGAGGCTAAGCGATATCGGAGGCCGTTGAAACGAGCGAAATGCCCTCAGTCCTCATCCTGAGGGCCCGCCAACGGCGGGCGGCTCGAAGGATGGCCACGGGCGACATCACTCCCATATGCGATTGCCCTCCCCTGGAGGGGGAGGGTCGATCGCGCGCAGCGCGAGCGGGGTGGGGTGACGGTCTCTCCGCAACCAACAGTGCCCGAGTGGAGAGATCACCCCACCCCGTCACGCAATCTCGCTTCGCTCGATCGCGTGCCGACCCTCCCCCTTCAGGGGAGGGTAAGAGGCAGGCTCTGCTGCGCCGCCTACCTGCCCAATTCCGTCGCCTGCGCCACGCGGTCGAACCGCTCCAGCGTCATGATCGCGTCGGCGAATTTTTCCGCGCGCGCGTTCAGCACGGGGCGGGCCAGCGTCAGGAACTTCTGCTGCATCGCCTGCGTGTCCGGGAACGAGGTCGGCTCGCCCGAGGGATCGGCATAAAGCCGCTCATGCACGCCGTCATCCGTCGTGATGCTGACGCGGGCGCCGAAGGGATGGGTGCGGCCGATCTCGAGCCGGTCATCCTGCACCACGTCGAACTTGTCGGCGAGCGCGTCGATCGCGGCGTCGCCGAGACGGTTGTAATCGTCCCAGCCGAATGAACCCTGGTCGAGCGCGAGCGCGCCGGTGAAGAACATCGAGAACTGGCCGCCGACGATCGAGCGCGGGTGCCGCTTGGTGGCGGCATCGCCGGTCAGGGTGATGCCGTTGCGATGAAGGCCGATCTCGACGCGCTTGACCTGGTCCGGCGTGAGATTGTGCTCGCGCCGCATCGCGATCAGCGCGTCGATCGCGGCATGGGTGTAGCGGCAGCTCGGATAGGGTTTGACGCCGATCTTCATGGTCTCATAGGTCTTGCCGAGCTCGGCCACCGCCTTGTCGGGATGCGCATCGTCGGTGTAGCCGGCGAGCAGTCCGTGCTTGCCCTCGACCGATTCCGTCGCGCCGACGAAATCGTTGCGCGCCAGTGTCGCGGCGATCACCCCGTTCATCGCGGCGGCGCCGACCTGGTAGCGCTTGTTCCAGGCGCCGTTGACCAAAAATTGCAGCGAGCCCGCGGCCTGGCTGCCGGAGACACCGAACGCGGCGATCAGCTGCTTCTCGCTGAGGCCGAACAGCTTCCCGGCCGCGGCGGCGGCGCCGTAAGTCCCGGCGGTCGCGGTCGGATGGAAGCCGCGCGCGTAATGCGAGGTGGGGTCGAGCGCATTGCCGAGCCGGCAGCAGACCTCATAGCCGGCGACGATCGCGGTCAGCACGTCGCGCCCGGAGGCGCCGACCATCTCGCCGACGGCGAACGCGGCCGGAACCACCGGCGCGCTCGGATGCAGCGAGGAATCGGCATGGGTGTCGTCGAAGTCGAGGGAATGGCCGAGCGCGCCGTTGAGGAGCGCTGCGACCGCCGGCGTCCAGGTCTTGTTGTCGCCGAACACGGTGGATTCGCCCTTGGTGTCGAGCGCCAGCGCCTCCAGCATTTTCAGCATCGACGGGGTCGATTCCGCCTCGCGCCTCGCCCGGATCGCGCTGCCGAGGAAGTCCAGCGTCAGCACCTTGGCACGCTCCAGCACCTCGGCCGGAATATCCTGGTATTTCAGATGGAAGACATAGGCGGCGAGCGTTGCGGTTTCGTGAGCCATCGTGTTTCCTCGTTTTGGCGCGCAAGTTAGGCGGGCTGATTTGGCCTTTCAAGCGGCCTTGCGGCCGCGGGCATCAGCCATGCTTTTGCTTGGCGCAAGAGGATCGGGATATTCCGTATGACGCGCGCAAGGCAGCTGTTCGACCGGATCAGGTCGCGGCGGACGCAACTGGGATTGGCGATCCGGGTCACCGTGGCGGCGACCGCGGCCTATGCGCTCGCCACCGCGCTGCATCTGTTGTTGCCGCTCTGGGCGGTCCTGACCTCGCTGATCGTGACCCAGATGAGCGTCGGCCGCTCGCTGAAGGCGACGCGCGACTACATGCTCGGCACCATCGGCGGCGCGATCTATGGCGGCGCCATCGCGATCCTGATTCCCTATTCCAGCGAAGCCGGCCTCCTTGGCTTGCTGGTGCTCTCGGTCGCCCCGCTCGCCTTCATC
This sequence comes from Bradyrhizobium guangxiense, assembly GCF_004114915.1. Classification (NCBI taxonomy): domain Bacteria; kingdom Pseudomonadati; phylum Pseudomonadota; class Alphaproteobacteria; order Hyphomicrobiales; family Nitrobacteraceae; genus Bradyrhizobium; species Bradyrhizobium guangxiense. Next base: position 6,632,843 of record NZ_CP022219.1, on the reverse strand, counting down.
GCCGCGATCAATCCGAGCCTCAGCGCGGCCACGGTGACAGCCGTGATCGTGCTGCTGGTCCCTACCATGCATCATTCCGACCCCATGACCTCGGCGATCGACCGCGTCAGCGAGGTCGGCGTCGGCGCGGTCACGGGGCTGCTGGTGTCGTTCCTGGTGCTGCCCTCGCGCGCGGTGCGACAGATTCGTGCCAGCGCCGCGGTCCTGCTCGAGCTGATCGCGGATGCCTTCACCGAGCTGCTGGCAGGCCTCACCCGCGGCCGCGACAACGACGCGCTGCACCGGATCCAGGACGGCATCGGCACCGCGATGGTAGGGATGAATGCCATCGGTGCCGAAGCCGAACGCGAGCGCGCCGCGCGGCTGTCGAGCGGGCCGGACACCGGCCCGCTCTTGCGCACCGTCTTGCGGCTGCGCCATGACGTCGTGATGATCGGCCGCGCCACCGTGGTGCCGCTGCCGGTCGAGGTGCAGATGCGGTTAGCTGCTCCGCTGACGGAGGTGTCGACCGTGATCGCCCGCTTCCTGCGTTCGGCGGCTAGCGCCTTGCGCGAAGGCGCGGGCGCACCGCCGATCCATCCCGTCCACGTCGCGCTCCAGCATTACGCCGAGGCGGTCGCGTCGGTCCGCCAGGACGGCCTGATCCGCGGCCAGCCCGGCGACACCGCCGAGCGCTTCTTCGCGCTCGGCTTCTCGCTGGAGCAGATGCATCAGAATCTCTGCGCCCTCGACCGCGTCGTCGGCGAATGGTCGGAGGCCTCGGCCGACAAGTCCGCGCGCGTTGCGCAGTGAGTTATACGTATTCTCGTAGACTCGTTTCGACAGCAATGCATGCGTCGCGCGGTTCAGCCGTGATCGTTGCCTGCGTATTCTGACACTGCATGCGCAAGGTTCCATCGGGTCATGTTGCTGACGCAATCTCTGTCTTAATCGGCGACAAGCTCAACGCGACGTGAGGACCACTCCGGTTCCCACAACGGTTCCGTAGCCAGGGGTTGGCTCGAATCCGCGAAACGATTGGCGCAAGTTGATGAACGCTGCTGCGTTCGCTTGACCACGTTTGCGGTTCTGGAACCGGACAATCCAGAAAATCACAGGACTAAAGATGCTCTTCCGCTCGAGCGCCGCAACTTGCGGCGCCCTGATTGCGCTCGCCGTTTCTGTTGCCGCTGCCCGAAGTGAAACGATTGGGGGTCACTCAAATAACGTCGTCGATGCCGCCTCTGGCGATGCGGTCGTTGGCGCGGCGTCCACATACAATCCGTTCAAGCCCGGCAAGGAGGAGGGCGGTCCGAAGACAGCCACCGGCGAGCGTTATGATCCCTCTGCCTGGACTGCCGCCATCAAGACGAGCTTACGTCGGAAATTCGGTGGGGTTCAATTTGGCACGAGGCCGAAATATGCCCTCGTCGAGGCCGTGGGCAAGAAGGTCATTGTCAAGATAAATGACGTGGGGCCGCTCCGACCTGGCCGCATCATTGACCTCAATGAGCGGACGATGCGCCATTTCGATCCAAGCATGGACCTCGGAGTGATTCCTGGTGTGAAAGTCAGTCCGCTCGCAGGGGACAATTGGACCCCGGGCCCGGTGGGCTGAACACGGCAGCGTTCATCGATGTCGGCCCTATCGCTTCGCCAGGCCCTTAGCCACCATGCGCCAGACCAGCAGATCGATGCGGTCCTGGCCGAAGAACGGCTCGTTCTCGAACACGAAGGGCGGCACGCCCCAATGGCCTGACGCGGCGTGGTCTTTCTCGTTCTCCGCGATCACATGCTCGTAGCGATCCGGGTCGGCATTGATCGCGGCGTCCATCGCGGCGAGATCGAAGCCGGCCTGCGCGGCCGCGCGCGCGAGATGATCGCCTTCGTTCCATCCCGCCACCGAACCGTCCCACAGCACGCTGGCGATCGCCGAGGTGAATGCGAGCGCGCGTCCCTCGAGCTGCGCCATCGCCCCCAGCCGGGTCAGGCGGTGGATATAGGGCTGCTCGGCCGCGACGTCGAACGTCGTCTTGTCCTGCACGATCGGATCAGGCCTGGGAAAGCGGAACGGAATGCCCTCGTGCTGCGCCACGCGCGTGCTGTCGAGCAACACGTAGCGGATGAAGTTCGGATTGGCCTTCTTGAAGAAGCCGGGCACGCGCACCGCGAGCGGGTAGACCGGCCGCAGGTTCACGGCGAGATCGTAGTTCTCGACGAGCTTTTGCGTCTTCGGCAACGCCAGATAGCTGAACGGGCTGCGGAAGGAGAAGAAGAGATCGACGGACAGCGTCATCTGGCCGGCTCCACGATGCATCCCATCATGCTGCGGGCCACGAGCTTGTGGAATGGCGTGATGAGTGTGAGGTAAGTCCGTCCAAGCAAATTGTTCGTTTTCACCAGAGTGGTCACGGTGACGTGGCGAAGCGTCGCCTCGCCGGCGACATCGACCACGATACGGAAATCGAGATGATAGTCGTTGAAGCCGGCGACCAGCCGCTCCGGCGCCTCGCTCACCACAGGAAACAGGCCAATCAAGCCGCCGGGCGCGTAGGCACCTTCACCCGATGTTTTCAAGCCGAACGGTGTCACCAGAATGTTGCGCAAGCGCGTCAGCGCATCGATCCAGCGCGGTCCGTGCAGAACCATTCGGGTGCAGGCCTCGCGGGCGCTCAATTGCATCGCGCCGACCTCCACGCGAAAGGCATCGATGAACTGCGCGCCTGTCAACAGCGGGCCGGCATCGACATTGGGGGTGACTTCGCGGACTGTCCCGATCATCCCGCCAGTTTGCGCGTCAGCATCCGGAAGCGCAAGATCAGCAGCCCGGCATAGACGAAGGTCCCGACCGAGAAGCCGACCCAGACGCCAACCGCGCCGAGCCCGGTGTGGAAGGCCAGCGCCCAGCCGACGGGAAAAGCGACGCCCCAATAGCCGATAGCAGCGAACAGCAGCGTCATCCTGGTGTCGTTGATGCCGCGCAGCGCACCTCCCATGATGGTCTGCAGGCCGTCGGCGATGAAGAAGGTGGCGCCGACCAGCAGCAGCGTCGCGGTCAGCTCGACGGTGGTCGCGCTGCCGGCGCCGCTGCCGAAAAACAGCTGGCCGAGCTGGTAGCGCCCAAAAATGATCGCGATCGTCAGGGCACAGACTAGGCCGATGCCAAGCACGGCTGCGGCCAGCCCGGCGCGGGTCACGGCGGCCGGCTCGCCGCGGCCGAAGGCGTGGCCAACCCGCACCGTCGCCGCCATGCCGATGCCGAGCGGCACCATGAACAGCACGGCGGTGACCTGCAGCGCGATCTGATGCGCGGCAATCGCGGTGGTCGAGATCAATCCCATCAGCAGCGCCGCCGAGGAGAATAGGCCGTATTCCAGCAGCAGCGAAAACGAGATCGGTGCGCCAAGCGCGATCAATTGCCGCATCAGGGGCCAGTCGATCCGCCACAGGTGGGCGAGCGGGCGGTAGTCCGAGAACGGCTTTCGCAGTCCGGCGATGGCGAGCACGGCGATGAACGTGCCGAGGTTGACGATCGTGGTCGCGAGTCCCGCGCCGAACAGGCCGAGCTCGGGCACGCCGAACAGGCCGTGGATCAGGGCATAGACCAGCACGGCATTGACCGGGATCGCCGCCAGCGTGATCCACAGCGGCGGCTGCGGCCGGTTCACCGCGCTCATCATGCTGCGCAGCGCGATGAAGCCGAGCGCCGGCGCGATGCCCCAGGCGAGGCCGTTGAGATAGTGCTGCGCCAGCGCGGCCGATTGCGGCGCTTGTCCGAGTGCGAGCAGGATCTGCTCGCCATAGAGCGGCGAGGCCATCATCGGCAGTGAGATCAGAAACGCGACCCACAGCCCGACGCGCAAGGAGCGGCGGATGCGCCTGACATCGCCGGCGCCGAACGCCTGCGCCGCCAGCGGCGACACCGCCGACATCAGCCCGAGCCCGAAGGTGAAGCTGACGAAATAGACCGTGTGCGCCAGCGCCGCCGCGGCCACCGCATTCTCGCCGAGCCGGCCGATCAACGCGAGATCGGTCGTGATCATCGCGATCTGCCCGAGCTGCGTCAGCATCAGCGGCACGGCCAGCCGCAACGTCTCGACGAACTCGTCGGCGAGGCGGCTTTGCGGCACGCCGGCTTGCGGCTGCGCATGATGTTGGACGGTGTCGAGCATGGCGGCTCAATAGCACGCCTGAGCGACGAAAACATGGCTCTCTTGCGCTCTCCCCTTGCGGGAGAGGGTGGATCGCCGCGAAGCGGCGAGACGGGTGAGGGGCTCTATCCGCGAGTCCAATTCTTGCTTGAATTCGCGGAGGCATACCCCTCATCCGGCGCTTCGCGCCACCTTCTTCCGCAAGGGGAGAAGGAAGAAAGAGGCCTCAGCTCTTCCGTTCCGGCACGCGCTTGATCTTCGCGCCCAGCGCGTTCAGGCGCTCCTCGATGCGCTCGTAGCCGCGCTCGATCTGGTCGGCGTTGTTGATGGTGGAGGTGCCTTGCGCGCACACCGCCGCCAGCAGCATCGCCATGCCGGCGCGGATGTCGGGCGAGGTCATGGTCGCGCCGTGCAGGCGGCTCGGACCGGCGATGATCGCGCGGTGCGGGTCGCACAGTACGATGCGCGCGCCCATCGCGATCAGCTTGTCGACGAAGAACATCCTGGATTCGAACATCTTCTCGAACATCAGGATGACGCCCTCGCATTGCGTGGCGGTGACGATCGCGATCGACATCAGGTCGGCCGGAAAGGCCGGCCAGGGCTGATCCTCGAGCTTGGGCACATGGCCGCCGAAATCGTCCTGGATCTTCAACGTCTGGTTCGACGGCACGATGAGATCGTCGCCCTCGACGCGGCAGACGATGCCGAGCCGCTCGAAACCCATCCGGATCGAGCGCAGATGCTCGACGCCGGCGCGCGTGATGCGTAACGGAGAGCGCGTCACCGCGGCGAGCCCGATCAGTGAGCCGACCTCGATATGGTCGGGCTGGATCCTGTAGGTCGTCTCCCCCAGCGTCGCCGGCCCGTGCACGATCATGGTGTTGGTGCCGATGCCCTCGATCTTGGCGCCAAGCGCGACCAGGAAATTGGCGAGGTCCTGCACATGCGGCTCGGACGCCGCGTTGCGCAAATATGTGACGCCGTCGGCGGCGACCGCCGCGACCAGCGCGTTCTCGGTCGCGGTGACGCTGGGCTCGTCCAGGAACACGTCCGCACCGGCAAGCTTGGGCGCCCGGAATTCGAGCCGGTCGGTCGCGGTGACCTTGGCGCCGAGCTGCTCCAGCGCCAACACATGGGTGTCGAGCCGGCGTCGCCCGATGACGTCGCCGCCGGGCGGTGGCAGCATCACCTCGCCGCAGCGCGCGAGCAGCGGGCCGGCGAGCAGGATCGAGGCGCGGATGCGCACGCACAGCTCGGGGTCGAGATCGGCGGCGCGGATACTCTTGGCGTGGATATGGAGGGTATTGCGGGCCGTCCATTCCGCCGACGCGCCGACCGAGCGGATCAGCTCGACCAGCGTCTCGGTGTCGCGGATCCGCGGCACGTTCTCCAGCGTCACCGGATGTGAGGTGAGCAGCGCCGCGGCGATGATCGGCAGTGCCGAATTCTTGTTGCCGGACGGCTCGATCGAGCCCGAGAGCCGGTGACCGCCCTCGACGATGTATTGGATGGGCGCCACGGGGTTCTCGCTGTCCTGTTGAGTGGGCGGGCCTGTTTCGGGCGGAAACTACAGAGATTTGAGCGCGGGAGCAATTGTAGTGGGGCGGGCTCGCACCCGCCCGTCTGGCGCCCGTGGCAGCAAGCCCGCCCTTAGAACAGCCCGATGATATTCCCGATCACGTAGAGGATCGCGATCAGGATCAGGGCCCCCATCATGATGAAGGAGATTTCGATGGCGATGGCGCCGGTGCCGAGTGTGGCAGCGACAGCGGCAAGGAGCCGTTCCTCCCGGAAGATCAGGGAAAGCACCGAAAGCAGGATGGCGAGCAGGCCGAGCGAGATCGCTGTGACCGACGCGGTTTCACTCCAGCTTCGTCCGGCCGACTTCTCAGGCCTCGGAGCCTGATACTCCACGCCCTTCACCTTTGCGACGATGCGGTCCTTGATGCGATGTCCGGTGTCGACGATCACCTTGTCTGCGGGCGGCGGCGGAAACACGATCGGCACGACCCAATGCGGCAACACGGCCGCCATCAGCGCCAGCACGCCGACAATGCTGCCGATGATGCCGAGGCGGCGTGAGGGCGCGGCGGAACTTGTCGTTGCAGAGGCGGTCATGGCGCGACATTTCCCGGCCGGAATTGGCCTTGCGGGGGCATGCCGTTTCGTCGCGATGGCGGGTAGGGAGGTTCAGGGCCGGTCACCTCTCCCCGACGGGGAGAGGTGATCCGTGTCCGTGGCGGGGGCCGACCAAGTCCAAGCCCAACGGCCTCAGATATCGATCGTCGCGCTGAGCGAGTGTTCCTGGATGAAGTCGCGACGGGGCTCGACCACGTCACCCATCAGCTTGGTGAAGATGTCGTCGGCCTCGTCGACCTCCTTGACCTTCACCTGCAGCAGCGAGCGCGCGTCGGTGTTCAGCGTGGTCTCCCAGAGCTGCTCCGGGTTCATCTCGCCGAGACCTTTGTAGCGCTGCAGCGCGATGCCCTTGCGGCCGGCTTCAGTCACGGCCTCGAACAGGTCGGACGGGCCGTGCACCACATGCTCGCTATCCTTGCGGCGCAGCTTGCCGGAGCGCGCGTAGACGTCCTGGAGCTTGGGCGTGTACTCGTCGAGCTTGCGGGCTTCGGCCGAGCCGAGCAGCGCGTCGTCGATGACGGCGGCTTCCTTGACGCCGCGCACGGTACGCTCGAACAGGAAACCCTGGCCTTCGACGAACTGTCCGACCCAGCCGCGCTCGACCTCCTCGGCCTGGCTGTCCAGCCGGGTTGCGATGTATTGCGCCGCGGCGATGGCGTTCTCGGGGTTGCCGTAGACCGACTTGTTCAGCACGCCGGTGATGGCGGCCTGCTCGACCACCTTGCGGTTATAGCGGCTGTGCAAGCTGCGCAGGATGCTGCGGACGACGCGGGCATCGTCGACCAGCGCGCGCAGATCGCGTCCGCTGCGGTCGCCGCCGGTGCCGGGGATGTAGACGCAATCGTCGAGCCCGGCGTCGATCAGATAATCTTCCAGCGCCCGCTCGTCCTTCAGATATTGCTCGGATTTGCCTTTGCTGACCTTATAGAGCGGCGGTTGGGCGATGTAGAGATAGCCGCCGTCGATGATGTCGCGCATCTGCCGGTAGAAGAACGTCAGCAGCAGCGTGCGGATGTGGGCGCCGTCGACGTCGGCGTCCGTCATCACGATGATCTTGTGATAGCGCAGCTTCTCGACCGAGAACTCGTCGCTGATGCCGGTGCCGAGCGCGGTGATCAGCGTGCCGATCTGCTCCGACGACAGCATCTTGTCGGGACGGACGCGCTCGACGTTGAGGATCTTGCCGCGCAGCGGCAGCACCGCCTGGAATTCGCGGTTGCGACCCTGCTTGGCGCTGCCGCCTGCCGAGTCGCCCTCGACGATGAAAAGCTCGGACTTTGCCGGATCCTTTTCCTGGCAGTCGGCGAGCTTGCCGGGCAGCGAGGAGACCGAGAGCGGGCTCTTGCGCGTCAGCTCGCGCGCTTTTCGCGCAGCTTCACGGGCCGCGGCGGCCTGGATCACCTTGCCGACGATCATCTTGGCCTCGGACGGGTGCTCCTCGAACCAGGCGGCAAGCGCCTCGTTGAGGACGTTCTCGACCACGGGGCGCACTTCCGAGGACACCAGCTTGTCCTTGGTCTGCGACGAGAACTTCGGGTCCGGCACCTTCACCGACAGCACGGCGGTGAGACCTTCGCGGCAATCGTCGCCGGTCAGCGCGATCTTCTCTTTCTTGGCGTTGGCCTCGGCATAGCCGTTGACCTGGCGCGTCAGCGCGCCGCGGAAACCGGCGAGATGGGTGCCGCCGTCGCGTTGCGGGATGTTGTTGGTGAAGCACAGCACGTTCTCGTGGTAGCTGTCGTTCCACCACAGCGCAGCCTCGACGCCGATGCCGTTGGCCTCCGAGCGCACCATGATCGGCGCCGGCACCAGTGCCTTCTTGTTGCGGTCGAGATATTTGACGAACTCCTCGACGCCGCCGGAATAGAACATCTCCTCGCGCTTCTCGACTGCGTGGCGCATGTCGGAGAGGACGATGTTGACGCCGGAATTGAGGAAGGCGAGCTCGCGCAGGCGATGCTCGAGCGTGGCGAAATCATATTCGATGTTCTTGAAGGTCTCGGTCGAGGCCAGGAACGTCACTTCAGTGCCGCGCTTGCCAGGTGCGTCGCCGACCACCTTCAGCGGCGCCACGGCATCGCCGTGGGCGAACTCGATATAGTGCTCCTTGTCGTCGCGCCAGATCCGCAGGCCGAGCTTGCTCGACAGCGCATTGACGACGGAGACGCCGACGCCGTGCAGGCCGCCGGAAACCTTGTAGGAGTTCTGGTCGAACTTACCGCCGGCGTGGAGCTGGGTCATGATGACCTCGGCTGCCGAGATGCCTTCGCCCTTGTGGATGTCGACGGGAATGCCGCGGCCGTCGTCGCGCACGGTGACGGAATTGTCGGCGTTGAGCACGACCTCGACGCGCGTGGCGTGGCCCGCCAGCGCTTCGTCGATCGCGTTGTCAACGACTTCGTACACCATGTGGTGCAGGCCCGAGCCGTCATCGGTGTCGCCGATATACATGCCAGGGCGCTTGCGGACGGCGTCGAGACCCTTGAGCACGCGGATCGATTCCGCACCGTATTCGCTCGGATTGGAGGGCTCGTTTTCGGCAGCGGGCTGCCGAGCAGGTTCTGTCATGAGAGGCCTTCGAAATGTCGCCCGAATCAGCGGCGCAAAAAGCGCTGATTTGCAGGGCTATTTGTGCCACGAAAGGGGCATTGCGCCTAGCGCAAAGTATGCTGTCGCAACCCTTTGAGCAGATAGGGATTTTTGGCCAGTTTTCAAGGCGTTTGAAGGCCGATTCCGGAGCTCGAAAAAAGCGCGATTCGAGGGGCCGTTTGGGGCTCGGAAGGGCGTGGTTTTTGCGGGCTTGGAAGTGGGTGTTCTGAGCCCCTTCAGGCGCCTTCACGCGGGCGCCTGTCATGCCCGGGCTTCCCGCAACAAAGATGGGGATGGCCGGGACAAGCCCGGCACCTCAATACATCTGCAGCGGCAGCACGTCGCCGCTTGGCCCCACCAGCAGACCCCAGGCATCGCCGGCGGCGACGGTGAGGGTCTCGGTGCGGGCGGGCTGCCCGCCTACACGCAGCGCGTATTGGTACTTGCCCGGCGGCAGATCGAGCATCGGGCCCTTCGGCGATTGCGGGCCGCCGGCGCCGGCCGCGATCTTCACGGTTTGCCTGTTGATCGCGAGCGAGGCTTCCTTGTCGCCCATGTTGCCCATCACCAGCCGGGCTTGTCCCGCCTTCGGAATGATGTCGGCCTTGGCCGCGGCATCCGGATTTTTTTGGACCAGGTTGACCGTGGTCTCGCTCCTGGCGCGGCCAAGCCTGAGCACGGCCGGTCCTTGTGGCGAGGTGAAGTCGATCTGCGCGCGTTCCGCGGACACGGCGGCTCCGCCGGTCTTTTCCTGCCAGCCGAGCTTGCCAAGCTCGGTGCGGTAGAAGGCCAGGACGTCGCCGAGCGGGGCGGGGATGCTGGCTTCGAGTTCGCGGCGGAACGGCGTCTCGCTACCCGGGAATTTCGAGGTGGCGAGCGAGGTCGACGAGCGCTGCGTCGGCACGGGCAACTGAGATTCGGTGTCAAGCTTGAGCGGCTCGGAGGATTTGGCCTGCACCTCCGGGATCGCCGCAGCCACCACGAGAGCCGATCCGCTGGCGCGAACGTTCACCTTCGGACCCATCTGCATGACCGTCATCGAGATCGACTTGCCGCCCTTGGAGAATTCCATCACCGCCATGTTGGGCTGGTTGATCACGGAGGGCTGCTCCTTCCAGCCTGCGGGCTTGAGCGATGCGCGATAGAACGCGGTGAGGGCCTTGACGCTCGAGCTGGAGGAGAATTCGAGATGGCCGCCATTGCCTTCGAACGTCACGCCTTCGGCGGTCTCCGGCAGCGGCACCGGCGTGTTGCTGCCTGCGAGCGCATTCAGCGGCGCATCGGACAGCGCGGCCGCCTGCACCTTGCGCCTTGCTTCGTCGGCGGCGATGACCTGCTTGGCCGTACCCAGCGCATCCGCAAGGAACTTCTCGTCGGTGTCCTTCTTCGCCTTGGCGCGCGCGGCGAGCGCGGATTCCGTCACCTGCGTGGTCAGGCTGACCATGGTGAAATCATATTTGCGGCCGAGCCGCAGCACGCCGGTCTCATCAGTGTTGGAGACCTTGATCGCGATCTCGTCGCCAGGGGCGAGCGGCGCGCTGCCGTCTTCCCGCCAGCCGCGCGCTGCGAGCTCGCGGTGATAGAAGGCGAGCACGGCAGGCAGCTCGGCCATTGCGGCAGCACTCATCTCGCGCTTGTTGGAGCTCGCGCTGCCGAGGCCTCTGGCCGACTTGGTCGGGCTCGGCCGCGGCAGGCCGGCGATGTCGCTATCGGCCTTGAGATCGGCGGGCAGCACGAACGGTGCGATCCGGATGTCGACATTGGTCCGGCCGTCGTCGCGGCGCGTCAGCGTCAGCATCACCGGCTTCTGCTTATAGAACTGCGTCGTGTCGCCCTCGGGATGGTCGTAGAAGGCGCGCACGCCGTTCGGCACGGTCTCATCGAGGCCGGCACTGGTCCAGCGCGCGGCCGTTTCCGCGGTGAGCTTGCGCCAGCCGATCGCCTCCATCTGGCCGGTGTAGAAATCCGATATGGCATCGAGCGCGCCGGGCGCGATGCAGCCGAGATAGGGCCTGGTGCCGTCGAACACAAGGTCGCTCGCGCCGTCGGGGAACGGCACGTCCGAATAGATCCGGTCGGTGGTGTAATACACCACGGACTGATCGGGGCGGCCGAGCGCTTGCGTGAAGTGAACGGACAGGCCCTGCCGCCCCTTCTTGAATTTCAGCGTGGTGCTCTTCTCCTCCAGCGGCAGCACATAGGGCACCCAGCCGTCGGCGCTCAGGAGCTTCCGCACCGCCTGCGAGGTCGCGGCTTGCGGCGTCGGCACGCGATATTCGACGCGGTAGGGATCGGGGCGCGTGGTGTCCTCCACCGCACCCTCGAGCTGCGGCAGCGCGTGGACGTCGGCGATGCCCTCGTCGGCGCCGGCTGCGATGGAGCAGCTCGCCACCAGGAAGAGGCCGCATGCAAGCAGCCGCCATCGAGTCGGGACTTGCGTCCCGCGCGTCATCCTCAACATGGTCAATTCTCCAGGGGCGTGGCGCAGCGCACCGGCTCGCGCGCAATTGCGGACTGCGGCACCGTCGGCGCGGCCTCTGACGAGAAGTCGCGGCAGGAACCGGTGAGGGTCAAAGACCGCCGAAGGCCCCGGGACGCCTCAATACAGCTGGAGTGGAGGCCGGACGTCGCCGTCGCGCCCAAGCGAGAGCTCCCAGGCATCGCCGGCGGCAATGGTGATTGTATTGGTGGTGGCCGGGCGGTCCGGCGCGCTCAGCTCGTAGGAATATCTGCCGGGCGGCAGATCCAGCGATACCGCGTTGGTGCCGGCGGCACGCTTGATGGTCCGCGCGTCGATCGTGAGCACGGCGTCCTCGCCGCTGATATTGTTGAACACCAGCTTGGCCTGGCCGGGCTCGGGCATGATATTCGCCCGCGTCGCCGCATCGGCGTTCTTCTGCACGAGGTGAATCGAGGTGCTGCTGTCCCTGCGGGCGAGCTCCAGTGCGGCGGGCCCCAGCGGCGAGGTGAAGGCGAGCTGGACGTGATCGGCTGCGATCACTGCGCCGTCGCGCTGCTCCTGCCAGCCGAGCTTTCCGAGCTCCGTGCGATAGAAGGCGAGGACGTCGCCGAGCTGTGCAGGCACGGTGGTTTCGAGCCTGGTGCGGAGCGGTGCCGCGATTCCGGGCATCACGGTGGTGTGGGTGCCGCGATAGAGGTAGCGGGTCGGCGCCGGCAGCTTGGCGGCGGGGTCCAGCGTCAGCGCGGACGAGAACAATTGCGGCAGATTGGACACGAACGCGCCGGCACTGGCCGCGAGCAGGCAGCTTGCGAGGAGAGCGAGGCCGCACGCAAACAATTGCCATCGTGCCGGAGCTCGCGCCCCATGCCTCACCGTCGTCATGCCGATGCTCCAAGAATACTGCGAAGGATATCGCGCGTGTCCGAGATATTCGCGCGATGGCCGCGTCTTGCGGCCTCAAGCAGCTAGTCGCTAACGGAAACGGCCGGGTTCAATCGCGCTGCTGGCTTCGAGCGGAGACTCGTCCGCTCTCGACGTCAAACACTTCGCCTCCCGCGCCGATGTCGGCGAAGGCGGCAGGGTCGGCGCCCGTCAGCCACACCTGCGCGCCGAGCGTCTTCAGCTCGTCGAACAGCGCGGCGCGCCGGTTCGGGTCGAGATGCGCGACGACCTCGTCGAGCAGCAGCAGCGGCACGATGCCGGTCATTTCGGCGACCAGGCTCGCATGCGCCAGCACGAGGCCGATCAGCAGCGCCTTCTGCTCGCCGGTCGAGGCATCGCGCGCCGGCATGTTCTTCGGTGCGTAAACGACCTGGAGGTCGGTGAGATGCGGGCCGTCGGTGGTGCGGCCGGCGATGGCATCGCGCGGACGGTTGTCGCGCAGGATCTGGCGGTAGCGGTCCTCGACCGAGGTCGCGGTCTCCTCCAGCAGTGCGTTCTCCATCCAGCCGTCGAGCGCGATTCGCGCCGAGGGAAAGGCGGAGGCCTGTGCGCGCGCGTTGAGCATGCCGGTCAGCCTTGCCGCGGTCTGGCCGCGCGTTGCCGCGACCGCGACCGCGAGCTCCGCGGTCTCGCGCTCGATCGCGTCGCACCAATGGTCGTCGTAATTGCGGGTCTCGAGCAGGCGGTTGCGCGAGCGCAAGGAACGCTCCAGCGCGTTGATGCGGCTGGAATGCTCGTTGTCGATGGCGAGCACCAGGCGGTCGAAGAAGCGCCGTCGCTCGGAGGCTGCGCCCATGAACAGCCCGTCCATCGCCGGCGTCAGCCACACCATGCGGATGTGGTCGCCGAAGGCGCTGGCCGAGCCCACCGGCTCGCGGTCGATGCGGCAGCGCCGGCTCACCGCGGTGTCCGCGCGCGGCGGCTCGATGCCGGTGCCGAGCGTCGCCAGCCCCAGCGCGCCCTCGACCTGCGCCGACACCGCCCAGGAGCCGTCGCCCTGGTTGTCGGCGACGTCCTCCAGCGTGGCGCGCCGCAGGCCCCGTCCGGGCGACAGGAACGAGATCGCCTCGATGCAATTGGTCTTGCCCGCCCCGTTCGGCCCGACCAGCGCCACCAGGTCAGCCGCCGTCTCGAGCCCCGCCGCCCGGTAATTGCGAAAATGCGTCAGCGTCAGGCGGTGAATGCGGGAGGGGGTCATGTTACTTCTGTCATTGCCGGGCTTGACCCGGCAATCCATCGCCCGCTTCAGCGGGCAATTTCATCATATAGGTCTTGCCACGCGGGATTGCCCTTCACGATCAAATCGATCTTCCACTCGCGTGACCAGTGTTTCATATTTTTCTCGCGCTGAAGGGCAGCGGCGATCGTGTCATGCGCCTCGAAATAGACCAGAGTCTTCACTCCGTAACGTTTGGTGAAGCCATCGGCCAGACCTTCGCGATGTTCGTAGACGCGCCGGATCAGATTGTTCGTGACACCGATGTAGAGCGTTCCACCGGGCTTACTAGCGAGGATATACACCCAATAGGTCATCTTGTTCGATGGATGGCCGGGTCAAGCCCAGCCATGACGAGAGGAGAGAAATCGCCTCACACCCGCATCGGCATCAGCACATACAGCGCGCTCTTGTCGTCGCGGTCCTGCACCAGGGTCGGCGAGCCGGGATCGGCGAGCTTGAGCGTTGCGACGTCGCCTTCGATCTGGGCGGCGATGTCGAGCAGATAGCGGGAGTTGAAGCCGATATCGAGGGCGTCGGAGGCGTATTCGACCTCGAGCTCTTCGGTCGCGCTGCCGGAATCCGGGTTGGTCACCGACAGCACCAGCTTGCCGGCCGACAGCGACAGTTTCACCGCGCGGCCGCGCTCGCTGGAGATGGTGGAGACACGGTCGACCGCGTTCTCAAAATCCTTCTTGTCGACGACGAGCTCCTTGTCGTTGCCTTGCGGAATGACGCGGCCGTAATCGGGGAAGGTGCCGTCGATCAGTTTCGAGGTCAGCACGACGTTGCCGATGGTGAAGCGGATCTTGGCCTGCGACAGCTCGATGGTCATCTCGGCGTCGGTGTCCTCGATCAGGCGCTGCACCTCGCCGACGGTCTTGCGCGGCACGATCACGCCGGGCATGCCCTCGGCGCCCTTGGGCTGCACCAGGTCGAGCTGGGCGAGGCGGTGGCCGTCGGTGGCGACGCCGCGCAGGGTCGCGGCCTTGGCGGTGCCGGCGGCGTGCAGATAGATGCCGTTGAGATAATAGCGCGTCTCTTCCGTCGAGATCGCGAACTGGGTGCGGTCGATCAGTCGCTTGATGTCCTTGGCGGCGAGCGAGAAGGAATGCGACATGTCGCCGGCGGCCAGATCCGGGAAGTCGTTCTCCGGCAGCGTCTGCAGCGTGAAGCGCGAGCGGCCGGCGCGGATCGCCAGCACGGCGCGGTCGCCGTCGGCCTCCAGCACGATCTGCGAGCCATCAGGCAGCTTGCGCACGATGTCGTAGAACATGTGCGCCGGCACGGTGGTGGAACCCGCTGTCGCGGTTTCCGCAGGCAACGTTTCCGTCACCTCGAGATCGAGGTCGGTCGCCTTCAACGACAGCTTGGCGTTCTCGGCCCGGACCAGCACGTTGCCGAGGATCGGAATCGTGTTGCGGCGTTCGACCACGCGGTGGACATGGCCCAGTGACTTCAGGAGTTGCGCGCGTTCGACCGTAACCTTCATTGCACTACTCGCCCGATCCCCAAGATGTAAAAAGCCGGGCAGCCGAAAAGCGCCGCGGCACCGATGACCCCGGTCGGCCGGGTCATCCGACCGATATGACCAAAGCCGTCAGGGTCGCGCAAGGTGGCGCGGATGGCCCCCGGATTCAAGGGATCGGGGCCAGTTCCCCACGATTTACGGGCAAAAATTCCAGCCGCCGTCCAGACGTAGTGTGCTCCCTCGCCCCGCCTGCGGGGAGAGGGTTGGGGTGAGGGGGAGTCTTCGAAAGGGGGGGGTGAGAGTTGGATGCGCGGAGGCTCCTCTCACCCGAATTCGATCTGCGATCGCATTCGACCTCTCCCCGCGGGGCGGAGAGAGGTGAAAGAAATAGGCGTTTATTCCTGAAGCTGGCGCTTCAGCGACTCCACTTCCTCCGACAGCGCGGTGTCCTTGGAGACCAGCGCCTCGATCTTGCGCACGGCGTGCAGCACCGTGGTGTGGTCGCGCCCGCCGAAGCGGCGGCCGATCTCCGGGAGCGAGCGCAGGGTCAGCGTCTTGGCGAGATACATCGCAACCTGCCGCGGGCGCACCACGTTGGCGGTGCGGCGCGACGACAAGAGGTCGGAGCGGCTGACATTATACTGCCGCGCCACCACGCGCTGGATATCCTCGATCTTGATCCGCTTCGGCTCCTGCGGCCGCACCAGGTCGCGCACCTCGCGCTCGGCCATCTCCAGCGTCACCGGCTGGTTGTTGAGCTTGGAATGCGCCAGGAGGCGGTTGATCGCGCCTTCGAGGTCGCGGCCGTTATGGGTGATGGTGCGCGCCAGATAATGCAGCACCTCCTCGGGCACGTCGAACGTCGCATGATGGGTGCGGGCGGCTGCAACGCGCGACTTGAGGATGCCGTGGCGCAGCTCTTCGCCGAGCGAGCCCATCTCGACCACGAGGCCGCCGGCGAGCCGCGAGCGGACGCGATCATCGAGGCTTTCGAGATCGGACGGCGGACGGTCGGCCGCGATCACGACCTGGCGGCCGGCGTCGATCAACGCGTTCAGCGTGTGACAGAACTCGGCTTGGGTCGACTTGCCCTGCAGGAACTGCAGGTCGTCGATGACCAGCACGTCGATGCCGCGCAGCGCTTCCTTGAACGCCAGCGCCGTCTGCGTCTTCAGCGCGGCGACGAAGCCGTACATGAACTTTTCCGCCGTGAGATACAGCACCTTGCGCTCGTTGCCGGAATTGCCGGCCCAGGTCACCGCCTGGAGCAGATGCGTCTTGCCGAGGCCGACGCCGGCATGGATGTAGAGCGGGTTGAACATCACGGGGTCGCCGCGGCGACCTTCCGCGACCTGACGCGCAGCCGCATGCGCCAGCGTGTTGGAGCGGCCGACGACGAAGCTCGCAAAGGTCAGGCGCGGATCGAGCGGCGAGCCGCCGAGCGCGTCGTGATTGGCCGAGACCGGCGCGGTCGCGGTCGAGCGCAATTCCGGCGTCGGCGCGCGGCGCGCCTCGACCGGGGCGGGCGCTTCCTTCGGCTGCGCCACCGGACGCACCGCGGAGCGAACGGTGAGGTCGATGCGATGCACTTCCGGCATCTCGGCCTGCCAGCACGACAGCACGCGCTCGGCATAATGGGCCTGGATCCAGCTCTTCAGGAAGCGCGTCGGCACCGAGAGCCGCACGCTCTCGTCCTGCACGCCTTCCAGATCCATGCGCGCAAACCAGCTCGTGTAAACGTCCTCGCCAACGCTCGAGCGCAGCCGACCCTTCACGCGTGACCAGCGATCCTGTTCCATTGTCATCGTCAGAAAACTTCTCTTGAGAGATTTAGTTGCGTGGTGAGCGCCATGCAGAGTTCCTGCCGCCAGGGTTTCTGTCATGGGGCGACCTCAGGGCGAGTCCATCGTCAGACATGGCTCCGCCGCTCGGCGAGAACGCCGCGTCCGGTCAGCGATGTCAGAGATGGAGGGTTCGCGAGGTCAGCGCGTACTTGGCGCTCCGTCACACGCGGGAGGCTGGAGGTCGGACTGATCTAAACCGGCATCGTTCGAAAAGAAGGCGAGTTTCAATACCGCGTTGAGTCCGTAAGACATGATACCTCCCCGTCCTGCCGTGATTGCTCACGGCAAGGTCCTGCGTGTCCAAAAGACAACCGCGCACTGAAGTCGCAGATGCCCGCCCGTATACTCGTCGTCCGCTCGACTTCGCCCTCATGCGCGTCGGGGTAGCTTCGCGACATCTCTCTTGTGCGCCTTGGCGCGCAGGATCATCAGATCCCGCTTGGAGACATTCAGACAAAGAGCTACCATTCCCACATTGCTGTGGGTTTTGAACCGACATCACTTTTTGAAGCGTCGCCTACGTGCCCACCGCCGCCGATTTGCACGCTCGCCCCGTTTCCTAAACCGCGCTGGTCTGAAGATCGTGGGCGCCGCTGACGACCTAAGGAATACACTAAGCGGAAAGACTCGCAACGAATTGATTCACACTTGAGCCGCCAAAAAAACTTGACGTCGGTTAACGCCGCGCACGGGTTGTTCACAGGCTCCGAAGCAAGTTTTTGGATTCGTGCGCAGAATCGAGAATGCCGGGCATCATGTGACATTTCTCAGTCACTGCTAAAAAAATTTTTACAAATTCGTCATGCGCCGGATGTGTCGGCGAATTTTCCAAATGCTTGCGCTCACTATGTCGATAAGTGATTAGCGAGACATCGTTTTTTGAGTCTCGTTTCACAGGGTAACTCCACTGCCGCACACCTTCCGGTGAATCTACGGTGTGCAGAACTCTTGCGCGCACGAATTCATCTTAGCCCCGCGGCGCAGGGGTTTTTGCAACGCAGTGAAAGTTTCCGCTGTTGCAAGACATCGGCAGGTAGAACTACGGACGAACGATAGCGCAGGCGGTGCAGATCTTCTGGGGTCACGCCTTCCAGGCTCACGTCTTCGAAGTGCGCGTCTTCCAATCGAAGATCGATCATGGCGTGACGGCTTGCGTGAATTATGACAGGCAACAAAAAGCCCGGCGCGATGCCGGGCTGTTTGACGCGTGCGATGTTCGATCGATCAGTCGATCGATGCTCCGCCGTTGCTGGCGCGTTACTTGGCGAGCTTGGCGATCTGCGCGGTGAGTCGCGAGACTTTGCGGCTGGCGTTATTCTTGTGAATGATGTTGCGCTGGGCGGCGCGCATCAAAGCGGGCTCGGCGGTCGCGAGCGCCTTCACGGCGGCGGCGCGGTCGCCGGTCTTGATGGCTTCCTCGACGGTCCGCACGGCACCGCGCATCTGCGTGCGGCGCGACTTGTTGACGGCGGTGCGGCGGGCGATCTTGCGCGTCGCTTTCTTGGCGGAAGTGGTATTGGCCATGGTCTCAATATCCTTTGCGGGTACCGGTCGCGTCTTGGTCGGGTAGCGCCGGCTTGCTTGACCGCGTAATCGACGCTCGGATTTAGGGTGTTCGGTTGCTGGGCTGTCCCGGGAACATGAGGCCTCCAAGAGCTTATGAGCTCGAGGGGCCTGCGACTGCTCAAAGAACAGCGGCGGCAGGATTGCGCCCACCGCCAGTTGGCGCCCTTATAGAGAGGGTCTTCGGCACCGTCAACGCTTTCCAGGCTGGAAAAGCGGGCCCAAGGCGCCTTCTGGGGCGCCGTAACGCCCTGAAGAGGTTGAATTTCTGCCGTCGCCCGGCTATTGGCTGGCGGCGTTTTGTTTGGGTCCTCCGATCGGACGACCATATAAGGTGAGGCATGATCCGCGGGTTTTTCCGACTGATTGGGCTGTTGCTGCTCGCCGGCGGGGTCATCTTCATGGTCTATGACGGGGCCCGTTGGGTGGCCGACCAGACCCTCAAGTTCACTCGGTTCGGCCAGTTCTGGAACGACATCAATCAGGCCAGCCAGGCGGCCTTCCGCACCTGGGTCGAGGCCAAGGCGCCCTGGCTCTGGACCTCGGTGATCCGCCTGTTGCTGGATCAGCCGGTCTTTGCCGTCCTCGGCATTCTTGGCATCCTGCTGATGATCCTGTTCCGGCCGCGGAAACCGCTGATCGGCTATTCCCGGGATTGACCTTCAATTCCCGCCGCGATTGATCTTCAATTCGCGCCGGGATGGAGCGGCGCGCGGCGTAACAGTGCTGCCCCCGCCAGCGTAGAGCCCTATATTCCCACCCGAATTGCGAGCACGCCGCGTGAGCATCTGGCTCAGGCGACGGACGGCTCGCCCCCGGAGATCTCATCATGCTGTTCATGCGCAAGACCACCGCGTTGCCGAGCGCAGCTGAGGCGCTGCCCGGCCGCGCGCAGGCCATTCCGACCGCGGCCACCCATTTCGTCAACGGCCGCAAGCTGCATGCGCCTTATCCCGCCGGCTTCGAGCAGGCGGTGTTCGGGCTCGGCTGCTTCTGGGGCGCCGAGCGCAAATTCTGGCAGCTCGGCGACGGCATCTACACCACCGCTGTCGGCTATGCCGGCGGCCACACGCCGAACCCGACCTATGAAGAGACCTGTTCGGGCCGCACCGGCCACACCGAAGTGGTGCTGGTCGTATTCGATCCGAGCAAGATCTCCTACGAGAAGCTGTTGAGGACGTTCTGGGAGAGCCACAACCCGACGCAGGGCATGCGTCAGGGCAACGATGTCGGCACGCAGTACCGAAGCGCGATCTACACCTGTTCCGATGCGCAGAAGAAAGCGGCCGACGAGTCGAAGGCGCTCTATCAGAAGGCGCTCGCAGCCAAAGGTCTCGGCACCATCACCACCGAGATCGCGCCATCAGGCGAATTCTATTTCGCCGAGGACTACCATCAGCAATATCTGGCGAAGAACCCCGCCGGCTATTGCGGCCTGGGCGGCACCGGCGTGTCCTGCCCGATCGGTGTCGGTGTGAGCGGGTAAGTCGCTTACTCATCGCGACCGCGCGCGCCTCTTACCCTCCCCCTCCAGGGGAGGGGTGCCGCTCAACCCTTTATTAACCATAACCGGTGCATCACTGGAGCCGTCTCGTTTCGAGGGATGGGTCCGGTGCCAGTTGCACGCGCGTTTCGATCGACGATCTCGGCAGTGGCCCTGGCAGCGTCCGCCGCGCTGACCCTTGGCGGCTGCATGCAGACGGCCGGTCCCGTCGCGGTGATGCAGCCCCGTCCCGATCTCGACTCCATGGCCTATGGCCAGCCCTACAGCGCTCCGCAGCCGGTCGTCGTTGCCGACGGTGGCGGCGCCATCGGCGCGCTGCGCAATTCGTTTGCCGCTTCGCCCGCACCCATGCCGGTGGGCTACGCCGCGCCGATGCCGGCCCCCGTGCGCTATGACGCCTCCTATCATCTCGACGCCGGCGATAAGCTGCGCGTCGTGGTCTACGGCCAGGAAGGCCTCACCAACAGTTATGCCATCGACGCCGGCGGCTCCATCACCATGCCGCTGATCGGCGCGGTGCCGGCGCGCGGCCGCACCACCGCAGGCCTTGCCGGCGAGATCGCCGCGCGGCTGCGCAACGGCTACATCCGCGAGCCCTCGGTGGCGGTGGAGATCGAGGCCTATCGCCCGTTCTTCATTCTCGGCGAAGTCACCGCGCCCGGCCAATATCCTTATGTGCCGAACATGACGGTCGAGAGCGCGGTCGCGATCGCCGGCGGCTTCTCGCCGCGCGCCAAGCGCGACGTGGTCACCGTCACGCACACCGAGAATGGCGGCTCCATGCGCGCCGTGGTGCCGCTCGGCACCCCGCTCAACCCCGGCGACACCGTGTTCGTCGGCGAGCGCTGGTTCTAGCTCACCGCCTGAAATCCAGGCGTCCGTTCGGAAAACATCCGTCGATCCTGTTCGCATCGACCACGCGCCCGATCCATGGCCGCGTGATCGTAGGCGTGGTCAGGTTGACGTATTTTCCGACCAGGCGCGCACCATCGCGCGAAGCATCGATCAGCCCGTGCCGGCGGCCATTGTCCCAATCGAAGCGAAGATAAACGCGACGGCCCGCAACCCGCACTTCGGCGCGCCCTTGCTTCCACTTCTCCGGCCTATCGCCCGCGATAGTCGGGTCGGCACCGCCTTTCCAGCGGCTCCCCCAGGTGCCTTCGAGCGGATCGGATGGCGCCGCGATTGCTGCCCATGCCGGCGCATTGTCGTCTGCCGCATCGCCGGGCAGCGCAGCTGTTGCGGCATAATCCGTCACCTCGGAATCATCTGGCGAGGGGACGTCCATGGTTGCGAACGGATTGCGGATGACGAGGTGCGTGATAGCCTGCTGCATGGCGATGTTCCGGCGTGAGTTGGCGTGATCGGCCAGCTCTATCGCCGAGCGGCGGGATGCAGCCACCCGATTCCTGCTTTGAGACACAGCGCGCCCCTCTCCGCTGTCATTCCGGGGCATCGCGCAGCGATGAGCCCGGAATCCATCGCGCGGCCAACTCTGCGGCCAGATGGATTCCGGGTCTGCACCGGTTTGCGGTGCATCCCGGAATGACGACGGTGAGATTGCGCTCTACGCCAAATGCTTCGCGAAGAATGCCATGCTGCGCGGCCAGGCGATGTCGGCGCTGGCTTTGTCGTAGCTGGCACGCTCGTCGCAATGGAAGCCGTGCTGGGCGCCGGGATAGATGAACACCTCCACGTCCGGCCGCTTCGACTTGACGGTTTCGACGTCGGTCAAGGGAATGCCGGCATCCTTCTCGCCAAAATGCAGCTGGGTCGGCACCTTCGGCGTCTCATCGGCAAAGCGCACGACCGCGCCGCCGTAATAGCCGATCGCGGCCTTCAGGCCGGTCAGCCGCGTCGCCGCGACGAAGGCGATGCTGCCGCCTAAGCAAAAGCCGATGATGCCGACCGGGCCGATGCTCTTCACCGCATCGATTGCGGCCTGGGTGTCGCGCAGCATCGCCGCCCAGTCTGGATTGGCGACGAACTTGCGCGCCTCGGCGATCTCGTCGGGCGTATAGCCCGACTGGAAGTTCGGTGCGGTCCGGTCGAAGATCGAAGGCGCGATCGCGACATAGCCTTCGCCGGCGAGACGGTCGCAGACCGAGCGGATGTGGTGATTGACGCCAAAGATCTCCTGGATCACCACAACCGCGCCCTTCGGGGTGCCTGCGGGATCGGCGCGATAGGCGCCGAGCTGGAAATTGTCGGACGCCGTCAGTTTGATGTCTTGTCCCACGCGGGTTGTCCTTCTTGGTTGTCGATCCGAAATTTCAGCTCTCTCCTCATCCTGAGGAGCGCGCCCTTCGCGCGCGTCTCGAAGGATGAAAGGCCGAGATGCAGCAGCCGGGCCTTCATGGTTCGAGACGCGCCTGGGGCGCTCCTCACCATGAGGAGATACACCTTACTCCCACATCCAGTTCTCGCCGTAATCCTCCTTCCACCCTGCCAGCCGGCCGTGGCGGAATTGCAGGAACAGGCGGTGGCGGTACGGGATCAAGCCGCTGCCGCCGATGTCGCGAAGCGCGAGATAGATCTCGTTGCCGGGACGCCCGCGCACATATTGCAGCGGCTGTCCGAGGGCGCGGGCAGTCTGTTCGGCATCCATGCCGAAAGCGAGCGGAATGTTGTTCGACAAGGTGGCGACGAAGGGCTGGCGCGGCGGCACGGTGCCGAACGGCTCGGCCTGCGCGGACATCGACAGCAACACCGCGCCCGCAGCCAACATTGCTCGCTTCATTGCCTATGTCCCTGTTCGCTATCCCGGCAAGTTCTTCAGGAAAGGCGCGACCGCGTCAAGAAAAGCCTTGGGCTGGTCGATGTTCACGGCGTGTCCGGCGGCGGGGATCACGACCTTTTGTGCGCCGGGGATTTTTGCGGCCATGTAGTCGGACGCGGCGAGGAACGGGGTGTCGTCGGCGCCGACCACGATCAGCGAGGGCACCTTGATGTCGGGAAGCAGCTCGATTACGCGGGCGTCGCGCTGGGTCAGCATGCCGCGTGCGGCGAGCGCCAATCCCCTGGCATCGCGATGGCTGGCGGTGGCGCGCTCGCGCGTTGCCGATTTCAGCACGTCGAGGCCTTCGCGATCGAGCCTCTCGGCGGTGGCGAGCGCACGCGCATTCCAGGCCTCGCGCGCGTTGTCCTTCTTGAAGCCTGGGCCGGTGTCGATGATCAGCAGCGCGCGGGCCCGCTCCGGATAGGCCCGATAGAACGCGAGCGACATGTCCCCGCCGAGCGACAATCCGCCGATGATGGCGCGCTCCGTGCCGACCGCATCGAGGATCGCCGCCATGTCGCCGACAGTCAGCGCTTCGCTGTAGGCCTTGGGATCATCGGGATAGTCGGACTGGCCGTGACCGCGCATGTCCCACAGGATCAGCATGTGATCCTTTGCCAGTGCATCAACCTGCCCATGCCACATCGCCGACGTCGAGGAATAACCGTGGGTGAGTAGCAATGGCGGCCCGTTGCCGTGAACCTCGTAGTAGATCCCGACGCCGTCCCGGTTGATTTTCGGCATTTCGCTTACCCTTGTTGTTTGTTGCTCTTGTTCTCCTCACGCATCCTAGCCTGCTGGGTTACTCGGAGGAAACCGCCGGCGTCGCCGTGCCACGCATGCCTGACTCACGCCGCTGTTGTGTCCAGTAGCTGCGTTGGCCCTTGGCGCGGCGCACAACGAGCGGATGCGGAGACAGTTTTTTCGACTCGTTCCAAATTGCATTTGCCTCGGCCGCTGAACGCGATCATGCTTGCGGCCAAGGCTGGCGCCAGCCCGGTGGGCGTCCGCCATTCAAGTTGCCGCCGTAAGCGGCTTCATGCACCGGCAGGGGAAGACGCCTATGCCAACTCTCACCATCAACGGGCGGAGTCTGTCCGTGGATGCGGCGAACGACACGCCGCTCCTCTGGGCGATCCGCGAGCAATTGCAGATGACCGGTACCAAGTTCGGTTGCGGTGCCGGGTTGTGCGGGGCCTGCACCGTGCACGTCAACGGCGAAGCGGTGCGCTCGTGCCAGACCATGGTCGGCGACGTCGCCGGCAAGAAGATCACCACCATCGAAGGCCTTTCCGCCAAGGGCGATCATCCCTTGCAGAAGGCATGGATCGCCGAGCAGGTGCCGCAATGCGGCTACTGCCAATCCGGGCAGATCATGCAGGCGGCCTCGCTACTGGCGAAGAATCCCAATCCGACCAGGGAAGAGGTCGTAGCGCATATGGACGGCAATCTCTGCCGTTGCATGACCTATTCGCGGATCCAGAAGGCGATCATGCGCGCCGCATCGGAGATGCGCACCGCGTCGGCAGCCTCCAGCGAGCGGAGGCCCACATGAACGAGCACGTCAAGAACCTCGCCCCCGCGACGACCGATCTCAGCCGCCGCTCCTTCCTGGTCGGCACTGCCGCGACCGGCCTCGTGCTCGGCTATGCCGGCGTGCCCGGCATCGATGCTGCGTCGGCCGCGGCGCCCGCCAATTTCGAGCCGAGCGTGTGGTACGCGATCTCGCCGGATGGCCTCGTCACCGTGACCTGCGGCAAGGCCGACATGGGCCAGCACATCGCCTCCACCATGGCGCAGATCGCCTGCGAGGAGCTCGGCGCGAAATGGAGCGACATGCGGGTGCAGCTCGCCTCCAACGATCCCAAGTTCAACGATCCGGTCTTGGGCGCGCAGATCACCGGCGGCAGCTGGTCGACCATGATGAACTTTGAGGCGATGAGCCGGGCGGGTGCTGCCGGCCGTATCGCCTTGACGGAGGCCGCAGCCGCGGCCATGGGCCTGCCGCCCTACTTCAAGGATCAGCTCGTCGTTCGCGACTCCGTGATCTCGCATCCGAAGTCGAAGAAGCAGATGAGCTTTGCCGAGATCGTCAAGAGCGGCAAGGCGACGAAGACCTTCACGCCGGACGAATTGAAGGCGATCAAGCTGAAGACGCCGGATCAATACACCATGATCGGCGTCTCGGTGCCGCAGCTCGACATCCCCTCCAAGACCAACGGCACGGCCAAATACGGCATCGACGTGATGCTGCCAGGCATGGCCTACGGCAAGGTGGTGACCCCGCCGGTGCGCTTCGGCGCGACGGTGAAATCGGTCGACGACGGCGACGCCAAGAAGGTGCCCGGCTTCATCAAGGCCGTGATCCTCGACGACAAGACCGGCACCACGTCCGGCTGGGTCGTCGCGGTCGCCAACACCTATGCGAACGCGCGCAAGGCGGCGGATGCGCTGAAGATCACCTATGACGGCGGTCCGAACGCCAAGCTGTCGAGCCAGTCGCTGCTGGATGAGGCCAAGCGCCTTCAGGGCTTGGAGGATTCCGGCCAGTTCTTCGTCAAGGACGGCGATCCCGCTGCTGCCTTCGGCACGGCGGCCAAGGTGGTCGAGGCCGAATACACCACCAGCATCAACATCCATGCGCCGCTGGAGCCGATGAACGCCACCGCGGAGTTCAAGGGCGACATCCTGCACATCTATTCCGGCAACCAGTTCGCGACGCGCTCCGGCGCGATCGCCGCGGGCGCAGCCGGAATCGATCCGAAATTCGTCGTGATGCATCAGCATTGGCTCGGCGGCGGCTTTGGCCGCAGGCTCGATGCCGACATGATGGTCCCGGCCGTGCAGGCGGCGAAGGCGGTCGGCAAGCCGGTCAAGGTGATCTACTCGCGCGAGAACGACATGACGATGGATTTCTCGCGGCCGCTCACCTACCAGAAAGTGAAGGCCGGCGTGGACGGCGACGGCAAGCTCGTCGCGCTCAGCCACGACGTGGTTTCGGCCTGGCCGACCGCGCGCTGGGGGATCCCCGATTTCCTGACGCCCTCGGTCGACAAGAAGGGACCGCTCGACAGCTTCACGGTTAATGGCGCGGACTTCTTCTACACCGTGCCCAACCACTATGTGCGCGCGATCAAGAACGAGCTCGCGCACAATGCCACGCCGTCCGGCCAGCTCCGCTCGGTGGCGCCGGGCTGGACCTTCTGGGCGGTCGAAAGCATGATTGACGAGATTGCGGCCGCCACGGGCAAGGATCCGGCCCAGTTCCGCATCTCGCTGCTCGACGGCGCCGGCAAGAACGACGGCGGTGCGCAGCGGCTGCGCAACACGTTGCTGGCGGCGATGGGGCTTGCCGGCTACGGCACCCGCAAGCTGCCGAAGGGCGAGGGCATGGGCGTCGCCTGCGTCTCCTCGCAGGAACGTGCCACCGCGAGCTGGACGGCCTGCGTCGCCCATGTCGCAGTCGCCCCGTCGGGAGAGGTCACCGTGAAGAAGCTCACGGTCGCGACCGACGTCGGCACGCAGGTGCATCCCGACAATATCCGCGCCCAGGTCGAGGGCGCGGCGCTGTGGGGCCTTTCGCTGGCAATGTACGAGAAGGCGACGCTGAAGGACGGTGGCATCGAGCAGACCAATTTCGACAGCTACCGGCCCTTGCGCATGAGCCAGACGCCCGAGGTCGCGGTTGCCGTGATCGCCAATGGCGAGAACGCCACCGGCGTGGGCGAGCCCGCGGTGACGGTGGTCGCGCCCGCCATCGGCAACGCCATCTTCAACGCTTCAGGCGCCCGCGTGCGGGCCCTGCCGATCACGGCGGAGGCGGTGAAGGCCAGCATGAAGGCGTAGGGCCGGGCTGCGATCGCCAAACGAGTTGATCCGCCGGAGGGCCACCTCCGGCGGATTTTTTTCGAGACCGTTTCCCCATACTCGCTGTCATTCCCCGCGAAAGCGGGGAATCCAGTACAGCGCGGCTTTTCGGCTCCAGCTGCGCCGCCTCGGCGTACTGGGTCGCCAGGTCGAGCCAGGCGACGACGATGCGTTCGAAATTCCCCTTATCCATCAAGGCCCGTTCTACTGTGCATGGGGTTGTTTTCACGGATTTGATGCGCGGCCTCGGGGATCCCGAAATCCGTAAAATTGCGTGCAATTCCCCAAGGTTCCATTGAGCACGCCTCTTAAGGGCCGGAGAACCTGATCCGGCTTAGGCTGTCATCAAATCCCGTCCCATGCTTTGGGGAAGTCATGAACGCGCCAGCCAAAACCGCCGCCAAACGCCGGCTTCTGCTCGCCTCCGACCGAACCGACGAGAGCTCCGAGCTCGCCAGCATCCTGAAGGCAGTCGGCGACGTCTCGACGGTGACGACGCAGGACATCCCCGAGCAGCCCTCGCGCGATCTCTCCGGCCTCGTGGTCGACATCAACCTGCGCTCGCCCGAGAGCGTGCAGCGGGTGCGCAACAAGCTGCGGGGCGATGCCTATCGTTCGATGCCGCGGTTGTTCGTGCTCGCCGACGCACTTCATCACGGCACCATGCAGGCGTGGGCGCTTGGCGCGACCGACACCATTTCGCGGCCGCTCCAGCCCGAGGCCATCCTTCAGCGCATCCGCGCCGCCTTTCCGGACACCGCCGTCTATGACGCGACCGATCGCGGCAAGACGCTCAACCGCGGAGTCGAAGCGGCGCATGCGGTGTTGGCGAAGATGTTCGAGAAGCTGCCGCTCGGCGTGCCCCTGACCTTCGACGATGTCATCGCCGCGGAAAGCAAGATCCTGAAGGCGATCAAGCATTCCTCGCTGCGCGAATGGCTCACCACGGTGGGCTGCCACCATGTCGGCAGCTATCGTCACTGCCTGTTCGTGACCGGCTTCGCGGTCGCCTTCGCCCAGCATCTCGGCATGCGCGAGGACGACCAGCGCCGCCTGACCCGCGCCGCGCTGCTGCACGACGTCGGCAAGGCCTTCGTTCCCACCGCGCTGCTCGACAAGCCCGGCAAGCTGACCGACGAGGAGATGGCCGAGGTCCGCCAGCATCCGCGCCGCGGCTATGACGCGCTGGCCGCGCAAGGCGGCTTCCCGCCGGAGATGCTCGACGTGGTGCTGCATCACCACGAGTTCCTCGACGGCACCGGCTATCCGAACGGCCTGTCGTCGAACCAGATCAGCGACATCGTGCGGCTGACGACGATCGTCGACATCTACGCTGCGCTCGTCGAGAAGCGCGCCTATCGCATGCCCTTCACGCATTCGCGTGCGTTCACGATGATGGAAGGCATGGGAGGCAAGCTCGACCAGCAGCTGCTGCAGGCATTCCGCCCGGTGGCGCTGGGGTCGTTCTGACGATCCAATCCGTCATTCCGGGTTCAACGCTCCGCGTCGCCCCGGAATGACATCACTCCATCATCCCACCATCTTCCGCAGCTCCGCCTTCGCTACCTTCTCCAGCGTTGAGCGCGGCATGTCCTCGACCAGGCGGATCTCGCGCGGCACCTTGAAGTCGGCGAGACCCTTGCGGCAGGCCGTCATCACGCGCTCGTGCAGATCGGGCGCAGCGCCGGCCACGCCGCCCTGCGGAATGATGAAGACAACAGGCACCTCGTCCAGCATCGGATGCGATTTCGCCACCACGGCGGCCTCGCGCACGCCCGGCACCAGCGCGATCACCTGCTCGATCTCGGAGGCCGCGACGTTCTCGCCGCCGACCTTCAACATGTCCTTGGCGCGGTCGCCGAACTTGATGTAGCCGTCTTGAAGCCGCTCGACGCGATCGCCGGTGAGGAAGAAGCCGTGCGCGTCAAAACTCTCGCGCGTCGCCTTCTCGTTGTGCAGATATTCGGCGAACAGCGACAGGCCGGGGATGCCCTTGATCGCGAGATTGCCGGTGCCGCCGACCTCGGTCGGCCGGCCGTCATCGTCGGTGATGCGGATCTGATATTCGGGAGCGGCGCGGCCGATCGACATCGGGATATTGGGCTGGTCGACCTCGCCGACGATGCCGTGGGTGATGGTCTCGGTCATGCCCCACCATCCGATGACCTTGACGCCGAAGCCGGCGAAGGCCGGCGGCTCGTTGATCGCCGAGCCCCAGAGACGGAATTTGTGGTCTTTCGGGATCTCCTGCTCGAGCAGCGCCTTCATGCAGAACGGAATCGTCGAGGTCCACGTCGCGCCGTGCTCGCGCGCGACGCCCCAGAACCGGCTGGCGGAAAAGCGCGGCTGGATCACGCAGGGGGCCCCGACCCACAGCGTCGCGAGCATGGAATAGGCTAGCGCATTGGTGTGGAACAGCGGCAGATAGGCCTGGTGCACGTCACTCGCATGCAAGTCCTCATGCGCGGCGTTGATCTTGGCACCCCACAGCGCGTTGGCGTGGGTCCACAGCACCGCCTTCGGCCGCGACGTCGTACCCGAGGTGTATTGCACGCTGCACGGCGCGAGCGGATCGGTCGCGCGCGTCGGACGCTCGGCGCTGTCGGCGAACAGGGATTCGAAGCTGTCGCCGCGGGAGACCGGCTGTGCCGGCGCGGCGCCCGCATCGTGCGAGGTCACCGCCAGCCAGCGAATGTTGCGGCAGTTCTGCGCGACGACTTCCACATAGGCCGGCTGCGTGATCGCGGCGACCGCGCCGCAATGGTCGGCGAAATATGCGATCTCCGCCGGCGCCGAGCGCGTGTTGGTGGTGACCGCAATGGCGCCGAGCTCGACACAGGCAAACCAGGCCAGCAGCGCCTCGATGCAATTGTCGAGATGGATGAGCACATATTCGCCTGGACGCACGCCGCGCTTGGCGAGGCCTGCGGCGAGCGCACCGACCCGCTCGTGAAATTCACCATAGCTCCAGCGCCGCGCCGGCGCGTCGAACGGCGCCCAGATCAGGAACGGATGATCACGACGGACCCTGGCGCGCATCTCGAGCAGCCAGGGCACGTCGAGCCCGTCGAATGGGCCGACGATTCCGGCTGTGCTCTGTTGAAGTGACATGGCTCCTCCCCGTGCAGCCTGCATCTTGGTGGCGGCTGCCTCTTGATGATTGCGTCTTTCTGCCATCGGACGACGCAGGGAGCAAATCGGGGGAGCGCCTCAATCCCCGTAGGACGAGATCTCGATCAAGCTGCCATCCGGATCGCGGCAATAGACCGAGCGCAGCGTTCCGCGCGCGCCCTGCCTGGGGCCCGGGCCTTCCTCGATCGCAACGTTGTGTGCCTGCAAATGCGCCACCACCTCGTCGGGCGCTGCCGAGGTCAGGAAGCAGAGGTCCTCGCTGCCGGCGGTCTGGTGGTCCGCGGTGAACCATTCCACCTTGTCGGCATCGCGCGGCCGGACGTTGATCTTCTGGTTACCAAAATGAAGTGAAGTCCGCGGCGCTTTGCCGCCGCCGGGATCGAACACCTTGACTTCCATGCCGAGAATCCTGCGGTACCAGTCCGCGGTGGTCGCGACATCGGAGACGTTGATCACGAGATGATCGAGAGCTTCGACCTTGACCGGCATGTCTTATCCTTTCGTCGTGATGCGCCCCGTGCACTTTCCGCCTGCGGCAAGCTTTGTTACAACCCCACCGACGCCGGGCTCAAGCCATCTGGCTTCAAGAACAACACTGGGAGAACCCTTGAGATGATCACTCGCCGTACCGCGCTGGGCCTGCTCGCCGCCAGTCCGCTTGCAGCCACCCCGCTGTCGAAGGCCCTTGCCGCCGATTATCCGGCTCGGCCCGTGAAATGGGTGGTCGGCTATCCGCCGGGCGGCGCCACCGACATCCTGGCGCGACTGATCGGCCAGCGGCTCTCGGAGAAGTTCGGCCAACAATTCGTGATCGAGAACAAGCCGGGCGCCGGCAACAACATCGGCACCGAATCGGTCGTCAACGCCGAGCCCGACGGCTACACACTGCAGCTGGTCAATCCGGCCAACTACATCAACGCCTCGCTCTACGCCAATCTGAAGTTCAACTTCGTGCGGGACATCGCGCCGGTCGCCTCGTTCCAGCGCGTGCCGAACGTGATGACCGTCAACAAGGACGTGCCGGCGAAGAACGTCGCCGAGTTCATCGAGTACGTGAAGGCCAATCCCGGCAAGGTCAACATGGCCTCGTCCGGCAACGGCACCTCGGTGCATCTGTCCGGCGAGATGTTCATGGCCATGACCGGCTGCAAGATGCAGCACGTGCCCTATCGCGGCGCGGCGCCTGCGATCACCGACATGCTCGGCGGCCAGGTGCAGGTGATCTTCGACAACATGCCCTCGATCATCCAGCACATTCGCTCCGGCTCGCTGCGCGCAATCGGCGTCACCACCGCGCAGCGCTCGCCGCAGCTGCCCGACGTGCAGGCGATCTCTGAGACCGTGAAGGACTACGAGGCCAGCGCGCTGTTCGGCATGGGCGCGCCGAAGAACACGCCAAAGGAGATCATTACCAAGCTCAACAGCGAGATCAACACGCTGATGAAGGAGCCCGACATGACCAAGCGCCTGGTCGAGCTCGGCGGCGAACCGCGGGTGCAGACCCCGGAAGCGTTCGGCGAGGAGATCAAGGCCGAGACCGAGAAGTGGAAGAAGGTCGTCGAGTTCGCCGGCCTCAAGGTCGAGTAGCGAGCTTGTGATAGCCGGGAAGGGAGCCCTGCCGCCTGGCAGGGCTTTTTTCTTGCGGGTTTCGTTCCAATTGATCTGGAATAAAACAGCGCCGCGAAACCTGATGATAGATGGCACCGTAGCTCGTGCCTGCTAGAGAGGAGTTGGATCATGCGCAAGACGCAATTGGTGCTGCTAACGCTCGGTGCGGCGATCCTGGCCGGCTTCGCCACCATCACGCCCGCAGCCGCCCGCGACTATCCCTGGTGCGCCCAGGGCGGCGAGTTTGATTATCCCGGCGAATGCGCCTACAGCAGCTATGAACAATGCCAGGCCAGCGTATCCGGCCGGCTGCTGTACTGCGATCGCAACCCGCGCTTCGCGTACGGCCAGGGGCAGCCGCAGCAACCACGGCCGCCGCGGCGCACGCGGCCCGTCGCACCGTACTGAGAGCGATTCACCGCTTCGCGTCGGCCTGTTCCGTGCCGGTACATGAGATCAGCATCGTGTAGGCGCGGGCGTTGGCGGCGATGTCGGTGGTCTTCAGCTCGCCCTTGGGCTCGGCGGTCTGGTACGGCACCACGGAATTGTCGAGAAAGTCGCGCAGCGCCCCGGTCTTGATGGCGAAATTGATGTTCTCCGGGATGTTGCCGGTTGCGACCGCGATCCGCAGATTGTCGAGCTTTCCCGTGACCACGCCGACGATCTGACCGGCGGTATCGAACAGCGGGCCTCCGCTGTTGCCTGGCTGCACAGGCGCACTGATCTGCAGGAAACGCGAATCGTTGCGCATGCCACTGAGCGAGCTCACGATACCGGTGGTCACGGTGAAGTCCGAGCTCAGTAGCCCGCGGTAGGGAAAGCCGATCGCGACGACGGAATCGCCCGAGCGGATCGAGCGGTCGCGGATCCGGGCAAACTCCTTGAACGTCGCCGTCGACGGCGCCTGCAAGAGGGCGAGATCGTTGGTTGCATCGCTCGATACGACGCGCAACGCCGTTGCGGCCTCGCCCGTGAGATTGCCCTTGAGGTCACTGCAACCGTCGATCACGTGGTGGTTCGTGACGACGTGCCCATTGGCGCTGACCACGAAGCCGGTGCCACTCTTGGACTTGGCGGACTTGCCGGCCGGCGGCGCGGCCTGCTTCTCTGCCGTGGCTGCCGGCTTGGCCGTACCCTTGGTGAAATCGCCGGCCTTGTCGAGCCCGTCGGCTTTCACCTTGCTCACGCAATTGGCCAGGGCCGCGATGACCGGCCCGGTCGATGTCAGATCGAAATTCAAAACGGCGCGGCCGGCCGTCGCCACCATAAGACTCGCCTTCTGAAACGTCCGCACGACATTGAGCGGCATGATGGCCGTGAGCATGTTGGACTGGTACGCCGTCGCGTACAGCCTGGCTTGCTCCTGCCCGTCAAAGGTGACGTCGATCGCGGCGTTCTCACCCTTGTTGAAGCGGTAGCCGGGACTTGCAAAAGCGAGCGACCAGGTGCCGGCGGCATTCTGGCTCACGACGAGGATGACGCCGTTTGCGTAAGGAGTTGTCGCCGCACAATGGGAGAAGGCGCCCGTCTGGTCATTGCTGAAGGCGCCGCCGATCCAGTTGCCGACATTGACGCTGCCGAACGGTCCCGCCGCATTCGCAACTCCCGCGACAACTACCTGCAACAAGGACGCGATGATGAATGATCTAAGCCACATACCAGCCCCCGGACGCTTTCGAGCGCATCTTATCTGGGCAGGCACGGTTTGTGCAACCGGCAGTTGTCCGCCGCGGCGCAAATCCTCTCGCGGCGATTTCGGGCTTGCGTCTACTTTGTGTCGCTATATACTTTGCGGTACAAAGTACGTGGTATTGACGATCCCGGCGGGCATGCGCGGAGCGAGGTTTTGGCGTTGCCAATGCGTGATCTCGACAAGGCACTGGCCGACATCGTGGCGATCCGCAGCCAGATCGCGGCCGGCACCGCGTTCCGCGGTTATGGCACGGCGACGATGGCCGCGACCGCCGTGGTCGCTCTGCTCACCGCGGTCCTGCAATTCTGGCTGCTCGGCGATCCCCCCGGCGAGCCGCTCGGCTTCTTCGTCGGCTGGTTCGTCGCTGCCGCGCTCTCCGTCCTGATGATCGGGATCGAGATGCGCGCGCGATCGCGCCGTCATCATTCGGGTCTGGCCGACGTCATGATCCACCAGGCGGTCGAGCAGTTCCTGCCGGCGGGCGTTGCCGGCGTGCTGCTCGCGGTGGTGATGTGGAAGTTCGCGGGCGAGGCGCTGTGGCTGCTCCCGGGCCTGTGGCAGATCCTGGTGTCGCTCGGCATCTTCGCCTCAGTCCGCTCCCTGCCGCGCACCGTCGCGCTCGCCGGCGCCTGGTATTTCGTGTCTGGCTTTGCGGTGGTGGTGCTCGCGAGCCAGACCCACACGCTTTCGCCATGGACCATGGGTCTGCCCTTCGTGATCGGGCAGTCCGTGATGGCGGGCATTCTGCATTTCGCATCCGGAGACCATGATGTCGAAGACTGACAGCGCGCCCTTCTCCTACGAAGGGCTCGACCGCGTGATCCACGAGAAGGCGAGGCTCGGGTTACTGACCTCGCTGATGGCGCATCCCAAGGGGCTGGCATTCGCCGATCTCAAGCAGCTGTGCGGCCTCACCGACGGCAATCTCAGCCGGCACCTTGCCGTGCTCCAGGAGGCCGGCCTCGTCGACGTGATCAAGGGCTATGAGGGCAACCGCCCGCACACCACCTGCCGCCTCACCAAGACCGGGCGCCGCCGTTTCCTCGATTATCTCGCCGTGCTCGAACGCCTGGTGCGCGACGCCGCCAAGGCCGCCGGGCGCGAGGCGCCGCCGCTCGGCCGCCTCGGCATCGTCTCGACCTGATCCTCCCCCCTTTTTGACCGGAGACTTTGCAATGCAAAGTGACATGTCCTGTAGCGAGAAGCTTCATGTCGGCATCATCATGGACGGCAACGGACGATGGGCGACGCGCAGCGGCCTGTCGCGCGTGCGCGGCCACGAGGCCGGTGTCGAGACGATCCGCCGCGTCGTCGAGGCCGCGCCGAAGCAGGGCATCGGTACATTGACGCTCTACGCCTTCTCCACCGACAATTGGCGCAGGCCGAAGGCGGAGGTCGCCGCACTGATGACCTTGCTGCGCTTCTATCTCGCGAGCGAGGTGCAGAGCCTGGTCAAGAACGGCGTGCGCCTCACCGTGATCGGACGTCGCGACCGCCTGCCTGAGGGTATTGCAGGCGCGATCACACGCGCCGAGGAGGCGACCGCCGACGGCGGCGCGCTGCACCTGCGCATCGCGGTGGACTATTCCGCGCGCGACGCCATCCTCAATGCCGCGGCGAAGGCAGCCGCGTTGACCAGCATCACCCGCGAAGCCTTTTCGCAGCTCGTGACCGGCGAAGCCGGCTTGCGCGACGTCGATCTCATCATCCGCACCTCGGGCGAGAAGCGGCTGTCGGACTTCCTGCTCTGGGAAGGCGCCTATGCCGAGCTGCACTTCACCGAGCGGATGTGGCCCGAGTTCGACGCGGGCGATCTCGCCGCCGCCCTGACCTCTTTCCACGGCCGCGAGCGCCGTTTCGGCGGCCTTCAGGCGATCCTGCCCGAAGAGGTGCCGTCGCTCTCGCGGGTGTGACGCGCACATGACAACGCGCGGTTCGTTTCGGCGCATGATTGGCAGCAAGCGGCAGAGCCATGATAGCGCTGCAAAAACATGGGACGACGTCATCTCCCTCGGGAGCGACGCCGCCGCTCGCTAACAGTTTCATCGCGTGTTTTGGGCGCCAATAACCTGCCGATCCACCATAGGTCCCATCCCAAAAGTTTCTTTTAGCCGAGACGCAAGCTGTCGGTGTTTTGCTTCAGTAAGCTGCGCAAACGCAGCGGCAGCGATATTGGCGACGACGATTGCGGTAAGAAGACCGCTGGTTTTTGAAAGCGGCCACCAATAAATAAGTGGCTTGATGATTGAAACGTGGATCAGGAAAAGAGAGAAAGAGTAGTTGGCCGCTACGGTGATCGGTCGCTCCAATCGTGCCAAGATATGCGTTGACTGTGTCGCGATGCAGAAACAGACGAATGCTATGGCGAATGGAAGATAGGCCGACAACCGATATTCATCGCCGTCACCATGCCTGCGAGATATCCAGTACCATAGCGCGATAATCGCAATAATGCCGGCAATGCGACAGGCGTGTCGCTCGATCTGCATCCCGTTGCAGATGAAGTAGCCGCCGAATCCGGCAAGCCACAATGCGAAAAGATTGCGATCACTCATCGCTTCTTCCCGCAAATAGGAGAGCGGCATGAAAACGAAGGCCAGCGCTACCAGGGCCGTAGCGATGCGATTTCGCCCGATGCAGAAAAAGAACGCGCCGCCGACAAAGAAGTAGATGTGAAATTCTGCAGCAAGCGAACTGAGCTGCCCCGCGGTCCCAAATGTGTAGCCAGCCCAGTCAGCAGGATAGCCCTGCAGCA
The DNA here is from genome assembly GCF_004114915.1 of Bradyrhizobium guangxiense. Lineage (NCBI taxonomy): Bacteria > Pseudomonadati > Pseudomonadota > Alphaproteobacteria > Hyphomicrobiales > Nitrobacteraceae > Bradyrhizobium > Bradyrhizobium guangxiense. Next base: position 6,597,147 of record NZ_CP022219.1, on the reverse strand, counting down.
TCACCAGGTTTTTAAGAAAATCGATGATGTGATTCGGCTCGATCGGAGCGCCGAGGGAGAGTGACAGTGCATCAAGACCGGCGATCAAAATCAGCGCCGGAAGATAGGCGGAGTAAATCCTCGCAAAGCGTTCAATGGCATACTCGCCAAAACTATACTCTGGACGGCGCGATCTCGAGTGCAGCGTGTAGGCGATAACGAAACCGGACAGTACGAAGAACAACATCACCCCGATGTACGGGATGAAGGTAGAGCGTGCATTGGTGTGATTGCTGAAGGCGTTGCCATCGTTGAAGGTCAGATTCCATGCGTGACCGACGCACACCATCTGTGCCGCCAAGGCACGCAATAGGTCGAGTCCGATCGACGTGTCGTTCTTAGACCGCTCAAGCGTAAACATGACGGCGAGAAGCTAGCATCACAGTTCGCGCGCTATCAACCCGTACCACCACCTTTGCGACCCACTGGGCGGCGTTTTCTTTGGGAAATCAAATGTAGACCTCAACGAGCTAACCCGCGCGAGTACTGACCGCTGGCAACGCACCAAGCTGACCCATAAACCTGAATTCATCCGTCCGGCTAAGACGGCCGTCGCCAACACGGGGCTGCTATCTGGCCATCGTACGCGCGGCGGGCATGGCTGATATTGCCCGGGTCCTCATCGCGGTCAGCCATTACCGGGAGTCCTCACAGGATTTCAGCAAGAGATTGGCCCAGGGCGATCCGTGGAACCGGGTATCAACGCACGTTCCGGCTGGCCGCGGCCCATTCAACTCGTTCGAGGAGTCGCTGTTGATGCGCAAGTGAAGTGCGCGGCCAAGGCGGCTATCCGCAGTTCGGTGTCGCCGGCCTGATCTTGACCATGATGCAGATCGATCCGTCGTCAAGTTCGACGGGCAGGCGTCGCAGGTGCAACCCAAGCCTTCATCACCGCAGGCGCGATCACGCGCGCCGAGGAGGCGATCGCCGACGGCGACACGCTGCACCTGCGCATCGCGGTCGACCATTCCGCGCGCGACGCCATCCTCAATGCCGCGGCGAAGGCGGCGTTGATCAGCTCGCGGGTGTGACGCGCAGCACATGACAACGCGCGGTTCGTTTTCAGCCGCATGATTGGCAGCACTGTCCAAGCGGACGGTGCGTGGCCTCGGCTAGGTGTGCAGCTCTCAGCAACTTGCCGAAGGCGCCGCGCATGTCACAGCCGTTTCCGGGAGAGGTCGTCGCGCCGGTCGAACTGGCCGAAGCGAAGGGTATCGTCTGCATCAGGACCGCCTGCGCGTCCGACGTGGAGAACCTGTCGGTCTATTTCATCGACCTGTCCGCGACATCCCGCAACAAGCGATTCAGCGGTGCGCGCGCAGACCCCGGCGTGGTCGCCGCGGAGTGGATCGCCAGGAGCAGTCTCGACAATTTCACCTTGCTCGCCGAGCTCAGGGAGGAGGGGCGGGGCAGGATCATCGGCGAAGCGCGATACGCCTATGATGCGGCCGCGCGCCATGGCGAGTTTGCCATCTCGATCGCCGACGCCTTCCAGCGCCGGGGTCTTGGCCTCCAGATGATGACGGCGATGGAAAGGCGTGCGATCGATCTCGGCCACGAGATGATCGCCGCCGAGACGGCGCGCACGAACGTCGAGATGCGTGGCCTCGCCAAGAAGGCGGGCTTCGACGACACCGGGCTCGGAGACTGGCAGTCGGTCCACCTCGCCAAACGCCTGTCGCGCCCGCGTTGATTTGCCGCGTGGCACGGATCGTGCTCTAGTATCGGGTGGGGTATCCCCAGCGATGGGAGCTTTCGCAAGATGCGCGCAGTCCTGGATTATTGCACCGGCGGAACGGAACGGCGGGGTGCAGCCGGCACGCTGGTGGTCACAGAGGGTGGCACCAGCGGTCATCTCTATGTGCTGATGCAAGGCAAGCTCGAGGTACTCAAAGGCGAGATGGTGGTCGCCACCGTCACAGAACCCGGCGCGATTCTCGGCGAGATGTCCGTGCTGCTGGGCCTGCCGCATACGGCGACGGTGCGAGCCTGCTCCGATGCCGTCGTCTATGAGTTCGAGGACGCCGCCTCGTTCCTCAAGCAGGAGCCGGGCATCGCGTTGCTGATCGCCAAGATGCTGGCGCAGCGGCTCAACGTCGCCAACACCTATCTTGCTGATCTCAAGCGGCAATATGCCGGCCACGGCACGCATCTGGCCATGGTCGGCGAGGTGCTGCAGAGCATGATCAACCTGCCGCCGCTTGAGGTCTCGCCAGGCTCGGATCGGCAATCTGATCCAAGAATGTGAGCCAGTCGGGTGGCGCTTCAATGGGAGCTGCGGGCCGCTTCAGCGGCGCAGCAAGGTCGATCCACTGCGCTTCGCCGGCCGCCAGCCAGAACGCCCTCTCTGCATCGAGATCCAGCACGATGTAGGTCGGAGGGCGGCCCGGTTGCAGGCCGGTGTTGAAGACCCAGGTCTGTCCCAGCCGGTCGAACCATGATCCATTGGTGATGAAGGGCGATTGATGCACATGGCCCGAGATCACCATCGACGGCTGGTACTGCATGATCCACTGCACCAGCTCGACATCGCCGAAGAAGCGCTTGCCGCCCCAGCTGGTCGGTGAATCCGCCGGCGGCGCGTGATGTGCCCAGATCCAGCGCTGCGGCCGGTTGGCGGCGGCATCGCGCAACTGCTCGACGAGGCGCTGCTTGACCAGGGGCCCGTCCCACCACGGGCACACCGTGAACAGGATGTCCCCGATGGTGAGGCTGTCGCCGTCGCAGGCAATGCCAAGCTCGCGCACCTCCGAGATCCAGCGCGAAATCTTTTCGCCCTCTACATTGCGCTCGTCGAGGTCGTGATTGCCGGAGCAGAGGATCACGCGGGTCTTTGCCGCAAGCAGCGCCAGGTACTTCTTCACCACCACGATCTGCGCGCGAAAATCCCCCATCGAGCCGATGTCGAGCGCATCGCCGGCGAAGATCAAGAGGTCGAATTGCGGCGCCGCGTTGACCAGCCAGTCGAGCTGCGGCAGCGAGTAGTGCAGGTCGGCCACGACCAAGCAGCGCATGAAAAATCCGTCGCGAGAGATCAAAATGTCAGGGAATTCCAAAACGACATAAAGCAAGAAGCAGACCAGCCCGGGTGCCCTACGCGTCAATCCGGGGAACGCCAGCATGCTGCGGTGCGCTGCAGAGCGCAAGGGGGCGGGCAACGCGAGGGCTGGACCGGATCGTCGAATTCTGGTGTCGTGGCGTACCCCAACCGTCCGTGTCCGCATGCCTCCCTTCAAGACCATTCGTGCCCGCGCCGAGAAGCGCAAGGGCGGGCCCAAGGCCCTGGAAATGCTGATGCCGGCAAAGCCCGACCTGAAGCGTCTGGCCAAGCTCGGCGACGATCGCATCCTTGCCGAGATGACGAAGCGTGTGTTTTGCGCCGGCTTTGCCTGGAGCGTGATCGATTCGAAATGGGACGGTTTCGAAGCGGCCTTTCTGCATTTCCAGCCGGCCAAGCTCAGCTTCCAGCCGGAAGATTATTGGGAAGGCCTGCTGCGCGACGCGCGCATTGTGCGCAACGGCGCCAAGATCATGTCGGTGCGCGACAACGCAGCTTTCGTGCAGGAGATCGCGAAGGAGCATGGCAGTTTCGGCAAGTTTCTGGCGAAATGGCCCTCATCCGACGAGATCGGACTGCTCGATCTCCTCAACAAGCGCGGCAGCCGGCTCGGCGGCAATACCGGGCAGATGCTGCTGCGGTTCGTGGGCTGGGACGGCTTCGTCACGTCCAAGGACGTCGTGGTTTGCCTGCGTGATGCTGGTCTCGATATTGCCGAAGAGGTGAAGTCGAAGGGCGATCTCGCCAAGGTACAGGCGCAGTTCAATGCCTGGGCCGAGGAGACTGGCCTGTCCTACACCTATCTGTCACGAATCTGCGCGCTGTCGGTGGGTGAGAACCGCAGCGAGTAGCGGGTCGATAGAGCGCCATCGGCTGCTGGATCGTGGACATCGTGTGGCGATCTCATGCCGCGAGCGCGGCAGACGGAACGCACGATCACGAAATACATTTCACAGGAACATTTGTGCACAGCACCTGTTCGGACTGGAGCCAGGCGGACAAGGGTGCAGGGAACGCGCGCTCCCGCCCGGGCCAATGAAACCGGACACAGAAACGGAGCAGTTCATGAAGCTCACATCCGAACAGGTGAAGCAGACCGTCAACCAACTCGGCGCTCAGGTGCTGCCCGACGAGCATCCGGCCATGCCGCAGCTCAACAGCATGTTCGGCGATCACACCTTTTTCGTCGATGAGATGGGCCTCAAAGTGCTCGAGCCCACACCATCGCTCGGCGCCGATCGCCAGAGCGGTGAAGTCGTCAGCCTCGCCGATTGGGGCGATTCCGACCTGACCCGCCTGATGGCGCACGAGCCCGAGCCGACCGGCGTGATCGTGGTGTTCGAGCACATGAAGCATTGAGCGGATCGGCTTTTCATGGGTGGCGGGTGTGAAACCCGTCACCGTCAGCCGCATGCGCTCAGTTTCGTTCAAATGCCCAGGGTCAGCTGCGACTCCGCATCGTCGCCGGCCTGGAGCGCGGACAGCGACACACCCAGCAGCCTGGCGCGCTTGGCCAGCGGCATCTCGGCCTCGAGCAGGCCGCAGGCCAGCCGTGCCAGATCGTCACGGTTGGCGACTACCGCAGCGACGGATTTGCTGCGCGTGATGATCTCGAAATCGGCAAACTTGATCTTCAGCGTGATGGTGCGGCCGCGATTTCCGGTGGTCTCGCAATGGCGCCAGACCTTGTCGACGAGAGGTCTGAGCTCAGCGGCCAGTGCGCCATATTCGTCGAGGTCGGCCTGGAACGTGGTCTCCGCGCCGATCGACTTGCGGATCCGGTTGGCCCGCACCGGCCGCTCGTCGACGCCGCGCGAGATCCAGTAGTAATAGGCGCCCGACTTGCCGAAATGCGCGTTCATGAACTCCAGCGTCTGATTGCGAATGTCGAGTCCGGTGAACAGGCCGAGCGCGTTCATCTTCGCAGCCGTCGCCGGCCCGATGCCGTGAAACTTCGCGACCGGCAGCGTCTCGACGAAGGCCGGTCCCATCTCCGGCGCGATCACGAACTGACCATTGGGCTTGCGATGATCGGAGGCGAGCTTGGCCAGAAACTTGTTGTAGGAGATGCCCGCCGACGCGTTGAGGCCGGTCTCGGCCTTGATCTTCTGGCGAATGCGCAGGGCGATGTCCCGCGCCAGCGGGATGCCTTGCAGGTTTTCCGTCACGTCGAGATAGGCCTCGTCGAGGGACAACGGTTCGATGACCGGCGTGTGCTCGGCAAAGATGTCGCGGATCTGCCTGGAGATCGCCTTGTAGACCTCGAAGCGCGGCTTGACGAAGATCAGCTCGGGGCATTGCCGCTTCGCCGTCACCGAGGGCATGGCGGAGCGAACGCCGAACTTGCGGGCCTCATAGCTGGCGGCCGCGACCACGCCGCGCTCGGCCGAGCCTCCGACCGCGACCGGCCTTCCGCGCAGCTCCGGATTGTCGCGCTGCTCGACCGAGGCATAGAAGGCATCCATGTCGATATGGATGATCTTGCGGACAGGCGAGGGCTCGCCGGTCGTCGGGTCGGATTCGCTCATGCAAGCATGATACAATTGCGTGGTGAGATGCGCGAGGTAGGGATGCTTCAGTTGCTGGTCTTCGTGGTGGGCGTGGTCGGCATCGGCTGGCTGATCGGCGCGACCAATCTCCCGGGAGAATGGTATGCGAGCCTCGCCAAGCCGGCTTTCGTGCCGCCGAACTGGGCGTTTCCGGTGGCCTGGACCATCCTCTACGTCATGATCGCAATTGCGGGCTGGCGGACCTATCGGCATGGACCCCGAAGCAGCGCGATGCTGGTCTGGGCGGCGCAACTGGCCCTGAACTTCGCCTGGTCGCCGGTCATGTTCACGCTGCATCAGATCGGCGCCGCGCTCGTCATCCTGATCGGCCTGTTCGTTGCGATCGTGACCTACATCAGCCTCGAGATGTCCCGAGACAGACCGGCCGCCGCCTTGTTCGTGCCCTACGCAGCCTGGGTCGCGTTTGCCGGCGCGCTCAATGCGGCGATCTGGCGGTTGAATTGAGGTGTTCACCTGAGAGTTCTTCAAAGAAGAATCCCAGGCTTGTGAGTGGCAAGCATGGCCGCGCGATCTAATATGAGGTCGCGGAGGACAAAGCCAATGCAATACAGCTCCGAGCTCATTCACACGATGCGGCAAGCGCTGGAGACCGTGATGGCGAGCGTGCCGGCCCATCAATCGGTGTTCGGCCTGAAGGCGGCCGTCGCCGAATGCATCCTGAACGCCGCCGCACACGGCCAGACGTCATATGACGGGTTGGTGACGGTCGCGTCCGATCAGATTCAGACGATGATCTCGATGCTGACGTGAGCGGCGGCGCGAAGCCCGCGGCGAGACTGGCGCACCCGACACGATTCGAACGTGTGACCTTTGCCTTCGGAGGGCAACGCTCTATCCAGCTGAGCTACGGGTGCTAGTCGAGGTTCATTTAGCCGATTGGCGAGGGGCGGGCAACCGCTTCTCGCCGGATCGGCCCTAAAGCATGATCCGGAAAAGTGCGAAGCGGCTTTCCGGAAAGATCATGCGCAAGCAATAACCTAAAGCGCGGTGACGATTTATTTGAATCTCATCCCACTTTAGGCCGATTTGCGCCGGAAAGGGCCCGGAACCGCTGCGGCCCGCCGGCCGAGGCTGGCGAACTCGGCCAGCACCCGCTCGGCGCAGATGACGCGGTTGCGGCCGAGCCGTTTGGCGACATAGAGCGCCTCGTCGGCCGCACCCAGCAGACGGTCGGGGCCGCCGTCGACCGCGCCTGGAATGCGGCTGGCGACGCCGACGCTGAGGGTGACGTGGTCGCCCGCGCCCGCGGCGCCGTGGGTAATCGCTAAGGCCATGACGGCGCCGCGGATTTCCTCGGCGATGACGCAGGCGCTGTCGCAATCCATGTCCGGCAGGATCAGCGCGAACTCCTCGCCGCCATAGCGGCTGGCGAGATCGAGCGGACGCACGGCGTGCCGGCTGACGACGGCAGCGACGGCGCGCAGGCATTCGTCGCCGGTCTGGTGGCCATGGTGGTCGTTGAACAGTTTGAAATGGTCGACGTCGGCGAACAGCAGCGCCAGCGGTTTTTGCGTGCGCTGGCCGCGCGCCCATTCGCTCATCAGCATCTGGTCGAACGAGCGGCGGTTCGACAGGCCGGTCAGCCCGTCCTTGGTGGCGAGCTCCTTCAGCGCCATCTCGGCGCGCTTCTGGGCGGTGAGGTCGCGCAGCGTCTCCACCACGGCGATCAGATGGCCGGCCTCGTCGTGGATGGGACCGGCATCGATGGCGAGATAGAGCTGGCTGCCGAGCTTCGGCATCGTGCACCAGTTCTCCGCGGAAAAGCCGAGCCCGTTATGGCCGCGCGCGGCATATTCGGAATAGAACTCCGGAAGCCGTTCGGGCTGGTCGAGTGCGACGAGGTCGGCAAGGCAGGGGCGCCTGGTCTCGTAGAAGGCCTGCCAGTGCTTCGAGGTGCCGATCACCTCCGAGGCGGCAAGGCCGGTCAACCGCTCGCAGGCCCGGTTCCAGATCACGACGCGGCGCTCCGGATCGATCACGAAGGTCGGCACCACCAGGTGCTGCATCAGGCGCACGGCGTAGGAATCAGCGACGTCGACGGTCTTCGCCGCCGCTTTGCCTGGAGCCTTGCCTGAACCCCTGGCTGAGGCCTTTCCCGACGGCTTCACTGGTTTCGCCATCAGGCCCCCGCCGCCACTGGCAAGGTCCCGGGCAAGCCGTCGCCCGGACCGAACAGCTTCCGCACTTCGCTGGCCGGCTTCGGCGCGCTGAACAGATAGCCCTGCATCTGCGTGCAGCCGAGCGCGCGCAGCATCTCGCGCTGCGCCTCGGTCTCGACCCCTTCGGCGACCGTGGTCATGTTGCTGGCGGCGGCGATGTTCACCACCGCCTGCACGATCACGGGTGCGCCACTGGTCTCCGCGATGTCGGCGACGAAGCAGCGGTCGATCTTGATCTTGTCGAACGGGAAGCGCTTGAGATAGCTGAGCGAGGAATAGCCGGTGCCGAAATCGTCCAGCGCGATGCGCACGCCGATCGAACGGAGCTGGTGCAGGATCGAGAGCGCAGCCTCGTCGTCGCGGATCAGCACGGCCTCGGTGATCTCGAGCTCGAGCCGGCGCGGGTCGAGGCCAGAGGCGGCGAGAGCGCCCGCGATCCGCAGCGCCAGCGTGTCGCATTTGAGCTGCACCGGCGACACGTTGACCGCGACGCGGACATGCGTCGGCCAGGTCGCGGCCTCGTTGCAGGCTGTGCGCAGCACCCAGTCGCCGAGCTCGGTGATCAGGCCGGTGTCCTCGGCGACCGGAATGAATTCCGCCGGCGACACCATGCCGCGCTCGGGGTGACGCCAGCGCAGCAGCGCCTCGCAGCCCGAGACTTCGCCCGAGCGCAGGTCGACCAGCGGCTGATAGTGGATCTCGAAGCCGCCGTTCACCAGCGCCTGCCGCAAATCCTGCTCCATGCTCAGGCGCGCCCTGGCGCTCGCGTCCATCGCCGGCTCGAAGAAGCGATGGGTGCGGCGGCCCTCGGCCTTGGCGCCGTACATCGCGAGATCGGCGTTCTTGATGAGCTGATCGAGGTCGGTGCCGTCCTGCGGCGCCAGCGCGATCCCGATGCTCGCGTCGGTGGCGAGCTGATGGCCGAGACAATGATAGGGCTGCCGGATTACCTGGTAGATCCGGGTGACGAAGGACAGCACCTCGGCAGAGGATTGGATTCCGGTCTGGATCACGGCGAACTCGTCACCGCCCAGCCGCGCGATGAGATCGCCTTCCTTGAGGCAGCTGCGGAGACGGCCTGCGATCGCCTTCAACAGCTCGTCGCCGACGTGGTGCCCGAGCGAATCGTTGATCCCCTTGAACTCGTCGACGTCGATATAGAGCAGGGCGAACTGATCCCCGCCGGCGACCTTGGTCAGCTCGTGCTCGATCTGCTCGCGGAACAGCGTGCGGTTCGGCAGGTCGGTCAGCGCATCGTAATGCGCCATGTGTGCGATCTTTTCGTCGGCCCGGCGCCGCTCGGTGACGTCGTCGATGACGTGGATGAGATAGCGCGGCTCGCCGGCGTCGTCGCGGATGCCGATCCGGGTCGAGGTAATGTAGCGCAGCCCTGTGCCGGGCATCTGCCAGGCGTGTTCGTCCTTGAACAAGCCTTTGGTCGATTTCAGGGCGTTGCTGTCGTCTTCGGTGATGCGCCCGGCGGGCCCCTTCGGGAAGATGTCGAAAGCGGTCTTGCCCACGACGTCCTGACGGGACTGGCCGAACAGCTGCTCGGCGACACCGTTCAGCAGCAGGTATTGCCGCGTGCGGGCGTCCTTCACCGTGATCTGCGACGGGATGTGGTCGATGATCTCGCGCAGGAACGTGTAGTTGCGGTCGCGCTCCTGTTCCAGGTTGCGGCGCTCGGTGATGTCCTCGATCGTGGCGACCCAGCCGCCCTGTGCCAGCGGGGTATTTATCACCTGGAAGGCACGGCCGTTAGCGAGCTGATGTATACGCGTGGAGACCGTTCCTTCCGCAACCACCCTCATGACATCGGCGCAAAAGGCTTCGACATCGCCGTCGAATGCGCCGCGTTCCTTACGATGATACATCGCCTCGCGGATGTGGCAGCCGGGCTTGATGACGTCGTGGGAGAGGCCGAACATCTCGGCGTAACGGCGGTTACAGGTGACGATGTATCCCGCGGCGTCGTACAGGATCAGCCCTTGGGTCATGTTGTTGAGGGCGGTGTGGAGCCGCAGCCGCTCCGCTTCCAGCCGCTCCTGCGCCTCGCGGTTCTGGCGGTTGATCAGGCGAATGATCAGATAGAGCATCAATGCGATGACCGTTGCCGAAACCGCGGCGGCCGTGACCATGAAGCCGGTCTGCTGCCGCCAGTCCGCCAGGGCCGCGGCCGTCGTGTTGGTGGCGAGGATGACCAGCGGGAAGTGCGTCAGCGACGCGGCCGAGCCGAGCCGCTCCTCGCCGTCGACGGGGCTCTTGCCGCGGAGCGTCTGCTGGCCGCCTTGGGCCAGCACCTTCTGCATTAACGGCGCGTCCTTGAAGTTCCGTCCGATCAGCTCCTCGCGATGCGGATAGCGCGCCAGCAACTTGCCTTCGCGATCGAACAGCGAGATGGCCGTGCCCTCGGCAAGTGCGACGGAGGCGAAATAATGCTGGTAGCTGTCCGGATCGATCCGGCGGACCATCGCGCCGAGGAAGGTGCCGTCCGCGCCGTTCAAGCGGCGCGCGACGATCGTCGTCCATTTGTTGAGGATGAAGCTGCGGACGGATTCCAGCAGCACCGGTTCGGACTGCGGATTGGTCTTGAATGTCTGGAAGTAGGTCCGCGAGGACACGTTGATCTTGGGCAGCGGCTGGGCGCGCGACCAGTTGATCAGCTCGCCGTCGGCATCGTAGATCGCGATATCGCCGAGATAGGACACGGAGCTGATCTTGCCGCGCAGCATCTGGTGTGCCGCAGGTCCGGACATGCGTTCGCGGAACATCGCCGGCGAGGTGATCTCCATCAGGTTCATCTGGCCGATCAGATCGGCGGCGACGACGTCGGAATCCTCGAATTGCTGATCGAAGTGCCGCGCGATCAGCTGCACCGTGTTTTCCAGCTCGCGTTCGCGATTGGCCAGGGTGCGCTCGCGAAACTCGCCGACGGCCATGGCAGTCACGGCGAAGATGCCGGCGACCAGCAACACGCCGCACAGCGTCAGCCACAGCACAGGACCACGCCGCGCCAAGCCCTCCCAGCCGCTCCTTGCGGCTAGAGACATTCCGGCTGCCACCGTGGAAAAGACCTGGCGCATTCCCCCCTCCCTGGAGGAACACGAATACACCGCACAAATGGCCTAAACCTTAGGAAAGCCAGTTACCTAAGCCTTAATCCAGTTGCGCAATGGCGCCCGCATGCAGCGGAGCGGGTATCGCGCCGCGGTTGTGCGGCGCGTGCGGCAATCGCTGCGCTGCATCGTTAACTGAGGCTTAATGCGGACTGCCGGCGCTCTTGCCGGCGGGATTGCGCAGCCGTCCGACCACGCCGGTCGGGAAGAAGTAGACGCTGGCGATGAACAGCAGCCCGAGCCACAGCAGCCAGCGGTCGGGGTGCAGCAGTCCCGGCAGCAGCGGCAGGCCGGCTTCCGACGCCGCCTTGGAGGCGACGCCCATCAGCGACTGCAGATAGTTCTGCGCGAGGATGAAGATGGTGGCGCCGATGATCGCGCCGTAGATCGTGCCCATGCCGCCGATCACGACCATCAGCAGGATGTCGAGCATGATCGAGAAGCTGAGCGAGGTGTCGGGACCGGCATAGCGCAGCCACAGCGCGTTCAGGATGCCCGCGCTGGCGGCGACAAGGGCGGCGAGGCAGTTGGCATAGGTCAGGTGGAATACGGTGCGGAAGCCGAGCGCCTCGGCGCGAAAGCGGTTCTCGCGGATCGCCTGCAGCACGCGGCCGAACGGCGAGTTCACCACGCGCAACAGAGCGAGGATCATCAGGGCAGAGATGGAGAACACCAGGTAGAAGGTCAGGATGCGGCCGTTGATCTCGAAGCCGAACAGGTTCTTCGAGATCAGCACGGTGCCGGGACGCAGCAGCTCCGGCAGCTGGAAGCTGCGCCCGTCCTCGCCGCCGGTCAGCCAGGACAGCTGCGAGGCCAGCACCTGGAAAGCGGAGGCGACCGCGAGCGTGATCATGGCGAAGAAGATCGCCGCGACGCGCAGCGAGAACAGGCCGATCGCGAGCGCGAGCAGGGCTGCCAGCGGCAGGCCGACGACGATGCCGGTTGCGACCGCGGCCCAATTCGGGCCCATCCCGTACAGCGCGATGGCGATGGCGTAACTCCCGATGCCGTAGAACATGGTGTGGGCGAACGACACCGAGCCGGTATAGCCGAGCAGGAGGTCGTAGGAGGCGACCAGCGCGGCGAAGACACAGATCTTGGCCGCGACGTTCAGCGCCTTGGCGCCAGGGAACAGGAATGGCGTCGCCGCCAGCGCCAGGATGATGACGACGAGAACGAGCGTGAGGATGCGGCTACGCGGCGGATCGCCTGAGAGGATCATCATCGGCTGGTCACCGCATAGAGGCCGCGCGGCCGCCACATCAGAATGGCGACCATCAGCAGGATGTTGGAGACGAGGGCGAGTTTCGGCACCAGGAAGCCGCCGTAATTGGCAATCATGGCGACGAGAATCGCACCGATGAAGCAGCCGCCGATCGATCCCAGCCCGCCGATGATGACGACGATGAAGATCAGCACGGTAAGGTCGTCGCTCATGGAGGCGTGGACCTGCTCGCGATAGAGCGCCCACATCACGCCGCCGAGGCCGGCCAGCGCAGATCCCGTCATGAACACGCCGAGGAACAGGCGGCGGATGCGATAGCCGAGCGCCTCGACCATCTCGCGGTTCTCGACGCCGGCGCGAATCAAGAGGCCGAGCTTGGTGCGGTTGAGCACGAGCTGGATCGCGATGAAGACGGCAAGCCCGATCAACATCGCCAGCACGCGGTACTTGGCGATTGCGACGTCGCCGAGGATGAAGGAGCCGCGCAGCGAGGCCGGCAGCGGCATTGGGATGATCTGCGGCCCCCACAGCGCATAGAGCGTCTGCTCGGCGACGATCAGGCCGCCGGTTGTCATCAGGATCTGCTTCAGATGCTGGCCATAGACCGGCAGGATCAGCACCCGCTCGACGACGAGGCCGAGCGCGCCCGACACCGCCATCGAGAGCAGCGCGGCCGGCGCCAGCACCGCGAGGTTCATCCAGAGCGAATCGGCCTGAATGGAGGCCGCGAACGGCGCCAGCACCAGGGTCGCGACATAGGCGCCGACGGCGATGAAGGCGCCATGGCCGAAATTGAGCACGTCCATCAGGCCGAACACCAGCGTGAGGCCCGAAGCCATGATGAAGATCATCATGCCCATGGCAAGACTGGCGGCGGTCAAGGTCAGCCAGGAGGAGGTCGAACCGATCAGCGGGATCATGACAAGCGCGAGCGCCACCGGCAGCAGGATCGGCGCGAGGTCGCGCTTCGGCTTCGGCAGAGGATCGGTTGCGGCAAGGTCAGTCACTGATGCGCCTCCAGGCTCAGGCCAAGCAGCCGCTCCTGCAGCGGCACGTCGGCGGCGAGCGCCGCCATCTCGCCGCGATGGACGATGGTGCCGTTGTCCATCACCAGCACGTTGTCGCCGAGCTCGCGGGCGGCGAAGAAATTCTGCTCGACCAGGAGGATGGTCGCGCCCTTGCGCTTGATCTCCTTCAGGCACTCGATCAGTGCCATCACGATGGCCGGCGCCAGACCTTTGGTCGGCTCGTCGATCAGGAGCAGCTTGCGCGGCTCGATGATGGCGCGCGCGATCGACAGCATCTGCTTTTGCCCGCCGGAGAGGCTTCCCGCGCGCGACAGCCAGAACCGGCGCAGCGCCGGGAAGAAGCCGAAGATCCATTCCAGCTGCTTGTCGTCCATCGCAGCGTCTCGCGCCGCCAGCACGAGATTCTCCTTCACGGTGAGATCGGAGAACACGGCCATGCTCTCCGGAACATAGCCGACGCCGAGCCTTGCAATATCGGGCGTGGCGCGGCTCTCGATGCGCATCCCGGCGAGGCTGATCTCGCCGCTGGAAGCCTGCCACAGCCCCATGATGGTGCGCAGCGTCGTGGTCTTGCCGGCGCCGTTGCGGCCGAGCAGCATCGTGGTCTGCCCTTGCGGGACGGCGAGATCGATGCCCTGGAGGATGTGGTAGCGCCCGATATGGGTGTGGACGCCGGAGAGCCTGAGCAGGTCGGTCATGAGGCACTCCCTGCAGCGTTGCCTGCAGTGTTCTTGGGCGCGACGCCGAGATAGGCTTCCTGCACGATCGGCGAGGCGATCACCTCGGCAGGAGCGCCGTCGGCGACGAGCTGGCCGTTGTGCAGGACGATGATGCGGTCAGCGAGCGAGCGCACCACGTCCATCTTGTGCTCGACCAGCAGGATGATCTTGCTCTTGTCCTGCTTGAGCTGCGCGATCAGGTTGAGGACAACAGGCACCTCGTCGATGCTCATGCCCGCGGTCGGCTCATCGAACATGAAGACATCAGGTTCGAGCGCGATCATCAGGGCGACCTCGAGCTTGCGCTGGTCGCCATGCGACAGCGCGGTAGCAGTGACGCCGCGACGATTGCCGAGCGCGACCTGGTCGAGGATGGCATCGGCGCGCGCGATCAGGTCGCGCCGCATCGTCCAGGGCCGCAGCATGTCGTAATGGGTGCCGTTCGCCGCCTGCACCGCGAGGCGGACGTTCTCTTCCACGGTGAGGTTCGGAAACAGGTTGGTCAGCTGAAACGCGCGCCCGAGTCCTGCACGGGTCCGCATCGGCGCGGAATGCTGTGTGATGTCAGTGCCGTCGAACAGGATGCTGCCGCTGGAAGCGCGCAACTGGCCCGAGATCAGGTTGAAATAAGTGGTCTTGCCGGCGCCGTTCGGCCCGACGATGGCGGTGAGCTCGCCGGGGCGAAAGCTGCACGTTACGCTGTTGACCGCGACATGACCGCCGAAGCGGATGGTGAGGTCGCGGGTTTCGAGGGAAAGCGTCATGTTTCGTAAGGTGTCTCGGCCCGGTGATACACCTCTCCCCGGAGGGGAGAGGTCGATTTGTCCCTGGCGATGCGAAGTATCGTCCAGTGCTATCGGGTGAGGGGGCTCAGGTCTCACGAGAGAGCAGAACCCCTCACCCGCGCCTTCGGCGCGACCTCTCCCTATGGGAGAGGTGAAACCATCACCGCTTGTTGCGGACGGGAACGTCCATGTCCTCGATCTTCAGCTCGCGCACCGGCTCGAGCACGGCCCAGGCGACGTTCGGATCGACCTTGACCTTGAAGTGATACATGCTCTGCAGCGCCTGATGGTCCTCCTTGCGGAACACCATCTTGCCCTTCGGCGTGTCGAACTCGAGACCCTCCATCGCCGTGATCAGCTTCTCGGTGTCGGTCGACTTCGCCTTGGTGACGGCGGCGACGACGGACATCGCAGCGGCAAAGCCGCCCGCGGTGAAGAAGTCCGGCGGCGCGTTGAAGCGCTTCTGGTGCTCGGCGACCAGCCAGTCGTTCACCGGGTTCTTCGGGATCTCGTAGAAATAGTAGGTCGCGCCTTCCATGCCGGGCAGGCCCTTATAGGCGGCGAGCGCGGGCAAAATGTTGCCGCCGGTGGAGAGCTCGATGCCGTAGCGCTTCGGGTCCATGTCTTGGAGCTTGGCCAGCGGATTGCCGGCGCCGGCCCAGATCACCCAGATCACCTTGCGGCCGGGCTTGTCCTTCAGTGCGTCGAACAGGCGCTGGCCGACCGCGGTGAAGTCGGTGGTCGAGGTCGGAGCATATTCTTCCGCGGCGAGCGTCGCGCCGGTCTTGGCGAGCGCCTCCTTGAAGGCGGCGACGCCATCGCGGCCGAACGCATAGTCCTGTGCCAGGGTTGCGACGGTGACGCCCTGCTTGCCGATCGCGACCGCATTCGAGATCGCGTCCTGTGAGGAATTGCGCGCGGTGCGGAAGATGTAGCGATTCCACTTCTCGCCGGTAATCTGGTCCGCGACGGCGGGCTCGACGATCAGGATCTTCTTATTCTCCTCGGCGACGGGGAGAATCGCGAGTGCCGCGGCCGACGAGGTCGTGCCGATGGCGATGTCGGCCTTGTCGTCCTGATAGGCTTCCGCGAGCGCAGCCTTCGCAAGGTCCGGCTTGCCCTGGTCGTCCTTGGTGATGATGACGATCTTGCGCCCGTCGAGCGTCATCGTGCCCTTGGTGGCGTATTCAAAGCCCATTTTCAGACCGGTCTCGGTCTGCTTGGCGTAGGCCTCGAGCGGGCCGGTCTTGCCGTAGATCAGCGCGACCTTGAGATCGTCGGCGCGTGCGGAGGTGCCCGCGGCGAGCGCGAGAAGGGTTGTTGTTATGATGAGTGATCGACGCACGATGGTCCCTCCTGATTGAATGCCTTTCGGCAACAGCGATTTGCACAACACTACAAATATTGCAATTGAACCTTACGGCCGAGCGTGCCGGACTTTCGAACATGCATCATTTCTGGGCCGACCGCGCATTGCCGGCGCCCTCGGCCCGGCGCCGATCGGACTGCGCCTCCTCGGCGCTCTCGAAAATATGCGGCGCGACGCCGCGTCTCTCCAGGGCTTCGCCGAGCTTGATGCGCAGGAAGCCCGACGTGGTGTAGCGCGACACGCCGGAATAGAAGCGGTCGACCAGGCTGCGCACCATGGCCGAATAATCGTCCATCAGCTCCGGCAGGATGGAAAAATTGTCATAGTTGACGATGGCGTAGACCCGGCGGCCGAGCGGCGCGAGCCTGGCCTCGACGATCGCAGCGATGGTGTCGATCTCGGCCTTGCTGCGCAGCGGGTAGCGTTCCAGGTTGACGAAGAACAGGTTCTGCTGCTCGTCCAGCGTGAACCGCTGGTCTAGCGGGATGGTAAGCAGGCGCTCGCGCAGGTCCATCAGACCCTCGCGGAAGATGCGGTCGTCCATCAGCGCCGGGTCGCGCGGGATCAGCGGCTTGAAATCCATCAGGCGCAGGATGTCGCGCTCGACGTCGATGCCGGGCGCGACCTCGGTGAGCTCGAGCCCGCCGGCCCGGAGTTCGAACACGCAGCGCTCGGTGACGTACAGCGTGCGCTGCCTGCGCGCGGCGGCAAACGGGCCGCTGAAGGTGACGTGCTCGACGCCGTCGACGAACTTGCGCGACTTGGCCTCGTCGAGAATGACAAGCTTGCCGTCCTTCACCGCGATGCGCTGCTTGCCTGCGCCGAAGGTGCCGACAAAGATCACCTCCTTGGCGTTCTGGCTGATATTGATGAAGCCGCCGGCGCCCGCGAGCTTCGGCCCGAACTTGCTGACATTGAGGTTGCCGGCGCGATCGACCTGGGCGAGGCCGAGGAAGGCGGCATCCAGACCGCCGCCGTCGTAGAAGTCGAACTGGTAGGGCTGGTCGATCACCGCCTGCGTGTTGATCGCCGCGCCGAAATCGATGCCGCTCGCGGGGATGCCGCCGATCACGCCGGGCTCCGCCGTCAGCGTGATGAGGTCGATGATCCGCTCCTCATTCGCGACCGAGGCGATCCCCTCGGGCATGCCGATGCCGAGATTGACGACGCTGTTGGCCTTGAGCTCGAGCGCGGCGCGCCGCGCGATGATCTTGCGCTCGCTGACCGGCATCACCGGCAGCGAGGCGGCACGGACGCGGATCTCACTGGAGAAGGCCGGATTGTAAGGCGTGCCGAAGGTCTGCCAGTGATTCTCCGGCTTCGCTACGACCACGCAATCGACGAGAATGCCGGGGATCTTGACCTGGCGCGGATTGAGGCTGCCAGCCTCGGCGACGCGCTCGACCTGGGCGATGACGATGCCGCCGGAATTATGCGCGGCCATGGCGATGGCTAGCGCCTCCAGCGTCAGCGCCTCCTTCTCCATGGTGAGGTTGCCGTCGGGATCGCCGGTGGTGGCGCGGATGATCCCGACATCGATCGGAAACGTCTTGTAGAGCAGGCACTCTTCGCCGCGCAGCGTGATCAGCTCCACCAGATCTTCGGTGGTGCGCGCGTTCAGCTTGCCGCCGCCCTGCCGGGGGTCGACGAAGGTGCCCATGCCGACGCGGGTGACATGGCCGGGCCGGTGCGCCGCGATGTCGCGGAACAGGTGCGTGATGACGCCCTGCGGCAGGTTGTAAGCCTCGATCTGCCCCGCGATCGCGAGCTGCTGCAATTTCGGCGCAAGCCCCCAATGGCCGCCGATCACGCGCCGGACCAGGCCCTCATGCGCGAAATGGTTGAGGCCGCGCTGCTTGCCGTCGCCCTGGCCCGCGGCATAGACCAGCGTCAGGTTGCGCGGCTTGCCCTGCGTGTAGGGCGCATCGCCCTCGTTGGAGAGATAGAGCTCCTCCAGCGCGATCGCGATCTCCTCGGCAAAGCCGATGCCGACGAAGCCGCCGGTCGCCACCGTGTCGCCGTCGCGGATCAGCATGACCGCCTCAGTCGCGGTGACGACCTTGCCCTTCTCGGAATTGCGCAGGTAAGGCAGAGCTGGATGATGGCTCACGGCGTTCCTCCCGTTCCCTCGACCGTATGCCGTTGTTGTCGTTGATCTTATCGCGGGGAGCAGGCCTGGAATAGGTCGCTCCCCGCGACAAGGGGCATCAGGACTGCACTATCTTGCGTGTCTCGGTGGCGAAATAGACCGACACGACGGTGATCAGCGCCAGCGCGATCATGTAGAGCGAGATCGGCCAGGTCGCCGGCGCGTAGGCCGTCATCAATCCCGTCGCGATCAGCGGCGACAGCGCGCCGGCGAAGATCGAGGCGAGGTTGTAGCCGAGCGAGACGCCGCTATAGCGCACCTTGGTGCCGAACAGCTCCGACAGGAAGCTCGCCTGCGGCCCGTACATCGCAGCGTGTCCGACCGCGAGACCGAGCACGATCGCGATCCAGGCATATTGCGGGTTCTTGGTTGCCAGCAGCATGAACAGCGGGAACGACATCAGCGCCGAGAACACCGCGCCAAAGATGTAGATCGGCCGCCGCCCGAGCCGGTCGGAGAGCGCGCCGAAGACGGGAATGGTGAAGGTCTCGATCGCCGCGCCGATCAGGACGCCGTTGAGCATGTCCTGCTTGTTCATGCCGAGCGATTGCGTCGCATAGGCGAGCACGAAGGTCGCGTAGATATAGAAGAAGCCGTTCTCGGCGAAGCGCGCGCCCATCGCCAGCAGGATGTTCTTCGGGTACATCCTGATCGCCTCGAGGATCGGCATCTTCACGTCCTGCTTGGTGTCCTTGACCCTCTGGAACTCCGGCGATTCCGCGATGGTGAAGCGGATCCACAGCCCGACCAGCACCAGCGCGATCGAGAACAGGAACGGGAGGCGCCAACCCCAGGCATAGAGCTGCGCGTCGGTCAGCATCGCCGAGACCACCGAGAACACCAGCGTGCCGAGCACGAGGCCGAGCGGCGCCCCGAGCTGCGGCCAGCTGCCATAAAAACCTTTCTTATCCGCAGGCGCATGCTCGACCGCCATCAGCACCGCGCCGCCCCATTCGCCTCCCAAGCCAAAGCCCTGGATCAGCCGGCAGGCTACGAGCAGGATGGCGGCCCAGATGCCGGCGGTCTCGTAGGTCGGCAGGAAGCCGATCGCCGCGGTCGCCGCGCCCATGATCAGCAGCGTCAGATACAGCATGGTCTTGCGGCCGATCTTGTCGCCGTAATGCCCGAACACCACGCCGCCGAGCGGACGCGCGATGAAGCCGAGCGCGTAGGTTGCGAATGCGAGCAGCGTTCCCATCATGGGGTCGAAGGTCGGAAAGAACAGCTTGTTGAAGATCAGCGCCGCAGCGGTGCCGTAGAGGAAGAAGTCGTACCACTCGATCGCCGTGCCGATCAGGCTCGCGGTGGCGACCGTGACGTGCGAGGGCTGTCTCGCCTGAAGCTGATGGACCGAGATCGCTTCACTCATCGTGCGTCCTCCCTGGTTTGAGAATGCGCATGTGCAGCATGCGTCATTGTGCAAAGCGAAGAGCAAGGTCCGCGCCAGATGCGGGCCGTTTGGGCAAATTGGCTGAAAACACGGCAATTTCCGCTGTTGTGGGCGAAGCGAGCCGCGACATAGCGTGTCCGGAATCCGAGACTCCGGACAGGTGCGTGTCTCGAAACTCAGACGGAGGCCGGTCCCGAAGCGAGGCCGAACTTGGCGAGCTTCTTGTAGAAGGTCGCGCGCGAGATCCGCAGCATCCTGGCGGCCTCGGTGATCTGGCCGTTGCTAGCGGCGAGTGCCTGTTCGAGCGTGTGCTTCTCGAATTCGGCCTCGGCCTCGGCATAGGGCACGACGGCGCCGGTCGGCCGCTCCGCCGCTGTGGACCTGATCTCGGCGCCGACGGGGAGAATGCGCGCGAAATCCTCGCCGGTCAGCCGGCCGGAATCGCTGAGGATCAGCGCCCGCTCCAGAATGTTGCGGAGCTCGCGGACGTTGCCCGGCCAATCGTAGCGCGCGAGCGCGGCGAGCGCGCTCGGCGTGATCTTGGCCTTGACGTAGTCGCCGGATGCGCTGATGTCCTCGAGCAGCCGGGCGCTGATCTCGGGAAGATCCTCCAGGCAATGGCGCAGCGGCGGCAGGTCGATCGAAAGCACGTTCAGCCGATAATAGAGATCGGGGCGGAATGCGCCGTCGCTGACGCGCTTGCGCAAGTCCACATTGGTTGCCGCGACCACGCGCACGTCGACCTTGGAGATCTTGTCCGAGCCGAGCGGCTCGATCTCGCGCTCCTGCAGCACGCGCAGCAGCTTGGCCTGCAATTGCAGCGGCATCTCGCCGATCTCGTCCAGGAACAGCGTGCCGCCGTCGGCGAGGCGGAATTTGCCCTCGCGCCCCCGGCGGTCGGCGCCGGTATAGGCGCCGGGCGCGGTGCCGAAGAACTCCGATTCGATCAGCGTGTCGGGAATCGCGGCCACATTGACGCTGACGAACGGCTTCTCCGCGCGCGAGGAAGCGTTGTGGATCGCCTGCGCCAGCATCTCCTTGCCGGTTCCGGTCTCGCCGGTGAGCAGCACGGTGACGTTCTGCCGCGCGGCGCGGCTTGCGAGCGCCTTGGCCTGCGCGATGCCCGGCGTGGTGCCGACGAAGTCGGCGAAGGTGAAGCGCGCCGCGCGCGCGTTGGACAATTGCCGCCGCGCCAGCCGCAGATCGCTCTCGAGCTGGGCGACGCGGGCGAGCAGCGGCTTCAGGCTCTCGAGGTGATCATAGAGCACGAAGCCGATCGCGCCGATCACCACCCCCTTCTCGTCCTCGATCGGCATGCGCGTGACGACGAGCTGCTCGCCGCCGAGCTCCATGATGTCGAGCAGGATCGGCTCGCCGGTCTCGACCACCTTCCGCATCAGGCTGTTCGGAATGACCTCCTCGATCGGCCGGCCGATCGCCTCATCGGTGCGCTTGAGGCCGAGCGCGGCGAGGTATTTTTCGTTGACGTAGACGACGCGGCCGCCGCGGTCGATCGCGATCGCGCCCTCGCAGAGCTTTTCCAGCCGTTCGAACAGCGTCTCCATCGCGCGCGCACGAAGGTAAGCGGGGTCGCTGATCGAGGAGGAAGAGGCAGACATGACATACCTCGTGGGAGGTCCGCCCGTGTATTAGCAAAAGGCCAGCAATTTCAAAGGGGGAATTGGGGGCTGAAGCCAGCTCGGCGATCGCTGTCGCCCCTACCTCCGATATCCGCCCGCGCGCGAATAGCTTTGGCGGTTCTGCTGGTGCGGGCGGCTTGCGACGCTTGCCCGCGACTCGCTGGAGAGCGGGGTTGCGAGCTTCAGCTCCTCCAGGAAGATCGGACGGGAGAAGTAATAGCCCTGGGCGTAGCGGATCTTGGTCGCGGCCTGCAGATAGACGAGCTCCTCGTAGGATTCGAGGCCTTCGGCGATCACGGTCATGCCGAGCGCTTCGCTCAAGGATTCGATCGCGCGCAGGATGCCCTGGCTGCGCGGGCGCTTATGAATGTCGGTGATGAAGGTGCGGTCGATCTTGATCTCGTCCGCGGTGATGTCGGCCAGCGCCGAGAGCGAGGAGTAGCCGGTGCCAAAATCGTCGATGGAGATGCCGACGCCGAGCTTGCGGAACATCGGCAGGATCTCGGCCTGGAACTGATTCTTGGCGACGAAGGCGTCTTCCGTCACCTCGATCATGAAGCGCTGCGGAAAGCCGGTCTCATCCAGCGCCCGGGCGAAGCTGCGCATGAATTCGGGATTGCCGGCCTGCTTGGCGGCGACGTTGATGCTGATGGTCGCTTCCGCGCCGAACGTCTCGTTGATCGGGTCGATCGACTTGACGATCTCGGCGAGCACGAGGTGAGTCAGCTCGTCGATCAGGCCGAGCTCGCTGGCGAGATTAATGAACGAGCCGGGCGCCTGGATCACGCCTTCGTCGTCTCGCAGGCGCACCAACGCCTCGATGCCCTTCACCGCCTGAGTGCGGATGTCGACCTTGGACTGGAAGGCGCAACAGAAGCGCTTCTCCAGCAGCGCGAGCCGCAGCGACTGCTCGACCTTCATGCGCGCGAGCGCCTCGCGCTCCATGCTGGCGTCGAAGAAGGCCGCCGATCCCTTGCCGTCGTTCTTGACGCGGTACATCGCGATGTCGGCGTTCTGGCGCAGCGTCTCGAAGCTGCTTCCGTGATCGGGATAGAGGCTGACGCCGACGGAGGTGGAGGCGAAGACTTCCGAATTGTCGATGAAGAACGGCGCCGTCAGCCGCTCCAGCGTCGACTGCATGAATTCGGCGACCTCTTGCTGGCTCTGGACCGGCGACAGCAGCAGCAGGAATTCGTCGCCGGAGATGCGCGACAGCATATCGGAATCGCGCAGGTCGCGTCCGAGCCGCTTCGACAGCTCGACCAGCAGCGCATCGCCGACGGCGTGGCCGTAATAGTCGTTGATGTGCTTGAAATTGTCGACGTCGAGGAAGGCGAGCGCGAAGCGCGAGCCGCCGCGATTGTCCGCAAGCAGGCTGTTGGCACGATGTTCGATCACGCGCCGCGAAGGCAATCCGGTCAGCTCGTCGAAATAGGCCGAGCGGAACAGCTGGTCCTCGAAATTCTTCTGCTCGGTGATGTCGGAGGACGCCGAGATCAGCAGCTCGCGCCCGGCGAGGCGAACGGGACGATGGGTCGTGAGCAGCACCTGGCGTGCGGCACCGCCGTGAAGCGCTTCCTCGGTGACGACGGCCTGGCCGGCGCTCAGGGCCCGGCGACAAGCTTCGCGGCGCGGTGTCAGATCGGGTGAGGGGCGGCTGCCGTCCATGCCGAGCTGCGCGGCCGCGGCATCGTTCACCAGCAGCAGCTCGCCTTGCGCATCCTGCACGGTCAGGCCGGTCGGCAGCATTCTAACGATTTCTTTGAGAAAACCGAGCTCGGCTTCGAGCGCGCCGGAATATTCGTTGTCGTTCATAGAAGGCATGAATCTTGTTGTTTCAGCGCGCTTTTGCAATGGGCGCGATCTTGCGCGGTTCCCTCTTAAGTTTGGTTAAGGGGTCAGGAGAAATACGGGGGTGTTTTGGCGGAAAATTGCGACGTTGCGACGCGTGCCGACGATCGTCATTAACAGAGGGTCAACGGCGCTCGAGAAACCGCGAGCGGAGCGCTCATGCGCTTTCGGTTGGACAGAGTCGAGCGCAGGATTTGCTGGATCGAAACGCGGCGCGGCGAGGCCGGCCCCCCTCTCACCTTGCGACTTCCGAACCCGACATCGCGGTCTAGCCGCTCTCGGGAATGCGACACTGCATGATGCAATGCAGCCCGGTCTTCAAATAGGTGATCTCGGTTCTGCCGTCGAAGGCGGACAGTGCCGATTTCAGCAGCTTGGTGCCGAAGCCGGGCTCGGACACCTCGTCCACGCTCGGTCCCCCGGTTTCGTCCCAGGTGATGGTCAGGCGGTCGTCGCTGACGGTCCATGAGACCTGCAAGAGACCGCGCGGCGCGGAGAACGCGCCGTACTTGCCCGCATTGGTGGCGAGCTCGTGAAACATCAGCGATAGCGTGACCGCGAGCTTCGGCGGCAGGAACAGCCGCTCGCCATTGAGGGTGAAGCGAACATGGCCGTAAGGCCCGAGCTCCGAGATCAGGAGATCGCGGATGTCGCAGCCGGCCTTGTCGATTCGCGAGATCAGATCGTCGGTTGCGGCCAGCGAGCGCAGCCGCGGATCGACCCGAGCCCAGACCGCCGGCTGGTCATGCAGCACCTGGTGCAGCACGGCATGCACGGTCGACAGCTTGTTCTTCAGCCGGTGCTGCAGCTCGTCGACCAGCAGCTTGCGATACTCTTCCTCCTCGATCAGGCGCTTGGCGATTCGACGCTGCTCCGCCAGCAAGGTGCGATAGTGCTCGACGCCCCAGATGGTGAGCGCGCAGACCGCCCAATAGAGCGCGAGCAGGGCAAACCGGGCGCGATCGGCAAAGGCATCGCCGAAATTCACGACGACGCCGAGCACGCCGCCGACCAGCGCGGTCACGATCCCGATCCGGAAGCCTCCGAACGCGGCGGCAAAGAACACGGCTGGAAAATAGGGCGTGAAGTAGACATCGGGCCGCACCTGCGCGAGCGCCCAGCGCGCCAGGGTCGCAACCAGCAGGCAAGCCACCGCAAAGGCAATGCTCAGACCGAGCGATGGCGGCGCCGTACCCTGCCAACCCCTGCGGAATTCGTCGATCAGCTTCCCCATGCGCAGCCCAGTTGCGATATGCGTCGGAAAATCGAGCGGCCCATCAGGATGGTACGCATTCCGTCCGCGCAAGCATAGCTTGCCTTGGCGGAGACAGGCAGGGATAGTAGTCGCCGCCGCGATGACAGCGGCCGATATTCGCCATTTGGCATCAAATCGTTCGAAAACAGGAACATTCCATGGGCAGGCTGGACGGCAAGGTTGCAGTGATCACGGGAGCGACGAGCGGGATCGGATTGCGCACTGCGGAAGTCTTCGTTGCCGAAGGTGCCAAAATTGTGATCGCGGGCCGGCGCGTACCGGAAGGCGAAGCGCTGGCGAAGCAGCTCGGCGCCAATTGCATCTTCCGCCAGACCGATGTGACGGTCGAAGCGCAGATGCAGGCCTTGATCGCGCTCGCGGTCGACAAGTTCGGCCGGATCGACTGCCTGTTCAACAATGCGGGCGGCCCGGCGCAGACCGGCGGCATCGAGGGCCTCGAGGTCGAGCGCTTCGACGCGGCGATGGCAACACTGGTGCGCAGCGTCATGCTCGGCATGAAGCACGCCGCGCCTCACATGAAGAGGCAGGGTAGCGGCAGCATCATCAACAATGGCAGCATCGCCGGACGTCTCGCCGGGTTCTCGTCCTCGATGGTGTACAGCGCGGCCAAGGCGGCGGTGATCCACCTCACCAAATGCGTGGCGATGGAGCTCGGCGAGTCCAATGTGCGCGTCAACGCGATCTCGCCCGGTGCGATCGCGACCGGCATCTTCGGCAAGGCGCTGGGACTCTCGACCGACGCCGCGGAGAAGACACCGGCGGTGATGCGCGAGGTCTACAAGACCGCGCAGCCGATCCCGCGGGCCGGCCTGCCGGACGACATCGCCCAGGCCGCCGTGTTCCTGGCGAGCGACGAATCCAGCTTCATCAACGGCCACGACCTCGTCGTCGACGGCGCCATGACCGGCGGCCGCAATTGGAGCCAGCAGCAGCAGGGCTATGTAGCCTTGCGCAAGGCCTTCGATCAGGGGGCGTAGCAGCCCCGGCGACGGTGCCGTAGGGTTGGCAAAGGCGCGCTCTTCGCGCCGTGCCCACCATCGATGTTTGCACCCGGAGGGCGTGGTGGGCACGCTTCGCTTTGCCGCCCCGCGAGACCTCGTCCCCGGACGCAGTGCAGCGCTTCTTCAGCGGTGAGTGCTAAACCGCCTTCACCCTCACCCGCAATCCGTCCCGCGGCTTCGGGATCGGCCACATCTGCCAGTCCGGCTTGTAGCCTGGCTCCAGCGACACCTCGAGGTTCTGCAGGAAGTGCCGGGCGAAGCATTTTGCCTGCATATAGGCGAAGTGCAGGCCGAGGCACATATGAGCGCCGCCGCCGAACGGGACGAAGGCGAAGCGGTGACGGCTCCGTTGCGCCTCCTCGGTGAAGCGCAAGGGATCGAAGCGATCCGGCTCCGGCCAGATGTCCCTCATGTGATGGGTGTAGAGCGGATTGACGCCGACCGCGGTGCCGGCCGGAATCGTAAAGCCCTTGAAGGTGAAATCGCGCATCGCGCGGCGCGGCATCGAGGGCACCGGCGGCTTGATCCGCAGCGCTTCCTTGAACGCCATCTCCGACAGCGGCATCTTCTCGAGATCGTCGAAGCTGCTCGGCGCATCCGCCGCAAGCCCGAGCGCGAGACCCTCCGCGCGCAGCCTGTCCTGCCAGTCCGGGTTGGCGGCAAGCTCGCCGACGAAGGAGGTCAGCGACGAGGTCAGCGTGTCGTGTGCCGCCATCATCAAGAAGCTCATGTGGTCGATGATGTCCTGCTCGGACAGCAGCGCGCCATCCTCATGGGTGGCACGGCAGAGCTGCGAGAACAGATCGTCGCCGCCGTGATTGCCGCGCCGCAGCGGGATCTGCTCGCGGAAATAGGCGACGATGCGCTTTCGACCTCTGACGCCGGCCGCCATCTGGGTGCCGGGCAGGGGGCGGCGGATCGGGGCCACGGCAGCCGCGACCATGTCGACGAAGGCGCGGTTGATCTCGTCGACCTCCGGCCCGATGTCGGCGCCGAGGAACGAGGCCGCGGCGAGATCGAGCGTGAGCTGCTTCATCGCGGGGTAGAGCTGCATCTCCCCCTGCTTGGCCTTCCATTGCGCGACGCGCGCGGCGATGCCGCGGTCGAGATCGGCCAGATAGGATTTCATCGGCCCGGACTTGAACGCGACCGACAGGGTCTTGCGGTGCAGCCGGTGCTCGTCGAAATCGAGCAGCATCAATCCGCGCGGAAACAACAGGCCGAGGACCTTGTTCCAGCCGTGGGTCGAGGAGAACAGCTTTTGCTGGTCGAACATCACGAGCTCGTTGGCCTCGGGCCCGAGCAGCACGACATTGGTCTCGCCGAACACGTGGGTGCGGTAGACCGGGCCGTATTTGGCACCGTTCGCCTCGATATGGCCCTTGGGGTCGGCCAGCACCTGCAGGGTCTTGCCGATGATCGGCCAGCCTTCGTCGCCGGGAATGTGCGTCAGGGCGTTGCGTTTGGGCGCGGTGAAGCCGGGCGCCGTTGCGGCCACATTCTGCATCGACATGACGATTGCTCCGGTTGGCAGGCCCCGCCAGCGTAGCACAATCCGGGTGCGGTGAGCTGCGGTCGTCTTGCGTACAAAATCGTCACACCCACCAGCGTCGTCGCGGGCTCGCGCTGCGCGCCTCCCGGGACGACGGGTCGAGTGCGGTCTACCGCTTCGCCGCTTCCTTCTGCAGATCGGGGGCGTTGACGGCGGGGATGGCGACACGGCCGGGGCCCGTCACCTTCAGCGCCTCGGCGGCCTTCTCGTTCTCCATGATCTTGGCCATCACCGCCTGGCCCGCGCGCTCGAAGATCGCGCGGTTCTCGATCACGAATTTTTGCGACCGGCGCAGGCCGTCGATATAGCCGTTGATCTCCGGCACCACGTAGCGCGCCACCATGTCCCAGCTTCGGCGCGTCGCTTCCGGATTGGCCCAGTCGTGCACGAAACCGATGATGGCGCCGACGCCGCCGGAGACCTGCATCACGTTCTTGATGGTTTTGACGAGATCGTCGGGCGTGCCGATGGTGGAGGCCGCGCCCTCGACGAAGGCGGTCTTGTCCACGGCTTCATCCGGCGAGGAGAATGCGGTCAGGCCCGGCCGTTGCAGCGTGCCGACGTTATACTCGTTGTGCCAGCGCATCAGCCCGGCGCCGGCCTCCTTGCGCGCCTGCTCACGGGTCTCGGCGATGTGGAAGGTCAGGAGCACGCGCCAGTCGGCGCGGTCGACCTTCGTGCCGTGCTTCTTCGCTGCATCCTCGGCGAACTGCCATTGCTGCTGCAGTGACATCAGCCCTTGCGTGGTCATCGAGCCCAGCGAGATGATGCCGATGCCGTACTTGCCGGCGAGTGTCATGCCTGACGGCGAGATCTGCGAGGCCACCACGAACGGCATCTTCTCCTGCAACGGCAGGATCTGCAGCGCGGCGTCGTTCATGGTAAACCAGTCGCTCTTGGCGGTGACGCGCTCGCCGTTGAAGAGCCGGCGGATGATGCCGATGGCCTCGTCCTGGCGGTCGCGCTGCGTCATCGGGTCGATGCCGAGCGTATGTGCGTCGGAGGCGAGCGCGCCGGGGCCGGAGCCGAAGATGGCGCGGCCGCCGGTCATGTGGTCGAGTTGCACCATGCGCTGGGCGACGTTGAAGGGATGGTGATAGGGCAGCGACACCACGCCGGTGCCGAGCTTGATCCGCTTGGTGCGCTCGCCGGCCGCGGCCAGGAACATCTCGGGCGAGGCGATCATCTCCCAGCCGGACGAATGATGCTCGCCGCACCAGAACTCGTCATAGCCGAGCGCATCTAACTGCTCGACGAGGTCGAGGTCGCGCCGGAACTGGAGCATCGGATGCTCCCCGATCGGGTGATGCGGGGCAAGAAAGGCTCCGAACTTCAGGCGCGCCATGGCGTTTCTCCGGCTTTGATTTTCTGCTTGTTGAAACAGTGAGGCTACGTGCCGGCGCGCGCGAACGCAATCGCGCGATGTCCCGCGTTACGGAATGCCGGCATGCGTGAAGGCTGGATGCTCCTGCTCCCTGTCCCGCTTGAGCGGCTTCTTCGTGGCCATCCTTCGAGACGCCCGCCTATGGCGGGCTCCTCAGGATGAGGTCGGAGTGCGCGGGAGCAGCTTCAACAGGCGCCGATGCTGCTTAGCCTCATCCTGAGGAGACCGCGAAGTGGTCGTCTCGAAGGACGAGGCGCGCGCTCCGAACCTTACCTGCGAGGTAATCGCGTGGCTGCATGCGGTCTGAAATCATCGGGCAACGACAGTCCAAAGGCCCACACCGATGCACCAAATCGTCACAAAGCCCGTCGATTCGACCCGCCGCTGGTGGGTGCTGGCGATCGTGGTCGCCGCGCAGTTCATGTTCGGCGTCGATGCCTTCATCGTGAACGTCGCCATCCCCACTATCGCGGTCGAGCTGCACGCGACGCCGGCCCAGATCGAATCCGTGATCGCGATCTATCTGATCGCCTATGCCACGCTGGTCGTCACCGGCGGCCGACTCGGCGACATCCACGGCACCAGGAACGTGTTCCTCGCCGGCGTGCTCGGTTTCACCCTGACGTCGCTGTGGTGCGGCCTCGCGCAATCCGGCGCGGAGCTGATCATCGCGCGGCTGGCGCAGGGTGCCACCGCAGCGCTGATGGTGCCGCAGGTGCTGGCGACGCTGCATCTGCTCTTCACCGATGAATCGCGCAGCCGCGCCTTCGCCGTCTACGGCATCGTGCTCGGGCTGGCCGGCGCCGCCGGCTTCCTGCTCGGCGGTCTCCTGATCACGATGGACCTTGCCGGCACCGGCTGGAGGTCGGTGTTCTTCGTCAACGTTCCCTGCGGCCTCGCCATTGCGGCGGCCGCCTGGTGCATCATGCCCTCGGTGCCGCGGCGATCGGGTACCAGGCTCGACATCAAGGGCAGCATGGTCCTGTTCGCGGGGCTGCTGTGCCTCATCGGTCCGCTGCTGTTCGGTCACGATGTCGGCTGGGCCCCCTGGCTGTGGGCCGTGATGGCGGTCGGCGGCGTCATCCTGGCTGCGTTCCTGAAGCTGGAGCATGCGGTCGCGCGCGCCGGCGGCATGCCGCTGATCGACCTGACGCTGCTGGCGGACTCCGCTTTCCTGCGCGGGCTCGGCGCCGCCTTCTTTTTCTTCTTCGCCAATCTTTCGTTCTACCTCGTCATGACGCTGTTCATGCAGCGAGGCCTCGAGATCCCGCCGCTCTCGGCCGGCATGGCCTTCATCCCGCTCGCGCTGGCCTTCGTCGTGGCGTCGCGCCACAGCGGCGCGCGGGCGCGGCATCGTGGCACCAAGGTGCTGATCGAGGGCTGCGCGCTTCAGATCGCGGGCCTTGCCGCACTCGCGCTTGTTGCGGGCTGCGTCGATGCGCCGTCGCCGCTCCTCATCGCGCTCACCATGATCATCTTCGGTTACGGCCAGGGATTGGTGATGGCGCCACTCTCCGGTGCGGTGCTCTCGACCGTGAAGCCCGTCGCCGCAGGCTCCGCCTCCGGCATCTACGGCACCATTGCACAGATCGGAAATGCGGCCGGAGTGGCCGCAATCGGCGCGGTATTTTTCGCGGTCGACGCGTTGCAATCAACGCGCGCAGGATTTTTGGTCTCGCTTGTGCTGTTTGTGACATTAATCATGATCTGCGTCGCATTTCTGTCGTGGCTGCGCCGCGCATCTGCATGAAGTTGAGGCATTGCGGTTAATGCGTGCAGATTCCCTGTAGATTTGCCGTGATTTCCGCTGGATTGACAGCGCACGGTCTTTTTATTTTGCACCGCAGCAACTATCTGGTTTGGCTAGACGTTGAACGTCGCCCACCAGGAATTTGCCGTGTCGTTAGCTAGAAATGTCGATCTGTTGAGACGTCTGCCCAGGCTGGACGGTCTGCGCTTCGCCGAGCCTGGCCGCAGCGCTGACGCCTCCAGCCCGTTGCAGGAAGTCACCGGCTTCGGCAGCAATCCCGGCGCCTTGCGGATGTTCGCGTTCGTGCCGCCGCAGTTGCAGAAGCCGCGCGCGCTCGTCGTCGTGCTGCATGGCTGCGGCCAGACCGCGGCTGCTTACGACCTCGGGGCCGGCTGGTCGACATTGGCGCAGCACTATGGCTTCGCGCTGGTGATGCCCGAGCAGCAGCGCGTCAACAACGGCAATACCTGCTTCAACTGGTTCAATCCGGAAGACATTGCGCGAGGCAGCGGCGAGGCGCATTCGATCCGCGAGATGATCGCGCATATGGTCAAGGCACATCGCATCGAGTCCAGGCGCGTCTACATCACCGGCCTGTCCGCCGGCGGCGGCATGACGTCGGTGATGCTCGCGACCTATCCGGAAGTCTTCGCGGCGGGCGCGGGGATTGCCGGACTGCCCTATGGCATCGCCGCGAACCTGCGCGAGGCGCTCGACGGCATGTTTCATTCGCCGGCGCGCCCGGCGCGCGAGCTCGGCGATCTCGTGCGCAACGCGTCCGATCATCGTGGTCCCTGGCCGAAAATCTCGGTGTGGCACGGCAGTGCCGACCGCACCGTCAATCCCGGCAATGCCAACGAGATCGTCAAGCAATGGCTCGATCTGCACGATCTGCCGGAAGCGCCGATGGCGGAAACCATGGTCGACGGCTATCCGCGTCAGGCCTGGTGGGGCAAGGACGGCGAGACGCTGGTCGAGTCCTACGCCATCACCGACATGGCCCACGGCACGCCGCTGGGGCTCGCCGATAACGATCAGCGCTATGGCGTCGAAGGCGCGTTCCTGATCGAGGCCGGCATTTCCTCGTCCTATCACATCGCAAAGTTCTTCGGCCTCACCGACTGGATCGCGGACGCGGCAAAGGCGGAAGCGAGGCCGGCCGCGAAGCCGGTGCTCCCGCCCGCGCCCCATCTCGCCCGCTCGATCCGCGCTGCCGAACAACCGGCGGAGCCGAAGCGTGAGCAGGGGCGCGGCTTCGACCTCGGCCAGATCATCACCCGCGCGCTGACCGCGGCGGGGCTGATGAAGTAGCTCAGGCTGTCTGGTCGATCCACTCGATCGGCGTCACCGTCACCTCGCCGCCGGCGACCTTGCGCGTCATCTCCTGATAAGCCCTAAAGAAGTCGCGCGATTGCAGCGCTTTCTGCGCGGCGTCATCGGCGACACTGGCGAGGTGGAAATAGCTGCTGCCGTCGCGGGCCTTCAGCACACGATAGCCGATCCGCCCCTTGAGCTCCGGATCGCCGTCGATCGCCTTGACGAAGCGGCCGATCTCCCTGTGCCATTCTTCCGTCGTGCCGTTCCTGAAGTCGTATCTGATCATGAAGTGCTTCATGTGACGCTCCCTGTTCGTCCTGTGCGTCATCATCTGCGGCTTGGAGGCAATCCTGCAAGTATGGACAAAATTGATAGTATGGACTTTTTCGCCGTCGCGCCTATCCTTTCGGCAAGCTGGCTGCGCATGGAGGAGACGACATGGCAAGGGCGAACCCGGCGCGCAGCTGTCCGGTTGCGGCCTTTCAGAAGATGATCAGCGGCAAATACAAGCTGCGCATCGTCTGGGACCTCAAGGACGGCCCGCGCCGCTATGGCGAGATCCGAAGCGGACTGCTGCGCGGTGCCACCGGCAGCGCGGAGATCACTCCGCGCGTGCTCAGCCGCGAACTGAAGGCGCTCACCGCGAGCGGGCTGATCGACCGCAGGGATTTTGGCGAGGTGCCGCCGAAGGTCGAGTATCGCCTCACCCGCAAGGGCAAGAGCTTCGTGCCCGTCGTCGCGGCGATCCGCGAGTGGGGCGAACGTCACCTCGGTGAGACCGCCGCGCTCGTGGACGCGGCGGAATAAACCTCACATCTCGCCGGTAATGAACGGATTGGTCATCCGCTCCTGGCCGATGCTCGAGCCGGCGCCGTGGCCGCAGATGAAGCCGACGTCGTCGCCGAGTGGAAGCAGTTTTGTCAGAATCGAGTTGATCAGCGTGGCGTGGCTGCCGCCGGGCAAATCGGTGCGCCCGACCGAGCCGGCGAACAGGACGTCGCCGACATGGGCGAAGCGCAGCTCCTTGTTGAAGAACACCACGCTGCCGGGGGAGTGACCGGGACAGTGGAAGATGTCGAACTGCAAATCGCCGATCGACACGCTGTCGCCCTCGTTGAGCCAGCGGTCCGGCGCGAAGTTGCGCACGCCGGTCATGCCGAAGCGGGCGCCGCTCTCGACCACGTTGTCGAGCAGGAACTTGTCCGCTTCATGCGGCCCTTCGATCGGCACCTTCAGGGCATCACGCAGATCGGCCGCGCCGCCGACATGGTCGATATGGCCGTGGGTCAGCCAGATCTTCTCCACGGTGACGCCGGTCTGCTTGATCGCGTCCAGGATTTTCGGCACGTCCCCGCCGGGATCGATCACCACGGCCTTCTTGCTGGGCTCGTCCCAGATGATGGTGCAGTTCTGTTCGAACAGCGTCACGGGAACGATGATCGCGCCCGCCTTGGCTTTGGTGTCATTTTGCTCGGTCATGGCGCCACAATGCCGATTTTTGTCAGGCCGCCAAGCAAAAGATTCGGGCCGCCCGCGCGGAACAACCGTCACACGGCCGTCCCAATTGGCTTGCCAATTTGAACCGGGGCGGCGCTGTCGCGTTCTCCCGCGCAAGACGCAGATTCTGGATGGTCTTCCGGCATGGCTCAAAGCAACGAGAACTGGTGGCGCGACGGCATTTTCTACCAGATCTACCCGCGTTCGTTTCAGGATTCCAACGGTGACGGCGTCGGCGATCTCGCCGGCATTTTGCGGCGGCTGCCTTACGTCAAGTCGCTCGGCGTCAACGCGATCTGGCTCTCGCCGATCTTCCCGTCGCCGATGGCCGATTTCGGCTACGATATCTCCGACTATACCGGCATCGAGCCGCTGTTCGGCACGATGGAAGATTTCGATGCGCTGATCGCGGCGGTCCACGACAACGGCCTGAAGCTGATCCTCGACCTCGTGCCCAACCACACCTCCGATCAGCATCCCTGGTTCGTCGAGAGCCGCGCCTCGCGCGACAATCCCAAGCGCGACTGGTACATCTGGCGTGATCCCGCGCATGACGGCGGCGTGCCCAACAACTGGCTGTCCGAATTCGGCGGCAGTGCGTGGCAGTTCGACGAGACCACCGGCCAGTATTATTACCACGCCTTCCTCGCCCAGCAGCCGGACCTAAACTGGCGCAACCCGGACGTTCGCGCCGCGATCTACGACGTAATGCGGTTCTGGCTGGACAAGGGCGTCGACGGCTTTCGCGTCGACGTGATCTGGCACCTCGTCAAGGACGCCGAATTCCGCGACAATCCGCCCAACCCGCATTACGTCGAGGGCCGGCCGCCGAACGAAAGAATTCTGACGCAATATTCGACAGACCAGCCGGAGGTGCACGAGGTCATCGCCGAGATGCGGCGCGTCACCGACAGTTTTGGCGCCCGCGTCCTGATCGGCGAGATCTATCTGCCGCTGCATCGCCTCATGGCCTATTACGGCAACGACCTCACCGGTGCGCAAATGCCGTTCAATTTTGCGCTGCTCTCGACGTTCTGGAGCGCGCGCTCGATCGAGACGATCATCGAGGATTACGAGAAGGCGCTGCCGCGCGGCGCCTGGCCGAACTGGGTGCTCGGCAACCACGATCGCCCGCGTGTGGCGAGCCGCGTCGGCACGGAGCAGGCGCGCGTCGCGGCCATGCTGCTGCTGACGCTGCGCGGCACGCCGACGCTCTACTACGGCGACGAGATCGGCATGCACCAGGTGACGATCGCGCCGGAGGATGTGCGCGATCCCTTCGAGAAGAACGTGCCCGGCATCGGCGTCGGCCGCGACGGCTGCCGCACGCCGATGCAGTGGGATGCGACCGAATATGCAGGGTTCTCAACCACGCGGCCGTGGCTGCCGCTGCCGGAGCACTATGTGCGTGACAACGTCGTCAATCTCGAAGCCGATACACGTTCGATCCTGAGCCTCTACAAGCGCCTGATCGGCTTGCGCCAGAGCTGTCCGCCGCTGGTCGCGGGCGATTATCATCCGATCGCCGCGCAAGGCGATCTCCTGATCTATCGCCGCGAGGCCGAGGGCAAGGCGGTGATCGTGGCCCTCAATCTCGGTCCCGACCCGATCGCGGTGACGACGAGCGCGATCAAGTTCGGCAGCAGCATCTTGCTGTCGACCTTCCTGGATCGCGAGGGCGAGCAGATCGAAGGCGTGATCGATCTGCGTGGCAATGAGGGGGTGGTGGTGCAGCCGCCGTAACTGGCTGTCGTCCCGGACAAGCGCAGCGAAGCGGAGCGCAGATCCGAGACCCATAACCACAGGGAGCAGTTTGACGAAGATTCGAAGTTGCCTGCTCGCCTCAACTCCTCCCTGTGATTATGGGTCCCCGCGTTCCGGGGACGACAGTGGAGTGTGCGGTTACGGTAGGGCGCTACTAGCCCGGATGCTTCTTCCCGCGCACCGCATTCCGGTCGATATCGCTCCGCTTCAAGAGATAATCCAGCCCGCCGACGCGGTACCAGCGATAACCGTAAGGCTCCAGCACGACGCGGTGCTGGCCGCGCTTGTCGGCGTGGCTGTGGTCCTCCGCGAGCAGATTGATCAGGTGCGCGCCGGCATCAGCAGGCAGCCCCGCCGAGAACGCGATCTCGCGCGGCTTCTCGTCGAGATTATGCACGAACAGCACCGAATTGTTGCGCCAGTCGTAGCGCATGATGAACACGGCCGGATCGCGCGTTGCAATGACCGTGAAATCGCCCCAGCCAACCTCCGGCACCTCTTTTCGCATGCGGACGATGCGCTCGGTCCAGTTCAGCATCGAGTTCGGATCGCGCCGCTGCTTGGCGACGTTGACGTGCGGATAGCCATACGGCCCCTTGTCGATCACCGGGCAGGCCGGCTTGTCGCTCTTGGTGAAGCCACCATGCGGCTCCGTTGACCATTGCATCGGCGTGCGCGCGCAATTGCGCTCGGGCAGCGAGAGGTCGTCGCCCATCGCGATCTCGTCGCCGTAGCGGATCACGGGCGTTCCCGGCAGCGTGCACATCAGGCTGTAGGCGAGCTCGAGTCGCCTGCGGTCGCCACCCAGCATCGGCGCGAGACGCCGGCGGATGCCGCGGTCGTAGAGCTGCATGTCCTTGTCGGGACCGAATGCCTTGAACACGGCATCGCGCTGCGCCTTGGTCAGGCGGCCGAGATCGAGTTCGTCGTGATTGCGCAGGAACAGGCCCCATTGCGCCGTGGCGGGCCGCGGCTTGGTCGCCTTCAGCGCCTTCGCCAGCGGACGGCAGTCGGCGGAGGCCAGCGCATAGAACAGATGCTGGTTGACGTGGAAGTTGAACATCATGTGCATGCGGTCGGCGTCGCGGCCGAAATACTCCATGTCCGTCTTCGGCAGCACGTTGGCTTCGGCAAGGATGATAGCATCGCCCTGCCGCCATTGCAGGAATTCGCGGAACGCGCGCAGCATGTCGTATTGCTCGACCGGCTTCTTCACCTTCGCGCCCTTGGTCGCGATCACGAAGGGCACGGCATCCATGCGGAAGCCGGAGACGCCGAGCTGGATCCAGAAGCCCATGATCTTGAGGATCTCGGCCTGCACATGCGGGTTCGACGTGTTGAGATCGGGCTGGAAATCGTAGAAGCGGTGGAAGTAATACGCGCCCGATTCCTTGTCGCGCGTCCAGGTCGATTTCTGCACGCCGGGAAACACCATGCCCTTATTGGCGCCGGCCGGCTTTGTGTCGGACCACACATACCAGTCGCGATAGGGCGAGTTCTTGTCGCGCCGCGCTTCCTTGAACCAGTGATGCTGGTCCGAGGTGTGATTGACGACGAGGTCGATGATGACGCGGATGCCGCGCTGCTTGCAGCCATGGGCGAACTCGACGAAATCGCCCAGCGTGCCGTAGCGGGGATCGACGCTGTAATAATCGGCGATGTCGTAGCCATCGTCGCGGCCCGGCGAGGTCTGGAACGGCATCAGCCAGATCGTGGTGATGCCGAGGCCATGAAGGTAATCGAGCCGGCGCAACAGGCCCTTGAAATCGCCGACCCCGTCGCCGTTGGCGTCCATATAGGAGCCGACGGACAGGCAATAGATCACGCCGTTCTTGTACCAGAGATCGTCGATCATGCGCGCAGCCTGGGTGGTTCCGCCCGGCTGGGCGGCTGCGTGATAAGCGCGTGGGGGAGGTGAGGTTCCGCGGCTCCATCGGGCAGTGTCCGCCTCTCACGGAATCGGCTACTCTCCCGCCATGGACAACACCGCCCGCAACATCGCCCTTGTGCCACCGCCCGATCGCCGCCAGTCCGAGACGGCGCTCGCGATTGCGCGCGGCACGTCCCGGCTGCTCCGTTCGCTCGGCTTCTCCTGCATCAGCGAATTGCCGCTGCCATCGGGCCGGCGTGCCGATCTGGTGGCGCTGAACGAGCGCGGTGAAATCTGGATCGTCGAGATCAAATCGTCGGTGGAGGATCTGCGTGCCGACCAGAAATGGCTCGAATACCGCGCCCATTGCGACCGGCTGTTCTTCGCCTTCACGCAGGACCTGCCGTGCGAGATCTTTCCGGAAGGCACCGGCCTGATCGTCGCCGACGCTTACGGCGCGCACATGCACTGCGAAGCGCCCGAGCACAAGCTCGCCGCCGCCACCAGGAAGCAGATGACGGTCCGGTTTGGAATGGCGGGGGCCTTGCGGATCAACCGCCTGGTCGATCCGCAGGGCCACGCAGATTTTTGGGAGTAGCGGCGCTACGCGCCTTTGCCCACCCTACGACGCCTTTACCTCGGCGCGCGCTTAGCCAGGATGCGCTGCAGCGTGCGGCGGTGCATGTTGAGGCGGCGCGCCGTCTCCGAGACGTTGCGGTTGCACATCTCGTAGATGCGCTGGATGTGCTCCCAGCGCACGCGATCGGCGGACATCGGGTTGGTCGGCAGCTCGGATTTCTCCGCACTGGTCGACAGCAGCGCCGCGACGACGTCGTCGGCATCGGCGGGCTTGGGGAGATAATCGATCGCACCCATCTTCACCGCGGTCACAGCGGTGGCGATGTTGCCATAGCCGGTCAGCACGATCGCGCGCGCATCCGGGCGCTTCTTCTTCAGCGCCGAGACCACGTCGAGGCCGTTGCCGTCGCCGAGCCGCAGATCAACCACGGCGTATGCGGGCGCTGCCTTGCCGATCTGCGCAAGGCCGTCCGA
The DNA here is from genome assembly GCF_004114915.1 of Bradyrhizobium guangxiense. Classification (NCBI taxonomy): domain Bacteria; kingdom Pseudomonadati; phylum Pseudomonadota; class Alphaproteobacteria; order Hyphomicrobiales; family Nitrobacteraceae; genus Bradyrhizobium; species Bradyrhizobium guangxiense. Next base: position 6,559,585 of record NZ_CP022219.1, on the reverse strand, counting down.
GACGGTATCGCATGACGTCACCGCAAAGCCGCGCGTCTCCATGGCGCGCGACAACCGCTCCAGGAACGGCTTGTCGTCTTCGACGATGAGCAGCGAGCGATCGGTCTGTTCGTTCAGTTCGGCGATGGCGTTCAAGGTTTTGTCCTCTCTCCAGCGCGTCTACATATGGCCTCGCAATCGGGCGGTGCCAAGGCCGCCGATAGTCGATCGGCCCCGTTGTGCGACGCAAGGTCGCGGCCTCAAGCGCGATGAATTCTCATCGCGCTCGCGGTTCTTGTTGTCAGCATGATCCTATCGGAAAACCGCTGAACACTTTTCCGGGATCATGCCTATCCTATTGTTTCTTCGAGGGTCTCGATAGCCTCAAAGCGTTGTCGCGGCCACGTGATCTGGACCACGGCACCGTGTTCCGGAAAGGTCCGGTTGGTAAACGAGACCTTGGCACCGGTGCGTTCGAGCAATGTGCGCGCGATGAACACGCCGAGCCCGAGGCCGCGCCGTTCGCCGCTGCCGTCATCCTGGCTGCGGCGCCGCGACAGATAGGGCTCGCCGATGCGGTTGAGGATGTCGGGCGGAATGCCGGGGCCGTCGTCGGAGATGACAAGCTCGATCGTGTCCCTGTTCCACCAGGCGTTCACCTCGACCGTGCTGCGGGCGAAATCAACCGCGTTCTCGACGATGTTGCCAAAGCCGTAGAGGATCGCCGGATTGCGCGAGCCGACCGGCTCGGCCACGGCGGCGACCGCGATCCGCACCTTGATCTCGACGCCGAAATCGCGGTGTGGGGCCACCACCTCCTCGATCAGCTCCGACAGCTTCATGCGGTCGAACGGCGCGCCCGTGGAGGACAGCTGGGTGATCTTGCTGAGGATATCGCGGCAGCGCTGGGTCTGCTCGCGCAGCGTCTTCAGATCGGCGGCAAAGCTGGGGTCCTTCACCGTCTTTTCCAGCTCGCGCGAGATCAGGAAGATCGTGGCGAGCGGCGTGCCGAGCTCATGCGCGGCCGCGGCTGCGAGCCCGTCGAGCTGGGTCAGATGCTGCTCGCGCGTCAGCACCAGCTCGGTTGCGGCCAGCGCGTCGGCGAGCTTGCGCGCCTCTTCCGTCACCTGGAACGAGTAGAGGCTGGTGACGCCGATCGCGAGCGCGATCGAGAGCCAGACGCCGACGAGATAGATCGGCGGCAGCACCAGCGGATCGTCGGAATCCCAGGGCAGCGGCAGGGGGAAGAAGAACAGCACCGAAGCGCAGGCGACCGCGAGCAGGCCGAGGCCGAATGTGAAGCGCGCCGGCAGCGCCGTGGCCGAGATCAGCACTGGCGCGAGAAACAGGAACGAGAACGGGTTCTGCAAACCCCCGGTGAAGAACAACAGCCCAGCCAGTTCCACGATGTTCAGCGCCAGCAGGCCAGCCGCCTGCATCGGCTCCAGCCGCTGCATCGGATTGACCGCGGTCTGGAGCGCCAGATTCAGCGACGCCGACAGGGCGATGATGCTGACGCAGGGAACGATCTCGACATTGAACTCCAACCCCTGCGCCACGATGAAGATCGCGGCGAGCTGGCCCAGCACCGCGAGCCAGCGCAGCCGGAGGATCGTGTCCAGGCGGATATGCCGCTGCGCGTGGCGGAAGCTGGAGGCGGCAATTTCGGTCATATCGGCCAATGTGGCGGCGCCTTCTAAGGTCACATACGCTGGGCTCGCGGAACCACCGGATTACAAGCCTTGCGCTCCCTGCCGCAATAGCAGAAGAACGGTCAGCATGACCGAGAACGAAAAGGCTTCAAGCCGGCCGACTGTCGCGGAGCACATCCCGTCCGCGGCGATCGCGGTCGATCACGTCGTCAAGGTCTACAAGCAGACCCGCGCCGTCGACGGCATCTCCTTTTCGCTGCCGCGCGGCAGCATCACCGGGCTTCTGGGCGGCAACGGCGCCGGCAAGACCACGACCATCGCGATGATCATGGGCCTGGTGCTGCCGACCTCCGGCCGCGTCCAGGTGCTCGGTCATGAGATGCCCGAGGAGAGCGCGGCCGTGCTGGGGCGGATGAATTTCGAGAGCCCCTATGTCGACATGCCGATGCGGCTCACGGTGCGACAGAACCTCACCGTTTTCGGCAAGCTCTATGCCGTGAAGAACCTCGCCGGCCGCATTGCCGAGCTTGCCGAGGATCTCGACCTCACCGACTTCATCGACCGTGCCAACGGCAAGCTCTCCGCCGGGCAGAAGACCCGCGTCGCGCTGGCCAAGGCGCTGATCAACCAGCCCGAGCTGTTGCTCCTGGACGAGCCGACCGCCTCGCTCGACCCTGATACCGCCGACTGGGTGCGCGCGCATCTGGAGCGCTATCGCAAGCAGAACAATGCCACCATCCTTTTGGCTTCGCACAACATGCTCGAGGTCGAGCGGCTCTGCGACCGCGTCATCATCATGAAGCGCGGCCGCATCGAGGACGACGACACACCGGAGGCGATCATGGCCCGCTACAACCGCACCACGCTGGAGGAGGTGTTTTTGGATGTCGCGCGCGGCCGGGCGAATGGCGCCAAGGAGGCGGTGAGGTGAGCAAATCTCTGAATGGCTACGGGAGAGCGCCATGACCGCCGTCTCCCTCCACCGCGGCATCTCGGTCCATCGCATCGGCGCGATGATCCTGCGCTATTGGTATCTCCTGCTGTCGTCCTGGCCGCGGCTGCTCGAGCTCTTGTACTGGCCGGCGCTGCAGGTCATAACCTGGGGCTTTATCCAGTACTACATCGCGCAGAACGCCAGCTTCTTCGCCCGCGCCGGCGGCACGCTGATCGGCGCCGTCATCCTCTGGGACATCCTGTTCCGCGGCCAGCTCGGCTTCTCCATCTCGTTCCTGGAGGAGATGTGGGCGCGCAATCTCGGCAACCTCATGATGAGCCCCTTAAGGCCGATCGAGTTTCTGCTGTCGCTGACGGTCATGAGCCTGATCCGGCTTGCGATCGGGATCATCCCGATGACACTGCTGGCGCTGTTCCTGTTTCACTTCAACGTCTATGCGCTCGGCCTGCCGCTGATCGCCTTCTTCTGCAACCTGATCTTCACCAGCTGGTCGGTCGGCATCTTCGTCTCGGGCCTCGTACTGCGGAACGGCCTTGGCGCCGAGAGCATCGTCTGGACGATGATGTTCGCGATCATGCCGCTCGCCTGCATCTATTATCCCGTCAGCGTGCTGCCGGTCTGGCTGCAATACGTCGCCTGGACGCTGCCGCCGACTTACGTGTTCGAGGGCATGCGCGCGCTCCTGATCGAGAACAGCTTCCGCACCGACCTGATGCTGGATGCACTGGCCATCAATGCCGTGCTTCTGGTTGCATCTTTTGGGGCATTCCTTGCCCTTTTGCGCAGCGCCAAGCGAAACGGCTCGCTGCTGTCTGGCGGCGAATAGTGTCACTTTCTCGTGGATTCAGGCTGTTTTGCCCGGGTTCGGCTACGTAGATGTACGGAACCATGCATTGACGCAATATTACGCATTCGGCAGTATGCTGCGATGCGAAGAGGAATATAGCGATGCCCATTGGTGAGTTTGGCGGCGCGCCGCCCCTGGCGGCCGAAGGCAGTCCGGTCCTGACGACGCCGATGTACTGGATGTATGAGATGGCGCACGCCTCTCTCAATCCGGCACGTGCGGTTACCGACGCCACCAAGCTGCTGTTTCAGAATCCGCTCAATCCCTGGGCGCGCACCGAGGTGGGCAAGTCGGTCGCCGCGGCCTGTGAATTGTTCGAGCGCACCACGCGCCGCTACGGCAAGCCGGAATGGGGTCTCGACGACACCGAGGTCAATGGCATCCGCGTCCCCGTCGAGATCCGTTCGGTCTGGGAAAAGCCGTTTTGCCGGCTGCTCTATTTCGATCGCAAATTCACCCGTCCGCTGCGCAGCCCGCAGCCGCGCGTGCTGATCGTCGCGCCGATGTCCGGCCATTATGCGACGCTGCTCCGCGGCACGGTCGAGGCCTTCCTGCCCGCGCATGAGGTCTACATCACCGACTGGGCTGATGCCCGCATGGTGCCGCTCAGCGAGGGCCGTTTCGATCTCGACGATTACATCGACTACATCATCGAGATGCTGCACGTTCTCGGCGGCAACACCCACGTCATGGCGGTGTGCCAGCCCTCGGTGCCCGTCGTCGCCGCGGTCTCGATCATGGAGGCGCGGCGCGATCCCTTCGTGCCGATCTCGATGACGCTGATGGGCGGGCCGATCGACACCCGTCGCAATCCGACCGCGGTGAACGACCTCGCCCAGGAGCGCGGCATCGACTGGTTCCGCAACCACGTCATCACCAAGGTGCCGTTTCCGCATCCGGGCATGATGCGTGATGTCTATCCGGGATTCCTGCAGCTCAACGGCTTCATCAGCATGAATCTCGACCGGCATATGGACGCCCACAAGCAACTCTTTGCCCATCTGGTGAAGGGCGACGGCGACCTCGTCGACAAGCATCGCGAATTCTATGACGAATATCTCGCGGTGATGGACCTCTCCGCCGAGTATTACCTGCAGACCGTCGATACCGTTTTCGTGAAGCACTCGCTGCCGAAGGGCGAGATGACCCATCGCGGAACACGCGTCGATCCCTCCAAGGTCACGCGCGTCGCGTTGATGACGGTCGAAGGCGAGAACGACGACATCTCCGGTCTCGGTCAGACCGAAGCGACGCACACATTGTGCAGCTCGATTCCCGATCATCGCCGTGTTCATTACGTCCAGAAGGGCGTTGGACATTACGGCGTGTTCAATGGATCGCGCTTCAGGTCGGAAATCGTGCCGCGCATTCATGACTTCATGGTTTCGGCGGCGAATCCGAGTTCATTGCAGGCTCGCGCCGCCGAATAACCCGGGTTTTCGGCTTTCCCGTCAAAAAATCAGACCCTGCCGCACGTCCCGGCCGGGTCTGTTTTCCTCCAGATTCGCGGTATTTAGGTAGCTTTATAGGAGTGAGTCTGTCCTCACCCCTTGGGGGTGTCGCATGCGTCCAGCGGGGGCGAAAAAACCCGGTTCCGACCCCAGTCTGTAGGGTCTCCCGGACTCCAGACCGCTGTATATTGGGCAAATGATTTGTTTTTGCGCCGAGCGCTTTCCCTGGCGGCGGTTATGGCAGAATCCGGGCGCTCTCCTGCCCCCCGGACTGACAGACATGGCCACTCGCGCACTCCTCTATCGTCGGCCTCACGAACCGAAGACCCTCGTCATCACCCACGGATCGCAGTTTTTTGCCATCCGATTGCGCCGGCATCGCCGTGCGCGCCGCTACACGCTCAGAATCCATCCGAGCGATCGCGAAGCCATCCTCACCATGCCGCCGCGCGGCACGCTGGCCGAGGCCAAGGACTTTGCGCAGCGCCACGGCGCGTGGATTGCCGCGCGTCTCGGTCGCCTGCCGAAGGCCGCGCCGTTCCAGCCGGGCACGGTGATACCGCTGCGCGGCACGCCGCATCGCATCGTTCATCGCGCCGGTCAGCGCGGCACGGTGTGGACCGAGATGCGCGATAGCGGCGAACGCATCCTCTGCGTCGCCGGCGGGCTCGAACATGTCGATCGCCGCGTCGGGGACTTCCTCAAGCGCGAGGCGCGCCGCGACCTCCAGCGTTCGGCGGAGGCCTACGCTGCCGAGCTCGGCGTCAGGGTCAAGCGGCTCTCGATCCGCGATCAGTCCAGCCGCTGGGGCTCCTGCACCTCGGCCGGCTCGCTGTCATTCTCCTGGCGCCTGATCCTCGCGCCGCCCTTCGTGCTCGACTACCTCGCCGCGCACGAAGTCGCCCATCTCGTCGAGATGAACCATTCGGCGCGGTTCTGGCGCGTGTGCGGAAAAGTCTGCCCGTCGATGGAGCGCGCCAAGAAGTGGCTCGACACCTACGGCAACGATCTGCACCGGTACGGGGCCGAGGATTAGGGCCTCGGCCGCAGATCACGCCCTCGGCGCTAACTCAGCAAGCACTGTCATCGCCCGCGAAAGCGGGCGATCCAGTATTCCAGAGACCGCCGTTGTCGAGTCGAGAAGCTGCGGCGTACTCGATGCCCCGCTTTCGCGGGGAGACAGCGTAGGGCCCGTTCGGTATTTTTGCCGCCCGCGCAAGCCGTTGATTTCGTTATCTCCGGCTACTGTGCATGGGCTTGTTTTCGCGATTTTTGTTCTGAGGTCACCTGCGACCTCAGACAGAATCTATCGGTTTCCGCCAAACAGCCGGTCCATCAGCCAGCCATCGAGCCCTGCCGCAGCCTCCGGCCGCGCATTGGCGCGTGTCGGTGGCGGTGGGCGATAGACGCCCGTGTTGACCGCAGCCGGTGCGGGCGCGATCGCCGTGGGCGGTGACACCTGCGAGGCCGCCTGTGCGAGGTTCGATAGCCCCCAGCCGCCTGCCGAGCTCGGCAGGGCTGCCACCGCCACGCCCTCGTGCGCGGTGCGCATGAAGCGCGACCACACTTCCACCGGCAGGCCGCCGCCAGTGGCCTTCTTGGTCGGCGAGTTGTCGTCATTGCCGAGCCAGACGCCGGTAACGAGGTTGGCGGTGTAGCCGATGAACCAGGCGTCGCGATAATCCTGGCTGGTGCCGGTCTTGCCAGCCGCGGGCCAGCCCCGGATCTCGGCCTTCTTGGCGGTGCCCGATATCAGCGTCTCCCGCATCATCGCGTTCATCATGCCGACATAGCGGGGATCGATCACCGGATTGCGCTCCTCGGGCTGGCGCATGTAGAGCAGCTTGCCGCTGAGCGTCCGGATCCGCGTGACCACATGCGGTGCGACCGCGAAGCCGCCATTGGCGAACGGCGCATAGGCGCCGACCAGTTCGACCACCGAGACCTCCGAGGTGCCGAGCGCGATCGAGGCGTTGGGCTCGAGCTTGGAGGAGATGCCGAGCCGGTGCGCGGTGCGGACCACGTTCTTCGGTCCGACCTCGAGCCCGAGGCGGATGGCGACGGTGTTGAGCGACATCGCCAGCGCCTGCGTCAGCGTCACCGCGCCGAAATATTCATGGGTGTAGTTCTCAGGCTTCCAGCCCTTGACCTCGATCGGCGCGTCCTGCCGCACCGTGTCCGGGGTCAGGCCCTGCTCGAGCGCGGTGAGGTACACGAACGGCTTGAACGAGGAGCCCGGCTGGCGCTTGGCCGTCACCGCGCGGTTGTACTGGCTCTCGGAATAGTTCCGCCCGCCGACCATGGCGCGCACAGCGCCGTCGGGCGTCATCGCCACCAGCGCGCCCTGGCTGACATTGAACTTCACGCTCTTGGCCGCGAGTTCGTCGATGATGGCCGCTTCCGCCACGCTCTGCAGCTTCGGATCGATCGTGGTTTCGACCTTGATGCTCTCGTCGATCTGGCCGACCAGGTCGTCCAGCACCTCGCCGATCCAGTCGGCGACGTAGTTGACGGTGCCGGCCCCCGCCGGCTTCACATTGTAGGAGGGATGGCCGATCGAGGCCTTTGCCTGCGCGTCGGTGATGAAGTTGGCATCCGCCATCGCCGCGAGCACGATCTGCGCGCGCGCCTCGGCGCCTTCGGGATTGCGGTTCGGTGCCAGGCGCGAGGGCGACTTGACGAGGCCGGCCAGCATCGCGGCCTCGGCGACGGTGACGTTCTTGGCCGACTTGCCGAAATATTTCTGCGCCGCCGCCTCGACGCCATAGGCGCCGGAGCCGAAATAGACGCGGTTGAGATAGAGCTCCAGGATCTCGTTCTTGGAATGCTTGCGCTCCAGCCAGATCGCGAGCTCCGCCTCTTGCAGCTTGCGCTGCATGGTGCGCTCCTGGGTCAGGAACAGATTCTTGGCGAGCTGCTGCGTCAGCGTCGAGCCGCCCTGCGACACGCCGCGATGGAGCACATTGGTGACGAGGGCGCGCAGGATGCCGACAGGATCGATGCCGAAATGCGAATAGAAGCGGCGGTCCTCGATGGCGATGAACGCCTTCGGCAGGTAAGGCGGCAGGTCGCTCAGCGCGACGTTGGCGCCGGCCATCTCGCCGCGCTGCGCCAGCACGCTGCCGTCGATGCCGACGATCTGGATCGTCGGCGGACGCTTTGGGATCTCCAGCGACTGGATCGGCGGCAGATGGGCGCCGACATAGATCACGACACCGGTCACGGCGATGAAGCCCCACAGACTCAGCACCGCGCCCCAATAGACGAGGCGGCCAAGGCTGAAGCCGCCGCGCGACTTCGTGCGTCGCTTGGCGCCGCTGCGGCCGGCCGGCGCCTTGCGCTCGCGCGGCGGCTCGTCGCCAGCATCCTCGCTCTTGCGCTTGGCGGATGATTTCGCTGGTTTCTTCGGCTTGTCGTCGCCGCCGGGAATGCGATCGGCCGGGTTCAGGCGCAGATCGGCGAGCGCTGCGGGCAAGCCGAACAGCGGCTCCTTCCGCCCACCCTTTTTCTTTCCCCACGCCATACGCAATCCGCCCGGTCAGCCCGCCCCGCCGAGACGCTAGCGGTCGCTGTTTAAGGCCCGGTTCCCCCGGTGTTAACGCGTGATTAGGAGGTGGGGCATTCGCCTGCCGCAGTTCCGCATCCACGGCGACAAAGCTAGGATCGCCGGCACAAGAAGAGGAAGCATACGAGGAGCGCTCATGGGCCATATCGATCCGACCAAGGAGATCTTCGCGCAGTTCCGGGAGAACGACCGTCCCGGCCCGATCCACATGCTCAATCTGGTGCGGTTGCGGAAAGAAGCGGCCTACCCTGATGGCCGCAAGGCAAGCGGCGCGGAAGCCTATGCGGCCTATGGCCGCGAGAGCGGCCCGGTGTTCGAGCGCCTCGGCGGCCGCATCGTCTGGCAGGGCAGGTTCGAGCTGATGCTGATCGGCCCGCAAGACGAACGCTGGGACCATTGCTTCATCGCGGAGTATCCGAGCGTCGCGGCTTTCGTCGAGATGATCCGCGATCCCGTCTATCGCGAGGCGGTCAAGCATCGCCAGGCCGCGGTGGAGGATTCTCGGCTGATTCGGCACGCGGTGCTGCCGGTGGGGAAGAACTTTGGGGAGATACCGGCATAAGGTGTATTCGCGCGCCACTCTCTCTCCCCGTCATCCTGAGGTGCGAGCGGCGCGATGCAAAGTATCGCGCGGGGAGCCTCGAAGGATGCACGGCCCGGATGCTTCCGCGCGGCCGCCGGCCGGGCCGTCGCCCTTCGAGGGCCGCTGAAGAAGCGGCCACCTCAGGGTGACGGTGTTGGATTGAGCCTGCTTCAAACAAAATCGGCGGCCCGCAGGCCGCCGATGTCATTCAGAGATCGACCAACCACTAACCCGCCGGACCTGCGTCCTCCAGGATCGGGCCGAACAGCTCCCAGCGCTCGCCGTTGAACTTCATCATCTGAAGCTGCTTGTTGACGCGGTAGTCGGTCGGCGAGGTGTTGGCCTTGATGCCGGGCAGCGACAGGTCGAGCTCCACGTCCTTCAGGCTGGTGGCGACCTTCATGACGTTCTCGCGGGTGAGGTCGTCGCCGCATTTCTGCAGGACGTAAGCCATCAGCTGCGAGGTCGAGTAGCCGTAGCTGTTGAAGCTCGAGTCCTTGTCGCCGTCCGGATAGTACTTGGCCATGAACTCGAAATATTTCTTCATGCCGGGATCGTCCTTCCAGGTCGGATCGAGCGGATCTTTGCCGTAATTGACGCTGATCACGCCCTTGGACGCTTCAAGGCCTGCGGGCTTCATCACGGCGCCGACCGACGTGGCGTTGATGTCGAGAATGTGCACGGGATGCCAGTCGAGCTCGGCGATCTTCTTGATCGCCTGCGCGGCCTGTTTCGGCGTCGTGGCGCTGAAGAACAAGTCGGCGCCTGCCGATTTGATCTTGAGGATCTGCGAATCGATGGTGGGGTCGGACACCTCGTATGAAGCTTCCGCGACGATCATGCTGGAGGCCTTGTCTCCAAGCCCGGCCTTGATGCCGTTCAGATAGTCTTTGCCGAGATCGTCGTTCTGGTAGAGCACGCCGATCTTGGCATTCGGATGGTTCTTGATGATGTACTGGCCGTAGATGCGGCCTTCGACGAAGTAGTTGGGGTTGAAGCCCATCGTCCACGGGAAGTTCTTGGGGTCGGTGAACTTCGAGGCGCCGGTGGCCGCGAAGAGCTGCGGCACTTTCTTGGCGTTGAGATATTTCTGCACGGCAGCGTTCGACGGGGTGCCGAGAAGCTGGAAGGTGAGCAGCACCTCGTCGCTCTCGACGAGCTTGCGCACCTGCTCCACGGCCTTCGGCGGCGAATAGGCGTCGTCATACTGGACCAGGTTGATCTTGCGGCCGTTGATGCCGCCCTTGTCGTTGATCATCTTGAAATAGGCGGCCTGCGTCTTGCCGATCGTGGCATAGGCGGAAGCGGGGCCGCTGAACGGGTTGGTCTGGCCGATCTTGATTTCGGTGTCGGACGCGCCGGGATCATATTTCTTCTGGGCATTGGCTGCCGAGACCGACAGCGCCAAGGCGAGCGCCGTGCCAGTGACCAGATGCAAAAGTCCGTTCCTCATTCGCAATTTCCTCGGTTTGTTATCGCGGACGATCTTTCCGCCACCGTGGCGGCGGACGTCATCGCTGGACGCGAGTGTGGCGAAGGCTTTGCTGCGACGCAAGATTACATGCTGGTCACGGCAGCGACTTTAGTCGAACCGGCACGGGGACCTGCAGGCATGGTTGACGACGTGGGCAGCGTGAAAAGCAGGACGCTCCGCACCGTGGGTGCGGAGCGTCCGCAACGTGACTCTGCCCGGGCAGAGGCGGGGGATCCCGGACGTGCTAGCCCGATGGTCCGGTGTCCTCGATGATTGGTCCGAACAGCTCCCAGCGTTCGCCGTTGAACCTCATCATCTGCATCTGCTTGTTGACGCGGAAGTCGTTCGGCCCGGTGTTGATCTTGATGCCGGGCAGCGCGAAGCTCGGCGTGAAGTTCTTGATGTTGGCGACCTGCCTCATGATGTTCTCACGCGTCAGATCGTCGCCGCATTGCTTCAGCACCTGCACCAGCAGCTCCGCCACCGAATAGGCATAGGTGTTGACGGTGTTGAGCTTGTCGCCTTCCGGGAAATACTTGTCCATGAAGGCGAAGAAGGCCTTCACGCCCGGATCGTCCTTCCACTGCGGGTCGCCGGGCTCCTTGCCATATTGGGTCGAGATGATGCCCTTGGAGATATCGAGGCCGGCCGGCTTCAGCGTCGCCGAGATCGGGCTCGCATTGATGTCGACAATGTGCACGGGCGACCAGCCGAGGTCGGCAAGCTTCTTGATCGCCTGTGCCGCAAATTTCGGGGTCGAGGCGTCGAAGAACACGTCGACACCCATCGACTTCAGCTTGACCACCTGGGAATCGACGGTGGGGTCGGTGACCTCGTAGGAGACCTCGCCGACGATCATGCTGGCGGCCTTGTCGCCGAGGCCGCTCTTGAGGCCGGCGAGATAGTCGCGGCCCATGTCGTCGTTCTGGTAGAGCACGCCGATCTTCGCGTTCGGGTGCTCCTTGAGAATGTATTTGGCGTAGATGCGCCCCTCGGACACGTAGTTGGGATTGTAGGCGATGGTCCAGGGATAGTTCTGGGGATCGTTGAAGCGAGCCGCGCCGGTCGACGCCAGCAACTGCGGCACCTTCTTGCCATTGAGATATTTTTGCACGGCTGCATTGGCGGCGGTGCCGATCAGCTGGAAGGTAAACAGCACCTCGTCGCCCTCGACGAGCTTGCGCACCTGCTCCACCGTCTTCGGCGGCGAATAGGCGTCGTCATATTGGATCAGGTGGATCTTGCGGCCGTTGATGCCGCCTTGATCGTTGATCATCTTGAAGTAGGCGGCCTGGGTCTTGCCGATATTGGCGTAGACGGAATAGGGGCCCGAGAACGGCACGGTCTGGCCGATCTTGATCTCGGTGTCGCTCGCCCCGGTGTCGTATTTCTTCTGGGCCAGGGCTTCACTTACGAAGGCTTGGCTCGCTGAGAACGCGAAGGCGAGCGCCGCCGTGGCAGCTAGAAAGGCTCTGCGATTGCTCATCTGGGGTGTTCCTCCTGACGGAATTTTCGGCCGACGGTCTTTTCCGTTGATTGCAACGGTCGCCATCGCTGCCGAAGATTGTGGAGGAAGGCTTGCCGCCGCGCAAGGATTGCAGCGCTGCGCCGTACCGTCTCAGGCCAGGGAGCCTTAAGGTCAGGCGCGTCAGGCCAGGAACAATGCAACCAGCGCGACCGCCGCCGGCAGCGCCTGCACCATCAGGATGCGACTGCTGACGGTCGCGGCGCCATAGGCGCCGGCGACGATCACGCAAAGCAGGAAGAACACCTTGACCTGGAACGCAAAGGCCGGGTTGCCGTGGACGAGACCCCAGATCAGGCCGGCGGCGAGGAAGCCGTTATAGAGGCCCTGGTTGGCGGCCAGCACCTTCGTGATCTCAGCCTTCTCCGGCGTATTGCGAAACACCTTCAGGCCCTGCGGCTTGTCCCAGAGAAACATCTCCAGGATCAGGAAGAAGACGTGCAGCGCGGCGACCAGCGCCACCAGGACATTGGCGATCAAGATCAAGGTGAGCCCCCCAAAAGCGTCAGCTTTCGGGTGGACGTTAGCATGGCCGGCGTGGCAAGTGCGATGGCGCGTTTCGATGCAATGGTGCCGCAATGGCCAGCCGACCGACCAAACCATTCGCTAGCTTCGGCCTCGATCGCCTGACCACGCCGATCGGCATCGCGCTGCTCGTCACCGATGCCGAGGGCGCCTTGCGCGCACTCGACTGGGAAGACTACGAGCACCGCATGCGCGAGCTGCTGCGTCTGCACTACGGCGCGGTGAATCTGAGCGACCGACCTGCGCCCGCGGCCATGCGGACGGCACTGTCGGGCTATTTCGAAGGTGAGCTTGGTCAGCTCTCGTCCATCGCCTGGCGCATCGCCGGCACGCCGTTCCAGCAAAAGGTCTGGACTGCGCTGGCGAAGATTCCCGCCGGCACCACGATGAGCTACGGCGCGATGGCTGCGAAGATCGATATGCCGAAGGCCATTCGTGCGGTTGGTCATGCGAACGGCTCCAATCCGATCAGCGTCGTGCTGCCGTGCCATCGGTTAATTGGCGCAGACGGCTCGCTGGTGAAATATAGCGGCGGCCTGGAGCGGAAGAGGTGGCTGCTGCGGCACGAGGGCGTGGAGGTTTGAAGACGTAGTACGCCGAACTCTCTCCATTCGTCATTCCGGGGCGCGCGCAGCGCGAACCCGGAATCCATTTATCCGCGTCACCAGTGGCTTGATGGATTCCGGGTTCGCCGCTGCGCGGCGCCCCGGAATGACGAGCGGAGAGAGACGCGCGACTGCCCGCTACGCCGCCGGCTGAACCGCCTTGTCGCCGGCCATCACATGGGTCAGCGCGCTCTTGATCGCGGCCTGGCGTGTCGGCGCGTTGATCTGCGCGCCGAGGAGGTCGGTGACGTAGAACACGTCGCGCGCGCGCTCGCCGAAGGTCGCGACGTGGGCCGATGCAATGTTGAGATTGAGCTTCGAAATTGCCGTGGTCAGCTCGTAGAGCAGGCCGGGGCGGTCGAGGCCGGAGACCTCGATCACGGTGTAGCGGTCGGACCATTGGTTGTTGATGGTCACTTCCGGCTCGATCACGAAGGGTCTTGCCTTGCTGCGCACGGTGCGCCGCGCCACCACCTCCGGCAGGCGCAGCTTGCCTTCCAGCACGTCCTCGATCATCTCGCCGATGCGGGTGGCGCGCCGTCCCTCGTCTTCGTCGCGGTCGTATTCCCGGGAGATCGAGATCGTGTCGAGCGCGCGGCCGTCGGTGGTGGTGTAGATCTGGGCGTCGACGATGTTGGCGCCGGCTGAGGCGCAGGCGCCGGCGATGATCGAGAGCAGCCAGGGATGGTCGGCCGCGAAGATCGTCAGCTCGGTGACGCCGCGCACCTCGTCGAAGCCGACATTGATCGCGAGCTTGTGGCCGGCCTGCTCGCTGGAGCGGACGAAGCGGGCGTGGCGGATCTTGCGCGGCAGCTCGACCTTGAGCCAATAGGCCGGATAGTGCCGGCCGATATAGGCATCGAGCTCGTCCGCCGGCCATTCGGCGAACGCCATGCGGAACTCGGCGTGGGCGGACGCAAGCCGTTTTCCCCGGTCGACCTCCGAGAAGCCGCCGGTGAGCACTGGCTCGGTCTCGTAATAGAGCGAGCGCAAGAGCTGCGCCTTCCAGCCGTTCCAGACGCCCGGGCCGACGCCGCGGATATCGGCGGTGGTCAGGATCGTCAGCAGCTTCATCTGCTCGACCGACTGCACCACCGCTGCGAAGTTCTCGATGGTCTTGCGATCCGAGAGGTCGCGCGACTGCGCGACCGTGGACATCGTCAGATGCTCCTCGATCAGCCAGGCCACGAGCTCGGTGTCGGCAGGGCTGAAGCCGAGCCGCGGGCAGAGCCGGCGCGCGACCTTGGCGCCGGCGATCGAGTGGTCCTCCGGCCGGCCCTTGGCGACGTCATGCAGCAGCGTCGCGATGTAGATCACCGATCGGTGCTCGGGCCGGGACTTGCGCATGAGGTCGCTGGCGAGCGCGAACTCCTCGACGCCGCCGCGCTCGATGTCCTGCAGGAAGCCGATGCAGCGGATCAGGTGCTCGTCGACGGTGTAATGATGATACATGTTGAACTGCATCATCGAGACGATCTTGCCGAAGGCGCGAATGAAATGGCCGAGCACGCCGGTCTCGTTCATCCGCCGCAGCACGGTCTCGGCGTCGTTGGAGGTGAGAATCTCCATGAATAGCCGGTTGGCCTCGGGATTCTCCCGGAGCTGCGCGTTGATCAGGCCCAGCGAGCGCGTCACGTCGCGCATCGCATCCGGATGGAAGGCGAGGTTGTTCTTCTGCGCGAGGCGGAAGATGCGGATCAGATTGACCGGATCGTGCTTGAAGACGTCGGGCGCGGCGACGTTGATGCGGTTGTTGTCGACGATGAAGTCGTCGCTGTCGGGGACGCGCCGCTTCACCGCGCTCGGCCGCAGCCGCGCCATCATCCGGCTCAGCACCGGCGCGGGCTTGGCCTGCTGGTCCTCGAGCTTGGCGCAGAGGATGGCGGTGAGATTGCCGACCTCCTTGGCGACCAGGAAGTAGTGCTTCATGAAGCGCTCGACGTCCTGCATGCCGGGATGTGAGGTGTAGCCGAGCCGCACCGCGATCTCGCGCTGAAGGTCGAAGGAGAGGCGCTCTTCGGCGCGGCCGGAGTAGAAGTGCAGATTGCAGCGCACCGACCAGAGGAAATCGGCGCAGCGGCGGAAGGTGCGGTATTCCTGCGCGTCGAACACGCCGCGCTCGACCAGCTCGCTGGTGTCGCGCACGCGGTAGACATATTTGGCGATCCAGAACAGCGTGTGCAGGTCGCGCAAGGCGCCCTTGCCGTCCTTGACGTTGGGCTCGACCAGATAGCGCGACTGGCCACCGCGGCGATGCCGCTCCTCGCGCTCGGCGAGCTTTGCAGTGACGAATTCCGACGCGGTGCCCTGCACCACCTCCTTGTCGAAGCGCGCGACCAACTCGTCATAGAGCGGCTTGTCGCCGGTGAGGAAGCGCGTCTCCAGGATCGCGGTGCGGATAGTCATGTCGCCGCGCGCCTGCCGGATCGACTCGTCCACCGACCGCGTAGCGTGGCCGACCTTCAGCCCCATGTCCCAGAGGCAATACAGGATCGCTTCGGCGACCTGCTCGCCCCAGGCGGTCTGCTTGTAGGGCAGGATGAACAGGAGATCGATGTCGGACTCGGGCGCCATCAGGCCGCGGCCGTAGCCGCCGGTCGCGACCACCGCCATGCGCTCGGCGCCGCTCGGGATCGGCGAGCGGTAGAGATGCCGGGTCGCCGCCGAATACAGGATGCGGATGATCTCGTCCTGGACGTGACACAACCGCTCGGCGCAGCGACGGCCGTGGCGGTCCTTCAAGAGGATTTCCTGGGCCGCGGCGCGCGCCGCGATCAGCTCGGCCTTGAGCAATTGCGCCATGGCCGTGCGGAACGCGTCCTCGCGTCCCTGATGCTTTTCGGCAAGCGCATCGACCGCGGCGGTGATCCGCGCGGTGTCGAAACGATCATCCACCTCGGCCTTGTGCTCAGTCGCGACGCTGTCCATGTCTCACCGGATATAAGAGGTGGCAGGCGCTGTCCCCCGCCATTCTCTGGCAATAGTCGTTCCATGCTGGAAAGCTGTGGCTTCGCGCAAATCGGTTCTCGGCCGACGGGCTTTCGAGGGGCGGATCTTCTCGTTGATATCTAGATATAACTCGTTGAAAAACAATGAAATTGTCGATGGCTCGGGCGCGACCATTTCACGACGCGTCCTGCTGGCAGGGGCGGCTGCGCTCGCCGCGATTCCTGCGGGAAAGGAAGCGGATCCGCTCAAGGAAATCCGCATCGACTGGGCGACCTATAATTTGGTGTCGATGGTCATGAAGCAGAAGGGCTGGAGAAGGAGTTCGCCAAGGACGGTATCACCGTCACCTGGGTGCCGTCGGGCGGCTCCAACAAGACGCTCGAATTCCTCAATGCCGGTTCGATCGATTTCGGCGCGATCAGGGGCTCGGCGGCGCTGGTCGCCAAGATCAGCATCCCATCAAGTCGATCTGCGTCTATTCGCGCCCTGAATGAACCGCGCTGGTGACGGGCGAGGACTGCAAAAATCGCTGATGTCGCGGATCTCAAGGGCAAGCGCGTCGCGGTGACGCGCGGCACCGATCCGCACATCTTCCTGTGCGCGCGCTGCTCGGTGCCGGCCTCACCGAAAAGGACATCGCGGCGGTGCTGCTCCAGCACGGCGACGGCAAGACCGCGTTGATCCGCGGTGATGTCGATGCCTGGGCCGGCCTCGACCCGAGGATGGCCCAGGCCGAGGAGGGCGCAAAGCGGTTCTACCGCGAGGCCGACGCCAACACCTGGGGCAATCCTCAATGTGCGCGAGCAGTTCTTGAAAGACTATCCGGACGCAGCTCGCCGCGTGCTCACGGTTTACGAGGAAGCCGCTGTTCGGGAATTTCAAACGAAGTGTGCTGACGTCACTCGACCGCAGCGTGCCCGACCGTGACGCAACCCAGGGTCCCGGTCAGGCCATGTGGTGGTGACAATTCGCCGCCAAGCCGGTACATCGAGAAGCGATTTTTCCGGGAGTGAACGAAAATGGACGCTGCAGAGCTGCGCCAGATGCAGGCTCCGATCAAGGAGCGCTACAAGGCCGATCCCAAGACCGCGCTCATCACATTGAAGGCCAAGGGCTCCACCGACAGTGAGGGTATCGCCTGCAAGATCGAGACCGGCCGGGCCATCGCAATGGCAGGCCTGCATCCGGCCACTGGCGGCTCCGGCCTCGAGCTCTGCTCCGGCGACATGCTGCTCGAAGCCCTGGTCGCCTGTGCCGGCGTCACGCTGAAGTCGGTCGCGACCGCGATCGAGGTGCCCTTGAAGACCGGCAATGTCTATGCCGAGGGCGATCTCGATTTCCGCGGCACGCTCGGCATCGATAAGGAGACCCCGGTCGGCTTCACCGAGATCCGCCTGCGCTTCGAGGTCGACACGCCGGCGCCGCAGGACAAGCTCGATCTCCTGCTCAAGCTGACCGAGCGCTATTGCGTGGTCTACCAGACCATCAAGAATGGCCCGAAGGTCTCGGTGTCGATGCAGAGGATGTGACTCTCTAAAACCCCTCCCCTGGAGGGGGAGGGTCGATCGCGCGTAGCGCGAGCGGGGTGGGGTGATCTCTCCATTCGCGCACTGTCTCGGTCGAGAGACTGTCACCCCACCCCGTCTCATACTTCGCTCCGCTCCATATGAGCCGACCCTACCCCTCCAGGGGAGGGTAAGAAGCCAAAAATGTCCCCCGACCTCCACTTCATTCTCTTCCTGCTCCTGCGCATGGCGATCGCCGCGACGTTCGTCGTGACGGCGTCGATCATCACCGAGCGCGCGGGTCCGGTGATCGGAGCGCTGGTCGCGCCCCTGCCGATCTCGGCCGGTCCGTCCTACGTCTTCCTCGCCATCGATCATGACGCCGCCTTCATCGCCCAGGGTGCGCTGGCGAGCCTGCCGATCAATGCGGCGACCATCTTCATGTGCCTCACCTATGTCGTGCTGGCGCAGCGGAACAATCTTCTGGTGAGTTGTGGAAGCGCGGTCGCGGTGTGGATCGTGCTTGCATCGATCATCCGCCAGTTCGACTGGCCGCTCACGGCGGGGCTTGCCGCCCACCTGATCGCCTTCGGCATCTGCATTCCGCTCCTGGCCGGCTACCGCCATGTCAAAATGCCGCTGGTGACGCGCCGCTGGTACGACGTGCCGATGCGAGCAACACTGGTCGCGACGCTCGTCGCCATCGTCGTTTCGACCTCGGGCTGGGTCGGTCCGCGCATCAGCGGCATCATCGCGCTATATCCCGTGGTCTTCTCCAGCATCATGGTGATCCTGCATCCGCGCATCGGCGGCCCGCCGACCGCGGCCGTGCTCGCCAACTCTGCCTGGGGCCTGCTCGGATTCGGCGCGGCGATCGCTGTTCTGCACGTCGCGGTGGTGTCGTACGGCTCGGTCGTCGGTTTGACTCTCGCGCTCGGCACTTGCGTCACCTGGAACCTGACGCTGTGGGGAATTGGTCGGCGCGCGATGCGCAAGGCGCGGCCGACGCCGTGAGACTACGGACATGCGTGACCGGGCGTCGCGAAAAGCCGAATGCGGCACGTTCAGTTCACGTCAGCCAGTGACCAGGCATCTTTCCCAACCCGTTGAATGAGAAGCATCATTCCAAATCCTGCCGAGCTGTTTCAGTCCGCGCTCCGGCGGCTCTCGCGTGGGCGGGCTGATTCATCCCCGTCGAATTCCCGACAGTAGAATTAGAACTTTGTTCGAGCTTTTCCCGTACGAATGATGCTGCGTACCCGCTCCGCTGTCATCGGCGCGAACTCGTCCGAGCTGCATCCGAGTGCAGGGACTCGCGGGAATTGTAGTTTGAGTACGGCTGTCTTGCCGCGACGGTCACTTCCCCTAACAGCTGTCCACGTCATTTCGAGATGGAGATTGTTTGATGTTCGGTCGCAAGTCCCAGATAGATGCACAAGCCCGGCTCGATGCGATCGGCCGCTCCCAAGCTATGATCGAATTCAATCTGGATGGGACGATCATCACGGCCAACAAGAACTTTCTCGACGCCCTGGGCTATCGGCTTTACGAGATCCAGGGCAAGCATCACTCCATGTTCGTGCCGGCCGACCAGCGCGACAGCGCCGAGTACAAGGCGTTCTGGGCTGCGTTGAACCGTGGCGAGTGTCAGGCCCGCGAGTTCAAGCGGATCGGCAAGGGCGGTCGCGAGGTCTGGATCGAAGCAGCCTACAATCCAGTGCTCGACGGCAATGGCAAGACGGTGATGGTCGCCAAGATCGCGACCGACATCACCGCGAAGAAGATGCGGAGCATGACGGATGCGTCGAAGATCGCCGCCATCAGCCGAGCCCAGGCGGTCATCGAGTTCAAGCTCGACGGCACCATCGTCACCGCCAACGAGAATTTCTGCAAGGCGCTCGGCTATTCGCTGGCCGAGATCGAGGGCAAGCATCACAGCCTGTTCGTGGCCGAGGCCGACCGCAACAGCGCGGCCTATCGCGAGTTCTGGGCCGCACTCAACCGCGGCGACTACCAGGCTGGCGAGTTCAAGCGCATCGGCAAGGGCGGCAAGGAGGTGTGGATTCTCGCTTCCTACAATCCGCTGCTCGACGAGGCCGGCAAGCCGTACGGCGTCGTCAAGTTCGCGACCGACGTGACTGCGGAGAAGCTGAAGAACGCCGATCTCGCCGGTCAGATCGCGGCGATCGACAAGGCCCAGGCCGTGATCGAATTCAACATGGACGGCACGATCATCACCGCGAACGCCAATTTCCTCAGCGCGCTCGGCTATTCGCTGGCCGAGATCAAGGGCAAGCATCACAGCATGTTCGTCGAGCCCAGCGAGCGCGACGGCGCCGCCTATCGCGAGTTTTGGGCGGCACTCAACCGCGGTCAGTACCAGGCGGCCGAATACAAGCGCATCGGCAAAGGCGGCAAGGAGGTCTACATCCAGGCGTCCTACAATCCGATCCTGGATCTCAACGGCAAGCCGTTCAAGGTCGTCAAATATGCCACCGACACCACGCGGCAGGTGCTGGTCCGGATGGGCAACGAGCGCGTGCGCGGCATGATGGAATCGGTCGCGGCGGGGTCGGAGGAGCTGAACGCTTCGGTGCGCGAGATCTCCGAGGCGATGACCAAATCCCGCGAGACTGCGATGAGCGCAGTGGACCAGGTCGCCGCGGCCGACGCGCAGGCGCAGCGCCTGACCGAGGCGGCGCAGTCGATGAGCGGCATCGTCGAGATGATCAACAGCATCACCGGCCAGATCAACCTCCTGGCGCTGAACGCCACGATCGAATCCGCCCGGGCCGGCGAGGCCGGCCGCGGCTTTGCCGTGGTCGCCTCCGAGGTGAAGAGCCTCGCCAACCAGGCCAAGCAGGCCACCGACAAGATCGGCCAGGAGATCGGCAGCCTCAACGGCATCTCCGGCGACGTCGTCAGCGCGCTCAGCTCGATCAAGCAGGCGATCAACAACGTCAGCGAATACGTCACCTCGACCGCGGCCGCCGTCGAGGAGCAGAGCACGGTGACGAACGAGATGTCGACCAGCATGCAGCGCGCCGCCGCGGAAGCGGCTGCGATCGCGGCAAGGGCGTAAGCCAGGCGGTTGGAATCTACGGCATCGCTTACTGCTTCGGCAGCTTGGCCTTCAGCGCATAGAGCGCATCGAGCGCCTCCCGCGGCGACATCTCGTCGGGGTGCAGCGCCTTCACGGCTTCCATCAGCAGCTCCGCCTCGCTCGGCGGCGCGGCTTCAGCCGCGGCGCGCGAGGGCACGGCGAACAGCGGCAGATCGTCCACCAGCGCGCGCGCGGTCTGGCCGCGATCCTGTGCCTCCAGCTTGGAGAGCACCGATTTGGCGCGCGTGATCACCGCCGGCGGCAGGCCGGCGAGTTTTGCCACCTGGATGCCGTAGGAGCGGTCGGCCGAGCCCGGCAGCCCCTCGTGCAGGAACACGACGTTGCCCTGCCACTCCTTCACCCGCACGGTGGCGTTGAATAGCCGCGGCAGCTTGGCCGAGAGCGCGGTCAGCTCGTGATAATGCGTCGCGAACAGCGTGCGGCAGCGGTTGCTCTCGTGCAGATGCTCGATCGCCGCCCAGGCGATCGAGAGGCCGTCGAAGGTGGCGGTGCCGCGGCCGATCTCGTCCAGGATCACGAGCGAGCGCTCGCCGGCCTGGTTGAGGATCGCCGCGGTCTCGACCATCTCCACCATAAAGGTGGAGCGGCCGCGGGCGAGGTCGTCGGCGGCGCCGACGCGCGAGAACAGGCGGTCGACGATGCCGATCCGCGCGCGTGTCGCCGGGACGAAGCTGCCGATCTGCGCCAGCAGGGCAATCAGCGCATTCTGGCGCAGGAAGGTGGATTTGCCGGCCATGTTGGGACCGGTCAGCAGCCAGAGCTGGCCGGACTTTTGCGCCGGCGCCGGCGACAGGTCGCAGGCGTTGGCGATGAATGGCTCGCCGTTGCGCTTCAGGGCCTGCTCGACCACGGGATGACGGCCGGCTTCGATCGCAAAGCCGAGGGAGTCATCCACCTCGGGCCGCACGTAATGATCGTCGACGGCGAGCTTTGCGAGCGAGGTCGCGACGTCGAGCAGAGCGAAGGCGTGGGCGGCGGCGCGCAGATCGTCGCTGATCGCCATGGCCTTTGCCGACAGCCGCTCGAAAATCTCGAGCTCCAGTCCAAGGGCACGGTCGCCGGCATTGGCGATCTTGGCCTCGATCTCGCCGAGCTCAGATGTCGTGAAGCGCACCTGGCCCGCCAGCGTCTGGCGATGGATGAAGGTGGCGTTCAGCGGCGCCGACATCAGCTTGTCGCCGTGCTGGGCGGTGACCTCGACGAAATAGCCGAGCACGTTGTTGTGGCGGATCTTCAAGGCCTTGACGCCGGTGTGGTCCGCGTAACGGGCCTGCATCGAGGCGACCACCAGGCGCGAGGCATCGCGCAAGTTGCGCGCTTCGTCCAGCGCCGGCTCATAGCCCTGGCGCACGAAGCCGCCGTCGCGCTTGATCAGCGGCAGCTGCTCGTCGAGCGCCGTCGCCAACTCGGCAGCGAGCTCGCGCGACGGCCGCTGCAGCGCCGCCATCACCGCGGCGATCTCCTGCGGCGGTTGGTCAAGCTCGGAAAGTCGCAGCAGCACCTGGTCGGCGGCGATGATGCCGTCGCGCAGGCCGGCAAGGTCGCGCGGGCCGCCGCGGCCGACCGAGAGACGGGCCAGCGCCCGCGACATGTCGGGCGCGCCGCGCAAGATGCTGCGGATGTCCTCGCGCGCGGCGGAATCGGTAACGAAAGTGCTGACCGCGTCCAACCGCCGCGCGATTGCGGGCGCGTCCGTCAGCGGTGCCGCCAGGCGCTGCGCAAGCAGGCGCGAGCCCGCCGACGTCACGGTGCAGTCGATCGCGTCGAGCAGCGAGCCGCGTCGTTCGCCCGCGAGCGTCCGCGTCAGCTCGAGATTGGCGCGTGTGGCCGGGTCGATCGCCATGGTCGCGCCCGAGGCCTCGCGCGTCGGCGGCGACAGCGGCGGATGCTTGCCGACCTGGGTGCGGTCGACATAGGTGACGGCGGCCGCTGCCGCGGTGGCCTCGAGGCGCGTGAGCTGGGACAGGCCGTCCATGGTCGCGACGGCAAAGTAGTCGCACAACCGCTTCTCGGCGGTGGCGCCGTCGAAGACGTCGCGGGTCAGCGGCGTCACGGCCGGCAGCTCGCGCAGGGTCTGTCCGAGCTCGCTGTCGTTATAGAGCGCGTCGGTGACGATGGCCTCGTTCGGGTTGATGCGCGCCAGCGTCGCGGCGAGCTCGCCGCCCGAACACTCGGTGACCATGAATTCGGCGGTCGAGATGTCGATCCAGGCGAGGCCGAAGCGGTCGCCGCCGGCGGATGAGCGCGCCCGCGCGATCGCGAGCAGATAATTGTTGGCACGCGCATCGAGCAGCGTGTCCTCGGTCAGCGTGCCCGGCGTGACCAGCCGCACCACGCCGCGGCGGACCACGCTCTTGTTGCCGCGCGCTTTCGCTGCCGCAGGGTCCTCGGTCTGCTCGCAGACCGCGACCCGATGGCCGGCCGAGATCAGGCGGTGCAGATAATCCTCGGAGCGCTCGACCGGCACGCCGCACATCGGGATGTCGGCGCCCTGATGCTTGCCGCGCTTGGTCAGGACGATGCCGAGCGTCCTGGAGGCGATCTCGGCGTCCTCGAAGAACAGTTCGTAGAAATCGCCCATTCGGTAGAACAGCAGCAGGCCCTGATGCGCCGCCTTGATCTCGAGGTACTGTTCCATCATCGGCGTGACGCGCGCGGCGGCTTCCGGCTGCGGTGCCGGCGCTCCGTCAGGGGGCGGGACAGGTATCGGCTGTTGCATGGTCATGGGCGGCGCAACCTACAAAATTTCGTCCCGTGGTCCTATCGGTTTGGCCGGTTTTCCACGCCGTCATTCCGGGGCGCCCGAAGGGCGAGCCCGGAATCCATCGGGCCGCAAATCGCGTGGATCAATGGATTCCGGGCCCGCGCCAAGTGGCGCGCCCCGGAATGACGGCGAGGGCGGAATGCTCAGCCCGCGAAACCGTCAATTGACCTGCCGCGGGCGCCCTCCTAAAACTCCGCCGACATTGAAGAATTTGGCCGAACCGCGGCATTCAGGGAGAACAACGATGCGTGACGTCTTTATCTGCGATGCCGTGCGGACCCCGATCGGCCGCTTTGGCGGCTCGCTCGCCAAGGTGCGGGCCGACGATCTCGCCGCCGCCCCGATCAAGGCGCTGATGGCCAAGCACCCCAACCTCGATTGGGCGCAGGTGGACGAAGTCTTCTTCGGCTGCGCCAACCAGGCCGGCGAGGACAACCGCAATGTCGCGCGCATGGCACTGCTGCTTGCAGGCCTGCCGGATTCGGTTCCCGGCCACACCTTGAACCGCCTCTGTGCCTCCGGTCTCGATGCAGTCGGCGCTGCGGGCCGCGCCATCCGCTCCGGCGAGATCGAGCTCGCCATTGCCGGCGGAGTCGAGTCGATGACCCGCGCGCCCTTCGTGATGGGCAAGGCGCAGGAGGCCTTCTCGCGCTCGGCCGAGATCTTCGACACCACGATCGGCTGGCGCTTCATCAATCCGCTGCTCAAGGCGCAGTACGGCGTCGATGCGATGCCGGAGACGGGCGAGAACGTCGCCGAGGAATTCCAGGTCTCGCGCGCCGACCAGGACGCCTTCGCCATCCGCTCGCAGCAGCGGGCAGGCGCTGCGATCGCGGCGGGCTATTTCGCGGAAGAAATCACGCCCATCACAATTCCTGGCGGCAAAGCCGGTCCGATCACGGTGGACAAGGACGAGCATCCGCGCCCTGAGACCACGCTGGAAGGCTTGGCAAAGCTGAAGCCGATCGTGCGCAACCCCGGCACAGTCACGGCCGGCAACGCCTCCGGCGTCAATGACGGCGCTGCCGCCATGATCCTGGCGTCCGAAGCGGCCGTGAAGAAGCATGGCCTGACGCCGCGCGCGCGCATCCTCGGCCTTGCCTCGGCCGGCGTGCCGCCGCGCATCATGGGCATCGGCCCGGTGCCCGCGACCCGCAAGCTGATGGAACGCCTCGGCAAGAAGATTAGCGATTTCGACCTGATCGAGCTCAACGAAGCCTTCGCCTCGCAAGGCATCGCCTGCATGCGCCAGCTCGGCGTCGCGGATGATGCGGATTTCGTCAATCCGCATGGCGGTGCCATCGCCCTCGGCCATCCTCTCGGCATGAGCGGCGCGCGCCTTGCGCTCACCGCCGTCCACGGCATGGAGAAGCGCGGCGGCAAGCTGGCGCTGGCCACCATGTGCGTCGGCGTCGGACAGGGTGTGGCGGTCGCGATCGAGAAGGTGAACTGACGGGACGCGTAGCGTCCCGTCATCCCGGAGCCGCTCGTTAGAGCGGAATCCGGGATCTCGAGATTTCGGGTTCAGCCCTGTCGGGCTGCCCCGGAATGACAGGGAGAGAATGGCAGCATGATCATCGAGCGCGAGCAGGACGTCACGGCCGCGGCGCTGGCGGTGATGGAGCGGACAACCGATCCGCGGCTGCGCCAGATCATGGTCTCCCTGGTCAAGCACCTCCACGCCTTTGTCCGCGATGTCCGCCTGACCGAGAAGGAGTTTCGCGATGCCACCGCGGTCATCGCCGAGCTCGGCAAGCTGACCACCGACACGCATAACGAGGTGGTGCTGATGGCGGGATCGCTCGGCGTCTCGCCGCTGGTGTGCCTGCTCAACAATGGCGATCAGGGCAACACGGAGACCGATCAGTCGCTGCTAGGGCCGTTCTGGCGCCTGAACTCGCCGCGCGTGGAGAACGGTGGCTCCATCGTCCGTTCCGAGACGCCAGGTGCGCCGCTGTTCGTCGAGGGTCGCGTCGTCGACAAAGATGGTCGGCCGGTTGCCGGCGCCGAGGTTGATGTCTGGCATGCCTCGCCGGTCGGCCTCTACGAGAACCAGGACCCCGAGCAGGCCGACATGAACCTGCGCGGCAAGTTCACGACCGATCAGGATGGACGCTTCGCCTTCCGCTCGGTGATGATGGTCGGTTATCCCATTCCGACCAATGGCGTGGTCGGCCGCCTGCTCGAGGCGCAGAGCCGGCATCCCTATCGGCCCGCGCATCTGCACGCCCTGATCTTCAAGGCGGGATTCAAGGTGCTGATCTCGCAGGTCTACGATCCCGCCGACCCGCATATCGACAGCGACGTGCAGTTCGGAGTGACGCAGGCGCTGATCGGCAAGTTCCAGCGCCACGACACGCCGCATCCGACCGCGCGCGACGTCATCGCACCCTGGTATTCGCTCGATCACACCTACCGGCTCGAAGCCGGGGAGGCCGTATTGCCGCGTCCGCCGATCAGATAGCGGGGCTGGCAGGCGCGGCACGCCCGCCAAACCCGCTTCCCCAAATTAGTTATATCCTATAATGATTGGCGGAAGTTGGCCGGCCGGGAGCAAGAATGGCCGGGGAGGAGTTCGCCAAATGACATTCATCTATCCCGTGGACAGCAACAAGGCGCATCCGCTGCCGCTGTCGCCCGAGTACAAGAGCTCGATCAAACGCGCACCGAACAAGCCGTTGATTCCGATGCGCCATACGCTGTCGGAGCTGACCGGCCCGGTCTACGGCCACGAGACCGTGCGCAAGGGCGACAACGATCTGACCACCCAGCACAGGGGCGAGCCGATCGGCGAGCGCATCATCGTGCACGGCCATGTGCGCGACGAGGACGGCCGGGGCGTGCCGAACTCGCTCGTTGAGATCTGGCAGGCCAATTCCTGCGGCCGTTACGTCCATGTCCGCGACCAGCATCCGGCGCCGCTCGATCCGAATTTCACCGGCGCGGGCCGCACCGTGAGCGATGCGTCCGGCTACTACCGCTTCGTCACCATCAAGCCCGGCGCCTATCCCTGGGGCAATCACCACAATGCGTGGCGGCCGGCGCACATCCATCTGTCGGTGTTCGGTCATTCCTTCGTCACGCGCCTGGTGACGCAGATGTACTTCCCGAATGACCCGCTGTTTCCATTCGACCCGATCTTCAACTCGGTGCCGGACGAGAAGGCGCGGGCGCGGATGGTTTCCTCGTTCGACTTGGAGAATACCCAGCCCGAATGGGCGCTGTGCTACCGCTTTGACATCGTGCTGCGCGGCAAGAACGCTACGCCTATGGAGAACCACTAAAGTGCAAGAGCCTGTGAAGCCTGACGGTATCACCCCATCGCAGACCGTCGGTCCGTTCTTCAAATACGGCCTGACGCCGACCGGCGAGTACGCCTGGAACGATGCGTTCACCAGCTCGACGCTCACGCCCGACGTGACGGGCGACCGCATCCGTATCGAAGGCCGCGTGTTCGACGGTGACGGCGTCGCCGTGCCGGATTGCATGCTGGAGATCTGGCAGGCGGACGCGCAAGGCCGCTTTGCCGACCCGCAGGACAAGCGTGCGCTGCCGAATGCGAGCTTCCGCGGCTTTGCCCGCTGCGGCACCGACAAGGACGGCAATTATTCCTTCGAGACCATCAAGCCGGGCGCGGTGCCGGATCCCGACGGCAAGCCCCAGGCGCCGCACATACTGCTTGCGGTGTTCGGCCGCGGCATGCTGCGGCATCTCTACACCCGCATCTATTTCAGCGACGAGGCCGGCAACGCTGGCGATCCCGTGCTGGCGCTGGTGCCCAGCGATCGCCGCGCCACGCTGACCGCCGTGCGGGAGGCGGGAAAGCCGGTCTATCGGCTCGATCTGCGGCTCCAGGGCGATAACGAGACGGTGTTCTTCGACGTCTGAAGGCAGGGCGTGCCGGGAGGGCCTGCTCCTCGGCACGCATTTCTCGTTCGGGGCATCCGAACCGGCGCTGCGTCGCCCCATCAGGCTCAAACATTCTTTTCACGTTTGTGCGTCAGCCTCACTGTCTCAATACCGATAGGTTGGCGTCCAATTCCAGTAATTGTGCGGGGTTCGGGCGATACAATTCCGGCGCGCAGCAATCCCGTATTTACGGAGTTCGTCTAGGGTGGCGGCAGTTTCGACGTCGACCCGGATTGCTTCATGAAATTTCGTCTGTCCTTGTCCTCGGCGATCATCGCGTTCGGTATCGTGCTCGCCATTGGTTTTGCCGCCGTGGTTTCGACCAGCCTGTACGCCTTGAAGGAGCTCAAGGTCGGCGGTCCGCTCTACTCCGACATCAAGTTGGGCAACGACCTGATCGCGGACATTCTGCCGCCGCCGGAATACGTCATCGAAGCCTATCTCGAGGCGACCCTGGCCATGCGCGAGCCGGATCAGCTGGCGGCCCACGGCGAACGCCTGGTCCAGCTTCGCAAGGACTACGACGAGCGCAAGGCGTTCTGGGCCTCCTCCAACCTCTCGGCCGACCTCAAGACCGCGCTGGTGTCGAAGTCCGACGCCGAGGTGCAGAAGTTCTGGAAAGCGTCCGATCAGCTCCTGCCGGCCCTCAAGGCCAAGGACGCGGTGGCTTCCGAGCGCGCCTATGCGCAGCTCAGGGACGCCTACACGGCGCATCGCGCCGTGATCGATAGCATCGTCGAGAGCGCCAACAAGCAGAATGCCGCCATGGAGAAGCTGGCGGCGGACCGCGACAGCTCCATCCTCTATATCCTGCTCGGCGTTTCCGCCGCCGTCCTCGCCTTCGTCGCCGCCGGCCTGCTCGGCGTCGCCGTCGGCGTGGTGCGCCCGATCGTGCGCATGACGGATACGATGCAGAAGCTTGCGACCGGCGATCTCGCCGCCGACATTCCTTTCGCGCATCGCCGCGACGAGGTCGGCTCGATGGCGGGGGCGCTGCAGGGGTTCAAGCAGGCGGCGGTCGAGAACTCCCGCCTGCGCGAGGAGCAACTGCGGCAAGAGCAGGAGGCGGCGCTGGCCAAGCGCTCGGCCCTGCACCAGATGGCCGAGACCGTCGAACGCGAGACCGGCCGCTCGGTCGACCCCGCGAGCGCGGGGAGCCAGGACGTGGAGCGGGCGGCCACCAGCCTGTCCGAGATCGCAAGTTCGCTTTCCGCGCAGTCGCAGGCGGTCGCGGCGGCCTCCACCCAGGCGCTCGGCAGCTCGCAGACCGTCTCGGCTGCGGCCGAAGAGCTCAGTGCTTCGATTCGCGAGATCGCCAGCCAGGTCGCGCGGACCAGCACGGTCACCAGATCTGCGGTCGCCGGCCGCGAGCAGGCGCGTTCGACCATCCAGGCGCTGGCGGGGTCAGTGAAGAAGATCGCCGAGGTTTCCGACCTCATCGGCGGTATCGCCGGCCAGACCAACCTGCTGGCGCTCAACGCCACCATCGAGGCGGCGCGGGCCGGCGAGGCCGGTCGCGGCTTCGCGGTGGTCGCCGCCGAGGTGAAGTCCCTGTCGGACCAGACCGCCAAATCCACAGAGGAGATTGCGCGCCTGATCGCCGAGATCCAGGCCTCGACACAGGCGGCGGTCGATGCCGTCGAAGTCATGGGCGGGCACATCGTCGAGATCGACGGCGTTGCGACCTCGGTCGCCGCAGCGATGGAGGAGCAGGATGCCGCGACGCGGGAGATCACGCGGTCCATTTCCGAATCGGCCTCCGCCGCACAGGAGGTCTCGGCCAAGATCGGCAATGTCAGCCGCGACGCCGCGTCCGTGAACGAGCGCGCGGCGGAGGTCAGGCAGGCGATCGCCGGGATGGCGGCCAATCTCGAGCAGCTTCGGTCGGTCGTGGTCAGGACCGTGCGCGAATCGACCGCGGCCGCGTGAAGCCGGGTGCGAGGTCCGCTGCTGGTGCCCGGGATTGTGATCGTGCAGTATGGCGCGGGACAGGGGGCGCTGCATGACATCTCCACAACTGCCTGCGGTTACTGAGCCCAACTATTTGACGGCTGCGCTGCGCAAGGCGGGTGCGCTGGACGCCGGCGCCGTGCGCGAGGTGAAGGTGCTGGATGAACGCGACACCTTGGTGTCACATATCACCCGGCTTGGCCTGCGCTACGTCGGGGAGTCGGCCGGTTCGCCGCAGACCCTGATTCTCAAAACCCCTCACGCCAATTTTGCCAAGACGCTCGCGCATGGCGGCCGGCACGAGGTGGCCTTCTACACGAAGCTCGCACCGAACATGCCATCGGGGCTGGTGCCGCGTTGCTTCGACGGACGTTTCGACGAGGAGGGCCAAAGCTGGCATCTCCTGCTCGAGGATCTCACGGATAGCCACGAAGTCGGGAGCCAGTGGCCGCTGCCGCCGGCGCGAGCTCAAGCAATGGCGATCGTCACGACACTCGCGGGGTGGCACGCGGCCTGGTGGGATCATCCCGATCTCGGTGACACCGTCGGCGACTGGATGAGTACCGAAGACTCCGCAAGACTGATGGAGACGTTCGCCGGTCACTACGATCGTTTCGCCGATCTCCTTGGCGATCGTCTGAGCGAAGAGCGGCGCATTCTCTATCGCCGGTTTATCGAGCAGTCAGGTCGCCTGTTCGAGCGCTATCATTCACGCCGCCACGTCACCATTGCTCACGGCGATGCCCATATCTGGAATTTCTTGCTGCCACGCACCGGTGTGAACGACAGCGTGCGCATTTTCGACTTCGATCAGTGGCGCATCAATGTGCCGACTGGCGACCTCGCCTACATGATGGCGACGCAATGGTATCCCGAACGTCGCCATGCTCTCGAACGTCCGCTACTTAACCAATACCACGAAACTCTGATCGCGCGCGGCGTCGCCGGCTATACGCGCGGCGCGCTCGACCAGGATTATCGACGGTCGGTGCTCTGGCATATCACCAAGCCGGTCTGGCAGTGGAGCGTCAACATCCCGCCACTGATCTGGTGGAATAATCTGGAGCGGGTGTTTGCGGCCGTGGATGATTTGGGCTGCGAGGAGTTGCTGTAGCGCTGTCGCGTCCGGGGCACCAGATCTCCCGTTACTCCATCACGGCATGTTCCGGTCCCGCGGCCTGCTTGCGCAGCGTGGCCTTGGTCGAGCCGATCAGCAAAGCGAGCGGGATGGTGCAGAGGATGAAGAGCATCACCAGCATGTAGTCGTGTGCGAAGGCGATGATCTGCGCCTGCACGCTGACCATCCTGTCGGCCATGGCGCGGCCTGCGTCGGTGGACAGGTTGATCATGCCGCGCACGTCGGGCATTTGCAGTGCATGGTTGAACGGGTTGATGTGCTCAGACAGGATCGCATAGGTCCGCCGCGTCCCCTGCGTCAGCTCGGCGATGACCACCGAAATGCCGACCGAGCTCGCGACGTTGCGCATCAGGGTCAGCATCGCGGTGCCGTCGGTGCGCAGATCATTCGACAACGTCAGGAACGCCACGGTCGAGAGCGGCACGAAGACGAGGCCGAAGCCGAAGCCCTGGATGACGCTGACGGTCACGATCTCGGGCACCTGGGTCAGATCGGTCCAGCCGGTCATCTGGAACAGCGAGCCCGCCGTCAGCGTCAGGCCGGAGATGATGAGCGTGCGCGCCTCAAAATAGCGCATCATGCGGCCGACCAGCATCATGGCGAAGAAAGTGCCGAAGCCGCGGCTCGCCAGCAAGAGGCCGGCGGTGATGATGGGATAGCCGATCACGTTCTGCATGTAGGGCGAGGCCAGCGCCATGGTCGAGAACAGCACGAGCCCCATCACGATCATGAATACGCATCCGGTGACGAAGTTGCGATCCCGAAACAGCGCGAAGCGAATGAACGGGGTCGAGGTCGTGAAGGAATGCGCGAGGAAGAAATAGAAGCCGACGGCCGAGACGATGAACTCCGCGAGGATCTCATTGGATTTCAGCCAGCCCAGTTGCTCGCCGCGGTCGAGCGCAAGCTGAAGCGCGCCGATCGCGATCGCCAGTGCAGCGAAGCCGAGCCAGTCGAACTTGAGGCTGAGGTCCTTCCTGGTCTCGTCCATGAAGACGATCAGCCCGAGCACGGTGACGAGGCCGAACGGCAAATTGACGAAGAACACCCAGTGCCAGGAATAGGTCTCGGTCAGCCAGGCGCCGAGGGAGGGACCCATGATCGGACCCATCATCACGCCCATGCCCCAGATCGACATCGCCTTGGCGCGCTCCTGGAGCGTGTAATAGTCGAGCATGACCGACTGCGACAGCGGCACCAGGGCGGCGCCGAACACGCCCTGCAGCAGGCGGAACAGCACCATCTGGTTGATGTCCTGGGCGAGGCCGCACAGCACCGAGGCCATGGTGAAGCCGGCCGAGCAGATGATGAAGATGCGCTTGCGACCGAAGCGGTTGGCGATCCAGCCCACCGGCGCCGTCATGATCGCGGCGGCGACGATGTAGGAGGTCAGCACCCAGTTGATCTGGTCCTGCGAGGCCGACAGAGTGCCCTGCATGTAGGGCAGCGCGACGTTGGCGATGGTGGTGTCCAGCGCCTGCATGATGGTCGCGGTCATGGCGCAGATCGTCACCATGTTCCGCCGCAGGCCGGGGACCATCAGGGCAGGATTGGACTCCGCCATGGGATCAGTCCTTGCCCTGATCTTTGTCTTGGCTTGCGGTCGCCGACAGGCCGAACAGGCCGGCGAGCGAGCGCCGATGGCCGGTGTCGATCGTGGCATAGACGCTCATGCCGGCTTTCAGCTTCCGCACGTATTTGTCGGTCTCGTCGAAATAGATGCGGATCGGCACGCGCTGCACCACCTTGACGAAATTGCCGGTGGCGTTCTGCGGCGGCAGGATCGCGAATTGCGCGCCGGTGCCGGGCGAGAGCGAGCCGATCCTGCCCTTGAAGACGTGGTTCGGGAACGCGTCGACCTCGAGCGTGACGGGCTGCCCTTCGGTGACGTGGGTGAGATCGCTCTCCTTGGGATTGGCGTCGACCCAGGGGTGGGCGACGTCGATGATGGAGAAGACGGGCGTGCCTGCGGTGACGAAACGGCCGAGCTGAATCTGCTCGACCTGGGTTGCCACGCCATCCATCGGCGCGCGCAGCACGGTGTGGTCGAGGTTGCGCTGGGCGTCGTCCAGCTTGGCTTTCGCCTGGGCGTAGGGCGGGAATTGCTCCAGCGGCAATGCGGGGTCGCCGAGCAGCTGCGTCTTGGCGTTCGAGAGCTGCTGCTTGATGTATTGCGCCTGCGCGCCGGCGGTGACCAATGCGTTCGCCGCGTTGTCGAGGTCGAGCTGCGAGCCGAAATTGTTCTTCACCAGCGCCTGCTTGCGCTCGACGTCTCGCTGCTTCAGGTCGATGCCCTGCTGGGCGAGGTTGAGCATATCGCCATAAATCTTGATGTTGGCGACGAGGTTGTCATAGGTCGTGCGCGCCTGTGCGAGCTGCGCCTTGGCCTCCTCCACCGCAAGGCGGAACGGAACGGGGTCGATCTCGAACAGTTCGTCGCCCCGCTTGATCGACTGACCTTCCTTCACGACCACCTTCAGGATCTTGCCGGAGATGTCGGGCGTGACCAGCACCTTCTGCGCGCCGACATAGGCGTCGTCGGTGCCGACATAGCGGCCGCCGTTCAGATAAAAGGTGAGACCGCCGATGGCGACGACAACAGGCAGCACGACCATCAGCAGGAAACGGCGATAGCGCCGCAGGCCGGCGATGAAGCGCCGGCGCGGGTCGGTGCCGGCCTTCTTGGCGGGCTTGCCGCCGTCGGCCTTCTGCTCGGGCTGGAACTTGAGAACCTGGTCAGCCATAGCGCTGCTCCTTACGTGCTTGTTCCGCGCCGCTGCTCTGGATCGCGGCGCGCACGTTTTCCTTGATGGTTTCGAGCTGGGTGAGGAGGCGATGAGCATCCGCCGGCGTGATGCCGTCGAGTGCGTTGGCCGTCAGCTCGGACTTCAACCCGCTCATCCGGCCGAGCAATTGTCGGCCGGCCTTCTTGAGATAGAGGCGCTTGACGCGGCGGTCCGACGCGTCGCTGCGGCGCTCGATCCAGTCGTTGTCGCAGAGCTTGTCGATCAGTCGCGTCAGCGTGATCGGCTGCATTTCCATGAGCTCTGCGAGTTCCGACTGCTTCATGCCCTCGCTGCGCTCGACCTTGGTCAGCACCGCCCACTGGGCGCGGGTGATGCCGAAGCGCGAGGCTTCCTTGTCGGCATAGACGCGCAATAGGCGGTAGAGCTCGCCGAGTGTGAACAGGAAGTTCTGGTCGACCGACCCGCGGGTCATAAGCTTTGTCTCCAATAAGCTCGCATATAATAAGCAAGCTTATGACTATTTCACGGCGGGTCAACGCGACGCTGTCCCGCAGAATGAGCATGGCTGGCAGCCGCGCCAGCGCGCGCGCTTTGGGTTCCACCGCCGAAATGCTAGAACGCCAATCCCATGACCTCCGCCAAGCCGGCCTTTCCGACGCCCGACCACGATCATGGCCGCTGTACCGCGGACGCCCTGTCGCATGCCGAAGCGGTTTGCGAGCAGCGGGCCCAGAAATTCACGCCGATCCGGCGGCAGGTGCTGGGGGCATTGCTCTCCAGCCACCGCCCCCTCGGGGCCTATGAGGTGATCGACGAACTCGCCAAATCGATGCCGCGGCCGGCGCCAATCACGGTCTATCGCGCGCTCGATTTCCTGATGGCCAACGGCCTCGTGCACCGCATCGAAAGCCGCAACGCCTATCTCGCCTGCGCCGCCCACGACCACGATGCGACCTCGGCGGTGGCGTTCCTGATCTGCGAGCGCTGCGGCCTCGTCGGCGAGATCCCGTCGGCGTCCTTCGCCGGGGATCTCAACGCTGCGGCCCGCAGCTCAGGCTTCGCTCCCAAATTGTCCGTGGTGGAGATCACGGGCGTCTGCACCCATTGTCAGAAAGCTGCATAAATCAACAACGGCGCAAAGCCGGTTTTTCGGGAAGACATGTCCTCACCACAAGCCATTCCGTCCGCCGCACGTCCCCCCAGTGCCGGCGCCATCGCCCTGATGCTCATGCTGTGCGTGACCTGGGGGTTCAACCAGATCGCGGTGAAGCTGGTTCTGCCGGATATCCCGCCGATGTTGCAGGCCATGATCCGCTCGATGGGCGCGCTGCCGGTGCTGTTCTTCATCGGCACGCTTCGCGGCGTCAAATTCTTCGAGCGCGACGGAACATGGAAGCCCGGCCTGGTTGCCGGGCTGATGTTCGGCATCGAATTCGTGCTGATCTTCCAGGGGCTGCGCCTCACCTCGGCCTCGCGCGCGGTGGTGTTCCTCTACACCGCGCCGTTCTTCGTGGCGCTCGGTTCCTACCAGGTGCTGGGCGAGCGGCTCGGCGCCTCGCAATGGCTCGGCCTTGCCATCAGCTTTGCCGGCGTCGCCCTCGCCATCGGTGTGCCCCAGCCCAATGTCGATTCGCATGTTCTGCTCGGCGACCTCATGATCGTCGGCGGCGCCGCGCTGTGGGCGGCGACGACGCTGGTCGCCAAGGGCACGACGTTACGGTTCGCCGCGCCCGAGAAGGCGCTCGGCTATCAGGTCGCCACCTCGATCCCGATCCTGGGGTCGGCGGCCTGGCTGTTCGGCGAGACCATCACCCACGTGCCGGCGCCGCTGTCGCTCGGCCTGATGGCGTTTCAGGCGATCTGGGTCGTTGGAACCACGTTCACGCTTTGGTTCGCGCTGGTGAAGGCCTATTCGGCCAGCAAATTGTCGGCTTTTACCTTCATCACCCCTTTGTTTGGCGTGGTGGGTAGCTATTTCATCATGCACGACACCCTAAGTCTGGCGTTCGGGGCGGCTGCCCTCCTTGTAATTGCTGGGCTTTTTCTGGTTAACCGTCCGAGCCAAACGGCTACGGCGCCAGCTGATGCATTGCTGAACGTCACCAAAACCTGATATTTGGACCCCATGAACAAGCCCGAAACCACCATCGATTCCGACATCGCGGGACCTGCGCCGCGCCATCATACCACCCAGGTCAAAGTCGGCGACGTCGCCGTCGGCGGCGGTGCGCCGATTGTCGTGCAGTCGATGACCAATACCGACACCGCCGATGTCGAAAGCACCATCGCTCAGGTTGCGGCGCTCGCGCGTGCCGGCTCCGAAATGGTCCGCATCACCGTGGACCGCGAGGAAGCCGCGGCCGCCGTTCCGCACATCCGCGACGGCCTCGCCAAGCGCGGTATCACCACGCCGCTGATCGGTGACTTCCACTATATCGGCCACAAGCTGCTCGCGGCCTATCCGGCCTGCGCCGAGGCGCTCGCCAAGTACCGCATCAATCCCGGCAATGTCGGCTTCAAGGACAAGCGCGACACCCAGTTCGCCGACATCATCGAGATCGCGAACAAGAACAACAAGCCGGTCCGCATCGGCGCCAATTGGGGCTCGCTCGACCAGGAGCTCTTGACCAAGCTGATGGACGAGAATGCCGCTTCGCCGAATCCGCGCGACGTGCGCGCGGTGACGCGCGAGGCCATGGTGCAGTCCGCGCTGCTCTCGGCTGCGCGCGCCGAAGAGCTCGGCATGCCCAAGAACCGCATCATCCTTTCCGCAAAGGTCTCGGCGGTGCAGGATCTCATAGCGGTCTACCAGGATCTCGCCAGCCGTTCCGACTACGCCATCCATCTCGGCCTGACCGAAGCCGGCATGGGCTCGAAGGGCATCGTGGCCTCCTCGGCCGCGCTCGGCATCCTCTTGCAGCAGGGCATCGGCGACACCATCCGCATCTCGCTGACGCCGGAGCCCGGCGGCGACCGCACCCGCGAGGTGCAGGTCGGCCAGGAGCTCTTGCAGACCATGGGCTTCCGCACCTTCGTGCCGCTGGTCGCGGCGTGCCCCGGCTGCGGCCGCACCACCTCGACCACGTTCCAGGAGCTGGCGCGCTCGATCCAGGATTTCATTCGCGACGAGATGCCGACGTGGAAGACGAAATATCCCGGGGTCGAGGAGCTCAACGTCGCGGTGATGGGCTGCATCGTCAACGGTCCCGGCGAATCCAAGCATGCCAATATCGGCATCTCGCTGCCGGGCACCGGCGAAGCGCCGGCCGCGCCTGTCTTCGTCGACGGCAAGAAGTTCCGCACGCTGCGTGGTCCGACCATCTCCGCCGACTTCAAGGCGCTGGTGATCGACTATATCGACCAGCGCTACGGCCAGGGTGCCAAGGTGCCGGTGACCGCAGCGGAGTAGTTTTACGCCCGCGGATACTCCGCCGTCGTCCCGGACAAGCGCGCATCAAAGCGCGCGCCGATCCGGGACCCATAACCACAGGACTTTGTGGTTACGACGGGCTGTCACTCCGAGTCTTCGCCCAATCTAGTTCTGTGGCTATGGGTCCCGGATCTGCGCTCCGCTTCGCTGCGCTTGTCCGGGACGACGGCTGTGTTTGCGGTGCAGATTGCGTATCTGTCACCGCGCGTTACGATGCCTCCCAATCAACAATGATCGGGAGACACGCCATGAGCTCACTCGCCGGCAAGCAAGGCCCGCGCTATCGCCACACCGCCGAGGACGGCGCGCCATACGAGACGCTTCAGGTCGAAAAGCTCACTCCCATCATCGGCGCGGAGATTTCGGGCGTCGATCTCGGGAAGCTCGTCGATGGCGATAGCCGTTCCAACCAGCAGATGGATGAAATCCACCGCGCGCTCGCCGAAAACCTCGTCATCTTCTTCCGCGACCAGCACATCACGCCGCAGCAGCACCTCGCCTTTGGCCGCAAGTTCGGCGAATTGCATTTTCATCCCGCCGCACCCCACGAGGACGAAGACCCCGCCTTGATGAAGATCTACGCCGACAAGAACTCGCCACGGGCGAACGGCGAGGGCTGGCACTCCGACGTGTCCTGCGCCCTCGAGCCGCCGATGGGCTCGATCCTTTACATCAAGCAGTGCCCTCCGCGCGGCGGCGACACGCTGTTCGCCAACATGTACGCAGCCTACGAGGCGTTGTCGGACCGCATGAAGGCCTATCTCGATGGGCTCACCGCGCTGCATGATGGTGAGCCGATCTATCGCGGCCTCTACGCGAACTATGGCGTCGCTGACCGTCCGTCCTACCCCCACGCCGAGCATCCTGTGGTGCGCACGCATCCGGTCACCGGCAAGAAGGCGCTTTATGTCAACCGCGGCTTCACCCGCCACATCAACGGCATCCCCCGCGACGAGAGCGATGCGATGCTGGCTTATCTTTACCAGCACGCCGAGAACCCGCTGTTCCAATGCCGCTTTCGCTGGACCGAGAACGCCATCGCGTTCTGGGACAATCGCTGCACCCAGCACCGCGCGATGTGGGATTACTGGCCGCATACGCGCTCGGGCACGCGCGTGACGGTGAAGGGGGAGAGGCCGGTTTAAAGCATGATCCGGAAACGTGCGAAGCGGTTTTCCGGAATGATCATGCGCAAGCAACAACCTAAAGCGCGATGACGATGCATCTAAATCTCGTCGCGCCTTGGGCTGGTGGGTCTGACGTTGGTCAAGCAAAAGGCCCCGACGATGTCGGGGCCTTTGTCTTAGCAAGCAGAAAAAGCCGGTTGATCCTGTAACCTTGGGTCAGTACTTGGCGACGACCGGGCCGCCGAATTTGTAGCTCAGCCGCGCCACTACCGACTGGATGTCCTTCGGCTTCACGTCGAACGTATAGACCGCGGGCGCGGCAGCGCCGGCAAGCTGATAGCTCTTGGTTTGGAAGGCGGCGTAATCGTACTCGACGCCGACGATCCAGTTGCGCGTGATGCCGTATTCCCAGCCCGCGCCGACGGTCCAGCCATTGTGCCAGGTGGTCTGGGAGCCGGAACCGGTGGCGCCGACCGTATCGGAGACCGACAACTTGTTGTTCACGCCAGCATAACCGCCCTTCACGTAGAACAGATTGTTGTTGAATGCGACGCCGGCGCGGCCGACCACGGTCGCCATCCAGTCGGTCCGCCAGCTGAAGACGTCATCGAGGCCGGCGCCGAACACAGTGTTGACGACGGTGCCCTTGTTGCCCATGCCGGAGATCGTGCCTTCCAGGCCGAGCACGAAATTATTGACCTGCCAGTTGTAGCCAATCTGGCCGCCGCCGAACACGCCGGATCCGCGCTGGGAGAAACCTTGGCCGGGGGAGAGGTCGCCGAACGCTGTTGTGTTCGCGGTGTTGATCCATTGCTCGTTGGTCCAGGCGCCGCCCAGATGCCCGCCGATGTAGAAGCCGGTCCAGTCGTAGACTGCAACCACAGGGGGTGGAGCCTTCGTATAGGGTCGTGCGGCGAGATCGGCAGCAGAGGCTGCCGTGGTGAACAGAAGGGAGGCAGCGATGGCCGTGAGAATTGAACGCTTCATGAGAATTCCCCTAGAAAAAAAGGTAACCCCGAGCCATGATCTGCGTCATAAAATAAAGGCAGGCTGCCTGCTTGTCAGTCACCGGACGGCAACACTCTTGCGCAAAATTCCCGGCTCCATTCGGAGAACAGGGGGTTCCGTATCGGATCCGTTGACCCCCTCATCGCCTCGCGTCAGTCTATCAAGCTCTGCATCCGTCCCCTGGGACCAGCCATGCTGCGCCGCGGACAACGAATTCCTGAGCGAAGTCAGCCCGGAATAGGTGTGAGCGTACCGTTGGGGCGCTTCTGGTCAGCGGGGTAGCGGCTTGTCGTGGGCGTGGAGCATCGCAGTCGGGGTCCTTGCGTCCATCCTGCTATCATCGCTCGTGCCTGCCGGCCGCAGCGAGGCCGCTGCGGTGCGAACGGTCGCGAAGGCCAAACCGAACCAGCCGCAGACACCGGCCAGATGCGAGGCGCCGAAATTCCGGATCGTCGTGGATGTCGGGCATACGCCGGACTCCTATGGCGCGCTCAGCGCGCGCAACGACCCCGAGTTCGGCTTCAACTTCCGGCTTGCGCGCCTGATCACGGCGAAACTGAAGGCCGAGGGCTTTGCCGCAACCCGCCTGCTCGTCACGGACGGCAAGGCGAGGCCGAGCCTGTTCAAGCGGGTCGGCGTCGCCAATGACGCCCGGGCTGATCTCCTGCTGTCGGTGCACCATGATTCGGTGCCCGACAAGCTGCTCGAGGCCTGGGAGTTCGACGGCGCAAACAGCTACTTCAGTGACCGCTTTTCGGGCCATTCGCTGTTCGTCTCCGAACGCAATCCGCACTTCGCCACCAGCCTGAAGCTGGCCCGGATGATCGGCCGGCAATTGAAGGAGCAGGGCCTGCGCTATGCCAGCCAGTACACGCTGCCGGTGATGGGGCGCTACCGGCGCCAGCTGCTCGACAAGGATTTCGGCGTCTATCGCTATGACGGGCTCGTGGTGCTGTCGCGAACGAGAAGCGCGGCCGTTCTGCTGGAGGCCGGCTCAATCATCAATCGCGACGAGGAGATGGAGATGAACTCGCCGGAGCGGCAGGAGCTGATTGCGGGTGCTGTCGCCGCGGCGATGGGAGAGTTTTGCGACAGGCGATCGGTCGCGCCCGCAATGACGAAGCCGCTATAGCGGCGCGCCCCGATACTCCCGATTCGCCAAGCTCGCCTCTTCCAGATCGAGGTCGCGCTCGATCCGCCGCCGCGTCTCGTCGGTGATCTGGCCGTCGCGCAGGAGGTCGTGGATGAATTTTCGTTCGGCGGTGATCAGGTTGCGGGTCAGCGCGGTGCCCGCGGCGGAGACGTTGTGGTGGGTGGGATCGAGTGAATCCGGCAGCTGGTTGACGCGGATGTCGTGACGCGCGCGCAGAAGCCGCATCACCTCGTCGGAGATTTCCTGCTCCGCGGTCATTGCATCGAGCGACTTCAGCGCGGCGTCGAGGGCCTGGCGGCGGGCGGCAATCTCGGCCTCGTGCTCGGCGACATGTTCGTTGCGGCCGGCCTCCGCGACCCCAAGCCAGCGCACCACCGGCGGCAGCGTGAGGCCGACGCCGATCAGCGTGACGAAGATGACGCCGAAGGCCACGAACAGGATCAGGTCGCGATACGGAAACGCTTCGCCGTCCGGCAGCGTGAACGGCAGCGCCAGCGCGGCCGCGAGCGACACCGCGCCGCGCACACCGGTAAAGGCGAGCACGAACGGCCATTGCCATGGCGGCGACGGATCGCGCGCGCGCAGCGACTTGCTGAGCATTCGCGGCAGATAGGTTGCGGGATAGAGCCAGGCGAAGCGCGCGATCACCACGATCACCAGGACCACGGCGGTCGCGATCAGGATGTCGTCGAGCGGGAACGCCTTCGACTTCTCGTAGAGCGCGCGCATCTGGAAGCCGGTGAGCAGGAACAGCACGCCCTCGATCAGGTAGATCACGAGGTCCCAGAAAAAGATGCCTTGCAGCCGCGTGGCCGACGAGATCAGCAGCGGGCCGTTCCAGCTGACATAGAGCCCGCAGGCGACGGTCGCGATCACGCCGGAGCCGCCGAGATGCTCAGGCAGCCAGTAGGAGACGTAGGGCGTGATCAGCGACAGCGTCAGCTCGACCTGCGGATCACCGGACCATTTGCGGAAGCGAAGGGAGAGCCAGCCGACGCCGATGCCGAAGGCGATCTCGCTGGCGACGATGAGGAGGAACTCGCCGGCCGCGAGCGGCAACGAGAAATGCCCGACCATGATGGCGGCGAGCGCGAAGCGGTAGAGGATCAGCGCCGTGGCATCATTGGCGAGTCCTTCGCCCTCGAGGATGACGAGGAGCCGCCGCGGCATGTTGAGCCGGCGCGCGATCGCGAGCGGCGCAACCACGTCGGGCGGTGCGACGATGGCCCCAAGCAGGAAGCCGATGGTCCAGGGCAGGCCGATCATGTAGTGTGTGGCGGCCGCCACCATCGCTGCCGTGAAGATCACGGCGCCGACCGCGAGCAGCACGATCGGGCGCAGATTGTTCTTGAACTCGCGCCAGCTCATGGCGACGCTCGCCGAGTAGATCAGCGGCGGCAGCACCATCAGCAGAACCAGTTCCGGCGGCAGCTCCACCGCGGGCATGCCCGGCACGAAGGCGAGGCCGACGCCGGCCAGCATCAGCAGGATGGCAGGGGCGATGTTGAAGCGGCGCGCGGCCAGCGCCACGCCTGCCAGGACGGCGAGCAGGATGAGAAAGGTCTGGAACTTCGCTTCCATGATGGCCTGTCTTGAACCGGAAGCGACTGCGACGTCAATGCGCGCGGCTTATGCCAGCCGCTCCGCCACCATCCGCCCAATGCGCGCGAACACGGCTTCGATCTGCGCCGCGGTCGGCGCGCCGCCCTGGACATAGGTCGTGATCAGGATCGGCGTGTCGGGCTTCGGCCAGGCGACGACGATGTCCCCCGCCGCGTCCTTGCCATTGAAGCCGGTCTTGTCGCCGATGGTCCAGCCCGCGGGCAGGCCGCCGCGCAGCCTGTTTGCGCCGGTCTTGCAGTTCACCATCCAATCCGTGAGCAGGGCACGTGAGCCCGGCGACAGGGCTTCGCCCACCACCAGGCGCCGCAAATTGCCCGCCATCGCTGCCGGCGTCGTGGTGTCCTGGGGATTGCCAGGCGGTGAGCGGTTGAGTTCGGGCTCATTATGATCGAGCCGCGAGGTGCTGTCGCCAAGCGACCGCCAGAATGCCGTGAGGGCAGCCGGCCCGCCGACCCGCGCCAGCAGCAGGTTGGCGCAGGTGTTGTCGCTAAGCTCGACGATTGCCTTGCACATCTCGGCGACTGACATCGTACCGGCCGCGAGATTCTGCTTGGCGACCGGCGCATACTCCAGCAGATCGGCCTTGCCGTAAGGGATCACGGCCGCGAGTTGCTCCTCGCCGCGATCGACCCGCGCCAGCACGCAGGCCGCGAGCGAGGCCTTGAAGGTCGAGCACATGACGAAGCGCTCATCAGCTCGCCAGCCGAGCTTCTTGCCGGTTGCGAGATTTTCCGCATGGACCCCGACCCGTCCGCCGCTCTCGCGTTCATAGGCCTCGAGCTCGGGCGGTGCCTCAGCTGCGACTACAGGAGATGCGGCCATCCAGCAGAGGGAGGCGAGCAGGGACCGTCGGTCAAGAGGCATGAAGAGCTTTCAGGCGAGTGGAGGTGGGAGATGGATCGCTCACTTCATCCGCATCGTCATTGCGAGCCAACGGGTCCGCGCGAAGCGCGGCCCGATGACAGGCTCCGCGAAGCAATCCAGAGTCTTTGCGCGGAGGGATTCTGGATTGCTTCGTTGCGAGGGCTCCTCGCAATGACGGGGCGAGAGCGGTGCTCGCAATGACAGAGAATGGGGAGCGAGTGCGTCCGATTTCGGGCGAGCCTCCTCACTCCCTCAGGTCATACCGATACGACTTCGATACGATTTGCCAGCCGTCGGCGAGCTTCATCGCGACCAGATAGTCGGTGAAATAGCGCGGGGGCAGTTGGCACCTGACCTTGATGAAGGCGGTCTTGTCGTCGGAGCGGTCGATGGTGACGATGAAGTCCTCGCGCGGCTTGCCTTCGGCCTTGCCGGACGGGCGCTTGCGGACACGGTCGAGCCAGTCCGGCACGGTCAGCACCTGCAATTCACCCTTCTCGACCCAGCGCAAATCCGCTGAAGGATGGAAGATGGCGCCGAGCTTTTCGGCGTCGCCCTCGTAAAGGCCGTCAAAATAGGACTGCACGACAGCTTCGACGCTCGAACGCTTCTGGCTCATGGGTCATCCCTTCATGATGGCTTGGGGCGAACTTAGTCGTATAGGTCAAAATGCGCTATGGCTGTGTCAGCGATTTTGCATCGAGGCTTGCCATGACCGGATCAGACAATTCGAACGCTCGCATCCTGATCGGCGAATGCTATTGCCGCACCGTGCGCTTCGAGGTGGCCGACGCTTTCTCCTATGCGATGAACTGTCACTGCTCGAACTGCCGTCGCACCACCGGCTCCGCCTTCAAGCCGTTCGCCGGCATCGCGCAACACAAGCTCCGCATTGTCCAGGGTGGGGACCAGCGGATGATTTTCGGCGACGACACCACCCATGACGCCCATTGTGGCCGATGCGGCTCGCTGCTCTATTCCCGGGTGCGTGAGGGACAATGGGTCCATGTCGCCATGGGAACCCTGGTCGACGCCCCCTCGATCCGGCCGAGCGCCCATATTTTCGTGGCCTCGAAGGCGCCTTGGCACGAAATTACAGACAATCTACCGCAATATCGGGGGCATGTCGGTGATGGTTAAGGAAACTTTGGCGCGCTGGCCTCGCCGCGAACCGTGGCCGCGTTGGCGTGACAATCAAAGAGGGCTTTCAACCCATCGTCGGCGCAGCCTTCGCGACCTCCATCAATGCATGCGCCAGATCCCGCTCAAGCGCTCCCAAAAGGACTCGAACGGCCCGACCTTCGGAAGTTTTGTCATGCGTAAACTGCTCAGACTTTGCCCGCTTCTCCTTGCCTCAATGCTGCTGTTCGGCACGGATCCCGCTTTCGCCGGTAAGCGCGTCGCGCTGGTGCTCGCCAACTCGGCCTATCAGCACGCGCCGACGCTCACCAACCCCATCAATGACGGGGCGGTGATGGCGAAGACGCTGAAGGACGCCGGTTTCGACAGCGTCGATTACCGGCACGACCTGTCGGCCCTGGATACGCGGCGCGTGCTGCGCGACTTTGCCGACGCGACCCGCACGGCTGACATTGCCGTGGTCTATTATGCCGGCCACGGCCTGGAGGTCGAAGGTTCGAATTATCTGATCCCGGTCGACGCCAAGCTCGAGCGCGACACCGACGTTTACGATGAGGCGCTCTCGCTCGACCGCATCCTCATTGCCATCGAGCCTGCGAAGCAGCTTCGTCTCGTCATTCTGGATGCGTGCCGCGACAATCCGTTCGGCAAGGGGATGAAGCGCACGGCGGTCTCGCGCGCCATCGGCCGTGGCCTGGCCCAGGTTGAGCCGAACAGCCCTAACACGCTGATCGCCTATGCGGCGAAGGCGGGCTTCACGGCGCAGGATGGCGACGGCGCCAACAGTCCCTTTACGGTGGCGCTGTCGCGGCATTTGACGACGCCGGGTCTCGACGTTCGCCGCGCCTTCGGCTACGTGCGCGACGACGTGCTCAAGTCGACCGGCAACAAGCAGGAGCCGTTCGTCTACGGCTCGCTCGGCGGCGAAGACGTGCCACTGGTGCCAGTGAAGGTGGCGGTTGCAGCACCGGGGATGCCCGTGGCGACCCCGCAGGCCGATATCCGCCGCGACTACGAACTCGCGCTCCAGGTCGGCAACAAGGCGGCATGGGATGCCTTCCTCGCCCAGCATCCCGATGGCTTCTATGCGAGCCT
This sequence comes from Bradyrhizobium guangxiense, assembly GCF_004114915.1. NCBI lineage: Bacteria > Pseudomonadati > Pseudomonadota > Alphaproteobacteria > Hyphomicrobiales > Nitrobacteraceae > Bradyrhizobium > Bradyrhizobium guangxiense. The sequence goes on along the minus strand of NZ_CP022219.1, from coordinate 6,514,898 downwards.
TGCCAAGCTCCAGGTTGAGAAGATCGGTGCCGAGCAGGCCCACGCAGCGGCGATCGCGAAGGCGAAGCAGGCCGAGGCCGAACGCGATCGCCTCGCCGCCCTCGGTGCGCAGAAGGATGCGCAGGCCAAAGCCGCGGCCGATGCGAAGGCGGCCGAGCAAGCGCAGCTTGCCGCGCAAAAGGCCAAGGAGCAGGCGCAGCAGCAGGCCGCCGCGGCCGAGCAGCAGCGCGTCAACCTCGCCGCTGCGGCTCCGAGCGCGGCGCCGGCCAGCACGGCGAGCCCTGCCGGCGCCAATGTCGCCTCGCTGACCCCGGCGACCGCGCCGGCCGATCTCAACCGGTCGGTGCAGACCGAGCTTGGCCGCGTCGGCTGCTTCTCAGGCGCAGCCGACGGCAACTGGAATGCGTCTTCGCAGCGCTCGCTGTCGCAGTTCAACCGCTATGCCGGCACCAAGCTCGACGTGAAGGTCGCAAGCACGGATGCGCTGGATGCGGTCAAGGCCAAGCCGTCGCGGGTCTGCCCGCTGGTCTGCGAACACGGCTTCAAGGCCGATGGCGACCAGTGCACCAGGATAGTCTGCGGCAACGGCTATGCGCTGAACGACGACAATGAATGCGAGAAGAAGCGCGCCGCCAAGCCCGCAGCTTCCGCGACCTCGCGCCGCGACGACAGCGAGGACCGTCCGGCGCGGCAGCGTCGCCAGGCCGGCGGTGCGGCTGCCGGAGGCGTGGAAGGTCTTGGCGCCGCCGGCGGGATTGCGGCGGCCGCTGGCGCCGGCCGTGCCGCGGGTGGCGGGCAGGTGTTCTGCAATAGCACCGGCTGCCGCCCGGTCAGCCGCGGTTGCCATCTCGAATATCGCGGTGGCGGCGGCCCCGGCAACGAGGCCAATGCAGAGGTGTGTCACTGAGGTTGGAAGTCTCCCGTCGTCCCCGCGCCCGTGCGCAATTGCGCACCTGGCCGGGCCGGCAGATCAGGCCGAAATCGCGCTCGCCGCGATGTTGACGGTCAGCGCCAGCAAGGCCGTGTTGTAGATGAACGACACGATCCCATGCGCCGTGGCGGTGCGGCGGATCGTCTTGTCGGTGATGCCGACGTCGGAGACCTGTGCGGTCATGCCGATTACGAACGAGAAGTAGACGAAGTCCCAATAGTCGGCGTGGTCTTCCTTGTCGCCGCTCGGGAATTGCAGGCCGCCCGGCTTGGCGCTGCGATAATAATCATGCGCGTAATGCAGCGCGAAGGTCGTGTGCACGGCGGCCCATGACAGCGCGATCGTGGTGATCGCGATGGTCAGCTCCAGCACTCCGCGATGTGGCGTGCCGAGCTCGGAGACGATCGCTGCGATGCCGGCGAAGGCGCCGGTTGCCGTCACCAGCAGGATCACGAAGCGGCCGTCGTCCTGCATGGCCGCAGCGCGGCGGATGTGCTGGTGGTCGTTGCACAGCATCATCGCATAGACCAGTACGAGATAGACCGCGATCAGTGCATCCCAGCCGAACAGAAGCCGCGTCACCAGCCGGAACGAGCCCGGCAGCAGCAGGCTGACCAGGACGCCGGCGGCGAGCGCGATGAAAGTCCGTGGCCGGGCATAGATCAGCCGCAGCGGCCGCGACATCTTGCGGAAGCGGACGAGGGCGGGGTCTTCCTTGCCGTTGCCCGCCATCGCAGCGCGTCAGTTCTTCCGCTCGGCGACGAAGCGCGCGGCGGCCTGCAGCACGGCGGCGCGGTCGCCGAAGATCGACACGGCACTGTCGGCTCGGGCGAGCAGGTCACGCACGCGCTGCTTGGCGCCTTCGATGCCGAGCTGGGTGACGAAGGTGGTCTTGCCGAGCGCGGCATCGGCGCCGGCCGGCTTGCCGAGCGCGGCCGCATCGCCCTCGACGTCGAGCAGATCGTCGGCGATCTGGAAGGCCTCGCCGAGCGCACGGCCGTAATCGTCGAGTGCCTGATATTCCTTTTGCGAAGCCTGGCCGAGAATTGCACCGGCGATGCAGCCGTAGCGCAGCAGCGCGCCGGTCTTCATCTGCTGAATGCGGGCGACGTCGATCGGCTCGTTGCCGCCAAAGCGGCCTTCGCCGGCGAGATCGAGGATCTGGCCGCCAACCATGCCGCCGATGCCGGCGCAACGCGCCAGCGCGCGCGTCAAGAGGAGCCGCACATTGGCGTCGCGATGGATCTCGTCGCGGGTGACGATGTCGAAGGCGAGCGTCAGCAGTCCGTCGCCGGCGAGGATCGCGGTCGCGTCGTCGGTGTGCTTGTGCAGGGTGGGACGGCCGCGGCGCAGGTCCGAATTGTCCATCGCCGGCAGATCGTCATGGATCAGCGAATAGCAGTGGATGCATTCCAGCGCGGCGCCGACCAGCAAGGCCGCCTCGCGGGCAACACCGAACACGGCGGCGCTCTCGACCACCAGGAACGGCCGCAGGCGCTTGCCGCCGTTCAGGCTCGAATAGCGCATTGCGTCCATCAGTCGCTTGGGCCGGGCGATCTCATCGTGCAGGATGTCGTCCGACAACAGGCGCCCGAGCAGGGCCTCGGTGTCATCAGCGGTCTTGTCCAGACGCTTGGCAAAATCGGACGGGGACGTGCCGGTCATCAAGAAGGGCTCCAGAACTAAAATTCGGCCGGACAATCCTTTATGCGCCGGCCCCAGTCAATCGTTTGGAAGGCCTAAAAACTGCTGGAAAAGGCCCGAATTATCACAGACTTAATGCTGGGTTCGGTGGCCGCATTTCATTTTGCGCCGGAAAGGTTGATTTGCGCATTGTCAAAATCCTTCTCCTGGTGCTCGCGGTTGCGCTGCTCGCGCCCTATGTGATCGCGCCATTCTACCGCACCGGCCATCCCGTTTCGACGCTGATGGCCTGGCGCGCGTTTCGCGGCGTGTCGATGCAGCGGGAATGGATCGATCTGGCGGCGATGTCGCCCTCACTGCCGCGATCGGTGATTGCGGCCGAGGACGCGCATTTCTGCAAGCATCACGGCATCGATTGGGGCGCGTTGCGCGAGGCGATCGACGATGCAAAGGAGGACGGTACGCCGTTCCGGGGCGCCTCCACGATCACCCAGCAGGTCGCGAAGAACCTGTTCCTCTGGCAGGGTCGGGATTTCGTCCGCAAGGCGCTCGAATTCCCGCTGGCGCTATGGATCGACCTGGTCCTGCCCAAGGCCCGGATTCTCGAAATTTACCTGAACATCGCCGAGCTCGGCCCGCAGGGGCAGTTTGGCGTGGCGGCGGGCAGCGCCTATGCCTTCGGCAAATCGGCCGCCAGCCTTTCCCCGCGTGAGGCGGCCCTTCTGGCCGCGATCCTGCCGAATCCAGTCAAACGCAGCGCCAAAACCCCCGGCCCGGGTGTCCGGCGGCTGGCGGCGACCTACATGGCGCGGGGGCAGGCGACCTCGCTTGCGACCTGCTGGCGGGAAAATCGCTGATTTTGAGCCCATTTCGGGCGCATTTTCCGCCCCAAGAGCCTAGCTTTACGGCCAGCCTTCCTCTATAAGCCCGGCCTTGATCGGCATTCAGCTCGCCTCGTTATTTGCGGGTGCTGAGCCGTCCCTTCGCGGACGATGCCCTGATGACACCAATCCCTAGAGGATATTGAAATGGCCGTTCCGAGAAGAAAAACCTCGCCGTCGCGTCGTGGCATGCGCCGCTCGGCAGACGCCATCAAGAAGCCGACCTACGTGGAAGACAAGGATTCCGGCGAGCTCCGTCGTCCGCACCATCTCGACCTCAAAACCGGCATGTACAAGGGCCGGCAGGTCCTGAAGAAGAAAGAGTCCTGAGCCTCAGGAACTTTCTCCGGGCAGGATGATGTTGCCTGCCTGATTTCGGCCCACCCATGAGATAGACGATGACGGCGGCGGAGCGAATGCTTCGCCGCCGCATTGTCCTGTCCGGATATCATGATCGAGAAGGCATTTTGCCGATGGTCGGTTTCCCGCTGCTTCTGATTCCGCTCGCGGTGTACAACATCATCGCCTTCCTGATGCCCAGCGTGTCCTTCTCGGACGTGCTGTTCAAGGTGCCGATGATCACGGGCGAGAGCTGGCCGGTCACGCTCGCCGATCTCCTGCTCGCACTGGGCGTGGTGCTGCTGCTGCTCGAGGTGGTCAAAGGCGCGCGGCCCGGCTCGAAATTCCTGATGGACCATCTGCTGTCGCTGATCGTGTTCGGCGCGGCGGCCGCCGAATTCGTGATGTGGCCCAAATTTGGCAACTCGACCTATTTCCTGCTGGTGCTGCTCGCGATGGCGGATTTCCTCGGCGGCATTGCCCAGCGCACGCGTCGCCGCGTCACCTATGTGGCCGAGACGACGGTGCCGGTGCCGCGCAAGGCCAAGCGTCAGGCAGAAGCGCCGGCGGAGGATGTGGCGGCCGCGCGCAAGTTCGAACCGGTGATTGCGCCGCAGCCCGCACCGGTCGAGCCTCCCGCACCCTCGGCGCAATCCGTCGCGGAATCCGTGCTGATGGACCATCCTGCGCCCAAGCCCGTAGCAGGCGCGCCTTCGCCGGAAATTCCCTCGCCGCAGCTGCAGCCGGGTAACGGCACGCCGCCGTCTTCCGACACGCCGCCGCGCTGACCGGCATCAAGCCCCCTGCCGTGTCCGCGCGCTGACGCTTTGCAGCGGACGCTTGCTGCCATAGGCCATCCGCGCATCCTCGGAAGAGGCGCGGCGGAGCCGGCTGGTCTGCGGCAGCTGCTCGGCATTGGCGATCAATTGTGTGATGAAGCTGGGATCGGGGCGCGGCAGCGACGCCTTGCGGACCCACCGCAATGTCGGCATCAGCGGCACCAGGGCCGTGCCTGTGCCGTTGTCCGCCGCGTCCGATCGATCAGTACCTAACATCGCTATCACCGTTGATCCGGCGCAAATTGTCGCGTTTCGGGACGCTGGCGCCGGTGCGTGCCATGTACTCGCAAGGCCTATGCCGGACGGACGGGTTTGGTTCCCTCGCCCGGACAAACGTGGTTTCCAAATTGTTTATCAACTTTGCCTAGGGTTGAAGACGAATCTGGCTTTATCCTGTGCCGGCTCAGGACTCCCGCTGTCCCGAAATGAGGCGATTTTGAACCCCGCATTACCGCAAGCCTCCGAGATCCTGGCCGCCCTCGGCCAAGCCGTGTTTGCCTGGGACATCGGCAGTGATGCGATCGTCTGGAGTGACCAGATCTCCAGCGTCTTTCCCGGCATTCCTGCCGAGCGGCTGGCGACCGGCGCCGAATTCGCCAAGCTGATCGAGCCCGGGCCGGCGCTGCGGACCGCCGCGCTGGCGCAGACGTCCGCCGTGCACGGCGCCGGCGGTACGCCCTACCGGATCGAGTATGGCGTGCGCATGAGCGCCTCCGATCCCGTGATCTGGATCGAGGAGACCGGCCGCTGGTTCGCCGGCCCCGACGGCCGCCCCACGCGCGCGATCGGCTCCGTTCGCATCAACAATGAGCGCCATGCCCGCGACGAGGAGCTGACGAAGCAGGCCCGGCTCGATCCTTTGACCGGCGAGCTCAACCGCTCGCATCTGATCGCGGCGCTGGCCGAGGCGATCGAGGAGACGACGCGCTTCCGCTCGACCGCGGCGTTCATGCTGGTCGGGATCGATCATCTCGCCCGCGTCAACGACGCCTTCGGCTTCGACGTGGCGGATGCCGTGATCCTCGACATCGGCAAGCGCATTCGCTCGCGCCTGCGCGGCGGCGACGTGCTCGGTCGCTTCTCTGGCAACAAGTTCGGCCTTATCCTGAAGAACTGCACCGTCGACGACATGAACGTCGCTGCCGAGCGCTTCCTCGCCGGCATCCGCGATGAGGTGGTGCCGACCAAGTCCGGTCCGGTCTCGGTCACCGCCTCGATCGGCGCGGTCAGCGTGCCGCGCTATGCCCGCAGCACCGACGAGGCCGTCAACCGCGCCCATGAGACGCTGGACGCCGCCAAGCGCCGCCGCGCCGGCTCGTTCGCGGCGTGGCGCCCGGATGCCGCGCGCGACGCGCAGCGCCGCGTCAACATCCGCGTCACCGACGAGATCGTCACCGCGCTGAACGAGCGCCGCATCAAGCTCGCCTACGAGCCGGTGGTGTCGGCCGACTCGCGCGAGCGCGCGTTCCACGAATGCCTGGTGCGGATGGACCAGGGCGACGGGCAGGTGCTGCTCGCGCCTGATATCGTGCCGGTGGCCGAACGGCTCGGCCTGATCCGCCTGGTCGACCATCGCGTGCTCGAGCTCGTTGTCGCCGAGCTTGCTGCCGCCCCCGACATCTGCCTCAGCCTCAATATCTCGCCGGATACCACCATGGACCCGGACTGGTGGGCGGGAATCGAATCGCTGATGCAGGCCCATCCCGGCGTTGCCGAGCGGCTGATCGTCGAGATCACCGAGACGGTCGCGATCCAGGACATCGATGACGTCCGTGCGTTTGTCGGCCGCCTCAAGCATTTCGGCAGCCGCATCGCCATCGACGATTTCGGCGCCGGCTACACTTCGTTCCGCAATTTGCGCAAGCTCGGCGTGGATATCGTGAAGATCGACGGCGCGTTCGTGCAGAACATCACCCATTCCGCCGACGACCGCGCCTTCGTGCAGACCCTGATTGATCTCGCCCGCCGCCTCGACATCAAGACCGTCGCCGAATGGGTGCAGGACGAAGAGGCCGCCAACATGTTGCGCGAGTGGGGTTGCGACTACATCCAGGGCCGGCTGATCGGGCTTGCCTCTGCGGAGCGCCCGTGGGATGCGCCGCCGGACAATGTGCTGCCTGCGGCGAGCTGAGATATCGTAGATGCCTTCGGGTGGGCAAAGGGCGCACTTGCGCCGTGCCCACCAATTCTCTGATGGATACAGATCGTGGGCACGCTTCGCTTTGCCCACCCGAAACCAATCCACCCTGCAAGACCTCTTCACGCCCCCTCGTCCAGCGCTACCAGCTCGCGCTTCCTGCGCAGTGAGGGCAGCAACGGCGCGATCAGCAGCATGAGCGCGAACGCGAGACACGCCCCCGAGATCGGCCGCTGCACGAAGGTCCAGAGGTCGCCCTGCGACAGGATCAGCGACTTGCGCAGATTGTTCTCCATCATCGGTCCCAGCACGAAGGCCAGCACCAGCGGTGCCGGCTCGTAGCCGAGCTTGCGCATGAAATAGCCGACGATGCCGAACGCGATCATCACATAGACGTCGAATACGTTGTTGCTGGAGCAGTAGACGCCGAGGATGGTGAACAGGATGATCAGCGGAAACAGGATGTTGTAGGGCAGCTTGAGCAGCTGCACCCACATGCCGATCATGGGCAGGTTCAGGATCAGCAGCATGACGTTGCCGATATACATGCTGGCGACGATGCCCCAGAACAGGCCGGGGTTTTGCGTGATCAGCAGCGGCCCCGGCTGCAGGCCGTGAATGACGAAGGCCCCGAGCAACAGCGCCATCACCACGTTGGGCGGGATGCCGAGCGTCATCAGCGGAATGAAGGCGCCGCCCGCCGCGGCGTTGTTCGCCGATTCCGGCCCTGCGACACCTTCGATCGCGCCGTGGCCGAAACGCTCGGGCGTCTTCGAGAGCCGTTTCTCCAGGGCATAGGAGGCAAAGGACGCCACCACGGCGCCGCCGCCCGGCAGGATGCCGAGGAAGAAGCCGAGGATGGTGCCGCGGCCGACCGGGCCTGCGCTCGCCGTCCAGTCCTCCCTGCTGGGCAGGAGGTGGGTGATCTTGGTGTTGATGATGTCGCGCTTGATCGCCTGCTCGGTGTTGAGCAGCACCTCGGCAACGCCGAACAGGCCCATCACCACGGGCACGAGCCCGATGCCGTCGATCAGCTCCATGCGGCCGAAGGTCAGACGCGGCTGCGCCGTGATGCTGTCGAGCCCGATCAGTCCGAGCACGACGCCGATGCAGGCCATCAGCAGCGCCTTCGGCATCGAGCCCTGCGTCAGGAAGGTGAGCACGACGAGGCCGAGCACCATCAGGCTGAAATACTCGGCCGGCCCGAACGCAATGGCGACGCTGGCAAGTTTCGGCGCGACCAGCATCAAGGCGATCAGTGCAAACGTGCCGGCAATGAAGGAGCCGAAGGCCGAGATGCCGAGCGCAGGGCCGGCGCGGCCCTGCTTTGCCATCTGGTGGCCGTCGATACAGGTGACGACGGAAGCCGCCTCGCCGGGGATGTTGACCAGGATCGAGGTGGTCGAGCCGCCATACATCGAGCCGTAATAGATGCCGGCCATCATGATGATGCCGGATTCCGGCGTTCCCGACAGCGTCACGGGCAACAAGAGCGACATCGCCGAGATCGGCCCGATGCCCGGCAGTACACCGACCAGCGTGCCGATGAAGACGCCGATGAAACAATAGAGCAGGTTGATCGGCAGCAGCGCGACGCCGAACCCGTGGGCGACATTGACGAGCGTATCCATGGCGTCAACCGATCCCGAACAGGCCCGAGGGCAGCTGGATCAGCAGCAGCCGCTTGAGCACCCACCACATGCCCCATGGCACCAGCACGGCGATCGGAATCGCCAGCGTCCATCGGACCGGATCGATCAGCCGCAACAGCAGCAGCATCAACGGGATCGACGACAGCAGAAAGCCAACCGGCTCCAGCGCGACGGAGAATGCCGTAAGGCAGGCGATCAGCAGGAGCGGCTTGCTCCAGCGCACGTTCTCCCAGCGCGAGGCCAGCGTCGGACCGCCTTCCGTGACCGCCGAGACGATGATGGCGCTGGCGAAAACGCACATCAGGATGCCCGTGTAGAACAGCACGTAGCCCGATCCGGGATCGTTGATGGTGCCCAGCTTGAGCTTCATGCCCGACCAGATCACGAAGCCGCCGAGCGCGAGCCCGATCAGCCCGCCCCAGAGTTCGGAGTTGCTGAGGCGGAGCTTGACGTTGGTTGGGTCGTTCATGTGAGACACCTCTCGACCACCGTCACCCTGAGGTGGCCGCTCCTTCAGCGGCCCTCGAAGGGCGACGGTGCCTGTGTCCATCCTTCGAGGCGAGCCGCGAGGACGGCTCGCACCTCAGGATGACGTCAGAATTTGCAGTAGCTGAAACTGTTCTTCGCCATTCTATTTCTTCGCCAGCCCGAGCGTCTCGATCACCTTCCGCTCGGACTCCGTGACTTCGACGACGAACTTCTTGTAGTCCTCGGTGTTCTTGTAGTTCGGCACCATGTCGTATTTGGCGAGCGTCGCCACGACCGCGGGATCCTCGACCGCCTTCTTGAATGCATCGTGCAGCTTGGCGACGATCTTCGGATCCATGCCTTTCGGGCCGGCGATGCCGAATGGGGAGTCATAGACCATGGGATAGCCGAGCTCCTTCAGCGTCGGCACGTCGGGATAGTTCGGCGAGCGTGAGCCGGTCCATACCATCAGCAGGCGGAGCTTGCCGGCGTCGACCAGCGGCCGCCATCCCGTGGAGTCCGCCTGCAGCATGGTGTGCTGTCCCAGCACCGCAGCGTTGGTTTCCGCGCCGCCCTTGAAAGGGACCTGCGTCAGCTTGATGCCGGACATCCCGGCGATCTGCTCCATGCCGATATGCAGCGAGGTGCCGGCGCCCGGCGTGGCATAGGTCACCTTGCCCGGGTTCGCCTTGGCGAACTCCACCACGTCCTTCCAGCTCTTGAACTGCGACTCCGCACTGGTGGTCACACCGAAGGTATAGCCGGTGAGGTGGACGATGTAGGTGAAGTCCTTGGCCGGATCCCACGATACCTCCTGCATCAAGGGCAGGCGGAACACGGTGATCGGAATCTGCGAGATGGTGTAGCCGTCCGGCTTCGCGGCCGCTGCCATGGTCGCCGGTCCCACCGTGCCGCCGCCGCCGGCCTTGTTGTCGATCACGATCGGCTGCCCCAGCACCTTCGAGGCGCTGTCGGCGATGGCGCGCATCGAGATATCGGTCGATCCGCCGGCCGGCCACGGCACGATCAGCGTGATCGGCTTGCTGGGATAATCCTGCGCGCTGGTCACCGTCGAGACCAATGCGCCCATGGCAACATGCATCGCGGCAAATGCGATCGTCTTCAGCCCGTATCGCGGCATCGCAATTCCTCCCTTCGCGACAGCCTCCTCGGGCCGTCGTTTCTCTTTCTTGTGAGGTGATTGTTCCCGAAATCGAGGGAGAAGAAAAGCGCATTGCGCCGACCGCGCGCGGCGGCCAATGCAGCAATCCCGGCCGAACCGGTACGTGCGACAATTCGTCGTTTGGTGGTGTGCCGAGAGACGGAATTTGAGGTGGCGGAAAGCCGTTACGCGACGCGCCGGACCGTGTTCAGCGTCTCGATGGTGCGGCCGACCTCCGATGCCGGGCACGGCTTGCCGAAATAATAGCCCTGAACGGCGGTGCAGCCGCATTCGCGCACGAAGTCGAGCTGCTCTTCGGTCTCCACGCCCTCCGCCGTGGTCTCGACGCCGAGCACGGAACCGAGGCTTGCGATGGTGCGAACGATGGCGACGCTCTCCGGGCTTTCGCCGAGCGTGCCGACGAAGGAGCGGTCGATCTTGATGCGGTCGAACGGAAACTTGCGCAAATAGCTTAGCGAGGAATAGCCGACGCCGAAATCGTCGAGGCTGACGCGGATCCCCAGCGCGCGGAGCTGGTGCAGGATCTCGATCGTCGCCTCACTGTCGTCGAGCAGCGCCGTCTCGGTGCCCTCGAGCTGGAGCCGCTGCGGCGGCAGGCCGGCCTCCGCAAGTGCGCTCGTCACCATTGCCACCAGTCCGCGCGAGCGGAACTGCACCGGCGACAGGTTCACTGCAACCGTGACATCCGGCCATGACGCGGCCGTGACGCAGGCCGTCCGCAGCCCCCATTCGCCGATCGGAACGATCAAGCCGTTCTCTTCCGCGATCGGAACGAACTCGGCCGGCGAGATGAAGCCGCGCGAAGGATGTCTCCAGCGCAGCAGGGCCTCGAAGCCGGTGAGCTCCGACGACTCGAGCCGCATCTGCGGCTGAAACACCAGGTGGAATTCGTGTGCCTCTAGTGCGCCGCGCAGATCTTGCTCCAGCGCATGCCGGCTGCGCGCCTCCTCTTCCATCTCGGGCTCGAACAGCTGATAGGCGCCGCGCCCCCTGGCCTTGGCCTGGTACAGCGCGAGGTCGGCGCACTTCATCAGTTCGTCCGCATCGAGCCCGTGATCGGGCGCGATCGCGATGCCGACAGAGGCGCCGACATGGATCGACTGGCTTTCCAGCGGCGGCGGATGACCGAGGACCTCGACCAGGCGTCTGGCCAGCTTTTCCGCCGATTGCGGTTGCGGTCCGCGCTGGAGAACGGCGAATTCGTCGCCGCCGAGGCGCGCGACGGTATCGTGCTCGCCGACATTCTCCTTCAGGCGTGCCGCGACCCAGCGCAGCAGGCGGTCGCCGGCGGCGTGGCCGAGGCGGTCGTTGACGGTCTTGAAATTGTCGAGGTCGAAGCACAGCACGGCCATCGCGCCGCCGGCGATCGCGACCTGGTTCAGACCCTCGCTCATCTTCTCGCGGAACAGCGTGCGGTTGGGCAGGTCGGTCAGCGAATCGTGCCGCGCCATGTGCGCCACGCGCGCCTGGGCCTTGTGGCGCTCGGTGACGTCTTCATAGGTGACGACCCAGCCGCCATGCTCCATCCGCTTGTGATTGAGCTTGATGATGCGGCCGTCGCTCAGATGGCGATGCAGCGTATGCTCGCCTTCGCGCAGCCGCTCGACATAGTCGGCATAGAGCTTGGCCCCCGTCATGTTCGGGTGGATGCCGAGCTCGCAGCTGTGCTCCATGATCTCGCGCATCGAGACGCCGGGCTTCACGATGTCGGGCGACATGCCGTACATCTCGACATAGCGGCGGTTGCAGACGATCACGTGCAGGCTCGCATCGAGCATGCACAGGCCCTGGCTCATGTTGTTCAGCGCCGCGTCGAAGCGGCGGTACTGCTCACTCAGCTGCTCGATGACGCGCTCACGCTCGGTGATGTCCTCATAGGTGGCGACGAAGCCGCCCTCGGGCAGCGCGCAATAGCGTACCGAGACCACGGTGCCGTTCGACATGCGCCGACGCATCGGTGAGCGGTCGCGGCTCGCGATTCGCGCGCGGGCCGCTTCCGTGATTTCTCCTGGGCTGTATTCCGAGGCGAACGCGCCGTTCGCCATCGAACGTTCGATCAGCTCGGCGAGATGCGTGCCCGGCCGCGTCTCCTCCGGCGACAGCAGGTAGATCTTGCGGTAGGTGGTGTTGCAGACGCGAAGGCGCATGTCGCTGTCGTAGAGGGCGAGCCCGTGCGCCATGTTCTCCAGCGCCGCATCCAAGATGAAGTTCTGCTGCCGCAGCGTTTCCTCGTATTGCAGCCGCTCCGTGACATCCTCGTGCACGGTGACCCAGCCGCCGTCCGGCAGGAAGCGGGAGACCGTCTGCACCATGCGTCCGTCATAACGCATCACCAGCAGGGATTTCTCTCGTCTGGTGCGCACGTCCTCCAATCTGGAACTACGGAATTCGTCGGTCGGCATGCCCGGCTGGTTGCCGCGCGACACCCAATGGTCGAGCACCGCACGATGCGAGACGCCCGGCTGCACGATCTGGGGGTCGAGGTTGTAGAGATTCAGGAAGCGGTCGTTGCAGACGACGACGCGGCTGTCGGCGTCGTACATGATGAGGCCGTGCGACATGTTGGCGAGCGCGTGCTGGCTGCGCTCGGTCTGCACGCGCAATTCCGCTTCGAGCCGGGCGAGGCGGGGGACGTCGTCGCAGATCGTCATCCAGCCACCGCCCGGAAGCGGCTTCAGCTCGAGCGACATGACGAGGCCGGTCGCAAGTCGCTGCTCGGTCCGGAACGGTTTGCCTGCGGCAATCTGGGCGATCCGCGCCGAATAGAGCGCGTCAAGCTCGCTTTCCGGAAAGTTGCCGCGCCCGGCGCTGTGTGCGAGCACCTCGCGGTAGCTGGTGCCCACCCGCACGATGTCGCCCGACATGTCGAACAGGGACAGGTAGCGTTGATTGACCAGCACGATCCGGTTGTCGGCATCGTAGACGCAGACGCCCTGTTCCATGTGGTCGAGCGCGAGCTGGCTCAGCGCGACCAGGGCCTCCGGACCCTGCTCGCGGCGTGCACCAAGCTCGTTGTCGCAGGTCGAACTCATGGGATCGGCGGGGTCTCGGCGAGCAATAGACTTAACGCAACCTAATTCAGCCGCCGAGGGTAGCGAAGAGGCGGGAAAATTCCCTTAAGCGCCGTAGTTTACGGAGGATGACCGGCGATAGACAAAGGGCGCGTAAATGGCCAGCCGACAAGGCGATAGGCTGTAGCCCGGATGAGCGCAGTGATATCTGAGAGTTCCCGCTTGCCGCTACGCTCATCCGGGCGACAGAGCGAGCGTTGCCCTAAGGCCCGTACAACACGAGTTCCGTGTCGGTGAGATCGCCAAGCTGCGGCCGGTGGGGACCCCTGAAATATTTGCGACCGCGCCGCTCGGTGTAAATACCGACAAGGCCGGGAATCGGGCCATTGGCATCGACCGTTACCGCGACCTTGCCGAGCCGGAGCAGCAGGCGGCCGATACGGCCTGCGCAAGCGGCGTATTCCGCGGCGCTGCGGCAATAAATCAGCTTCATCGCAGGCGGTGCAATGAAGCCGCGGCGGATGCGCACGGGTTGCAGAATGAAGGGGAACGTTCCCTTCGGCGTGCGGCAGACCAGGCTGAGGCAATTGTAGCGCGCATGCCGCGTCAGCAGCTCGGTCTCGGCGTCGGAAAGCCCCTCGATCGACTTGGCGTGAGGTGAGATGCCCTCGATCTCGCTCCCGCGCGGGGCGCCTGCCAGTGCAGGAACCGAGAAGAATATGCCGCGGCAATAGGCGCGAAAGCCCTGGGTCTCGATGATCGGCCAGGTCCACGGCGCCGGACTGATGTTGAAATACGTCACGTCTTTGTGCCGCTGGGCAATCTTGGTCAGCAGCGGAGCGTAGTTGCGGTAGGCCGGATCGACATACCAGCTCGACAAATTGCACTGGATGGTGGTCTCTTCGCCGTCCTTGCGCGCGGTGTAGATCAGCAGCAGCACGCCGACCGGCGTGCCATCATGGTCGAGCATGTAGCCGAAGCGCGGATAGCCCTCCGGCACGGCCCGGAAGGCCTGCCGGCGCAGGCCCTGGATCCAATAGTTGCGCGAGCGGCCCACGAATCCGCGCGTCAGCAAGTCCGCGATCGCTTCTGCGTCGGACTCCGTGATCTCGCGGCATCGGATCTTGGTGTGGATCACGCTCGTTTTGCCCGTGGAAATGACCGGCCTCGTTCGGTTAGCGCCAGCCCTCGACATGGGCATTGGCCGGAGCAAGCGGCTGCAGGCCCAGGACGTCCCGCACCTTGGCGGGCCAGGCGGAAAGGTCGGTGCCGTGGGTGTGGAACATGGCGACAGCCAGCCGATCCATGCCGAAAGCGACGCAGCCCGTGTGCGCCGGCTCGCCATTGGCGTCCTGAATGCCCCAGGTCGTGCCGAAATGCTCACGGTGATAGTTGAAGCTCATGCAGGCGGTCGGATGCTCTTCGGAGCGCAGCGGAATCAGGAGCTCGAATTTGAGCTGCTGCTGCTTCTGGCTAACCGCCTTCATCTGGCCGACGCGACCGAAGAACGGATCGCTGGCGTAGTCGACACGGAAGGTGAGGCCGAGGTCGGTCGCGATCTTCTGCGCGCGGACCATCCAGCGCTCGCGGAAATCTGCGACGTCGTCGGGGCTGCCGATGCAAACATATTCGCGCATCCGGAACGATTGCAGGCGGTCGAGATGCTTCGACGGCTCGCGGCGGAAGCAATCGGCGGCAACGTCGAAGCGCAGGCCGCCCTTCGGCAACGGTCCGCGGCTCGCCGCGATCGGATAGACCGGATAGCAGGCGGCAGGCGACAGCACGAGGTCGGCGGGCGACAGCGAGGTGGTCCAGTCGCCGCCGGCATGGAAGCGGCTCACCGCGGCGTTGATCTCGCGTTCGGTCCCGTGCAGGCCGCAGACGCAACCGAGCAGGTTCGGAAAGCTCTTGAGGTAGCCGGATTTTTCGAGCTGGGCCCGGCTCATCACCGGCGGGAAACGCATCACCTCGGTACCGGTCTCGCGATGGCCAGTGATCAACGCGGCCAGCTTCTCGACGACGCCTTCATACAGTGCGGTGCGGGCATAGACGCCGTCGGCGCCCATGCGATGGAACAGCTTGTCGGCGAGATGGTCGAGCGGATCAACGATTTGCGGCGCGGTTTCCGGCGAATTGGGGAGGACGGCAATATTCATGGGGCGATGTCCTGCTATCTCGAAATTGTTCTTGTTGGTCTGGGTCGGCAAGGCACGTCAGTCGCGAAGGCTCGACGGCACGCCGCTCATCAGGGTCGAGGTCGCGGCGTTGGCCAGAATGCGGTCGTTGTTGATCATGATCGGCGACGACAATACGTCGCGGAGGTGCCGGCCCATGGTGAACTCGCCGTCGTTGCGGTAGCCCGAAAGGCCCGCAGTGCGCATCGCATGCATCACGGTTTCGACCGCGAGCTCGGAGGCCTGCACCTTCAGAAGCGTGATCGAAGACTGGAAGTCGAGCGAGCCGAGCGCGCGCTCGTCATGCTCGGCGCGGGCGAACGCGTCGATGTTGGTGGCGAGCAGCGCGCGCAGCTTGGCCAGCGACATCTTGGCCGCGGTGAAATGCGCAGCGGCCGGCGGCATCTGGCCGCCGGACGAGCGCGCCGCCTTGCGGATGAAGGCCTGCGCGCGGGTAACGGCTGCGGCGGCAATGCCGGCCCAGGCCGACGACCAGCATAGATGCGCGAACGGCGTCATGGTCTGGGCATGGATCTTGTCGTAGGATTCCGGGAAGACGCGGTCGGCGGGGCAATCGACCTTCAGCTCGAAGCCCGTCGAGCAGGTGCCGCGCATCCCCAGCGTTTCCCAGCCCAGCGTCCGCTTCAGCGAATAATCGTCCTTGGCGAGTGCCAGCAGCACCTGATCGGAGGCGGCAGCGTCGGTGGCGCGGCGGGCGATGGTGACGAGGCCGTCGGCCTCGGCCCCGTAGGAGATCACGGTGGCGTCGCGGACCAGCGAGATGGTGTCGCCGGCGTGGTCGACGGCAGCGGCGCTGGCGCGGATGTTGCCGCCGTTCTGGCCTTCGGTGGTGGAGGAGGCGAGCAGCCACTGGTCGCGGGCGACCCGGCGCATCATGGTTTCCATCCAGGGGATGCCGTGGCCGTGCCTGATGACGCAGGCCACCTTGGTCTGATGCATCGCGTAGATCATCGCCGTCGAGGCGCAGGCGCGTCCGAGCGTGTAGCAGATGTCGGTGACGTCGTAGATGGAGGCGCCGAAGCCGCCGAACTCGACCGGGATCATGACGCCGAGCAGCTTCTGTTCGCGGGCGACCTCGAAAGCCTTGTGCGGAAAACGGGCGTCGCGATCGACCTGGTCGGCGTCGGCCGCAGCGGCGGTGGCGGTCCGGGCGGCACGCTCGGTCAGGGAAGGTCCCTGCTCGAGCAAGCTCGTCTGCGTTTCGTCGACAGTGAGGACTGCTTCACGCACGTTCATACTTGTCCGCCTCCGGTTTGCCGTTCGAGATCGCCGGCATCATTCGCGATACCGCTGAAAGCGATCCTCCGGTCATCTTTGCTTGTGAGACGAGGCTACGGATTTAATTCAAATTCGTCGATGAAATAGAGGGTAAACAAAGCCCAATTCCGAACGAACAGTTAAAGCCCAGTTGTTTGCATCTGCCGATTTTCGGACATCGTATTAGGAATCTGGAAGAAGCCTGAATTCCAGACAATCTGAGTCATCGTTTACTAAGAAACGGGAAGTATTGCTGTCGCCCATTGCGGGACCGGCAGACCGCGCCCATCGTAGCGGAAAGCCGGTCCGGACCTTCGACAGACAGACGGGAATTTGCCGATGCAAGCCTTTGACGACGACGTGCGCAATCGCATCATCAAGCTGGTGAAGGGCATCCTGCAGCAGAATTCGCTCAGCGCTGACGTCACACCGTCCACCAAGCTCGTCGATGCCGGCCTGACCTCGATGGACATGGTCAACCTGATGCTCGGCGTCGAGGCCGAATTCGACTTCACCATCCCGCAGTCGGAGATCACGCCGGAGAATTTCCAGTCCGTCGAGACGCTGGAACGGATGGTGGCGACCCAGCTGCAGCCGGCGACCGCGGCCTAGTCAGATCATCCGTGTTATCCCTGCACTCGCAGGGACCACACTGAGTGTGCGGCCATCGGCCCTCACACCATCGGCATCATCCCTCCGCCCCCGTTCCAAAACCGCCCCAAAGCTGGCATAGCTTAACCATGTCGCATGGAGCTGACAGGGTGGAGCAGGCATGACGCAGGCGGTATTGGGCATCATCGGCGGCTCGGGCATCTATGACCTGCCGGGTCTCGAGGATGCACGCGAAGAGCTGATCAAAAGCCCTTGGGGTGAGCCGTCGGCGCCCTTGAGGCGCGGTTCCATCGCCGGCCTGCCCATTGTATTCCTGCCGCGGCACGACAAGGGCCACCGGCTGTCACCCTCCGACATCAACTATCGCGCCAATATCGACGTGCTGAAGCGCGCCGGTGTCACCGACTTGATCTCGCTGTCGGCCTGCGGCTCCTTCAAGGAGGAACTGCCGCCAGGCACCTTCGTTCTCGTCGATCAATTCGTCGACCGCACGCACAAGCGCGAGAGCTCGTTCTTCGGGCGGGGCTGCGTCGCGCATGTGTCGATGGCGCATCCCGTCTCGCCGCGGCTGCGCATCCATCTCGCTGCAGCGGCCGAGGCCGAGGGCATCACCGTGGTGCGCGGCGGAACCTATGTCTGCATGGAGGGGCCGCAATTCTCCACCTATGCGGAGAGCATGACGTACAAGACGCTGGGCTATTCCGTGATCGGCATGACCAACATGCCCGAGGCGAAGCTCGCACGCGAGGCGGAGATCTGCTACGCGACCGTCGCCATGGTCACCGATTTCGACTGCTGGCATCCGGACCACGATGCCGTCACCGTGCAGGACATCATCCGCGTATTGACGTCGAACGCCGACAAGGCGAAGGCGCTGGTGGCGCGGCTGGCCAAAGATCTTCCGCGCGAGCACGAGCCGTGTCCGATCGGCTCCGACCGCGCGCTAGACACCGCGCTGATCACGGCGCCCGAAGCGCGGGATCCCGAGCTTCTCAAGAAGCTCGACGCGGTGGCGGGACGCGTGCTGCGGGCGTGAGACGCAAGACGAGGTACGAAAAGGCAGAATGCCATGAAGGTCGACGGCAAGCATTTCCGCAGCATCTGGCGCGAACGTGACGGCTGGTCCATCGGCGCGATCGATCAGCGCCGATTGCCACACGAGTTCGTCGTCGCGAAGCTGACATCGTGTGAAGACGCGGCCGTCGCGATCCGCGACATGCTGGTGCGCGGCGCGCCGCTGATCGGCGCTACCGCGGCCTATGGCATGGCGCTCGGCATGCGCGAGGACGCCTCCGGCGCGGGCCTGACGCGCGCTTATGACACGCTCGTGGTGGCGCGGCCGACGGCAATCAATCTGAAATGGGCGCTGGACGAGATGCGCGCGACGCTCGCGCCGGTCGATCCGCTGGAGCGGGCCGAGGCAGCCTACGCGCGCGCCGACGAGATCGTCGAGCAGGACGTCGAGATCAATCGCGGCATCGCCGGCAACGGGCTGAAGCTGATCGAGGCGATCGCAGCGAAGAAGCCGGGCGAGACGGTCAATTTGCTGACCCATTGCAACGCCGGCTGGCTCGCCACCGTCGATTGGGGCACGGCGACGGCGCCGATCTATCTCGCCCATGAGCGCGGCATCAAGGTCCACGTCTGGGTCGACGAGACGCGTCCGCGCAATCAGGGCGCCTCGCTCACGGCCTGGGAGCTCGGCCATCACGGTGTGCCGCACACGGTGATTCCCGACAACACCGGCGGGCACCTGATGCAGCACGGCATGGTCGATCTCGCCATCGTCGGCACCGACCGCGTCGCCGCCAATGGCGACGTCTGCAACAAGATCGGCACCTATCTGAAGGCGCTCGCCGCGCACGACAACAACGTGCCGTTCTACGTCGCGCTGCCGTCGCCGACGATCGATTTCGCGGTCCATGACGGCATCCGCGACATCCCGATCGAGCAGCGCAGCGGCGCGGAGGTCACCGACATGACCGGCCGCACCGCGGACGGCCGGCTGGAGACGGTGCGCATCGTGCCGGAGAATTCACCGGTCGCGAACTACGCCTTCGACGTCACGCCGGCGCGTCTCGTGACGGGTCTGATTACGGAGCGCGGCGTGCTGAAGCCGGATCGTGCTTCGCTGGCGGCGGCGTTCCCGGAACGGGTCACCGCTTCGGCGGAGTAGCCAGCTCGCAATAACAAGTCTGCGGAAGCGGCGTACGCCGGTCGCTCCCTCACCCTGAGGAGCCGCGAAGCGGCGTCTCGAAGGGCGAGGGCCACAGGAGGGCCTGCATCCTTCAAGACGCGCGCTAAGGCGCGCTCCTCAGGATGAGGAGTTGGCCGTGCGCTACCCCAGCTTCAGCCCCGTCGCCTTCTCGAGCTCGGCAATCGCCTGCGCGCCGCTCGTCACCTTGATCGTGGTCATGCCCATCTCGCGCGCCGGCTTCAGATTGACGCCGAGATCGTCGAGATAGACGCACTTGTTCGGATCGACCTTGAGCGTCTCGACCATCCGCGCGTAGATGCGCGGGTCGGGCTTGCGCAGGCCGATCTTGGCGGATTCGATCACGTGATCGAACAGCACCATGACTTCGGCGATGTAGAGCGAGCGTCCGGTCAGGCTTCCGATGGCATTGGCTGGGAGGTTGTTGGTGATGCAGCCGGTCTTGAATTGCGCCTTGATTCGCTTCAGGGCCTCGACCATCTCGGGGCGCAGATCGCCCTGCAGCAGCGGCAGCACGTCGCGGCCGCGTACCTCCGCGCCGAGTGCCAGCGACTCCTCGGCGAACAGGCGATCGAACGTCTCGATATCGACCTCGGCGCGTTCGAACCTGGCCCAGGCATTTTCCAGATGGTTGGCGGCATTGGTGCGCCGGATGATGTCGACAGGCAGGCCGCGCGCCGTCTCGAACCGCGCAAACGCCTCGAACGGTGAACTCGTCAGCACGCCGCCAAAATCAAAGATAACCGCCTCGACCGTCACGATCCTGCCCTCGTCAATTCCTTTCCAAGAGGGCTAGCATGCGCTATCGGCAAGGGCCAGTCCGAAGCAATCCGCCGCCGTCACTGATGCCGAAGCGTGTTCCCATGACAAAGCTTGCAACCCTCATCATCGCCGCGCTGCTGCTCGCTGCGCCCGCGCGCGCCATCGTCGGCGGCGGTACGCCGCAGGCCGACGGCGTAGCGCGCGCCGTGGTCACCATCGTTGGCTCGCGCGGCAATTTCTGCACCGGCAGCTTGATTGCGCCACGCGTGGTCCTGACGGTCGCGCACTGTGTGCAGCCTGGCGCGGACTACAAGATCGTCGATCGCGGAGCCGACGGTGCCCCGCAATTGCTGAACGTGCGCACCGTCGCCATCCATCCGAACTTCAATATGCAGGCGATGCAGGCGCATCGTGCCACCGCCGACGTGGCATTGCTGCAACTGGAAATTCCACTCAAGGGAAAATCCACGATGACGGTCGGCATGCCGCAAATTCCAATCCAGGTCGGCAGCCGCTTCGTCATCGCCGGCATCGGCGTCACGGTACGCGGTGACGGCAAGAGCGGCGGCGCGACGCGTGTCGCCGCGCTCGTTGCCACGGGCCAGCCCGGCACTCTCCAAATCCGGCTGGTTGATCCCGTAACCAACGGTGTTCGCGATGGAATTGGCGCCTGCACGGGCGATTCCGGTGGCCCCGTGCTGGAGGACAGGCCGAATGGTCCCATCCTTGTCGGCCTCATCAGCTGGTCCACCGGTCCGAACGGCGCAGCCGGCTGCGGTGGATTGACCGGCGTCACGCCGCTCACGCTCTATCGCGACTGGATCTTGCAGACCGCGCGGAGCTGGGGTGCGGGCCTGTGATTTGACCTCGATTTGATCTATGTCATTTTGAAGCGGAAGCGCGATGGGCGACCATGCCCGTCGCGGAGGAAACGCGTCGTCCGGACAAGGGCGGCCACAAAAACAAGCAAGGCATAGAATCAACAATGAATGTCGCTGTTCGCAGTCACGCCATGGCCAAACAGGCATCGGAACATTTCGACGTGCTGATCGTCGGCGCCGGCATCTCCGGCATCGGTAGCGCCTATCACATCCAGAAGCAGCTTCCGGGCACGAGCTACGTCATCCTGGAGACGCAGGAAACATTTGGAGGCACCTGGAGCACACATCGCTATCCCGGCATTCGCTCCGACAGCGATCTCCATACTTTTGGCTACAGCTTCAAGCCGTGGGTCGGGCCGCCGATTGCGACCGCCGAGGAGATCCTCTCCTATATGAAAGAGGTGATCGACGACAACGATATCGCGCGGCATATCCGCTACAAGCACAAGATCAATTCGGCGAGCTGGTCGAGCGAGCACAATCTCTGGACCATCGAGGCGGTGACGACCGACACCGCAGAGCCCAGGACCTTCACCGCGAACTTCCTCTGGATGTGCCAGGGCTATTACCGCCATTCGGAAGGCTACACGCCGGAATGGAAGGGCATGGACCGCTTCAAGGGCCGCATCGTCCATCCCCAGACCTGGCCTGACGATATCGACCTCACCAACAAGAAGGTCGTCGTGATCGGCTCGGGCGCCACCGCGGCAACGCTGGTGCCGAACATCGCGGACAAATGCGCCCATGTCACCATGCTGCAGCGCTCGCCGACCTATTTCCGACTCGGCCGCAACGCCATCGAGATCGCGGAGGAGCTGCGCCGGCTGCAGGTCGATGAGGCCTGGATCCACGAGATCGTGCGGCGCAAGATCCTGTTCGAGCAGGACGCCTTCACGAAACTCTGCGTCTCCAAGCCCGAGCAGGTGAAGAAGGAGCTGATCGGCCAGATCAGCGCGGTGCTCGGCCCGGACTACGATGTCGAGACACATTTCACGCCGAAATACCGGCCGTGGCGGCAGCGTATTGCCTTCGTGCCCGATGCCGATCTGTTCAAGGGGATTGCCAGCGGCAAGGCCTCGGTCGTCACCGACGAGATCGAATGCTTCGTCGAGAAGGGTATCCAGCTCAAGTCGGGCAAGGTGCTCGAGGCCGACATCATCGTCACCGCGACCGGCTTCAATCTCGCGGCGCTCGGCGATATCGCGTTCGAGATCGACGGCAAGCCGCTCGCCTTCGGCGATGCCGTCACCTACCGCGGTATGATGTTCACGGGCGTTCCGAACATGGTCTGGGTGTTCGGCTATTTCCGCGCCAGCTGGACGCTGCGGGTCGACCTCGTCGCCGATTTCGTCTGCAGGCTGCTCGGACACATGAAGGCGAAAGGCGCCAGGAGGGTCGAGGTCAAGCTGCGACCTGAAGACCACAACATGCCGATCCTGCCCTGGATCGATCCGGAAAACTTCAATCCCGGCTACATGATGCGCAACATGGATCTGTTGCCCAAGCGCGGCGACAAGCCGGAATGGCAGCACAGCCAGGATTACTGGACCGAGAAGGACGAGATTCCGAAGACGGACCTCGACGACAAGGCGTTTGTCTATGGGTGAGGGGCTGTTGGCGTAAGGGGCGGCGGGCGCCCGCCACACGCTCCGCCGTCGTCCCGGGGCGCGAAGCGAACTCGGGACCCATAACCACAGGAAGGGGTGGTTACGGGGACTCGGAGTTACCAACTCGCGCCAAACATCTCCCTGTGGTTATGGGTCCCGGATCGGCGCGCGCTTGAGGCGCGCTTGTCCGGGACGACACCGTGGATCGGGTGAGCGGCATCTCAACCGTTTCACACCACACTCACGAATTCCGCCGCGTCGCATTCGCCGCAATCGCCGCAGCGGCGGTGCGGTTCTCCACGCCGAGCTTGGCGTAGATCTGCTCGAGATGCTTGTCGACCGTGCGCGGGCTGAGGCCCAGGATTTGCGCGATGTCGCGGTTGGTCTTGCCCTTGCTGAGCCAGGCCAGCACCTCGCCTTCGCGGGTGGTGAGGCCGAGCTCGCTGGTGAATTCCGGCGGCAGCGCGGTGCCGGAGTCCCTGGAGAGCCGCAGCAGAAACTCGTTCGGCGCCGTTTCGCCCATGTAATAGAGCCGCAGTTGCGGGTTGTCGGGCAGCGAGGTCGCCTGAGACTTCGAGCTGCCCTTGGCCTTGGCCTGCTCCAGCCATTGCAGCAATGACGGCGACAGCACGAAGTCCTCGGCCTGCGTGCCCTGATGGTCGGACATCAGCTTCTGCGCCTGCGGCGTCGCCCACAGCACGTTGCCCTGGTGGTTGACCGCGAACAGGAAACGGCCGGAGACGTCGAGCGCGGCGCGCGCGCTCTGTGTCAGCCGGGCATTGCCGAGATGGACGCGGATGCGCGCCAGCATCTCCTCGATCACGATCGGCTTGGTCACGTAGTCGCCGCCGCCCGCCTCGAGCCCGCGCACGATATGCTCGGTTTCGGCGAGCCCCGTCATGAAGATGACCGGGACATTGGCAAGATCCGCATCGCGCTTGAGGCGGCGGCAGGTCTCGAAGCCGTCGATACCGGGCATCACGGCGTCCAACAGCACGATGTCGGGCGTGATCTGGTCGACGATGCGCATCGCGGCTGCGCCGTCGAGCGCCACCATCACCGTCATGCCGGCGCCGTCGAGCGCGTCGGTCAGCAGCCGCAGCGTCTCCGGAGAGTCATCGACAACGAGCGCGACGTCGCGCTTCTTCGACTCAATGTTCATGCGCATGCAACGTCTTCAATGTGGCCATGTACTGGTCGATATCAAAGCGGTCGACCAGCGACCGCATCTGCGCGACGAAATCGGCATGCTCCGGATGCTCGCTGCCGATCTCGTCCAGTTTCAACTGGATACCCCTGACATATCCGATCTGGCCGAGCCCGATCAGCGCCTCGATGTGCCGCGCCGGCGGCCTCGATCCGCTCTCGGGACGCCAGAACGACACCGCGACCTCGTCCGGGCCGTATTGCCATTCGATCCTGAGGAGCTGACGGATCGTCTCCAGCAGCCGCGGGATGTCGATCGGCTTCATCAGGTAGCCGTCGTGGAACGGTTGTGCCAGCGGCGTGCCGTGCGCTTCGAGCGCGCTCGCCGACACCATCAGGATGCGCGCCTGGTGATGGCCGCTCGCGCGCAAGGCTTCCGCCACGGCCCAGCCGTCCATGGTGGGCATCGAGATGTCGAGCAGGAACAGATCGGGCCGGCAGTGCTGCGCCAGCGCAAGGCAGCCGGGACCGTCGGGGGCGCTGAGCAGGATGAAGCCGAGCGGCGTCAGCACCTCGCGCAGCAGGTCGCGATGCACGGGGTCGTCATCGGTGATGAGGATGGTCTTGCGCGCGCCGTGATAGCCGGAGACCGGGGCTTCCACCGGCGCGATGCGCTGCGGATTGGTGACCTCCGAGAGCAGGATCTTGACCTTGAACGTCGAGCCGGTGCCGACGGTGCTCGTGACCTTGATATCGCCGCCCATCACGCCCGCGAGCAGGCGGCTGATGGTGAGGCCGAGCCCGGTGCCGGTCTGCGGCTGCGAGGCGCCGAGCGCACCGCGCTCGAACGGCGCGAAGATGCGCTCGAGATCGTCGCCCTGGATGCCTGGCCCGGTGTCGATCACCTCGAACTCGGCGACGGGGCTGCGATAGTGCACGACGAACTGCACGCTGCCGGTCTGGGTGAACTTGATCGCGTTGGAGAGCAGGTTGATCAGCACCTGGCGCAGCCGCTTCTCGTCGGCATAGACCACGACCGGCAGATGTGCCGGTCGTCGGAACACGAAATCGATGCCCTTGGCGGCGGCCTGAAGACGGAACATGCCGACCAGCTGGTCGAGGAATTCGCTTAAGCGCACCTCGTCGCGCGACAGATACAATCGCCCCGCCTCGATCTTGGAGATGTCCAGAATGCCGTCGATCAGGCCGGAGAGATGGTCGGCGCTGCGGCGCACGACACGAACCTGGTCGCGCGGCTTGGTGCTGAGCGTCGTATCCTGCTCCAGAAGCTGGGCATAGCCGCTGATCGCGTTCAGCGGCGAGCGCAGCTCGTGGCTCAGGCCCACCACGTAGCGGCTCTTGGCGAGGTTGGCGGATTCGGCGACTTCCTTGGCGCGCTGGAGCTCGGCATCGGTGCGCTTGTGGGCGTCGATCTCTTGGATCAGCAGCGCGGTCTGGCGCCGCGTCTCGGCTTCGGCCGCGCGGCGGCTCTGCTGCGCCAGCACGAATAGCCAGGCCACCACGCCGATGATGATGCTGAGCGAAAAGAACACCTTCCACAGCAGGTCGGAGACGAGCACGTTCTCGCCATGTACGCTTGCCGAGGTCTGCAGATAGATGAGTCCGAGCACCAGGGCGACCAGGCCGGCGGAGACCACGAACACGCCGATATAATGGCCGAGCTGCGAGTTGATCCGGGCGTAGATCGGCTGCGGCATCAGCTTGCCCAGCGTCTCCGACACCTGCGCCTGGATCCGCGCATGCGGCTTGCAGAGGTCGTGGCAGCGCGCGTCCAGCGAACAGCACAAGGAGCAGATCGGCCCGGCGTAAGCGGGGCAGGAGGCCATGTCCTCCGGCTCGAACGAGTGCTCGCAGATGCAGCACTGGATCGCCTCGATGTTCTGCCAGCTCCGCTTCGGCTTGCGTGCGATGTAGTACTTGCCGTCGGTGGCCCAGGCAATCAACGGCGCGGCGATGAAGGCCACCGCGAGCGCGATGAAGGCCGACAGCGCCTTCGCGGTGGGCCCGAACAGGCCGTAGAAGGCGCTGATGGAGACGATGGTCGCGATCGTCATCGCGCCCACGCCGACCGGATTGATGTCGTAGAGATGCGCCCGCTTGAACTCGATCTGCTGGGGTCGCAACCCAAGCGGCTTGTTGACCACGAGATCTGCGACCAGCGCGCCGACCCAGGCGATCGCGACATTCGAATAAAGCGCCAGCGTCTGCTCCAGGGCCTTGTAGACGCCGATCTCCATCAGCAGCAGCGCCACGATGACGTTGAAGACCAGCCAGACGACGCGGCCGGGATGGCTGTGGGTCAGGCGCGAAAAGAAGTTCGACCAGGCGATCGAGCCGGCATAGGCGTTGGTGACGTTGATCTTGACCTGCGACAGGATCACGAACGTGCCGGTCAGTGCCAGCGCGAGGTCCGGCTGCGACAGCACATAGCGGAACGCTTCGAGATACATGTGCGCCGGCTCGGCGGCCTCCTCGGGCGGCACACCATGACTGAGCGCGAAGAAGGCGAGGAAGGAGCCGGCCAGGAGCTTCAGCGCACCCAGCACGATCCAGCCCGGCCCGGCGCTCATCAGCGCCATCCACCAGGAGGCCCTGGAGGCCCGGCGGTCGCGCGGCAGGAAGCGCAGGAAGTCGACCTGCTCGCCGATCTGCGCCACCAGCGAAAACACCACCGAGGCCGCGACGCCGAACAGCAATAGATCGAACTGGCCGTTGAGATCGCCGTGCTCGCCGGCAAATTTGCGCCATTCCGTGAAGGAGTGCGGGTTGTGCCAGGCGATCGCCGCAAATGGAATGATGTGGAGCACGATCCACAGCGGTTGCGTCCAGAGCTGGAAACGGCTGATCAGGGTGATGCCGTAGGCCACCAGCGGGATGATGACGACGGCGCTGATGAGATAGCCGACCGGCCGCGGAATCCCGAAGCACATCTCGAGAGCGGAGGCGAGAATTACGGCTTCGATCGCAAAGAAGATGAAGGTGAAGGACGCGTAGATCAGCGAGGTGACGGTCGAACCGATGTAGCCGAAGCCGGCACCGCGGGTGAGCAGGTCGATGTCGATGCCGCATTTGGCGGCATAATAGGCGATCGGCACGCCGCAGCAGAAGATGATGATCGAGACCACGAGGATGGCGGCGGTCGCATTGGTGACGCCATAGTTCAGGGTGATGGTGCCGCCAATCGCCTCCATCGCCAGGAACGAGATCGCGCCCAGCGCGGTGTTGGCGACCCGGGCGGCGGACCAGCGGCGCGCGCCCTTGGCGGTGAAACGCAGCGCGTAGTCCTCCAGCGTCTGGTTGGCGACCCACTGGTTGTACTGGCGCCTGACGCGGTCGATTCGCTGCCGCCCTGCCACTAACCCAACTCCCGATACGGACCCGGACCCCTCGCAAATTCCGTACCAAAAGCCTACGTCGGCATTTTGCGGTGCAATATACGCGATCTTGCGTATGCTTCCGCTGCACAAATCCGAGCCATCCTCACGGCGCCAATCGCGTGTTCTCGAACAAAAGTGGGGTGCTCATGTCGGACGAAGAAAACAAGGGCCTGTTGTCGCCGCTTCGGCGCAAACTATTGATGGGAATGGCCGCCGTGCCGGCCATCACCATGCTGCCGCGAGGGTCATTTGCGCAGACCCCGGCGACCTCCGCGGTCAACACTACGGGTCTTGCGGTCACCGACACCGAGGTGACGGTCGGTATCCTGCACTCGGCGACCGGCACCATGGCCATCTCCGAAACCGGCTCGATCCAGGCCGAAAAGCTCGCCATCGAGCAGATCAACGCCGCCGGCGGCGTGCTTGGGCGCAAGATCAAGTTCATCCAGGAGGACGGTGCCAGCGATTGGCCGACCTTTGCGGAAAAGGCCAAGAAGCTCTTGGTCAACGACAAGGTCGCGGCGATCATGGGCTGCTGGACCTCGGCCTCGCGCAAGGCGGTGCTGCCGGTCGTCGAGCAGTACAACGGCATGCTTTACTACCCGACCTTCTATGAAGGCCTCGAGCAGTCCAAGAACGTCATCTACACCGGGCAGGAGGCGACCCAGCAGATCCTCGCCGGCCTGAACTGGATCGCCAAGGAGAAGGGCGCGAAGTCGTTCTTCTTCATCGGCTCCGACTACATCTGGCCACGCACCTCCAACAAGATCGCGCGCAAGCATGTCGAGAACGTGCTGAAGGGCAAGGTCGTCGGCGAGGAGTATTACGCGCTCGGCTCGACGCAGTTCAACTCGGTCATCAACAAGATCAAGCTGACCAAGCCCGACGTCATCTTCACCGACGTCGTCGGCGGTTCCAACGTTGCGTTCTACAAGCAGCTCAAGGCGGCCGGCATTGACCTCTCCAAGCAGCCGCTGCTGACGATCTCGGTGACCGAAGACGAGATCGACGGCATCGGCGGCGAGAACATCGCGGGCGCCTATGCCTGCATGAAGTACTTCCAGTCGCTCGACAATGCCAACAACAAGGCCTTCGTATCGGCGTTCAAGAAGATGTGGGGCGAGAAGACGGTGATCGGAGACGTCACCCAGGCGGCCTACCTCGGCCCGTGGCTGTGGAAGCTGACGGTCGAGAAGGCCGGCTCCTTCGACGTCGACAAGATCGCGGCGGCGTCGCCGGGCGTCGAGTTCAAGGGCGCGCCGGAAGGCTATGTGCGCATCCACGAGAACCATCACCTCTGGTCGAAGACCCGCGTCGGCCGCGCCAAGCTCGATGGCCAGTTCGAGCTGATCTACGAGACCGCCGATCTCGTCGAGCCGGATCCGTTTCCCAAGGGCTACCAGTAAGAAGCGCTACCAGCGAGTCGCGGCGCCCATCGCACTTTCTCTCAAGGCAAACCGCTCCCTGGCGTGGACCCGCAAGTCCATGCCCAAGACCCCGCGTCGCGACCCTGCGTCGCGACGCGGGACCCTATTCCCCCGACGGAGGACATCGATGTTCGGCGACTACTCGCTTGGTGATCTCGGCTCCATCTTCGTCATGCAGGGTTTTGCAGGACTGATCCTGTTCTCGGTCTACGTACTGATGGCGCTCGGACTTGCCATCATCTTCGGCCAGATGGGCGTCATCAACATGGCCCATGGCGAGTTCATGATCCTCGGGGCCTACGTCACCTGGATGACCTCCAATCTCTTCCAGGTCTATTTGCCGAGCCTGTTCAGCGGCTACTTCTTCCTTGCCATGATATTGGCCTTTCTCGCATCCGGCGCGCTGGGCATGCTGGTGGAATGGGTGCTGATACGGCACCTCTACAAGCGTCCCCTTGATACGCTGCTCGCGACCTGGGGCCTCAGCCTGATGCTGCAGCAGGCCTATCGCTCCGTGTTCGGCGCACGCGAGGTCGGCGTCGAGCTGCCGCAATGGATGCTTGGCTCGCTGCACGTCACCGACAGCATCGAAGTGCCGATCAACGGCGTCTTCGTGATGTGCCTCACCGTGCTGATCACCATCGCCGTCGCCTATGTGCTCTACATGTCGCGCTGGGGCCGCCAGGTGCGCGCCGTTGTGCAGAACCGCATCATGGCCGGCGCCGTCGGCATCAACACCGAGAAGGTCGATCGCTACACGTTCGGCCTCGGTTGCGGCATCGCCGGCGTCGCCGGCAGCGCCTTCACCATGATCGGCTCGACCGGGCCGACCTCCGGACAGCTCTATATCGTGGATACGTTCCTGGTCGTGGTGTTCGGCGGCGCCGCCAGCCTGCTCGGGACCATCGCCTCCGCGTTCTCGATCTCGCAGACGCAGTCGACGCTCGAATTCTTCATGTCGGGGTCGATGGCCAAGGTGCTCACGCTGCTTGCCGTCGTCGGCATCCTGATGCTGCGACCGCAGGGTCTGTTCGCCCTCAAGGTCCGCAAATAACGAGAAGCAGGCAAGTCATGATCATCAACTCACGCTTCTTCAACCGATCCGAACTCATGGGCTTCATCGCGCTCGCCGCCGTGCTGCTCGTGATCCTGCCGCTGACGCTCGACGTGTTCCGCCTCAATCTGGTCGCGAAATATCTGACCTACGCCTTTGTCGCGCTCGGCCTCGTGCTGTGCTGGGGCTATGGCGGCATCTTGAGCCTGGGGCAGGGCGTGTTCTTCGGCCTCGGCGGCTATTGCATGGCGATGTTCCTCAAGCTCGAAGCCTCCAGCGTCGAGAACACCAAGATCCAGTCGACGCCCGGCATCCCCGATTTCATGGACTGGAATCAGATCACGGCGCTGCCGTTCTTCTGGCAGCCGTTTCACAGCCTCACCTTCACCATCCTCGCCATCATCCTGGTCCCCGGCATCTTCGCCCTGATCATCGGCACCGCGATGTTCAAGCGCCGCGTCGGCGGCACCTACTTTGCCATCATCACCCAGGCCGTCGCCGCCATCCTCACCATCCTGATCGTCGGCCAGCAGGGCTATACCGGCGGCATCAACGGCATGACCGATCTGCGCACGCTCAAGGGCTGGGACATCCGGCCCGACCACGCCAAGGTCATCCTGTACTTCGTCGAGGTGGTGCTGCTGTTCGCCTGCATCGGCATCGCGCAGTTCATCCGTCTGACCAAGCTCGGCCGCATCCTGGTGGCGATGCGCGAGCAGGAGGACCGCGTCCGCTTCTCCGGCTACAGCGTCGCCAACTTCAAGATCTTCGCCTTCTGCATGGCCGCGATCTTCGCCGCAATCGGCGGCGCCATGTTCGCGCTCAATGTCGGTTTCATGTCGCCGTCCTTCGTCGGCATCGTGCCGTCGATCGAGATGGTGATCTACACCGCGGTCGGCGGGCGGATGTCGATCTTCGGCGCGATCTGGGGCGCCATCCTGGTGAATTTCGCCAAGACCAGCCTGTCGGAATCCTTCCCGCAGCTCTGGCTGTTCGGTCTCGGCGCGCTGTTCATCGCGGTCGTGCTCGCTTTCCCGAACGGTCTGTCCGGGCTTTGGGCCGACTACGTGCAACCGCACATCGATCGGCTGTTCGCCTCGCGCAAGGCGAAGTCGGGCTGGAACGGCAATTCGGTCGCCGACGGCGCGCCGGCAGAGTGAGGAGACGATCATGCTTGTTGGTCATCAGCCCAAGGAATTCCTGCTCGCGGTTTCCGGCCTGACCGTCTCGTTCGACGGGTTCAAGGCGGTCAACGACCTCTCCTTCTACGTCGAGGAGAACGAGATTCGCGTCATCATCGGTCCCAACGGCGCCGGCAAGACCACGGTGCTCGACCTGATCTGCGGCAAGACCAAGGCGACCTCGGGCTCGATCCAGTTTCGTGGCAAGGAGCTCACGAAGATGAAGGAGAACGAGATCGTGCAGACCGGCGTCGGGCGCAAATTCCAGACGCCGTCGGTGTTCGAGGATCTCACCGTGTTCGAGAACCTCGAGATCTCGTTTCCGCGCGGCCGCACCGTGTTCGGCTCGCTGACCTTTCAACGCGACCAGCTGGTGAAGGACCGGGTCGAGGAGGTCGCGGAGATGATCTTCCTCAAGGACAAGCTCAACACCTATGCCGACGAGCTCAGCCACGGCCAGAAGCAGTGGCTCGAGATCGGCATGCTGCTGATCCAGGATCCGGACCTCCTGATGCTGGATGAGCCGGTCGCCGGCATGAGCGTATCCGAGCGCGCCAAGACGGCAGAGCTGCTCAACCGCATCATCAAGAACCGTTCGGTGCTGGTGATCGAGCACGACATGAAGTTCGTCGAGGACATCGCGCACAAGGTCACCGTGCTGCACCAGGGCCAGATCCTCTCGGAGGGGACGATGGAGAAGGTGAAGAACGACCCGAAGGTCGTCGAAGTGTACCTGGGGCACTGACGATGGTGAAACCCAACGAGTCCGCAGCACTGACGGTGCACCTCCCCCCTTGTGGGAGAGGTCGGATCGCATCGTCAGATGCGATCGGGGTGAGGGGTGTCTCTCCGCGAGCCAAACTGCCTCTCGCATGCGCAGATGCCGACCCCTCGTCCGTCGCGGACTTCGTCCGCGCCACCTTCTCCCACAAGGGGAGAAGGAAAGAGACACACCGAGCCTGGGAGTAATCGATGCTGGCTATTTCAGATCTCCACGTTGCCTACGGCCAGAGCGAGGTGCTGCACGGGCTCAACGTCAAGGTCGCGCCGAACGAGATCGTGGCGATCATGGGCCGCAACGGCATGGGCAAGACCACGCTGATGAAGTCGCTGATGGGCATCCTGCCGGCTAGAAGCGGCTCGGTAACCATGGACGGCGCCGAGCTCGGCGGCCTCAAGAGCTACGAGCGTGTCGCCAAGGGGCTCGCTTACGTGCCGCAGGGCCGCATGATCTTCTCGACTATGACGGTGAAGGAGAACATCGAGACCGGTCTCGTGGTCGCAGGCGAATCCGAGGTGCCTGGCGACATCTACGAATTGTTTCCGGTGCTGCTGGAAATGAAGGGCCGCCGCGGCGGCAATCTGTCCGGCGGCCAGCAGCAGCAGCTCGCCATTGCGCGCGCGCTCGCGACCAAGCCGAAGGTCTTGCTGCTGGACGAGCCGACCGAAGGCATTCAGCCCTCCATCATCAAGGAGATGGCGCGCACCCTCAAGCGCATCCGCGACGAGAAGGGGCTCTCGATCGTCGTCTCCGAGCAGGTCCTGAGCTTCGCGCTCGACATCGCCGACCGCGTGTTGGTGATCGAGAACGGCGAGATCGTGCGCGACGATCCGCGCGACGCCGTCGATGCCGCGCAGGTTTCGAAATATCTGTCCGTCTAACCAACTGTGTAAAAGGGGAGCATCTCGATGCCAGAGACACTGATCAAGGTCGATCTCACCAAGTCGGCCTATGAAAATGACATGGTGCATAACCGCTGGCACCCCGACATCCCGATCGTGGCCTGGGTCAATCCCGGCGACGATTTCATCATCGAGACCTATGACTGGACCGGCGGCTTCATCAAGAACAACGATTCCGCCGACGACGTGCGCGACATCGATCTGTCGATCGTGCACTTCCTGTCCGGCCCGATCGGCGTCAAGGGCGCCGAGCCCGGCGATCTCCTCGTCGTCGACCTGCTCGACGTCGGCCCGCTCAAGGAGAGCCTGTGGGGCTTCAACGGCTTCTTCTCCAAGCAGAACGGCGGCGGCTTCCTCACCGACCACTTTCCGCTGGCGCAGAAGTCGATCTGGGACATCAAGGGTCTCTACACTTCGTCGCGTCACGTGCCCGGCGTCAACTTCGCCGGTCTCATCCATCCCGGCCTGATCGGCTGCCTGCCCGATCCGAAGATGCTGGAGACCTGGAACAAGCGCGAGGCCGAGCTGATCTCGACCAATCCGACCCGCGTGCCCGGCCTTGCCAACCCGCCGTTCGCGGCAACCGCCCATGGCGGCCGCGCCAAGGGCGACATCAAGGCCAAGATCGGCGCCGAAGGCGCGCGCACCGTGCCGCCGCGCGAGCATGGCGGCAATTGCGACATCAAGGATCTCTCGCGCGGCTCGAAGATCTACTTCCCGGTCTACGTGCCCGGCGCGGGTCTCTCGATGGGCGACCTGCATTTCAGCCAGGGCGATGGCGAGATCACCTTCTGCGGCGCGATCGAAATGGCCGGCTGGCTGCACCTGAAGGTGGAAGTGATCAAGGACGGCATGTCGAAATATGGCATCAAGAATCCGATCTTCAAGCCGTCGCCGATCACGCCGAACTACAAGGACTATCTGATCTTCGAAGGCATCTCGGTGGACGAGGCCGGCAAGCAGCACTATCTCGACGTTCACATCGCCTATCGCCAGGCCTGTCTCAACGCCATCGAGTATCTCAAGAAGTTCGGCTACTCCGGCGCCCAGGCCTATTCGATCCTCGGCACCGCGCCGTGCCAGGGCCACATCTCCGGCGTGGTCGACGTGCCCAACGCCTGCGCCACCCTATGGCTGCCGACCGAGATCTTCGATTTCGACGTGATGCCGTCGGCGGCAGGTCCGATCAAGCACATCACCGACGATATCCAGATGCCGATCTCGCCGGACAAGTGATCCCTGCGCGCCATCCCCGTCATCCTGAGGTGCTCGCCTTGCAAGGCAAGGCGAGCCTCGAAGGACGACGGATTGAAGAACACGAAGGACCACAAAATGCCGGTCTACGAATATCTCTGTGACGATTGCGGTCCCTTCAAGGACCTGCGCCCGATGGCGGAATGCGACGATCCGCAGAACTGCCCGCACTGCGCGACGCTGGCGCCGCGGGTGATCCTGACCGCACCGAATTTCTTCTGCATGCCGGCGGACAAGCGTAAGGCCCACGCCGTCAACGAACGCAGCACTCACGCGCCGCAGACGCTGGCGCAATACAAGGCTTCGCACGGCCCGGGCTGCGGCTGCTGTTCCTCCGGCAAGACCGTCAAGGACAAGAGCTCGACGGACAGGGAAAAGCCGGCGCGGTTGATGACCAAGTCCAAGAGCGGCGCCAAGGGTTTTCCGACCGCGCGGCCCTGGATGATCAGCCATTAACGCTACACGCCACATCAGACAAATAACGTACAGGAGCGCTCAGCATGCTTCACGGTGATATCTCCAGCAGCAATGACACGGTCGGCGTCGCTGTGGTCAATTACAAGATGCCCCGCCTGCACACAAAGGCCGAGGTGCTCGACAATGCCCGCAAGATCGCCGACATGATCGTCGGCATGAAGGTCGGCCTGCCCGGCATGGACCTCGTGATCTTCCCGGAATATTCCACGCAGGGCATCATGTACGACTCCAAGGAGATGTACGAGACGGCCTCAATGGTGCCGGGCGAGGAGACCGCGATCTTCGCCGAGGCCTGCCGCAAGGCCAAGGTGTGGGGCGTGTTCTCACTCACCGGCGAACGCCACGAGGAGCATCCGCACAAGGCGCCCTATAACACCCTGATCCTGATGAACGACAAGGGCGAGATCGTGCAGAAATATCGCAAGATCATGCCCTGGGTGCCGATCGAGGGCTGGTATCCCGGCAACTGCACCTATGTCTCAGAGGGTCCGAAGGGCCTCAAGGTCAGCCTGATCATCTGCGACGATGGCAACTATCCGGAGATCTGGCGCGACTGCGCCATGAAGGGGGCCGAGCTGATCGTACGCTGCCAGGGCTACATGTACCCGGCCAAGGAGCAGCAGGTCATGATCTCCAAGGCCATGGCGTGGGCCAACAACGTCTATGTCGCGGTCGCCAATGCCGCCGGCTTCGACGGCGTCTATTCGTATTTCGGTCACTCCGCGATCATCGGCTTCGACGGCCGCACCCTCGGCGAATGCGGCGAGGAGGATTACGGCATCCAGTACGCGCAGCTGTCGAAGCATCTGATCCGGGATGCGCGCCGCAACGG
Source organism: Bradyrhizobium guangxiense (assembly GCF_004114915.1). Taxonomy (NCBI): domain Bacteria; kingdom Pseudomonadati; phylum Pseudomonadota; class Alphaproteobacteria; order Hyphomicrobiales; family Nitrobacteraceae; genus Bradyrhizobium; species Bradyrhizobium guangxiense. The sequence goes on along the minus strand of NZ_CP022219.1, from coordinate 6,479,832 downwards.
ACAGTCGCAGAATCATCTCTACAAGCTGGTCCATCGCGGCTACACCGGCATGATCAATTCCGGCGACAGCCCGCGCGGCGTCGCGGCGTGCCCGTATGATTTCTACAGGAACTGGATCAAAGATCCCGAAGGGACGCGGGACATGGTCGAGGCGATGACCCGCTCGACGCCGGGGACCGAGGAATGCCCGATCGACGGCATCCCGAATGGGTCGGCGGCCAGCAACTATTGAGCCCTCGCCGGCACGGCGAGTTGGACGGTCAGTCAGCGATGTGAATGGCCATCCATGACGGCGGTCGCTCTGACGCATCCGCCGATGCGCGGAATGGGAATGGCGCTCGGCAAAACCGTGGCGCGGTTGCAACATGATGGCGGGATTCGGCCTCGGTTGTGTGCCAAACGGGCGCATTCCGGCCGCGCCGTAGTTTTACGGGGCCCCCCGATGGCCTAAGTTCCCGCTGCAATGGCGGGGGGGCGTGGCGTGAGGGACGAGGGGCTATCGTGGCGGCAGCGTCGACTGCGCCGTTGCGTCGCTGCGTCTCTCGCCAGCGTATCGCTGGTCTTCTTTGGCCTCAGCCTTCTCACGACGCCGGTCAACGCGCTGTGCGCACCCGATCCGGCCACCAGCGGCCAGACTGTCACCTGCGGCGGCACGGACGCCGACGGCTTTCAGGCCGGTGTCGGCGTCGACAGCCTCAATGTCAACGTGCTCTCGGGCGCGACCGTGAACGACAACGGCGGGCTTTCGATCGGCGTCAATGATTCTAACGGGGTCATCAACAACGGGACTTTGTCGGCAGGCTCCGGCCTGACCGGGATCGGAGCCGGAAATTCGAACGTCGTGACCAACAACGGCACCATCACGGCGCTCGACAACGGTCTCGGAATCCACGCGATCGATCACAACATCATCGCCAATGCCGGAACGATCGCGACCGGCAATAGCGGCGTCGCGATCTCGATTGGCGACAACAACACCGTCACCAACAGCGGCGCGCTGTCGGCCGGCGCGTCGGGCACAGGCATCTTCGCGGGCCAGAACAATACCATCACCAACGCCGCGCCGGGCACGATCACGGTCGGACAGAACGCCGCCGGCATCTATATGCAGGGCAACTTCCAGACCGTCAGCAATTTTGGCGCGATCGCGACCGACGATCTGGGCGTCGGCATTGCCGTGCAGGGGGACGATTCCAAGATCACCAACGGCGGCACGATCATGGTAGGGGGCAACAGCTCGGCGGGCATTTTCGTGCAGGGTGATCGGGCCACGATCGCCAACAGCGGGCGGATCACCGCCGGTGATTTCGCCGAAGGCATCGTCGCGGTTGGTATTTCCAACACAGTTACCAACAGCGGCAGCATCACCGTCGGCGCTTCCGGCGTCGGCATCGACGTGGTTGCTTTCAGTTCGACCAACAAGGTCATCAATACCGGCATCGTCACCGTCGGCGCCAGCAGTGTCGGCATCAGAGTGGACGGCGGGGGGAGCGTCTTCAATTCGGGAACGATCAACGCCAGTGCGTCCGGTGCCGTCGCGATCGACTTCTGCGCCTGCGGCCCCAATACGCTCACCCTCGGCCCCGGCAGCGTCATCACCGGCCAAGTGCTCGGCGCCGGCACCGACACATTCCAGCTCGGCGGCACCGGCAAGGATACGTTCAATCTCGGCCTGATCGGCGGCGGTCTCCAGTATGTCGGCTTTTCGACCTTCAACAAGGGCGACAGCTCGACCTGGACCGTGACCGGCACAGGCAATCAAGACTGGAGCGTGCTCGGCGGCACGCTCATGCTCGCCGGCACCATCAACGGCACCATGATCGTTGCGAGCAGCGGCACGTTCGGTGGCGTCGGCACGGTCGGCACCACCGCGGTGAACGGCGGTACGCTGGCGCCGGGCCATCCGACCGGCACGCTGACCGTGTCCGGTGATCTCGCCTTCACGTCGGCGTCGAACTACAAGGTCCAAATCTCGGGCGCCAGCAACGGCCTCGCGGTCGTGACAGGAACGGCGACGCTCGGCAGTGCCACGGTCGTCGTCGTCCCGACCGGCTCGGGCGCGAAGCACTACACGATCCTGACGGCGACGACGCTCCCCGACACGTTCAATCCGGTCGTCGCCGGGCTCTCGTCGAACCTGAAGGCTGTGCTGAGCTACGATCCGAACAACGTCTTTCTCGATCTTTCGCTGAGCTACGGTTCCGGCCTCAACGTCAACCAGCAGAGCGTTGCCAACGCGCTGGCGCGCTATTTCGACCGCACCGGCAGCCTTCCCCTGGCGCTCGCCAATCTCTCGCCGGCCGGTCTCACGCAGGCCTCCGGTGAATCGGGCACGGGATCGCAGCAGACCACCTTCAACGCGATGAGCCTGTTCCTCGGCCTGCTGACCGATGTGTTCGGCTCAGGGCGCAGTGGCGCGCCTGGAACGACCCCGTTTGGCGATGAGGCGAGTGCGAACGCTTATGCGGCGACCGGCAGGAGTGCACATGACGGAAGCGCGCGCGGCGCCTTTGCCGCGATCGACCGCAGGGCGCCAGCTGCGACGTTCGAGCAGCGCTGGGACGTGTGGGCGGCCGGCTATGGCGGCTCGCAGGCCACCGATGGCAACGCCGGCCTCGGCTCGAACACCACCACCAGCAGCGTCTATGGCACCGCCGTAGGCCTCGACTACCGCTTCTCGCCGTCGACGGTTGCGGGCTTCGCCCTCTCGGGCGGCGGGACCGGGTTCAACGTCAGCGGGCTCGGTTGGGGGCGCTCTGATCTGTTCCAGGCCGGCGCCTTCGTGCGCCATACGGCCGGACCGGCTTACGTCACGGCGGCGCTCGCTTATGGCTGGCAGGACGTCACGACCAACCGCGTCGTGACCGCTGCCGGCTATGACCAGTTGCGCGCGCAGTTCAACACCAACGCGATCTCGGGCCGCATCGAGGGCGGCTATCGCTATGCCATGCAATGGGCCGGCGTCACGCCTTACGCCGCGCTCCAGGCCACCCTGTTCAGCCTTCCCTCCTATGCAGAGTCCGCCGTGGTCGGCAGCAATGTCTTCGCGCTCAGCTATGCCGCCAAGGACGTGACCAGCACCCGCTCCGAGCTCGGCCTGCGCGCGGACCGGTCCTTTGCCGCGGCCAGCGGCCTGATGACCCTGCGCGGCCGGCTCGCCTGGGCGCATGATTACAATCCGGACCGCACGGTCGGCGCGGTGTTCCAGACGCTGCCGGGATCGGCCTTCGTCGTGAACGGTGCCGTGCAGGCGCGCGATGCGGCGCTGACCACGGCCTCGGCGCAGATGAACTGGATGAACGGCTGGTCAGCGTCGGCGACCTTTGAGGGGGAGTTCTCGAACGTCACCCGCTCCTACGCCGGCAAGGGGCTCGTGCGCTACGCGTGGTAAGACCTCGTCGCTAAAGCATGATCCGGAAAAGTGCGAAGCGGTTTTCCGGAATGATCATGCGAAAGCAACAACCTAAAGAGCGATGACGATTCATCTAAATCTTATCGCGCTTTAGATGAGGCGGCCGTCAATCCTTCAGCGAAGGTGAGAAAAGATCGCTACTGCTTCTTCTGCGGTGGCTTGCTCGGCGGACGCGGCCGTGGGGGCGCGGCCGGTGCGGGCGTTCCGCTCATCTTGTTGGCGGCCTCGCTGACGTCGAGCAGCGAGCGACGGATGTCCTCGATATAGCTCGCCGACTTCGTCTTCATGGTGTCGGCAAGCTCATGCAGTCCCTTGATCTTCTCGAACAGCTCGTCGGCCTTGCCGTTGACAAAGCCGGGCACCACGCCCTCGATCTTCGTGACCGCCTTGTCGAAGCCCGCGAAGGCGCTGTCGACCTTGGCCATGACGGAATCGATCTCGCCGCCCTTGCTCCGGAGATCGGCAGTGTAATCTTCGAACGTGCGCAGGCCGTCCTTGATGGCGGGGGCGTTGCTGACGATCGTGCGGTCGACGCTGTGCAGGGTCTCGACGATGGATTCGGCGTCGCTGAGATCGGCGGTCAATACGGGGACGCCGTCCGAGTCCAGCGGCACCGGTGGCGCGGTGGGAGCGCCTCCGATCAGCGAGATCGCGGCAACGCCGGTGAGGCCCTGGAACTCGATGCCCGCCACGGTGTCCTTGCGGATCGGTGCGGTGTTGTCGAGCATCACCAGCGCCACGATCCGGCGCGGACTGTCCAGCTTGATCGACAGGATCTGGCCGGCGGGCACGCCATCGAAATTGACCGGGCCGCCGCGACGCAGGCCGCTGGCGGAGCCGCCCTCGAACACCACGCGCAACTGGCTGCGGCTCTGGATGGTGCGCCATTTCTGCACGCCGAGCAGGCCGCCGAACGCCACGGCGATCACCGCCAGCGTCACCGTGCCGATTACAAGATTGCTCGCGCGTGCCATGCAGGAAGATTTTACGGCCAAAGCGGCGAAGTTGGAAGGAGCCCGGATGGCGCTTCGGTCGCAATATTAGGGCGGGCGGGTTAACGACTTGTCCGCCGTAGGGATTGGCGGATTACAATCTGCCCTATGACATCCTCAATGTCCGGCCGCTCGCTTTGCCGCAGCATTGTTCAGCACGATCAGGGCATCGACGGCGACACCTGTCCTGGCATTGATCAGGAACGGGTTGATGTCGATCGAGGCGATCCGGTCGCCGGCATCGGCGATCAAATTGGACAGGCCGACCAGCGCCCTCACTGCGGATGCTTCGTGCAGGGCCGGCTTGCCGCGATAGCCGCGCATCTTGATTCCGGCCTTGGTGCGGCCGATCAGAAGCCGCGCCTCGGCCTCGTCCAGCGGCGCGCCGGCGAGCGCGACGTCCTTCATCAACTCGATGTCGATGCCACCGGTGCCGAACAGCACGACAGGCCCCATCTCGGCATCGAGCGAAGCACCGACCACGAGCTCGAGCTCGGCCTTGACCTGTTGTGCGATCAGAATGCCGTCGAGCTTGGGCTTGCCTTTCAACTTGCCCACCCGGGCAGTGATGTCGGCGAAAGCCTTCTTCACCTCAGCGGCGCTCTTCAGGTTCAGCACCACGCCGCCGATGTCGGATTTGTGCAGGATCTCGGCGCTGACGACCTTCGCCACCACCGGAAAACCGATCTGCTTGGCGATCTTCGCCGCCTCCGCGGCCGTCCGCGCGATCGCTTCCTTCGAGATCGGGATGCCATAGGCCTTCAACAGCTTCTTCGAGGCCACCTCGTCGAGTGCGGCGCTGTTCGCAGACTTCAGCGCCTTCTCCAGCACGGCGCGCGCGGCGGGCTTCGAGCTTGAGACGATGTCGGGCACTTCTTTCCGCAGCTTGGCGTAGGCGAGCAGCGACTTGATCGCGGCCACCGCCCGGTCCATGCCCTGCATGACCGCAAGATGCGGCAGCGATTTGCGCAAGGATTTGGTGAATTCAGTGAAGCCGATCGACATCGCGCTGATATAGATCACGGGCTTTGAGGCCTTGCCCGCCATCTCGTTGACGATGCGCAGGTTACGTTCGCGCAGCTCGTGCGGGGTCTTCGGCAGTTCGGCATCGATGATGACGATGTCGATGTCGGGGTCGTCGATCATCAGCTTGATCGACTTCATGTAGACGGAGGGATCGACCACCGCGGCAAAGCCGGCGTCGAGCGGATTGCCGACGATCGAGCCCGGTCCGAGCATCTTCGCCAGCTCCGAGCTGACATGCGGACTCAGCGGCGCGAAATTCAGGCCTTCCGCGTAGAAGGCGTCGATCAGCATGCCGCGCTTGCCGCCCGACAGCGTAACCGCCGCGAGCCGGTCGCCCTTGGGCGCGGCCGCGTGGACGAAGCATTCGGTAGTCTCGATCAGCTCGTCGAGGCCGCCGACCCGGATCACGCCCTCGCGCGTTGCAATGGCGTCGAACGTCTCGATCGAGCCCGCGAGCGCCCCGGTGTGAGCCATCGCCGCGGCGCGGCCGCCCTCGGATGCGCCGAGCTTGAGTGCGATCACAGGCTTTCCGGCGGCGCGCGCGGCCTTGCAGGCATCGCGGAACGCCTTGGTGTTGCGGACGCCTTCGAGATAGACGACGATCACCTTGACGCTCGGATCCTCGGCGAAATAGCGCATCAGGTCCGGCGTCTCGAGTCCGGCCTCGTTGCCGGTCGTCACCATGTAGCCGACACCGACGCCCCGATCCTCCAGCGCCTGGCGGATCGCCATGACGATGGCGCCGGATTGCCCGGCGATCGCCACCGCGCCCTGTTCCATGGTCACGACACGGTCGTCGATGTTGGTGAAGAGCTTTTCGCCGGCACTTAAGTTGCCGAGGCAGTTCGGCCCCGTGACCGCAAGCCCTGTCTCGCGCACGGCCGCCTGCAATTCGGCGGCGAGCCTTTGGCTTTCCTCATCCTGCAGCTCGCTGAAGCCCGACGTGACGATGGTGGCCGACCGCGCGCCCGCCGCTGCGGCGTCGCGGATCACCTGCACCGCAAAGCGCGCGGGCACCAGCACCAGAACGTGATCGGGTTTCTCCGGGAGGCTGGCAAAGTCCTTGTAGCAGGGGACGCCCCAGATGGCCTCGCGCTTGGCGTTGACCGGATAGAGGCCGCCCTCGAAGCCGTACTTGACCAGATTGTTCCAGATGCGCTCGGCATAATTGCCGGGTTTGTCGGTTGCGCCCACCAGCACGATGTTGTGCGGGTGCAGCATGGCATGGACACGCTTGACGATGTCGCTGGCATCACGCGGCGGAGACCATGGACGGGACGCGGACGCAGCAGACACATGGGCTTCCATGGCGTGACCTCACCTGTTGTTCTTGTTTGGTGGCGCGTCACTCTGTTCTATGGCGAGTCTTTCGAAGTGGCAACCGCGTGCGTGGTATGCCGTGTGGTGGAATGAAGTGTGCATCGGTGCGTGTCGGCCCGGTGGGCGACCTACTAGTCGGTGCCGATCAATGTCGCGTGCAGGATGTAGCGCTCGGGTCCGGGAGTGACGGCATCGAATGGCCAGCAGGTCGCGAGAACGAGCTCGAAATCTCGTGCCGTGGCGTCGATCCCCGATGCATCGAAACGAACCACGGCCGAGGAATCCGCGCGATAGCGAAAATGTCGGCCGTCACTTCGTGTGATGTCGATGACGTCGCCGATGGCGACATTCTGCAGGAAGCGGAAATGCGTATCGCGATGCGCGGCATAGACGGCTATCCCGCGTTCGCCTGCATCGGCCGTGTGCTGGATGTGGCCGGGTCCGAAAGCAAGCGCCTGTCCGCTCGCGCCTTCCAGCACGATGGCGCTGGCGCCGATCCGCTTGACCTCGATCCGCGCAACCGGCCAGGTGTCGGCCCAGGACCACGGCTTGACCGGTTGGCCCGTCGCAATGCTTCGGTCGAACGCCTGCTCCAGCAGCACCTGCGTCAGCCAGGCCTTGGCGTGGATGTAGGCGCCGTCGCCGAACAAGAGGAAGCCGACAAGCGCGAGAGCCAGAGGAGAGACGAGGCGGGGCATTGCAATGACCTTGAAAAAAGGCGCGCGCGGCCGTTTTTGCGGGACGGGCAGCCGCGCGCGCTAACAGAGGAGTTGGGGGGCTCCTCTCTCAAGCGGCGTCAGTGAGCAAAGGCTGACGCCGGTTGAACACGAACAGGATCAGGGCGAGCGCGATAAGGACCAGGCCCGCCATCATCCTCAGCTCGGCCGAGGTCGCCGTCTTGGGCAGACGGATCGCATCGGCTGCAGCGGGCGTCGGCCGTCGCGTCGCCGGCTCGTTGCGCGCGTCGGCATGGCGTTCGCGCAGCTGTGTCGGCGTCAGATGCGGCCGTTCGCCGAACACCTTCTCGAAATCCCAGCCGGCCGGCAGGTTGATCGGCAATTCGCTGAGCTTGAGCGGCGCGCCTTCGGGGCGGCTCGGCGTCTTGTCGACCGCCACGAGGCTGGTCAGGCGCGTGACGATCTGATGCTCAAGCGCCAGCGCCAGGATCGCCTTGTCGGCCTCCTCGGGCGCGAGCTCCCGCATGGCACGCGCCACTTCGGCGTCACCGATCTTGCGCTTGGCCCAGAGCTTCGACAGGCCCTTGCCCTCGGCGGTCCTTTGCAGCGGCAGCGTCACCGACCATGGACGGTCGCCGACGCGTCCTTTGATCTCGAGCGAGCCTGCGAGCTGGTCGAGCCTTGCCACAAGCACCAGCGGCTCGTCGCGATAGACGTCGGGGATGATCGCTGGGGTGACGTCAGCCTTGGCTTCGGAGAACTTCGCGGTGAGGCCGGTCACGGCCGGGTTTTCGAGCTTGGCGAACAAGCCGCGCATGCGCTCCTCCACCTGCTCGACGGAGCCGATATGGGTGAAGGCTCCACGGCCGAGCTCGGCGGCGCGTGTCATCAGATAGGTGTTGGGCGCCGATCCGATGCCGACCATGAAAATGCGCGAGCGGCCGCGCATCGCCGTGATGGTTTCGAACAATTGCTGCTCGTTGCCGATTGCGCCATCGGTCAGGAAGACGACCTGGCGAACCATGCCGCTCTCGCCGAGCTTGTCGGCCAGTGCGGCGCGCATCGCCGGCACCATCTCGGTGCCGCCGCGCGCCTGTAGCGCGCTCACGAAGGAGGTCGCCTCGCCGATATGCGCAGCATCTGCCGGCACGGCGGCGGGGAACAGCATGTCCATCGTGTCGTCGAAGCGAATGACATTGAAGCGATCGGCCGGCTGAAGCCGAGAGAGCGCGTAAGTGAGGCTCGCCTTGGCCTGGATCATCGACGTGCCGCCCATCGACCCCGAATTGTCGATCACGAACACCACCTCACGCGGCAGCGGCTTTTGCATCGCCTGCTCGGCGCTGGGCGGGGTGACGAACGCGAGAAGGTAGTCGGCATCGCCGACATGTTCGCGGAACAGGCCGACCGTTGGCGCCTTGTCGGCGGCGGGCTGCCAGGTCAGCTCGAAGTCGCGGTCGGCTGGGACAGCGCCGTCGGCGAGAGTGACGACGCGTGTCGCGCTGTCCGGACTCTCGATCTTGACCTTGTGATGGTGGCTCTTGACCTCGCCAAGCGCGAAGCCGGCCTTCAGGCGCACCGTGATGCTGGTCGGATTGATCGGGGCAGCCTTGGCAGGGTCCAGCACGGGCGGCGAGATGCGGTCACGGTCCGGCACCGGATCCGAGGTCGCCGCGCCCCAGCCCGATCCATCCTTGCGGAAATCGACGCTCTGGACGATCGGCACCGGGTTGTAGCGCGGTCCGACCACCAGCGGCAGGCGGAGCGAATATTCATTGCCGGATTGATGCACCGGCTCCTGATATTCGATCTGCACCAGCACGGTTTCGCCGGGACCGATATTGGCCACCGAATTGGTGAAGATATTCGGGCGTTCCTGCTCGGTGAGCGCGGCCTTCTGGCCGGCGCGGCGCGCCTCTTCGTAGATTATGCGCGCCTGCTGCCGCTCCTTGATGTCTCCGACGATGACGCGGTCGCCGACCACCATCTTCAGCGTATCGACCGCGCCGCCGGTCGCAAGCGGATAGACATAGGTTGCCTCGACCCAATCCTTGCTCGGATTGCGGAAGACCTGAGTGACCCGGGCGCGCAGCGTCGGGCCGGAGACCGTGATGTCGACGTCGATACCGAGGCGGATCGCCTCGATGACGGCGCCATCTTCCTTCAGAAGCAGCGTACCGGACCGGGCATCGCCGGGCTGGAGCAGACCGGCCTGCTCGGTCGTTGCCGACCAGCTCGTCCCGAAGCTGACGAGCAGGGCCACGAAGGCCATCAGCATCACCGCGATGCCCTGCGCGAGAAGAAACAATCCGAGCTTGATCAGCCGGCTCAACATGGGGTGCTCGTCGTTGTCGGCTGTGTCGTAGGTGTTCATTTGGCCAGCTCCCGGAGGGACGTTTGCTGGCTCTGAGCATTCGCCGGAAGGGGCTGATTTCGCGAGCAGAATGATCGGCAATGTTCCGCCACGGCTGGCCGGGCGCGCCGCAGCCGGGGCGGTCATGTGCGGTTTTGTGCTGGTTTGTCCGGCCTGCTAGAATGGGCGTGCCGGAGCAGGGCTAGCGATGCGGATGCAGGACAAACTGAACGACAAGCAGCTTTCGGACGAGCAGAGTCGCGAGATCGCCGAGACCATTCGCGAGGAGCTTGCGAGGCGCCGGATCTCCCGGCAGGCGCTGGCCGAGCAGGCCAAGATCAGCCTGTCGACACTGGAGAAAGTGCTCGGCGGGCGTCGGCCGTTCACGCTGGCGACGACGGTCCGGCTTGAGCAGGCGCTGGGCGTCTCCTTGCGCAAAACCCCCGTCGTGGCGGCGCCTCAGGCCGCCAACGATGTCGCTCCCGACAGTCTCGGCTCCTATGCGCATCGCGCCGTGACCTGGCTCGAGGACGTCTACATCACGTTGCGGCCGTCGTTCGGCGACAAGGACGCGATCTTCGCCTACCGCACCGAGATCGTTTGGGAGCCGAAGGTCTCCTCGCTGGTCTTCCGCGAGGGCGACCGGACCGATGCTGCCTACGAGCATACCGGCGAGGTCGCGGTGCCCCATCAGTCCGGCTTCATCTACCTCGTCATCATCAAGCACGGCCAGCATCGCGTCATCACGGTGTCGCGGCCGACGGTGTCCGGCGAGATGTACGGCATCATCTCGACACTGCGCGCTGGTCCCGGCTCGCAGCTCACGCCGATCGCGGCGCCGATCGCCTATGTGCCGCTCAGGAACGTCCCGCAGCCTTCGCTGGGACGGGTCGCGCCCGACGACGCCAATCATGCCCTGTATCGAAAGCACCTGCGCCGCACGGTAGAAGAGCCTTTTGCGCTGTTCTTGACGCTATAGCCTGCGACAGACAAGAGAATGGCGGCCTCTCGGCCGCCATTCGACATCTCGTCGCGCGGCTGGACGGCGCGTCAACCCCCGGTTTCGGCGCTGATGATATCGCCGAACAGCTCCCACTGGCCGCCCTTGAAGCGGATCATCTTGAGCTGCTCGATCGGCGCGAAGTCGTTGGCGCCGGTATTGATCTTGATGCCGGGGATCAGCGTATCGGGCGTGAAGTCCTTCAGGCTGGCGGCCTGCTTCATCACGTTCTCCCGCGTCAGATTGTCCCCGCACTGCTTCAGCGTCTGCACCATGGTCTGCGCTGCGGCATAGCCGTAGACGAGGTTGGTGTCGGAGACGTTGGCGCCCGGCATGTATTTGTCGACGAAGGCGAGAAACTTCTTCATGCCCTCGTCGTCCTTCCACTGCGGGTCGGATGCGTCCTTCAGATAGGTCGCCGACAGCACGCCTTCGGATGCATCGAGGCCTGCCGGCTTCATCACGGCGCCGATCGAGATCGATACGTCGGTCATGACATGCATCGGCTTCCATTCGAGCTCGGCGATCTTCTTGATCGCCTGGGCGGCGAATTTCGGCGTCGAGATGTTGACGAAGACATTGGCGCCGGTGCCCTTCAGCTTGACGATGTGCGAGTCGATCGACGGCTCGGTGGTCTCGTAGCTCTCTTCCGCGACGATCAGGGAAGAGGCCTTGTCGCCGAAGATCTCCTTGATGCCGGCGACGTAGTCTTTGCCGAAATCGTCATTGGCATAGAAGATCGCGACCTTGGCGTCGGGCTTGGCCTGCAGGATGTACTTCGCGAAGATCCGCGCCTCGACGCGGTAGCTCGGCTGGAAGCCCATGGTCCAGGGGAAGCCTTTCGGGTCGTTCCACTTGCTGGCGCCGGTGGCGAGGAAGAGCTGCGGCACCTTCTTCGAATTGTGATATTTCTGCACGGCGGTCTGGGTCGGGGTGCCCAGCGCGTTGAAGACCAGGAACACTTCGTCGCTCTCGATCAGCTTGCGGACCTGCTCCACGGTCTTGGGCGGCGAATAGCCGTCGTCGTAGGAGATCCAGTTGATCTTGCGGCCGTTGATGCCGCCCTGGTCGTTGATCATCTTGAAATAGGCCTCCTCGGTCTTGCCGATGATGCCGTAGGCGGAAGCGGGGCCGGAATAGGCCTCGACATTGCCGATCTTGATCTCGGTGTCGCTGGCCCCGGTGTCGTATTTCTTCTGCGCAGAGGCGCCTTGGACGGAGAGCAAGGTCAGGGCCGCCGCGGCGGCGAGCAGAACGAGTTTCTTGTTCTTCATGGAAATTCCTTGGGTTTTCTTCTGGGTTGGGCAGGCACTTCAAAAAGAAAGGCGCCCGCGAGGGGCGCTCTGGTCAGGCATTGGCAACTTTCTTGTCGACCTCGGAAGCGATCGAGAAATCCTTCCGCAGCGTCGGCTTGTGGATCTTGCCGGTGGCGTTGCGCGGCAGCGCGTCGACGAAGCGGATCTGGCGCGGGCATTTGAAGCGCGCCAGATTGGCCGAGCAATGTGCAAAGACATCGGCCTCGGTCAGCTTCTGGCCCGGCTTGACCGCAAGGATGGCAAGGCCGACCTCGCCCCATTGCGGATCGGGAATGCCGATCACGGCGGCTTCCGCGACGGCCGCGAGCTGGTGCAGGACGTTCTCCACCTCGGCCGGATAGACGTTCTCGCCGCCGGAAATGTACATGTCCTTCCAGCGATCGACGATGTAGTAAAAGCCTTCCTCGTCGACGCGCGTGGCGTCGCCCGTATGCAGCCAGCCGTCGGTGAAGGAGGTCTTGTTTGCCTCCGGCCTGTTCCAATAGCCCGGCGTGATGTTGGGTCCCTTGACCCAGAGCTCGCCAAGCTCGCCGACATCGGCATCGCTGCCGTCGGGGCGCACGATGCGCACTTCGGTATGCAGCACCGGCTTGCCGGCGGAGCCGGCCTTGCGCGCTGCATCCTCGCGATCGAGCACCAGCACGGCCGGCGAGGTCTCCGTCATGCCGTAACCCTGCTGCAGCGCGACGCCGCGCGCCTCCCAGACCTTCAGCAGCGGGACCGGCATCGGAGCGCCGCCGACCCCGCCGACGATCAGCCGGCTGAGATCCGTCGTCGCGAAGGCGGGGTGTTGCGCCATGAACTGGTAGATCGCCGGCACCCCGAAGAACACGTTGATGCCCTGCGCGGGATCGTTGATCAGGCCGAGCGCGGTGCCGGGATCGAAGGCGCGCATGATCATCACGGTGCCGCCGGCATGCAGCACCGGATTGGTGTAGCAGTTGAGCCCGCCGGTATGGAACAGCGGCAGCACGGTGAGCAGGACCGAGGAGGGCCCGATGCAGGCGGGGCCGCCGAGATTGACGCAATTCCAGAACGTCATGCCATGGGTGATGGTCGCGCCCTTGGGATGGCCCGTCGTGCCTGACGTGTACATGATGGTCGAGACGTCATCGAGCGTGACCTGCTCGGCGCGCGCCAGCGGTCTTGCGCCGGCGATGCCGGCCTCATAGGACCCGCCGGGTCCAAGCAGCAGGCTGGTTGCGATGCCGCAGAGCTTAGCGACGCTCAGCGCGGTTTCCGCCAGGTCGGCGTCGTGGATCATCACCTTGGGCGCGCAATCGGCGGTGATGAACTGAAGCTCGGGTACGGCGAGGCGGGGGTTCAGCGGCACGAAGATGGCGCCCAGCCGGCCGCAGGCGAACTGCACCTCCAGCGTATCGGTCGTGTTCAGCGCCAGCACCGCGACACGGTCGCCGCGTGAGACATTCAGCGTGTGACGCAGGAAGGAGGCGAGGCGCGAGACGCGGGCGTCGAGCTGCGAATAGGTCAGGCGTCGCTCGCTTGCGAGGTCGATCAGCGCGATCTTGTTCGGCGTACGTCGGCCATGATGGACGATCCAGTCGTAGTAGCGAACGGCCAAAAATTCCTCCCTCGGCGGTCTTGTGCCGCCCGCTGTCTTGCTGCTCGCGCACTATGCCCGGCGTGGCCCTGGGGGCCCGCCGGAGTCTGTGCAGCAACGTTTTTTTTCGTCAGAGTTGGCCTGCGAGCGGTGAAAATCGTCTTGCGTTGAGTTGCTAGCTTGCTGCGTCGGCCGGATCGTCCGCGCCGATCAGCCACTCCGCGCAAGTGGGCCGCCCAGGTTCCGGCCATGGTTGCCGCGACGAATCCGTCCACGAGGCATGTGTGCGATGAAAAGCCCGTTCTATACCGCCGAGCACGACGCGTTTCGCGACGTGATGCGCCGCTTCGTTGAGAAGGAGATCGTCCCGTTCGCCCATGAGTGGGACGAAGCCGGCGAATTCCCGCGCGAGCTCTATCGCAAGGCGGCCGAGATCGGGCTGTTGGGTCTCGGATTCCCCGAGGAATATGGCGGGGTCGCCGCCGACCAGTTCATGAAGATCGTCGCAAGCCAGGAGCTGGCGCAGGCGGGAGCGGGCGGCATCAGCGCCAGCCTGATGAGCCACACCATCGGCTCGCCGCCGATCGCGCGCGCGGCGCGTCCCGAGGTGAAGGCGCGCGTGCTGCCGCAGGTGTTGGCCGGCGAGAAGATCTCCGCGCTCGCCATCACCGAGCCGGGCGGCGGCTCCGACGTTGCGAACCTCCGCACGAGGGCGCCGCGCGACGGCGATCACTACGTCGTGAGTGGCGAGAAGACCTTCATCACCTCAGGGATGCGCGCCGACTATCTGACTGTCGCCGTGCGTACGGGCGGCGAGGGCGCCGGCGGCGTCAGCCTGCTGCTGATCGAGGGCGACACGCCCGGCCTGTCGCGCACCAAGCTGAAGAAGATGGGCTGGTGGGCCTCCGACACCGCGACGCTGCATTTCGACCAATGCCGCGTGCCGGCCGGAAACCTGATCGGCGAGGAGGGCCAAGGCTTCAAGATCATCATGCAGAACTTCAACAGCGAGCGCATGGGCATGGCGGCAGGCTGCACCGCCTTCGCCCGGGTCTGCCTCGATGAGGCGATCGCCTACGCCAGGGAGCGCAAGACCTTCGGCAAGCCGCTCGCGCAGCACCAGGTCATCCGTCACAAGATCGTCGACATGGCCCAGAAGGTCGCAGCCAGCCAGGCGATGCTGGAAATGCTGGCCTGGCGGCTCGGGCAGGGCGAGAGCCCGGTCGCCGACATCTGCATGATGAAGAACCAGGCGACGCAGACCATGGCGTTCTGTGCCTCGGAAGCCGTGCAGATCTTCGGCGGCGCTGGCTTCATGCGCGGCATCAAGGCCGAGCGCATCTACCGCGAGGTCAAGGTCAACGCCATCGGCGGCGGCACCGAGGAGATCATGAAGGATCTGGCCAGCCGGCAGATGGGATTGTGATGACCGTCGTCCCGGGGCGCGCGTAGCGCGAACCCGGGACCCAGAGATGAGTCCTAACATATCGAGATTCCGGGTTCGCGCTTCGCGCGCCCCGGAATGACAAAGGGGAAATAATGCTATTCACCGCCGACCACGACGACATCCGCCGTTCCCTGCAAAAGTTCATTGCCAATGAGATCAATCCTCATGTCGATGAGTGGGAGAAGGCCGACATCTTCCCGGCGCACGCGCTGTTCAAGAAGATGGGCAGCCTCGGCTTTCTCGGCCTGAACAAGCCCGTTGAGTTCGGCGGCTCCGGCCTCGATTATTCCTACGCGTTGATGATGGCGGAGGAGTTGGGGGCCATCGCCTGCGGCGGCGTGCCGATGGCGATCGGGGTGCAGACCGACATGGCAACGCCGGCGCTGGCGCGGTTCGGCTCCGACGAGGTGCGGCGCGAATTCCTGGCGCCCTCGATCTCGGGCGATTTCGTCGCCTGCATCGGCGTCTCCGAGCCCGGCGCCGGCTCCGACGTCGCCTCGATCAAGACGCAGGCACGTTCCGACGGCGACGACTACGTCATCACGGGCGGCAAGATGTGGATCACCAACGGCACGCAAGCCGACTGGATCTGCCTGCTCGCCAACACCGGCGATGGTCCGGTTCACCGCAACAAATCGCTGATCTGCGTCCCCATGAAGAGCAAGGGCGTCACGGTCGCCCGCAAGCTCGACAAGATGGGCATGCGCTCGTCCGATACCGCGCAGATCTTCTTCGACAATGTCCGCGTGCCCAAGCGCAACCGGATCGGCGAGGAGGGAAAGGGCTTCACCTACCAGATGATCCAGTTCCAGGAGGAGCGGCTCTGGGGCGCGGCGGCCTGCTTGAAGGCGCATGAATACATCATCGACCAGACCATCGAATACACCCGCAACCGCAAGGCCTTCGGCCAGAGCATCCTCGACAACCAGATCGTGCACTTCAAGCTGGCGGAGATGCAGACCGAGGTCGAGCTCTTGCGCGCGCTGATCTATCGCGCCGGCGAGCAGCTGGTCGCCGGCGAGGACGTGACGCGGCTCGCGACCATGGCCAAGCTGAAGGCCGGCCGGCTCGGCCGCGAGCTCACCGACGCCTGCTTGCAATATTGGGGCGGGATGGGCTTTACCAACGAGACGCCGGTCAGCCGCGCCTACCGCGACAGCCGCCTGACCTCGATCGGCGGCGGCGCCGACGAGGTCATGCTGATGGTCCTGTGCAAGATGATGGGCACGCTGCCCGGCAGCAAAGGAAGCTCCTGATGATCACGCTCTATCACTGCGACGCCGCGCGCTCGTTTCGTCCGCTCTGGATGCTGGAGGAGATGGGGCTGCCCTACGAATTGAGGATGCTGCCGTTCCCGCCGCGGGTCTTCGCCAAGGAATATCTCGCGCTCAACCCGCTCGGCACGATTCCCTTCCTAGTCGATGGCGAGACGCGGATGACCGAATCCTCCGGCATCTGCCACTATCTCGGCATCAAATACGGCCCGACGCCGCTGATGGTCGGACCGGAGGATCCCGCTTATGGGGCCTTTCTGAACTGGATGTATTTCAGCGACGCCACGTTAACCTTCCCGCAGACGCTGGTGCTCCGCTACACCCAGCTCGAGCCGGAGGAACGCCGCAATCCACAGGTCGCTACCGACTATGCAAAGTGGTTCCTGGGCCGGCTGCGCGCCGTCGAGGCAGCCACCGCAAATGCCGAAACCTTGTGCGCCGGCCGCTTCACCGCCGCGGACATTGTCATCGGTTATGCGCTTCGGCTGGCCGACAATATCGGGCTCGCCAAGGATTTTGGGCCCAATGTCGCGGCCTATTGGGCACGCCTCCAGCAGCGCGACGGTTTCAAGCGTGCCGTTGCTGCGGAGCAGAAGGCCGGGAAAGAGCAGAATGTCGCGCCGAGGGTGAGGGCGTAAGGGACACTGTCATTCCGGGGCGCGCAATAGCGCGAACCCCGGAATCTCGCGCAGCAACCTCGCGGTTCCGGGTTCAGTCCTGCAGACTGCCCCGGAACGACGGCGCTCGTTTCGATGACAGCGCTATCCCGTCGTGACAGCGCCCAAATTTCCGCTAAGGTGACCCCCGTCCGCAGCGGCCAGAGAGCCGCGCGAGGAGGATCCCAATGGAAGATAAAGGTCGCGAATCCGACCATCTGATGCTGATCACGCCCGAGCGGGTATTCTATGCCGGCCTGCTCGGCCGCCCTCGCAAGCGCACCCCCGGCTGCTGCCATGTCTATGTCGCGGTGAAGGGCAGCCTGGATCTGACGATCGACGACGTCCACACCTCGGACGAGTTGGTCGTGACCCTGCCGAACCAGCGGCACACCATCGCCAGCGACTATCGCACCGTCATTAGCGTGACGCTGGAGCCCGAAAGCATGCCGGATGGCGTGATCGAGGCGTTGGCCGAGCGGCTGTGCGGTCCGGACAAGGCCGCCTATGCCCGCAAGATCCTTGCCGCCTACGCGCTGCTGCGCCAGCGTCGCTATGGCGACATCACCACGGCCGAGTTCGACGAGATGTGCTTCGGCGAAGCGCTACCGCGCCGCGTGCTCGACCCGCGCGTGACCCGCGCCGTCGCCCGCATCGAGCGATTCTCCGGCGAGCCGGTGACGGCCGACACCTGCGCGGCGGAAGCAGGCCTCTCCGCCTCGCGCTTCCTGCATCTCTTCAAGGAGGAGACCGGCATCTCCTTCCGCTCCTTCCGCGCCTGGAAGCGCGCGCGGCACTTGCTGCACTTCGCCAACCAGGACCTCAACCTCGCCCATCTCGCGCAGGACATCGGCTATCCCGACTCCACCCATTTCAGCCACTCGATTCGTCGCTTCTATGGATTGAAGCCGCGCGCGATCTTCGTCGGATCGCGGGACCTTGCCATTTATCGCAGCACCGAGACGGTAAGGCTCCCGGAGGCTTCGTAGCTTCATAGGGTGGGTTAGCCGAAGGCGTAACCCACCACTTATGCATCTGCGGCAAGAGACGTTGGTGGGTTACGCTGCGCTAACCCACCAAACGAAAGCTCGCCCCTTTTCCAGCTTCTCCGCGCAAGAAGCCGCATCTCGCGCATCACATGATCGCAAGCGTTGAATTCTCAACGTGCGAGATACTTTTGGCATGAGCGACAAGGCCGTCATCACCTGCGCGCTGAACGGCGTGCTCACCGATCCGAAGCAGCACAACGTGCCCGTGACGCCCGAGCAGATGGCGCGCGAGGCCAAGGCTGCGTTCGACGCCGGCGCGTCCATCATGCATATCCACCTGCGCCAGCAGGCGCCGGGCAAGGGGCATCTGCCGTCCTGGGAGGTCGCGGTCAGCAAGGAGATCCAGCAGGCGATCCGCGAAGCCTGTCCCGGCGTGATCATCAATCATACCTCGGGCGTGTCGGGGCCGAACTATTCCGGCGCGCTCGACTGCATCCGCGAGACCAGGCCGGAGATCGCCGCCTGCAACGCCGGCTCACTGAACTATCTGAAGGTGAAGGCCGACAACAGCTGGGCCTGGCCGCCAATGATGTTCGACAACGCGGTCGAGAAGGTGAAGGACTATCTCGACGTCATGAACGCGGTCGGCACCATCCCCGAGTTCGAATGTTTCGACGTCGGCATCGTGCGCTGCGTCGGCATGTACACCCAAGTCGGCATGTACAAGGGGCCGCTCGAATATAACTTCGTGATGGGCGTCGCCTCCGGCATGCCGGCTGATCCCGAGCTGCTGCCGATCCTGATCAAGCTCAAGCGTCCCGAAGCGCATTGGCAGGTCACCGCCATCGGCCGCGAGGAGATCTGGCCGCTGCACCAGCGCTGCGCCGAGCTCGGCGGCCACTTACGCACCGGTCTCGAGGACACCTTCTATCTCGCCGACGGCAAGAAGGTGACCTCGAACGGCCAGCTGATCGAGGCCGTCGCCGCCTGCGCAAGGCGAGCAGGCCGCGAGATCGCAAGCCCGGCTGAGGCGCGGACGATCTTTGGGACAAATCGCTGAGTATCCCCGTCGTTCCGGGGCGATGCGCAGCATCGAACCCGGAACCTCGAGATTCCGGGTTCACGCTTCGCGCGCCCCGGAATGACGATCAAGGTCTGTCATGTCCATTCTCGAAAACACCATTTCCCCCGGCAGCGCCGCCTTCCACGCCAATCGCGACGGCATGCTCGCACTGATCGACCGCATGCGCGCGCTGGAAGAGCGCACGCGCACGGCGTCGGCCGCGGCAAAGGACCGTTTCCACAAGCGCGGCCAATTGCTGCCGCGCGAGCGCGTCGCGCTGGTGCTCGATCCCGGCGCGCCCTTCATCGAGCTGTCGACGCTCGCCGGCTACATGTTCGACGTGCCGGATGCGAGCAAGAGCGTGCCGGGCGGCGGTGTCATCGCCGGCATCGGCTTCGTCTCGGGCATCCGCTGCATGGTCAGC
The DNA here is from genome assembly GCF_004114915.1 of Bradyrhizobium guangxiense. Classification (NCBI taxonomy): domain Bacteria; kingdom Pseudomonadati; phylum Pseudomonadota; class Alphaproteobacteria; order Hyphomicrobiales; family Nitrobacteraceae; genus Bradyrhizobium; species Bradyrhizobium guangxiense. Next base: position 6,460,322 of record NZ_CP022219.1, on the reverse strand, counting down.
GCGAGCGATTCCGGCATCGATGCCGGCGCGCTGCAACCTTACGGCCTCGACAAGACGCTGCGGGTGCAGGAGCTCGCGCTGGAGAACAAGCTGCCCTATGTCCAGCTGGTCGAAAGCGCCGGCGCCAATTTGCTGCGTTATCGCGTCGAGGATTTCGTCCGCGGCGGCAACATCTTTCGCAATCTGGCGCTGCTCTCCGCTGCGGGTCTCCCGGTCGTCACCGTGACACACGGCTCCTCCACCGCCGGCGGGGCCTATCAGACCGGCCTCTCCGACTACATCGTGATGGTCCGCGGCCGCACCCGCGCGTTCCTCGCGGGTCCCCCGCTGCTGAAGGCCGCGACCGGCGAGATCGCGACCGAGGAAGAGCTCGGCGGCGCCGAGATGCACACGCAGGTCTCCGGCCTCGGCGACTATCTCGCCGAAGACGATCGCGATGGCTTGCGCATCGCGCGCGAGATCATGGCGGCGCTGCAATGGGAGCGGCCGGCCAAAGCCTCAGTGCAATTCAAGCCGCCGCGCTACGACCAGGACGAGCTGCTCGGCATCATGCCGATGGACCACAAGCGCCCCGTGGACATGAAACAGGTGATCGCGCGCATCGTCGACGATTCCGATTTCACCGAGATGGCGCCGAATTACGGCCCGGCCACCGTCTGCGGCCATGCCCGCATCGAAGGCCAGGCCATCGGCATCATCACAAACAACGGCCCGCTCGATCCCGCCGGGGCCAACAAGGCGACGCATTTCATCCAGGCCTGTTGCCAGACCCGGACGCCGCTGCTCTACCTCAACAACACCACCGGCTACATGGTCGGCAAGGCCTATGAAGAGGCCGGCATGATCAAGCACGGCTCCAAGATGATCCAGGCGGTGACCTCGGCGACGGTGCCGCAGATCACTATCTATTGCGGCGCGTCGTTCGGCGCCGGCAATTACGGCATGTGCGGTCGCGGCTTCCATCCGCGCTTCTGCTTCTCCTGGCCCAATGCCAAGACGGCGGTGATGGGCGGCGAGCAGGCCGCCGAGACCATGGCAATCGTGACCGAGACCGCAGCGGCGCGCCGCGGCAAGCCCATCGAGAAGGACAAGCTCGACGCCATGAAGGCGCAGATCGTCGGCGTGTTCGACGGGCAGATGGATGTGTTCTCAACCAGCGCCCGCGTGCTCGACGATGGCGTGATCGATCCGCGCGACACCCGCGCGGTGCTGTCCGAGGTGCTCGCGATCTGCCGCGAGGGCGATGCGCGCACGCCCCAGCGCATGCAGTTTTCGGTAGCCCGCCCATGAGGAACGGATCAGTGCAGCATCGTCCGTTCTTCAGGGTTCTGGTCGCCAATCGCGGCGAGATCGCACTGCGCGTGATGCGCAGCGCACGGCAGCTCGGCCTTGGCGTCGTCGCGGTCTATTCGGATGCGGATCGCGATGCGCGCCATGTGCGGGAAGCCGACCAGGCCGTGCGCATCGGCGAAGCCTTGCCGGCGCAGTCCTATCTCAACATCCCCGCCATCATCGCGGCGGCCAAAGCCAGCGGTGCGGATGCCGTTCACCCCGGTTATGGCTTTCTCGCCGAGAACGAGGACTTTGCGCAAGCCTGCAAGGATGCCGGCCTCGTCTTCATCGGCCCGTCGCCGCAGGCGATCGAAGCGATGGGCAACAAGGCCGGCGCCAAGGAGATCATGAAGAAGGCCGGCGTGCCGGTCGTGCCCGGCTACCAGGGCGCCGATCAGGGCGACGAGGTCATGCTCGCGGAAGCCAGAAAGATCGGTTTTCCCGTGATGATCAAGGCGGTCGCCGGCGGCGGTGGCCGCGGCATGCGGCTGGTCACGGATGCTGCGTCCTTTGGTGATGCGCTGCGCAGCGCGCGGTCGGAGGCGAAGGCGGCGTTCGGCGATCCCACCGTTATCCTCGAGCGCGCGATCCAGAATCCGCGGCACATCGAGATCCAGGTGTTCGGCGACAGCCACGGCAACGCCATTCATCTCGGCGAGCGCGATTGCTCGGTGCAACGGCGGCACCAAAAGTTGATCGAGGAGGCGCCGTCGCCGGCGGTCACGCCGGAGCTGCGCGCCCGAATGGGCGAGGTGGCGGTCGCCGCGGTCAAGGCGCTGCGCTATGAAGGCGCCGGTACGCTGGAATTCCTGCTCGATCAAGGCGGCGCGTTCTACTTCATGGAGATGAACACGCGCCTGCAGGTCGAGCATCCCGTCACCGAGGCGATCACCGGGCTCGATCTCGTCGAGCTGCAGTTGCGCGTCGCGCGTGGCGAACCCTTGCCGGTAAAGCAGCAGGACATCAGATTCTCCGGCCACGCCATCGAGGTGCGGCTCTGCTCGGAAGATGCGGGGCACGATTTCATGCCGCAATCGGGCCGCATGACGCGCTGGCAGGTGCCGGAAAGCATCCGCGTCGAGCACGCGTTGCAATCGGGCTCGGAGATCCCGCCGTTCTACGATTCCATGATTGCCAAGGTGATCAGCCACGGCGCGACGCGCGAGGAGGCGAGGGGCCGGCTGATCGTCGGACTCGAGCAGCTCACGGCGTTCGGCGTGACGACCAATCAGGCGTTTCTGTTGTCGTGCCTGCGCCATCCCGGCTTTGCCAGGGGCGAAGCGACGACGGCCTTCATCGGCGCGCACCGCGACGAATTGCTGGCGCCGCAGGCAGACGCGGCATTCGATATGGCGCTGGCGGGCCTGCTGCTCTACGTCACAAGCCCGCGTGCGCCGTCCTGGCAGGGCGGCCGGAGTCTATCGGCAACGTTCCCGCTTCCGGCGAAGATCGAGATCGCCGGCCAGACGCTGGAGCTCGAAGTCACGCGCGAACGCGACGGCAGCTACACCGTTGCCACTGATGGCCGGCAAGACCGTTTCGAGATTGAGCAGCTCGATGCTGCCGCCGTCCGCTTTCGCCACAATGCGGTGATGGACAGCGCCAAATTCCTGCGCGACGGCGATCGGCTCTATCTCCAGCACCGCGGCATTCCGCTCGCGGTCACCGATCTCCCCCTCGCCGCGCCAAAAGCAGCCGCGAGCAACGGCGGCGACGGCAAGGTCCGCGCCGCCATGAACGGCCGCGTCGTCGCCGTGCTGGTCAAGCCCGGCGACCGCGTCGCCGCCGGCCAGCCGGTCATGACGCTGGAAGCGATGAAGATGGAGCACGTCCACAAGGCCGGCATCGACGGCGTGGTCGGCACGATCGATGTTGCCGAGGGCGATCAGGTGACCACGGGCAGGATCGTCGCGGAGATCGGGGCCGGTTAGCTCGCCGCAAACGCGGTCTCGTAGGGTGGCCAAAGGTGCGAAGCGCCGTGCCCACGAATGCCCGACGATTACGCGGGATGGTGGGCACGCTTCCGCCTTCGCTCTTCGAGCCACGGCGGACAAGTCGCTTTGGTGGAGAAGCAGCAATCTTTCGATGTCACTGAAGGGCCGGAAGCGATCATTCGATCACCTCGTCGGTGCGGGCGAGCAGAGTCGGCGGAATAGTGAGGCCAAGGGCTTTGGCGGTCCTGAGATTGATCACCAGTTCGAACCTGGTGGGCTGCACGACGGGCAGATCAGCGGGCTTCGCACCTTTGAGAATTCTGTCGACGTATCCTACCGCGCCGCGCAGAACCTCCATACTGTCGGCTGCGTAAGTTACCAGCCCTCCTGTGGTCGCGACCTGCCGGTTGCTCGAAAACGACGGCAAGCGATGTTTGATCGCCAAATCAAATAGCTCCTTGCGCTGGAGGCTCCCTTGAACGACGAGAGCATCGGCGCGCCTGTCACTGATGCCAGCGAACACCGCGTCCAGCCGCGTCTCAGGCCGCACCATTGTCGTATCGATTTGAAGCCCAATTATACGAGCACCCCGGTTAATCTGTTCAAGGAACGGCTTCGCGAGCGGATCGGCCTCATTCGCGAGGACCGCTATCCGGCGAGCGGACGGTATGACTTCTCGGACGAGCTCGAGACTCTTGCCTGCCAATTCCGCAGTCGCCGCTGATACGCCAGTCACATTGCCTCCCGGTCGCGCCAGACTTTCAACGAGTCCCGTGCCGACCGGTTCGCCCGCGGGCGCCATCACGATCGGAATATCGCTGGTTGCCTGTCTTGCGGCTTGAATGGCCGGCGTGAGGGACGCGACGATAATATCAACCTTCAGCTCGACTAATTCAGCCGCCCTTTCCGTGAGCAAACCGCTGTTTCCCCCAGCAGAGCGAACCTCCAATCGAATATTCAGGCGGTCAACGTAACCTGCTTCACGGAGGGCCTGGCCAAATCCGCCGAGGAAGATTGCTGGATCCGGATTGCCCGTCAGCAGGATACCGATCACCGGCATTCTGGCTGGCTGTTGCGCACGCGACCGGAAGGACCATGCGCTCGCCACTCCGACCATCGTCCAGAGAAGTTGCCGCCGTCTCATGTATGCCCCGGGGTTCGTGAGCATTTATCCTATCCGATCGCCCAGGGTCTTCGATGGAAAATCTGGACGCGGATGACGTCCGCATCGGGTCAAAAACAGCAGCGCTCTGCCCAGCAGAAGATTTCCGCTCTTCCCTCAGGAGCTGACATTGCTTTTATGAGGACACGGCCTACTGGCTTCGCCCCGTTCCGTCATTGAGCAGGCACGCGACCTGGTGTCCGCCACCGGCGTCCAGCAGCGTTGGCCGTTCCGTCTTGCACCGCGCCACCGCAAACCGGCAGCGGGTGTGAAATGCGCAGCCTGGCGGCGGATTGACCGGGCTCGGCACGTCGCCGTCGACCAGCGGCGCGAGCTTCTTCGCCAGCGGATTGGCGATCGGCACCGAGGCGAGCAGAGCCTGCGTGTAGGGGTGGCGCGGGTTGCGGAACAGCTCGTCCTTGTCGGCGATCTCCACGATGCGGCCGAGATACATCACGGCGACACGGTGGCTGATATGAGCGACCACGGCGAGGTCGTGCGCGATGAAGAGATAAGAGAAGCCGTGCTGCCGCTGCAGGTCGATCAGGAGATTGATCACCTGCGCCTGGATCGAGACGTCGAGCGCGGAGACCGGCTCGTCGCAAACGATCAGGCGCGGCCCCAGCGCCAGCGCGCGGGCGATGCAGATGCGCTGGCGCTGGCCGCCGGAGAATTGATGGGGGAAGTTGCGCATCTGGTCGGGCCGCAAGCCCACCTGCTCGAACAGCCTTGCGACCCGCGCTTCCAGCTCCTTGCCGGTCGCAAGCCCATGCACGGCGAGCGGCTCGCCGACGATGTCGCCGGCGGTCATGCGCGGATTGAGCGAGGCGAAAGGATCCTGGAACACGATCTGCATCGAGCGGCGATGCGGCCGCAGCGCTGTCTTGGAGAGGTGGGTGATATCCTCCCCGTCGAGCCGGATCTGGCCCGAGGTCGGCTCGACCAGGCGCAGCACGCTGCGCGCCACCGTCGACTTGCCGCAGCCGGATTCCCCGACCAGCCCGAGCGTCTCGCCGGCATTAAGCGAGAACGAGACGCCGTCGACCGAGTGCACGGTGCCGACCTGGCGTCGCAACACGCCGGCGCGCACCGGGTAATGTTTCTTGAGGTCGGTGACCTCGAGCAGCGCCTCGGTCATGCCACCTCCGCGACTTCTTCGGCGCGCCAGCAGGCGGCAAGATGGCCGCCGCCCCAATCCGCCAGCGGCGGATATTCGGCCTCGCAACGCTTGATGGCGAGCTTGCAGCGCGGCGCGAAGGCGCAACCCTTCGGCAGCCGTACCAGTGACGGCACCGTGCCCGGGATTTCGTTCAGCCGCGCCGGCGCGGCGACGCCGGATGCCGGGACCGCCGGGATCGAGGCCATCAGCCCGCGCGTATAGGGATGCTTGGGCGCGGCGAACAGCGCTTCGACGCTGGCCTCCTCGACCTTTCGCCCCGCATACATCACGATCACGCGCTGCGCGGTCTGCGCGACGACGCCGAGATCATGCGTGATCAGCACGAGGCCCGTGCCCAGCTCCTTCTGCAGGTCGAGGATCAACGCCAGGATCTGCGCCTGGATGGTGACGTCGAGCGCGGTGGTCGGCTCGTCCGCGATCAAGAGCGCCGGTCGGCAGGCCAGCGCCATGGCGATCATCGCGCGCTGGCGCATGCCGCCGGAGAGCTGGTGCGGATATTCGCGCGCCCGCCGCGCCGGCTCGGGGATGCGCACCAGCCGCAGCATCTCGACGGCGATGGTCTGCGCTTCCTTGGCCGGGATGTTCCGGTGCAGCCGCACGGCCTCGACGATCTGGTCGCCGATCCGCATCACCGGATTGAGCGAGGTCATCGGCTCCTGGAAGATCATGGAGATGCGATTGCCCCTGACGGCGCGCATCTGCGTCTCGTCCAGCGCGAGCAGATCGGTGCCTTCGAGCGAGACGGAGCCGCCCACGATGCGGCCGGGCGGGTCGGGCACGAGGCGCATCAGCGACAGCGCGGTGACGCTCTTGCCGCAGCCGGATTCGCCGACGATCGCCAGCGTCTCGCCGCGCTTGACGGTAAAGGAGACGTCGTCGACGGCCTTGAACAGGCCGGAATTGGTGAAGAACACCGTCTTCAGGTTCTTCACCTCGAGCACGAGATCGGATTTTTCCGCCATCAGCCGCGTTGCCTCGGATCGAGAATGTCGCGCAGGGCGTCACCGAACAGATTGGCGCCGAACACGGCGAGGCTGATGGCGATGCCCGGAAAGATCACGAGCCAGGGCGCCGTGCGGACATATTCGGCGGCGGATTCGGAGAGCATGCGGCCCCATGACGGATAAGGCTCGGGAATGCCGAGGCCGAGGAAGGAGAGCGAAGCCTCGGTCAGGATGGTGGAGCCGAGCTGGGCGGTGGCGAGCACGATCAAGGGCGCCAGCGTGTTCGGCAGCACATGACGGAGCGCGATGCGCACCTCGCTCATGCCGATCGACTTGGCGGCCTCGACAAAGGGTTGCTCGCGCAGCGCCAGCGTGTTGGCGCGGATGACGCGGGAGACGGTCGGAATCAGCGGAATGGCGATGGCAATGATGACGTTCGGCAAGGAGGGGCCGAGTGCCGCCGTCATGATCAGGGCGAGGACGAGCAGCGGCAGCGCCTGCAGCACGTCCGACACGCGCTGGAATACGAGATCGACCCAGCCGGACAGATAGCCTGACGTCAGACCGACGATGACGCCGATCGTGCCGCCGAGCGCGGTCGAGCCGATACCGACCGCGAGCGAGATCCGCGCGCCGTGGATGATCCGGCTGAATACGTCGCGGCCGAACGAGTCCGTCCCCATCCAGTGGGCCCAGCTCGGACGAGCGAGCGCGCGCGCAGAATCCACCGTGAGGGGATCATAGCGCGCGATGAAGTCGGCGAAGATCGCGGTGAGCACGAACACCGCCATGATGACGAGCCCGGCCGCGCCCAAGACGTGCCGCTGCGCCAGAAACAGCACGCGGCGCCACCCGCCGGTCGCATGCGCCCCGGCCCGTCGCAGTTCGAGATCGTAGTCGATTGCGGCCAAACAGCTCTCCTAATCCGTGTACCTGATCCGCGGGTCGAACACCGCGTAGAGCATGTCGACGGTGAAATTTGCGACCACCACGACCACCGCGATGAACATCACGAGGTTCTGCACGATCGGATAGTCGCGCCAGCGGATCGCCTCGACCAGGAAGCGGGCGACGCCGGGGATGTTGAACACCGTCTCGGTGACGATCAGCCCGCCGATCAGGAACGCCGCCTCGATGCCGATCACGGTGATCACGGGCAGGATCGCGTTCTTCAGCGCGTGACGATAGTTCACGGCGGCATCGGAGGCGCCCTTGGCGCGCGCGGTGCGGATGTAGTCCTGCCGCAGCACTTCCAGCATCGAGGATCGCGTGATGCGCATGGTCAGCGCGGCGCTGCGGAAGCCGACGGCGGCGGCCGGCACGGCATAGGTCGCGAACGCCTCGAGCCAGGTCTTGGGGTTCGGATTGAAGATCGGTATCTGGCCGAACATCGCGACCGCCGCGGTGAGGATGAGCAGGCCCAGCCAGAACGAGGGCAGCGACAAGCCGCTCAGGCTCACGACGCGCAGGGCGTAATCAAGCCGGGTGCCCTGCTTGACCGCGCTGATGACGCCTAAGGGAATGCCGATCGAGGCCGAGAACAATAGGGCGAGGCCCGCAAGCTTTGCCGTGATCGGAATCCGCGGCAGGATCTCCTGCAGCGCCGGCTTTTCTGAGACGTAGGAGTAGCCGAAGTCGCCGCGCACAAAACCGCTGATCCAGTGCCAATATTGCACGATCAGCGGCTGGTCGATGCCGAGCTCCTTTTCCAGATTGGCCTTGTCGGCGGGATCGACATAGCCGGCGGCCGCGAACAGGATGTCGACGATGTTGCCCGGCACGATGCGCAGCAGAACGAAGATGACGACCGAGATCCCGAGCAGGGTCACGAGCATCAGGAACAGGCGTCGCACCAGATAGGCAAACATCCTTCGCCCTCCGCGAGCCGCTAGTCTTCAGCCAGGCAGGTTACTTGTCGAGCCACACGTCCTCGTAGCGAAAGCCGTTGTAGGAGCTGTTCGACATGATCGTGACGCCCTTGACATAGGGCTGCCAGCACGTGCCGGCCCGTGCATGGAAGATGATGGGGCGGGCGACGTCCTCCTGCAGCTTCTTGTCGATGTCCCACACCAGCGGCTTGCGCTTGGCAATGTCCGTCTCCTGCGACTGCACGTCGAACAGCTTCTCGATCTCCTTGTTGCAGTAATTGGTGTAGTTCCGTTCCGAGCCGCAGGAATAGTTCTCGTAGAAGGACTGGTCGGGATCGTCGACGGAGTTGCCGGTCAGATTGAGGCCGAGCATGTAGTCCTTGCGCGCGACTTTCGGGAACCAGTTCGCGGTCTCCACGACGTCGAGCTCGCCATCGATATAGATGCTCTTGAGCTGGTCGATCAGGATCACGGCGGGGGCGCGATATTCCGCGATGTTGCGTGTCGAGACTTTCACGGCGAGATGCTTGTCGGGGCCGTAGCCCGCCTTCTGCATCAGCTTCTTTGCCTCCTCGCGGTTCGCATTCACGTTCGGACCGTAGCCCGGGATGGTCTCCAGCTTGTCCTTGGGCATGCCCCAGATGCCCTGAGGCGGTGGCAGCATGGTGCCGCCGATATCGGCTTTGCCTTCGAACAGGATGTCGACGAAGGCTTTGCGGTCGAGTGCGAGCGACATGGCCCGGCGGATATCGATGTTGTCGAACGGCGCGGAGGTCGAATTGACGATGATGTTGGTCGAAACGTTGGTCGGCTCGACGACGCAGGTCGCGTTCGGCGCCTGCGACTTGATGTCCTTCAGCAGCGGGATCGTGATGTGCGTCGGGAAGGTCATGTCGAACTTGCCGGCGACGAAGGCGAGAATCGCGGTCGAGCGGTTCGTGATGATGGTGTATTCGATGCCGTCGAGATAAGGCAGCCCCTTCTTCCAGTAGTCCGGATTTCGCGTCAGCTTGATCGATTCGTTGGCCTTGAACTCGACGAACTTGAACGGTCCGGTCCCGATCGGATGGGTGCGCATGTCCGCCGGCGAGACGTGACAGGGATAGACCGGCGTATAGCCGGACGCGAGCATCGCCAGCAGCGAGGGCTGCGGCCGCTTCAGGTCGAAGGAAACCTCGAAATCGCCGTTCGTCGTGATCTCGTTGACTTCACTGTACCAGGCCTTGCGCGGATTCTGCCGCAGCTTCTGCTGCGATTTGCCCATCAGCAGATCGAAGGAGCACTTGACGTCGGCCGATGTGAACGGCTTGCCGTCGTGCCATTTGACACCCTGGCGCAGCTTGAACGTCAGCTTCTTGTTGTCGCCGCTCCAGGACCAGCTTTCGGCCAGCTCGGGCCTGAGGGTGTCAGGACTGTTCTGCGCGATGTGCTGGTCGTAGATGACGAGATTGTTGAAGACCCCCATGAACGGCACGTTGACCGAATAGGTCGCGCCTTCGAGGATCGAGGCGTTTGCCGGACTGTCGCGGTGATACATCCGCAAGGTTCCGCCCTGCTTGGGCTCGCCGGCGAGCGTGGTGGTTGAGGCCGTCAGCACAGATAGCGTCGCCATTGCGGCGAGCGCCCACACGCTCCGCATGCTCATCCTCCCTGGACATCGGCCTTTTGCGGCCTGTTTGCCGCAACGATAGCACGCAAGTTGAGGGAGGCAACCGGTAAGTCCGCACGCCACCTCGACAATTCGGATGACGGAAGGTCGCGGAGCGTTCATGTCTCACAATGAGAGAGTGCAGGTGCGAAGAAATGTTCCTCTGCTGGTTGTGCAGATGTTGCGCGCAATCGTATCAACAAATTCCGGCGTCGCTACGCCCTTCACACGATGCGCGACGCCTTGTTCCCCCAGTACCGGTCCCGCAGCAGGCGCTTGTACAGCTTCCCGGTCGGCAGCCTTGGCAATTCCTTCTCGAAATCGACCGAGCGCGGCACCTTCTGCCGCGATAGCGATTTCGCGCAGAACGCGATCAGCTCTTCGGCGAGAGCCGGCCCCGGCACGACGCCCGGCATCGGCTGCACCACCGCCTTCACTTCCTCGCCGAGATCGGCATTGGGCACGCCGAACACGGCGGCGTCGGCGACCTTCGGATGGGTGATCAGGAGATTTTCGCATTCCTGCGGATAGATGTTCACCCCGCCGGAGATGATCATGAAGGTCGCGCGGTCAGTGAGATAAAGGAAGCGATCGGCGTCGACATAGCCGACGTCGCCGACCGTGCTCATGCTGCCGTCGGCCGAGCGCGCTTCCTTGGTCTTCTCCGGATCGTTGAAATATTCGAACGGCGATCCCGTCTTGAACCAGACCTGGCCGGGCGTGCCGATCGGGCACTCCCGCATGTTCTCGTCGAGAATGTGGAGGTCGCCGAGCAGCACCTTGCCGACGGTGCCACGATGGCTCAGCCATTCCTCGCTGTTGCAGGCGGTGAAGCCGAGGCCTTCGGTCGCGCCGTAATATTCGTGAATGATGGGTCCCCACCATTCGATCATGTCGTCCTTGACCAGAGCGGGGCAGGGCGCGGCGGCGTGTATCGCGATCTCCAGCGACGACAGGTCGTAGCGCTTGCGGACCTCCTCCGGCAGCTTCAGCATGCGCGAGAACATCGTCGGCACCAGCTGGGTGTGGGTGATGCCCCATTGCTGCACCAGTTGCAGGTATCGTTCTGGATCGAAGCTCTCCATGATGATCACGGTGCCGCCCATGCGGATCGTGAGGTTCACGGCAGCCTGCGGCGCGGAATGATAGAGCGGGGCCGGCGAGAGGTAGACCATGCCCTCGCGGTAGTGCCAGAGCTTGGTCAGAAAATCGAACAGCGGCAGATTGTGCTTCGGCGGCTCCTCCGGCAGCGGCCGCAGGATGCCTTTCGGCCGTCCCGTTGTGCCGGACGAATAGAGCATGGCGGTGCCGAGCCATTCGTCCGCGATCGGTGTCGTCGGCAGACCAGCGGTCACGTCCGCAAGCCCGACGATGCGCTCGCTCTCTCCCGGGCCGTCGGCAACAATGCAGAGCTTGATCTCGGGGCAGGCCTGGATCGCCTCGCGTGCAATGTCGAGCTTGGCCATCGACGTGATCAGGATCTTCGACTGGCTGTTGACGAGCAGATAGGCGAGCTCACCCGGCGTCAGGAAGGAGTTGATGCAGGTGTAGTACAGCCCGGAGCGCTCGCCGGCGCCGCAGGCCTCCAGATAGCGCGAATTGTTCTCCATGAAGATCGAATAGTGGTGGAGCCGCTTCAAGCCGTGCTTGCGGAACAGGTGCGCCAGGCGGTTGCTGCGCGCCTCGAGCTCGCGATAGGTGACGGCCTCGCCGGTCGACGCCATGATGAAGGCGGGCTGCAGCGGGCGCAGGCGGGCATGGTGACCAGTGTACATCTATCCTCCGGCTTGGATCATGCGGCGAGAAGCAGGATTTCGCGCAACTCGGCGGGACCCTCGATCTTGCGCGGATTGCGCGGGATCCAGTTGGTGCGCATCGCCTGTTCGGCGATCGTCTCGAAATGCTCCGGCCCGACGCGGACGTCGGCAAGGCTGCGCGGCATGCCGAGCGAGCGGATGAAGGCATCCAGCACGTCGGCAGCATCGTGGCCGGGATAGCCCATCGCGGCCGCGACGATCATCTGCCGTTCGGCATTGTCGCGCGCATTCCAGCGCATCACCGCCGGCAGCATGACGCAGGAGGTGTAGCCGTGCGGCACGTCGAAGGCCGCGCCCAGCACGTAGCCGATGCCGTGGCTCGCGCCCATCGGCACGCCGGCGGCGAGCGCGCCCATCGACAGCCAGGTGCCGATCTGCGCGTCCATCCGCGCGTCGAGATCGGCAGGGGCGGCCTTCACCCGCGGCAGCGCGTCGGCGAGTATGGCGAGGCCTTTGACCGATTGCGCATCGGCATAAGGATGCGTCTCGCGCGAGCAGATCGCCTCGACGCAATGGTCGACGGCGCGGATGCCGGTCGACAGGAACAGCCATTCCGGCGTGTGCACCGTGATGGCGGGATCGAGGATGGTCGCGCGCGGCACGGCCAGCGGATGCCGCAGCATCTGCTTCACATGCGCGGCTCGGTCGGTGACCCCGGCGACCGCGCTGAACTCGCCGCCCGCGATGGTGGTGGGGACGCTGACCTGGCGCACCGTCGGCGCGGTCATCTCGGGCGCGACGCCCTTGTGGACACGGATGCGATCGATGCCGTCGATGTCGGTGATGCCATTGGCGAGGCAAAGCTGCACCGCCTTGGCACCGTCGGTGATCGAGCCGCCGCCCACCGTGACGATCAGGTCGGCATTCGCCTCGCGCGCCGCACGGGTGGCCGCGATCACCGCCTCGCGCGGTGTGTGCGCCGGCATGGCGTCGAACAGGTCGGCGCAGCGGGAGCCAAGCGCTTGCTTGATCTTCTCGATTTCGTCGGTCTGCCGGTTGAGCGTGCCGGAGACCATCAGGAAAGCGCGGCGCGCTCCCAGCCTGTCCATCTGCGCGGCAATGGCGCCGGCCGCAGGATGGCCGAACACGACCTCCTCGATGGCAGCGAAAACGACACGTCCCTGGTGCACGCCTGTCCTCCCCGGACAATTCGTCTTGTTCTTGTCGGGATAGCCTAGCCGAGCCGCCGCCCCCCGTCATGTGCGAAGACGCTGGCCCTTTTACCCTCCCCTGGAGGGGCCAGGGCTATCGCATATGGGAGTGATATCGCCTGTGGCCATCCTTCGAGACGCCCGCCGTTGGCGGGCCCTCAGGATGAGGATCGAGTGCGTTTCGCTGGTTTCAACGGGCTCCGATGCCGCTCAGCCTCATCCTGAGGAGACCGCGAAGCGGTCGTCTCGAAGGACGAGGCGCGCGCTCGGCTCGCGCAAAGAGCCATATGCGATTGCTCTGCCTCCAAGGGAGGGTGACACCGATCGCGCCGCAGACATCTTGCCGTCTCCATTCATGAGCCCGGCGAAGAATTCCATTCGCAGTCCGCCCGCTGATCGCCGCGTGTGAAGCCGGCCATCTGCGTGTCAACCCGCCATCCGGCCAGGGCGGTGATCTGAGCATTGCGCACATCGCGGTCTTGAAGAGTTCATCTCGGCCTCCCATCTTGTGGCGCCCGCAGGTAGAGGCGTACCCTGCTTTTTCTGCGGCTTTTATGCGAGGACCTGGGATGAGCGGACCGGACGGAAGCGAGCAGTATGTCAAAAAGCACGATTTCGTTACGGTTCGACGCGGCGCAATCGCCGCGCTACTCAGTGCGGCATTCGCGCTCACCGGTTGCGACAAGCCGGCCTCGCAGGCGGCGGCGCCGCCGCCCGCGCCGGTGACCGTGGCTCAGCCGGTCAAGCGCACCGTCACTGATTGGGACGAGTTCACCGGCCGCTTCGAGGCCGTCGAGGAGGTGCAGGTGCGCCCGCGCGTCGGCGGCTTCGTCAACTCGGTCGAATTCCAGGACGGCGCCATCGTCCATCAGGGCGACCTGCTTTACGTGATCGACCCGCGTCCGTTTGAGGCGGTGGCGACGCAGGCGGAAGGCCAGCTCTCGGATGCACGGGCCAAGGTGGAGCTTGCCAAGCGCGAGCTCGATCGCGGCTTGAACCTGGTGCAGACCAGCGCCGTTTCCGAGCAGGTCGTCGATCAGCGGCGTCAGGCCTTGCAGGCCGCGCACGCCGCCGAGGTGCAGGCCGAGGGTGCGCTGAAAGCCGCCAGGCTCAATATCGAGTTCACCCACGTCACGGCGCCACTGACGGGGCGCGTCAGCCGCCATCTCGTCAGCCCCGGCAATCTCGTGCAGGGCAGCGACACCGGCACCTCGACGCTGCTCACGTCGATCGTCGCGCTGGATCCGATCTACATCTATTTCGACATGGATGAGGCGACCTTCATCAAATACAGCAAGCTATGGTTTGAAGGTAAGCGCCCGAGCTCGCGCGACACCGCGAACCCGGTGCAGGTGACGCTCGCCGGTGAAACCAAGCCGTCGCGTGAAGGCACTATCAACTTCCTGGACAACCGCCTCGACGTCTCCACCGGTACGCTGCGCAGCCGCGCTGTGATCAAGAACACCGACCTATCGATTCTGCCCGGCCAGTTCGGCCGCGTCCGCCTGATCGGCAGCGCGCCCTACGAAGCGCTCTTGATTCCCGACGTCGCGATCGCGACCGACCAATCCCGCAAGATCGTGTTCGTGGTGAAGCCCGACGACACGGTCGAGGCGCGCCCCGTGGTGCTCGGGCCGCTCGACGAGGGCCTGCGCGTGATCCGCGAGGGTCTGAAGGCCGACGACCGCGTCATCGTCAATGGCATCCAGCGCGCCCGCGTCGGCGCCAAGGTTGCCCCCCAGACGGCGCCGACCGGTGGCAAGTCATGAATCTCGGTCGCCTCTCCATCAACCAGCCCATCCTCGCGATGGTGCTGTCGATCGTGCTCCTGATCGTCGGCGCGCTCGCCTACACCACGTTGCCGGTCTCCGAATATCCGCAAGTGGTGCCGCCGACCGTCGTCGTCACCACCCAATACCCGGGCGCCTCCGCGCAGACCGTGTCCGACACGGTCGCTGCTCCCATCGAGCAGCAGATCAACGGCGTCGAGGACATGCTGTATCTCTACAGCCAGGCGACGTCGAACGGCCAGCTCACCATCACCGTCACCTTCAAGCTCGGCACCGACCTCGACAAGGCCCAGGTGCTGGTGCAGAACCGCGTTGCGATTGCGCAGCCGCAATTGCCTGACGAAGTGCAGCGCAACGGCGTTGTCACCCGCAAGAACTCGCCCGACATCCTCATGGTCGTGTTCATGCTGTCGCCCGACGACACCTTCGACCAGCTCTACATCTCCAACTACGCGCTGCTCCAGGTCCGCGACCAGCTGTTGCGCATCGACGGCGTCGGCGACATCCAGATTTTTGGCGCGCGCGACTACTCGATGCGCTTGTGGCTCGACCCTGACCGGATCGCCAATCTCGGCCTGACCTCGACCGAGGTGCTCGCCGCGATCCGTGCCCAGAACGTGCAGATCGCCGGCGGCCAGATCGCCGAACCGCCGATCGCGGACCGCGCCTTTCAGCCGAACCTGGTTTTCACCGGCCGACTGAAAGACCAGAAGCAGTTCGAGGACATCCTGATCAAGGCCGGCTCGGACGGCCGCACAGTACGCTTGCGCGACGTCGCCCGCATTGAGCTCGGCGCGCTCGCTTATTCCACCAACAGCTTCCTGCTGCGCAAATCCGCGGTCGCGATGCTGGTGACGCAGCGGCCCGGCTCGAACGCGCTGGCAACGGCGAACAACATCTCCGACACCATGACGAGGCTCAAGCAGAGCTTCCCGAAAGGCCTCGACTACAATATCGGCTACAATCCGACCGAGTTCATCGCGCAGTCCGTCCACGAGCTGATCAAGACGATCTATGAGGCCATGCTGCTCGTGGTCGTGGTCGTGCTGGTGTTCCTGCAGGGCTGGCGGCCGGCGATCATTCCGATCATCGCGATTCCGGTCTCGCTGGTCGGCACCTTCGCGGTGATGGCGGCGCTCGGCTTCTCCATCAACAATCTCACCTTGTTCGGCCTCGTCCTTGCCGTCGGTATCGTGGTCGACGACGCCATCGTCGTGGTCGAGAATGTCGAGCGGCATCTCGAGCACGGCCTCAGTCGGCGCGATGCGGCGCTCAAGACCATGGAGGAGGTTGGCGGCGCGCTGGTCTCGATCGCGCTGGTGCTGTGCGCGGTGTTCGTGCCGACCGCGTTCCTCGGTGGTATTTCCGGACAGTTCTTCCAGCAATTCGCCGTCACCATTGCGGTGGCGACCGCGATCTCCTGCTTCTGCTCGCTAACATTGTCGCCGGCGCTGGCCTCGCTGATCCTCACCCCGCATGAAGCGAAGCGGCCGCCCGCCGCCTGGAACCTCATCGCGCGGGCGTGGGGTGCCTTCACCGGGGTCTTCAACCGCGTGTTCGACCGGCTGGCGCACGGTTATGCAGGCCTTGCCAATTTCGTGATCCGGCATTCGGTGGTGATGATCCTGATCTACGTCGCGCTGATCGGCAGCGCCGGCTGGTTGATTGGGACCACGCCGCAGGGCTTCATTCCGGCGCAGGATCGCGGCTACGTGATCGTGTCCGTGCAATTGCCCGGTGCGGCCTCGCTGGCGCGCACCACCGAGGTCGTGCGCGAGATCGAGCGGATCGCGCTGGACACGCCGGGTATCGTCCGCGTCGCCGCCTTTGCCGGCTTCTCCGGCGCCACACGAACGCAGGCCGGCAATGCCGCGGCGCTGTTTCCGGTGTTCGACGAGCCCGAGGCGCGGCTGAAGAAGGGGCTGTCTGCCAACGCGATCACGGTGGAGCTGCGCAAGCGCCTGGCCGCAATCCAGGGCGCCTTCATCATCGTGATTCCGCCGCCGGCCGTGCCCGGCATCGGCACCGGCGGTGGCTTCACCATCCGCATCCAGGACCGCCAGGGCCGCGGGCCCGAGATGCTCGCCGCGGCAACCGACGAGCTAGTCGCCGCGGCGCGCAAATCGCCGTCGCTGCTCGGCCCCACGGTGTTCTCCCCGTTCTCGGCCAACACGCCGCAGCTCTTCGTCGACATCGACCGCACCAAGGCGCAGAAGCTCGGGGTGCCGATCGCCAACATCAACGATACGATCCAGACCTATTTCGGATCGACCTATGTCAACGACTTCAACCTGTTCGGCCGCACCTATCACGTCACCGCGCAGGCCGATTTCCCGTTCCGGAAAGAGCCGAGCGATCTCGCACGCCTGCGCACGCGCAACGCCTCCGGCGACATGGTGATGCTCGGCAGCGTGGTCGAGTTCAGGGACGTGTCGGGTCCCGACCGCGTCGCGCGCTACAATCTCTATGCCGCATCCGAGCTCCAGGGCGAGCCCGCGCCGGGCACCAGCTCGACCACCGCGCTCAACACCATCAAGAAGCTGGCGGACGACACCTTGCCGAGCGGTTTCACTTTTGAATGGACTGACCTCTCCTACCAGCAGATCACCGGCGGCAATGCCGGCCTCTACGTGTTCCCGATCTGCGTGCTGTTCGTCTATCTCGTGCTCGCCGCGCAATATGGCAGCTGGACGCTGCCGTTCGCGGTGATCCTGATCGTGCCGATGTGCCTGCTCGCCGCCACCATTGGTGTCCGCATCATGGGGCAGGACGTCAACATCCTCACCCAGATCGGCTTCGTCGTGCTGGTGGGGCTTGCGGCCAAGAACGCGATCCTGATCGTCGAATTCGCGCGCGACATCGAGCACGAAGGCAAGCCGCGGCTGGAGGCCGTGATCGAGGCCTGCCGCCTGCGCCTGCGGCCGATCCTGATGACCTCCTTCGCCTTCATCCTCGGCGTGCTGCCGCTGGTGATCTCGACGGGATCCGGCTCCGAAATGCGGCAGGCGGGCGGCGTTGCCGTGTTCTTCGGCATGATCGGCGTCACCCTGTTCGGCCTGTTGTTCACACCGATCTTCTATGTGGTGGTGCGGAACCTGGCGGAAGGGCGGAACGAGGGGAAGAAGCCGGAGGTGCTGGCCTGAATGTGGAGGCCACCAGCGTGCCCACATCCTCAGTGTCGTCCCGCGAACGCGGGGACCCATAACCCCAGGAGGAGTGTTGGCGCGAGACAGGTAACCACGAGTCTTCGCCAAACTCCTGCCGGTGGTTATGGGTCCCGGATCTTCGCTTCGCTCGTCCGGGACGACACCATTCTTGCCGCACCATCCTCCATACTAACGGCCTACTCGAAATGGATGGGCAGGCGCGGGGTTCTTCACTAGTATCCGCGCGATTTCAAAACAGAAAACTGCTGGGAGCTAACAGATGAAATCAGCACTTTTGGCCGCCGTCGCAACCTCTGCCCTGGTGCTGGCCGCGCCGGCCTCCGCGCAAGGCGTCAAGATCGGCATCCTCAACGACCAGTCCGGCGTCTACGCTGATTACGGCGGCAAATGGTCGGTCGAGGCGGCCAAGATGGCGATCGAGGATTTTGGCGGCGAGGTGCTCGGCCAGAAGATCGAGCTCGTCACCGCCGACCACCAGAACAAGCCTGACCTTGCGAACTCGATCGCGCGGCGCTGGTATGACGTCGAGAACGTCGACATGATCACGGAGCTGACGACCTCCTCGGTCGCGCTCGCGATCCACGAGCTCTCCAAGGAAAAGAAGAAGATCGACATCGTCGTCGGCGCCGCGACCTCGCGCCTGACCGGTGATGCCTGCCAGCCCTATGGCTTCCACTGGGCCTACGACACCCGCGCGCTCGGCGTCGGCACCGGCGGCGCGCTGACCAAGGCCGGCGGCGACACCTGGTTCTTCCTCACCGCGGACTACGCCTTCGGCTACGCGCTGGAGAAGGACACCAGCGAGATCGTCACCGCCAATGGCGGCAAGGTGGTCGGCTCGGTGCGCGTGCCGCTCAACTCCTCGGACTTCTCCTCCTTCCTGCTGCAGGCGCAGAGCTCGAAGGCGAAGATCGTCGGCCTCGCCAATGCCGGACTCGACACCACCAACTCGATCAAGCAGGCGTCCGAGTTCGGCATCGTCTCCGGTGGCCAGAAGCTCGCCGGCCTCCTGATGACGCTCGCCGAAGTGAACGGCCTCGGCTTGCAGGCCGCGCAAGGCCTGGTGCTGACCGAGGGCTATTACTGGGATCTCAACGACAAGACCCGCAATCTCGGCGAACGCTTCCTCAAGCGCACCGGCCGGATGCCGAGCATGATTCACGCCGGCACCTATTCGGCGACACTGAGCTATCTGAAGGCCGTCAAGGCTGCCGGCACCAAGGATACTGAAGCCGTCGCCAAGAAGCTGAAGGAGCTGCCGGTCGACGACGATTTCGCGCAGGGCGGCAAGGTGCTCGAGAACGGGCGCATGGTCCACGACATGTACCTGTTCGAGGTCAAGAAGCCCTCGGAGTCGAAGAAGCCCTGGGACTATTACAAGCTCCTCGCTACCGTCCCCGGCGACAAGGCCTTCTTCACCACCAAGGAAAGCGGCTGCCCGCTGACGAAGTGACGCGTAGCGTCATTTCCGGGGCGATGCGAAGATCGAACGATAGTGCGCAATTGCACCTGAGAATCTCGAGATTCCGGGTTCGGCGCTGGCGCGCCGCCCCGGAATGACACCTGACAATCATCCCTCACACCAGCCGCAACACCACCGCCCCCAGCGCCCCCGCCCACAGCGCCATCGCGGCGATGCCCTGGATCGCAAAACCCGGGCCGCGCTTCGCCGCGGCTTTCGAATAGCCGATGAAGTAGACGATGCGGCCGATGATCCAGATCGCACCGATCCCCGCCGCAATGGCATCGCCGATATAGACCGCGAACAGCCAGAGCGCCGGCAGGAAGATCGGCATCCATTCCAGCGTGTTCATCTGGATGCGGAAGGCGCGTTCGAAATCCGGATGGCCCGACATCGCGGGCACTTTGACACCGGTCTTGGTGCGCGAGCGCGAGACGTTGATGGCGGTGAAGAAATAGAATGCGATCGCCAGCAGCGTGACGAGGGCGGTGAGGTGATACATCGCTGGTCCCTTCGAACAGACCGGGCTTCAATAGCCGGTCAGCTCGAGATAGCCAACGCCGTCATGCGTGCCGGCAAAGCTGATCGGTCCCTCCCAATAGGCGAAGCCGGTCCCCATCCAGGCCCTGGGATTGAGCGGCTTGCAGAGAATCGAGAACGACCGCGCCGGGATCGAAATCTGCCATTCTAACGGCAGCCGGCGTCCCGCGACCTCTGCCGTCGCTTTCGGGATCATCTGGATGTCCCCGCCCGCGATCATCTGCGTCTCGCCCGAGGCGCTGATCCAATTGCCGAACGGATAGTTTTGGCCGTCCTTCTGTCGCAGCCGGTACAGCATCAGCTTGTCGCCCGACGACAGATGCAGCGACAGCCAGTCCCAGCCGGTCTGATCGGCATCGAGCGGCTGGCTGCTCCATTCGCGGTCCATCCAGGCCTGGCCCGAGACAGCGACCGGCTTGTCGTCGATGGCGAGCGTGCCGCGGGCGCGGTAGAACGGCTGGCTGTAATAATAGGATGCCTGGCCACGCTCCGACTTCCGGCTGTAGCCGCGATCGCCCTGCAGGACGACCGGACGATCGGCCTCCAGCGTCAGTGCGTAGCTGAAATCGGTGCTGGATGCCTTCAGCGCCAGCGGCGCCAGGGTGTGATCATCGGTGCGTTCGGACCCCGTCATCCCCCAATCGTCGATCCAGGCCGCGAACGGCTTTGCCGTGACCCCGGCCTGGCCGACGCCGCCGCGTGAAAAGACTTCGTTGAAGCGGTGGGTGTCGGCGCGCGTCACCGCGGCATGGGCCATCCACACCTGCTGATTGGCCCAGCCTTCGCCTTGCGGGCCCGGCTGCGCCGCCTGGCGGAATAGCGTCCATTGCAGGCCGCAAGCCGCGCCGCTGCCGTCGACGAGGTTTGCCGTGAGATACCACCACTCGATCCGAAACTCCGGATGTGGGCCGTGATCTTCCGGAAAGGCGAACGTCTTTCCCGGCGTCACCTTGGCAAATCCGTCCGCGGTTTCGCCGAGCCCGGCGTAGCCCTGCGCGGCGGCGCGGCGAGCGAGCACCAGCGCGGCGATGCCGCCCGCGAAGGCGCGACGCGAGATGCGATCAGCGCTCATTGGCGAACACCTTGACGAGGCTTGCCGGCTGCATCCGCGCCAGCCGCGCCACCGGCAACAGGGCCGCAAGCAGCGAGGCCAGCAGCGCCACTGCGACCAGGGCGATCAATTGCGCCGGAAACACATGGAAAGGCAGCCGCCAGCCGAACGCCTTCACGTTCACGATCGCGATCAGGCACCACGCCACGACCAGGCCGAGCGGCACCGCCAGCAGCGCCGTGAACAGCGCCACCGACAGCGTCTTGCTCAATTCGATCACGGCAAGCCGTGGCCGCGTGATGCCGATCGCCCATAGCGGTGCGAGTTGCGGCAGGCGGGAATTCGCCAGTGTCAATAGGCTGGTGAAGAGCGCGATCCCGGCAACGCCGAGCGTGAACGCATTCAGCGCAGAGGTGACCGCGAAGGTGCGGTTGAAGATGCGGATCGATTCCGCCTTGACCGTCGCCTGGTCGGCGACGCTGCGGTCGTCGAGCGCGAACTGCGTCTGCAGGGCCGCGATCAGGCCGGGAATATTCTCTTTGGCGACGATCAGGCCGATCCGCGTCTGCGGCGTCTGCGGGAATTGCCGCAGCAGCGCAGCGACGTTCACGGTCAGCTGTCCCTTGGGATTGCCGTAATCGGCATAGATGCCAGCGATGTCGAGCTCCCAGCTGCCGCCCGGCGCTGGCACCTCGACGACGTCGCCGACGCGCACATTCAGGCGGCGGCTCAGCTGCTCGCTGATGAAGGCGGCGTTGCCAGGCACGAGCCGGGTCCAGGCGCGCGGGGCGGCCTCCAACAGCGGCCAGCGCTCGCGATAGAGCGCGTGGTCGGGCAGGCCGAGCAGCTCCACCGGCTGGCCCTGTATCTGCGTTTCGGCGCGGCCGCCCGACAGGATCGCCTGCACCTCGCTGCGCTGCTTCAGCCAGTTGCGGATCGCCGTGCCCTGCGCATTGTCGGAGGCGCTGATATAGACATCGGCCGCGAGCCGGCCGTTGAGCCAGCCGATGAAGGTGCGGCTGAAGGTTTCCACCATGGTGGAGACGCCGACATTGACGGCGAGCGCGAGCAGCAGCGCCATCAGCGCCAGCGACAGGCCGGAGAGCTGTTGCCGGCTGTCGGCCCAGAACCACAGCGCAAGGGGTTTTCGCGCGGTGCGTTGGCCTGCGAGCAGGAGCAGTTCGAGCAAGGCCGGCAGGATCAGGGCCGCGCCGAGCATCAAGGCCGCCAGCACGCCAAATCCCGCGATCAGGGATTCGCCATAGCGAAGCAGCAGCAGCGCGACCGCGAACACGGCGCAGGCCGCACAGCTCTGCAGGATCAGCCAGTGGCGCTGCCGCTGCTGCCAGGCGCGCGGCTGCGCCGTCGCCAGCACCGGCATTCTGATCGCCTTGATCAGGCTGGGCGCCGCCGCAACCAGCGCGCCGGCGATGCTGATGCCGATGCCGGCGAGCCACCATTCGCCCCGCAAGGCAAGCTGCCCCGGAATCTGCGCGCCGTAGAGCCCGCGCAGCGATGCTGCGACGTCGGGGAGCAGCGCTGCGGCGATGAAATAGCCGCACGCGAGCCCGATCAGCCCGGCGGCGAGGGCCAGCGCCACCAGCTCGAGCACCAGTACGCTGTTGACGAGCCGGGCCGAGGCGCCGCAGGCGCGCAAGGTGCGCAGCATCGGCAGCCGCTGCTCGAAGGCGAGGCCGACCGCCGAATTGACGATGAAGAGGCCGACGAAGAACGACAGCAGGCCGAACGCCGTGAGGTTGAGGTGAAAGCTGTCGGTGAGGCGCTCGAGCTCAGTCTCGGCCGTCGGCTCGACCAGCTGCAGCTGGTCGCCGACCACGCTTGCCAGCGGCGCAGGCCTGCTCTTCGGCTTGCCGATCAGCAGCCGCGACAGCTGATCCGGCTTGTTCAGGAGACGCTGCGCCACGCCGATATCGACCACCACGACGTCGGGCACGAGCTGCGGCAGCGCGCGCAGCGGCGGCAGTTTGGCGCCGTTGCTGATCGCAGGCGCCGCGCCTTCCGCTTGCTGCAGGTCGCGCAGCGTCTCCCGCGCCACCAATGTCTGGCCCGGCGTCGTCACGAAGCTGCTCAGATCCGAGGCGCCGAGGCGCGGTGCGTTGCCGACATCCACCGGCAGCGTCACCGGCTCGATCCCGAGCAGCCGCACCGAGCGTCCGTTGATCTGGACCCGGCCCTCCAATGCCGGCGACACCGGCCAGCCGGCGCGGCGGAGCTTTACGAACAGGTCCTGGGGAAAGGTTGCATTGTTCGGCGCAACCAGCATCGCGGTGCGGACACCGCCGAACGTCGCCGCGGCGCGGTCATAGGCGCTGCGGGCCTGCTGGTTGATGGCCTGCACGCCGCTCCACAGCGCGGTCGCCGCGATCAGCCCAACCAGCAGCGTCGCGAACTGCATCTTGTGGCGCCGCCAATGGCTGAGCAGCACCGCGAGGACCCAGAGCGCGCGTCTCATGCGATCCGCCCCGCGTGCAAGGTGAGATGGCGATCGAGCTGAGCTGCCAGATGCAGGCTGTGCGTCACCATCAGGAAGCCGCAGCCGGTGCGCGCGACGAGGTCACGCGTCAGCGCCAGCACGTCCTCGGCAGTGGCCTCGTCCAGATTGCCGGTCGGCTCGTCCGCCAGCAGCAGCGAGGGTTTCGTGGCGAGGGCCCGGCCGATCGCGACCCGTTGCTGCTGGCCGCCGGACAATTGCTCGGGATAGCGCTTCAGAAGCGGCCCGAGCCCGAGTCGTTCGACCAGCTCCTTGGTCCAGGCCGCATCGTGACGGTCGGCAATCCGCGCCTGAAAGGTCAGATTGTCGGCAACCGACAGGCTCGGGATCAGGTTGAACTGCTGAAAAACCAGGCCGATCCGGTCGCGCCGCAAGGCCGCGCGCCCTGCGTCGGAGAGCTTGGTCACCTCGACGTCCTCCAGCCGGATCGTGCCGCCATCGGCGGCGTCGAGGCCCGCGATCAGGTGCAGCAATGTGCTCTTGCCGCTGCCGGATTCGCCGGTCAGCGCGGCGCGTTCGCCAGCCCTGAGGTCGAGATCGACGCCGCGCAGCACATGGACCGGTTCGCCGGCCGAGGAGAAGGTCTTGGAGAGATTGCGGATGCTCAGCACGATGAATGGCGCCGGACGGAATTAGCGGAATTGTTGCGTAGCACACCTGCTGCGGAAATGCCGGGTTGCGTTGCTCTCGAAGCCGTTGTTAGCTCCCAAGACGGCCAAATCAAAAAAGTGCCAAAAAAGACATGCGGGGAGAACGATGAGCGCTCAGGGAACGCCCGGTGCGGCGGGCAGGACGGCAGGGGAATTGAAGGGTTCGGCAAGGCCATCGCCGAAAGGCGCCTGGACCGTCACGTTTCTCCTCTTTCTCTTCATGGTCGTGAACTTTGCCGACAAGATCGTCGTCGGCCTCGCCGGCGTGCCGATCATGACCGACATGAAACTTAACCCCGAGCAATTCGGCTTCCTCGGCCAATCGTTCTTCTTCCTGTTCTCGATCTCGGCCATCGTCGTCGGCTTCATCGTCAACAAGGTGCCGACGCGCTGGGTGCTCCTGACGCTGGCGGTGATCTGGGCGCTGGCGCAGTTTCCGATGGTCGGCACCGTCTCCTTCACCACGCTCCTGATCTGCCGCATCGTGCTGGGCGCCGGCGAAGGTCCGGCCTTCTCGGTCGCCGCACACGCGATCTACAAATGGTTCCCCGACGAGAAGCGCACGTTGCCGACCGCGATCCTGTCGCAGGGCTCGGCCTTCGGCGTCATCCTGGCGGTGCCCGCGCTGAACTGGGTCATCGTCAATCATTCCTGGCACTATGCCTTCGGCGCGCTCGGTGTCGTCGGTCTGATCTGGGTCTGTGCCTGGCTCGCGCTCGGCAAGGAAGGGCCGCTGGAGGATACCCAGGTCCTGGCCGCGAGCGAGCAGAAGATCCCTTATCTGCAGCTTCTCACCTCGCGCACCTTCATCGGCTGTGTCGCAGCAACCTTCGGCGCCTATTGGGCGCTGTCGCTCGGCCTCACCTGGTTCACGCCCTTCATCGTCCAGGGACTCGGCTTCTCGCAGAGCCAGGCCGGCTTCATCTCGATCCTGCCCTGGGTGTTCGGCGCCACGATCGTCATCCTCACCGGCTGGACCTCGCAGGTCATGATGGCGCGCGGCTACACCACGCGTATCTCGCGCGGCGTGCTCGGTTCGGTGCCGCTGATCATCGGCGGCCTGATCCTCGCCGGGATGGCGCATGTCGAGGGTGCCGGCCTGCAGATCGCGCTGCTTGTCGTCGGCTCCGGACTCTGCGGCGCGATTTACGTGGTCTGCCCGCCGATGCTCGGCGAGTTCACCCCGGTCTCGCAGCGCGGCGCGGTGATCGCCATCTACGGCGCGCTCTACACGTTGGCGGGAATGATTGCGCCGGGCGTGATGGGCGCCGTGATCCAGCGCGCCGGCAGCATGCACGACGGTTACATTACCGGCTTCACCATCAACGCCGTGGTCATGGCCGGTTCCGGCGTCATCGGCCTGCTGTTGCTCTGGCCGAACACGGAGAAGGCCAGGCTGACGCGTGGTGCGGCGGCGCAAGCAGCGCCGCTGAAGGGCGCGGTGTCGCCGACGTAAGGGAGGCTGTTTGTCAACTCCCAATCACAGCCGTCGTCCCGGACAAGCGCAGCGAAGCGGAGCGCCGATCCGGGACCCATAACCACAGGGAGCAGTTGGTGGCGACTCGGAGTTGACAGCTTCGCGCCACATGTCTCCCTGTGGTTATGGTCCCCGCTTTCGCGGGGACGACAGCGAGATTGTGGATACGCTTTCGCGTCTCACCTGCAGCCTTCACTCTAATTCATTCCCTGCGCGCCGCGGATCAGCTTCCCCGGCCGCTGGCCCGTGGCCTCACCGTGCCGCCGCGTCACCACGCCCGACACGATGGTCGCCTCATAGCCGTCGACATCCTGCAACAGACGCCGCCCGCCCACCGGCAGATCGTAATGCACCCTCGGCGGATGCAGGTGCAGGTGGTCATAGTCGATCACATTGACGTCGGCCTTATAGCCGGGCGCAATCAGGCCGCGGTCGGTGAGGCCGACCGAAAGCGCGGTCTTGCGCGACTGCGCCGCGACCACGAACGGGATCGACAGCTTCTCGCCGCGCGTGCGGTCGCGCGTCCAGTGCGTCAGCAGATAGGTCGGGAAGCTGGCATCGCAGATGATGCCGCAATGCGCGCCGCCATCGGACAGGCCCGGCACCGATTGCGGGTCGATCAGCATCTCGCGCGTCGCATCGAGATTGCCGTCGGAATAATTGAGGAACGGTACGTAGAGCATGCCGCGGCCCTCGTCCGACAGCATCGCATCATAGGCGAGCTCCTCCGGCTGACGCCCCTGCCGGCGCGCCTGCGGCCCCAGCGCGTTCTCCGGCGGCTGCTCGTAATCGGGGGGATCGCCGAGCAGGAACATCTTGTCGTAATTGGGCCGGAAGAACAGCGGATCGTCGGTGGCGGTCGCCGTCTCGCTCAAGATCGCCTTGCGCACATCGGCTTGACGCAGCCGCGCCAGCCGCTCTGCAAGCGGTAGATGCGCGATGGCCTTGTAGCTCGGATGGGTCTGGAACGGGTTGCGCGACAGCTCGAGCCCGAGCAGGAGGCCGACGGGGCGCGCGGCGATCTGCGCGGTGATGGAGAGGCCGCGCCGGGCCGCCGCGTTGATCTCGTCCAGCGTCTGGCGCCAGCGGTTCGGTGCCTTGTCGTTCTGCGTGATCGAGAATGAGATCGGGCAGCGGGTCGCATCTGCCACTCGCAACATCATCGGCAGATCTTCGTGGATGGTGGAGAGATCGAGCACGAATTGCAGCACGCTGCGGCCCTGGCGGTGCATAGCGCCGGCAATCGCGGAGAGCTCGTCCTCGCCGGCCTTCAGCGTCGGCGTGAAGTCGCCGGTCGAGGTGCGATGGTTGAGCGTGCGCGAGGTCGAGAAGCCCAGCGCGCCCGCGCGCACTGCCTCGCCCGCAAGCTTGGCCATCGCCGCATTGTCCTCCGCGGTCGAGGGATCGCGCCGCGCGCCGCGCTCGCCCATGACATAGACGCGCAGCGCCGCATGCGGCAGCTGCGCGCCGACATCGATGTCGAAATCGCGCTTGGAGAGCCAGTCCATGTAATCCGGAAAGCTCTCCCAGGCCCAGGGAATGCCGGCGCTCAGCACCGGCTCGGGAATATCCTCGACGCCTTCCATCAGCTGGATCAGCCTTGTGTGGTCGGAAGGCTTGCACGGCGCGAAGCCGACGCCGCAATTGCCCATGATCGCGGTGGTGACGCCGTTCTGCGACGACGGCGTGATGTCATGGCTCCACGTGACCTGGCCATCGTAATGGGTGTGCACGTCGACGAAGCCCGGCGTCACCAGCTTTCCGCGCGCGTCGATCTCCTCGCGTCCCTTCGCGGAGATCTGGCCGACCTCGCTGATCTTGCCGCCGGTAATGGCGACATCAGCCTCGAACAGCTCGCCGCCATTGCCGTCCGCAACGGTGCCGCCGCGGATGATCAGATCAGGGGTGCTCATGGTGTTTCGTCCCGTTTGTTGTTTCTGCTTGGGCGCATTTTCGGGCGCGCCGGCGCAGTGTCAACCGCAGGCAAGTGTGCTCAGGGTTGCGTCGCGGCCCTGGCCGGCTTCCGTTCCGTGAACGGCGACAGCACCACCGTCGCGACCATGAAGATCACCGACGCGCCGAACACCCAGTGCGGCGCGCTCTGGTCCATGATCCAGCCGAACAGCAGCGGTGAGACGATGCCGCCGAGATTGAAGCCGGTGGAGACGATGCCGAAGGCGCGCCCCGCAGCGCCGGCAGGCGCTGCATTGCGCACCAGCATGTCGCGCGAGGGGGCAATCACGCCGGAGAGAAAGCCCGCGGCGGTCATGGTTGCGGTCAGGGCCCAGCCCGGCAGCGTCACCAGCGCGATCAGCAGCACGATCACCGCGTTCGCGGCAAAGCAGGCGGCGGCGACATAGCCGTGGCGCTCGGTATGATCGGCGAGGAAACCGCCGGCGAGCACGCCGGCGGCGCTGGCGCCGAGGAACGCGGTCAGTGCGACATTCGCGATCGAGTAGGAGGTGCCGTAGCCGCTCATCAGCGCGACCACGCCGAAATTGTTGATGCCGGCCACCGACAGGCTGAGCAGCATGAACAGCGCGGTCAGCGTGACCAGCGCCGGGGTGATGACGGCCTGCTTTGGTGCGTTCTCGTTGCCCGGCTTCTTCTTGTGGGCGCCGGCCTCGGGAATGTTCATTGCTACCAGCAACAGCGCAACCAGAATGGCGATGGCACCGGAAGCGATCAGCGCGCCGGCACCGCCCGAGATCGTGACCAGCGCGGCCACGATCGCCGGCGTCACCGCGCCGCCGAGATAGCCGGCAAAGGTGTGGATCGAGAAGGCGCGGCCCATCCGGGCCTCGTCCATGTGCTCGGCGAGGATCGCGTAGTCCGCGGGGGGATAGACGCTGTTGGCGAGGCCGAGCAGCACGGCGCAGGCGATCAGCGAGGCGTAGCTGAGATGCAGGCCGAGCAGGATCAGCGCGCAGCCGCCGAGCGTGAGGCCGATCAGCAGGATCTTGCGCGCGCCGAAATGGTCGACGAGATAGCCGGTCGGGGCCTGCGTCAGGCCCGAGACGACGGCAAGCGTGGTCAGCGAGAAGCCGAGCTCGACATAACCGACGCCGAGCTTGTCCTTCAGGAACGGGAACAGCATCGGCAGGACCAGCAGATGGAAATGGCTGACCCAATGCGCGATCGAGATTCCGGTCAGCGTGCGCAGCGCGCTGTCCGCCTTGCCTTGCTGCGGTGCGGCGAGAACGTCGACCATTGCAGTTCCGTTTCACTCCCTTCGAGCGGCGGAAACTATCGAAGCGCGGTTATTTGTCCATGAACGCAAGCGCATGGCAGGTAGAGCGGGCGGAAGGTGAGGGGCGTTGAAGCGCCTCCATGCCGTCGTCCAGCGAGTTTGGGGCTACACCCTCACAACGGCTCGTCGTCCGGACCGTAGCGGTCGCGCTTCGGCGTTGCGATGTCGCCGTCCTCGTAGTCGTCCTCATCGGTGGCGCGCGGAGGCGGAGGCTTCTTCGCCTTGTCGTCCGCCTGCTTGAGAGGCTCGTTCGGTTTGCCGATCTTGGCCATGGCTGGTCCCGGATGGCGATGCTGCACCCGATCCTACCCGGGACATATGGGCGGTTCCTGACTTTGCGCAAGAATCGCAAATCGGGGATGACGCCCCTCCGTCAGTGCACGAGCGGCCCGCCGGCTTTCTTCCAGGCATCCACGCCGCCGGCGATATGCGCGGTGTTGGCGAGCCCGGCCTCCTTGGCGGCGGCCACCGCCATCGCCGAGCGCTCGCCGAAAGCGCAGAAGAACACGATGCGGCGGCCGGGGGCCGCTGCGACCTCGCGCAGCATGCCGCCGGGCTTGAGGTTCTCCTCGATGGACGGATAGGGCGTATGCAGCGAGCCCTCGAGCATGCCGTGCTTGGCACGCTCGCTGGCCTCGCGCAGATCGACCAGCAGGATGTCGGGCCGGCCGAGCGCGCGGATCGCCTCGGCGGCGCTGAGCGCGCGGCCCTCCTTCTCCAACTCCTCCTGATGCAGGCCGACGTGCATGTTGGCGGGCACCGCCACGTCCATCATCTTCGGATTGGGCAGCTTCAGATTGGCCATCAGCTCGATATATTCATCGACCGAGCGCACCTGCAGCCGCGGATTGTAGCGCTTCTCCTCGCCGATGGTGGAGACGGTGTCGCCCTTGTAGTCGTGCGCCGGGAACACCATCGTCTCGTCCGGCAGCTTGAGCAGCCGGTTAAAGATCGAATCGTACTGTGCGCGCGAAGAGCCGTTCTGGAAATCGGTGCGGCCGGTGCCGCGGATCAGAAGCGTGTCGCCGGTGAAGACGCGATCGCCCATCAGATAGGAATAGGAATCGTCGGTGTGGCCGGGCGTGTACATCACGTCGAGCGACAGGCCCTCGATCGTCACCTTGTCACCGTCGGCGACCCGCATCGCCACCACGTCGGCCTTGGTCTGGTCGCCCATCACGGTCATGCAATGGGTGCGGTCGCGCAGCTCACCGAGGCCGGTGACGTGATCGGCATGCAGATGGGTGTCGACCGCCTTGACCAGCTTGAGGTCGAGCTCGCGCAGCAATTGGCAATAGCGGTCGACCTTTTCCAGCACCGGATCGAGGATCAACGCCTCGCCGCCGGGGCGGCTGGCGAGCAGATAGCTATAGGTGCCCGAAACGCTGTCGAAGAGCTGGCGGAAGATCATGGCAGGAGGCCCGGCAGGGAACTGACTTCGAGGATTCTACTACGTATCGGGCCAGAAAGAGAAGCAATTCACTGTAAAGATAACAAAATTTGGAAGATTCTTATTTCGGGGCGGCCGCCCTACCCACCACTGTCATCGCCCGGCTTGACCGGGCGATCCAGTATTCCACCGACGTTCGTGAGATACGGAGAGGCCGCGGCGTACTGGATTCCCCGCCTTCGCGGGGAATGACATTGAGGGCGGCGCGGGACCGCACTTGCGCCCTTACGGCCGCACCACCGTGTAGCCGTTCTCCGCCAGGAACAGGATCTGCCCGACGCCCACCTGCACCGGTGTTGCCGCCGGAATGAACTCCGGCCGCTTGCCGGTCTCGCGCTCGATCGTGTCCACCGTGTTGAGGCAGATGTCGAAGCGCACGCCTTGCGCGATCAGGCTTTCGACCTGCTTGCGGCGCTCGCTGCCTGCGAGCAAGAGGTCGATGCCGGGACCGAACGCCACCACCTCGATCGCGATCTTGTCGGGGTCGTAAGCCTTCAGAAGGTTGTTGGCGACGCTCAGCACCAGCGCCTGCTTCCTGGCATCGCCGTCGGAGAGCTGGAGTACGATTCTATGCTCGGCGAACGGCTTGTCCTGCAGCGGCACCTGTTGTGCCGAGGCCGGTGGGATCGTGGCCCAAACCAGCAGCGCCAGCACCAGCGCGCAAAAGACCTGCCGCGGCCTCATCCCGGCCCCGCAATGCCTGGATTGTCCTCGACGCCCTTCAGGGTGACGCCGGAGCCGAGCCGCTCCGGAAACATTCGGCCCGAGCGTAGATATTTGCCGACGACGTCCCACACGGGCGCGCCTTGCTGGCCATTGACCGAAGCCCAGCCTGCGACCTTGTAGCGGTGGCTGGCGCTGAGCGCCTTGCCGCTATTGAGCTTCAATTCCGAGATGCGGCTGCCGATCGTCTCTGCCGGCGTGCAAGTGTAGCTGAGCCCCCCGGCGCGCACCATGTCGCCGCCCTGCTGGTAATAGGGGTCGGCATTGAAGAGGTTGTCGCAGATGTCTTCCAGCACGTCCTTGATCTGGGCTCCCGTCAGCTCCTGCACATAGGTCTCGGGATAGGTGATCGCAGTCTCCGCCAGCAGATCCTCCATGGTCAGCGCCTGGCCGGACAGCGCGGTGACGCCCCAGCGAAATCCCGGCGACAGCGCGATCTCGGTGTCGAGCTCGGTGCGGAGCGCGGTGCAGATCAGCTCATCGACCGGTCCGGAGAAATTGCCGCGGCGATAGAGCAGACGGTCGGGCGTCGCGATCTTTTCCGACCAGTCGGAGACGTGGGGCGCACGGACCCGGCCGATCAGCTCGGCCATGGCGGGATCCGGCTTCAGCAGCTCGGAATAAATCGGCAGCAGATGATAATGAACGTCGCCGACCTTGCCCTTCTCGATCGCGAGATCGAGCACGCCGAGGAATTTTCCGTTGGAGCCGGCATTGGTGACGAGCGTGGTGCCGCCGGCGTTCTTCACCGGAATCGGCTGCGGCACGGCGTCATGGGTATGGCCGCCGAGGATGATGTCGATGCCGGTGACGCGGCTGGCGAGCTTGAGGTCGACATCCATGCCGTTGTGCGACAGCAGGATGACGGCATCGACCTTGTCGGTGCCGCGCAAGGCATCGACGTGCTTCTGCAATTCCTCCTCGCGGATGCCGAAGGTCCAGTCCGGCGTGAACCGCTTGGGGTGCGCGATCGGCACGTAAGGGAAGGCCTGGCCGATGATCGGGAGCCGATGGCTGCCGATCTCCTTGATGACAGAAGGCTTGAACACGCGCCCCGTGGCCTTGTCGAAGGCGGGAGCGTCGTTGAACGCGGCTTCCTCGGTCAGGAAGACGTTCTGCGCCAGGAACTCGCCCTTGAAGTGCTCGAGATTGTCGCGCAGCACCTGCTCGCCATAGGTGAATTCCCAATGCCCGGTCATCGCCTCGATGCCGAGCAAATTGGCGACCTCAACCATGTCGCGGCCCTGCATGACGTTGGCAAGCCCGGTGCCCTGCCAGAGGTCGCCGCCGTCGAGAAGGAGCGAACGCCTCTCGCCGACATCGGCGCGCAGGCGGTCGACCAGCGTCTTCAGATGGGCAAAGCCGCCGAGCTTGCCGAAGCGGCCCGCGGACTTCTCGAACTCGACGCAGGTGAAAGCATAGGCATCGGCGCTGTCAGAACGGATGCCGAAACGTTCGAGGAAGGCGCGGCCGACCAGATGCGGTGGTCGTCCGGCCATCTCGCCGATGCCGATATTGACGCTGGGCTCGCGGAAATAAATCGGGTTGAGCTGCGCATGCGTGTCGGTGATGTGCAGGATGCGCGCATTGCCGAACCGCTCGAGGTCGTAAATGCTCGCGGTCTCGGTGCCGTGCGCAAGGCGCGGCAGACTGAGCGATGCGGCGGCAAGGCCTGCAGATTTCAGGAAATCGCGGCGGCGGATCGCCATCCAAATATTCTCCGCGCCTCAATGCTAGCGAGACTGTTCCAGTGAAGGCCAGTCTAGCGGATTTCCATCGCCTTCCAGGCCTCTTTTTCAGACGTCGCCTGGAAGATCGACGCCTTTGCCAGCGCCTCGGCTTCTTTGGCTGCGGCAATGGCGCGGTCGAAATCGCCACCATCGGCCGCCTTCTTCGCCGCCGCCAGCGCCGAGACGGTCACGGTCCATTGGTTGCGCAGGCCGGCAGCCTGCTTGGACGCGGCTTCGGCGGCGGTGTAGGCCGCCTTGTAGTCTGCTTCGGTCGCCGCGTGGGCCGTGGCCATGAGGCCGAGCGCGAGCAGCATGGCGAGAGGAAGTGTCCGCTTCATGGCCGCGCTCCCGGGCCCGAGATCGGCAGGCCGTTGGCGACATAGGACAGGAAATACTCGACGTCGCGATATTCGTCCGATTGCGGCTCCAGCGGAACCGCGCGGGTTTGGCTGTTGCAGGTGACGAAGCGCCGGCTGGTCGTCCCCATGCCGCTCCATTCGGAGCGGTAGATCGGCATTGCGTTCAGGATGCCGAGCGCCGGCGCCAGGGTCTCGGTGCGGATGCGCTCGCCCGGGCTCTGCACATGGCAGCTCGCGCAGGAGAAATTCATCTGGCCGCGGCGGGGGTAGAAATAGCGCTTGCCGTTCTCGAAGGCTTCGAGCGCGCGCGGGTCATCGGGGATCTTGATGTCCATCAGCTTGCCGCGCGACGTGTAGGCCATGTAGGCGGTCAGCGAGGCCATCTCGTCCTTGACGTAGGAGTAGGGCGCTTCCCCATTGGCCTCGCGGCAGCGGTTGAGCGCGAGCTCCAGTGTGACGACCTTGCCTTCCCCGGTGTCGAAATAGGGATAGTTCTGGCGGATGCCGATGCCGCCGTTCGGGAAGCAGTCGGCATAGCTCTTGCCGTTCTTGAACGGCGTCGCGAACATCTCCTTGCCGGCATCGAGCGCGAACTCGTAAGGCGGGAATTCTTCCTTCTCCTGCCACTGCCGCTTCATGTCGGCATTCATGGAATACGGACCGTTGACGAAGTCCTCGTGCTTCACGTCCGGAAATTTCTGGAAAAAGAAGTTCTGGAATGCCTTGGCGTCGGCGACGGGATCGACCTTGTCGGCCGCGACGCCGCGAGGTGCGGTGAGGGCGAATGCGACAAGCGCGGCGCTGAGCGAGCCGAGCAGGAGGGCAGACCGGGTCTTCATCAGGCGATCTTCGCGGTGGTCGTATCCGACGCACCCTTGTTGTCGGTCCAGGAGATCTTGATCTCGTCGCCCTTCTTGGCGCCCTTGAAGCTGAATTTGACATAGGGGTCCTTGGAGACCGCAGTGCCCCAATCGGCGACGAACACGTCCTTGCCGTTCCATTCGAACTTCAGCTGCTGGATATAGTGCGCCGGGATCAATTCGCCGTTGGGATTCTTGACCAGGCCGGTGTCCATGGGGTGCTGGATCAGCGCCTGCACCTCGGTGATGTCGCCGTTGGAGGTTGCGCGCACGCGAATGCTTGATGCCATCGGACCGATCCTCCTAGCCGCCGCAGCCGCCGACGGTGACCTTCACTTCCTTGGTCGCGCTGTAGAGCTTGCCGTCAGCCTCGACGATGGCGACCAGGTTGGTGGTCTTGGCCATCTTCAGCCGGTTGGCCACGGCCGGGATCGTGCCGTCGGCGATCCGGTAGGATGCTGCGAGCGCGAACGGGTTCTCGGCCACGAGGAACGAGATCGAGGTCACCTTATCGAGGGTCGTCGTCACCGAGACCGGCACGACGCCGCCGTTCTCGGCGATCTCCGGCGCATCGAGCTTGACCTTGTCGGACGGCTCGGCGGACTTGCCATAGAGCGCCTTGATCGCGTCGGCCTCGCTCTTCTGCTTGAAGGCCTCTTCCGGATATTTGTCGTTGGCCGCGGCGCGCGCCGGCGCCGCGGCGAACGGCAGATTGCCAAGGCCGAGCAGTGCGACACAGGCCGCGCCCTGAAGGATCAGGCGCCTTGTCGCAAGCGGGCCGGTGGTCGTGGTCATCTCGGGTCTCCTGGGCAGCCGGCCGTTACAGCGTCTGCAGGAAATCAACGATCGCGCTGATCTCCTGTTCGGTCAAAATCCGGTTCCGGCCGAACGGCGGCATCATGGTTTGCGGGTTGCGCTTGGTCTCGTCGAAGATGATCGCGGTGAGCTCGTTGCGATCGGGGTATTTGGCCTTGAGGTCCTTCAGTTCCGGACCGATCGTTCCCGGCAGGTCGCCGCCCTGGATGACGTGGCAGGTCAGGCAATTGCCCTTGCCGCGGTCGAAAGCAAGCTTTCGGCCGTCGGCGACAGCGGATTGCGCCTGTGCCGGAGCCGCGCCGGCGCAGAGGGCCAGCGCCAGCAGGATGGCAGGCTTGCAGGGGAAGGCGGTCAAGGCATCGTCCCAGGCGTTATGTCGATGATCTCGTTCGTGGAAATATAGGGGTTCAAAAGCACAAAGGGCATCGCCTGACAATCAAGACTATGCACGCGGCAAAATGGAGTTAATATCCTCCCTATTACAACCGATGAGATAGTTCGTTCATCCAATAGGCTGGCACTAGCAAATTATTCTAGGGCGTTTGGTCCTTATGGCCTCCCGTTCCGTTTCAGATTTTTTGGGGACTTCGCTTGGCTGAATATGTCGTCGAATTTGGCAGGGATGGCGGACGGGTCGAGCCGGACGGGCGGCTCGATGCGCCGGCGTTCCACCGCAATCACGAGCCGATCTGGGCAGCGCTGGAGAAGCACCTTGCCGGCTGGACCGGCAACGTGGTCGAACTCGGCAGCGGAACCGGCCAGCACGTGGTTCATTTCGCCCGCCACACGCCGTCCCTGATCTGGTGGCCGAGCGACCTCAACCACCGCCATCTCAAGAGCATCGAGGCCTGGCGCGTCTATGCCGGCCTGCCGAACATTCGCTCACCCTTGCGGATCGACCTCGCCGATCCCGACTGGTGTCCGGAGATGAAGAGCGGGCAGGGGCCGACAAATCTTGCAGCCGTGTTCTGCGCCAATGTCATCCACATCGCGCCGTGGGCCGTGGCCGAGGGCCTGTTCGCCGGCGCCGGCCGCTATCTGCGCGCCGACGGCAAGCTGTTCCTCTACGGCCCCTTCAAGCGCGACGGCAAGCACACCGCGCTCAGCAATGCGGTGTTCGACACCTCCTTGCGCGAAGGCAATCCCGAATGGGGCGTACGCGATGTCGTCGACGTCGAGAAGCTGGCAAAGGCGGTCGGCCTCGGCCTCGTCGATATAATCGAGATGCCCGCGAATAATCTGACGCTGGTGTTTTCGCGGTCATAGGTCGTCACGCCCGAACGCTAGCCCTCATCCTTCCACCCGATCTTGTCTTTCAGGAATCGGAAGCCGAGCACCTCGAAGCCGGCGCGCTCCTTGTTGTCCTTGCCGTAGCCGTGACCGCCGGCGGCCGGCTCATAGAACCAGGCTTCATAGCCCATCGCCTGCAGCTTCGCGGCCATCTTGCGCGCGTGGCCCGGATGGACGCGGTCGTCGCGCCGCGTGGTCGCGATCAGGATCGGCGGATAGGACTGGCCGGCTTTTGCGTTGTGATAGGCCGAGTAGGTCTTCAGCCACTCCCACTCCTCGGGCTTGTCCGGATCGCCATATTCCGCGATCCAGCTCGCACCGGCGAGCAACTTTGTGTAGCGGCGCATGTCGATCAGCGGGATGGTGCAGAACAGCGCGCCGAAGCGCTCGGGGTAGCGCACCAGCATGTTGGTGATGAGGATGCCGCCGTTCGAGCCGCCCTGCGCGGCGATGCGCTTCGCACGAGTCACGCCGCGTCGCACGAGATCGGTTGCAACGGCCGCGAAATCGTCATGCGATAATTTCTTGCCGGCGAGGCGCCCGGCATCGTGCCAGCGCGTGCCGAACTCGCCGCCGCCGCGCAAATTCGCCTGCACCGTGGTGCCGCCGCGCTCGAGCCAGAGCTTGCCGAGCGAGGAATTGTAGTACGGCTTCACCGCAACAGCGAAGCCGCCATAGGCGCTCATATAGACCGGCGCATCGCCGGTCTCGCTCGCGGGGCCGGTCTGCACATAGGGAATGCGCTCGCCGTCGACGGAGACCGCCTCGTGCTGCGTCACTCTGAGCCCGTCGGCGGTGAACGTCTTCGGCGCCTGCTTCAGCACGGTCGGGCTCGCGACGCCGCGCTCGATCAGAAGCAGCGATGGCGGCGTGAGCGGATCCTGCACATTGGCGAGCAGATCGCCGTTGCTCTCGCTAGGATGGCGATCGAGCGTCCAGACGTCGATGACGCCGATTTCCGGCAGGCCGGAAAGCATCTCGCGCTTCCAGCCGGCCGCGGACGGCGTGCAGATCTCGAAGCGTGGACGCAGCTCGTCGAGGATCGACAGCACAAGCTTGCCCGCCGCCCAGAACAGGCCCTGCAAGGCGCGCCGCGGCGACGGCTCGAACAGCACGGCAAAGTCGCGGCTGCCGTTCAGGAACGCCGACAGCGAGATGCCGAGCACGGTGTCGGTGGCATAGGTTCGCCCCCCGGCCGTCCAGTCCTTGCGCAGCTTCATTGCGAACCAGTCGCCATGGGCCTGCAGCCAGATGCCGGTCGGCAGATCGAACTTGGTCATCGCGCCCGCCGCATCGCGCAGCCGGATCGCGTGGTCGAAGAAGTCGATCTGGTCGACGATCCAGACCCGCGGCTCAGATCCGGTGTCGTCGCTCATGCCATAGATCACCATGTGATCGGCGGTGGTCTCGGCGATGATTTCGGCCTGGTCGACCGGCTGTCCGCGCCGCCACAGCCGAACCGTCCGCGCATAGCCCGAGCTCGTCGCCATGCCCTCGCCATGGGCGCTCGACAGCAGCAGCGTGTCGGCATCGAGCCAGTCGACGCCGCCCTTCGCTTCCGGCAGCGTGAAGCCGCCCACGACGAAGCGCTTCGTCATCATGTCGAATTCGCGCAGCGTCACCGCATCGCTGCCGCCGCGCGACAGGCTCAGAACGACGCGTGAGTTTCCCGGCGTGCTGGCGATCCCGCCGAGCAGCCAATCCTCGTTTTCGTCGCGCGCGAGCTGATCGATGTCCAGTATGGTCTCCCATGCTGGACTGGCTTCGCGAAACTCTGCAAGCGTAGTCCGCCGCCACAGCCCGCGCGGGTTGACGGCGTCCTTCCAGAGATTGTGCAGGTCGGAGCCGCGCCGGCTGACATAGGGAATGTTATCGGGGCGGTCGTAGATCCCAGCGAGGAGATCGCGGTCGTGCTCGAAGGCCTTGCCGCCGAACGCGCTGAGCGTCAGGCTGTTCTGCCGCTCGACGAAATCGAGCGCCTGCTTGCCTTCGATCTCCTCGAGCCACAGAAAGGGATCGTCGTCGGGAGCTTGAAGCGTGGGCCGGTCGTCGACGGACATGAACAACTCCTGATGAACGGAATGCCCCGAGATTGCCGCGGATAGGATTTGATCGAGCGCAAGCCGTCAAGGCCGCGGCCCGCTATCATCACACCGATTGCGTCACGGGCATGGCCCGCGCCCGTTTGCGCCGGTTGCCCGCCCTTCCACGCCCCTCCATAGTGCCGCGAATCAACAGAGCGCTCGAAAGTCCCTTGGGGCGGAAATGCCGATGCTGGACGTGACGACAGCCAATGAGATCGCCGACGACGCCCGCGTCCGCGCCAATGTGGTGCGCCTGGCTGCGGCTCAGGCGCTGACCGGTGCCAACTCGGCCGTGATCTTCGCCACCGGCGCGATCGTCGGCGCCACGCTCGCGCCCGACATGTCATTCGCGACCGTGCCGATCTCGATGTATGTGGTCGGGCTTGCCGCCGGCACGCTGCCGACCGGCGCGATCTCGCGCCGTTTCGGCCGCCGCGCGGCTTTCGTGATCGGAACTAGCCTCGGCGCGATCACAGGTCTGCTCGGCTCGTTCGCGATCCTGCACGGCTCGTTCGCGCTGTTCTGCATCGCGACCTTCCTCGGCGGCCTCTATGGCTCCGTCGCGCAATCCTATCGCTTCGCCGCCGCCGACGGCGCCAGCGCGGCCTACCGGCCCAAGGCGGTGTCCTGGGTGATGGCGGGCGGCGTGTTCGCCGGCGTGCTCGGTCCGCAGCTCGTGCAATGGACCATGGATGTCTGGCAGCCCTATCTGTTCGCCTTCAGCTTCCTGGTGCAGGCCGCGGTGGCGCTGGTCGCGATGGGCATCGTTGCCGGCGTCGATATGCCGAAGCCCGCGCCGGCCGATCTGCATGGCGGCCGGCCGCTGCTCACCATCGTAACCCAGCCGCGCTTCATCGCGGCGGCGCTGTGCGGCGTCATCTCCTATCCCATGATGAATCTGGTGATGACCTCGGCGCCGCTCGCCATGAAGCTGTGCGGCCTGTCCGTGTCCGATTCCAATTTCGGCATTCAATGGCATATCGTCGCGATGTACGGGCCGAGCTTCTTTACCGGCGCGCTGATCGCCCGCTTCGGCGCCCCGAAGATCGTCGCCGCCGGCCTGCTGCTGGAAGCCGGTGCCGCCAGCATCGGCCTCTCCGGTCTCACCGCGATGCATTTCTGGGCCACGCTGATCGTGCTCGGCGTGGGGTGGAATTTCTCCTTCATCGGCGCCTCCGCGCTGGTGCTGGAGACTCATCGGCCGCAGGAGCGCAACAAGGTGCAGGCCTTCAACGACTTCCTGGTGTTCGGCATGATGGCGATCGGCTCGTTCTCCTCCGGCCAATTGCTCGCCAATTACGGCTGGGCGGCGGGGAACCTGGTGGTGTTCCCGCCTGTCGTTCTCGGCCTCGTCGTGCTCTCGCTGGTCTCCTGGGCCCGCCGCCGCAAGGCGAGGCTGGAGGCGGCGATGGGCGAGTTCCCGGACGCGGTCTGAACTGGCGGGAGGCTGTCAGCAGCATTGACACTTCGATCCGGGTCGAAGTGATTTTTGAAAGGCCGGTTGTTACATGATGCTCGTCATCAACAGACGGGCGTGATGCAAGGCGCTCGCGGGGGAGACAAAGGAGAAGCGCGAATGCTCGACAATCCCCGCCACGCGACCCCGATCGACGAATCCTCCTTCCGCTATGAAGGCTGGCGCATCGTTGCGGTCTGTTTCCTGCTTGCGACCTTCGGCTGGGGGCTCGGCTTCTACGGCCAAAGCGTCTATGTCGCCGAGCTTCAGCGTGCCCGCGGCTGGCCGACCACGCTGATCTCATCAGGCACGACGTTCTTCTATCTGTTCGGCGCGCTGCTCGTCGTCTTCGTCGGCGAAGCCGTGCGGAAATACGGCCCCCGCCTCAGCCTGATCGCCGGAACGCTGGCGATGGCGGCAGCTGGCGTTGCGATCGGCACGGTGCGCGAGCCCTGGCAGCTCTATCTCGCCGATGCCGTGCTCGCCTTCGGCTGGGCCGGCACCAGTCTCGCCATGATCACCAACACGA
This sequence comes from Bradyrhizobium guangxiense, assembly GCF_004114915.1. Lineage (NCBI taxonomy): Bacteria > Pseudomonadati > Pseudomonadota > Alphaproteobacteria > Hyphomicrobiales > Nitrobacteraceae > Bradyrhizobium > Bradyrhizobium guangxiense. Next base: position 6,420,090 of record NZ_CP022219.1, on the reverse strand, counting down.
TCAGCCTGTGGTTCGACCACAAGCGCGGCATGGCGATCAGCCTCGCGCTCAACGGCGCCAGCTTTGGCGGCATCGCCGGCGTGCCGCTGCTGGTGACGCTGATCGGCCATGTCGGCTTTGCCAGCGCGATGTACATCGCCGCCGGCGCCATGCTGGTGCTGCTGCTGCCGGTGATCCTTCTCGTTGTCGGCCGGCCGCCCGAACACCATGGCTGGCACGCGGCGGCGAAGGCGAAGCCGCAATCATCGACGGAGATCCGCAGCCATGCGCTGCGCGATGTCGGCTTCCTCACGGTGACCATTGCTTTTGCCTTGGTGCTGTTCGCGCAGGTCGGCTTCATCGTGCACCTGATCTCGTTCCTCGATCCCGTGATCGGCCGCGAACGCGCCGCGGTCGCCGTCGCGGTGCTGACCGCCATGGCGGTTGTCGGCCGCGTGCTGTTCTCGCTGGTGATCGACCGTCTCAATCAGCGGCTGGCCTCCGCGCTGTCGTTCCTCAGCCAGGCCGCGGCGCTGCTGGTCGTCGTCAACCTGCACAATGATTACGTGCTGATCGCGGCCTGCGCGGGGTTCGGCTTCTCGGTCGGCAACCTCATCACACTGCCGTCGCTGATCGTGCAGCAGGAATTCGACAGTGCCGCGTTCGGCGTGCTGATCAGCCTCAACACCGCGATCAACCAGGTCACCTACGCCTTCGGCCCCGGTGTGGTCGGGGCCTTGCGCGATTGGTCCGGCGGCTATTCGCTGCCGTTCTATCTCTGCATCGCGCTGGAGGTGGCGGCGGCTGCGTTGATCATGGTGCGTGGGAAAAGGCTTCGTAGGGCGGATTAGCGAAGCGTAATCCGCCAACTTCGCCCCGTTCTTGCGGAGACATGGTGGGTTACGGCTTCGCCTAACTCACCCTACGGCCTTACGTTTCCCGATCCCTCAGCAGCGCCTCGACATCCAGTCGCTTCGTCATCATCGCAAGCTTGCCATCCGGCCCGAACGGCCATTGCTCCCTGGGCTTATCCCAATACAGCTCCACGCCGTTCTGGTCGGGATCGCGCAAATACAGCGCCTCGCTGACGCCGTGATCGCTGGCGCCATCCAGCGCAATGCCGGCCGTGAGCACGCGATGCAGCGCATCGGCCAGCGCGGCCCGCGTCGGATAGAGAATGGCGGTGTGATAGAGCCCCGTGGTGCCCGGCGGGGGCGGCGAGCCGCCCTTGCTCTCCCAGGTGTTGAGCCCGATGTGATGGTGATAGCCGCCGGCCGAGATGAAGGCCGCGCCCGAGCCCATCTTCTGCATCAGCTCGAAGCCGAGCACGCCACAATAGAAGCCGAGCGCGCGATCGAGATCGGCGACCTTGAGGTGAACGTGGCCGATCCGGGTGCCGGCATGAACGGGGCTCTGCGACATGTGAATGCTCCTGCGAAACCACGCACATAAGGCGGGCCCCGGGGCGGCGCTACCGCCGATCCCGAAACCCAGCGTTTCCGGATGGGAAACTAAGCCAGCTCCGACACCTCGCCCTCGGGCAGGCCGAACTCGAACGTGTTCAGCGTCATCGACACCAGCGTGTAATAGCCGCACAGGCCGATCACCTCGACCACGCCGCGCTCGCCGAGCAGCTTCACGGCCTCGTCGTAGAGGCCCTTCTCGACGCCGTGGCCCTCGTGCAGCGACTTCGCGAGGTCGTAGATCATCCGGCCCCTGGGATCGTCGAACTCGGGCGTGCGGCGGTCGCGGATGGCGTCGATCACTTTCGGGTCCATGCCGCCGGCGAGCGCGAGGCGCTTATGCGCGTACCATTCGTAATGCGCGGTCCAGTGCCGTGCCGTCACCAGGATCGCGATCTCCGACAGCTTTGCCGGGAAGATCGTGTCATAGCGCAGCACCTCGCCGAGCCGCGTGGCGTGACGGGCCATGTCGGGGCTGTTGAGCCAGGCCATCATCGGCGCCGGCGGCTTGCCGCGCTTGCCGGCAATCGACTCGTCATAGGTCTGCCGCTGGCTCTCGTTCATTTCGCCAGGCGAAAGAAGCTTCAGGCGCATTGTCGTTTCCTCTTTGTTTTCAAGCACCGCCACGAGGGCGACTATAGCCGAATGCGGCCCCGCGGAAGTGGTTGAATTCCGCGGAAGCTTGGCCCAGAGTCGCCGCCAACAAGTCGATTTTTGTTTGATGGAAACGACCATGAGTGAAACCGAAAGCGCCGAGCTCGAAACATTCCGCAGCGAGACGCGCGCCTGGCTGGAAGCCAATTGCCCGCCGGAGATGCGCAAGCCCGCGACGTCCGATGGCGACGTGTTCTGGGGCGGGCGCAACGCCAAATTCTCCTCCGAGCCGCAACGCATCTGGTTCGAGCGCATGCGCGACAAGGGCTGGACCGTGCCGGATTGGCCGAGGGAATATGGCGGTGGGGGCCTCAGCGCGGCCGAGCACAAGGTGCTGCGCGCCGAGATGGCCAGGATGGGCGCGCGCCCGCCGCTGTCGAGCTTCGGCATCTGGATGCTCGGGCCGGCACTGCTGAAATACGGCAACGACGCGCAGAAGAAGGAGCATCTGCCGAAGATCGCCGCGGGCGAGATCCGCTGGTGCCAGGGTTATTCCGAACCGAACGCCGGCTCCGATCTCGCCTCGCTCCAGACCCGCGCCGAGAGTGATGGCGACGACTTCATCATCAACGGCCAGAAGATCTGGACGTCCTACGCCAACTACGCCGACTGGATCTTCTGCCTGGTGCGCACCGATCCCACTGCCAAGAAGCACGACGGCATCAGCTTCATCCTGTTCGACATGACCTCGAAGGGCGTCTCGACCAAGCCGATCCTCCTGATCTCGGGCTATTCTCCGTTCTGCGAGACCTTCTTCGACAACGTCCGGGTGCCGAAGTCGCATGTGGTCGGCACCATCAACCGCGGCTGGGACGTCGCAAAATACCTGCTCCAGCACGAGCGCGCGATGATCTCGGGCATGGGTGAGCGCGGCGTCGGCCGTCCGCTCGGCCAGATCGCGGCGGACTCCGTCGGCACCGATGCGCTGGGGCGGCTCGACGATGCCATGCTGCGCGGCAAGATCGCGAACTTCGACGTCGACGAGGCCGCGCTCGCGGCCTGCGCCGAGCGTGCGGTCGATCTCGCCAAGGCCGGACAGGCGCATCCGGCGTTCTCCTCGGCGATGAAATATTACGGCACCGAGCTCAACAAGCGCCGCTACGAGATCCTGATGTCGGCCGGCGGCGTCGATGCGCTGGAATGGGAGAGCGAGCGCTCCAAACAGGGCGCCCGTCCGCGCGCCTGGCTGCGCACCAAGGCCAACTCGATCGAAGGCGGCACGTCCGAGGTCATGCTCGGCATCGTCGCCAAGCGCATCCTGGATCTGCCGGGGGCTTAGCTGTCATTCCGGGGCGCGCGTAGCGCGAACCCGGAATCCATCAGGCCGCATTCTCTGCTGTGAAATGGATTCCGGGCCTGCGCCTGCGGCGCATCCCGGAATGACGAACCAAACAGACTTTGACATTCGGAAACACCACCATGGCCCTCGTCCTCACCGAAGAACAATCGATGCTCCGCGACAGCGCGCGCGGGCTGATCAGCGACAAGGCGCCGGTGTCGCACCTGCGGCACTTGCGCGACAGCAAGGATCCCACCGGCTTCTCCAAGGAGCTTTGGCACGCCTTCGCGGAGATGGGCTTTGCCGGCTTGCTCGTGCCGGAAGAGTTCGGCGGCAGCGGGCTCGGCTATGTCGAGGCCGGTGTCGTGATGGAGGAGATCGGCCGCACCCTGATGCCGTCGCCCTTTCTTGCCACCTCGGTGGTCGCGGCTTCGGCGCTGAGCCGCGGTGGCAATGCCGCGCAGAAGTCGGAATATCTGCCGAAAGTGTCCAATGGCTCGCTGCTCGCGACGCTGGCGATCGACGAAGGCGCCAAGCATCGCCCGCTGCAGACCAGCCTGCAGGCCGTGCGCGCCGGCAATGGCTTCAAGCTCTCCGGTGCCAAGGCGCTAGTGGTCGATGGCCACGTTGCCGATCTCCTGATCGTCGCCGCCCGCACCGCAGGCTCACCCGGCGAGCGCGAGGGCCTGACGCTGTTCCTGGTCAGCCCCAGGGCCAAGGGCGTCGCGATCGAGCGCACCATCATGGTCGACGCCCACAATGCGGCCCGGATCGAGTTCGCCAATGTCGAGGTCAATGCCGACAGCGTGCTTGGTGAGGTCGATCAGGGCGGCGCGCTGCTCGACGGCGTGCTCGACATCGGCCGCGGCGCGGTCGCCGCCGAGATGGTCGGCCTCAGCGACGAGGTCTTCAATCGCACGGTCGAGTACCTCAAGAGCCGCAAGCAGTTCGGCAAGCTGATCGGCGAATTCCAGGCGCTGCAGCACCGCGCCGCCGAGCTCTATGTCGACATCGAGATCACCCGCGCCGCCACCATGAAGGCGCTGCAGGCGCTGGACGCCGACGTCGCCAAGGCCGCGCTGGGCGTCGCGGTCGCCAAGGCGCGCGCCGGCACCACCGCCACGCGCGCGGTGCAGGAAGGCGTGCAGATGCATGGCGGCATGGGCATGACCGATCAGTTCGACATTGGCTTCTTCATGAAGCGCGCGCGGGTCTGCGAGGAGCTGTTCGGCGATGCGAACTACCACACCGAGCAGCTGGCGCGCGCACGGGAGTATTGAGACGGCGGTTGGGGCGCGAGGGCGCACCTCCCCCTCGGTGTCGTCGCCCGGCTTGACCGGGCGACCCAGTACGCCGCGGCCTCTCCGCAAACGTTTGACGTCTCTGGAATACTGGATCGCCCGGGCAAGCCGGGCGATGACAGTTGAGAGGGTGGCGAGACCGCCTTACCTCATCGGCGGTGCGTACTGCACGCCGCCGGCGTTCCACAGCTGGTTCATGCCGCGCGGAATCTTCAGCTTCGACTTCTCGCCGATGTTGCGGTCATACATCTCGCCGTAATTGCCGACATGGCGGATGATGCGGACGACCCAGTCCTTGGTCAGGCCGAGCTGCTCGCCGTAATTGCCTTCGGTGCCGACGAGGCGCATCACTTCCGGCTTCTTCGACTTCAGCGCTTCGTCGATGTTCTCCGAGGTGACGCCGAGCTCCTCGGCGTTGATCATGGCATACAGCGTCCACTTCACGATCATCATCCAGTCGTCGTCGCGCTGGCGCACGACGGGGGCGAGCGGCTCCTTGGAGATCATGTCCGGCAGGATCATGTGGTCGCCGGGCTTGGCGAGGTTCAGCCTGAGCGCATAGAGCTGGGAGACGTCGGCCGAGAGCGTGTCGCACTTGCCGGTGTCGTAGGCCTTCACCACGTCATCCAGCTTGTCGAACTTCACCTCGTCATACTTCATGTTGTTGGCTTTGAAGTAATCGGCGACGTTGAGTGCCGTGGTGGTGCCGGCCTGCACGCAGACCTTGCTGCCGGTCAGGTCCAGCGAGGTCTCCTTGTTGCGCGAACGCGGCAGCATGAAGCCGGCGCCGTCGTAATAGGCGACCGCGGGGAAATAGAGGTCGTAGTCCAGCTCGCGCGCCATGCTCCAGGTCGAGTTGCGCGAGAGGATGTCCACCTTGCGGCTCTGCAATTCCTTGAAGCGTTCGCTGGCATCGAGCGGGACGAATTTGGCCTTGCTCGGGTCGTTGAAGATGGCGGCTGCCACCGCGCGGCAGAAGTCGACATCGAAGCCGGTCCAGTTGCCCTTGTCGTCGGGAATCGAGAAGCCCGGCAGACCCCGGTTGACACCACACAGCACCTCGCCGCGGCGCACGGTGCGCTTCAGCGTGCGGGTGTCGTAGAATTCATAGATGATGGCCAGGACGGCGACCAGCACGGCGACCGCGAGCCCGATCAGCAGGCCGCCACGAAAACTGCGCATCATGTTGCTCTCTCGAAAAATCGGGAAAAGGAATCGGAGGGGAAGGCGACGAGCATGATCCGGAGGACCATGCTCGCATCAAAGCCTCAGAGCTCGGGCTTCTGCCGGATCACCACCTTGGTGCCGACAGGGACGCGATCGTAGAGATCGGCGACGTCGTTGTTGACGAGACGGAAGCAGCCCGAGGAGACCTTGGTGCCGATCGTGTCGGGCCGGTTGGTGCCGTGGATGCGGTAGACGGTGGTGCCGAGATACATCGCGCGGGCCCCGAGCGGATTGCCGGGGCCGCCGGCCATGAAGCGCGGCAGATAGGGCTGGCGCTGGATCATCTCCGGCGGCGGCGTCCAGTCCGGCCATTCCTTCTTGTTGGTGATGGTCACGAGGCCCTGCCACTGGAAGCCGTCACGGCCGACGCCGATGCCGTAGCGGATCGCGCGCCCGCCGGGCTGCACCAGATAGAGGTGCCGCTCCGCGGTCGAGACGATGATGGTGCCCGGCGCTTCGGTGGTGCGGAAGTACACCACCTGCTTCTGCCATTCCGGCTCGAGCTCGTAGCCGTCGTCGGCGATCAGGCCCGGTTCGTCGCCGCGGTCAGGCTGCTGGGCGAAGGCTTGCGGCGCGGACAGGATAAGCCCCACCGCAGCCATGAACATGCCGGTCAGGCGACGAAAATTGGTCATGTGATGCTCTCCCCGCTGCCACAGCGCAAATCATTCAAAGCCATCAAATCTCAGGGGCAGGTTCATGGCAAGTTGATGGCCGGCCGCCCTGATATGTCACGAGAATGCTTTGGTTTTTTGACGCGCTCCACGCAATGCCACAAACAGGGGATGGCGCGAAAAGCAGTGATTGTCGCGGCTGGGCTCGCTGCGCTCCCTGCTCGCCCGCAGGCAGGGCTACTTGGCGGGGGTCTGAGCGCGCCTCGTCCTTCGAGACGATCGCTGCGCGGTCTCCTCAGGATGAGGCTGAGAAACAGCGGTGCTCATCGAAATTGTCCCGCACACTCTGCCCTCATCCTGAGGGCCCGCCGCAGGCGGGCGTCTCGAAGGATGGCCGCAGGCAAGCTGCCGGCTCACAGTCAGATCTTGTTGCTCTCCGCCGCGATCCCCAGCCGCCGCACGATCTCCGTTCCGACGGCGCGGGCCTCGACCCGGGAGCCGATCCGCGGGCTGCGAAACCGTCGTCCCGAGCGCAGGCGGATCGTCACGATGCAATGTTCGTCCTCGGATCGCCCGCGGCGGTCCAGGGTGATCGTCTTCACCTCATGCCCCTCGATATGGTCCGCACGCGGCGTGCCGTCACCCCACAGGCGTTCGACGCGGATGTCGCCCTCGCGGATGATCCAGAATGCGCCAGTCACGAGGTTGGCGTAGCGATGCACGGCGAACGCCGCAATCACGCCGAGCGGCAGCAGCAGGATGTCGACATGGGTGGGCGGCCATCCGCGCCAGAGCTTGTAGGCGTAGGGCACGGCGGATAGAGCGACGGCGACCAACGACACGATCCTGATGTCGCGTGCGGAAAACGCCTCCGGCGGCTCGCCGAGATGCATCTCGGGATTGCTGGCATCGAGCGGATTGACGGGCTCCTCGACATTGGGAACTTCGAACTGCGCGGCGATCCGGGCGACGGTGTCGCGAACATGGGTGACGTCGGCGATCGGTGGCGACGTCAGGCGTTCTCCCGAGGCCAGCGTGAAGACGAGTTGAAAGCGGGCCTTCACCCGCTTGCTGCCGGGGACCTGCAACCCCGTGATGTCGTCTTTGGCCACGATGCGCGTGCGCAGCTTTCCAAACGGACTTTGCCGCCCGATCAGGATCTCGTTCGGCGTGATGATCCATACCACCGCCGGCGCCAGCATGATGCCGACGACGAATCCCGCGCCGACCAGCAGCGCGACCACTGAAATGACGATCTCCAGAATGTCCTGGGTGAACAGGCCCGGCGTGAAGCACAGCGCGACGGCGGCGGCAAAGCCGGACATCACCAGCCGCTGCGCGATCGAAGAGCCTTCACGAAGGCGAATATCGGTGCTGGTGGTCGCGTCGGCCATTGCGGGCGGCTGGTTCCGTTGCGCGCGAAACTCCACGGACGGGTCCGTGGAGTCAAGCAACAACGCCGTCACCGGGCGCCCGCGCGGGCTCAGCTGCTGGCGTTCAGCAGCTTTGCCACCGTGCGGTCGATCTCGTCATAGCGGCCTTCGCCGGCGTGCTGGAACACGATCTTGCCGTTCTGGTCGATGATGTATTGCGCCGGCCAATATTGGTTGCGGTAGGCGTTCCAGGTCTTGGAATCATTGTCCTGCGCGACCGGATAGGTGATGCCGTGGCGCTTCAGCGCGGCCTGCACGTTGGAGGCCGAGCGCTCGAACGGGAATTCCGGCGTGTGCACGCCCACCACGACGAGACCCCGGTCCTTGTACTTGGCATAGAGGTCGGTGACGTGCGGCAGCGTGTTGACGCAGTTGACGCAGCCATAGGTCCAGAAGTCGACCAGCACGACCTTGCCGCGCAGATCGGCCAGGCTGAGCGGCTTGGAGTTGAACCAGGTGTTGATGCCGGTGAAGTCGGGCGCGGCCTGCTGGCTTGCTGCCGCGACGCGGACGGGTGCCGTTTGGGACACCTCGTCGCAGACGCCTGGAATGACGGCACCGGTCACGGCGAAGCCGATCAGAGCGGCGGAAACGGCGAGCAGTTTGAAAGCCATGGAAGCGTCCTCCGGGTGAAATCTTCGATGGTTACAGGCCGATCTGGCCGGCGGGGTAGAAGCCGGTGAGCCACGCCACGATCAGCGTGTCGTATTGGAAATAGGCGGCAACCGCGAAGGCGATCACGACGATTCCGAAGCCCTGCTGCAGGCGCGGGCTGATCCGCGCGAGGCTGCGCACGCGCGTGGTCGCGGCCTGTCCGCCATAGGCTATCCCCAGCATCGGGAGCGCCGCGCCGATCGCGTATACGATCAGCAGCGTGCCGGCCCAGGCAGCGTTCTTCTGGGTCGCAACCAGCGTCAGGATCGAGCCGAGCACCGGGCCTGCGCAGGGCGTCCAGACCAGGCCCAGCGTGGTGCCGAGCACGAGCCCGCCGAGCGCGCCGTCGCGCTGCGTGGCGCCGGTGTTGCCGAGATCGAGCCAGCCGTTGAGCCGGATCGACAGCCATTCGAACGGCGCCGGCCATAGCATCAAGAGGCCGAAGCCGAGCAGCAGGATCGCGGCCGCCTCGCGCAGCACGTTCGGATCGAAATCGAACAGCCGCGTCAGCGCGCCCAGCAGCAGCGCGACGGCGGAGAAGGAGACGACGAAGCCGAGCGCGATCATCGCCGGCCGCCAATGCCCCGCGCGCCCGACCGAGGCGCCGAGCAGGATCGGCAGCATCGGCAGCGTGCAGGGCGCGGCGATGGTGAGGAGGCCGGCGAGGAGAGCGAGGAGAAGTTCGAGCATGGGCCACTCGTGGCGGAGGTCACGAGGGCAGTTCGGCTCGGGCGTGGCAGTCGTTACGCGACGTCACGCCTTCGTGACGGGGCCGTCGGGGTGTGAGGAGAGAGCCGGCCCGTCTTACTTGCGGGAAGGAGACGAAAAGTCCGTTCCACCCCAAATACAAAACGACCCGGACGGGGGCATCGTCCGGGTCGCTGGAGGTCTTGGGAGGTTTAACGAAACCGTATGGGAGCCTTATAGGGGGGAAGTTTTTCCGCCTGATGTTGTCGTTTGTTTCAATTGTTTCGTCGGCGGTAACGCTTCTGTGTCCAGGGATAGGGCCTGATTGCGGGACCTATCTCCTTGAAATTCTTCATCTTACGCCGCGAAACGGTCGACGCCGGCGCCCTTAAGCAAATCGGCCAATTGCTTGCGGGCGTAGAACATCCGCGTCTTCACGGTGCTCTGGGGGATGCCGATGATCCGCCCGACCTCCTCTACCGACTTCTCGTGGTAGTAGACGAGGTTGATGATCTCGCGGTGCGCCGGCGACAGCTTCTCCACGCAGGCGCGCAGGATGGCACTGGTGTCGCTGCGGTCGAGCGAGGTCTCTGGCGTGTCGGAATCATCGGGAATCTGACGCACGTCCTCCTGGTCGATGTCCTCGAAGCGGCGCTGGCGCATCGCGGTCAGGGCCTTGAAACGGGCGATCGAGAGCAGCCAGGTCGAAACCTGGGAGCGGCCCTGGAATTGGCCGGCGGTCCGCCACACGTCCAGAAACACCTGGCTGACGAGGTCTTCCGCCGCCGTGGCGTCGCGCACGATGCGCAGGATGAAGCGATAGACCCGCACATTGTGCCGGCAATAGAGGATGTGCATGGCCGTCCGGTTGCCGTCGGCAATGCTCTCGAGGAGCATGTCGTCCGAAGTCGCCTGAGCGGCGATGATGCTCTGGCTGGCCTGGGCGTTGATGGCGATGACGTTCGGCATGGACTTGGCTCCCCGTAGCGCCGCAACCGAGCGGCGTTTCCTTGGACCAAAGTGTTAATGAGCCAACGTTTCGGGACGTCTGCACGAAAAGCGGAAAATGGTTTCGTGCGCCGTCAAATTGTTTCGTCGGGAGGCCCGCGACGAAACATTCGGGGCAAAAAGTCGTGGAATTTCAATGTACGGAAAATACGGGGGTGGGTGTTTTGTGGCGGATCGCAGCGCCGAGGAACGAATCCCCGCGATTTGCGTTTGGCCGCGCCTGGCTCACCACCGTCGTCCCCTGCGCCGGCGCGCGCCCGAGGGCGCGCTTGCCGCGCTCTACGCCTTCTCGCCCTGCGGCGAGAACAGATAGCCGCCGCCGCGGATGGTGCGGATCACGGCCGGCTTGGCCGGGTCGGGCTCGATCTTGCGGCGGATGCGCATGATGCGCAGGTCCACGGCGCGGTCGAAGGCTTCGGCATCGCGGGCGTTCGCAAGCTCGAGCAGGCGCTCGCGCGACAGCACGCGCTTCGGATTGGCCGCGAACACCTTGAGTAGTCCGAACTCGGATGCCGTCAGCGGATGCTCGTTGCCCTCGTCGTCGCGCAAGGCCTGCGCTTCGAGATCGAGCCATTTGGTGCCGAAGCGCACCAGCTGCTCCTTGTCGGACTTTGCCGCGGCGGCGTCCGGCGCGGCAGCCTTGGCCGGCACGCTTCTGCGTAGCACCGAGCGGATGCGCGCCATCAGCTCGCGCAGCTCGCAAGGCTTGGCGACGTAGTCGTCGGCGCCGAGCTCGAGACCGACGACGCGGTCGATCGGGCTCGCGGTCGCCGTCAGCATGATGACCGGCACGTTGATGCGGCTCTTGAGATCGCGGATGATCGAGAGGCCGTCTTCCTCGGGCATGTTGAGGTCGAGCACGACGAGATCGGGCATGCTGCCCTGGATCGCGGCGCGCAAGGACTTGCCGCCGTCGCACAGCGTCACGGTGAAGCCGTGCATCTTGAGATAATCGCCGACCATCTCCCGGGCCGGGGCCTCGTCGTCGACGATCATGATGTGCTGGCTTTGGGTCATGGTCTCTGCATCACGGCATTTCGGTCGCGGGGAGGGTGATGGTGAAGGTCGAGCCCTTGCCGGGTCCGTCGCTGTCGGCGGTCACATCGCCGCCATGCATGTCGACGATCCGCTTGACGATGGACAGCCCAAGCCCCGTCGAGCTCTCGCCGGCGGTGGGTTTGGCTGACAGCCGCTGGAAGCGGCCGAACAGGCGGCCGAGATCCTCCGGCGACAGGCCGGCGCCCTCGTCGCTGACGCGGACGATGGTGTCGCTGCCCTCGTGGCTGACCGCCACATCGATCTTGCCGCCGATCGGCGAGTATTTGATGGCGTTGCTGATGAGATTGTCGATCGCCTCGCGGATGCGGTCGGTGTCGCACATGGTGACGATGTTGGGCGGCGCGGTGACGCTGATCGTCTGCTGCTTGTTGACGGCGAGCGGCTGGTTGGCATCGGCGACCTCCTTGACCAGGCCCGCGACGTCGACCGGCTCGCGGCGGATGGTAATGTCGAAGGCATCGGCCATCGCGTCCGAGATCAGATGGTCGACCATCGTGGTCAGGCGCTTGGTAGCGTCGCGGATATGGTCGACCTGGGCGACCACGCCGCCTTCCGAGGCGCCGGTCGAGATCAGCTCCTTCAGCATCTCGGTGCGGCCGAGGATGACGCCGAGCGGGTTCTTCAGATCGTGCGCGACGGTGCCCAGAATCTCGTTCTTGAAGCCGTTGGCGCGCTGCAGCCGCAGCCATTGCGCGGAGAGGCGGCGGTTGGCCTGCATCAGGGCCCGGGTGCGCTGGGCGACGCGGTCCTCCAGCTGGGTGTTGGCGTCCTGGAGCTGCTGGTAGAGGATGACGTTGTCGAAGGCGATCGAGAGTCTGGAAGAGAATATCTCGACCAGCGAGCGGTCGGTCTCGGACAGCTCGCGCTCGGCCTGCAGCAGCACCACGACCTCGCGGCCGGATCCGGTGCGCAAATAGATCACGCTGCGATGGTCGGCGAATTCGTTCTTGCGGCGCTGGAACGCGGCCTCGACCATCTCGCGCAATTCGGGGTCGAGCGCCTTCGAGGAGGTGGTGCCGATGAAGCGGCTGTAGCAGCCGCTGCCGGCGAGCACCGAAAGCTCGGGATCGACGCCGCCATTGTCGCGCAGGACCAGGATGCCGGCGCAATCGACGTTGAGCAGCGAGGCGAGCTGGGTCAAACCGCCCTCGGCGAGCCGCTGCATCGACTTGAAGTCGTACAGCGTCGAGGCGGCGTCGATGATGATCTCGAGCCCGCGCCGCGTCTGCACCATGCGTTCGAGCTGCTGATAGGAGCGCAGCGCTGCGGTCAGCGAGGTGAACAGCTTGTCCGCGGTGAGCTCGGTCTTGGCCTTGTAGTCGTTGATGTCGTACTGCACGATCACGCGCCGTTCCGGCGCCTGGCCGGGCTGGCCGGTACGCAGGATGATGCGCACGGTCTCGTTCCGGATCTCGTTGCGGATGAACTCGACCAGCTCGAGGCCGGCGACGTCGGTCTCCATGATGACGTCGAGCAGCACGGCGGCGATGTCGCTGTGCTCGGCCATCAGCTTGCGGCCCTCCGCCGCGGAATAGGCCGACAGGATCTCGAGGCTCTGGCCGTTGAGACTGTAATCCGAGAGCGCAAAACGCGTGCCGTCATGCACGGCCGGATCGTCGTCGATGACGGCGATCTTCCACTTCCGGGCGTTGCTATCCTCCGACGCGGCACCGGTATCGTCGATCAGGTGGAGGACATCGTCCTGTTCGGCCATTGAGAAGTCCCGTCACTTTCTGTGCTTTGCGCGCCGCCCTTGGCGACCCGGGGCATGATAATGCGAAAAGTAGTGCCTTGTCCCAGCTTGGATTCCAGCATCATGCGGCCGCCGAGCTGCTGGGTGACGAGGTTATAGACGATATGCAGGCCGAGGCCCGTACCGCCTTCATTGCGCCGGGTGGTAAAGAAAGGGTCAAAGGCCTGGCGCTGCACGTCGGGGGTCATGCCGGCCCCGTCGTCGGTGAAGATCAGCTCGATGTCGTCGGTCCCGCGCGGTCGGGCCGAGATCGTGATGGTGCCGGCGCGCCCGTCGGCGAAGGCGTGGTTGGCGGCGTTGAGGAAGAGATTGGTCAGGATCTGGCCATAGGAGCCGGGATAGCCGTCGAGCAGCAGCCCCTCGGGCACGTCGACGCCGAGCGTGATCGGCGAGCGCTTCAAGACCGGGCGCAGGCTTGCAATGATCTGGTCGGTGGCCTCGCTCAAGCTGAATTGCCGCCGCTCGGCATGGGAACGGTCGACCGCGACCTGCTTGAACGACTGGATCAATTCGCCGGCGCGCTGGAGATTGGCGACGAGCTGCTGCGAGGCGTCGCGCGAGGATTGCACGAACTCTTCCAGCTGCGAGCGGCGCAAGCCGCCGTCGCCCTTGAGCTGGGCCTCGAAGATTTCCGTACGCCGGGCAAAGCTCGAGGCAACCGTCAGGCTGATGCCGATCGGGTTGTTGACCTCGTGCGCGACGCCGGCAACGAGGCCGCCGAGCGCCGCCAGCCGCTCGGCGTCGATCAGGTTCTGTTGCGCGGTGTTGAGCTCGAGCAGCGCGCTCTCGGCCTTCTCCTTGGAAGCGCGCAGCTCGTCCTCGGTCTCGCGCTTGGCGATCGCGTTCTCGCGGAACACCTCCACCGCGCGCGCCATGGCACCGACCTCGTCGCGCGCTTTCGTGCCCTGCACCTCGCGGTCGAGATCGCCGAGCGTGATCGCGCGCATCGCGGTCATGATCTGCTGCAGCGGCAGGCGGATCGACAATGCGATCATCACGCCGGCGGTCAGGATGATGCCGAGGAAGATCACCGCGATCGACAGCACGCGCCTGGAAATGTCGGCCAGGGTGCGGTCAAACGTCTCCTGCGCCTTCTGCTCGCGCTGGCGCATCTTGGTGGAGAGGTCGTCGATGGCGCCGATCGCCTCGGCCTGGCTGGCGTCGATGGTGTTGCGCAGGAGCTCGGTGCGGCTCGCAAGCTGCTCGGAAAGCTTTGCAAAGCCCTCGCGCAGCGCGGCGGTGCGGGCGCCGAGCCGTTGCAGCGCCATCTTCTGCAGGTCGTTGTCGGCGAGATCGATCATCACGGGGATGGTCTTCTCGATCGTCTCGGTGTTGCGGCGGGCGTCGTCGGCCGCGCCCGGCGATAGCGACAGATAGTAGGAATTGGCCGCCACCAGCATCGCAGTGAAGGCCTCGCGGGATTTTCCCAGCGAGGGCCAGATCAGCGCGTCGCGATGGCCGGTGGCGCCCTCGATGATGGAATAAAGGCCGGCCATGTCCTTGGCCGGGCCCTGCACCTGCTCCTCATAGGTCTTGGCGATGGTGGCCTGCACGCTGCGCAGCTCGCCGAAACCGTTGAGGAAGCGGTCGGTGGTGCGCTCGAGCTCCTCGACCGAGCCCGACAGCATCGGATCCTTGGCGGCGCGGTTGGTCAGCGTGCCCAGCACCGCCTCGCGCAGCAGCAGGATCTCGGCGAACAGGTCCGGGCTCGGCTGATTGATGTAGCGGTGGATCAGGTTCTGCAGCCGCCCGGTCTCGCTTTCGAGCAGCGCCAGGATCCGGTCGGATTCGCGCACCTGGCGGACGTCGTCCCAGGCCGAGCCCAGCACCTGCGCGCCGTTCCAGATCATGGCCACCAGCACCACCACCACGGCGGAGTTGAGCGCGGCGATCGACAGGATGCGCCAGCGGATCGGCACCGCCCGCAGCACGCCGACCAGCCGCGCCCGCATCCGCCCGAGCGGGCCGGGCGGCCGGTCTGCGTGATCGTGATGTCCAAGTGCAGCCAACGCGGCTCACTCCACCTTGCGAATGCGTTCGATCAGCGCGGCCGCGGCGGGATCGCGCCCGGCCTTGGCGTAGATGGCGGCCATTGCGTCCTCGAACGGCTTGCGGTCGATATCCCTGACGATCGTGACGCCGGCTTCCTGCGCCTTGCGCTGCGACTGCTCCTCGAGGTCGCGCCACTTCTCGCGCATGAAGCGGCTGGAGCGCTGCGCGGCCTCCCGGAAGATCGCCTGGTCGTCCGGCGACAGGCTCTGCCAGGCCTTCAGCGAGATCACCAGCACTTCGGGGCTCATCGTGTGCTCGGTGAGGGTGTAGTGGCCGGCATGTTTGTAATGGTCCGTCGTCACGAAAGATGGCCAGTTGTTTTCGGCGCCGTCGATCAGATGGTTGGTGAGCCCGGTGAGCACCTGCCCATAAGGCAGCTCGACCGGCTCCGCGCCGAGCGAGCGGATCATCTGGCTCATCAACTCCGACTGCTGCACCCGGATCCGCAAGCCCTTGAGGTCGGCGATGCTCCTCACCGGGCGGACACCGTTGTAGATCGAGCGCGCGCCGGAATCGTAAAAGGCGAGCCCGACGAAGCCGTAGGGCTCGAAGCTGCTCAGGATCTCGCTGCCGATCGGCCCGTCCAGCACCTTTTGCATGTGCTCGATGGACCGGAACAGGAACGGCATGGCGAGCACGTTCATCGCCGGAACGAAGTTGCCGATCAGTGCCACATTGGTCCGGTTGAGGTCGATCGCCCCGGCCCGGGTCTGCTCGATGGTCTCCTTTTCCTCGCCGAGTTGACGGGAGTGGAACACCTTGATCTCGTGGCGGCCCTTGGTGCGCTCGGCGATCAGCTCGCCCATGTAGCGCAGCGCCTGGACCGTCGGGTAATCCTCGGTCTGGGTGTCGGCGGCGCGAAATTCGCGCGCAACGGCGCCCGTCGCCTGCATGCTCAACGAGACTGCGGCAAGCACAAGCGCGACGACAACCACCCCGGTCCGCGAGAGTTCGGCACGGTTCAACACTGGCACACTCAACCCCTCAGTGGTGGAGTCTATGGCGGGAGCAAAAGGTTCAATGCAATCTAGCAGATGGTTAAGGGAAGGCCATCCCGGGGGCTGATTGTGCGGCGCGGCTGGCGTTCATTCACGGTTGAAACTGGGTATGCCGCGCCTTAAGCAGGACAGCCGCCTCGTCGACCGCGGCCTGGGAAGAAGCCATCGTGAGGTCAGCATTGCGCCTTTTGCAGCTCGTCGCCGTCTTTGCGGCCCTCTCATTGGCTGCCCCTGCGCGGGCCGCCACCGATATCGCGTTGTGGCATGCCATGTCTGGCGAGCTCGGCCGGCAACTGGACAAGCTCGCCGCCGACTTCAACGGCTCGCAGTCCGATTACCGCATCGTGCCGGCTTACAAGGGCAATTACACGGAGACCGTGACGGCCGCGATCTTCGCCTTCCGCTCGCGCAGCCAGCCCGCCATCGTCCAGGTCAACGAGGTCGCCACCGCCACCATGACCGCGGCCAGGGGCGCGATCTATCCGGTGTTCAACCTGATGCGCGACCAGGGCGAGCCGTTCTCGCTCGCCGATTACCTGCCCGCGGTCTCCGGCTATTACAGCGATGCGGCCGGCAATCTGCTGTCGTTCCCGTTCAATTCCTCGACGCCGATCCTGTACTACAACAAGACCATGTTCCGCGACGCGGGCCTCGATCCGGAAGCGCCGCCCAGGACGTGGCCGGAGCTCGGCGCCGCTGCTAAGCGCCTGCGCGACCGCGGCGCGTTGTGCGGCTTCACCACATCCTGGCCGTCCTGGATCCATGTCGAGAATTTCTCGGCCTTCCACAATCTGCCGGTGGCGAGCCGGGCCAACGGCTTTGCCGGGCTGGATGCGGAATTGACCATCAACAATCCGCTTCTCGTCAAGCACGTCGCTCAGCTCGCCGAATGGCAGAAAACCAAGGTGTTCGACTATAGCGGCCGCGGACAAGCGGCCGAGCCGCGCTTCCAGAACGGCGAGTGCGGCATCTTCATCGGCTCCTCGGCGACGCGTGCCGACATCAAGGCGAACACGAAATTCGAGATCGGCTACGGCATGATGCCGTATTGGCCCGACGTAAAGGACGCGCCGCAGAACTCGATCATCGGGGGCGCCACGCTGTGGGTGCTGCGCGACCGGCCGCGCGCGGAATACAAGGGCGTGGCGCGGTTCTTCGCCTATCTGTCGCAGCCGGGCGTGCAGGCCGCCTGGCACCAGAACACCGGGTATTTGCCGATCACCCGTGCCGCGTTCGAGCTGACGCGGTCGCAGGGTTTCTACGAGCGCAATCCGGGTTCGGCAATCTCGTTCGAGGAGACCACGCTGCATCCGCCGACGGAGAATTCGAAGGGCGTCCGGCTCGGCTCCTTCGTCCTGATCCGCGGCGCGATCGAGGACGAGCTGGAGCAGGCCTTTGCCGGTCACAAAAGCGCAAAGGCCGCACTTGATTCCGCCGTCGAGCGCGGCAACAAGCTGCTCCGCCAGTTCGAGCGCGCCAGCCCGGACCGCTAGGAAGGGAAGAGGTGCTTGGCGTTGGGACCTTTCCACGTCGTCATGGCCGCGCGGGCAAGACGAACTCAAACAGCAGCGCGCGATGTCCATGAAACTCCCTGACTTCGCCGACGCCGAGAGCTTTCGCGCCTTTCGCTCCGATCCGTCGCAATGGCTGCCCATCGCCCTCGACATCGCGCGCAGCCACGGTCTCGATGCCAGCTCGCCGCATGTGTTTGCGACCGGGACCAACCTCGTGGTCGGGCTGGGTGAAACGCTGATCCTGAAAATCTTCTCGCCGCTCTTGCGCGCGCAGTTCGTGTCCGAGCGGGGCTCGCTGACGCAGCTCGCCGGCCATCTCGATCTGCCGATCCCCGAGATCGTCGCCGAGGGCGTGCGCGACGGCTGGCCCTATCTCGTCCTCACGCGCCTTGCCGGCACGCTCGGCTCGGAGGTGTGGCCGCACCTAGCGGAAGACCAGAAGGAGCGCCTGCTGCGCCAGATCGGCGAGACCATCGCCAGCGTCCAGCGCGCACCGCTCGGTCCGCTCGCGGCCATCGAGCCGCGCTGGGACGATTTCATGCGCAGGCAGATGCAGGGCTGCAGAGCGCGGCACACCCGTCTCGGCCTTGCGCCAAAATTCCTGGCTGGGCTCGACGATCTCCTGTGCGATGCGGGCAAGCTCATCCCGATGGATGCGCCGCCGGTGATGCTGATCGGCGAATACATTCCCGAGAACTTCCTGCTCGCCTGCCGGGACGACCAATGGTCGCTCGCCGGCCTGTTCGACTTCGGCGATGTCCTCGCCGGATGGCGCGATTACGATCTGCTCGGCCCCAGCGCCTTCATGGCGGCGGGGCGGCCGGGACGGGTGAAGAGCCTGCTCGAAGGTTTTGGCTATGCCAAGCCGGACGATGCGCTCAAGCGGCGCCTGATGGCCCTGATGCTGCTGCACCGTGCCAGCGATCTCAACGCGCACATCTGCATCGCGGGCTGGCAGGGCAAGGCGAATGACCTGGTTGAGCTGCAGGAGCTGATCTGGCCCGGCTGAGTCCGCCACGCCTCGTCGTCATTCCGGGGCGCCGCGGAGCGGCGAGCCCGGAATCCCTTGTCCCGCGCGTGTTGCCGCCCGATGGAGTCCGGGCTCGATGCTGCGCATCGCCCCGGAATGACGGGGCCGCCCCGGCCCGGCGCAGGGATTTCGTCCGCCTCCTCGATGGGCTCCGAGATTTTGCAGCCTAATTTCTATGCGATTGCCTCTCTTTGTATGCAATTCGATCTGCCGTACAAAACGGAGAAATGCAGTAATCTTCTGTAATATCAGCTCTTTACTGCAAATTTAGTACCTCGTTAAGCTCTGGCACAAACCTTGCGAATCCAGTTCCAACCAGAAGCTTTTGTGTTGGAGCGATTTCATGAAGCGCCGCGATTTCCTCAAGTCCGTTTCCGGGTTGGCCGCAGGCGCGGCGCTTCCGGCCGTGCCGTCCGTGATCTCCTCGGCCTATGCCGACGCGCGCGCGGAGACGCTGCTGATCGTTTCGGAGGGCGGCCCCAACAATCTCGACATCCACGGCGTCGGCACCAACGTGCCCGGTTATGAGGTGTCCTGGAATTGCTACGACCGCCTGATCAGCCACGAGATGAAGAGCGGACCCGGCGGCATTCCCTATTACGACCGCGACAAGTTCAAGGGCGAACTGGCGGAAGACTTCAAGATCGACGACATGTCGGTCACCTTCAAGCTGCGCAAGAACGCCAAATTCCACGACGGTACGCCTGTCACCGCCAAGGACGTGAAATGGTCGCTCGATCGTGCGGTCAGTGTCGGCGGCTTCCCGACCTTCCAGATGAGCGCGGGCTCGCTCACCAAGCCCGAGCAGTTCGTGGTGATCGACGACCATACCGTGCGCGTCGACTTCCTGAAGAAGGACAGGCTGACGGTCCCCGATCTCGCCGTGATCGTGCCCTGCATCGTCAACTCGGAACTGGTGAAGAAGAACGCCAGCGAGAAGGACCCCTGGGGTCTCGAGTTCACCAAGCAGCAGACCGCGGGCTCCGGCGCCTACAAGGTGACGAAGTGGACGGCCGGCACCGAGGTCATCATGGAGCGCAATGACGATTGGGTCTGCGGTCCGCTGCCGAAGATCAAGCGCGTGATCTGGCGCATGGTGCCGCAGGCCGGCAATCGCCGTGCACTGCTGGAGCGCGGCGATGCCGACATCTCCTACGAGCTGCCGAACAAGGACTTTCAGGAGATGAAGGCGAACGGCAAGCTCAACGTCGTGTCGCTGCCGTTCTCCAACGGCATCCAGTATATCGGCATGAACGTCACCAAGCCGCCGTTCGACAATCCCAAGGTCCGTCAGGCGGTGGCCTACGCGCTGCCCTATCAGAAGATCATCGACGCGGTGATGTTCGGCCTCGCCAACCCCATGTTCGGCGCGGCGAAGGACAAGCCGACCGAGGTCGCCTGGCCGCAGCCGCACAAATACAATACCGACATGGACAAGGCGAAGGCGCTGCTGGCGGAGGCCGGTTACGCCAGCGGCTTCGAGACCACGATCTCGTTCGATCTCAACTTCGCCGGCGTCAAGGAGCCGCTCTGCGTGCTGGTGCAGGAGAGCCTCGCGCAGATCGGCATCAAGGCCACCATCAACAAGGTGCCGGGCGCCAACTGGCGCACCGAATTGAACAAGAAGGAGATGCCGCTCTTCACCAACGTGTTCTCGGGCTGGCTCGATTACCCCGAGTACTTCTTCTACTGGTGCTATCACGGCAACAATTCCGTCTTCAACACCATGAGCTACAAGTCGGCGGAGATGGACAAGCTGATCGACGGCGCGCGCACCGCCGCCGCGACCGGCGACAAGGCAACCTACGACGCCGACGTGAAGGGCTTTGTCGATCTCGCCTTCACCGACATCCCGCGCATCCCGCTGTACCAGCCCTTCGTCAACGTCGCGATGCAGAAGAACGTCAGCGGCTATCAGTATTGGTTCCACCGCAGGCTCGACTATCGCGCGCTGGCGAAGGGGTGAGGCGTGATGGGTGAGGTGAGCACGCTCTTCAGGCTCCCTCCCCCCTTGTGGGGGAGGGTTGGGGAGAGGGGTGGCCCAGGAAACGGTGTTCATTGTCGCGCGTGGCGTATGCGTCGCTACACCGCGAGTCCCCGTGTAGCACCCCTCTCCCTAGCCCTCCCCCACAAGGGGGGAGGGAACATAGCTGCGCGTGCCGAGAGAGCCTTGTCGAACACGGGGCCCGTCCCATGCTGACTATGATCGGCAAGCGCCTGATGTTTGCGATTCCTTCGCTGATCGGCGTCGTCATCGTCACCTTCCTGCTGACGCGTGCGTTGCCCGGCGATCCCGCCGCCTACTTTGCCGGCCCGGCCGCAACCAAGGAGGCCGTCGAGCAGATCCGCAAGAAGCTCGGGCTCGACAGGCCGCTGATCGAGCAGTTCTTCCGCTACACCAACGATCTCGCCCATGGCGATTTCGGCAACTCGCTCACGACAGGTCAGCCGGTCGCGACCGAGATCCGCAATCGCCTGCCGGCTTCCGCTGAGCTGACGCTGCTCGGACTCTTCGTGTCCATTGCGATCGCCATTCCGCTCGGCGTGCTGGCGGCGACACGGCCGGGATCATGGATCGACCATCTCTGTCGTGTCACGACCACGGCCGGCGTGTCGCTGCCGGTGTTCTTCACCGGCCTCGTGCTGGTCTATGTGTTCTATTTCCGGCTCGGCTGGGCGCCGGCGCCGCTCGGCCGTCTCGACGTGTTCTACAGCGCGCCGCCGACAGTGACCGGCTTCTATCTGATCGACACCTTGATCGCGCGTGACTTCGAGGCGTTTCGTTCGGCGCTGAGCCAGCTCATCCTGCCCGCAACGACGCTTGCGATCTTCTCGCTGGCGCCGATCGCGCGCATGACGCGTGCCTCGATGCTGGCGGTGCTCGCATCCGAATTCGTCCGCACTGCGCGCGCCAGCGGCCTGTCACCGTCGACCGTGATCGTCACCTACGCCTTCCGCAACGCGATGCTGCCTGTGATCACCACGCTCAGCATGGTGTTCTCGTTCCTGCTGGGCGCCAACGTGCTGGTCGAGAAAGTGTTCGCCTGGCCCGGCATCGGATCCTACGCGGTGGAAGCGCTGATCTCGTCGGATTTCGCGCCGGTGCAGGGCTTCGTGCTGACCATGGCCGTCATGTACGTGCTGCTCAATCTCGTGATCGACATCTTGTACGGCGTGATCGATCCGCGCGTCAGGTTGGAGGGCTAGATCATGAGCTCGGTTGCGCCTGCTGTAGAACCCGTCGGTCCGGCGCGGACCTCCGGACTGACCGCGATCCTCGAACAGACCCGCTATATCCTCAGCGAGAACAAGGTCACCGGCTTTGCCTTCGCATTGCTGGTCCTGATCCTCGCCGCCGCCATCTTCGGCCCCTATGTCGTGCCCTACGACCCGCTCGCCTCCGACACCGTCGCGGCGTTGAAGCCACCGTCGGCGGCGCACTGGTTCGGCACCGACCAGCTCGGCCGCGACATCTTCAGCCGCGTCGTCGTGGCGACGCGGCTCGACACGTTCATCGCGGTCGCCTCCGTCGCGCTGGTGTTCCTGATGGGCGGCCTCGCCGGCATCGCGGCCGGCTATTTCGGCGGCTGGACCGACCGCATCGTCGGCCGCATCGCCGACACCATCATGGCTTTCCCGCTGTTCGTGCTCGCCATGGGCATCGTCGCCGCCCTCGGCAACACCGTGCAGAACATCATCCTCGCCACGGCGATCGTGAACTTCCCGCTCTACGCCCGCGTCGCGCGCGCCGAGGCCAATGTCCGCCGCAATGCCGGCTTCGTTCAGGCCGCGCGGCTATCGGGCAACGGCGAATTCCGCATCCTGCTGGTGCACATCCTGCCGAACATCATGCCGATCATGATCGTGCAGATGTCGCTGACCATGGGCTACGCCATCCTCAACGCCGCGGGCCTGTCCTTCATCGGCCTCGGAGTCCGTCCGCCCACGGCCGAATGGGGCATCATGGTCGCGGAAGGCGCCGGCTTCATGGTGTCCGGCGAATGGTGGATCGCGCTCTTCCCCGGCCTTGCGCTGATGATCGCCGTGTTCTGCTTCAACCTCCTCGGCGACGGCCTCCGTGACATCGTCGATCCCCAGCGGAGGACGTGATGGTTCTCTCCACGCTCGCAGCTGCGCTCCCTCCCCCCTTGTGGGGGAGGGTTGGGGAGGGGGGTGGCCCCAGGCGAGGTCTGAGTTCGTGGCTACCCCCCTCCCTGCCCCTCCCCCACAAGGGGGGAGGGAATGAGAGAGCAGTGCCCGCCTCACGCGCAAGTTTAGCGCAAAAATTCCTCAATGATTCCAGGTCCACCTCTACTGTGCATGGGGTTGTTTTCGATATTTTGAGTCACGGGAGGCCCGCATGACCGCCCAGCCCCTGCTCGACGTCCAGGACCTCACCGTCGAATTCTCCACCCGCCGCGGCATCGTCAAGGCGGTGCAGCACGTCAACATCTCCGTCGCCAAGGGCGAGACGCTTGCCATCGTCGGCGAGTCCGGCTCCGGCAAGTCGGTGACGTCCTACGCGGTGATGCGCATCCTCGACCGCGCCGGCAAGATCGCCGAGGGCTCGGTGATGTTCTCGGGCATCGACGTCAAGGCCGCCACCGAAGACCAGATGCGCGATCTGCGCGGCCGCGAAGTCTCGATGATCTTCCAGAACCCGCGCGCCGCGCTGAACCCGATCCGCAAAGTCGGCGACCAGATCGAGGATGTGCTGCGCACCCATGTGCAGCAGGCCCAAGTTGCCGATCACGGCGAGAAGGCGATCGAGGCGCTCGAGCAGGTCAAGATCGCCCGCCCTCGCGAGCGCTATCACGCCTATCCGTTCGAGCTGTCGGGCGGCATGTGCCAGCGTGTCGTCATCGCGCTCGCGCTCGCCTGCAATCCGCAGCTCCTGATCGCGGACGAGCCGACCACCGGCCTCGACGTCACCACGCAGAAGGCGGTGATGGACCTGATCGTCGAGCTGACGAAGCGGCGCGCGATGTCGACCATCCTGATCACCCACGATCTCGGCCTTGCGGCGGCCTATTGCGACCGGGTCGTGGTGATGGAGAAGGGCCGCGTGGTCGAGACCGCCAAGGCCGCCGACATCTTCGCCAACCCGCAGCACCCCTACACCAAGAAGCTGATGCGCGCGACGCCGCGGCTCGGTGTGTCCTTGCGGGATCTGCTGCCGGAGGAGGAGGGCGCAGCCGTCATGGCCGGGCTTGATCCGCCTGCGGGGCCGAAGCCCCTTCGGCGCGGCGAAGGCCCGGCCATCCATCAAGCGTCGCAAGACCTCTCTCCGTCGATGGACCCCCGGGTCAAGCCCGGGGGTGACGAGGATACAAAACTCCTCCTCCTCGTCGACAAGCTCGTCAAGGAATCCCCCCGCCAGGGCGCGACCGCCGTGCTTGGAAAGCTGTTCGGCCGCAAGCCTCCGGTCGAGCCGGACGTGTTCCGCGCCGTCGATGGCATCAGCTTTTCGATCGGCCATGGCGAGAGCGTCGGCCTCGTCGGCGAATCCGGCTGCGGCAAATCGACCACGTCGATGATGGTGATGCGACTGCTCGACCAGACCTCCGGCCTGATCCGGTTCGACGGCGAGGACATCTCGGGCATCGCACCATCGGCCTTCGCCCGGATGCCGCAGCGCAGCCGCATCCAGATGGTGTTTCAGGATCCGACCGACAGCCTCAACCCGCGCTTCACCGCCGCCCGCGCCATCGCCGACCCGGTCATGCAATTGGGCGATATCAAGGGCCGCGATGCGCTGCGCGCCCGCTGCGAGGAGCTGGCGACCATGGTCGGGCTGCCGCACAATCTGCTCGACCGCTTCCCGCACCAATTGTCCGGCGGTCAGAAGGCCCGCGTCGGCATCGCCCGCGCCATCGCGCTGCATCCGAAGCTTGTCATTCTCGACGAGCCTACGGCAGCGCTGGACGTGTCGGTGCAGGCGGTCGTCCTGAACCTGCTTCAGGACCTCAAGGCGCGGCTAGGCATGAGCTATCTGTTCGTCTCGCATGATTTGAATGTGGTGCGCTTGTTGTGCGATCGTGTCATTGTGATGCGGACCGGTCGAATCGTCGAGGAAGGCTCTTCCGAGCAGGTCCTCAGCGATCCCCAGGACGACTACACCAAGGAACTGCTGACGGCGATCCCGCATCCGCCGTCGCCGACACACTGAGCGTGCACTGATTGTTTGGGAGCGTGATGGCGGAGCCGCTGGACGACTATATCGACGCATTATCGAAAGCGCTGGCGCTGCCGGTGGAAGAGGCCTGGCGGCCCGGGGTGCGCGCCAACCTCGAAGTCTCGCTGCGGCTCGGCCGCATGGTCGACGAATTCGCGCTGCCGGACGAGACCGAGCCGGCGCCGATCTTCACCGCGTGATGCTGCCATGACCACCAAGCCAGAGATGACGGCCGCCGACATCGCGAGCGCGGTCGCCGGCCGCAAAATGCCCGCGCTCGATGCCATTGAGGCTGCGCTCGCTCGGATCAAGCAGCACGACGGCGTCCTCAATTCCTTCACCGACGTCACCGCCGACCGTGCCCGTGCCAGGGCACGTGCCGTCGATGCCGACATCGCCGCCGGCAAGACCGTCGGCCCGCTCGCCGGCGTCCCCTTCGCGGTCAAGAACCTCTTCGACGTGGAGGGGCTGCCGACGCGCGCTGGCTCGAAGATCAATCGTGACCTCGCCCCCGCCAAACGCGATGCGACCTTGATCGAGCGGATGGAGGCGGCCGGCGCCGTGCTGGTTGGTGCGCTCAACATGGGCGAATACGCCTACGACTTCACCGGCGAGAACGTCCATGACGGCCCCTCGCGCAATCCGCATGATACGACGCGGATGACCGGCGGTTCTTCAGGCGGCTCCGGCAGCGCCGTCGGCGGCGCGCTGGTGCCGATCGCGCTCGGCTCGGACACCAACGGTTCGATCCGTGTGCCGTCCTCGTTCTGCGGCATCTTCGGTCTGAAGCCGACCTATGGCCGGCTGTCGCGCGCGCGCTCGTTCCCGTTCGTGGCGAGCCTCGATCATCTCGGTCCGTTCGCGCGCACGGCCGCCGATCTCGCGCTCGCCTACGATGTGATGCAGGGTCCGGACGCGGAGGACAGCGCCTGCACGACGCGCGGGCTAGAGCCGACGCTGCCGCTGATTGCCAATCCAATCTCGGATTTGCGTATCGCTATCGCCGGCGGCCATTTCCAGAAGAACGTGTTTCCGGAAGCCGTCGAAGCCGTCAGCCGCGTCGCCAAGGCGCTTGGCGCAACGCAGGTTGTCGACGTGCCGGAGGCCTCGCGCGCCCGCGCGGCGGCTTATGTCATCACCACCACCGAAGGCGCTTCCCTCCACCTCGATCGCCTGCGCAAACGTCCGAACGATTTCGATCCCGCCGTGCGCGACCGGCTGATCGCAGGCGCGATGGTGCCGGCGCCGCTGGTCGATCGCGCCCAGAAATTCCGCCGCTGGTATCGTGCGCAGCTCGCCGAGATCTTTAGGTCGGTCGATGTGCTGCTGGCGCCGGCGACGCCCTGTACGGCGCCGAAGCTCGGCCAGGTCAATTTCAATCTCGATGGCGTCGAGCTGCCGGTGCGCGCCAATATCGGCATCCACCCCCAGCCGATCTCCTTCATCGGCCTACCCGTCGTTGCGGTGCCGGTTCCGCTCCAGCCGCTGCCGATCGGCGTGCAGATCATCGCCGCGCCCTGGCGCGAGGACATCGCGCTCCGCGTCGCTCACACGTTGGAGAAGATGGGCGTGGCCGCCGCACCCGCGCCAAGAGGACTTTGAGCGGGCTTTAAGAGGAATTTGGGATGGAGATCGATCTCCCTGAGGTGATCGCGGAAGTCAAAGCCGCGTTCGATCGTTATGAGCAGGCCCTCGTCAGCAACGACGTCGCCATGCTCGGCGAGCTCTTCCGCAACGATCCCCGCACGCTGCGCTATGGCATCGGCGAGAACCTCTACGGCTATCAGGCGATCAGCGGCTTCCGTGCCGCGCGCTCGCCGGTCGGCCTCAACCGTCGCACCGCCAGGACGGTGATCTCGAGCTATGGCCGCGACACGGCCGTGGCCTCCACCCTGTTCTATCGCGACACGGCGCCCGGCAAGGTCGGCCGGCAGATGCAGACGTGGATTCGTTTCCCCGAGGGCTGGCGCGTCGTCGCCGCCCATGTCAGCATCATCGACGAGCCGAAAGAGACCTGATCGCATGACGCTTGACGATCTTCCGCCCGGGACGCTGCCGGCCGAGCCGGTGGTGCCACGGGTCGACCGGGCGCAGCCCAGCCTGCACAAGGTCACGCGCGCCGAGGAGCTGCGGCTTCAGCTCGCCGACGAGATCGTGCGTGGGACTCTCGCCCCCGGTGCGCCGCTGGACGAGACCGACATTGCGCGGCGCTTCAGCGTGTCGCGGACCCCGGTGCGCGAAGCGCTGCGGCAATTGGTGGCGAGCGGTCTGGTCGAGGCGCGGCCCCATCGCGGTGCCGTGGTGGCGCGGCCATCGGTCGAGCGGCTCAAGAGCATGTTCGAGGCGATGGCCGAGCTCGAGGCGCTGTGCGCCGGGCTCGCCGCCGAGCGCATGGCAGCTAGCGAGCGGCACGGCCTCGAAGCGATCCACGAAGAGCTGCGGGTGCTGAGCTACGCCGGCAACCCCGAGCGCTTCCACGAGGTCAACGAGCGCTTTCACAACGCGATCTATGCCGGTTCGCAGAACGGCTATATCGCCGAGATCACGCTGGCGACGCGCGTGCGCGTGCAGCCGTTCCGCCGCGCCCAGTTCCGCAACCTCGGCCGTCTCGCCAAGTCGCAAGCCGAGCACGACCGCGTCGTCGTCGCCATTATGCGCGGCGACAAGCAGGGCGCAGCGGCGGCGATGCGCGCGCATATCGAGCTGGTGCGCGGGGAGTACGAGATCTACGCGGTGTCGGTCTAGCCGCACTCGCGGTGCCGCAGGGTGGGCAGAGGCGCAAAGCGCCGTGCCCACGATCTCTTCATGGTCGAAGGAATCGTGGGCACGCTGCGCTTTGCCCACCCTATGAGACCTACTTTGTTGCTGCTTCCTTCATATATGCGCGCCAGCCGCCATACGCCGTGATGTCGCGCGCCTCGCTCAGCACTTCCGGCTCGACGAGAAAGCCCTTGACGCTGCGGCCATCGGCAAGGCGCACCGTGCCGATCGCCATCGGCGCGGGAATGGCGTCGACGAACTTGCCGAAGGCGGACGGCGACAGTGACCAGATCTCCAGCTCGATCGACGCGCCCTTGCCGGCTGCGACGCGCAGCAGGCCCGGCTTCGGCGGTGTGGTCTGAAGCGCATAGAGCTTGTAGTCCGGCGCAGTTTTCGTCGCCTCGATCAGCTTTCCGCTCAGCGCCGTCAACTCACCGTTCAACGTCATGCCGGAGAGATGCGCGCCGACTACGGCGATCGGAATCTCGTCGCCGCTGCTGGCCGGCAGCGGCGCGAGCGGAGCCTCCACCACACCCTTCGCGCCGAGGCTCAGCTTGGTCTCCGCATGGAAGACGCGGCCGATGCTGGCGAGCATCTCATCGCGCCCCGCGGGCGCCAGCAGCGTGATGCCGAACGGAATGCCGTCGGCGCGCATCGACGCCGGCAGCGCCAGGCCGCAGAGGTCGAGCAGGTTGACGAAATTGGTGTAGGTGCCGAGGCGGCTGTTGAGCTCGATCGGATTGGCGAGCACCTGCGCGGTCGTATAGGCCGTCGGCGCGGTCGGCAGCACCAGCGCGTCGATATTGGCAAAGGTGCGCTCGGCGATCTTGCGCAGGCCTTGCAGCCGATAGAGTGCGGAGAAGGTGTCCGCCGCCGTGAGCCGCGCGCCGGCCGCGGTGATCTCGCGGGTCACGGGGTGGATCGTATCGGGTGCCGACGCCAGCAGGTCCTTGATCACGAGATAGCGCTCGGCGACCCACGGGCCCTCATAGAGCAGCCGCGCTGTCTCGTAGAATGGCTCGAGGTCGAACTCGACCAGCTTGGCGCCGAGCGCGGTCCAGCGCTTCAGTGCATCGGCGTAGGCAGCTTCCGCCTTCTTGTCGCCGAAGAAGATCAGCTGCCCGTTGCGCGGCACGCCGAGGCGCAAATTTGCGGGGAACTGTGTCAGTGGGCGCAGCCGCCGGTCGCGCGAGAACGGATCGGCCTGGTCCGGCCCCGCCATCACCGAGAGCGCCAGCGCGGCGTCGTCGACCGTCAGGGCGAAGATCGAGATGCAGTCGAGCGTGCGACAGGCCGGCACGAGCCCAGCGGTCGAGATCATGCCGAGGCTCGGCTTCAGCCCGACGATGTTGTTGAGCATCGCCGGCACGCGGCCTGAGCCGGCAGTATCAGTTCCCAGCGTCAGCGGCACGAGGCCCGCACCGACCGCGACCGCGGAGCCCGAGCTCGATCCACCGGGAATGAGATCCTCGCGGATCGAATTCCGGGGGATGCCGTAAGGCGAGCGCACGCCGACGAGGCCGGTTGCGAACTGGTCGAGATTGGTCTTGCCGATGATGATGGCGCCGGCCGCGCGCAGCCGCGCCACCGCAGTCGAGTCATGCGTCGGCATATAGGAGAAGGCCGGGCAGGCCGCCGTGGTCGGAAAGCCGAGCGTGTCGATATTGTCCTTCACCGCGACCGGCACGCCGTAGAGCGGCAGGCTGGCCGCATCCGCGCGCGCGGCAAGCTTTTCGGCCTCCGCGACCGCGTCCCTCTCGTCGCGCAGGCTGATGAAAATGGCGGGATCGTTGTGGTCGCGGATGCGCTGATAGGTCCGCGCGACCGTCTGCGCCGGCGTCAGCGTGCCCGCGCGATGCGCGGCCACAATCGCGGCGATCGTTTCAGGCTCAGCCCCCATGGCGACAAAACTCCGGCAATCGTCTTCGCCAGGAGTGAAGCAAGCGATGTGCCATTGTGTACATTATCCGGGCAGAACGATTTCTCCAGATATTATCGTGCAATCAGTGGCTTGGAAGGGATTTCGGCGAGCCGGCAGGCGGCTGCGCCGGCGCCCTGCGACGGGCATCTGCCCAAATCTTGGGCGGTCGAGATCAGGTGAAGCCAGCCAGGATCCGGAGCAGCTGCGCCCGGTTGTCCCTGCCGATCTTCGCCTCGACATGCCGCTCATGCTCGGCGGCGAGCCGCTTGAACTTCGTCAGCGCGGTGGCGCCCTGCGTGGTGAGGTGGAGCGCATGCGAGCGCCGGTCCGCCTTCGACTTGACCCGCTTGACGAGCCTGCGCTGCTCGAGGCTGTCGAGCAGATGCACCAGCCGGGCGCGCTCGATGCCGAGGCGCTTCGCCACCGCCATCTGCGACAGGCCTGGATTGGCGCCGATCACGGTCAGCACCGAATATTGCGTCGGCTTGATGTCGACCTCGCCGAGCGTCTTGATGAAGTCCTGGAAAATCCAGATCTGGAAGCGCCGCACCGCGTAGCCGGCATGCCCGACCAGGACGTCGAGGCCGATCTCGTCGGCGAGATCGCGAGGTACAGCGCCGTTGCCGGCACGCTTGCGTGGGCGAAGTTCGGCTCGAGCTGCGTTGGTTGTCACATCATGTCTCCTGTTACGGGACCTTAGCGGCTCCCAAACTTTTGCGAAAGATTGTTGTTGACGACAACAATTGCCATGCCCAACATTATTGCCAAAGCAGCCCGCAACGAGGTTGCGGCCGGTCCCGGATCCGGGCGGAGGAGGAACCACATGACAGTCGCCCCACGCGGTGACGTTGCAGACCTGTTCGCAACGCCCAGGACCGTCGCGGAGCATCGCGCCGACGGCAGCATCGTGCTGCGCTCGCCCGAACGCTTGCGCGATGGCGCGCGTTGCGTCGGCGACTGGCTGGAGCAATGGGCGCGGCAAACGCCGGACGCGATCTTCCTTGCCGAGCGCGGCCATGTCGACGCGCCGTGGACCACGGTCACCTATGCGCAGGCGCTGCGCCAGGTGCGTGCGGCGGCATCCTGGATCCTGGCGCAGGGGCTCAGTGGCGAGCGCCCGCTCGCGATCCTCTCCGACAACAGCATCGACCACGCGCTGCTCGCGCTCGCCGCCCAGCATGTCGGCGTGCCGTCGGCCGCGATCTCGCCGGCCTATTCGCTGATGTCCAGGGATTTCGAGAAGCTCAAGAGCATGATCACGCTGCTGGAGCCGGGCGCGATCTACGTCTCTGCGACTGGGCCGTTCGCCGCGGCGTTGGCCGCCATCGCGCCGCTGCACCGGGCGCAGATCATCAGCGGCAATGAGGATGACGCCGGCGCGCTCGCCTTCGGCACGATCGCGGCAACGCCGGAGAGCAGCGACGTCGCAAAAGCGTTCGCTTCGGTGACGCCGGACACGATCGCAAAATTGCTGTTCACCTCAGGTTCGACCGGCACGCCGAAAGCGGTCATCAACACCCAGCGCATGCTGACCTCGAGCCAGCAGGCCAAGGCACAGACCTGGACCTTCCTGCAGCCGGGCCGTGGCGATCTCGTCATTCTCGACTGGCTGCCCTGGAGTCACACTTTCGGCGCCAACCACAATTTCAACCTCGTGCTGCGCAACGGCGGCTCGCTCTATATCGACGGCGGCAAACCCGCGCCCGGCCTGTTTGCGACGTCACTCGCCAATCTGAAAAGCGTGCTGCCGACGGTCTATTTCAACGTGCCGCGCGGCTTCGACATGCTGATCGCGGCGCTGCGCGGCGACGAGGAGTTGTGCCGCCGCTTCTTCAGCGAGGTGAAATTCGCCTTCTATGCCGGCGCGGCATTGCCGCAGAATCTCTGGGACGCGCTCGAGGAGCTCTCGCTCAAGACCGTCGGCCGCGCGTTGCCGATGGTGTCGGCCTGGGGTTCGACGGAAACCTCGCCGCTGGCGACCGACTGCCATTTCCTCGCCGAACGCTCCGGCAATATCGGCGTGCCCATTCCCGGCACCGAATTGAAGCTCGTCACCTCCGGCGACAAGTTGGAGGTGCGCGTGCGGGGTCCGAACGTCACGCCGGGCTATTGGAAGGCGCCTGAGCTGACCAGACAGGCCTTCGACGAGGAGGGCTTCTATCGGATCGGCGATGCCGTCAAGCTTGCCGATCTCGCGCGGCCGGAGCGCGGCCTGTTCTTCGACGGCCGCGTTGCCGAGGACTTCAAGCTCAATTCCGGCACCTGGGTCAGCGTCGGCACGCTGCGCGTCGCCGGCATTGCCGCGCTCGCGCCGCTGGCGCAGGACATCGTCGTGTCAGGCCACGGCGGTGACGAGGTTCGTTTCCTGGTGTTTCCGAATATCGCGGCCTGCCGTGCCCTTGCCGGTCTGGGCGAGACGGCCGATGTGAATGAGGTGCTCGCGCATGACAAGGTCAGGACCGCGATCGCGCAGGGACTGGCGAAACTGAAGCAGCAGGCCGCCAATTCCTCCGGCCATGCCACGCGCGCGCTGCTGCTCGCAGAGCCGCCATCGGTCGACGGCGGCGAGATCACCGACAAGGGCTACGTCAACCAGCGCGCCGTGCTGACGCGTCGCGCGGAGGCGGTGGCGCGGTTGAATGATGATGCGTCGCGAGAGTGGATCGGGTTGTAGCCGATCATTGTGTTCCCGCTTCCACTAGGGAGAAGGGAAGAGGGCTACACCACCTTGCTGCTTCCCTGCGTGATCAACCGCGCCGCGCGCTGATCGCGCGCGTAGATCCAGAGCCAGCTAAGAGCGACGCTGAGGCGGTGGCGGAGGCCGATCAGGAAGTAGATGTGAGCGATGCCCCAGATCCACCATGCGATCGCGCCGCGCAGCTTGAAGCGGCCGAAGTCGATGACCGCGAGCCGCTTGCCGATCTGGGCGAGGCTGCCGGCGTGTCTATAGCGGAAGGGGCCTGTCGCGGCTCCGCGCAGGCGGGCCTTGATGGTTGCGGCGACGTATTTCCCCTGCTGCTTCGCGGCCGGCGCGATGCCCGGCACCGGCTTGCCGTCCCAGGCGTTGATGCTGATGGTGTCGCCGATCGCGAAGATCTCGGGATGGCCTGGAATGGTGAGGTCAGCCTCGACCTGCACGCGTCCGGCGCGGTCGCTCGGCGCACCCAGCCATTCGGCGGCAGGCGAGGCGCGGACGCCGGCGGCCCAGATTCGCGTCTTGGCTTCGAGCAGCTTGCCGCCGAACACCACGCCCTCGCGATTGATCTCGGTGACGGCCTGTCCCAGCACAACCTCCACGCCGATCTTTTCCAGCGAGGCCTGGGCATAGGCCGAGAGATCGTCCGGGAAGCCTGCGAGCACGCGCGGTCCCGCTTCGATCAACACGACGCGTGCCTTGTGAGTGTCGATGTTGCGGAAGTCGCCGGGCAAAGTGTGATGCGCCATCTCGGCGATGGTGCCGGCGAGCTCGACGCCGGTCGGACCGGCGCCGACGATGACGAAGGTCAGCCGCGCTGCGCGCCTTGCCGGGTCGGTCTCGCGCTCGGCGCGCTCGAATGCCACCAGGATGTGCCGGCGCAAAGTGGTCGCATCCTCAAGCGTCTTCAGGCCCGGCGCCCATGCCTCCCATTCATCGTGACCGAAATAGGCGTGACGCGCGCCGGTCGCGAGCACCAGCGTGTCGTAGGGCACCTCGCTGCCGTCGTCGATCAGCACGCAGCGACGCGCCGCGTCGACCCCGTTGATAGTGGCAAACAGCGTCGTCACCTCGGGCCGGTCTCGCATGAGGTGGCGGATCGGCCAGGCGATCTCGCTGGTGGCGAGCGAGGCGGTCGCGACCTGGTAGAGCAGCGGCTGAAACAGATGGTGGTTGCGGCGGTCGATCAGCGTGATCTCGCCCGGGGCGCCCGCGAGCCGGTAGGTCGTCTCCAGCCCGCCGAAGCCGGCGCCGACAATGACGACGCGATGGGGATTTGCGGCCATGATACGTCCTCGAATTCGCTGCTGCTTCTTCCTCATTTAAGTGCGGATTGGGCGTCGCGGTCCAATAGAGGTCATCAATCGCGGCATAGAGCGGATGTATCAATTGGCGCGAAAAAGCGCCGCAGCCTCGGCCGAAGTGAGTAGAACTATATTTCTTGCCAATCCCGATGAGGGCGAAATATGGTGCAGCGGCAGGCGCTGAGCCATTGGCGGCTCGACAGATTTTGCGTTCAATAGTGACTGGCCTGGAGCGGCGATCACCCCGTTTCCGGGACCGATAATAAGGAGGGGAGTGGTTATGAGGACGGCATTCTGGCTGGCGGGCGCAGCGGCGCTGGTGCTGGCGGGCCCGGCATCCGCCGGCGACACCATCAAGATCGGTTTCGTTTCGACCTTCAGCGGCCCGACCGCCGTGATCGGCAACGACATGCGCAACTCCTTTGAGCTCGCGCTGGATCACATGGGTCGGAAGATGGAGGGCAAGCCGGTAGAGGTCATCTACGAGGATGACGGGCAGAAGCCCGATGTCGGCAAGCAGAAGACCGAGAAGCTGGTGCAATCGGACAAAGTCGATTTCATCGTCGGCTACATCTGGTCGAACGTGCTCCTGGCCTCGCTGAAGACGGCGGTGGACTCGCAGACCTTCCTGATCTCGGCCAATGCCGGTCCGTCGCAGCTCGCCGGCGAGCTCTGCTCACCTTACGTGTTCTCGACCTCCTGGCAGAACGACCAGACGCCCGCGGCGATGGGCCTCTACATGAACCAGAAGGGCGTCAAGAGCGTGTTCCTGATCGGCCCGAACTATGCTGCCGGCAAGGACATGCTCGCGGGCCTCAAGAGCACGTTCAAGGGCGAGATCAAGGGCGAGGAATACACGGTCTGGCCGAGCCAGCTCGACTTTTCCGCCGAACTCTCCAAGGCGCGCGCCTCGGGCGCGGAGTCGATCTTCGTGTTCTATCCCGGCGCTGCCGGCGTGCAGTTCCTCAATCAATATGCGCAGGCGGGTTTGAAGAGCACGATGCCGCTCTACACCGCCTTCACCGTCGACGAGCTGTCGCTGCCGCTGCAGAAGGAGAATGCGCTCGGCGTTCCCGGCGCGCAGGAGTGGGTCAACGACCTCCCCAACGAGCAGAACAAGCGCTTCGTTGCCGACTACCGCAAGAAATATCCCGGCCTGCGCCCGACTTACTACGGTGCGCAATCCTATGACGCGGCCCAGCTCATCAGCAGCGCGGTGGCCGCGGTGAAGGGTGATACCAGCAAGAAGGACGCGATGAAGGCCGAGATGGAGAAGGCCAACTTCAAGTCGCTGCGCGGCGCGTTCAAATACGGCAACAACCACATCCCGGTGCAGAGCTTCTATCTCCAGGACGTGGTCAAGGACGCCGAGGGTCAACTCGCGCTGAAGACGGTCGCGACCATCGTGGAGAACGACCAGGATCGTTTCCACGACAAGTGCAAGATGAAGTGAGCTCTCGTTCTTACCCTTTCCCCGCTTTCCGGGGAGAGGGTAATTACATCCTTGGCATGCTCGGGGGCCGCACTTCGCGCGCCTGTGCGGCCAGCCTGATGCCGGCATTGGCCGCGCCAAATCCCTGATAATCCCTGCGCTCGACGATCTCGAAGAAGAAGCGCTCGTCGAAGATGTGGGTGTAGACCTGGAAGAACTCGCCGCCGCCCTCGCGGTCGTAGAGGATGTGGTTGGCGCGCAGCAGCGCCATCAGCTCGGGCGCGAGGTCGTATTTGGCTTCGATGTCGTCGTAATAGTTGGCGGGGATATCGAGGAAATCCGCGCCGCGCTCGCGCATCTCCGCGACCGTCGCGAAGATGTCGTGGCAAGAGAACGCGACGTGCTGTACGCCCGAGCCGAAAAACTCCGAGATGAAGCGCGCCGGCAGCGTGCGGTTGGCGGAGGAGCCGTTGAGCACGAAGCGGAGGCTCCGGTCGGCGTTGATGATGGCCTGGCTCTGCACGAGACCCCTGGGATCGGCGATCTCCATCTGCGGCAGGCGCGTCAGGTCGAGGATGCCGGTGTAGAACAACAGCCACGACAGCATCTCGTCATAAGGCATCGACTGCGCGATGTGGTCGACGGCGAGCAGCGCGTCTGCGCCCGAGCCGCTCGCAACAGGCTCGAAATCCGTGTCCCAGTTCTTGCCGGCCTGATCCAGGAAATAGAGCAGGCTGCCGCCGACGCCGTGAATCGCCGGGATTTCAAGCTCGCCCGGCCCGACCGGCTGGTAGAAGGTGCGCGCCTTGAGCGCCTCGGCGCGCTGCATCGCAAGACCTGCATTGTCGACATCGAGCGCAATGGCGCAAACGCCGGGGCCATGCGTGACATAGTGGGAATGGGCGAAGCCGTCGGTCTCGCTGTTGATGACGAGCTCGACCTTGCCCTGCGACCAGCGCTCCACCGCCTTGCTGCGATGGGCGCCGGTCTTGCGGAAGCCGAGCTGCGAAAACAGGCGGGCGAGGTCTCCGGCCTTGCTCTCGTTGACCGCAAACTCGACGAAGCCGGTGCCCCGGCTCCTCGCTTTCGGCGCCAGCGGCTCGGCCGCGAAGCGCGGCCAGTCCGGTGCGAGCTGGTCCTCCAGCAGGATCAGCGAGCGAAGGCCGTCGACCGCGGTTTGCGTGGCCGAGCCGGCGCGAAACTGGTCGTTGAAGATCTCCAGCGACAGCGGCCCGGCATAGCCGGTCGCCGCGATCGCCGTCATGAATTCACCGACCGGCAGATCGCCCTGTCCGGGGAAGGAACGGAAGTGCCGGCTCCAGGACAGGATGTCGAGCTCGAGCTTCGGCGCGTCCGCGAGCTGCACCAGAAAGATCTTGTCGCCGGGGATCGAGGCCATGGGGCGGGTCGGAAAGCCCGGCGCCAGCGCGTGAAAGCTGTCGAGGATGACGCCGATCGCAGGGTGATCGGCGCGGCGCACGATCTCCCACGCGTCGCGGTAGTCGTTGACGTGGCGGCCCCAGGCCAGCGCCTCGTAGCCGACGCGAAAGCCGCGCCCGGCTGCGCGCTCGCCGAGCTCACGAAAATCGTCTGCGGCGCGATCGATGCCGCCGAGCGAGGCCGGCGAGACGTTGGAGCAGATCAGCAGCAGGTCCGTGCCGAGCTCCTGCATCAGGTCGAATTTGCGCATCGCACGGGCAAAATTGCGCGCGCGCTGCGGCTCCGGCATGCCCTCGAAATCGCGGAACGGCTGGAACGCGCAGATCTTCAGGTTGAGATCGCCGCAGAGCTTGGCGATGTCGCGCGGGCCTGCGCCGAACGATAGCAGGTCGTTCTCGAAGATCTCGACCTCGTCAAAGCCGGCGGCCGCGATGGCACGGAGCTTTTCGTCCAGTGCCCCCGAGAGTGAGACGGTCGCGATCGAGCGCTTGTTCATGCGGCTTGCTCCACGATCTGCCCGGGCGAGATCCTTTGCCCCGTCCGCGCGGCTTCGCTGACGGCCTCGACGACCGCGAGCGTGCCCATCGCGTCCTCGACCGAGATCAGCGGCTGCTCGCGGCGCGCGATCACTGCGCAGAAATGCCGGAGCTGCTCGACCAGCGGATCGAATGTCGCGAGTGCGATGGGCTCACGCGCCAGCGGCGCATGCCAGCCCGGGTCTTGCGGATACGACCATAGCTCCATGGTCGGCACCGACAGCGAGCCGTCGGTGCCGGCGAAGACGTAGCAGGGTTGGTCCTGCCTCGGATAGACCGCGTTCTCGCCCGCGGTCAGCTCCCAGCTCCACGGCGCCGGCGTCGCGTCCGACACCGTCACGGTTCCGATTGCGCCATTGGCGAAACGCAACAGAAGGGCGGCGGTGTCCTCGACCGCGAAACCGCGCGCCTTGTTGGAGGTGAGCGCCTGCACGTCGGCGATCTCGCCGCAGACGAAGCGGAGATTGTCGATGTCGTGGATGAGATTGATCAGCAGCGGTCCGCCTCCCGCTTCACGCCGCCAGGCGACCTCGAAATAGTCGTCGGGCTTCCTGAGCAGCCAGAGCCCGACCACGGCGGTGAGCTGGCCGAGCTTGCCGCCCGCCACCGTCTCGCGGGCCGACTTGATGATCGGATTGTGCCGACGATGGTGGCCGACCAGCATCGGCACGCCGGTGCGCTTCACCGCGGTGCAAAGGCGCTGCGCGGCGGCAACCGTTTCGGTGACCGGTTTCTCGATCAAAGCCGGCACGCCCGCTTCGGCGCAATCGAGCGCCATCGGCAGGTGCAGCGTGTTGGGCGAAGCGATGACGAGGCCGTCGGGCTTCACTTGCGCCAGCAGCGCACGATGATCGGAATAGCAGGGCACGTTGTGCGCCAAGGCAAAACTCGTCGCGGCGGGCGAGGGGTCGGCAATGCCGGCGAGCTCGCAGTCCCTTGATGCCGAAATCAACTCGATATGGCGGCGGCCGATCAGGCCGGCGCCAGCCACGGCGATCCGCATCTTCGCGCTCATGCCGCGGTCTCCTCCATCGCACCGCCGAGGAAGAGCTGGCCGATCCGGGGATCGCCCAGGATGCGATTCGCGTCGTCGACCATGCGGGTCTGGCCGAGCTCGAGCACAATGCCGATGTCGGAGATTTCCAGCGCCGAGCGCGCGTTCTGCTCGATCATCAGGATGGTGACGCCGCGGTCGCGCAAGGATTTGAGGATGTCGAAGGTCTGCTGCACCATCATTGGCGACAGGCCGATCGAGGGCTCGTCGATCAGAACCAGCTTTGGTTCGAGCAGCAATGAGCGGGCGATCTCGAGCTGCTTCTGCTCGCCGCCCGAGAGCGTGGAGGCCTGCTGCGCCGACTTGCGCCGCAGCGCCGGAAACAGGTCGAGCGCCGCCTCGATCCGCTTGGGCAGGTCGAGGCCCTTGTCTGCGGCGACGCCGCCGAGCTCGATGTTGTGGCGCACCGACAGCTCCGGAAAGATGTTGCGGCCCTGCGGCACGTAGCAGACGCCGGCATTGAGCAGCGCGCGTTGGCTCAAATTGGTGACGTCGCGGCCGGCAAAGCTGATCTTGCCCTCGCGCAGCCTAAGCAGGCCGAAGATCGCCTTGAACACGGTCGACTTGCCGGCCCCGTTGGGGCCGATGATCGTCGTGATCGTGGCTTGAGGAACGGCAAAGGGGGTGCCGTTCAGGATCGTCATCTTGCCGTAGCCGCCGACGAGGTTGTGAACCGAGAGGATCGGGTCGCTCATGGCTCGCGCTCCCTAATGTCCGAGATAGGCTTCGATCACGGCGGGATTCTTGCGAACCTCGTCGGGGCGTCCCATCGCCAGCACCTTGCCCTCCGCCATCACCATCACGCGCGAGCACAGCGACATCACGAACTCCATGTTGTGCTCGATCACGACGAAGGTGGCATTCTTCTCGCGGTTGATCGCGACCAGGCGATCCTTGAGGTCCGCCAGCATCGACGGATTGACGCCGCCGGCGGGCTCGTCGAGCAGCACGAGGCGCGGGCCGCCCATGAAGGCCATGGCGGCATCGAGCAGCTTCTGCTGGCCATAGGAGAGGCCGCCGGCGGGCTCGTCGGCGAGGGGGTCGAGCTTGAAGAAGCCGATCATCTGGTTGGCGGCGTCGGTCAGTCCGGCGTCGGAGCGGCCGACCAGGCGCGAGGCCATGTTGCCCTGGTGCTCCTGACCGGCGAGGATCAGGTTCTCCCGCACCGAAAGCTTCGGGAACACCTGCAGCAGCTGGAAGGTGCGGCTGACCCCGAGCTTGTTGAGCTCGGACGGACGTAGCCCCGTGACCACCTGCCCGTCGAGCTTGACCTCGCCGCCCGACGGCGTGAGCTGGCCGAGGATGCAGTTGAACAGGGTCGACTTGCCGCAGCCGTTCGGGCCGATCAGGCCGAGGATCTCGCCCTCGCGCACGTCGAAAGAGACGCCGTCGACGGCGCTGATGCCGCCGAAGTTCTTCTTGATATTGGTGACTTCGAGGACCGCGCTCATTGCACCGTCTCCAGACGCGACTTGGCGACGGCGCGCAGGGCGGAGGCCGCCTTGGTCCGCCGTGCGGCCATGTAACGATCGAGGATCCCGAGAATGCCGGTCGGCGACCAGATCAGCAGCAGCATCACCGCCACTGCGTACAGCATCAGATAATAGCCTTCAGTGAAGCGCAGCCATTCCGGCAGCAGCACCGCGATCATGGCCCCCAGGAAGGGGCCGAAATAGAACCCGGCGCCACCGACGATCACCATCATCAGGAGGTCGAGCGAGAGCGACAGGTTGAAGGGAACGGGATCGATGTATTGCGTCAGCGGCGCGTAGAGCGCGCCGGCGATGCCGCCGAGCGCGGAGCCGATCGCGAACGCCATCAGCGTGTAGCGGCGGGTGTCGATGCCGAGCGATTGCGCGCGCAAGGGATTCTCACGCAGCGCCATGAAGGCGCGGCCCCAGGGCGAGCGGATCAGCCACCACACCGCCAACGACACGATCGCGAGCGAGCCGAGGCAGACATAGTAGAACGGCAGCGGCTTGTTGGTCGCGAAGCCGAAGATGTGCGGACGCGGGATGTTGGAGATGCCGTAGATGCCGCCGGTGAGCCAGCTCTCGTTGCGGAACACTAGGAAGGCGAGGGTGGAGAAGGCCAGCGTGACGAAGGCGAGGTAATGGTGCTGCACGCGCAGCGCGGGATAGCCGAGCACCCAGCCGACCGCGAAGCTGAGCACGATCGCAACGAGAATCGCCGCCGGCAGCGGCCAGCCATGGGTGGTCATGATCGCCGCGGCATAGGCGCCGATGCCGACGAAGGCGCCTTGCGCCAGCGAGACCTGGCCGGCATAACCCAGCGTGAGATTGAGGCCCATCGCGGCGATGCTCATCACGGCCCATTGGCTGAGGATGAAGAGGCCGTAGCGGTTGAAGTTCATGGGAACAATGATCAGCGCGGCGATGATTGCGAGGCCGAGCGCGATCTTCAATGGTTTGGCGAGGCCACTCATACCGTGCGCTCCTCGGCGCGGCCGAGCAGTCCTTGCGGCCGGAACAGGATGACGGCGATCAGGAAGAGCATCGGCACGGCGGCGCGATATTGCGTCGAGACATAGGCGGCCGCGAGATTGTCGAGCACGCCGATCAGGAGGCCGCCGGCGATCGCGCCGCGCACCTGGTTGAAGCCGCCGACGATCGCGGCGATGAAGGCGGCCTGACCCAGCACCTCGCCGGACGAGAACTTTGCAAGGTAGATCGGCGTGATCAGCAGCGAAGCCAGCCCGACCAGGAAGGCGTTGATCACGAAGGTCAGGAGGATCATGCGCTCGACCGGCACGCCGATGATGCGCGCCACCGTCGGGTTCTGCGCCGCGGCCTGCATCTGGTGGCCGAGCGAGGTGCGATTGAGCAGCGTCGTCAGTCCAAGCACGGCGAGGACGGCGACGACGAGCACGCCGATGCTCTGCAGCGAGACGGCGTGGCCGAGGATGGAGACGTCGCCGGTCGGCACGATCGAGGGGAAGGGCGAGGCCTCGGCGCTGAAGAACTGCTTCACGGCTTCCTTGATGCCGATCGCGAGCGCCATCGTCGCGATCGCCAGCGGCAGCACGCCATGGCGCATCATCGGGTCGACCAGCAGCATCTTGAAGGCGAGACCGAGCAGGATCATCGAGAGCAGGATGCCGACAATGATCGCGAGCCAGAACGGCGCGCCCGCATGCATTGCCGCCAGCATCAGGAACGCCGGCAGCATCACGAACTCGCCTTGCGCGAAATTGATGGTCTGCGAGGTCTGCCACAGCAGCGTGAAGCCGACTGCGACCAGCGCGTAGATCGCGCCGGTGGCGAGCCCCGCAACCAGAAGATCGAACAGGTTGGACATGTTCCTCTCTCGTGTCTCTCGCCCCGCTCTCTCCCCGCATCCGCGGTCGCTGACGCTTCGGCGCGACAGGCGCGGGGAGAGGCGAAGATCACTTCACCTTGGGCAGCACCTGCTTCACCACCTGCTTGCCTTCGACGACCTCGACCAGAAAGCTCTGGCGGTCGATGTCGCCGGTGTCGCTGAAGGTGACGTCCATCAAAATGCCCGGCTCGTCCGCGGCCTTGATGGTGGAGCCGTGCAGCGTGTCGGCAAACTTCTTCGGGTCGACCTTGCCCATCTTCTCGGTGGTGGCCTTCACCATGTAGACGGCGAGATAGCCCTTCAGGCCGTTATGATCAGGGACGTAATTGTACTTCTTGGAAAATCTTTCGCGGAAGGCCTTGATCAGGTCGACCGGCGCATCCGTGGTGAGGCCGACATGGCCGCGCGCGCCGTTGGCGGCATCGCCGGCGAGCTCGATCACCTTCTGGCCGATCAGCGTGGTCTCGCCCATCAGCGGCGCGGTGACGCCCTGGCGCGTCAGCTCTTTCAGGATGCGCGCGCTCTCTTCCTCGTTCAGGTAGACGAACACGGCGTCGGGATTGGCAGCCTTGATCTTGCCGACGTCGGCGGCGAAATCGGCCTGGCCGGCTTCGGTGGAGAGATCGGCGACGACCTTGGAGCCGAGCCGGTCAAGCTCCTTGATCACGACGTCGCGTCCGCCGCGGCCGAAATCGTTGTTGACCCAGACCACCGCGACCGTCTTCGCCTTCATCTCATCGTGGATGTATTTTGCGACCTTCGGCATCGAGGACTGCTGGCCGAAGGAGGTACGGAACAGGAATTTGTTTCCTGCCTGTGTCAGCTCGGCAGCTTCGCCGCCCATGATCTGCGCGATGCCGGCTTCGGCGGCGAGCGGGGCGGTGACCTTCACCGAGCCGGAATAGCCGGGCCCGAGCAGCACATAGGGCTCGGCATCGAGCGCCTTCTGCACCTGGGCGCGGGCAACGCCGGGGTTGGACTGCGAGTCCGCGTGAGTCACTTCCAGCTTGCGGCCGAGCACGCCGCCCTTGGCGTTGATCTCCTCGATCGCGAGGTCGATGCCGTTCTTCCAGTTGGTGCCGACGGTGGCGCCGCCGCCCGAGAGCTCGGCGACGTCGGCGAGCTTGATCGCCTGGGCGTGGGCACTTGTTGCAGTCGCGAAGGCAAGCAGGGCGCCTGCCAGCAAGGTCGATTTCATGGTTCTCCTCCCTTTTGTCGTCGATGTTGTCCGCGGCCTTGTGTGCGGCCGCTTCGGTTAGGCTGCGTGATAGGCTGAGCTTCGTGCCACCATCACTTCGTCAAATGCCTCTCCCATGACCTCGGTCGATGGGGCAAGGCCCGTGAATAGCGCGAAAGCGTCGGCGGCCTGGTAGATCGCGAGCTCCCGCCCGGTCATGATCTTCGCGCCGCGCTCCCGTGCCGCCGCCAGCAACGGTGTGATCAGCGGCGAGTAGACCGCATCCGCAACCCACAGCCTCTCATGCAGCAGCGTGGCGGGCACGGGCATGCCGCGGTTCGGCAGCATGCCGACCGGCGTGCCGTTGACGAGGCCGGTTGCGCCAGCAAGCGCGTCCTCGACGGTTGCTGCCACTCTGGCGCCGCCCTGCCTGGAAAGCAGCCCAGCAAGCGTCTCGGCGCGCGCCGGCTCGCGGTCGAAAATGCGGATGTCGGTGACATCAAGGCTGGCCAGTGCAAACGCGATCGCCTTGCCGACGCCGCCGGCGCCGATCAAGGCAATCGCGTTGCCTGTTGGCGCCAGCAGCGGCGCGACCGCGCGCGCAAATCCCGTGGTGTCGGTGTTGTGGCCGGTCAGGCGGCCATCCTTGACCACGACGGTGTTGACCGCGCCCATGGCGGCGGCGCCCGGCGCCAGTGCGTCAAGCAGCGGGACGACTGCTTCCTTGTAGGGATAGGTGACGTTGACGCCGGCAAAGCCGAGCCGCCGCACGCCCTCGAGCATCATGCTGAGCCCGGTCGCATCGGCGCCGGCGACCTCGATCAGCTGGTAATGGCCGCGCAGGCCGAGCGCCTCGGCGGCGCGTTCGTGCATGGCAGGGGACGCGGAATGCGCGATCGGCGCGCCGATCAGGCCGGTGAGAAGCTTCTTGCTGGCGGCGTATCCGCGCGTGGACATGGTTTGCTGTCGTCTCGTTGGGAGCCTTCGGTCCCGGTCATTAGCGGAGAAACCTTCGCAATTCCAAGCGCGACGATAGCCTTTCCCTAGCCTAACACAATTACCCTCTTATCCGACAAACCTAACATGATGTTATTTCTTCCGGCCGCGTGCCGAAGCGGCCCTGCCGTTACCGCGGGACGGCTCGACCGCGCGCATCTCGGCCCGCAGGGCCTCGATGAAATATTC
Source organism: Bradyrhizobium guangxiense (assembly GCF_004114915.1). Taxonomy (NCBI): domain Bacteria; kingdom Pseudomonadati; phylum Pseudomonadota; class Alphaproteobacteria; order Hyphomicrobiales; family Nitrobacteraceae; genus Bradyrhizobium; species Bradyrhizobium guangxiense. Next base: position 6,376,367 of record NZ_CP022219.1, on the reverse strand, counting down.
GACATGGAGCGACAGCGGCGCGCCGCGCTTGACCGCGATATAGGTGTCGAACCGCGTCGGCTCGGCGATTTTCAAGAGCTCGATGCCGGGATAGCCGCCATGGGCCACGGTGAACTGGTCGATGATTGCGATGCCGAGGCCCGCCTTCACCAGCGCGCAGACCGTGGTGCCGAAGCGTGCGCGGATGGTGATGTTGTAGTCGAGCCGGTTGCGGGCGAAAATCTCGGCCATGATCCGGCCGTAGGGATCGTTGGGGTCGATGCCGATCAGCGGATAGCGGGTGATCTCGGCGGCGGAGACCTGCTTGCGGCCGGAGAGCTCGTGGCCCGGCGGCACGATGCAATACAGCTCGCCCGAGGCGAGCGGCATGAAATCGAGCCCGGAATGCCCCAGCCGATAGCTCATCGCCACGCACTCGCCGCGGCCGAGCATCAGGTAGTCGATGGCCTCCTCGAGCTTGAGGATGTTGATGTCGATGCCGAGGTCGGGATAGCGGCGGCGGACGCGTTCGATCGCGCGCGGCACCATCCCCTGCGAGATGCTCGGCACCGAGCCGATGCGCAATTCCGAGAGGCCGCCGCGGCCGATCTTGGAGATGATCTCAGAGAGGTCGTCGACCTTCTTGTAGACGCCGTTGATCTGCTCGAAAATGTTCTCGGCTTCCGGCGTCGGGAAATAGCGCCCGTTCTGGCGCTGGAAGAAGCGGATGCCGAGCGAGCGTTCGGTGTACTTGACGAGGCGGCTGATTCCCGGCGCCGAGACGTTGAGCAGCTTCGCCGCGCCGCCGATGGTGCCCGTCACCATCACGGCGCGGATCACTTCAACCTGGCGCAGCGTCATCATGGCCTTGGCACCCGAAAGACGATCATGCCGGCGATCATCTCACGAGAGCTGTGCTGTCATCCAGCGGCAAGTGCGTGCTGGCGTGGACGGAGGCGGCAAGTGGTTGTCGTGTCCCGGCTGGAGCGCATCGCCGAAGAGACGCTGCACTGCGTCCGGGGCACGTGAGCGTTGCCGGCCGTCGGCTTCTCCAATGAGAGCAGAGTAATTCGCTTTCAGATTGTTTCGACTAAAATCGGCGCATTCAAGTGGAGGGGCTGCGTCGTTGCGCGACCTGTCGCGTTGTTTACCGCCCGCGCTCTAGCTGGCGGGGCCCTCGGGCGAGATGCGGTCGGCCAGCTCCGCGCGCTCGTCTTGCAGCACCTCGCGCGCGAACTCGATGATCTTCTGCTTGTTTGCCGTTTCGCGGACGGCGAAAAACACGCGGTTCAATTCCAGGCCGAGCACGCTGTTGAGGGCGATGTCCTCGTCTTCCATCGTGGGTTTCCCGCTTCGGACGCGTTGAGGTGTATCGTGGCGCCAATTCTGCCACAAGTAGTTTAATTCTTCAGGCCAGATGCGCACCGGGAAACTACGGCCGCAGCGCGTTTGAGACAGCGCCCGAATACGTGCTATACGGGCCGGCGTGGGTCAGGAAATGCACCGATGTCCGCCGTAGATTATGGCCGGGAGGCGCTCGACTTCATCGAAGGGCTCGGAGCCTATACCAAGGTTCCGGACGCCATGGACGCACTCGAAACGGCGTTCGGTCGCTTCGGCTTCGAAACCATCATCGTGACGGGATTGCCGAACCCCGAGCAGCGGTTCGCACAGATGGTGCTCGCCAAGCGCTGGCCGGCCGGATGGTTCAGCCTCTACACCCAGAACAATTACGACCGCGTCGATCCCGTGGTGCGGTTGTGCCGGCAATCGGTCAATCCGTTCGAATGGTCGGAAGCGCCCTACGACGCCGAGCTCGAGCCGAACGCGGCCGAGGTGATGAATCGTGCCAGCGAGTTCCGCATGTCGCGCGGCTTCATCGTGCCGATCCACGGGCTCACCGGCTATGAAGCTGCGGTATCACTCGGCGGCGTCCATCTCGACCTCAATGCCCGCAGCAAGCCGGCGCTGCATCTGATGGCGATGTATGGCTTCGACCACATTCGCCGTCTGCTCGAGCCGGCGCCTTGTCCCTCGACCCGCCTCACCCCGCGCGAGCGCGAGGTGATCTCCTGGGCCTCGCAGGGCAAGTCGGCCTGGGAAATCGGCGAGATCCTGCACATCACGCAGCGCACGGCCGAAGAGCATCTTGCAACTGCCGCGCGTAAGCTCGGTGCCGTCAACCGCACGCATGCAGTGGCGCTGGCGATTCGGAACAAGATCATCGCTCCCTAAGCATCGTACTGGGAAATTTCCCAATATCGAACCTGCGTCTTTTCGCAGATTCTTCTCCCATTGAGGATGAATGGGGGATTTCATGATTCACGCAATTTCCGCGGCAAATCGCCACCTTTATGAAGACGTGATCGAGCAGCATTTCCGGCTGCGTCACGACATCTTCGTCGAGGAGCGTCGCTGGGAAACGTTACGCAGGTCCGACGGCCGCGAGATCGATTCCTATGACGACGAGGACACCGTCTATCTGCTGGCGCTGGAGGGGCGGCGCGTTGTCGGCGGCCACAGGCTCTACCCGACTACCAAGTCCACGATGATGAGCGAGGTGTTCCCGCATCTGGCGTCGGTGCGCGGGTATCCTGCGGATCCGCTGATTTGGGAATGGTCGCGCTACTTCGTCGTGCGTGATCGCCGCGACGGCGCGCTCAACCTGCAACTGATGGCGGCGGTGCAGGAGTTCTGCCTCAATCAGGGAATCGCGCGGGTCAGCGCGATCATGGAAACCTGGTGGCTGCCGCGTTTCCACGAGGCCGGCTTCGTCGTGACGCCGCTCGGCCTGCCGGCGCTGGTGGAGAATGCGTGGACCATGGCGGCGACCATCGACATTCGACGCGAGACGCTCGATGTCCTGCATGACCGCATCGGCATGACTTCGGTCGTGCGCCAGGACGGCCCGCATCTGGATGCCGTCGCCCGTGCCAACCTCTGCGGCGCTGCCGCCGCGCAACGAAAGAGTGCCTGAGATGTCGAACATGATGCGGGATAGCCAGATCATGGCGCAGACCAGGGACGAGAATCTCGGCTACATGTCCGACATGGCGCTCGAACTGGCGCAGATGGCGGAAGACACCGGATTGGCGACGCTCGCCTATCTGTTCCGGATGGCGGCCCTGGAGGCCTCGACGGTCAACAGCGTGCTCGCCGAACCTGAAGACCTTCCCCAGCAGATGACGTCGCACTAGACGCATCCCCTCGACCCCATGAATGTCACCCCCTCTCCCCGGCAACGGGGGGAGGGCGATCGTTTGGGTGCGGCAGGTTGCCCCAGCCGGTACGGCAGCTTTCTTGCAGGGCCATTTGATCGCATGCACCGGCATGCAACAAAGTGCATGTCTGGCGTCGAATCGCTCTTGCCTCGGAACGATACTGCCATTACCCATTTTTCGGCCTTGAAGAGGCAGGGGGAGCTCTTTCACTGATGGCGACATTGTTCGAACATCGGCGCGACGCTACGTGCGCCTGAAAGAGTCTTGATGCTGCTCGTCGTCGAACAGTTCTTGAACGGATTGCAGTTCGGCCTGCTGCTATTCCTGCTCGCCGCCGGCCTGACGCTGGTGTTCGGGATCATGGATCTCGTCAACCTCGCGCACGGCTCGCTCTACATGATGGGCGCCTATTTCGCCGCGACCTTCGCGGCCTGGACCGGCAGCTTCTTAGCTGGCGCGCTGATGGCGCTCGGGGCCACGCTGGTGCTCGGTATCGCGCTGGAAGTGACGGCGCTCCGGCATCTCTACGGCCGCGACCATCTCGACCATGTGCTCGCGACCTTCGGCCTGATCCTGTTCTTCAACGAGGCCGTGCGGCTGATCTGGGGCCCGGCGGGCCTGGCGCTGCCGTTGCCGGCTTGGCTCACGGTGCCGGTGCCGATCCTGCCCGGCATTCACTATCCCGCCTATCGCCTCGCCATCATCATCGTGGCGTTGCTGGTCGCGCTCCTGCTCTATCTCGGCGTGATGCGGACCCGCATCGGCATGCTGATCCGCGCTGGTGCCTCCAACCGCGAGATGATCGGCGCGCTCGGCATCAACATCAAGCTGCTCTACACGCTGGTGTTCGGCCTTGGCGCGGCGCTCGCCGGCCTTGCCGGGCTGATGCAGGCGCCGATCCTCACCGTGCAGATCGGCATGGGCGAGAACATCCTGATCCTCGCCTTCGTTATCATCGTGATCGGTGGCATCGGCTCGATCCGCGGCGCGTTCCTCGCCGCGATCTTCGTCGGCATGATCGACACGCTCGGCCGCGCCTTCCTGCCCAATTTGCTCCGGCAGGTGCTCAGCGGCGCCGCCGCCTCCACCGCCGCGCCCGCGCTGTCCTCCATGCTGATCTACCTGCTGATGGCGATCGTGCTGGTGGTGCGGCCGGAGGGGCTGTTTCCGGCCAATCGTCGATGAAGGGTCTCACCGTGGGCAAGGCCGTCACGGCCCTGATGCTGGCCGGCCTCGTGCTGCTGCCGCTCTATTCGCAGCTGACCGGCAACGTCTTCATCCTGACGCTGTTCCCCCGCATCATCATCCTGGCGCTGGCCGCGGCGAGCCTCAACCTCATCATGGGCTTTGGCGGCATGATGAGCTTCGGCCATGCCGCCTATCTCGGCATCGGCGGCTATGCCGTGGGCATGCTGGCGCAGGAAGGCGTTGGCTCCGGCTTCGTCCAGTTTCCGATCGCGCTCGCCGCCTCCGCTGCCTACGCGCTGGTGATCGGCGCGCTCTCACTTCGCACCCGCGGCGTCTATTTCATCATGATCACGCTCGCCTTCGCCCAGATGGCCTATTACGTCGCCTCGGGACTGGCGCGCTACGGCGGCGATGATGGCCTCACCATCTACAAGCGTAGCGACTTCGCCGGGCTGATCGATCTCGGCAACCGCACGCAGTTCTATTATCTCTGCCTCGCCTGCCTGCTCGGCGTGGTCTTCCTGATCTGGCGCATCGTCAATTCGCGCTTCGGCCTCGTCGTGCAGGGCCTGCGCTCCAACGAGCAGCGCATGCAGGCGATCGGCTTTCCCGCAAAACGCTACCAGCTGGTCTGCTTCGTGATATCAGGCACCATGTGCGGCCTTGCCGGCGCGCTGCTCGCCAACAACACCGATTTCGTCAGCCCGGCCGTGATGTACTGGACGCGCTCCGGCGACCTCATGGTGATGGTGATCCTCGGGGGCATGGGCACGCTGTTCGGCCCGATCATAGGGGCCGTGGTGTTCCTGTTGCTCGAAGAGTTCCTGTCGCAGATCACCGAATATTGGGCGCTGATCATGGGCCCGTTGCTGCTGCTGATCGTGCTGTTCGGCCGCGGCGGCATCATGGGTTTGCTCGGGAGGGCCGGCCGTGGCTGAACCCTTGCTCCGCGTCGAAAAGCTGGTGCGCCGCTTCGGCGGCATCCTCGCCACCGACAACGTTTCGCTCGACGTTGCCAGCGGTGAGCTGCACGCCATCATCGGCCCGAACGGCGCCGGCAAGACCACGCTGATCAGCCAGCTCACCGGGCATCTCGAGCCGCATTCCGGCAGCGTCTCGCTGGCGGGGCGCGACATCACATACTTGCCGGCCTATCGCCGCTGCGCGCTCGGCCTTGCACGTTCGTTCCAGATCACCTCGCTGCTGCTTGATTTCACCGCCGCCGACAATGTCGCGCTAGCGGCACAGGCGCATGCCGGCACCTCGTTCCGCTTCTTCGCCAATGCGCGCAAGGAGAAGGGCCTACGCGATGCCGCACACGCCGCGCTCGACCGCGTCGGCCTGTCGCATCGGGCCGATGTCGTGGTGAACCGGCTCAGCCATGGCGAGCGACGTGAGCTGGAGCTTGCGGTTGCGCTCGCCAGCAAGCCGAAGCTTTTGCTGCTCGACGAGCCCATGGCAGGCCTTGGTGTGACTGAATCCCAGCGCATGGTGAAGCTGCTCCAGGAGCTGCGCAAAGAGGTCTCGATCGTGCTGGTCGAGCACGACATGCCCGCGGTGTTCGCGCTCGCCGACCGCATCTCGGTGCTGGTCTATGGCCGCGTCATCGCCTCCGGCGATCCGGCCGCGATCCGGGCCAACGAAGACGTCAAACGCGCCTATCTCGGCGACCAGCACGTGGTGACGCATCATGGCTGACACGCTGCTCGATATCGACGGCATCGAGACCTGCTACGGCCTCTCCCAGGTGCTGTTCGGCCTGTCGCTGTCGATCAAGCCGGGCGAGATGGTCTCGCTGATGGGCCGCAACGGCATGGGCAAGACCACGACGATCCGCTCCATCATGGGTCTGACGCCGGCCCGCGCAGGCGCGATCCGGTTTTCGGGCGCGGATGTGCGTCAGCTTCCATCCTACAGAATTGCAAAGCTTGGCATCGGCCTCGTTCCTGAGGGACGCCAGATCTTCCCGAACCTCACCGTGCGCGAAAACCTGGTCGCAGCGGCGGCCGATCGCTTCGGCAGCCCCAATCCCTGGACACTGGCGGCGATTTACGTGCTGTTCCCACGCCTCGCCGAGCGCGCCGCCAACATGGGCAACCAGCTCTCCGGCGGCGAGCAGCAGATGCTCGCGATCGGCCGCGCGCTGATGACCAATCCGAAGCTGCTGATTCTGGACGAAGCGACCGAGGGTCTCGCGCCGCTGATCCGCGAAGAAATCTGGAGCTGCCTGTCGCTGCTCAAGAGCCGGGGCCAGTCGATCCTGGTCGTCGACAAGAACGTCGACCACCTCGCTCGCATCTGCGCCCGCCACTACATCATCGAGCGCGGCAAGACGGTGTGGAGCGGCACGTCCAACGAGCTGATGGCCGAGCCGGATCTGCAGCATAAGTATCTGGGCATTTGACACGCGCTCTCCACGTCATTGCGAGGAGCCCTTGCGACGAAGCAATCCAGAATCTCTCCGTGGAAAGATTCTGGATTGCTTCACTGCGCTCGCAATGACGGAAGCGAGAGCCGTGCGCCTCACGAGCAAATCCTTGGCGACCCAGTTCAAAACACCTCGAAATATTCGCGGTGCTCCCAGTCAGTCACCTCCGACAGGAAGCGGTCGATCTCGGCGTTCTTGATGTGGGTGTAGTAGTCGACGAACTCCGCCCCGAGCTTCTCGCGGAAGAACGGATCGTCCTGGAGCGCTGAGACCGCATCGCGCAAGCTCTTCGGCAGCAGCGGCGCCTTGGTCTCGTAGGGCGTGTCGGCCGAGGGGCCGGGATCGAGCTTGCGGTCGACGCCGTCGAGGCCGGAGAGAATTTGCGAGGCCATGTAGAGATAGGGATTGGCGGCGGGCTCGCCGATGCGGTTCTCCAGGCGCGTGGCGGCATCACCCGCGCCGCCGAGCACGCGGATCATCACGCCGCGATTGTCGCGGCCCCAGATCGCGCGATCGGGCGCCAGCGAGTAGGAGCGATAGCGCTTGTAGCCGTTGATGGTCGGGGTGGTGAACAATGTGGAGGCGCGGGCGTGGTCGAGCAGGCCGGCGAGATACGCTTTGCCGAAGGCGCTGAGCGGCTCGCCGACGTCCTTCCCCGGTTCCTTGGCCATGAACAAATTCTCGCCGCTCGCGCGCGAGACGATCGACTGATGCAGATGCCAGCCGCTCGCGAACACGTTCGGCAGTTTCGGCCGGCACATGAAGGTGGCGTGATAGCCGTGGCGGCGTGCGATCTGCTTCACCGCGGAGCGGAACAGCACCATGTTGTCTGCAGCCTCGAGCCCCTTCCGCGGCGCAAAGGTGAATTCGCACTGGCTCGGCCCGAACTCGACCTCGACCGAGCGCAACGGCAGTCCGAGCGCGACGATGTCGCGGCGCAGGATCTCCAGCACCGGCTCCATCTGATCGAAGCGCTGCTCGGTGAGGTATTGATAGCCGTGGCTGAGGAGGCTGACGGACGGCGGCGTGCCGGGCTGGCCGGCGTCCTCCGCGCGCATATGCGGATCGTCGAGCCTGAAGATGTGGAATTCGACCTCGAGGCCGGCGACGAAATCCTGACCGCGGCCCGCGAGCTCGTCGAGCACCTTGCGATAGAGCGAGCGCGTCGCGAACGGCACCGGGCGGCCGTCATTGAAATAGAGGTCGCATAGCACCCAGCCAGTCGACGGCGCCCAAGGCAGCACGCGGAACGTGGTGGTATCAGGCACCATCAGCACATCGGCCGCGCCTTCCATCTCCTTCATGCGGAAGCCGCCGCCCGCGGTGAACACCGGAAACACCGTACGGTGGGAGGTGTCCTTGGCGAGCATGGTGGTGGTGATGGAGCAGCCGCTCTCCAGCGACGCGATCGCTTCAGTGGCGACGATGGTCTTGCCGCGCAGGATGCCGTGCTGGTCGGGGAAGGCGAGGCGGATGACCTCGAGATTCTTCTCCTCGACGATGCGGCGCATGCGCGTCGCCGCGTCCCTCTGCTCATCCGACCACAGCGCATGACGCGCGACGAAAGTCACTTGGCTACTCCCCGATAGCTGTCGTTCCGGGATGGTCCGAAGGACCGGACCCGGAACCTCGAGATTCCGGGCTCGATGCTATCGCATCGCCCCGGAATGACGATGCCCCAAAAATCACTCCGCCGCCGTCAGCCGGTGCACGTTGTCCGCGATCTCCTTCGGCACCGGCGCGGTCCACGGTGCGCCGCGGCGGCGCTTGACGTCGACTTCCATCCAGTAGGTCTCCCAGCCCCGGGTCGGGCCGATGCCGTCCATGGTCGCCGGTCCCTGGATCGAGCGCGCATTGGCTTCGTCCAAGAACAGCATCGGCTTTTCGCCGCCGGAGACCTTCTCGATCTCCTGCCGCAGCAGGCGGCGATATTGCACGATCGCCTTGTCGCTCGAGCCGAGATGCTCCTTGGTGCGGTCCTGGATCGCGCCCATCGATTCCACCGCCCACTGGTCGTGGACGTTGATGTCGTTGCCCATGCCGGTATAGGTCGCGGTCTGCTGCTCGTGCGGATCGAAACCGTAATCGTTGTTGCGGTTCTTGCGCGACTTGTAGTCGGGCAGCTCATAGAGCTCGAGCCGCTGGTCGCGCATCTTCTGCTTGTCGACCGGGCTCGTGTAGCTGGTGAAGATCGCGTACCAGTAGCAGTTCTCGTCGTCGACCGGCACGTGCCACTGCGTGATCGTCATCTCCGTGCTCATGGGGATGACGAAGCCGTGCGGGAAGAGCTGGTTGGTGACGCGCACATGGGTGCGCTCCTCGTCGATCTCGCGCAGCGCGATCAGGCGCAGGCCGTATTCGGTGTGCTCGACATTGATGATGGGGCGGTCGTACTCGCGCAGGATCTTCGTCATCGGCAGGGCGCTTCCCGCCGACGCGCCGCGAAACTGCTTGCCGTAAGCCGTGGACGTGTCCTCGTCCTCGAAGAAGCGGTGCAGATAGGATGCGTGCGCGGGATCGATGCCGACTTCGAGGGCCTGCAGCCAGTTGCAGGCCATGTGGCCTTTGAAGGCAAAGGTGTGGGTACCGGGCGCGACGAAGCAGTCGATCTCCGGGAATGCGGGCGGGGTGCCTTCGCCGAGATAAGCCCAGAGGATGCCGCTCTTCTCCACCACCGGATAGGAGCGCTGGCGGATGTTTTGGCAGAGCTTTGACTCCTTCGGCTCGGCCGGGGTCTCGATGCACTGGCCGGAGGCGTCGAACAGCCAGCCGTGGAAGGCGCAGCGCAGGCCGCCATGCTCCAGCCGGCCGAAGGCGAGGTCGGCGCCGCGATGGGCGCAGTGGCGGTCGATCAGGCCGTAGCGTCCGGTCTCATCGCGGAACAGCACCAGATTCTCGCCGAGCAGTTTGACGGGACGGATGGGGCGAGCGCCCTCCAGCTCATCCACCAGCGCCGCCGGCTGCCAGTAGCTCCGCATCAGCTTCCCGCACGGATCCTTCGGCCCGGTACGGGTGATCAGGTCGTTCTGCTCCTGGCTCATCATGGCATGTGCATCCTCGGGGAGTGGCTTTTGTTCGCCTATTGAACGAATGGGCGAATTATGACATGCCTTGGAGCGGCAGCAAGCACTATTTTTCAGGATTGGCCCGTCACCATGCCCAAGCGGAAGCGGAGCGAGAGCGAGGAGCGCGCGACGGATTTCGTCGAGGCGCTCGATCGTGGCCTGCGTTTGCTGCAATGCTTCGGCACCAATGCAGGCCCGATGACGCTGAGCGATCTCGCCCGCGCCGCCGATCTGCCGCGCGCCACCGCCCGCCGCATGCTGTTCACGCTGCAGCGCGGCGGCTACGTCTCGGGCGACGGCAAGCTGTTCTCGCTGACGCCGCACGTGCTGACGCTGGCAGCGTCTTACTTGCGCTCCAGCCAGCTCGTGGCGGTGCTTCAGCCCGTGCTGGATCGTGTCGCGACCGCGGCAAACGAAATCTCCTCTCTCGCGGTGCTCGATGGCGATGATGTCGTGTTCGTCGCACGCAGCAGCCCGGCGCGGATGTTCTCGGGCGGTCTCGAGATCGGCTACCGCCTCCCGGCCTTCTGCACCTCGGTCGGCCGCGCCATGCTTGGCCAGCTCGACGACACCGATCTCGCCGCGCGCCTGAAGACGATGAAGCGCGAGGCGCTGACGCCGCAGACGATGACCGATCCGAAGGCGCTGCTCGCACGCATCGCTGCCGACCGCGCGCAAGGCTATTCACTGGTCGATCGCGAGGCCGAGCCGCATTTCCGCTCGATCTCGGTTCCCGTGCGCCGCTATGACGGCGTCATCGCCGCTGCCATCAACATGGGCGCGCATGTCGACCGCGTGCCGACGCAGGAATTGATCGACCGCTTCCTGCCGCTGCTGCGGGACGGCGCGGAGGCGGTGCGATCGCAGCTGCTGTAGCCGGGGTGAGCGGAAGCGATACGCGCGGAAGCATCGCAAAACCCCGGATGTTGCTTCGCTCATCCGGGCTACGGGACTATAATGCGCGCAGCGAAAGAACCAAGGGAGCACGCCATGCAACACGCCATGGTTCCCAGTGATCGCGTGCAGCACGTCGCCGTCTACGGTTGTGACGGCACGAAGCTCGGCACGATCGAGCGGTTAATGCTCGACAAGGTGAGCGGAACGGTCGCCTACGCCGTGATCAAGACCGGCGGTCTGCTCGGCACTCATCACCATTATCCGGTGCAGTGGAGCGCACTGAAATATGATCCGGCTCGTCAGGCCTTTCAGGTCGAAATGACGCCGGAGCAATTGAGCAGCGGCCCCTGCGAGTTCGATGGCGAGGAGTTTGATTGGGGTGACCGCTCGCGGCCCTACCAGCATCCGAACTATTGGTCGATCTAGCCGGGTTGGAAGTATCGTAGCTCGGGTGAGCGAAGCGATCCCCGGGAAGCCAAAACCCCGGATGTGTTACTTCGCGCATCCGGGCTACGTTCCGGTGAGCAGCATCACTGCCGGTTGCGCATCCAGTCGGCAAGGTCGGATATTGCCTTGTCGAGATCCTGCCGCGCGGCGCTATCCGTGATCGTCTCCTCCATCGCGCCGCGCATGCACAGCATCCACGCATCGCGCTCGGCATCGCCGATGGCAAAGCCGATGTGTCGCTGGCGCAGCCGCGGATGACCCTTCTCGGGCGTATAGAGGCGCGGGCCGCCGGTCCATTCGGTGAGATAGCGCTTCAGCACGTCCCTGATCAGGCCGAGGTCGTCCGCATGCATCGCGCGGATGACCTTCGCCTCCGGCAGCCTGTCCATGCGATCGTAGAAGCTTTCGACCAGACGATCGATCGTGGCGCTGCCGCCGATCCGCTCGAACATGGAGGTGCTGACGTCGGTGGAGGTCATTATCGATCCCAAAGCTGTCTATTGGGCGCTGATATAGTGACATCATGGCGTGCCCACAAACACCGCTGCCGTCCCGGACAAGCGCGCCTCAAGCGCGCACAGATCCGGGACCCATAACCACAGGGAGAAGTTTTGCGGAGGCTAGTCGTTCGGGATCGGCGGCGCGCACAATCGATGGAGCACCCGGTATGGGTCCCGGATCTGCGCTTACGCTTGTCCGGGACGACAGCGGAATGTGTAGCTTTAGCGAGGTCCAACGACCTACAGCGCCACGCTCCGCAGCCCGAAGCTGCGGGCCTCGTTCTGCAGCACCGGGCGTACCGCATCGATCAACCGTGCTGCCGCCGCATCGACGGAAAGCCCGGCCGTGTCCACCACCGCGGTCGCGCGCGAATACAGCGGCTCGCGGCTCAGCAAAATGTTGCGCAGCTCGGCCATCGCGGAGCGATCGTCGGCCATTGGACGCAGATCGCCCTGGCGACGCACGCGGGCCATGTGCTCCTCGGGCTCGGCCTTCAGCCAGATCGTGTAGAACGAGGTTAGGATCTGGTCGAAGGTGAGCGGCTCGGAAACGATGCCGCCGCCGGTTGCCAGCACCATCAGCTCGTTGCGCGCGAGCAGCTGCTGCAGCGCCGCCTGTTCCATGCGGCGAAAGCCTTCCTGGCCGTACAGCGCGATGATCTCGGCAACCGAGAGGCCGTTCTGCTGCTCGACCTCCTTGTTGAGCTCGACGAAGGTCCAGCCGATCTTCTTTGCGAGCATTCTCCCGAGCGTGGACTTGCCGCCCCCGCGCAGCCCGATCAGCGCGATGCCGCAGAATGGCGCGCGGCGCGGTGCGGTTGCGCTGCCGCCGGTGAGCAAATCCTTGGCCTGCGCGATCTGCGCCGGCGTTGCCTTGCGCAAGAGGTCGCGAAACATCTGCCAGTCCGGCGTCGGCTCGGCCGAGGGAAGCAGGTCCTCCAGATGCGCGCCCATCGCGTCCGAGACACGGCGCAACAGCACGATCGAGACGTTGCCCTTACCGCTTTCGAGCTGCGCGATGTAGCGCTCCGAGATTCCTGACACCTTGGCGAGCACTTTGCGCGACATGCCGCGCAGCGCGCGCATGGTGCGCACGCGTTGGCCGAGCTGTTCGAGAAAGCGGGATTCGGCGTCGGGACTGTCGGTCATGAGCCTTCTTTACAGATGCCCTCTTGAATGAGGTCCTGCGGCGCGTTTTAATGAAACATAGTGCCTGCTGGCATTGACAGCAAGCCGACGCGGTGTCTTTCTATGAATTATAATTCTAAAATTCAGGGGAGAAGTCCGTGAGCGAGGGATCCTACAACGCGGTGACCTGGCTGCTCGATCGTAACGTCGAGGAGGGCCGGGGCAGCAAGCTGGCGTTCGACGACACCGTCTCGCGGCTCACCTATGGCGAGCTGCAGCAACAGCCCCGCCGCGCCGCCAACATGTTGCGCCGGCTCGGCGTTCGCCGCGAGGAGCGCGTGGCGATGATCATGCTCGATACGGTCGACTTTCCGGTCGTGTTCCTGGGCGCGATCCGCGCCGGCATCGTGCCGGTGCCGCTCAACACGCTGCTGACCGCGGACCAATACGCCTACATTCTCGCCGACTGCCGCGCGCGTGTGCTGTTCGTCTCCGAAGCGCTCTACCCTGTCATCAGGGACGTCGTCGGCCGCATGCCGGATCTCGAGCATGTCGTGGTCTCCGGCGCCAAGCAGAACGGACACAAGCAGCTCGCCGAGGAACTCGCCGGCGAGAGCGATCAGTTCACCACCGCGGCGACCCATCCGGACGAACCGGCGTTCTGGCTCTATTCGTCGGGGTCAACGGGCATGCCGAAGGGCGTGCGCCATATCCATTCCAATTTGCAGGCGACCGCCGACACCTACGCCAAGCAAGTGCTCGGCATCCGCGAGAGCGATGTGTGCCTCTCCGCGGCAAAGCTGTTCTTCGCCTATGGTCTCGGCAATGCGCTGACCTTCCCGATGTCGGTCGGCGCCAGCGTGATCCTGAACAGCGAGCGCCCGACGCCGGCGCGCATGTTCGACCTGATGAACCGCTACAACCCCTCGATCTTCTACGGCGTGCCGACCCTGTTCGCGGCGATGCTCAACGATGAGGCCATGAAGGCCGAGCGCGGCGGCAAGAGCTTGCGCATCTGCACCTCTGCCGGCGAAGCGCTGCCGGAATCGGTCGGCAACAGCTGGAAGGCGCGCTTCGGCGTCGACATTCTCGATGGCGTCGGCTCGACCGAGCTCTTGCACATCTTTCTCTCGAACGCGCCCGGCGACATCAAATACGGCTCGTCCGGCAAGCCGGTGCCGGGCTATGCGGTGCGGCTCGTCAACGAAGCCGGGCAGGACGTTGCCGATGGCGAGGTCGGCGAACTGCTGGTCGACGCGCCCTCCGCCGGCGAAGGTTACTGGAATCAGCGCCACAAGAGCCGCCGTACCTTCGAAGGACCGTGGACCCGCACCGGTGACAAATATGTCAGGGACGGCGAGGGCCGTTACACCTTCTGCGGCCGCGCCGACGACATGTTCAAGGTCTCCGGCATCTGGGTCTCGCCGTTCGAAGTGGAGAGCGCGCTGATCACGCATCCGGCCGTGCTGGAAGCCGCCGTCGTGCCCGAGGCCGATCCGGAAGGGTTGCTGAAGCCCAAGGCCTTCGTGGTGCTGCGCCCCGGCGCGACGACGACGGAGTTGCAGGAGGCGCTGAAGGAGCACGTCAAGCAGAAGATCGGTCCGTGGAAATATCCGCGCTGGATCGACGTGGTGGACTCGCTGCCGAAGACGGCGACGGGCAAGATCCAGCGGTTCAAGCTGCGGGAAGGGGCGCATTGATGGTGCAGGCGGCGGACTCGCTTCCTTACCCTCTCCCTCCAGGGGAGGGTGGGCATCTCGGTATTGGCTAGGAATGGGAATTCGACCATGACCCAACTCACCCCCACCGGTTTCCTCAGCATCGATGGCGCCAGCCTCGAATACAAATGGCTCGCGCCGCAATCCGCGGATGCGCCCACTATCGTCATGCTGCATGAAGGTCTCGGCTCGGTCGGGCTGTGGGGCGACTTCCCCGAGAAGCTGCAACAGGCCATCGGCGCGGGCATCTTCGCCTATTCGCGCGCGGGCTACGGTCAGTCGAGCCCGGTGACATTGCCGCGGCCGCTGGACTACATGCAGCGCGAGGCGCTCGATGTGCTGCCGAAAATCCTCGGCGCGATTCCGTTCAGGCGCGGCCTCCTGCTCGGCCATTCCGACGGCGCCTCGATCGCTGCGATCTACGCGGGAGCACATCAGGACCATCGCTTGAGCGGCCTCGTGCTGATTGCGCCGCATTTCATCGTCGAGGACATCTCGGTGAAATCGATCGCGGAGATCAAGACGGCGTTCGAGACCACCGACCTCAAGACAAAGCTGGCGCGCTGGCACAAGGACGTCGACAACGCCTTCTACGGTTGGAACGGCGCCTGGCTCGATCCGAAGTTCCGCGATTGGGACATCTCCGACGATCTCGGCTATATCCGCGTCCCTGTCATGATCGTGCAGGGCGTGGACGACCAATACGGGACGCTGCGCCAGGCGGAGATCGCGCAACAGGAATGTTACTGCCCGGTCGATCTGAAGGTCATTGCCGGCGCAGCACACTCCCCGCATCGCGAGACCCCGGGGCCCACGCTCGATGCTATCACGCAGTTCGCCAGAGCCGCCCTGCGGGACGATCCTGGGCTTGAGGCCGCATGAGGCGCATGTCCGTCGGGATGAAGCAAAGTGCATGCGATGCCTAGGTTTGGGCTAGACTCACCCGACAAGATGCATTATTGTGCATCTAACGCTACGACGAAAATGCATAATCAAGCTCAGGGATGACCCATGGCCGGGGAAGATCGGCGCCTCGCAGGCGGCGCGACATTCATCGATTTCCAGACCGAACCGTCCCGCTACAAGCATTGGAAGCTCGCGGTCGACGGCGATGTCGCGACGCTGACCATGGACGTCGACGAGAATGGCGGCCTGTTCGAGGGCTATCTGCTCAAGCTCAACTCCTATGATCTCGGCGTCGACATCGAGCTCGCGGATGCGGTCCAGCGGCTACGCTTCGAGCATCCGGAAGTGAAGGTCGTGGTGATGCGCTCGGCCAAGAACCGCGTGTTCTGCGCCGGCGCCAACATCCGCATGCTTGCTGGCTCCACCCACGCCCACAAGGTCAATTTCTGCAAGTTCACCAACGAGACCCGCAACGGCATGGAAGACTCCTCGGAGAATTCCGGCCAACGCTTCATCACCGTGGTGAACGGCTCGGCTGCCGGCGGCGGCTACGAGCTGGCGCTTGCGACCGACCACATCATCCTGGCCGACGACGGCTCCTCCGCCGTCGCGCTGCCCGAGGTGCCGCTGCTCGCGGTGCTGCCCGGCACCGGCGGGCTGACCCGCGTCGTCGACAAGCGCAAGGTGCGGCGCGACCATGCCGACTTCTTCTGCACCATCGAGGAAGGCGTGAAGGGCAAGCGCGCCGTGCAGTGGCGCCTCGTCGACGAGATCGCGCCGAACTCCAAGTTAGAGGCCAAGATCGCCGAGCGTGCCAAGGAGTTTGCGGCGGCTTCGAAGCGCAACGGCAGCGGCAAGGGCATCGCGCTGACGCCGCTCAAGCGCGTCATCGACGACACCAGCATCCGCTACGGTTTCGTCACGGTCGACATCGATCGTGCGGCGCGCATCGCCACCATCTCGATCAGGGCGCCGGAGGCTGCGCCCCCCGCCGACATCGACGGCATGATGGCGCAGGGCGCGTCGTTCTGGCCGTTGCAAGTGGCACGCGAGCTCGACGACGCCATCCTGCACTTGCGCATCAACGAGCTCGAGATCGCCATGTTGGTGTTCAAGAGCCACGGCGACCGTGCCCATGTGCTCGCGGCCGACGCCTTCCTCGAAGCCAACAAGGCGCATTGGCTGGTCAACGAGATCCGCCATTACTGGAAGCGCGTCCTGAAGCGCATCGACGTCACCTCGCGCACGCTGGTGACGCTGGTCGAGCCCGGCTCCTGCTTTGCCGGCACGCTCGCCGAGCTCGTCTTCGCCGCCGACCGCTCCTATATGCTGATCGGCACGCGCCAGGGCGACAACCGCCCGCCGCCGTCGATCGAATTGTCGGCCATGAACTTCGGTCCCTATCCGATGAGCCATGGCCTGACGCGGCTGCAATCGCGCTTCCAGGCCGATTCCTCGGATGTCGAGCGCGCGGAAGCCACGCTCGGCACCGCGCTCGATGCCGAGCAGGCGGAGGAGCTTGGCCTCGTCACCTTCGCGCTCGACGACATCGACTGGGACGACGAGGTCCGCGTGTTTCTCGAGGAGCGCGCCAGCTTCTCGCCCGACAGCCTCACCGGCATGGAGGCGAGCCTGCGCTTCGTCGGCCCCGAGACGATGGAATCAAAGATCTTCGCGCGCCTGACGGCATGGCAGAACTGGATCTTCCAGCGCCCGAACGCGGTCGGCGAGGAAGGCGCGCTGCGCCGCTACGGCAGCGGCCAAAAGCCGAAATTCGATATGACGAGAGTTTAAGGAGCGCACGGCCATGAACATGAACATCATGAACGTCGACTACTCGACCAAGATTCCCAACAACGTCAATCTCGCCGAAGACCGCCAGGTGCTCAAAGCGCTGGAAGGCTGGCATCCCGGCTATATGGATTGGTGGAGCGACATGGGGCCGGAAGGTTTCCAGGAATCGCTGGTCTATTTGCGCACTGCCTATTCGGTCGACCCGCGCGGCTGGGCCAAGTTCGACTATGTGCGCATGCCCGAATATCGCTGGGGCATTCTCCTTGCGCCCCAGGAAGAGAATCGCGTCGTACCGTTCGGCGAGCATTATGGCGAGCCGGCCTGGCAGGAGGTGCCGGGCGAGCACCGCGCCATGCTGCGCCGCCTGATCGTGATCCAGGGCGACACCGAGCCGGCCTCGGTGGAGCAGCAGCGCCATCTCGGCAAGACCGCGCCCTCGCTCTACGACATGCGCAATTTGTTCCAGGTGAACGTCGAGGAAGGCCGTCACCTCTGGGCGATGGTCTACTTGCTGCAGAAATATTTCGGCCGTGACGGACGTGAGGAAGCCGACGATTTGCTGCGCCGCCGCTCCGGCGATGCCGATGCGCCGCGCATGCTGGGCGCTTTCAACGAGGCGACGCCGGACTGGCTATCCTTCTTCATGTTCACCTACTTCACCGACCGTGACGGCAAGATGCAGCTGCACTCGCTGGCGCAGTCCGGCTTCGATCCCTTGTCGCGCACCTGCCGCTTCATGCTGACGGAGGAAGCGCACCACATGTTCGTCGGCGAGACCGGCATCACCCGCGTCGTGCAGCGCACCTGCGATGCGATGCGCGCGGCCGGCATCACCGATCCCACCGACATCGCGAAAGTCCGCGCCCTCGGCGTGATCGACCTGCCCACGATCCAGAAGAAGCTGAACCTGCACTACACGCTGTCGCTCGACCTGTTCGGCTCCGAGGTCTCGACCAACGCGGCCAACGCCTTCAATGCCGGCATCAAGGGCCGCTATCACGAGACCCAGATCGAGGACGACCACCAGCTCAAGAACTCCACCTATCCGGTGCTCAAGCTGATCAACGGCGAGATCAAGCTGGTCGACGAGCCGGCGCTGACCGCGCTCAACATGCGCCTGCGCGACGATTACAGCCAGGATTGCGTCAAGGGCATGCTGCGCTGGAATAAGGTGATCACGACCGCGGGCTATGACTTCCAGCTCAAGCTGCCCAACGTCGCCTTCCACCGCCACATCGGCGAGTTCAAGGACGTGCATGCGACGCCGGACGGCATCCTGATCGACGATGCCACCTGGGCCAAGCGCAAGGACGAATGGCTGCCGTCGGCAAGCGACGGCGACTTCATCACCTCCCTGATGCAGCCCGTCACCGAAATCGGCCAGTTCGCCTCGTGGATCTCGCCGCCGAAGGTCGGCATCGACAACAAGCCGGGCGACTTCGAGTACGTGAAGATCGAGTCGTAACAGACGGGTTTCGAAGCTCTCACAACGCAAATGCTGTCATCGCCCGGCGATCCAGTATTCAAGAGACGATTGTGCCATAGCCGAGAGGCCGCGGCGTACTGGATGCTCCGGTCAAGCCGGGGCATGACAGCGGAGTGTGAGACGAGCGCACCACGCTAAGCCCCCCGGTCTACCCCGCGATCTCCAGCCCGGCATTCGCATACACCACGCCGCCGTCGACCGCGATGGTGTTGCCGACCACGTAATCGCCCGCACGCGAGGCGAGATAGATCGCCACCCCTGCCATGTCCTCGTCGGTGCCGATCCGCCGCGCCGGGATGCGCTTTGCAACCTCGTCCGCGTGGTCGCGCGCGGCGCGGTTCATGTCGGACTTGAACGCGCCCGGTGCGATCGCGGTGACGTTGATGTTGTCCTTGACCAGCTTGGTCGCCATGCGCCGCGTCAGATGGATCACGGCGGCCTTGCTGGCGGCGTAGGAATAGGTTTCGCCCGGATTGACGAAGATGCCGTCGACCGAAGCAATGTTGATCACTTTTGCGGGCCGCTCCGCGCTGGCTGCCGCGCGCAGCGGCTTCGCCAGCGCCTTGGTCAGGAAGAACAGCGACTTCACGTTGAGATCCATCACCTTGTCCCAGCCGCTTTCGGGGAATTCGTCGAACTCCGCGCCCCAGGCCGCGCCGGCGTTGTTGACGAGGATGTCGAGCTTCGGCTCCAGCTTGATGATCTCGGAAGCCAGCCTGTCGCAGCCTTCGACGGTGGAGATGTCGATCGGCAGCGCGATGCATTCGCCGTCATATTGCGCGGTGAGCTCCTTGGCGGTCGCCTCGCACGGCCCGGCCTTGCGCGCGGGGATGTAGACCTTTGCGGCGCCGGCACTGAGAAACCCCGCCGCGATCATCTTGCCGATGCCGCGCGAGCCGCCGGTCACCAGCGCGACGCGGCCTTTGAGCGAGAACAGGTCGTTGAACATGAATGCCTCCCTTGGTTGGCGCCCGTTGTGAGCGGGGCGGGGAGGGGAGTCAAGGAAGGCTGCTGATGTATGTGCGTGTGACGCGACGCCAGTCCCATTTGATCGGTGTCGTCCCGGACAAGCGACAGGGCAGATCCGGGACCCATAGCCACAGGGAGACGTTTGGCGAAGATTCGACGTTCGGTACTTCTACCAACGGAGACGGATAGATTCCGCGGTATGGGTCCCGGATCTGCGCCCGCTTGTCCGGGACGACAGCGCAGAGCGCAGCTACGCCGCCGCGATCCGGCGGAAACCGTTCCACATCGCGGTCGCGGCGCCCGAGGTCAACACCGGCAGGATTCGCGCATCCTGGTAGTTGCCGTTGAGCGAGACGCGCGGCAGCGCCGTCATCTGGCTGGCATTCTCCGCGAACAGCATGCCGGGCCGCGTCGTCACCGCGGTCTTGAAGCCCGCTGTCGCTGCCAAGCCGAATTCGCGCATTCCCGCGGCCTCGCGGTCGCCGTAGGGATAAGCGAGGTGCAGCACGGGGCGCTGCAGCGCCTGCTCGATCCGCGCGCGGCTCATGGCCATCTCCTGCGCGGCGTCGTCTTCCGCCAGCTTGGCGAGGTTGCAATGGCTGACGCTATGCGCGCCGATCGTGACCAGCGGATCGGCGGCAAGGGACTTCAGCTCGGCCCAGGACAGGCAGAGGCTGCGGCACAGCGCAGCCATGTCGATGTCATACGTCGCGCAGAGCGCCTCGATCTCCCGCTTGAGGTCGTGCTCGCCCGGCAGCGCGCGCAGCCAGTCGTGCAGGCGGTCGAACGCCGCCTGCTTGGCTGCGGGCGTCGTCGCATCGAGCTGCAGCGCGGAATGGCCGATCTTGATGTCGATCTGCGCGGCCTTGGCAATCACCGCCTCCAGCGCCGCCCACCACAGCCGTCCGGTACCTTCGGCAAAATCGCTCGCGACATAGACCGTCAGCGGCGCGTCGAATTCGCGCAGAACCGGCAGCGCAAAGTCCAGATTGTCGCGATAGCCGTCGTCGAAGGTGAAGGCGGCGAAGCGGCGGTCGAAGCGGCCCTGCACCAGCCGCTGATGCAGCTCGTCCATGGTGACGATGTCGATGTCACGCGAGCGCAAATGGCATAGCGTGGCGCGCAGGAATTCGGGCGTGACCTCGAGATGCCGGTTCGGCTGGAACGCGGCCTGTCGGGCCGGCCGCACGTGGTGCAGCATGAAAATGGCGCCGACGCCCGACAAAAGCGGGCGCAGCAGATGGTGTGCCCCGCTGAAATAGAGTGCTCCCAGCCCGGCGCGGATGACGTTGTTACGCAGTTGTTTCATGACCGGCTGGCGGGCTTTGGCATTCCGTCTTCAACTTACGGAAGAACCCTTGAAGAAAAAGTTATTCGGATTGTCCAGCCGGTGCCTTCGGAAGGGCGCCATTTCCGGTTTGACAGCCTGCCAAGGGTTTGTTTTGTCTCCGGTTCCAGAGTTCGGGTCGTCGAATGCAGAAGCTTTTCAGGTGGGCCAG
This sequence comes from Bradyrhizobium guangxiense, assembly GCF_004114915.1. NCBI lineage: Bacteria > Pseudomonadati > Pseudomonadota > Alphaproteobacteria > Hyphomicrobiales > Nitrobacteraceae > Bradyrhizobium > Bradyrhizobium guangxiense. The sequence goes on along the minus strand of NZ_CP022219.1, from coordinate 6,355,142 downwards.
CAAATGGTGGCCGGGGCTGATTCCCCTGGCCGTCATGTGGGGATTTGCGGCCTGGAATAATACCTTACCGGTCGAAGCCGACCTGTCGGCCCGCAGCTCGGCGGCGCTGAAGGGGACCGTCCTGGACAAGACCCGAATCGCAGTCGACGGCCGCGACGTCAGCTTGGCCGCGGACGCCTTCTCCGAGGAGGGGCGCCGCGACGCCGTGATGGCAGTCGAGACCGTGCCCGGCGTGCGCCTGGTCGACGACCGGACCCGCCTCGTTCCCGAGGCCAAGCCCTTCGTCTGGAATGCCGAGCGCGACGTCGTGCGGGTGACGCTGTCGGGCTCCGCGCCCTTGCCGTCGATGAAGGCGCGCCTGACCGAGGCGGCCCGCAAGGAGGTCGGTGGGGTCGAGGTGGCTGACCAGATGGGCTTGGCGCGCGGTGCGCCGCCGCGCTTCGAGGCGGCCGCGATGCTGCTCTTGGATCAGATCGGCAAGCTGAAGGACGGCAAGATCACGATCACGGACACCAAGGTCAATCTGTCGGGCATGGCGCGCGAGCTCGGCGGCCGCGAGGCGATCGCCGCGGCGCTGAAGAACCTGCCCGAGGGCTTTTCGATCGCCGCCAACGACGTCAAGGCGCCGCCCTATATCTTCCAGGCCTACAAGGATCCGGTCGCGGCGACCGTGACGCTGACCGGCTACGTGCCCGACAACAATGTGCATGCGGCGATCGCAACCAGCGCCGCGCGAAAGTTTTTCACCGAGAAGGTCGTCGACAATCTCAAGGCCAGCATCGGCGCCCCCGGCTCCTTCAACACGGCCGTGATCGCAGCGCTCGGCGCGCTGTCGCGACTGTCGACCGGCACGCTCGTCGTCTCGGACCGCGAGGTGAAGCTGTCGGGCGATGCGCTCTACGAGGCCGCCGCCAACGACATCCGCGCCGGCCTCGGCAAGGACTTCCCGAAAAACTGGCAGTACAAGCCGGAGATCACCGTGAAGCCCGCGGCAGGCCCGGTCGACGGCACCGTGTGCCAGCAATTGTTCACGGACCTCCTGGCCAAGGGCAAGATCCGCTTCGTCGCCAAGCGCGCCGACATCGATCCGGATTCCGCCGCCATCCTCGATCATCTGATCGAGACGGCGCTGCGCTGCCCCACCACCAATATCGAGATCGCCGGGCATACCGATGCCGACGGCGAGGACGGGTTCAACCGGGCCCTCTCCGAGAAGCGTGCGCAGGCGGTGATCGACTATCTGGTCAAGGCCGGCCTGCCCGCCAGCCGCTTCACCGCGGTCGGCCATGGCAGCACTCAGCCCGTCGCCGGCAACGACACCGACGAAGGCAAGGCGCAGAACCGCCGCATCGAATTTCTGGTGAGGTGACGATGCCCTATCTCGTCTCGTTCCATCTGGGTTGGCTGATCGGCTCGGTGCTGCTGGGCTTCTGCATGGGCTGGATTTCGGTGGTCCAGCGCGGCAACGGCACCTCGAAGGTGACAGCGCGCTGGCTTGCCGCGCTGGTCGCCGCCCTGGTCGCGGCCTCGTTCGCCCATGTAATCCCCGGTCGCTTCGGCTACTGGCTCGACCTCGGCCTGATCATGTTCGCCTGCTACCTCGTCGGCTGCACCATCGGGGCCTGGCTGCGCGACCGCGTGGTCTCGCGGAGCCAGCCCGCGGCCTGAGTCTTCGGCCCGCCTTTCGGCGCCGCGACCATCAGGCGCATCGGAAAAGCCGTGAACGACGCCGGGATGGCCCCCTCTTTCAACAGGCGGGCCCGGCCCATAGATTGACGTCGGCTTAAGGCGTGACGGAACATTGTGCGGCTGAAATCATCAAAACTTCATGGCGTCTGCGCAGGATTGCCAAGGAGATTCGCGTCACGTCCTGCCGCGGAAGGCGCCAAACCGTGCATCAGGAGCCTGCAATCTGCCTAAAACATTGAATGCACGCGTTTTTGTTCCATTTGGCGAATTCCACTCCGCCCGAAAACGCGCTAGTGGAGAGGCGGGGGGCATGCGCGATGCCGGATCCGGCGGCGCGGGGTCGTTGAGTGCCTGTGCGTCGTCTGCCTGTCCGCCGGCCGCTCTGGCCGCTGAAGCGTTGTTTGAGGTCTAGATGCTGGAAGCCATCCGCAGGGCGATGACGTTTCTGCGCCAGAAGCAAATCCTGCATAAGCTCGGAGTTGTGATCAGCATCGCGGTCATCGGCGTCGCTTGCTATGTGCTCTACCACATGCTGCGCGGCATCGATTTCAACGAGGTTATCGAGGCGATCAAGAGCACCGAGCCGAGCCAGATTGCGATGGCGGCGCTGTTCGTCGCCGCGGGCTATTTCACGCTCACCTTCTACGACCTGTTCGCCACGCGCGCGATCGGCCATGCCCATGTGCCCTATCGCATCAACGCGCTCGCCGCTTTCACCAGCTATTCGATCGGCCACAATGTCGGAGCATCCGTCTTCACCGGCGGCGCGGTGCGCTACCGCATCTATTCGGCCTACGGGCTGAACGCGATCGACGTCGCCAAGATCTGCTTCCTCGCCGGCCTGACCTTCTGGCTCGGCAATGCCGCGGTGCTCGGCCTCGGCATCTCCTATCATCCCGAGGCCGCCGCGGCGATCGACCAGCTCCCGCCCTGGCTGAACCGGACGCTGGCGCTGGCGATCATCGCAGGCCTGGTCGGCTACGTGGTCTGGGTCTGGACCCAGCCACGCGTGGTCGGCCGCGGTCCCTGGACCGTGGTGCTGCCGGGCGGTCCGCTGACGCTGCTCCAGATCGCGATCGGCATCATCGATCTCGGCTTCTGCGCACTCGCAATGTACGTGCTGGTCCCGGACGAGCCCAATCTCGGCTTCGTGGTGGTCGCGGTGATCTTCGTGTCGGCCACGCTGCTCGGGTTCGCCAGCCACTCGCCCGGCGGGCTCGGTGTGTTCGACGCCGCCATGCTGGTCGGCCTCTGGCAGATGGACCGCGAGGAGCTTCTGGGCGGCATGCTGCTGTTCCGCGTCCTCTATTATCTGTCCCCCTTTGTCATATCTGTAATCTTGCTGACGTTTCGCGAAGTTATCATCGGCGCACGATCGAAGCGCTTGCAGCAGGCGGCGCTCAAGCTCGACCCCGGTCCGGCGCGTGAAGCCGCCTATGTGAGAGAGCGTAGCGACAGCGGTGTCTGACGGCGCCAGGCCTTCAGACGAGACAAGCCCCAGGAGAAGTCCGCCCCGATGGCGATCGACGCCCCATCTTCTCCCTCCGCGCAGCCCTGGTCCGACCGGTTGCGGCACTCGACCATCATCCTGATCGCTGCGGCGCTGGCGCTGTCCGTCATCGTCACGCTCGGCGAATTGTCGGCGCTGCATGCCGCGATCGTGTTCCTCTGCATCGCGGCCGCCGCATTGATCCCGTGGCGCCTGCATGACCCCGCCGCCTCGCGCGACGACGTCAGGCGCATCAACCCTGTCGAGAGCGCGGCCGTGGCCGCGGTCGTCGCCGGCATGCCGGATCCGGCGGTGCTGCTCGACCGCGCCGGCCGTGTCATCCACCTCAATGCCGCCGCCGCCCAGCTCGCGCCGGCGCTGCGCAGGAACGAGCTCGCCCAATTCGCGCTGCGCTCACCGGAGATCATCACGGCGCTGCGCGAGGCGATCGCGACCACCGAGCCGCGGCGCGCAAGCTATCTCGACCACGTCCCGGTCGATCGCTGGATGGAGCTCATGATCACGCCGGTGCCGGTGCCGACCAGCTTCGGCGGCGCCGACAAATGCATGCTGATGACCTTCCACGACCAGACGCCGCTGCGCCGGGTCGAGGAGATGCGCGCCGACTTCGTCGCCAATGCCAGCCACGAGCTGCGCACGCCGCTCGCCGCGCTGTCGGGCTTCATCGACACGCTGCAGGGCCAGGCCAAGGACGATCCCAAGGCGCGCGAGCGCTTCCTCGGCATCATGCACAACCAAGCCACGCGCATGGCGCGGCTGATCGACGATCTCTTGTCATTGTCGCGGGTCGAGCTGTCGGCCCATGTCCGGCCCGACACCCTGGTCGACCTGCTGCCGATCATCCGCCAAGTTGCCGACGGGCTGGAGCCGCTCGCACGCGAGCGCCAGGTCGAGGTCGAAATCCATCTGCCTGAGGGGCCGGTGATGATCCCGGGCGACCGCGAGGAGCTGCTCCGCCTGTTCGAGAATCTGATCGAGAACGCGCTCAAATACGGCGCCTCCGGCGGACGCGTCATCGTGTCGCTGACCTCGGCCGCGGCGACTGACGGAACTCAGGAAATCCGGATCATGGTGCGCGATTTCGGCCCCGGCATCGCGCCCGAGCACCTGCCGCGGCTGACCGAGCGGTTCTACCGGGTGGACGTCGGCGACAGCCGCTCGCAAGGCGGCACCGGGCTTGGATTATCGCTGGTGAAACATATTCTTAACCGCCATCGCGGCCGGCTTTTGATCGAAAGCGTGCCCAAGCAGGGGGCAACTTTCACCGCCTGTTTTCCCCAAGGCAAGGCCCCGGCAGCGACCTGAAATATAAGCGATTTCAGTCGCTTGTTGGCGTCATCCAACTGTCATGAAACCTTCGTAAAAGCACAGCCGACCGCTCCTAAAGGGGCGGCGCGGGGAGCGCGATCGGGCGCAGATGGCGCTTCGTTCCCCTGTATGGAGACCAGCATGAATTTCCTCAAGACGATGGTCGTTGCCGGCTTGGTCGCCGCATCGACGACGGTGGCCTTTGCGGCCGACATCACCGGGGCCGGCGCGACCTTCCCGTTCCCGATCTATTCCAAATGGGCTGACGCCTATAAGAAGGAGACCGGCAACGGTCTGAACTACCAGTCGATCGGTTCGGGCGGCGGCATCAAGCAGATCCAGGCCAAGACCGTGACCTTCGGCGCCAGCGACGCCCCGCTCAAGGCCGAGCAGCTCGAGAAGGACGGCCTCGTCCAGTGGCCGATGGTGATGGGTGCCATCGTTCCCGTGGTCAACATCGAGGGCGTGAAGCCGGGCGAACTGATGTTCGACGGCGAGACGCTGGCCAACATCTATCTCGGCAAGATCACCAAGTGGGACGACGCCGCGATTAAGAAGCTCAATCCGAACGCGAAGCTGCCCGCGGAGGCGATCACCGTGGTCCGCCGCTCGGACGGTTCGGGCACCACCTTCAACTTCACCAACTACCTCTCCAAGGCGAGCGCGGACTGGAAGAGCAAGGTTGGCGAGGGCACCGCGGTCGAGTGGCCGGTCGGCGTCGGCGCCAAGGGCAACGAAGGCGTGTCGGGCAACATCAGCCAGACCAAGAACTCGATCGGCTATGTCGAGTACGCCTATGCCAAGCAGAACAAGCTGACCTACGCCGGTCTCGTGAACAAGGCCGGCAAGCCCGTGCAGCCGACCGTCGAAGCGTTCCAGGCGGCCGCCTCCAACGCCGACTGGGCCAAGGCGCCCGGCTACTACGTCATCCTGACCGACCAGCCCGGCGACAAGTCCTGGCCGATCACGGCGGCTACCTTCATCCTGATGCACAAGGACGCCACCGACAAGGCGGCCTCGCAGGAAGCCATCAAGTTCTTCCGCTGGGCCTTCAAGAACGGCGGCAAGGCGGCTGAAGAGCTCGACTACATCCCGATGCCGGACGGCGTCGTCAAGCTGATCGAGAAGACCTGGGCTGCCGAGATCAAGAGCTAACGCTCCTGTCCCGGACATCACGCCGGGATATCGAAAAAACCTCCGCTCCGGATCGGCCTTGCGCCGCGTCCGGAGCGCAAGACCACAACAACCGGCAACAAGCGTATATAACGGGTACAGGGGATTGGCGTGGCTGAGATGGCCGTTCAGAGCGATGTAATCGACGACGCCGGACCGTATGACCGCGCCAAGGCCTTGAGCGCGTTCAAGCTCGGCGACGTCACCTTCTACTGGATCACGCGGTTGTCCGCGATATCGGTGCTGCTCATTCTCGGCGGCATCATCGTCTCGCTGATCGTCGGCGCGTTCCCGGCGATGAAGGAATACGGCCTCTCCTTCCTGTGGACGCAGCGCTGGGCCCCGTCGGCCGATCCGCCCGTGCTCGGCGCCCTCGGGCCGATGTACGGCACGCTCGTCACCTCCTTCATCGCGATGCTGATCGCCATTCCCGTCGGTCTCGGCATCGCCATCTTCCTCACCGAGCTCTGCCCGCAATGGCTGCGCCGCCCGATCGGCATGGCGGTCGAGCTGCTCGCCGGCATCCCCTCGATCATCTACGGCATGTGGGGGTTCTTCGTGCTCGGCCCGTTCCTGGCCAACACGTTCCAGCCCTTCATGATCAGGATCTTCGACGGCGTCCCCGTGCTGGGCGCGATCTTCGCAGGTCCTCCGTCCTATCTCAGCCTGTTCAACGCCGCGCTGATCCTCGCCATCATGGTGCTGCCCTTCATCACCTCGATCTCGGTCGACGTGTTCAAGACGGTGCCGCCGGTCCTGAAGGAAGCCGCCTACGGTGTCGGCTGCACCACCTGGGAAGTCGTCCGCAGCGTGGTGATCCCCTATACCCGCGTCGGCATCATCGGTGGCGTCATGCTGGCGCTGGGCCGCGCGCTCGGCGAGACCATGGCGGTGACCTTCATCATCGGCAACTCGTTCCGCATCTCCTCGTCGATCTTCGCGCCGGGCACCACGATCTCGGCGGCGATCGCATCGGAGTTCGCCGAGAGCGACGGTCTGCACCAGTCCGGCCTGATCCTGCTCGGCTTGCTCCTGTTCGTGCTGACGTTCTTCGTGCTCGCGGCCGCGCGGCTGATGCTGCTGCGTCTGGAAAAGAAGGCGGGGAAGTGACATGAACCCGATCTACGTACGCCGCCGCCGCAAGGACATCGTGGTCCGCGGCCTCTGCATCGCCGCCGCCGCCTTCGGCGTCACCTGGCTCGCGCTGATCCTGATGACGCTGCTCTACAACGGTGTGAGCGGTCTGAACCTGCAGATCTTCACCGAGAACACGCCGCCGCCCGGCTCGACCGAAGGCGGCCTGCTCAACGCTATCGTCGGCTCGCTGATCATGACCGTGCTCGGCGTCGGCATCGGCGCGCCGCTCGGCCTGTTCGCCGGCACCTATCTCGCCGAGTACGGCCGCAACGACAAGCTGACCTCGGTGATCCGCTTCATCAACGACATTCTGCTCTCGGCGCCCTCGATCATCATCGGCCTGTTCATCTACGGCGCCGTGGTGGTGCCGATGCGCGGCTTCTCGGCGATCGCGGGTGCGCTGGCGCTCGCCGTCATCGTCATCCCGGTGGTGCTTCGCACGACCGAGGACATGCTGCTGTTGGTGCCGAACGCGCTGCGCGAGGCGGCAAGCGCGCTCGGCCTGCCGCGCTCGCTGGTGATCAAGCGCATCGCCTACCGCGCCGCGCGCTCCGGTCTCATCACCGGCGTGCTGCTCGCCACCGCCCGCGTCGCCGGCGAGACCGCGCCGCTGCTCTTCACCGCGCTGTCGAACCAGTTCTTCAGCCTCAGCCTGAACAAGACGATGGCGAACCTGCCGGTCACCATCAACAACTTCGTGCAGAGCCCCTACGCCTATTGGAAGCAGCTCGCCTGGAGCGGCGCGCTGCTGATCACGATCACCGTGCTTGCCCTGAACATTGGCGCGCGCATCCTCGGCGCCGAGAGGACTGCAAAATGACCGACCTTTCCGTATCCGTGAGTTCCAACGCTCATCTTGCCTCGCAGCAGCCGCTGCCGGAAGCGCCCGCCAAGGTGACGGTGCGCAACCTCAACTTCTATTACGGCGAGCACCATGCACTGAAGAACATCAACCTGACGCTGGGCACCAACCGCGTCACGGCGTTCATCGGCCCGTCGGGCTGCGGCAAGTCGACCCTGCTGCGCATCTTCAACCGGATGTACGACCTCTATCCGGGGCAGCGCGCTACCGGTCAGCTCATGCTCGACCAGACCAACATCCTCGACCCCAAGCTGGACCTGAACCTGCTGCGCGCCCGCGTCGGCATGGTGTTCCAGAAGCCGACGCCGTTCCCGATGACGATCTACGAGAACATCGCCTTCGGCATCCGGCTTTATGAAAAGATCTCGAAATCCGAGATGGACGACCGCGTCGAGAAGGCGCTGCGCGGCGGCGCGCTGTGGAACGAGGTCAAGGACAAGCTCAACGCCTCCGGCCTGTCGCTTTCCGGCGGCCAGCAGCAGCGCCTGTGCATCGCCCGCACCGTCGCGGTGCGGCCCGAGGTGATCCTATTCGACGAGCCCTGCTCGGCGCTCGACCCGATCTCGACCGCCAAGGTCGAGGAGCTGATCCAGGAATTGTCCGAGAACTACACGATCGCGATCGTCACCCACAATATGCAGCAGGCGGCGCGCGTCTCGGACAAGACCGCCTTCATGTATCTCGGCGAGTTGATCGAGTTCGACGACACCAGCAAGATCTTCACGTCGCCGAGCGACCGGCGTACGCAGGATTACATCACCGGCCGGTTCGGCTGAGGAGACGGGACATGGGTTCTGAACATACCGCAAAGGCTTTCGACACCGACCTCCAGGAGCTCACCCGCCTGGTCGCCGAGATGGGCGGAATCGCCGAACGCATGATCGTCGAGTCCGTCGACGCGCTGATCCGCCGCGACGTCGCGCTCGGCCAGCGCGTCGTCACCACCGACGCCGACCTCGACGCGCTGCAGAAGCGCATCGAGGAACGCGCGGTGCTCACCATCGCCCGGCGCCAGCCGATGGCGGTGGATCTGCGCGAGATCGTTGGCGCCATGCGCGTTGCGACCGACCTCGAGCGGATCGGCGACCTCGCCAAGAACATGGGCAAGCGCGTCGCGGCGCTGGAGACCGACTTCCATCCGCTCAAACTGTTCCGCGGCCTGGAGCACATGACCGACCTCGTGCAGCAGCAGGTCAAGAGCGTGCTGGACGCCTATGCCGCGCACGATCTGCCGGCGGCGATGGCGGTGTGGAAGGGTGACGAGGAAGTCGACGCGATCTGCACCTCGCTGTTCCGCGAGCTCCTTACCTACATGATGGAGGATCCGCGCAACATCTCGTTCTGCATCCATCTGATGTTCTGCGCCAAGAACATCGAGCGGATCGGCGACCACGCCACCAACATCGCCGAGACCGTGTTCTACATGATCGAGGGCCAGGCGATCACCGACAAGCGGCCGAAGGGCGACATGACCACGTTCGCCACGACGATCCCGAATACCTGAAGACTTAAGGAGCGACGACACCATGGGCGCACGCATTATGGTGGTTGAGGACGAGGAAGCTCTCACCGAGCTTCTGCGCTACAACCTCGAAGGCGACGGCTATGACGTCGAGACGGTGATGCGCGGCGACGATGCCGATCCCCGCCTCAAGGAGCACATTCCCGACCTGATCGTGCTCGACTGGATGCTGCCGGGCCTGTCCGGCATCGAGCTGTGCCGCCGCCTGCGCACCCGTCCCGAGACCAAGCAGCTGCCGATTATCATGCTCACCGCGCGCGGCGAGGAGAGCGAGCGGGTGCGCGGTCTTGCCACCGGCGCCGACGATTACATCGTCAAGCCGTTCTCGGTGCCGGAGCTGCTGGCGCGCGTGAAGGGCCTCTTGCGGCGCGCCAGCCCGGAGCGGCTCGCCACCGTGCTCGCTTATGGCGACATCGAGCTCGACCGCGACAAGCGCCGTGTGGCGCGCTCGGGGCGGCCGATCGATCTCGGCCCGACCGAATATCGCCTGCTGGAGTTCTTCCTGGAGCATCCCGGTCGGGTGTTCTCGCGCGAGCAGCTGCTCGACAGCGTCTGGGGCCGCGACATCTACATCGACGAGCGTACCGTCGACGTCCATATCGGCCGCCTGCGCAAACTGCTCAATCTCGGCCGCGAGCAGGACCCGATCCGCACCGTCCGCGGCGCCGGCTACGCACTCGACGATCGCTTCGCGAAGGCCGAGCAGACGTAACGTCTAATCCAGAGAGGTCAACAAAAAGCGCACCGGCCGGCGCGCTTTTTCGTCTCGATGTTACCTGGCTGATCTCACCGCGGGCCCGGCTTGGCCGGTGCGCGCCGGCGATCCGCCGCGGGCTGATACGCCACGCGCGAGTGCTGGGCGCAATAGGGCAGGCCGGACAGCGCCTTGCCGCCGCAGAAGAAGAAATCCGGGCTCGAGGGATCGCCGACCGGCCAGTGGCAGGTCGCCTCGTTCAATTCGAGCAACGACAGCCGCTGGCTCATCGGGACCACGTTGTCGTAGGTAACGGGTTCGGCCTCGACCTCGACCTCGAAGGCCTGCGCCAGCGCGGTGTTGCCGCGCGCGATGGGGCGGCTCACCCGCATCATGTGCTGTGCCGGACGCGCCTTGCGCGGCCGGGGCGCGGCCGATGACGGGCTCTTGGCGCGGCCGGACAAACCGAGCCGGTGCACTTTGCCGATCACGGCATTGCGGGTCACATTGCCGAGCTCTGCTGCGATCTGGCTGGCCGAAAGCCCGGCCTCCCAGAGCTTCTTAAGCTGCTCGACGCGATCATCGGACCAGGTCAAAACCGTCATTGCACCCTTTCCCTCGCCGCGCGGCTGCCGTCCTGGCGCCGTTGCGGCGAATGCCTAAGCCTCGAAAAACCCGTGCCGTCAGAATCCCTTAAGGCTCGCCGGGCGCGTGACTAACGCCCGAACGTTTACGCCGGTACATGAGGACTCTTGGGATCAGAACCGCTGCACGAGATGTCGTATCTGACAGTTCAAACGCTACAATATGGCGTGACTCACGCGCAAGAGTCCGCCGACTCGCTTCCACATGTTCCGTGGTGAAAAACCCGCAAAATCGCCACCGCAAGACTACGGAATCAGCGTTTCCCGAGGCTTTCCAGGTGGCATTGACACCAGTTTCGCCGAGCATAAGATAGTTGCGCGTGCCGCCCTTAAAAGGCGGCACGTTTCGTTTTCCGGGCCGGTCGATGGTGCGTTGCGCAATGCACGCCTCACGCCGTCCGCAACATTCAAGTGACCGTCATGACTAACAGCGCAGCGCCGCATTTGCTCCCCGTTTTCGCCAGGGCCAACCTCGGTTTCGAACGCGGCGAAGGCTGCTGGCTGATCGCGACCAACGGTGATCGCTATCTCGATTTCACCTCGGGCGTCGCGGTGAACGCGCTCGGCCATTGCCATCCGCATCTGATCAAGGCGTTGCAGGAGCAGGCGACCAGGCTGTGGCACATGTCGAACCTGTTTCAGAGCCCGGACGGCGAGAAGCTCGCCGCGCGCCTGTGCAGCGAGAGCTTTGCGGACTTCGTGTTCTTCTGCAATTCCGGCGCCGAGGCGCTGGAGGGCGTGATCAAGCTGGTCCGCCATCATCATTTCTCCAAGGGCCATCCGGAGCGCTACCGCATCATCACCTTCGAAGGCGCCTTCCACGGCCGCACGTTGGCGACGCTGGCTGCGACGGGCTCCGCCAAATATCTCGAAGGGTTCGGCCCGCCGATGGACGGCTTCGACCAAGTGCCGCATGGCGACCTCGAAGCCGTCAAGAAGGCGATCGGCCCCGGCCCCGCCGGCATCCTGATCGAGCCGATCCAGGGCGAGGGCGGCGTGCGCTCGGCACCTCCCGGCTTCCTCAAGGCGCTGCGCCAGCTCTGCGACGAGAAGGGCTTGCTGCTCGCATTCGACGAGGTGCAGACCGGCATGGGCCGCGCCGGTGATCTGTTCGCCCATCGGCGCACCGGCGTCGCACCTGACGTGATGTCGCTGGCGAAGGCGCTCGGTGGCGGCTTCCCGATCGGCGCAATCCTGGCGACCGCTGATGCGGCTTCAGGCATGGGGCCTGGCTCGCACGGCTCGACCTTCGGCGGCAATCCGCTGGCGATCGCCGCGGCCAACGCCGTACTCGACGTCATGCTCAAGCCCGGCTTCTTCGACCACGTGCAGAAGATGTCGCTGCTTCTCAAGCAGAAGCTCGCCTCCGTGATCGACCGTCATCCCGACATCGTCAGCGAAGTGCGCGGCGAGGGCCTCCTGATCGGCATCAAGGCCGTCGTGCCGTCGGGCGATCTCGTGGCCGCCTTGCGCGACGAGAAACTGCTGACCGTCGGGGCCGGCGACAATGTCGTCCGCTTCCTGCCACCGCTGATCGTCAGTGAAGCCGAGATCGAGGACAGCGTCGGGCGGCTGGAGCGTGCCTGCACCGCATTGTCGGCGGGCCAGACCAAGCGGGCGGCAAGCTGATGAGCAAGTCCCCCACCAAGACGCCGAAGCACTTCCTCGACATCAACGAGCTGCCGCTGTCGGAGCTCAAGCGCATGCTCGCCGCCTCCTCCGCGATGAAGGCGAAGCAGAAGGCACAACAGCCGGTGCGGCCGCTCGAAGGCAAGACGCTGGCGATGATCTTCGAGCGGCCCTCGACCCGCACGCGGGTCTCGTTCGACGTCGCCATGCGCCAGCTCGGCGGCGAACCCATCATGCTCACCGGCGCCGAGATGCAGCTCGGCCGCGGCGAGACCATCGCCGACACCGCACGCGTGCTGTCGCGTTACGTCGACGCCATCATGATCCGCATCCTCAATCACGAGGCCCTGCTGGAGCTTGCGGCCAACGCCACCGTGCCCGTCATCAACGGCCTGACGCGGCGTTCGCATCCCTGCCAGGTGATGGCCGACCTCATGACCTATGAGGAGCATCGCGGTCCGATCGAGGGCAAGACGGTGGCCTGGACTGGCGACGACAACAACGTTCTGGCGTCATGGGCGCATGCCGCCGAGCGCTTCAAGTTTCAGCTCAACGTCGCCACCCCTCCGGAGCTCGCGCCGAAAAAGGCGATGCGCGACTGGGTCAAGGCGACGGGCGCGCCGATCGTGCTCGGCACCGATCCGGAAGCCGCCGTGCGCGGTGCCGATTGCGTCGTCACCGACACCTGGGTGTCGATGGGCGACAAGGAAGGCGAGCATCGCCACAACGTGCTCAAGCCCTACCAGGTCAACAGCAAGCTGATGTCGCTCGCCAAGCCCGATGCGCTGTTCATGCACTGCCTGCCCGCCCATCGCGGCGAGGAGGTCACCGACGAGGTGATCGACGGTCCGCAATCGGTCGTGTTCGACGAGGCCGAAAACCGCCTGCACGCGCAGAAGGGCATTCTGGCCTGGTGCTTTGACGCGGTGAAGTAGGTTCGCTGGAGTCCGGCTGCCACCTTACACCAACTGGCGTCCCTGCCGGGTGCGCAATTGCGCACGGGCGCAGGGACCCATACCGCGGAATCTCTCTTTGTGGCAGGCTCGCGGAGGCGAACAGTCTTCGTCAAATCGCATCCTGTGATGATGGGTCCCGGAGCTGCGCTTACGCTTGTCCGGGACAACATCGAATTTGCCGCAACCTTGTGCAACCTAATCGCATCGGGAACACACCACCCCGCGCCCCCTTCCATTTCCGCCCTCCGACCCCAGATAAAGCGCCATGGTTTCCCAATCCCCTGACATGAAAACCGGGCCTGAAGGCCTGGTTCGCGCACCATCGGCGGTTCCGATCGACGACGCTGTGCTGCCTTACGAGGTCGACGCGCTCGACGTGCGCGGCCGCCTGGTGCGGCTTGGTCCGGCGCTCGACGACATCCTGACCAAGCACGATTATCCCGCTGCCGTGGGCAAGCTGCTCGGCGAGGCCATCGTGCTGACGACGCTGCTCGGCTCGGCGCTGAAATTCGAGGGCCGCTTCATCCTGCAGGCCCAGACCGACGGTCCGGTGTCGTTCCTGGTGGTGGACTATCAGGCGCCGGATCGGCTGGGCGCCCATGCGCGCTTCGATGCCGCGCGCCTCGGCGACGTCCAAAAATCTGGCTTGGATTCCGGCACACTGCTTGGCCGCGGTCATCTCGCCATGACCATCGACCAGGGCCCCGACATGAGCCGCTACCAGGGCCTGGTCGCGCTCGACGGCGGCAGTCTGGAAGACGCCGCGCACGAATATTTCCTGCGCTCCGAGCAGATCCCGACGCGCGTGCGCCTCGCGGTTGGCGAGGAATGGCGCTCGAGCGACGGCGGCAAGCATCGCTGGCGCGCCGGCGGCATGCTGATGCAGTTTCTGCCCAAGGCGCCTGAGCGCGCGCGCCAGGCGGACCTGCATCCCGGCGATGCCCCCGACGGCGTCGAGGTGCACAGCGTCGCCGAGGACGACGCCTGGGTCGAGGCGCGTTCGCTGATCGAGACGGTCGAGGACGTCGAGCTGATCGACCCCGAGCTCTCCGGCGAGAGGCTGCTGTTTCGCCTGTTCCACGAGCGCGGCGTGCGCGTGTTCAATCCGATAGTCCTCAAGGCGCAGTGCTCCTGCTCGCGCAATGCAGTCGCCGCGATGCTCAAGAGCTTTTCGCCGGACGATCGTGCCGCGATGGTCAAGGACGACAAGGTCGTCGTCACCTGCGAGTTCTGCTCGTCGGTGTACGATTTCACGCCGGATGAAGCGGGCGTCGAGGACGCGTAGGAGTCGTAGCGTCGTAGGTGGGCAGAGCGAAGCGCGTACTGGATTCCCCGCCTTCGCGGGGAATGACAGCGACAGTTGGAGAACGAAGCTGTCACGCCATCTCCGCCATTTGTGAGGCCGTTAATTCAACACCCGCTTGCTGTCCGGGCTGTCGAGCGAAAACGCCGGCACGTCGATCTCGAAGCGCTCGCCGCTTTCGCTCACCATCTGATAGCGCCCGGTCATGAAGCCGGAGGCGGTCGAGAGCGGCACGCCGGAGGTATATTCGAAGCGCTCGCCGGGGGCGAGGATCGGCTGCTCGCCGACCACGCCTTCGCCCTTCACCTCCTGCTGGCGGCCGGAGGCGTCGGTGATGATCCAGTGCCGCGTCTTGAGCTGCACGGTTTCCTCGCCGGAATTGGTGATGACGATGGTGTAGGACCAGAAGTAGCGGGAGCGGTCGGCCGACGACTGCTCCGGAACAAAGTTCGGCTCGACGGTCACTTCGATCTGGCGGGTCACGGCGCGGTACATGGCTAATACCATACCGAAATCCGGCTCCGGAACCAAACGCCGCCCGCGGCCTTGGCCACCATCGTCCCGCCAGAATTCGAAGGGAATGACATCCCAGGGAAACACCCCGAAGCAAATACCCCCCAAAGGGGAAACATCCACGGGGGACCTCGTGTGATCCGGCCGCTTTGCGAGATGCCGACCGGACCGGTACACTCATTGAGACGTCGCGACCTGCGGAAGGGTTTTTGGGCCCCGATGACCATTGCCGACCAAGTGACGGGATCGACCATCGCGGGAACTGCCCAGCCTGCGGAGACGAAGCCGCGTGCGAGGGCGCCGGCCATCACATTGCCCGCCATCGGCGAGCGCGAGCTCCGGCTCGACCTGTTCCGCGGGCTCGCGCTATGGCTGATCTTCATCGACCATCTGCCGCCCAGTCTCTTGACCTGGTTCACGATCCGCAATTACGGCTTCAGCGACGCCACCGAGATCTTCATCTTCATTTCCGGCTACACCGCGGCCTTCGTCTATGGCCGGGCGATGCTGGAGAGCGGCGTCGTCATCGCCACCGCGCGCATCCTGCGCCGGGTCTGGCAGATCTACGTTGCCCACGTCTTCCTGTTCACGATCTTCCTCGCCGAAATCTCCTACGTCGCGACCAGGTTCGAGAACCCGCTCTATACCGAAGAGATGGGGATCATGGACTTCCTCAAGCAGCCCGACGTCACCATCGTGCAGGCGCTGCTGTTGCGCTTCCGTCCCGTCAACATGGACGTGCTGCCGCTCTATATCGTGCTGATGCTGGCGCTGCCCTTGATCCTGTGGTCGATGAAATGGCGGCCCGACGTCACGCTCGGCCTCTCGGTCGTGCTCTACGCAGTCACCTGGGAGTACGATCTCTATTTGTCGGCCTATCCGAACGGCTTCTGGGCCTTCAATCCCTTCGCCTGGCAATTGCTGTTCGTGTTCGGTGCATGGTGCGCGCTCGGAGGTGCGCGCCGCATGTCACGCATCCTGGCCTCGCCGGTGACGATGTGGATCTCGATCGCCTATCTCGTCGCGGCGTTCTACGTGACGCTGACCTGGTACGTGCCGCAGCTCTCCCAATTCATGCCGAAGCGGATCGAGCAGTGGATGTATCCGATCGACAAGACCGATCTCGACGTGCTGCGCTTCACGCATTTCCTGGCGCTGGCCGCGCTCACCGTGCGCTTCCTGCCCCGGGACTGGCCGGGCTTGAAATCGCGCTGGTTGCGGCCTTTGATCCTGTGCGGCCAGCATTCCCTCGAGATCTTCTGCCTCGGTGTCTTCCTGGCCTTTGCCGGCCATTTCATTCTCGCCGAAGTCTCCGGCGGCGCAGCCATGCATGCGCTGATTAGTCTCTCCGGGGTCCTGATCATGTGGGGCGTGGCCTGGGTGATTTCGTGGTACAAGAGCGTGGCTGACAAGAGCGGTGCGAAAACCAAAAACGCCGTCGGCAACGCCGATTTGGCGGGAGGGGGCTGATGAAGGCGAAGGTTCTCCTGAGCCTGATCCTGCTATGCGGTGGCCTCGCCGCGCCCGTGGCGCGCGCGGGCGAAGCCGCGTCCGCTGCTCCCCCCGCGCCCTCGGCCTGCGAATTGCCGCCCTATCTGCTGACCAGCGAAAGCCAGCTGCCCAAGGTCGCCGACGCCATCAAGGCCGGCAAGCCGCTCGATATCCTGGTGATCGGCAGCCGCTCGACCACGATTCCGTCCTCGGAGGGCAGCTCCTATCCGGCACGCATGGAGGCGATCCTCAGGGAGAAGCTGCCGCCTTCGGAATTGGTGCACGTCTCCGTAGAAATACAGAGCAAGAAAACCGCAGAGGAGACCGCCTCCACCTTCGTTAAGCTGATGGAAGCAAAAACGCCTACTTTGGTCATCTGGCAGACCGGGACCGTGGATGCTATCCGATCCATCGATCCCGACGAATTTCGTGGCGCGGTGACCGACGGGGTTGCTGCGCTGCAAAAGGCAGGGGCTGACGTCGTCTTGATGAATTTGCAATACAGCCCGCGCACCGAAACCATGATCTCGGCGCAGCCTTTTCTCGATAATATGCGCGTCGTGGCGCAGGAGCACGACATCCCGCTGTTCGATCGTTTCGCGATTATGCGGCAGTGGAATGATCAGGGCCAGTTCGACCTGTTCAGCCCGTCCCGCGGGCCTGAGCTGGCGAAACAGGTCCATGATTGCCTTGGCCGGGCGTTGGCACAGTTCGTGATCGACGCTGCCCATCTGGAGCCGGCCCAGCAGCAAAATTGAGGTCTAGCGTTAATGAGTTCTCTCCGCCCTTTTTGCCTGACGTTACGGCTGGCTGCGCCCGCTATGGCGGCGCTGCTGTTGCTGACGCCGGCCTCGTATGCGCAGACGCCAGCCGCACAGCCGGCCCCCGCACCCGCGCAGTCGGCTGATCCCGCGCCCGCTGCGTCCTCCCAGACCACCGTCGCGGCAAGGTCGCCCGAGCAGCGCGGCGTCACGTCGCGCGCCATCGATAAGGTGAAGGAGGTCGCGAAGTCCACCGCCGACATCTTCAGCCGCGTGCCTTGTCTGCCGCCGAAAGGCGGCTCGAAGGCGATGGGCTCGCTGCCGCATGTCGCAAGCAAGCTGGTCGCCGGCCAGCCCGTGGTCATCGTCGCGTTCGGTTCGTCGTCCACGGCAGGATTCGGCGCGAGCTCGCCGGAGTTCAACTATCCGAACCGTCTCGCCGCGCAGCTGCGGCGTCACTACCCGACTGCCGACATCACCGTCATCAATGCCGGCGTCGGCGGCGAGGATGCGCCCGAGATGATGAGGCGCCTCCAGACGCAGGTGATCGACGTGCATCCGGACATGGTGATCTGGCAGGTCGGCACCAACGCCGTGCTGCGCAATCTCGATCCCGGCGACACCGCCAAACTGGTCGAGGACGGCATCAGCCGCATCCAGGCCGCCGGCGGTGCCGATATCGTGCTGGTCGATCCGCAATATTCGCCGGCCGTCAACCAGCGCAAGGAGAGCGCCGGCAAGATGATCAAGCTGCTTGGCAAGGTCGCCGAGCTCCGCAAGGTCGGCATCTTCCCGCGCTTCGAGGTGATGCGCGACTGGCACGAGAACCAGTCGATCCCGGTCGAGAGCTTCGTCATCGCCGACGGTCTGCACATGAACGATTGGGGCTATGCTTGCTTCGCCCAGCTGCTTGGCGACGACATCATCCGCTCCGTCGGCCAGATCAAGCTCGGCGTGAACGTGCCTGCCGATGTGAGAACGTATCGGCCGATGTAGGGCTGCTTCACCCTCCCCTCGATCGCGCGCTGCGCGAGCGGGTGGGGTGATCTCTCCATTCGGGCACTGTTGGATGTGGAGAGACCGCACCCCACCCCGTCTCACATTTCGCTGCGCTCTATGCGAGCCGACCCTACCCCTCCAGGGGAGGGTAAGAAGATCACGCCTTCTCCAGCGCCGCCGTCAGATCCTCGATCAGATCGTCGGCATGCTCCAGCCCCGCGGAGAAGCGGATGAACCCCTCGCTGATGCCGAGCGCGGCGCGATCCTCCGGCTTCAGGCGCTGATGCGTCGTCGTCGCCGGATGGGTGACGAGGCTCTTGGCGTCGCCGAGATTGTTCGAGATTTTCGCAAGCTTGAGCTCGTTGAGCACGCGGAACGCGGCCTGCTTGCCACCCTTGACCTCGAAGCCGACCAGTGTCGAGCCGCCGCGCATCTGCTTCTTCACCAATGCCGCCTGCGGATGATCGGCGCGGCCGGGATAGACCAGCCGCGAAATCTTCGGATGGCTCGCCAGCACCTCGGCGACGCGTGCGGCCGTGTCGGTCTGCGCGCGCACGCGCACGCCCAGCGTCTCCAGGCCCTTGAGCAGAACCCAGGCGTTGAACGGCGAGATCGACGGGCCGGTCTGGCGCATGAAGTTGTGGATGTGCTCGGCGATGAAGGCTTCCGACGACAGGATGATGCCGCCGAGGCAGCGGCCCTGGCCGTCGATATGCTTGGTCGCGGAATAGACCACGACGTCGGCTCCGAGCGCGAGCGGGCTCTGCCAGATCGGTGTTGCGAACACATTGTCGACGACGAGCCGCGCGCCGCCCTTGTGCGCGATCTCGGCAATCGAGGGAATGTCGAGCACGTCGAGCGTTGGATTGGTCGGGCTCTCCAGGAAGAACGTCTTGGTGTTGGGCTTCACCGCGCGCTGCCATTCATCGAGATTGGCACCGTCGACCAGCGTGGTCTCGATGCCGTAGCGCGGCAACAGGTCCTGAATGACGTAGAGGCACGAGCCGAACAGCGCGCGCGAGGCGACCACGTGATCGCCGGCCTTGAGCGGCGCCAGGATCGCGGTGGTCACCGCGGCCATGCCGGTCGCCGCCGAGCGCGCCGCCTCGGCGCCCTCGAGCTCGATCATGCGGCGCTCGAACATCGCGATGGTGGGGTTGGAGTAGCGCGAATAGATAAAGCCCGGGTCCTCGCCCTTGAACCGCGCCTCGCATTCCTCGGCGCTGTTGTAGACGTAGCCCTGCGTCAGGAACAGCGCCTCCGACGTCTCGCCATATTGCGAGCGCAGGGTGCCGGAATGGACCAGGCGGGTTTCGGGACGGTAAGCAGCAGGCGACTTCGACATAGGACCCTCCGACATGACCGTGAATGCGAAAACGGTCACAAAAAAACCGGCCTGGATATCTCCACGGGCCGGGATCACAGAGGTCCCCGGCCTGTTTAGCGACTTATTTAACGTGGCTGCAAGCCGGCCGGCTCAAATCACCACGGGATAAGTGATGCTCATATTCCGCAATGCCCTTTCCGTCAAGGCGTCCATCGGATAGCCGTAAAAGACTTGTATTTCCCGCATGTCCGGATGCACTTGACCCCTGATGAGGACCCCCCGTTGACGTTCACGGTCGCGCCCGACGCCAATGGTATCCTGCCCGACCGCATGATCGCGGCGATGGCGGAGGCGGGGCTCATCCTGCCCGCCTACGACTTCGTCGAGAGCCAGATCCAGCCGGCCAGCCTCGATCTCCGCCTCGGCGACATCGCCTATCGCGTCCGTGCCAGCTTCCTCCCCGGTCCTGGCGCCACCGTCGCCGAGCGCATCGACGAGTTGAAGTTGCACGAGTTCAGCCTCGCCGACGGCGCGGTGCTGGAGACCAACTGCGTCTACATCGTGCCGCTGCTGGAAAGCCTGGCGCTGCCGCCGGAGATCGTTGCGGCCGCCAATCCGAAGAGCTCGACCGGCCGGCTCGACGTCTTCCCCCGCGTGATCGCCGATGGCACCCGCCGCTTTGACATGATCGGCGCCGGCTACCACGGCCCGCTCTATGCCGAGATCAGCCCGAAGACGTTTCCGGTGCTGGTGCGCGAGGGCTCGCGCCTCAGCCAGGTCCGCTTCCGCACCGGCGATGCCATCCTCAATGCCGACGAGCTCGATGCGCTGCATGCGGCCGAGCGTCTCGTCGACATCGACGATGCCGATCTCTCCGGCGGCGTTGCCGTCTCGGTCGATCTGTCGGGCGAGAAGGCGAATGGTTTTGTCGGCTACCGCGCCAAGCGCCACACCGGCGTCGTCGATGTCGACCGCCGCTCCGGCTATGCGGTGGAGGATTTCTGGGAACCGATCTCGGCCCGTCCCGATGGCAGCCTGATCCTCGATCCCGGCGAGTTCTACATCCTCGCCTCCAAGGAAGCCGTGCAGGTGCCGCCCGATTACGCCGCGGAGATGGTGCCGTTCGATCCCCTGGTCGGCGAATTCCGCGTGCATTATGCCGGATTCTTCGATCCCGGCTTCGGCTATGCCGGCGCGGGCGGGCTAGGATCGCGCGCCGTGCTGGAAGTGCGCTCGCGCGAAGTGCCGTTCATCCTGGAGCACGGCCAGATCGTCGGCCGCCTCGTCTACGAGAAGATGCTGGCCCGTCCCGACGCGATGTACGGCCAGCGCATCGGCTCGAACTACCAGGCGCAGGGCCTCAAACTATCGAAGCATTTCCGGGTATAGCTGCACACTCTACTGTCATGCCCCGGCTTGACCGGGCCATCCAGTACGCCGCGGCCTCCCGATTTGATCACTTCCGCCTCGGAGTACTGGATCGCCCGATCAAGTCGGGCGATGACACCGAACGTGGGTCACGATACGCAAAACCAGCTACATGCGAGGTGGCGACATGACCGATCAGTTCCAACTCGACGCACAGATCATCGGCGACGTCGCGGACGCGCTGATCTATTCGGATCGCTCCGGCACGATCATGCGCTGGAACCGTGCAGCGACGGCGCTGTTCGGCTTTTCCGCGGCGGAAGCACTCGGCCAGAATCTCGATTTGATCATTCCCGAGCATCTGCGCGCCGCGCACTGGAAAGGGTTTGAAGCTGCCCTGGCCAGCGGCGCGATGAAGCTTGCGGGCAAGCCGACGCTGACCCGCGCACTGCACAAGAGCGGGCGCAAGCTCTACATCGAGATGACCTTCGCCTTGGTGCGGGATTCCAGCGGCAACGTCCTCGGATCTGTCGCGATGGCGCGTGATGCCACCGAGCGGATCGAGCGAGAGCGCGCGGCCAAGGCGCCGCCGCAAAACTTCGTGATGCGGAATTGGCGAGCGCTCGTGCAGAGCGCCTTGCGTGGACGTCATGTTGCCTGCCGTGGGGTGCAGTGACACACTCGATCAAAACATCGATCGGGAGCAAACATGACCACCGCATCAGATCCCGCGCAGGAAGCCCAATGGAAGCGCTGGCGCGCGGTCGCCGACCTCTATCACGCCTATTTCACCGGCCTCGTCCTCACCGTCGTCACGCGTCGTAGTACCGCCGATGCGGCGGAGTTTGTTTTCCGCGTCTTCCGCCGTCAGCAGCAGGAGCGCTTCCTGCCGGGGCTCAGGAAGCTCGGCATCGATCATCTGCCGCCGGCGGTCGCGGCCGCACAATATCACTACCTCTCCAACTGGATCGGCGGCGTGCATGTCGAATACATGTATGAGAGCGACGCCAAGGCCTGGATCCGTTATCCGCCGCCGCGCTGGATCTGGAAAGGCACCGCGATCTGCGGCGTGCCGGGTGAGGTCTCCCGCGCGATGCTGCGCGGCTGGCACGCCAACAACGGCGTCGCGCTCGGCGATACCAGGCTTGGCTTCGTCTGCACCAAGCAGAGCGTCGACGGCCAGGACGGGCTGGAGGGTTACTACCACCAATACGACCATCCGCTCGAGCTCGACCTGCGTCTGGTGTTCGCGCGGCATCTGGAGGCGCCGTTGTTCGACCCGAAGACAGCGCCGGCATTACCCGTGGCGAGCTGGCCGAAGCCGCGGCTCGAAAAAGCCTATCGCAACTACGCCATGGAATATGTCCGCACCGCCGCGCCCGTGATGGTGCAGCTGTTCGGCCCCGAAGATGCCGGCTATCTGCTGCATCTCACCGGCAAGCTGATCGGGATGCAATATTTCGACGAGGTCGCGGCAGCACTGTCGATGGCCCGCGGCGGCGCGAAAGAGTTTGCCGCTTTCCTGAACGCGCTGTCTGCTGCGCAGGATGATTCGGCTGAGACGACGCAGTCTGAAGGCAGTTTCGAGATCCGCCAGCAGAGCTGGAAGTTGATGGATGATGTCGCCGACTATCATCCTGCCTGCGCAAAAGTGCTGGAGGGATTGTTTGAAGGGTTGGCTGCGGGATGCGGCCGACATCTCGGTGTGCATCTGCGGCCGACGGCAGCAGCGCGGCCACCGCTGGTGTGGACGATTGGGTGATTTCACCTATTGGAATGCGCTGCCGCAGGGCACGCCTGCGCGCTACGCAGGAGGAATCGGCAATCGCCGTGCTAACAAGCCCCGCGCCGCGCCCTGCGCGCGAATGAATTAATTGGCACACCTACGCATTGCCGCGCCGCCAATGGCGCTCGTGCCCCGGAGGGGAAATGTCCGACATCGCCGAAATCCCGGTCGATGAGCAAGAGCGTCCGCTGCCGCCGCCTCCGCGGCCGATACGAAGCGCGCTGACGGACGGGCCGATCCTGCGCACGCTGCTCGGCCTCGCCTGGCCCAACGTGATCGCGCTGTCGGCCGGCACCTGTACGGTGATCGCGGAGACATCCTATATCGGCCGGCTCGGCGTCGAGGCGCTGGCTGCGATGGCGCTGGTGTTCCCGACCGTGATCCTGACCATGACGATGTCGGGCGGCGCCATGGGCGGTGCGGTGGCGTCCGCCATTGCACGCGCGCTCGGCGCCGGGGACCGCGATCGCGCCGGCACGCTGGCCGTGCACGCGATGCTGATCGGCATCAGCTTCGGCCTCGTCTTCATGCTGGGCATGCTGATCTTCGGGCCCAAAGTGCTCGAGATGTTGGGCGGCCGCGGCGATGTGCTGACCCATGCGGTCGCCTACACGCAGGTGTTCTTCGGCGGCGCCGTGCTGCCCTGGCTGCTCAACACCATGGCCGGCGTGCTGCGCGGCACCGGCAACATGAAGCTGCCGTCGTTCCTCATCCTCAACTCCGCGGCCTGGCAGATCGTGCTCGGCGGCACGCTCGGCCTCGGGCTCGGGCCGGTGCCGCAGTTCGGCATGCGCGGCGTCGCCGCCGGCGCGCTGATCGCCTACACCATGAACATCGGCATCATGGGCTGGTACCTGTTCTCCGGCCGCGCGCGGATCACGCCGCGGTTGCGCGGCCTGCGGATCCAATGGGCGATGTTCTTCGACATCCTGAAGGTCGGCGCCATTGCCTGCTTCTCGCCGCTGCAATCGGTGCTGACGATCTCGATCTTCACCCACATGCTGGCGAAGTTCGGCACCGCGATCCTCGCCGGCTACGGCGTCGGTGCGCGGCTCGAATTCCTGCTGACCTCGATCGCATTCTCGTTCGGCATCGCCTGCGTGCCGATGGTGGGGATGGCGATCGGCGCAGGCAACATCGCGCGCGCCCGGCGCGTCACCTGGATCGCCAGCGCTGCCGCCTTCGTCGCCGTGGGCGCGCCCGCATGCATCGTGGCGACGTTCCCCGATCTCTGGATCAACATCTTCACCGACAGCGCAGCCGTGCGCGCCGCGAGCCATCAATATCTCTCGACGGTCGGACCGTTCTACGCGTTCTTCGGCCTTGCCACGACGATGTATTTCTCATCGCAAGGCGCCGCCAAGGTGATCGGGCCGGTGCTGGCGCAGACGGCACGGCTGATCTACATCTCGGCCGTCGGCTGGTGGTTGACCACCCACGAGGCCACCGCGCAAAGCTTCTTCTGGCTGGCTGCGAGCTCGATGGTCGTGCTCGGCCTGCTCTCATGCTCCAGCGTCGTGTTGACGCGCTGGGGACCGCGTGGCGGCAAGACTGCGATCAGGCCGGCTCTGTCCGGTCTTGCCGACTAGCGATGCTTGTGGCGGCGATGCCCGCCGCCGCCGCCCATCGGCGTGTAGCCGCCGTAATCGGGCGCGCCGACACCACCGCCGAGAGTGCCGCCACCAAGACCGCCCCCAAATCCGCCGCCGCCGTTCTCCATCATGCCGCTCATCATCGGGCTGGCGAGGGCAGAGCTCTGTGAGGCAATGCACAGAGGGCAGTCAGGCCGCGGCAGGCGGAAACGCCTTCTGAATGGCGATGACGGCGTCCTTGGTCTGTCCCAGCACGTAGGGTGCAAGCTCGTTCGGCAGCATGTCGATGATCCACACCAGGCGGCTTCTCTGCTCGCCGTCGTCGATCACCTGCACCGAAGCGCTGTAGTGCTTCAGTCGCTCGTTGTTGATGGCATAGACGAGACGCCGCCGCGCATCGTCGCAATCGACCAGCCCCTCGCGCGCCACCGAGCCGTTGGCGAAGGTGACGATGCGTGCATCGCCGTCGAGCGTGCAGGCGGTGACGAAGCCGGGCACCAGCCGTTCATGCAGCGCGCCGAAGTCGCGCACCGCGTCCCAGACGTCGTGCGCCGCGGCGTCGATGGGAATGTCGTTGTGAATGGAGGCCATGGGAGTTTCCTCAAATGCAGTCTTGTAGAGTGGAAGGCGCGCAGTGCCGTGCCCACCATTTGGATTGATGCGGTCGGTCGGTGGGCACGCGCCGCTTTGCCCACCACGAAATCTCGTCAGCGGCTGGAGCTCAGCTACAAACCGCCTCGACATTGTTGCCATCGGGATCAATCAGGAACGCCGCGTAATAGGTCGGGCTGTAATCCTTGCGCGGGCCGGCGCCGCCATTGTCACGGCCACCACTCTTCAAGCCTTCGCTGTGGAACGCCTTGACCGCGTCATGGCTCTTGGCGCGAAATGCAATGTGCGCGCCGTCGGCCTTGTGGCCCTTGTTCAGGTGCAGCCACAACGCCGGCTCGCCCTTCGGCCCGAAGCCGGCATAGCCTTCGCCGCTTGAGCACAGGACATAACCGAGCGGCGCCAGCGCCGCGGTGTAGAAGCGTGTCGCGGCGTCGAGGTCGGCAACGCGAAGTCCGATGTGGTCGTACATGCTCGTCTCCAGTTCCAAAGCGCGCCGAAAGTGGCGCGCGCCGGAGATGAACCTATTTAATTGGGGGCGAGCTGCTCTTGGAGAATCTTGCGCTCCCCGCGCGAGGCCTGGCGGAACTTGCTCGGCGAGACGCCGGCGGCGCGGTGGAAGGTGCGGACGAAGTTGGAGAGATCGCCGAAGCCGACGTCATAGGCGACGTCGGTGACGGCGATGTCGTCGTCAGCGAGCAGCCGAGCCGCGTGCCGCAGTCGCGAGCGCACCAGATATTGATGCGGGGTGACGCCGAGCACACTCGAGAACAACCGCAGGAAATGGAACGGGCTGAGGCCCGCCTGCCGTGCTGCCTGTTCGAGGTCGACCTCGGCATGCGAATTGTCGTCGATCCACAGCGCGGCCTCGACCGCGCGGCGGCGGTCGCGCGCAGTCGGCGTGGCCGGCTTGCGCGGCTTGCCAGAAACCACGTCGACGAAACGTCCGGCCAGGATCTGGCCGACTTCGTCGAGGCCGATGTCGCTGTTGCCATCTGCCGCCGTCTGGGCGAGCTCGCCCAGCACCATCAATTCGGGCAGCGGCGGCGTGGCGCCGACCTGCCAGATCTCGCGCCGGCCGCCGAGCGCATCGACCATGTCCTCGCTGAGGAAGAACGACAGGCAGACATCGCCGCTGACATGCTCGTGCGTGCAGGTGTATTCCTCGCCGGGCGCGCCGACCAGCATGCAGCCCGCCACCAGATCGAAGAAGCCGGCGCGGCAATGGCAGCCAAAGCTGCCCGAGCGGACATAGGCGATGGAATGCCCGGTACGGCATTCGGCGAACGGCGTGTCGTCCGGTCCCGCGTCGCAGCGAAACTCGGAGACGGTCATCGATTGTGACGTTAGCAGTGTGGTCGCGTCCATGCCGCCTTATCTAGGTGGGCGGCCGCGACGGGGCAACGGGCAGCAGCACCTCAAACAGCGTCTTGCTGGCGACGGGGTGGGCCCCCTCGAGCGCCAGCAGCCGCCGCTTGGAGATTACTCCCCCATAGGGCGAGAGCCGGTCGGTGTAATTGCCGGCTTCCAGCACCCGGTGGCACGGCACGATCAGCATGTAGGGATTTTTGGCGATCGCCTGCGCCACCGAATGCGCCGCGCCGGAGGCGCCCAGCGCCTTGGCGACCTCGTGATAGGTTCGCGTTTCCCCGCGCGGAATGGAGCAGGCGAATTCATAGACGCGCCGATTGAAACCGGACACGCCGCCCGCATCCAGGCTGACCTCGGAAAAATCAGGTTCACCGCCTTGCAACAGGCCAATGATGCCCTCGATCGCCAGTTCGGCGTTCTCGGAGGGCCGCTGCTCGCGCGCTTCGGGATCGATCTGGAAGATGCGGCGCCGGGTGTCGATCTCCCGCGCCGCCGGCAATTGCACGGCGACGACGCCGGTCGCACTCCAGATGATGCCGCAGCGGCCGATGGCCGTGTCGAATATCGCGTAGCCGCACCCCACCATGCACACGCCCCACTCAGCGCACGTCTCCCCCAAACATAAAATCATAACACCGCCACAATCCGGCGCACCCAGAATCTTGCCAAAACGTCAAGAAGCGTTCGGGTTGGGCCGCCAAACCGCTTGGCGGCGGCCGTCGTCTCGGCTAATCAGGACGGGCGCGCAAGCCGCGCATGAGCGGGCGTAGTTCAATGGTAGAACGGCAGCTTCCCAAGCTGCATACGAGGGTTCGATTCCCTTCGCCCGCTCCAATACTTAGTCCGGCAGGCTTCGCAGGAACTCCACGATCGCCGCGTTCACCTCCGCCGGCCGCTCCTGCTGCGTCCAGTGACCGCAGCCGGGCAGCATTTTGATCCCGCGCAACTGCGGCACCCATTGCTTCATGTTGGCGAGGTGCTCGGCCGCGCCGGGGAAGGCGACGACCATGTCGTGGTCGCCGGCGATGAAGAGCGAAGGCACGATCACCTTCACCCCCTCGAAAGCCCCCATCAGCTCCCAGTTGCGATCGATGTTGCGGTAGTAGTTGAGCGGTCCGCGAAATCCGCTGCGAGCGAATTCGGCGCCGTAACGGTCGAGGTCGGCGGCGCTCAGCCACGGCGGAAGCGGCACCTGCACTTTCGGCAGCATCCCGTCCTTGCGCGAGACCATGCCGACGCCGACGGTTCGGCCCTGACGCTCGGCATTGGCGCGGATCGCCGCCGCACCCTCGCCGGAGCCGCCGTAGAGCATGGCGCCAAGCGTTGCGCGCGGATCCCTTTCGAACTCCGCTTCGGCAACACCCGGCTCCTGGAAGTACAGTTGATAGAACTGCGCATCCGCCGTTTGCGGCATGACGCTCGTCGGCCTCACCGGGCTCCGTGGCCGAAAAGGCACGCTGAGGATGGCGGCGGCGCGGAAGCGATCCGGCCGCAGGCGCGCCGTGTGCCAGGCGATCGTCGCGCCCCAGTCGTGCCCGACGATAACGGCGTCTTTCGCCTCGAAGGCGTCGAGCACGCCGACGAGATCGCCGACCATGTGGAGGATCGTGTACTGGTCGATCGCTTCGGGCCGGTCGCTCTTGCCATAGCCGCGCATGTCGGGTGCGACCGCGTGGTAGCCCGCCGCGGCCAGTGCCTCGAGCTGGTGGCGCCAGGAGTACCAGCCTTCCGGAAAACCGTGGCAGAGCAGCACCATCGGCCCCTCGCCCTGCTCGGCGATGTTGAGGTTGATGCCGTTCGCCGTGATCGTCCGCTGCGTCGGCTCGCCCATGTCATCGCCTCCCCGTTCACCGCGGTTGGCCCATTCTAATCCGCGCTGCAGGCTCCGCAAAGATTCTAATATGTTAGCCTCTTGCTTCCGGCACGCACGCCTCGCCCGCCCTAAGCTCCTCTTGCCCGGCGGATGCGGTCCCTGCGCCGGACAATGTTCGGATGAAGCCATGGACCAGCAGAAACTCGACCGTGCGATCGGTCGTCGCTTGAAGACGCTGCGGACGCAGGCGGGCATGACGTTGAACGAATTGGCAGGCCGCTCCGGCGTCAGCCGGGCCATGATCGGGCGGGTGGAGCGGGCGCAGAGCAGTGCGACCGCAGCGCTGCTCGGCAAGCTCTGTGCCGCGCTCGACGTGTCGCTCAGCGATGTCGTCGCTCTCGCCGAGAAGCCGCCGGAGCGGCTGATGCGGCTTGCGGACCAGCCGCATTGGCGCGACCCCGACAGCGGCTACCGCCGGCGGCACGCCTCGCCGCCGGATGCGGCGAGCGGCATCGAGATCATCGTGGTCGATCTTCCCGCCGGCGCGCGCGTCTCCTACAGCCCCTGGGGCCGCAACGCCTTCACTCAGCAGCTGCTGATGCTGGAGGGCGCGATCGCCGTGTACATCGACGCCAAGACGCTGCGCCTGCGCGGGGGCGACTGTCTGGATTTCGACGTGATGCGGGCGGTGACGTTCGAGAACGAAACCAAACAGGACGCGCGCTACGTCATCATCACGCGGCGCGGCTCCTCCTACGGGAAGATGTGATGCCGCCGATCGCGCGCAAACGTAAAATGAGGCCCTGACCATGCAGATCCGCACCGGCGACACCTTCGATGCGCGCGTCGTCGCGCTGCTCGATCATCATGTCACCTCCGCGCGGGCACAGACCGCGCCGGGCAGCGCGCATGCCCTCGATCTGGCGGGCCTTCGCGCCAGCGACGTCGCGTTCTGGACCGGCTGGGACGGCGACACGCTGGTTGCCACCGGCGCGCTGAAGATGCTCTCGGCCGTCCATGGCGAGGTGAAGTCGATGCACACGCTTCAGACCACGCGAAGGCGCGGCTTCGGCGGCCAGATGCTCCGCCACATCATCGCGGAGGCCCGCGCGCGCGGCTTGAGGCGGCTGAGCCTCGAGACCGGTTCATGGGACTATTTCAGGCCGGCGCATGCGCTCTACCAGACGCACGGCTTCGTCCCCTGCAGCCCGTTCGAAGGCTATGTCGAGGATCCCAACAGTCTGTTCCTGACGCTCGATCTCACTGCCAGCTGAGCCAATCGGCGCGAGGCGCATCAAGCCTCAACCCTTTCGCGTCTCCTCGAGCTTGTCGAGCACCCGCTCGGGCGCGATGTCGCGGGCAGCTTCCTCCAGCTCGCGCTTCGAGTCAGGTTTGACGTCGAGCCGCTCGGCGATCTGGGTGAGCAGGCGGGCGACCTTGGTCAGCTCGTGCTCGGCGAGCAGGCTGATCTGGAGGTCGAGATCGGCGCGCTTGTCCGCGGCGGCCGTCATGCGGTTCTGCGAGATCAGGACGAATGTCGAGAGGAAGATTGCTTCCACCGAAGCGATCATCGCCAGCACCACGAAGCTCTCGTCCCAGACCGGGATTCCCGGCACCCAGTGCAGATTGGCGATGATCCAGAAGCCGAACAGCGCGAGGTGCAGATAAACGAAGGTCATGCTGCCGGTAAAGGCCGTGATCGCGTCGGCGAGCTTCTCTTGGCCCGACGCAGCCCGCTGCTCCCCACGGCGGCGCTCGACCAGCGCCTGGATGTTGCGCTCGAGCGTTGGGCTCAGGCCTTCGCCGGGATCATGGGTGATGTCGTTACGCACCGGCGGCAACGAGCGCCGGGAAGAGCCGTTCCTCGGCACCGGGCAGCGCAAAATGACGGCCGCTTCCTCAAAATGAGTTGCGTACCTCAAAAAACCTCTGCTAGCCTTCAGCCATGGCCGAGACCCTCACCACGACCGCATTGACGCTGAAGGACATCGCCCGCGAGGCGGGCGTCAGTCTCGCGACGGTCGATCGCGTGCTGCACAACCGACCGGGGGTGCGGCCGGACACCGTCCGCCGCGTCAGGGCGGCGATCGAGCGCAACTCCTTCCAGCCGCATGTGGCGGCCGCGGAACTCGCGCGCGGCCGCGCCCGCCGCTTTGCCTTCGTGATGCCGTCGGGGCCGAACCCGTTCATGCAGCAGATCGAGGCCTATCTTGGCGAGATGTCGGCCTGGCTTTCGGCGCGCCGCCTCGGCGTCGAGATGGTGGCAACCGACGTGTTCGATCCCGCAGTGCTTACGGCCTCGCTCGAGGCGCTATCAGGCGATTTCGATGGCGTCGCCGTGGTGGCGCTGGACCACCCCAGCGTTCGCGCCGCGATCAATGATCTGGTCGATGCCGGCACCAAGGTGGTGACCCTGGTCTCGGACGTACCGTCGTCGCGCCGCCACCATTATGTCGGCATCGACAATATCGCGGCGGGCCGCACCGCCGGCGCGCTGGTCGGACGGCTGGTCGGCCGGCGATCCGGCAAGGTCGCGATCGTCGCGGGCTCGCAGGGCCTGCGCGACCATGCCGAACGCATCTTCGGTTTCAACCAGGTGATGGCATCGGAATTCCCCGACCTCAACGTGCTGCCGGTCCTGGAAGGGCGCGACGAGGACGATCGGTCCGAACAGGTGTTGGCGCGGTTGCTCGGCCGGCATGCCGACATCGTCGGCCTGTACAATGTCGGCGCCGGTACGCAAGGCGTCGCCAAAGCGTTGAGCGATGCCGGCCGCGACAAGCTGGTGTTCGTCGGTCACGACGTTACCGTGCTGACGCGCCGGCTGCTGCTGCAGGGCGTGATGGATGCCGCGATCTCGCAGAACCCCGGACATGAAGCGCGTGCCGCCGTGCGCGTGCTGCTCGCGCTCGCCCGTGGCGAGCCGATCTTGAGCGAGCAGGAGAAGATCAGGATCGACATCGTGATGCGGGACAATCTGCCCTAGCGGCAGGCTTTTATCGAACGGGCCGTGGCGCACAGCGCGACATCAAGATCGCGCATCGCAATGGGTAAGGAGGAGGACGATTTGTATCTCGGATTGGACATCGGCACGTCCGGCGTGAAAGCGGTGCTCGTGAGCGAAGCCGGCGCGATCCTCGCGACGGCAACGCGCGAGCTTGCGCTGTCGCATCCGCGGCCGTTGTGGTCCGAGCAGGATCCCGATTCCTGGGTCGATGCGGCGACCGGTGCGGTTGATGATTTGGCGGCCCGCCATCCGCGCGAGGTTGCGAACGTGGCCGGCATCGGCCTGTCGGGCCAGATGCACGGCGCGACGCTGCTCGACGAAGATGGCAGGCCGCTGCGGCCCGCGATCCTCTGGAACGACGGCCGTTCGCAGGCCGAATGCACCGCGCTGGAGCGGCGCTGTCCCTCACTGCACGCGATCGCCGGCAATCTGGCGATGCCCGGCTTCACGGCGCCGAAGCTGCTGTGGGTCGCGCGGCATGAGCCAAAGATCTTCGAGCGCGTCGCAAAAGTGCTGCTGCCCAAGGCCTATGTCCGCTATCGTCTCACCGGCGAGATGGTCGAGGACATGTCCGATGCCGCCGGCACGCTGTGGCTCGATGTCGGCGAGCGGCGCTGGTCGGCCTTGCTGCTGCATGCCACCGGGCTCGATCTTCACCACATGCCGCGCCTCGTCGAGGGCAGCGCGATCAGCGCGGTGCTCGCGCCAAGCTACGCGCAGCGCTGGGGCATGGCGAAGAATGTCGTGGTCGCCGGCGGTGCCGGTGACAATGCCGCGAGCGCGATCGGGCTCGGCGCGATCGCGCCAGCCGATGCGTTCCTGTCGCTGGGCACGTCCGGCGTCCTGTTCCGCGTCACCGACCGTTTCGCGCCGGCGCCGGCGTCGGCCGTGCATGCGTTCTGCCACGCGCTGCCCGGCCTCTGGCATCAGATGGGCGTGATGCTGTCCGCCGCGGCTTCGCTGGCCTGGCTCGCCGGCGTGATGGAGACGCCGGCCGCAGCGCTCCTGGCGCCGCTCGGCGAGCGCGTCGATGCGCCGAGCCCAATCAAGTTCCTGCCTTATCTCGACGGCGAGCGCACCCCGCACAATGACGCTGCCGCGAGCGGCGCCTTCGTCGGTCTGCGCGGTGCAACCGGCCGCGGCGAGATCGTGCAGGCCGTGCTCGAAGGAGTCGCCTTCGCCGCGCGCGACAATCTGGCGGCGCTGGGCGCGGCGAGCGGGCCCATTGCCGAGGTCGATCTGGTCGGCGGCGGTTCGCGCTCGCCGCTGTGGGCGCAGATCTGCGCCGATGTGCTCGGCATTCCCGTTCACCGCGTCGAGGAAGGCGAGGTCGGAGCGGCCCTCGGCGCCGCTCGGCTCGGCCGGCTCGCAGCGACCGGTGAGCGACCTGAAGAGGTCTGCACCCGTCCGCGGCGGCTCGCCAGCTTCACGCCCCGGAAGCCCGTCGCTGAGGCCTATGACGAGGCCTATCAGCGGTGGCGGGCGCTTTATCCCGCATTGAAGGAGACTCCTTAAGTGAACGCGCCAGCCAAATTCTTCGATGCAACTGCACCTGTCGCCTTTGCCGGCCAGGGCGCGGGACAGGCGCCCGCCTTCCGCTGGTACGACAAGGATCGCATGGTCCATGGCCGCCGGCTCGAGGATCACTTACGCTTTGCGGTCTGCTATTGGCATTCGTTCTGCTGGCCGGGTAGCGACCCCTTCGGCGGCGAGACGTTCTTGCGTCCCTGGCACCACGGCACCGATGCGATGGCGCAGGCGCGCGCCAAGGCCGATGTCGCTTTCGAGCTGTTCCGCCTGCTCGACGTGCCCTACTTCACCTTCCACGATGTCGATGCCGCGCCGGAGGGCGCCTCGCTCGCCGAGTCCGTCGCCAATCTCAACGCGATTGCCGACCTGTTCGAGCAGAAGATGGCTGCGAGCAAGGTGCGCCTGCTCTGGGGCACGGCAAACCTGTTCACGCATCGGCGCTATATGGCGGGGGCGGCGACCAATCCGGACCCCGAGATCTTCACCTATGCTGCCGGCCAGGTCGGCGCCGCGCTCGAGGTGACGCACCGGCTCGGCGGCCAGAACTACGTGTTGTGGGGCGGGCGCGAGGGCTACGAGACGCTGCTCAACACCGATCTCAAGCGCGAGCTCGACCAGCTCGGCCGCTTCGTTTCGCTCGTCGTCGAGCACAAGCACGAGATCGGCTTCAAGGGCCCGATCCTGATCGAGCCGAAGCCGAAGGAGCCGACCAAGCATCAATATGATTTCGACGTCGCCACCTGCTACGGCTTCCTCGAGCGCTACGACCTTCTGAACGACGTCAAGCTCAACATCGAGCAGAACCACGCCATCCTCGCCGGCCACTCCTTCCATCACGAGGTCGCGCTGGCCGAGGCGCTTGGCGTGTTCGGCTCGCTCGACATCAATCGCGGCGACGATCTGCTCGGCTGGGACACCGACCAGTTCGCAATGAATGTGCCGGAGCTCGCCCTGGTGTTCCACGAGATCCTGAACCGCGGCGGCTTCACCTCGGGCGGGCTCAATTTCGACGCAAAAATCCGGCGGCAATCGATTGACCCCGATGATCTTATCCACGCCCATGTCGGCTCGATGGATGCCTGCGCGCGGGCGTTCCTCGCCGCCGCAGACATGGTGGATGCCGGCGTGCTCACCGGGCCGCTCGCGAAGCGTTATGAGGGATGGTCCGGCCTAGAGGGCCGCGCCATTCTCGCCGGCCAGCGTTCGCTCGCCGATCTCGCCGACCGCGCGCTCCAGCCCGGCTTCGATCCGCAGCCGCGCTCCGGCCGGCAGGAATATCTGGAATCCCTGGTCAACCGTCATGTCTGAGAAAGTCCACTGATGGCACATGCTGACGCTACCCCGGTGCTCGAGCTCTCCGGTATCGGCAAGGAATTCGGCGCCATCCGCGCGCTGCACGACGTCGATCTGCAGGTCTTGCCGGGCGAGGTGGTCGGCTTGATGGGCGACAACGGCGCGGGCAAGTCGACCCTGGTCAAGATCATCGCCGGAAATTTCCGTCCCGGCCACGGCGAGATCCGCTTTGCCGGCAACGCGGTCCATTTCAGCCGGCCGGTCGATGCCCGCGCCGTCGGCATCGAGGTGGTGTACCAGGACCTCGCGCTCGCCGACAATCTGACGGCCGCAGCCAACGTGTTCCTCGGCCGCGAGCTGAAGCGAAAATTTGGACCCGTCGCCTTGCTCGACCACAAGGCGATGGCGGCGCGGGCGTTGGAGCTGTTCGGCGAGTTGCGCTCGGAGACGCGTCCCGACGATCTCGTCAAGCAGATGTCGGGCGGCCAGCGCCAGGCGGTCGCGATCGCGCGGACACGGCTCTCCAATGCGCGGCTCGTCATGATGGACGAGCCGACCGCGGCGATCTCGGTCCGCCAGGTCGAGCAGGTGCTCGGCCTGATTCACCGGCTGAAGGAGCAGGGCGTCGCAGTGATGCTGATCTCGCACCGCATGCCCGACGTATTCGCGGTGTGCGACCGCGTCATCGTCATGCGCCGTGGAGAGAAGCGGGCCGAAAAGCCGATCCACGAGACTTCGCCGGAGGAA
This sequence comes from Bradyrhizobium guangxiense, assembly GCF_004114915.1. Lineage (NCBI taxonomy): Bacteria > Pseudomonadati > Pseudomonadota > Alphaproteobacteria > Hyphomicrobiales > Nitrobacteraceae > Bradyrhizobium > Bradyrhizobium guangxiense. Next base: position 6,320,508 of record NZ_CP022219.1, on the reverse strand, counting down.
GTCACCGCCCTCATCACCGGCGCGAAGGAGGCAGCGTGATGGCCATGCCGATGGAATCTCCGATCAGCTTCACCAATGTGGGCCGGATCAAATGGTGGCAGCGCGGCATCTTTGCGTCGCAGACCGGCTACGTCCTGCTCGCGCTGGCGGTGCTGCTGGTGATCATGCATTTCGCCAGCCCCTATTTCTTCACCCAGGGCAACATGCAGAACGTGGCGAAGAACTTTTCCTTCATCGCCATCGCCACGCTCGGTGTCACCTTCGTGATCATCACCGGCGGCATCGACCTCTCGGTCGGCTCGATGATGTGCTTCTCGGCCATGATCACCTCCATGGTCATGACCGAGCTGTCGGCGCCCGGCTCGTCGTGGGTGCACATGGCGGCCGACGGCAAGACCGTGCTGGCGAACGTGCCGGGCCTGATCCTGCTGGTGTCGGTCCTCGCCGGACTCGGCGTGGCGCTGATTGCCGGGCTCGTCAACGGCTTCTGCATCGCCGTGCTTGGGCTTTCGCCTTTCGTCACCACGCTTGGCATGCTCTCGATCGTGCGCGGGCTGGGCTATGTCGTCTCCAACGGCCGCGGTAGCTTTCCCGGCGGGCCCGATGCCGACTATTTCTACGCGCTCACCTCGGGCGACGTGCTCGGCGTGCCCGCGCCGTTCATCTATCTCGTGATCCTCGCGCTGATGATGGCCGGGGTGTTGCACCATAGTGCGTTCGGTCGCCACGTCTTCGCGCTCGGCGGCAACGAGAAGGCGGCCGAGCTCACCGGCATTCCGGTGGTGCGGGTGAAGATCGAGGTCTACGTGATCTGCGCGCTCGCCGCAGGCCTTCAGGGCATCATCATTTCCGGCTGGCTCGGCTCCGCGCCCGCCCACATGGCGACGTCCTACGAGCTCAACGTGATCGCGGCGGCCGTCATCGGCGGCGCCAACCTTGCCGGCGGCATCGGCGGTCCGCTCGGAGCCATCGTCGGCTGCGTGCTCCTGGAAGTGATCCGCAACGGCCTCGTGCTGGCGCAGGTCTCCTCCTACTGGCAGCAGACGCTGGTGGGCGTGATCATCATCTTGGCTGTGCTGGTCGATCGCATCCGCTCGCGGATGACCTGACGTGACGTCGTCTCGGGAAGGCCAAAAAATGCGCCTGTCCGCTTCCCGGGCGTCTCTCAAGAGGATGGGCACCAAACAAGGGTGGAGGAGACAATGAGGAAACTTCTTCTTGCCGGTATCGCCGTTGCGATGATGGCGACGCCGGCGCTGGCCGCGAACTACCGCTTCGTCATCGTGCCGAAGGCGATGAACAATCCGTTCTTCGATTTCGCGCGCGACGGCTGCCTGAAGCGCGCCAAGGAGCTCGGCAACATCGAGTGCATCTACAAGGGGCCGGTCGAGCACGAGCCGGCGACGCAGGCGCAGATCATCCAGGACTTCGTCACCCAGAAGGTCGACGGCCTCGCCATCTCGGTCGCCGACGTTGCGGCCATGACCAAGTCGATCGAGGCGGCGACCGCGGCCGGCATTCCCGTCATCACCTTCGATGCCGATGCGCCCGGATCCAAGCGCATCGCCTATATCGGCACCAACAACAAGGAGTTCGGCGTTGCGCTCGGCAAGCAATTGCTGAAGATGCGGCCCGACGGCGGCAAATACGCCATGGTCTCCGGCGGCCCCGGTGCCAAGAACCTTGCCGAGCGCGTCGATGGCGTGCGCGAGGCGCTGAAGGGCTCGAAATGGACCGAGGTCGCGGGCTCGCCGACCTTCTGCAACGACGATCCCGCGCTCGCGGTCCAGCAGATGACGGACATGCGCACCGCAACGCCCGATCTCGCCGCGATCGTTCCCATCGGCGGCTGGCCGATGTTCGCACCCGAAGGCTTCAAGGCCTTCGCCAGCAGGAACAAGAAGGACATCGATTCCGGCAAGTTCACGCTTGTCGTTGCAGATACGCTGAAGATGCAGCTCGAGCTGCTGCGCGACGGCTATGCCAATGCACTGGTCGGCCAGCGTCCGTTCGAGATGGGCGAGAAGGCGATGGACACGCTGCTCGCCATCAAGAAAGGCGAGAAGGTGCCGGAGATCGTCTACACCGGCCTCGATCTCGTCACCAAGGACAACGTCGGGCAGATGTTGAAGTAGGAGCGCCCGCCAGCCCCGCGCTCCTGCATGCCTCTCCCGCTTGCGGAAACCGCAAGCGGGAGAGATGATTTGGACGGTTGGAATGAAGACAAGGCAATGGGAATGAAACGGTCGCGGCTCGGCTCGCTCGACGTCACGTCAATCGGCCTCGGTTCCGCCCCGCTCGGCGGATTGTTCGCACCCGTCAGCGATGCCGATGCGGAGGCGACGATCGCGCGCGCCTGGTCGCTTGGGGTGCGATTCTTCGATACCGCGCCGCTCTACGGCTTCGGCCTCGCCGAGCGGCGGCTCGGGGCCTTCCTGCGGCAGCAGAAGCGCGAGTCCTACGTCATCTCGACCAAGGTCGGCCGTCTGCTGCGCGTGCCTGAAGGCGCAGCTAGCGAGGACGAGCACTACAAGGGCACGCCGCGCGAGCGGCCGGTGTTCGATTTCAGCTATGACGGCGTCATGCGGTCGGTGGAGGAAAGCCTCGCCAGGCTCGGGCTCGACCGCGTCGACGTCCTGCTGGTGCATGATCCCGATGATCACTATGACGAGGCCGTCGGAGGCGCCTTCCGAGCGCTCCAGCGCCTGCGCGAGGACGGCACGGTCAAGGCGATCGGCGCCGGCATGAACCAGTCGGAGATGCCGATTCGCTTCGCGCAAGCCGTGCCGGTCGATTGCTTCCTGCTCGCCGGCCGCTACACGCTGCTCGACCAGGGCGCGCTCGATGCGCTGTTTCCGCTCTGCCAGGCGAGGAACATCGGCATCCTGCTCGGCGGCATCTATAATAGCGGCATCCTGGCCGATCCGCATGCGGGCGCGAAGTTCAACTATCAGGACGCCGATGCGTCGCTGGTAGCGCGGGCGCTCGAGCTTGATGCGCTCTGCCGCAAGCACGGCACCGCGTTGAAAGCCGCCGCGCTCCAGTTCTGCATGACGCATCCGGCGGTCACGGTCGCGGTGATGGGCGCGCGCAATGCGGCGGAAATTGCCGACAACATCGCCATGTCGGAGGCAACGGTGCCGGCCGCGTTCTGGCAGGAGCTGCGCGCGCGAAACCTCATTGACGTGCGCGCGCCGCTGCCGGCGGGAGCGTAAGGCATGATCATCGACGCCCATCAGCATTTCTGGGATCCCGCGCGCGCCGATTATCCCTGGATGGACGCGCCTGAGCTGACGCCGACCCGCCGCGCGTTCGGCCCCGCCGATCTCGCGCCGCTGCTGAAGGCGAGCGGCATCGACGCCAGCATCGTGGTGCAATGTCGCTCCTCGCTCGAGGAGACAGAGGAATTCTTGAGCGTTGCGCATGCCGCGCCGTCGGTGATCGGCGTCGTCGGCTGGGCCGATCTGACCGACGGCGCGCTCGGCGAGACGCTCGAGCAGCTGCGCGGCCTGCCGGGCGGGGACAAGCTCGTCGGCATCCGTCACCAGGTGCATGATGAGGTAGATCCCGATTGGCTGCTCCGCGAGGACGTCCAGCGCGGCCTCACCGCAGTATTCGCGCACGATCTCACCTATGATTTTCTCGTCCATACCCGCGAGCTGCCCGCCGCGATCGCAACTGCGCAGGCCTTCCCTCAAGCGCGCTTCGTGCTCGACCATGTGGCCAAGCCGCCGATCGCCGACGGCGGCAGCGCCGAATGGTCAGATCGCATCAAGGCGCTCGGGGCTTGCGGTAATGTCTGGTGCAAGATCTCGGGGCTCGCGACGGAGGCAGTCTGGAACGACTGGGATGCGGAGCGCCTGGCTCCGTTCGTCGCGCACGCTGCCAGCTGTTTCGGCGAGGACAGGTTGATCTTCGGCTCGGACTGGCCGGTGTGTCTGCTCGCGGGCAGCTATGGCGAGATCAAGAGTGCGCTGGAAGCCTGCCTGGCGAAGCTTGGCCCGCCTGTGCGGGACAAGGCGTTTGGCGTGAATGCAGCGCAAGCGTATCGGCTGGCGATCGCAGGTTAGTGCCTGAGCGTGCGCCTGCTTCCTGCCTCTCCTGGCGGGGCAGGAGAGGGGGAGCAGCGGCGCCCGCCTCGTCCCCCTGACTACTCCGACATCGGCTTGTCCGAGATGTCCCAGTCCTTGCCGGTGAAGGTCGAGATGAACAGCGTCTTCATCGGCGTGTAGTCCTCGGGCGTATAGCTGTAGGTGACGCCGTCGAGGAAATAGGGCGAGTGGAAGCCCGCGAGCGTCGAGGCCTGCTTCAGCACATTGGCGCGGGTGAGGTCGTCGCCGCAGCGGCGCAGGATCTCGCCCATGGTCGCGGCCTGGCCGTAGCCGGCGAAGGCGATGGTGTTGTCCGGGTCGATGCTGGGCAGATATTTCTTGCGCAGCTCCTCGAACGCCATCACATCAGGATCCTTCTCCCATTTCGGCAGGCCGACCTCCTTGTTGTAGCGGATCGCGACGATGCCAGTGCAGTTCTCCAGGCCGGCGGCGCTGAGGATCGAGCGGCCGGTCGAGCCCGCCGACAACAGCTGCAGCGGCTTCCAGCCGAGCTCGGCGACTTTCCGGATCGACTGCGACGAGGCCTTGCCGGTGGAGATGTTGTAGAAGACGTCGGCGCCGGATTTCGAGAGATTGATGAGCTGCGAATCGACGGTCGGGTCCGTGAGATCGTAGGTCTGCTCCATGATCACCTTGGCGGTGCCGCCGGCATCGGCCAGCACCTTCTTGAACGGCCCTAGGAAGTCGCGGCCGAAATCGTCGTTCTGGTAGAGGATGCCGACCTTCGCGTTCGGGTTCACGCTGACGACGTGGCGGGCCAGGATGCGCGCCTCCGTCGGATAGAGCGGCAGGGCCGCCATCGTCCATTTGAACTCTTTCGGGTTATTCCACTTCGAGGCGCCGGTGTTGAGCAGCAGCTGCGGCACGCCCTTGGAGTTCAGGTATTTGTGCACGGCGGTCTGCGGCGCGGTGCCGAGCGAGCCGTACAGCGCAAGCACCTCTTCCTGCTCGACCAGGCGCCGCGTCGCCTCGACGCATTTCGGCGCGCTATAGGCATCGTCCATGGTGAGAAACTTGACCTTGCGTCCGTTGATGCCGCCCTTCTCGTTCAGCATCTGGAAATAGGCTTCGCCGATGCGACCGAGCACGCCGTAAAGCGAGCCGGGGCCGGAATGCGGCACGGTCTGCCCGATCTTGATCTCGGTGTCGCTGGCGCCCGCATCGTATTTCTTCTCGGCGGCCCAGACGCAGGGCGCGGGCAAGGTGGATGCGGCAATGGTGGCGAGCGCGGCGGCGTTGAAATCGCGCCGCGATGGATTCTTGGCCATTATTGTTTCTCCCTTGTGCGCGCATTGTGCTGGCATCGCAGCACGGCTCGCAAGTGGGAAGTCGCTACGTTGCGACGCAATGACGCTTAAATTCCAGAGCGTTAGCGCCTAGACTCAAGTTTTCTCGGCGACCACGACGAGGCCGCGCACAGGCTCGTTGTTCTCGTTGCGCGGCGAAGCCGGCTCGAGCGTCAGCAGCTTCAGTCCGGCGTTCACAATCGCACCGCGCACATATTCCGCCGAATGGGCATATCGCAGGCCTTCGCCGAGCACGACGCCGCTGCCGGCATGCGTCTCCAGCGTGAAGGCGAGCACGCCGCCGGATACGAGCACGCGCTTCGCTTCGGTCAGCACCGGCGCGAGATCGGAGAGATAGACGAAGGCGTCCGCGGCCACGACGAGGTTGGCGCATCCGTCACTCTTGGTGCGCAGGCCTTCGATCATGTCGGCGACTTCGAGCTCGGCGTAGAGGTTGGTGGCGCGCGCCTCCTTGATCATGCCGGGCGACAGATCAATGCCGATGAAATGGTCGACCTGCTTGGCGAAGGCCGCGGCCGCGAGCCCGGTGCCGCAGCCGAGGTCGATGGTGCGCTTGAAGAAGGCCGGCTTCTTCGCGGCGACGCGCGCGGCCAGCACCGCCTTGAAGATCAGCTCGGGGGCGCGATAGCCGAGATCGTTGATCAGTGCGTGCTCGAAGCGCGGCGCGTACTGGTCGAACAGGGCCTGCACATAGGCCTTGGGCATCTCCGCCATCCCGGCGTCGCCGAGGCGCATCAGGTGCAGACCGGCGCCGTGCTGATCCTCGGGGTCGCAGTCACGCGCCTTGCGAAACGCTTCGATCGCCTTGTCGTGCTGGCCGAGCTGCTGGCGGATCTCGCCCAGCGTGAACCAGGCCGAGGTGAAGTTCGGCGCCAGCTCGATGGCCTGCTCGATCAGGTCCGCGGCGGCCGGCAGGTCGCCCTTGAGTTGGAGGTCGCGCGCGAACTCGAAACGGCGGTCGGCCATGAGATCGCCGGAGGTCTGGAACAGGCGGAGCGGCATTAGGGAACCAATTCGTCATTGCCGGGCTTGCCCCGCCTGCCGGGCCGAAGCCCCTCCGGCGCGGCGAAGGCCCGGCAATCCATCAAGAAGGAACTGTTTAGGGCGATGGATGCGTGGGTCAAGCCCGCGCATCACGCGTGAATATTGGGTACCGCCGCCTATATGACCATCATGCGTCCCCAAGACATCCTGCTGCCAGTTGCTGCCGGCCTGTGCTGTAAGCCCGGCGGTTTCCATATTGACCCCGTCCGCCCGGTCGAGCGGGCCGTGATCACCCACGGCCATTCCGACCATGCCCGCGCCGGCCATGGCGCGGTGCTGGCGACGCAGGAAACGCTGGACATGATGCGGTTGCGCTATGGCGAGAACTTTGCCGGATCGACGCAAGCCATCCGCTATGGTGAGGAGATCCGCCTCGGCGATGTCCGCGTCAAGTTTCACCCCGCCGGCCACGTGCTGGGTTCGGCACAGATCGCCGTCACGTGCAAGGATACCTGCATCGTCGCTTCCGGCGATTACAAGGATGCGCCCGACCCGACCTGCACGCCGTTCGAGCTGGTGCCCTGCGACATCTTCATCACCGAGGCCACCTTCGGCCTGCCGGTGTTCCGACATGGCGATGCAGCCGATGAGGTCAAGAAACTGCTCGGCTCCGTCGCGCTGTTTCCGGAGCGCGCGCATCTCGTCGGGGCCTACTCGCTCGGCAAGGCGCAGCGCGTGATCAGGCTGCTGCGGCAGGCCGGCTATGACGCGCCGATCTATTTGCATGGCGCGATGGAGACGATCACGCATTACTACCAGAGCCGCGGCATCGAGCTCGGCGACCTCAGGCCGGTGAAGGGTGTCAAGAAGGCGGCGCTGGCCGGCACCATCACGCTGGCGCCGCCGTCGGCGACCTCCGATCTCTGGACACGGCGCTTTCCCGATCCGGTCACCGCCTTTGCCTCGGGCTGGATGCGGGTGCGCGCCCGGGCGCGGCAGCGCGGCGTCGAGCTGCCGCTGGTGATCTCCGACCACGCCGATTGGGACGGCCTCACCGCTACGATCGGTGCGACCGGCGCCGGCGAGATCTGGGTCACCCACGGCCAGGAAGATGCGCTGGTGCATTGGTGCCGAAGCAAAGGTCTGAAAGCGCAGCCGCTCGATCTCGTCGGCTATGGCGACGAGGAGGAGAGCGAGACGACGCCTGCCGCCGACGAGGCCGAAGCATGAACCGCTTCGCCGAATTGCTCGACCGCCTCGCCTACGAGCCCGGCCGCAACAACAAGCTGCGACTGCTCACCGGCTACTTCCGCGAGGTCGGCGATCCCGACCGCGGCTATGCGCTGGCGGCGCTCACCGGCGCGCTCAGCTTCAAGCACGCCAAGCCGGCGTTGATCCGCGACCTCATCGCGGCCCGCACCGACGAAGTGCTGTTCGGGTTGAGCTATGATTATGTCGGCGATCTCTCCGAGACGGTGGCGCTGATGTGGCCAAGGGCGGAGCTCGCCGCCCACAACAATCCGCCACCTCCCACCCTCACCGAGGTCGTCACCACGCTCCGCACGCTCGGCAAGACCGAGCTGCCGAAGCAGCTCGAGCGCTGGCTCGACGAGCTCGATGAGACCGGCCGTTGGGCGCTCTTGAAGCTCGTCACCGGGAGCTTGCGTATCGGCATCTCCGCGCGCCTCGCCAAGACTGCCGCCGCAGCGCTCGGCGACAAGGACCCGCATGAGGTCGAGCTGATCTGGCCGGGGCTCGCACCGCCCTATCTCGACCTGTTCGCCTGGCTGGAGGGCCGTGCCGAGAAGCCGGTCAATCGCAATCCCGCGCCGTTCCGGCCCGTGATGCTGGCGCATGCGATCGAGGACAGCGATTTCGCCGCACTCGATCCCGCCGACTACATCGCCGAATGGAAATGGGACGGCATCCGCGTGCAGGCGGTGGCGGGGCGCGACGATCGCGGCCACGTCACGGCCCGGCTCTATTCACGCACCGGCGAGGACATCACGGGCAGCTTCCCGGATCTCGTGCCATCGCTGCGGCTGCCGGGTGCGATCGACGGCGAGCTCCTGATCTTGCGTGAGGGCCGGGTGCAGAGTTTCAACGTCCTGCAGCAGAGGCTCAACCGGAAGGTCGTTTCGCCGAAGCTGATCAAGGAGTTTCCGATCCATCTGCGGGCCTATGATCTGCTTGGCGACGACGAGAACGATCTGCGCGAGCTGCCGTTCGCGGAGCGGCGTGAGCGGCTGGAGAGCTTCGTTGCAAAGCTCGGTGATCTCCGCATCGATCTGTCGCCGACCGTTCCCTTCGTAAGCTGGGAAGCATTGACCGCCGCGCGCGCCGACCCGGCGAGTGCCGGCGCCGGCGAAGACGCAGACGCGGTCGAGGGCGTGATGCTGAAGCGGCGCGATGCGCCCTATCTGCCGGGCCGGCCGAAGGGCCAATGGTGGAAGTGGAAGCGCGATCCGCATATCATTGATGCCGTGCTGATGTATGCGCAGCGCGGTCACGGCAAGCGTTCGTCCTATTATTCCGACTACACCTTCGGTGTCTGGACCAAAGGCGACACCGGGGACGAGCTGGTGCCGGTTGGCAAGGCCTATTTCGGCTTCACGGACGAGGAGCTGCTGCAGATCGACCGCTTCGTCCGCCGCAACACCACGGAAAAATTCGGCCCCGTCCGCCATGTCGTGCACGAGGGCGACAAGGGGCTGGTGCTGGAGGTGGCGTTCGAGGGCCTGCAGCGCTCGCCGCGGCACAAGTCCGGCGTCGCCATGCGCTTTCCCCGCATCAGCCGCCTGCGCTGGGACAAGCCGCCGCGGGAGGCGGACCGGCTGGAGACGCTGGAGAGGATGCTGAAGGCGGAGGTGGCGGAGATTGAGGTATGAACTGTTGCCTCTAAGGCGAGGCAAGGAGCGAGCTCGCGGCCGCAGAGTGCCCCAAATCAAAGCCGGGCGCGCGACCCGAATTAAACTCCCGTAACCCCGATTGACGCCCCCTTGCGGGTTCCCCATGTGCCTCGCCGTGCCCTATAATGGGGACCGAATCCGACTGAGGAGTTTGCGATGGTCCAAGACGTCAGAGATTTGCCGGCCGGCCGCAGTGACGGCCTGAACCGCTTTCTCGGCGGCTCCCCGCTGGCGGTCGCGTTTCGCCTGGTCCTGCTCTCGATCCTGGTCGGCGTCGTGCTGGCGGCGATCGGCTTCGATCCTTGGAACATCATCACCAGCATTCGCCTGTTGTTCCAGCGGCTCTGGGATCTCGGCTTCGACGCGGTGAACTGGCTGTGGCGCTATTTCCTGCTCGGCGCGGTCATCGTAATTCCGATCTGGCTGCTGTCGCGCGTGTTCGGCGCGCCGCGCGGCCGGTAAGGATTCGGGAGTTCGCAGCCAATGCAATTGCGCTTTGTCGGCTGCGGCGATGCTTTCGGCTCCGGCGGCAGGCTCAACACCTGCTTTCACGTCGTGGGGCGCCAGGCCAACTTCCTGATCGATTGCGGCGCGTCGGCTTTGCCGGCGCTGAAGCGGCTGGAGGTCGACCGCAACGAGATCGACCTCATCCTGATCACGCATTTCCACGGTGATCATTTCGCCGGCCTGCCGTTCGTCCTGCTCGACGCGCAATTCTCGCGGCGGACGCGGCCGCTGACGATCGCGGGCCCGCAAGGTATCGAGCGGCGGCTGCGCGAGGGGATGGAGGTTCTGTTCGAGCACTCCTCCAAGACGAAGCAGCGCTTCGAACTTGATGTCGTCGAGCTCGCACCCGAGCAAAGCCGGGCTTTCGGCACCGTGACGGTGACGCCCTACCCAGTGGTGCACGGCGAATCCGGCGGCCCCTTCCTGGCCTACCGCGTCGAGGCCGAGGGCCGCACGCTCGCCTACAGCGCCGATACGGAATGGACGGAGACGCTCATTCCGCTGGCGCATGGCGCCGACCTTTTCATTGCTGAGGCCTATATGTACGAGAAGGTGGTCAAGAACCATCTCAGCCTGAAGACCTTGGAACAGCATCTGCCCGACATCGGCGCAAAGCGCCTCGTCCTCACCCATATGAGCGACGACATGCTGGCGCGTCTCGACACGCTGCCCTACATGGCGGCCGAGGACGGCATGGTCGTCGTGTTCTGACCATGCACGCGCCCGTCCATCCCAGGGTTGGCTCACGCGACGTGTTCGCGATCGCAGGTCCTGCGATGGTCGCGAATCTGACCACGCCGCTGATCGGCGTGGTCTCGACCACGGCGATCGGACGGCTCGACGATGCTGCGCTGCTCGGCGGCGTCGCGATCGCGTCGATCATCTTCGACTGCCTGTTCTGGCTGTTCGGCTTCCTGCGGATGAGCACGCTCGCCTTCACCGCGCAGTCGCTGGGCGCAGGTGACAAGGGCGAGCCGACCGCGATCCTGGCGCGGGGCTTCATCGTTGCTGCTCTGATCGGCGCCGCGCTGATCGTCCTGCAACTGCCGCTGGCCGCGGTGCTGTTCGAGCTCATGGGCGGCAGTGTGGGGGTGACGCAGGCTGCGAAGACCTACTTCACGATCCGGATCTGGTCGTCGCCCTTCGCGCTCGCCAATTACGTCATCCTCGGTTGGCTGATCGGCCGGGCGCGCGCCAATTCAGCGCTACTGCTTCAGGTCGTGATCAATCTCGTCAACATGGCGGCGACGATCCTGCTGGTGCTGGTCTACGACGCCGGCATTGCCGGTGCCGCGATCGCCGCGCTGGTGTCGGAAGCGATCGGGTTCGCGCTCGGCGTGATCGTCTGCCGCCATTATGCCGATGGCGGCTTCGCCGTGCCGTATGCGACGCTGCTCGACCGCGACAAGCTGTTGCGGATGCTGGCGGTGAATTCCGACATCATGATCCGCACGGCGGCGCTGATCACCGTGTTCCTGTTCTTCACCGCTAAAGGCGCGCAGGCCGGCGACGTCACGCTGGCCGCCAACTCCGTGCTCAACAATTTCCTGCTGGTCAGCGCGTTCTTCCTCGACGGTCTTGCCAACGCAGCCCAGCAGCTTTGCGGCCGCACCCTCGGCGCACGCGATGCAAAAGGCTTTGCCGATTCGACCCGGCTGGTGCTGCTCTGGGGGCTCGGCTTCGCCATCGTCGTCGCCGTGCTGTTCGCGCTGTTCGGGCCGGCGCTGATCGATTTCATGACGGCGAGCGAGGACGTCCGCCGCGCCGCGCGCGAATTCCTGCCGTTCGTCGTGCTCGCGCCGATCCCCGGCGTGTTCGCCTTCGGGTTCGACGGGATCTATATCGGCGCGACCTGGGCGCGCGAGATGCGCAATCTGATGCTGGCCTCGCTGGGGATCTTCCTCGTCACCTGGTGGGCGCTGCAATCGCTCGGCAATGCCGGACTGTGGTGCGCGCTGATGGCCTCTTATCTCTCGCGCGGCGGCTTGCAGGCCGCGCGCTATCCGGCCCAGTTCAAGGCGACGTTCCCGAAACCGTAAACCATCCGGGCTACGAGGGCTTCGCTACACCCCCGGCCAGTCTTCCGCCGTCAGGGTCGCGGCATCTGCGCCGACGATCTCGGACAGTGAATCCCGCCCGGTGCGGAGCAGCGTCGAGGTGAGGTCGCGCTTGATCTCGTCGACGAGGCCGAGGCCCTTGTAGACCAGCGACGAATAGAGCTGGATCAGGCTCGCGCCTGCGCGGATCTTGGTCAGCGCGGCACCGCCGGAATCCACCCCGCCGACGCCGATCAGCGGGAACGCGCCCTCGACGCGCACATAGGTCTCCGCGACCATCCGCGTCGACAGGCGAAACAGCGGCCGGCCGGACAGGCCGCCTTGCTCTTTGGCTCGCATCTGCTCCCGCAGCGTGCTCGGCCGCGCGATCGTCGTGTTCGACACGATCATGCCGTCGACCCGGCGCGAGCGGGCGACCTGCACGACGTCGTCGAGCTGGGCGAGACTGAGATCAGGCGCGATCTTGAGCAGCACCGGCGTGTCGCCGGCCTTCTGCCGCACCCGTTCGCGCGCGTCGATCACCCGCGCGAGGAGATCGTCGAGCAGCGCGCCTTCCTGCAAATTGCGCAGACCCGGCGTGTTCGGCGAGGAGACGTTGACGGTAAAGTAGCTCGCGACCGGCGCAAAGGTCTCGATCAGCTTGACGTAATCGGCGACGCGATCGGCTGAATCCTTGTTGGCGCCGACATTGACGCCGACGATGCCGCCGTGCTGCGCGCGCGCGGCAAGCCGGCGCAGTGCGGCGTCCGCGCCGTCATTGTTGAAGCCCATGCGGTTGATGACGGCCTCGTCGCGCTCGAGCCGGAACAGCCGCGGCCGCGGATTGCCTTCCTGCGGTCTCGGCGTCACCGTGCCGATCTCGACGAAGCCGAAGCGGAGCCGCAACAGCGCGTCCGGCACCTCCGCGCTCTTGTCGAAGCCAGCGGCCATGCCGATCGGATTAGGAAAGTTCAGCCCGAAGGCGCGCATGGCGAGTTTGGGATCGTCGGCGCGCGGCTTGACCGGCGGCAGGAAGCGCAGGCCCTGGATCGCGAGGCGATGCGCGTCTTCGGGATCGAGCCAGCGCAGCACCGGCAGCGAGAAGGCGTCGAAAGCGCGGATCACGGCAGCAGCTCCGGAACATCGTGGCCGCCGTCGGAGCGGATGTTGAGGTTGATCACCGCGATGACAGCGCCGAGATCGAGCTCGCCATAGAGATGTGGAAACAGCTCGTCGTTGCGCGAGCGCTCCCAGCGCAGCTCGCTGCCGAACGCCTCGCCGTCAATCTCGATCAGGAACAATGCGCGCTGGCCGAAATAGTGCTTGCGCAGGGTCTCGGGAACCTGGGCGGCGGTCGAGAAATGGATGAAACCGTCGCGCGCGTCGTCCGCGCTGCCCCGGTAGACACCCTGTCGTTCCGCTTCGCGCCAGGCCGAAGCCGGACAGATTTTGTAGATCTTGACCACCGCTTGCGCAGCCCTGTTTGCTCTTTGAGTCTTTTGGGTTTTTTCGTCTGTTGCGGGTCCTCAAAAACCCGGGCGCGACCGTAAAGGCCGCCCCTGCCGAACTCAAGGCCTAGAGCCGTTTCCGTTCCGATGAAATCGAAACGGAGCGCCAGATTGCTGTTTTCACGCGTTTTCCTGGCGCGAACCGGTACCCGCCTCGCTTGAAAATGCGGCCTCCCGCAGCCTCTTGCGTGAAAACCGGAAAACCGGTTGATTTGAGGACAGTTTTCCTGAGTTGCGACGGGCTGGACCTTCCATGGTCAGACAGGCCAAAGCGCAGAGGATGCTCACCCACGACCAGATCTGGGTCGCGCTGGATCGGCTGGCGGCGCGCGCCGGTCTGTCGCCGTCCGGCCTTGCCAAGCGGGCCGGGCTCGATCCCACCACCTTCAACAGGTCCAAGCGCGTCACCTCGGACGGTCGCGAGCGCTGGCCTTCGACCGAATCGATCGCAAAGGCGCTGGCGGCGACCGACTCCTCGATCGACAGCTTTGCAAGGCTGATCGATGATGACGCAGGCGACGGCCGCTCGGTCCCGCTGCTCGGCTTGGCACTTGCCGGTGCGAGCGGGGCTTTCGACGAGTCTGGCTTTCCCTCCGGCAAGGGCTGGACCGAAACCGCGCTTCCCGCCACGGAGGACAGCCACACTTTTGCGCTGGAGATTTCCGGCGATGCGTTTGCCCCTGTCTATCGCGACGGCGATATCGTCCTGGTGTCGCCCGGGGCGCCGATCCGCAAAGGCGATCGCGTGGTGGTGAGAAGCAAGGCGGGCGAGGTGACGCTCGCCACGCTGAGGCGCCGCACCGCGAAGGCCGTGGAGCTGCAGTTGCTCGATGCATCACAGGCCGGGGGCACCATGGCGGTCGACGAGGTGGCGTGGATGGCGCGCATCGTGTGGAGGAGCCAGTGACCTTAACGGCGTCGTACCCCGCCGCATTCCTGCGGGCCGCGTTTCATCCCGATCGCCATTGCGACTCACGGCCGCTCTCGCATAGGTTGCGGCCGATATTGCCGAATCAATTCATCCTGGGGGGATATGATGAATCGCCGTCACGCATTGAAGGCCCTGGCAGGTCTCGCGCTTTGTCCGCTGTGCAAGCCGGCTTTCGCTGCGGAAGGCGCGCATTGGAGCTATGAAGGCGCCGGCGGTCCGGCCAAATGGGGCGATCTCGACGCGGCCAACAAGGCCTGCGCGGTCGGCCTGCAGCAATCGCCGATCGACATCGAGGCGACGATCAAGTCGCAATTGCCGGTTCTGAAGCTGAACTGGGGCAAGAGCGCCGACACCATCGTCAACAACGGGCACACCATCCAGCTCAACTTCGCCGAAGGCAGCACGTTGATGCTCGGCGACGTCAAGTACAAGCTGCTTCAGGAGCACTTCCACCGCCCGAGCGAGCACATGATCGGCGGCAAGAATTTTCCGATGGAGGCGCATTTCGTCCATCGCAACGAGGCCGGCGGGCTCGCCGTGGTCGGGGTGCTGATGGCCGAGGGCAGGCCGAATCCGGCCTTCGGCCAGGTCGTCAAGACCATGCCCACGGCCGAAGGGCCCGCCGTGAAGGTGGATGCGGGCATCGATCCGCACGGCATGCTGCCCCCGCGGCTCAGCTACTTCCGCTATCCTGGCTCGTTGACGACGCCGCCCTGCTCGGAAGTAGTGGAATGGCTGCTGCTGACCACCCCGATCCAGGTCTCGGCCGCAGATGTCGCCGCCTTCGCAAAGCTCTACCCGATGAATGCGCGCCCGGTGCAGAAGGACAACAGGCGCTATGTGCTGCGCTCGATCTGAGCGGGAGCCGAGGGCTACAGCATTACGCTGACCGCGCCAGCGCGCCGTCGATCATGTTGACCGCGTTCTGCACGCCATAGACTGCGACGAAGGAGCCGAAGCGAGGGCCCTTCTCCTGGCCGAGCAGGACCTGGTAGAGCATGTTGAACCAGTCCAGCGTGACGCCGGGGCGGCCGTCCTTGCCCTTCTTGACCTGGTCGAGGAAGGGCTCGCGGCGGCCGATCTCGTAGACGACGTTCTGGATGTCCTCGGCCGAGGCGTCCGGCGCCAGCTGCGACAGCGCGTCGCGCAGATCCTGGAGTGCGGCGCGCTCGGTGTCGGTGGGCACGCGGAACTGCTTCGTCGGCGCCACGAAGTCGCGGTAATAGTTGATGGCATAGCCCACCATCGCATCGAGCTTGGGGTGCGTCTGCGGGCTCACGCCGGGACGGTAGCGGCCGATGAAGCCCCACAGCGTCTCGGCATTCTCCGCGTTCGACGACGACACCAGGGTCAGCAGCAGCTGGAAGGTGACGGGCATGTCGACCCTCGGCGGCTTGCCGTTGTGGATGTGCCAGACCGGATTGCCGAGCTGCTGCTTGCCGTCCTGCCTGGCAAACCCGTCGATGAACTGCTGGTAGTCGTCGACATTGCGCGGGATGACGTCGAAATACAGCCGCTTGGCGGCCTTCGGCTCGCGATACATGAACAGCGACAGCGATTCCGGCGAGGCGTAGCGCAGCCATTCGTCGATGGTCAGGCCGTTGCCCTTGGACTTCGAGATCTTCTGGCCCTTCTCGTCGAGGAAGAGCTCGTAATTGAAGCCTTCGGGCGGCGTGCCGCCGAGCGCTTTCGCAATTGCGCCCGAGAGCTTCACCGAGTCGATCAGGTCCTTGCCGGCCATCTCGTAGTCGACGCCGAGCGCGACCCAACGCATCGCCCAGTCGGCCTTCCACTGGCACTTGACGTTGCCTCCGGTCACCGGCGTCTCGACTTCCTGGTTCGTATCGGGGTCGACGTAGGTCACCGTGCCGGCCGCGACGTCGCGCCGGATCATCGGCACCTGCAGCACGATACCGGTGGTCTTGCTGATCGGCAGGAACGGCGAATAGGTGGCGCGGCGGGCGGGCCCCAGCGTCGGCAGGATGATCGCCATCACCTTGTCGTAGGCGGCGAGCATCTTGAGCAGCGTCGCGTCGAAACGGCCCGACGTGTAGTACTCGGTCGAGCTCGCGAATTCGTAGTCGAAGCCGAAATGATCGAGGAAGGCGCGCAGCCGCGCATTGTTGTGGTGCCCGAACGAGGGGTGCTCGTTGGAGAACGGATCCGGCACCCGGGTCAGCGGCTTGCCGAGATGCTCCGCGAGCATCTCCTTGTTCGGGACGTTGTCAGGCACCTTCCGAAAACCGTCCATGTCGTCGGAGAAGGCGAGCAGGCGGGTCTTGATCTTGTCTTCAGTGAGCACGCGGAAGGCATGGCGCACCATCGAGGTGCGCGCGACCTCGCCGAACGTGCCGATATGCGGCAGGCCCGACGGCCCATAGCCGGTCTCGAACAGCACCTCGTCCTTCGGGCTCTTCTTCAGCCGCGCGACAATGGCCTTCGCCTGCTCGAACGGCCAGGCGCTGGATTGTTCGGCGAGCGCGCGAAGGGCGCTCGGGCTCATATTGGGATCGATAACGGACATCAGGCAGGGCCTCCGGGCCGCGGAAAATAGCGATTTCCGGGCAGAATGCAAAAATGGTCTTGATCGTCATTCCGAGGCGATGCGCCAGCATCGAACCCGGAATCTCGAGATTCTCAGGTGCGCAACTGCCGACCATAGTTCGCGCTTCGCGCGCCAGGAATGACGATCGATGATTAGAACGGGCTCACCGAGAAATAGCGCAGCCACAGATCGGTGTAGCGGCCTTTCTCCCAGACCCGGAACAGCGCCCAGTTCAGGGCTTGGCGCAGCACGTCGTTGCCCTTGCGCACTGCGATGCCGATGCCCTCGCCGAAGAAACGGCTCTCGACGAAGGGGCCGCCGGAGAAGGCGCAGCAATCGCTGGAATCGGTGCCGTTGATCCAGAACGCGAGCGAGATGGCGTCGCCGAAGATGAAGTCGACCTCGCCCTTGCGAAGGGCGGCGCGCATCGCGTCGTCACTGGGATAGGGATGCAGCTCGGCGTCGGTGAACATGGCCCTGAGATAGGCCTCGTGCGCGGAGCCGGCGATGACGCCGACCTTCTTGCCTTCGAGGTATTCGGGGCGGATTTCCGGCATCACCGCGTCCTTGCGCGAGGCGAAGCGCGCCGGCACGCGGTAATAGGGGTCGGTGAAGTCGACCCGGGCGCGCAGCTGCGGGCTCACCGCCATCGAGGCGATGATGGCATCGCCCCGGTTGGAGGAGAGCGCGTCGACCAGCGTCTCGAAGCGACGCATCTGCACCGTGCAGGTGACCTTGATCTCCTCGCACAGGCTGCGGGCGAGATCGACGTTGAAGCCGGCCGGGTTGCCGTCGGCGCCGGTGTAGTTGAACGGCGGATAGTCGGTCTCGGTCAGGAAGCGGATCACGGTCAGGCGCGACAGGTCCGGCCGTTCCGGCCGCCGCCGCGGGTCCCAGAAGCCGGGCACGGCCTGCGGGGCGGCCTGGGGGGCGACCTGCGGCGTGGCCTGGGGTGATGCCGGGGGCCGTTTGGCGGGAGCTTGGGCCCGGGCGCCGGGCAGGCCCATGAGCAGGCAGGCGCCGACGGCCAGCCCTGTCAGCAAGCCGCGGGCAGATTTGGACGATTTCGCCTGTTGCGATGGAGCCATCGGCCGGAAATGAACGAATTTCATTGGGATCGGAGGGCGTTATAGACCATCCCGCCGGGAACGCGAGCGCCGATTGTGGGCTCAGTAAAGGTCTCGCAGACGTCATGGCCGGCCATGACGATGTGTCCGCCCGGGCGAGGCCCTCAGAGATACTTCTTCAAATCCGCCGCCGCCTCTTCCGGCGTGCGCTTCAGGTTGAACGGCGAGACGAACCTCCCCTCGCGGTCCATTAGGTAGATCAGGGCGGTGTGGTCCATGGTGTAGTCGCCGTCCTTGGTCGGGACCTTCTTGGCATAGACCCGGTAGGAGGTGATGACCTTGGCGGTCTCGGCGGGATCGCCGGACAGGCCCTCGAGGTGCGGATCGAAGCTCGACAGATAGTCCTTCATGGTCGCCGGCGTATCGCGCTCGGGATCGACCGAGATAAAGATGGCATTGACCTTGTCGGCATCCTTGCCCATCGCGCGCAGTACTTCCGAGATCTCGAACAGCGAGGTCGGGCAGACGTCGGGGCAATGCGTGTAGCCGAAGAAGATCAGGGTCGGCTTGCCCTTGAGGCTCTTGTCGGTGACGACCTTGCCGTTCTGGTCGGTGAGCTGGAACGGACCGCCGATCGCGGCCGGCTGCGCCACCTTGCTAACCCCGCCCATGGCCCAGAACATGATCAGGAGCCCGACAACGAGGCTTGCGGCGAAGGCGGTCGCGATCACCAGCGGACGGGTGGCGGAACTCATGAGCGGAAAACTTCCTGTCGCGGATCAGAAGCAGGCGGCGAAACCGGCCCTGATCATTTCGAAGAACATCTGCGTGCCATAGTGGAGCCACAGCGCCAGCGCGCCGAGCACGAGCCCCCCGCCGATCGCCGCTCCCGCCCACAGCAGCACGGACGGCGTCCGGCCGGCAGTGGACGAATTGTCCTGTAATGGATGCGTCGGATGCAGTGGTTGAGCCATGACAACGATCAAGGGCGATGGCCCCGGTTCCCAAGGCCACAGATAAGCTTTGGCCCGCCGGCGGGCAAGCCGCAGGCGGGCCAGAACGATCCAGTCAGGCCGAGGATGTCAGTGCAGGAGCTGGCCCCGGGCGGATTCGATCTGGTCCGTTTGCGGGAGGGACCGGCGCGACGGCCTGATGGTCGAGGCCTGCGCGTCCAGATAGCAGGGCTTGTACATGGCCTGGAGCTGCTTGCCCTTCAGGAAGAGCATGTGCGGGGTGAGGCCGCCACGCTGGTTGATCCAGCGCTTCACCTGCGAGGGGTACATCGCATAGAGCATCTGGGTCGCCTCGGTATTGGTGACGGCGCGGCCATTGCTGCCGAAATCCCAGGCGGCGTGGAAGCCGAGCGTCGCACTCGAGGTCACGCAGATGCGGTCATGCGGGATGGCGCCGAGAACGATGGTGCAGGCAGAGGCGCAGAGGCCGTCGATGATGACGGTCTCGCCCGATTGACGCAGGTCCTGGTACTTGTCGACATAGGTTCCAATCCGGCCACCGCGGTCATCCGCGATCCGAACCACCGCGTGAGAAGCCCCCATGCCAGCGATCAACAGAAGCGCCGCAAGCAACCCCGTCAGAAACTTCATTGTCCCCGCCCCAGTCGAATTCGAATCTGCGTGTCAGGTGGTGATGCACGGCTAGCGTCGGTCGTAACCAAGGTTTTGTCTAGGCAGGCTGGCTCGCTCAAAACAAATTCAAATCCAGTGTTGCGTCCGCGCTGCACTTGGCCGGTCTCTATCCCGGAGTGGAACAAGTTAATGATGTCTTACGCGCCACGCCCTTGATCTCAGTTGCAACCGCTGGCTTCAATCCGGGCAAATACAGGGGGAACCCATGGAAAGGGGAATCATGGAGGGGGAAACACATGGCTGAGGACACGGACGTCATTGTCGTCGGCGCTGGACTGTCGGGCCTCGTGGCCGCAACCGAGATTGCCGATGCGGGCAGGCGCGTGATCGTGGTCGACCAGGAAGGCGAGCAGTCGATCGGCGGACAGGCGTTCTGGTCGTTCGGCGGACTGTTCCTGGTCGATTCGCCGGAGCAGCGCCGGCTCGGCATCAAGGATTCCTTCGACCTCGCCATGCAGGACTGGCTCGGCGCCGCCGGCTTCGACCGCGATGAGGACTTTTGGCCGCGCCAATGGGCGGAGGCTTATGTGGCCTTCGCGGCCGGCGAGAAGCGCGCCTGGCTGCGGGCGATGGGTCATCGCATTTTTCCCGTGGTCGGCTGGGCCGAGCGCGGCGGTTATGACGCGATGGGCCACGGCAATTCCGTGCCGCGCTTTCACGTCACCTGGGGCACCGGCCCCGGCATCGTCGAGCCGTTCGAGCGCCGCGCCCGCGAAGCCGTCAAAAGCGGCCGGCTGAGCTTCAGGTTCCGCCACCGCGTCGACGCGCTCTCGATCACCAACGGCACGGTGGATGGCGTCAGCGGCGCGATCCTCGCCCCTGACAATGTCGAGCGCGGCAAGAGCTCCTCCCGCAATGTGGTCGGCGAGTTTGCGCTGAAGGCGCAGGCCGTGATCGTCGCCTCCGGCGGCATCGGCGGCAATCATGATCTGGTGCGGGCTAACTGGCCGAAGCGGCTCGGGGATTCCCCGAAATTCATGATCTCCGGCGTGCCCGAACATGTCGACGGCCGGATGATCGGCATCACCGAGAAATCCGGCGCGCGGCTGATCAATCGCGACCGCATGTGGCATTATGTCGAAGGCATCCAGAACTGGAATCCGATCTGGCCGCGCCATGGCATCCGCATCCTGCCCGGCCCCTCCTCGATGTGGTTCGACGCCACGGGCACAAGACTGCCGGCGCCGCTCTTTCCCGGCTCCGACACGCTCGGCCAGCTCAAATACATCATGTCGACGGGATATGATTATTCCTGGTTCATCCTGACCCAGAGCATCATCAAGAAGGAGTTTGCGCTCTCGGGCTCGGAGCAGAACCCCGACCTCACCGGCAAGAGCTGGCGCATGACCTTGCGCCGCGCCACCAACAAGGGCGCGCCGGCGCCGGTGGAGGCATTCAAAAGCCATGGTGTCGACTTCATCGTACGCGACAAGCTCGAGGATCTAGTCGCGGAGATGAACAAGCTTGCCGGCAGCGACCTCCTCAAGCTCGCGCATATCAGGACACAGATCGAGGCGCGCGACCGCGAGATCGCCAATCCCTATGTCAAGGACGCGCAGGTGATGAACATCCACAATGCGCGCCGTTATATCGGCGATAAGCTGATCCGCACCGCCTCCCCACACAGGATCCTGGACCCCGCGCAGGGGCCGCTGATCGCGGTCAAGCTCAACATCCTCACCCGCAAGACGCTGGGCGGCTTCGAGACCGATCTCGACTCGCGCGTGTTCGGCGGCGAGGGCAGCGTCATTCCCGGCCTCTATGCGGTCGGCGAAGCCGCCGGCTTCGGCGGCGGCGGCGTGCATGGCTATCGCTCGCTCGAAGGCACCTTCCTCGGCGGCTGCCTGTTCTCGGGCCGCAATGCGGGCCGTGCCGCTGCCAAAGCGGTAGGCTAGCTCATGCGGCGGTGGATGCGCATCGCGGCGATGGTCGCGGCATTGGCCGCGGCTTCCGCTGCATCCGCCGACACGATCGACGTCAACGGCGTGAAGCGCTCCTACACCGCGCAGCTGCCGGCCAAGAGGCCTGCACCGCTGGTGATCGTGCTGCATGGCAAGACCCAGCGCGGCGCCGACATGATCACGCGGACGGCGTGGCCGCAGGTCGCGAAGCGCGAAGGGCTGGCCGTGGTGTTTCCCGACGGACTCAACCATGCCTGGGCCGATGCGCGGACAAAAGCGGGACCCGCACTGCGCGGGCCTCCGCCTGGCACCGATGACGTCGCCTTCATCGCAAGGCTCGTCCAGAAGCTGGTGGCCGACGGGACCGCCGATGCAAAGCGCGTCTTCGTCGCAGGCATCTCCAATGGCGGCGCCATGGCGATGACCATGGCCTGCGCCCGCGCCGAGCTGTTTGCGGCCGGTGCGAGCGTGATCATGAATCTCACCGACGAAGCTGCTGTCACCTGCCATCCGTCACGGCCGTTGCCGATGTTGATCATGAACGGCACGGCCGATCCGCTGGTCCCCTACGCCGGTGGGCGCGGATCGAGCTATTTTGCCGCGGACGGATTCTGGTCGACCGAGGAGACGCTGGAGTTCTGGCGCAAGCTCAACGGCTGCGACACCGATGATGCGGCAAGGTCCGATCTGCCCGACAGGAACGCTGCGGACCAGTCCACGGTGACGCGGGTCTCCGCGCGCTGTCCGGCCGGCCACGACGTCGTGCTCTATCGCGTCAACAATGGCGGCCATCGCATGCCCGGATTTTCTCCGGATGCCCGCTTCCCCAAGATCGCAGCCAGCCTGCTGGGACCGCAGAACGGCGATATCGACGGCGCCGAGACGATCTGGGCTTTTTTCAGTCAGTTTCCCTAAAGGGCACCTGTTCGGTGCTGAGGCCTGCGCGCAGTTAACGCATGCGTGCGCGGGCAACGCATGCGCGCCGGGGGTGGCAGAGCGCGAGGTGCTAGGCTAGACAGGGCCGCCATTCCAGTGAGGAGATCCGTAAATGAGCATTCAGCGTTTTGAAACCGGCCCGCGCATGAGCCAGGTCGTCGTTCACGGCAACACCGTCTATCTCGCCGGTGTCGTCGCCAACAAGGCGGCCGGCGAAAGCGTGACGAAGCAGACCCAGGACATCCTGGCGACCATCGACGGCCATCTCGCCAAGGCCGGCACCGACAAGTCGAAGCTGCTTTCGGCCACGATCTACATCACCGACATGAAGACGTTCGGCGAAATGAATGCGGTCTGGGACGCCTGGGTGTCGCCCGGCAACACCCCCGCACGCGCCACTGTCGAAGCCAAGCTGGCGGCGCCGCAATACACCGTCGAGATCATGGTGACCGCCGCGAAGTGATTTCGCGAAACTTGACGCTCGTTGAGGCGCGATGAAGCATCATCGCGCCTCATTTTTTGCGCATGACCTGATCGAAAAGCCGCTTCGCCCTTGTCCGGATCATGCGCATGACCTCGGAGGTAATCGATCAGCGCGCGCGAAGCTTCGATAGTCGGATCAGCCGGACAACACGGCGCCATCGAAGGAGAGCATCATGACCGATCCCAACACCATCGCCCGCCGCTACATCGAGCTTTGGAACGAGCGCGCCGCCGGCCGGCGCCGCGAGCTGCTCAGCGAGAACTGGACGAATGATGCGAGCTATGTCGATCCCTTGATGAAGGGCGATGGCCGCGACAGTATCGAGGCGCTGATCGCAGGCGTGCAGCAGCGCTTTCCCGATTTTAGATTCCACCTGATCGGCGAGCCCAACGGCTACGGCGACCACATCCGCTTTTCCTGGGGCCTCGGTCCCGACGGCGCCGACAGCCCGATCAAGGGCACGGATTTCGCCGAGCTGAAAGACGGCCGGATCAGGAGCGTGACCGGTTTTCTCGATCAGGTGCCGGCCGGCGCGTAGGACCTCGGGCCCTCCTCGTGCAGGCGGGGAGGGCGGCACCCCTCGACGAAGCCATCCCTACGGCTTACCTGTCATGTCGTGCCACCTCGTACCCTCCAAGCATCGGCCAAGCCGGCCACGCTGCTGCCAAGCCGCTTCCAGCAATGGTTCGCGGCCCGCGGCTGGTCACTGCGCGCGCATCAATTGGCGCTGCTGGAGAAGGCGAGCGAGGACCGCTCGGCGCTGCTGATCGCACCGACCGGCGCCGGCAAGACGCTGGCGGGATTCCTGCCGACGCTGGTGGAGCTTTCAGCGCAGGCGGCCGAACGGAAACCGGAGGCGAAGCAAAGCCTCGTGTCCACCGGCCGCAGCCTGCAACGAACCGGCGGCCTGCACACGCTCTACATCTCGCCGCTCAAGGCGCTCGCCGTCGACATCGCGCGCAATCTGGAGCGGCCGATCGCGGAGATGGGTCTTCCCATCAAGGTCGAGACCCGCACCGGCGACACGCCGGTGTCGCGGCGCCAGCGGCAGCGGCGATATCCGCCGGAGGTGTTGCTGACGACGCCCGAGCAGCTTGCGCTGCTGCTGTCCTCCGACGATGCGCCGTTCCTGTTCTCCTCCCTCAAGCGCATCGTGCTCGACGAATTGCATGCGCTGGTGACCTCCAAGCGCGGCGACCTGCTCTCGCTCGGCCTCGCGCGGCTGTGGCGGCTGGCGCCGCAGATGCGCGCCATCGGCCTGTCGGCGACCGTGGCCGAGCCGGACCAGCTCGCGCGCTTCCTGGTGCCGCAGCCCGATGGCCGGGAGGCGGCCGCCGATGTCGTCGTCGCCGGCGGTGCGGCGCCGCCAGAGGTCGAGATGCTCGACACGCGCGAGCGCCTGCCCTGGGCCGGCCACAGCGCGCGCCACGCGCTTCCTGAGATCTACGAGCTGATCAAGGCGAACAAGACCACGCTGATCTTCGTCAACACCCGCAGCCAGGCCGAGATGCTGTTCCAGAATCTCTGGAGCATGAACGACGACGGCCTGGCCATCGCGCTGCATCACGGCTCGCTCGACGTCGCCCAGCGCCGCAAGGTCGAGGACGCGATGTCGGCGGGCCGACTGCGCGGCGTGGTCTGCACCTCTTCGCTCGACCTCGGCGTCGATTGGGGCGACGTCGATCTCGTCGTCAATATCGGCGCGCCAAAAGGCTCCTCGCGCCTGATGCAGCGGATCGGCCGCGCCAATCATCGCCTCGACGAAGCTTCGCGCGCAGTGCTGGTGCCGGCCAACCGTTTCGAGGTGTTGGAGTGCCGCGTCGCGATCGACGCCATCGCTGAGAATGCGCAGGACACGCCGCCCTTGCGCACGGGCGCCCTCGACGTGCTGGCGCAGCATGTGCTCGGCTGTGCTTGCGGCGAGCCGTTCCTCAGCGACGATCTGTATGCCGAGGTTCGCACAGCCGCGCCCTACGCCGGCCTGTCGCGGCAGGATTTCGACGACGTCGTCGACTTCGTCGCTTCCGGCGGCTACGCGCTGAAGACCTATGAGCGCTTCGCCCGCATCAAGCAGGACAAGGAGGGGCGCTGGCGCGTCGCCAATCCCAAGGTGCGGCAGAGCTATCGCATGAATGTCGGCACCATCGTCGAGGACGACATGCTCAAGGTGCGCCTTGTGCGCGCGCGCGGCGGCGGGCAAGGAAAAGCAGGCGGATCGACAGGCGTGATCGCGCGTGGCGGCCGGTTGCTCGGCGAGATCGAGGAAGCCTTCATCGAGGGCCTCTCGCCCGGCGATACTTTCGTGTTCTCAGGCGAGGTGGTGCGCTATGAAACCCTGGTCGAGGACCAGGTCTATGTCTCGCGCGCGCATGACAAGGACCCCAAGGTGCCGTCCTATATGGGCGGCAAGTTTCCGCTTTCGACCTATCTTGCCGAGCGCGTGCGCCGGTTGCTCGATGACGGGCGCGCCTGGGGCGGCCTGCCGGAGCAGGTGCGTGACTGGCTGTCGCTGCAGAGGGACGTCTCCCGCGTACCGGCGGTGCGCGAGCTCCTGGTCGAGAGCTTCCCGCGCGCCAACAAGCATTATCTGGTCTGCTATCCGTTCGAGGGCCGCCTCGCGCACCAGACGCTCGGCATGCTGCTGACGCGTCGCCTCGAGCGCGCCCGCGCGCGGCCGCTCGGCTTCGTCGCCAACGAATATGCGGTGGCGATCTGGGGCCTCGGCGATCTCTCCTTCATGATCCGCAGCGGTCGGATCGACCTCAACGCGCTGTTCGACCCCGACATGCTCGGCGATGATCTCGAAGCCTGGCTCGCCGAGTCCGCGCTGATGAAGCGCACGTTCCGCAACTGCGCCATCATCTCCGGCCTGATCGCGCGCCGGCACACCGGCGAGGAGAAGAGCCGCCGCCAGGTGTTGTTCTCGACCGATCTGGTCTACGATGTGCTGCGCAAGCACCAGGCCGATCACGTCCTCTTGCGCGCCGCCCGTGCCGATGCCGCCACCGGCCTGCTCGATTTGCGCCGCCTCAGCGACATGCTGATGCGCATCCATGGCCGCATCACCCACCGGGAACTCGACCACGTCTCCCCGCTTGCCGTGCCCGTGATGCTGGAAATCGGCCGCGAGTCAGTCTATGGCGAAGCTGCAGACGAGCTCTTGGCCGAAGCCGCGGACGAGCTCGTCAAAGAGGCGATGGGATAGAGCAGGTTTCGGACGTGACGATGGGCGCGCAGGTTTCGGGGGATGTCGACGACATGCGCGTGTCCACAGTCACCATCAGCGATGTGACCTTCGCCGCCGATCTCTCCGGCGCGCTGTTCTGGGACGAGCAGCGCCTGCTCGTCGTCTCCGACCTGCATCTGGAAAAAGGCTCCAGCTTCGCCGCCCGCGGGGTGCTGCTGCCGCCTTACGATACGCTTGCGACCCTGAGCCGTCTTGCTGCTGTCATCTCCCGCCATGATCCGCGTACCGTGATCGCCCTCGGCGACAGCTTTCACGATCGCACGGCGCATGAGCGGTTGTCGCCGGATGATCGCGAGGCCGTCGCGGCGCTGCAGGCCGGACGCGACTGGATCTGGATCTCCGGCAATCACGATCCGATGCTGCCGCGCGATCTCGGCGGCACCGTCGCAGACGAAGTCGCGATCGGCTCGATCACCTTCCCTCACGAGCCGACCGGTGCGCGCGGCGAGATCGCCGGCCATCTCCATCCCAAGGCGCGCGTGTCGGCGCGTGGCCGCGTCATGGAGCGCCGCTGCTTCGCCAGCGACGGGATGCGGGCGGTGATGCCGGCCTTCGGCGCCTACGCCGGCGGCCTCAGCATCCGCGACGCAGCATTCGCAAAGATCTTTCCGGTCAATGGCTTTGTCGCCCATCTGCTCGGCGACCGCCGCGTCCATGCCATTGCCGCCTCGCGCTGCACATGAGATTTCGGCGCTTCGCCAGAACAAATTAAGAACACTTTAGCAAGTCTTTGATATATCATTGTGATTCGGCGCAATGCCGACACAATATCTAGCGTTTGTCAGACTTTGCGAGGACTAGATGTCCACCATCGCCTTCGATCAATTTGCCCTCACCCGGATCGCCGATTTCGCGCGCTCGTTGTCGCGGCTGCATCAGGCGGCGCGGCGCCAGAGGGTCGACGACGACCAGTTCGACCGCGAGTTCAACGCGGTGTGCCAGTCGATCTGGGGCTACACCATCGACGACGTCAGCGACGATCTGTTCTCGGCCGAGGACCATCTGTTCCTGGACACGCTGGACGAAGCCCATGCGCGCATCTTCGCGGCCGAGCAGGGCTACGACCTCGTCGGCGAGACGGGCATGCTGACGGACTGGTGGGGCTTCTGCTGGATGATCCTGGCCGAGAAGCGCGGCCTGCTGACGCCGGACAACCGCGCCGCCGCGCGTGCGGCGATCGAGGAGAAATATCTGTCCGCGCCGAACGTGATCGGGGTGATCATCGGGAGATAGTCGTCTTGTGCGCCGGCTCTGCGTCGCGTCACTTCGTGCCGCGCTGCGTCCGGGGACACGAGACTACGTTACTCCAACCCCGCCCGCTTCGCGGCTGTCTTCGGCACTGGCACGTCCGGCAGCGCCTCGCGCACGATCTCGGTTGACGCCGGCGCATCGGCCGACACGGTCTCGGCGCGCACCGGCGCCACCTTCATCTCGCCGAGCCGGGCGCGGACCTGGGCGGTGAGGCCGGGATAGGAGGCAACCGGGGTGAAGTCCGCAGCCTGGTCATTGCCGACGCGGATGCCGGTATAGGCGACCAAGCCGTCAGTGGTGGCAATCACGTCGCCGGCCTTCAGCGAGGAATCCAGCGCGAGATCGACCGGGGCAAGGCCGACCGGCTCGCGGCCGTTGCAGGTGCAATCGGCGCGCAGCGCCTTGCGGTAGGCGAACGCGTTCTCGCTGTCAGCATAGCGCTCGCCGGTCTGCGAGGCTGCGCCGTCGATCGAGGAGCCAAAATAGACCTTGGTCGTGCTGGCAGGACAGAACGCCTGACACATCTGCGCCGGCGAGGCGAGGCCGCGCATCAACGGGAAATATTTGCCGTCGCAGCTGCGCACGCAGAAAGCCGGACCTGAACCGCCCGCGGCGGCCGACCGCGTCGGCGGCACATATTGCGGAGTTGCGGCATTCTGTTGCCCGGTGAAGGGATCGGCGTAGGAGCTCGCCTGCTGCGGCACCTCGCGCTGCGGCCGCTGCTGCTGCATGCCGCCGAAGAAGAAATCGAACAGGCCTTCGGCGGAAACCGGGGCGGGAGCTGCCAGCAGCGGCGCTGCAAGCGCGGCGGCCACGAGCATCGCGCGACGCCGCCGGCGCGTATGGGACAGGACTGTACGCAACGCTCACTCCACCCGACGCTACTGAACCGGCCGGGACCCAGGGGTCTCAGCACATGATTTACCATAGAGCCGGATGGTAAATGAGCGGTTGAGGGCGCCTCTTCACCTCTCCCCGCGGGGAGAGCGAGGGAAAGATCAGGCCTTCAAGAACTCCGAGGCCTTGTACAGCGAGCGGAACGGCAGGCCGGCCGCGCCGAAGGTGTCGGTAGCGCCTTCCTCGCGGTCGACCATGGTCAGCACCAGCACCACATTGGCGCCGGTCTCGCGCACGGATTCCACCGCCTTCATCGCCGAGCCGCCTGTGGTGGTGACGTCCTCGACGATCACGACGCGCTTGCCGGCCAGCGTCTCGCCCTTGGGCAGACCCTCGATCGCAAGCTTGGCGCCGTGCTCCTTCGGCTTCTTGCGCACGAAGAACGCCGCGATCGGATGCCCCTTGATCCAGGAGATCTGCGCCAGTGCGCCGGCAAGCGGCACCGCGCCCATCTCGAGGCCGCCGATGAAATCGAGCTGATCGTCCTTCAGCGCCTCGTAGGTGAGCTCGGCCAGCAGCGTCGCGCCCTCGGGGTCGAGCATGGTCGGCTTGAGGTTGAAGTAGAAATCGCTCTTGCGGCCCGACGCGAGCGTCACCTCGCCGCGGCCGAATGAGCGCCGGCGGATGATTTCGAACAGGCGGGCGCGGGAGGCAGATTTCGACACGGCGGTCCCTCGAACAGCGTTTCTTGAAGGTGGCGGAATTTATCCGCGACGGCGGCGACATTCCAGAGGGGGCGTGTCCCGTCAACAAGGATCGGCCATCCCGGTCCGCCGGTTGTGGGGATGCGACCTTCTGGAGTAGGTGGATGCCCAGATTTTCTCGGGGAAGGAAGTGCCTGAAATGACCATCGAGCTGCACACCTGGAACACGCCGAATGGCCGCAAGATCTCGGTCGCGCTGGAGGAGATGGGGCTGCCCTACAAGGTGATCCCGGTGAACATCACTAAAGGCGAGCAGATGGCGCCGGAGTTCCTCAAGCTCTCTCCCAACAACAAGATTCCCGCGATCGTCGACCCCGAGGGGCCCGACGGCAAGCCCGTCAGCATCTTTGAATCCGGTGCGATCCT
Organism: Bradyrhizobium guangxiense; assembly: GCF_004114915.1. Lineage (NCBI taxonomy): Bacteria > Pseudomonadati > Pseudomonadota > Alphaproteobacteria > Hyphomicrobiales > Nitrobacteraceae > Bradyrhizobium > Bradyrhizobium guangxiense. The sequence continues at coordinate 6,291,170 of NZ_CP022219.1, read as the reverse complement.
GCTCTATCTCGGCGAAAAGACCGGCAAATTCCTGCCGACATCGCTTGTCCAGCGCATCCCGGTCTACGAATGGCTGATGTGGCAGATGGGGGGCTTCGGGCCGATGCCGGGCCAGGTGCATCATTTCATCGCACTGGAGAACGAGCAGGACCGAGCCTATGGCCTGAAGCGCTTCATGGCCGAGACGCGCCGGCTCTATGGCGTGCTGGATCGCCGCCTGGAGGGGCGCGACTTCGTAGCCGGCGAGCTCTCAATTGCCGATTTTGCCATCCTGGGCTGGGCCTGGCGCCATCCTCGCCACAAGGTTGATCTGGCCGACTTCCCCAACGTCAAGCGCTGGTACGACGCCCTGATGGCCCGACCGGGAGTGAAGCGCGGGATGGATGCGAAGCTGGATTGAGCTTCGCTCACCTCCCCCGGAGGGCCCTCCAGGGGAGGGTCGATCGCGCAACGCGCGAGCGGGGTGGGGCGATCTCTCCACTCGAGCACTGTTGGATGGGGAGGGACCGTCACCCCACCCCGCTACGCATTCCGCTTCGCTACATGCGCAGCGACCCTCCCCCTCCAGGGGAGGTAAGAAAGAACGTCACACCTTTTTCGCTTCCACCGCCATCCGCACGGCGAGCCCGGCCAGCACCGTGCCCATCAGCCAGCGCTGCACCAGCATCCAGCTCGGCCGGGTTGCCAGGAACAGCGCGATCGATCCGGCGGCGAGCGCGATCATGGCGTTGACGCTGACGCTGATCACGACCTGGATGGTGCCGAGCGCCACCGACTGGGTCAGCACGCTGCCGGCTGTGGGGTCGATGAACTGCGGCAGCAATGCGAGGTACAGCATCGCGATCTTCGGGTTGAGCAGATTGGTGACGAAGCCCATCGCGAACAATTTGCGCGGGCTGTCGATGGCGAGCTTCCTCACCTGGAACGGCGAGCGCCCGCCCGGTTTCACCGCCTGCCAGGCGAGCCAGAGCAGATAACCCGCGCCGGCAAAGCGCAGCGCGTCATAGGCAAAGGGAATCGCGAGCAGCAGCGCCGTGATGCCGAACGCCGCACACAGCATGTAGAACACGAAGCCGAGCGCGACGCCGCCGAGCGAGACCATGCCCGCCGCGGGCCCTTGCGTGATCGAGCGCGAGATCAGGTAGATCATGTTCGGTCCCGGCGTGAGCACGAGACCGAGGCAGACGAGGGCGAAGCCGAGCAGGGCGGAGGTGTGGGGCATGGGTGAACCGGGGCGGGAGATGCCACGGTTCTAATATGGGCGATGCTGCCCGGCCATCGCGCAATTGCTCGGAGGACAATTGAGTTTTTCGCCGCGTCCTCGCTGCGCTCCCTCGCCCCGTTCTTACGGGGAGAGGGTTGGGGTGAGGGGCTCTCTCCACACGTGAGATTGGCGTGAGACCTGTACTCCCTCACCCGGATCACATCTGTGATGTGATCCGACCTCTCCCGCAAGCGGGGCGAGGTGAAGGGGTCCCGCTAATGCGCCTCGTCCCAGTTGCTCGCCGCGCGTGCGTCCACATGTAGCGGTACCGACAGCAGCACGGCCGGGAACGGCGCGTCCTGCATCACGTGCTGCACGACGGGAAGCGTCGCCTCCACCTCGGCGTCCGGCACCTCGAAGATCAATTCGTCATGCACCTGGAGCAGCATCTGCGCCGACAGCTTCTTTGCGGCCAGCGCATCCTCCACCCGCGTCATGGCGCGGCGGATGATGTCGGCGGCGGTGCCCTGCAGCCGCGCATTGATCGCGGCGCGTTCGTTGAACGCACGCACCGAGGCGTTGGAGGCCTTGATGTCAGGGTAGTGGCATTTGCGGCCGAACAGCGTGGTGACGTAGCCGTGGCTGCGGCAGAAGTCCCGCGTCTCGTCCATATAGGCGCGAATGCCGGGGAAGCGCTCGAAATATTTCTTGATGTAGGCGGAGGCCTCCTCACGGGCGATGCCGAGCTGGTTGGCGAGACCGAACGCCGAGATGCCGTAGATGATGCCGAAATTGATCGCTTTCGCGCGGCGGCGGATCTCGCTCGGCATGCCCTTGATCGGAACGCCGAACATTTCCGACGCGGTCATGGCGTGAATGTCGAGGCCGTCGCGGAACGCCTGCTTCAACACGGGAATGTCGGCGATCTCCGCCAGCAGCCTGAGCTCGATCTGCGAATAGTCCGCAGAGACCAGCTTGTGCCCGGGCGTGGCGACGAAGGCACGGCGGATCTTGCGGCCATCCTCGGTGCGCACCGGGATGTTCTGCAGGTTTGGCTCGTTCGACGACAGCCGGCCGGTCGTGGTCGCAGCCAGCGCGTAGGTCGTGTGCACGCGATGGGTCTGCGGATTGACGTAGGTCGGCAGCGCGTCGGTGTAGGTCGACTTCAGTTTCGAGACCTGGCGCCACTCCAGAATCTTCTTCGGGAACTCGTGGCCCTGTTCGGCGAGCTCGTCCAGCACCTGCGCGGTGGTCGACCATGCGCCGGTCTTCGTCTTGGTGCCGCCCGGCAATCCCATCTTGCCGAACAGGATGTCGCCGATCTGCTTGGGACTGCCGACATTGACCGGCTCGCCCGCGATCTCCTGGATCTCGGTCTCGACGCGCGCCGCAGTCTGGGCAAAGTCGCCGGACAGGCGCGACAGCACCTGGCGGTCGATCGAGATGCCGCGCCGCTCCATGCGCGCAAGCACGGAGACCAGCGGCCGCTCCAGGGTCTCGTAGACCGCGGTCATGTGCTCGGCGACGAGGCGCGGCTTCAGCACGCGCCAGAGCCGCAGGGCGACGTCGGCGGTTTCGGCCGACAGCGCGGAGGCCTTGTCGATCGGCACCTGGTCGAAGGTGATCTTGCCCTTGCCGCTGCCGAGCAGCTCGCCCTCCTTCAGCATGGCATGGCCGAACCAGCGCTCGGATAGCGAATCCAGCTCCTGCGAGCCGCGGCCGGCATCGAGCACGTAGGAGATCAGCTTCGCGTCGTCGGTGTTGCGCAAGGTGATGCCATGCTGCGCCAGCATCACGGCGGCGAATTTGACGTCGAAGCCGATCTTGAGAATGCCTGGGGATTCCAGCACCGGGCGCAGCGCCTCGATCGCATCGGCGTGCTTGACCTGGTCCGGCGCAAGCCCGGCGTCGAACAGGCCGGCGCCACCGCCGGACTGCTTGTGGGCCAGCGGCACGTAGCAGGCATCGTTCGGCGCCAGCGCCAGCGCGATGCCGCAGAACTCGGCCTGCATCGGATCGATGGAGTTGGCCCTGATCTCGATCGCGGCATGGCCGGCATCATGGATGCGGACGATGAAGGCGTTGAGCTCCTTCAGCGTCTTGATCGCCTGATACCTGGTTCGATCGACCGGAAGCTTGCGCATCGCTTCCTCGCGCGCCGCGGCGAGCGAAACCGGTGTGCCCTTGAGGCTCGCTGATTTGTCGCCCTTGTCGCCGCCCGTCGCCACAGCTCCAGGCGCGGCGAAGAGATCGCCGGAAGCCTCGGACGATGTTGCCTTCGCGGCGCCGGCGCCGGCGCGGGCGCTACTGCTGTTGCTTGCATCGGCGTCGACATTGGCAGGATCGATCTGCGAATAGTCAGCGACGCGGCGCGTTAGCGTGGTGAACTCCATCGCCTTGAGGAAGGCGATCAGCTTGCGCGCGTCGGGCTCGTGGACAGCGAGGTCGTCGAGCGGCACGTCCAGCTTCACCTTGTCGTCGAGCAGCACGAGCTTTCGCGAGATCCGGGCCTTCTCCGCATTCTCCAGCAGCGCCTCGCGCCGCTTCGGCTGCTTGATCTCGCCGGCGCGGAACAACAGCTGGTCGAGGTCGCCATATTCGGTGATCAGCTGCGCCGCGGTCTTGATGCCGATGCCGGGCACGCCGGGCACGTTGTCGGTGGAGTCGCCGGCCAAAGCCTGCACCTCGACGACCTTGTTCGGGGGCACGCCGAATTTTTCGATCACCTCGGCAATGCCGATGCGGCGGTCCTTCATGGTGTCGTACATGGTGACGCAATCGGTCACGAGCTGCATCAAATCCTTGTCGGACGACACGATGGTCGCGCTCGCGCCGCGCTCGCAGGCCTCGCGCACATAGGTGGCGATGAGATCGTCGGCCTCGAAGCCGCCCTGTTCCAGGCAGGGCAGGTCGAAGGCGCGCACCGCCTCGCGGATCAACGCGAATTGCGGGATCAGATCGTCAGGCGCCGGCGGCCGGTGCGCCTTGTATTCGGGATAGATCGCGTTGCGGAAGGTGACCTCCGACTTGTCGAACACGATGGCGAGGTGCGTCGGCCGGTTGTCCTCCGGCATGTCGCGCAGGAGTTTCCACAGCATGTTGCAGAAGCCGAGCACGGCGTTGACCTGCAGTCCGTCGGACTTGCGATTCAGCGGCGGCAGCGCGTGGTAGGCGCGGAAGATGTAGGAGGAACCGTCGACCAGGAACACGTGATCGCCCTTGCCGGCGGCCTTGGCTGCGACTGGTTTGGCTGCAGCTGGCGCAGCTTGTTTGGTATCGGCTTTGGCGGAATTCTTCGGGGAGGTTTTTGGCATGGCCGCAATGTATGAATTTTTACGGCAAAAGACAGCCTCGACAGACTGCAATTTTGCTGACTCGCACAGGCAATTCATGGCCTCGCAAAGGCCGTGGGATCGGCCAGGCAATGTTCGAGAAAGCTCGCCACCGCGCGCACCGCCGGTGTGCGGCGCAGGTCACGATGCAACACCAGCCAGACCTCGCGCCCGACCGGACGGCCACCGATGTCATGGCGCTGTAGCCGCGGGTCGGCCTCGCCCAGAAATTTTGGCAGGGCGGCTAGCCCAATTCCGGTCCTGGCGGCTGCCGCCTGGTTCTCCAGGTCGTTGGTGCGAAGCACGATCTCGCGCGTGCCGACGAAGCGCATCAGCCATCGCTGCTGGGGAGCCTCGTCCATGCTGGAATCATAGGCGACGAACGCGAAGGCATGCGGAGCTGTCGCCTGCAGATAGCCGGGCGAGCCGTAGAGAGCGAACTCGAAATAGCCGATCTTGCGGGCGATCAGCCCCGGCTCGGTCGGGCGCGACAGGCGAAGCGCCAGGTCGGCCTCGCGGCGATTGAGCGAGGCCGTGCGTTTCTCGCCGATCAGCTTGATCGTGATGCCGGGATGCTGTTGCCGCAGCAGAACCAGTTTTGGCGCGATCAGGAGGTTGGCCAGCGACGGCGGCGCGCTGATCGTGATCTCGCCGCTAACTTCCGATTTCGAAGCTTGCGCGGCGCGCTCCAGTGCAAACGCCGTCTCTGCCATCGGCGCACCGATCTTGGCGATGCGCTTGCCGTCCTCGGTGAGCTCATAGCTGCGTGGTCTGCGGTCCACGAGCTTGAGCGACATGGCTGCTTCCAGGGCGGCGACACGGCGGGCCACGGTGACGTGGTCAACGCCGAGGTTCCTTGCCGCGGCGGACAGGGTGCCCTCACGCGCGAGCGCCAGGAAATGCTGCAGGTCGGTCCAGTCCATCTGTGCGAATCCTCACAACGAGATCTCAGTTTTGAGCAGTTTCGCAGATTTTTGCGTCGTTCCATAGGTCTTCTGCCAGCGACAGGAGAATGCGACATGGCCGTGATCGTGAGGTTGAAGGCGCCCGGCGGCGTAGACCAACTCGAAGTCTTGAGCGTCGATCTGCCGCCGCCAGGCTGCGGCGAAATCCGGCTGCGGCAGACCGCGATCGGCGTCAATTCCATCGACATCTATCAGCGCACGGGTCTCTACGCGCTTCCGTCCGAGCGGATTCCGGGCGTCGAGGCGGTCGGGGTCGTTGCGGCGCTGGGGGCGGAGGTGACCTGTCTCGAGGTCGGCGACCGTGTCGCCTATGCGGGTGCGCCCGTCGGTGCTTACGCATCCGAGCGCAATCTGCCGGCCTGGCGCGGCGTGAAGCTTCCGGCGGGCTTGCCGGACGAGACGGTAGCGACGGCGTTCGTCAAAGGTATCACGGCCGACATGCTGCTCAGCCGCGTTTTCCCTGTCGTCCGTGGGACGACGATTCTCGTGCATAGCGCAGCCGGAGGGCTGGGGCAGTTGCTGACGCGCTGGGCCAGCGCGTTCGGGGCGGTCGTGATCGGGACCGTGGGTTCACCGGCGAAGGTCGAGGCGGCTCGCGCTGCCGGTGCGTCTCACGTGATCGTCGGGCGCGCCGCCGATTTCGCCGCAGCCGTTGCCGATTTCACTGCAGGGCGCGGCGTCGATGTCGCCTATGACGGTGTTGGCGGGGCGACGTTGCAGAAGACGCTCGCCTGCGTGCGGCCATTCGGCGTCGTCGCGAGCATTGGCCAGTCGGCCGGTCCGATCCCCCTGGTCGATGTCCACGATCTCGGGCCGCGACGCAGCTTGATGCTGGCGCGGCCGAGCGTCATGGCCCACATGAACGATGTCGATGCGTATCGCCGTTCCGCCGAGCGTGTGCTGGCTGCGATAGCTGATGGCGTGCTGCGGGTGGGCGGGAAAGCCTACAGTTTGCAGGATGCAGCGTTGGCTCAGGCCGATCTCGAGGCCGGTCTGACGACGGGAGCTTTGTATCTGCGTCCCTGAGCGGCCTATTCCGCGGGCTGTAGCGCGGCTGCAGCCTTCTTCGGTGCGATCCAGAACGCATCGGGCCGCTCGAACAGGAAGCGCGCATTGAGCCGCAGCGCGGCCTGCCAGATCACCAGCGCGCCGAGCACCCCGACCACGGTGACGATCAGCGACACCGCACCGATATCGGGGATGACGCCAGTGCGCAGCAGTAGCGTGCGCGTTGCGGCCATCGGCAGGAAGAAGGCGAGATATATCACGATCGAATGCTCGCCGCAGAAGCGCAGGAGGTTCATCCACTGCGCGCGTGCGAGCAGCGTGCCCACCGTGATGATCGCGCAGGCGCCGGCAAAGCCGAGCACGAGCGAGACGATCTTCCATTCGCTGACCTCCAGCACGACGAGGCCGGCATTGACCAGCGCCCAGGCCGCGAGCGCCGCGAGCGCAAGCGCCGGATGTCTGCGCGCGCGCTCCGACAGCGCGAACACGTAAGGCGCGAACAGATAGCCCGAATAGAAATAGACGAAGCGCGAGCAGAACTCGTCGATCGCGGTCCAGCCGGTGGAGATGCCGGCCGTCTCCAGCGCGGCGGCGGCGAGCCAGATCGCAAGCGGCGGGATCTTGCGTGTCAGTTTTGTGACGACGAAGAACACCGGCAGCAGATAGATGAACCACAGCGTGCCGAACGGCTCGACGAAGGATTCGAGATACAACAGACCAACATGCTGCCAGCTCGTCTCCGCCGCGAAGGAAGGCGCCTTGAAGCCGAACTGGATTGTCACCCAGAGGACATAGAAATAGGCGAAATGCACCACCTTGCGGTCGAGGTAGGTTCGCCAGTCACGGTCGATCACCAGCGGCAGGAACAGGCCCGAGATCAGGAAGAAATCCGGCATCCGGAACGGCTTCGCGAAGGCAACGAGCACATGCATGAAACCCGTCTCGCCGGCGGCGAACTCGACACCCAACACCGAATGCATCATCACGACCATGATGATGCAAATGCCTTTGGCGTAGTCGACCCAGTCGACACGGCCGGCGGAAGGGGCTCCGATTGCTCCGCTTCCTGCGATTGTGCCTGATGGTGCCATGATGTCCCTTTTCGAGGCGTGTTCCGCCCGTCCTGTCCGGGTGTGGGGCAGTGTGGAGCGGCTACGGTTTCCCACTTCTTTACCGATTCACTTCCCGTGCCGCTTTTTTCCATGCGGGCTGTTCCTTCCCCTCGGGAAAATGCTAAACCCCCCGATGTCGGGGTTTCGTTTCGTTAACCAATTCAAAAACAGGGACTTTTCATGCGTATCGCGATGATCGGCACGGGCTATGTGGGACTGGTGTCCGGGGCCTGCTTTGCCGATTTCGGTCACGACGTCACCTGCGTCGACAAGGACGAGAAGAAGATAGCGGCGCTCCACCGTGGCGAGATCCCGATCTACGAGCCCGGCCTCGACGAGCTGGTCGCGACCAACGTCAAGGCCAAGCGGCTCGACTTCACCACCGATCTGAAGAAGCCGGTGGCAGAAGCCGATGCCGTGTTCATCGCGGTCGGCACACCCTCGCGCCGCGGCGACGGTCATGCCGATCTCTCCTACGTCTACGCCGCCGCGCGCGAGATCGCGCAGTCGCTTCAAGGCCTCACGGTCGTGGTGACGAAGTCGACCGTGCCTGTGGGCACCGGCGACGAGGTCGAGCGCATCATCCGCGAGACCAATCCCAACGCCGACGTCGTGGTCGCATCCAATCCGGAGTTCCTGCGCGAGGGCGCGGCGATCCGTGACTTCAAGTTCCCCGACCGCATCGTGGTCGGCACCTCCGACGAGCGCGGCCGCAAGGTGATGGGCGACATCTATCGCCCGCTGTCGCTGAACCAGGCGCCGCTGATGTTCACGGCGCGCCGTACCGCCGAGATGATCAAATACGCTGCCAACGCGTTCCTGGCGACCAAGATCACCTTCATCAACGAGATCGCCGATCTCTCCGAAAAGGCCGGTGCCAACGTGCAGGAGGTTGCGCGCGGCATTGGCCTCGACAACCGCATCGGCACCAAGTTCCTGCATGCCGGTCCCGGCTTCGGCGGCTCGTGTTTCCCGAAGGATACCAAAGCGCTGATCAAGATCGCGCAGGACTACGATGTCTCCTTGCGCATCGTCGAATCCGTGCTGGCGGTCAACGAGAACCGCAAGCGCGCGATGGCGCGCAAGGTGAGCCAGGCGCTCGGCGGCAATCTGCGCGGCAAGACCGTCGCCGTGCTCGGCCTTACCTTCAAGCCCGACACCGACGACATGCGCGATGCGCCGTCGATCCCGCTGGTGACAGGCCTGATCGACATGGGCGCGAAGGTCAAGGCGTTCGATCCCGTCGGCATGGAGCAGGCCAAGAGCGAGCTGCCGAGCATCACCTATTGCGACGACGCCTATTCCTGCGCGCAGGACGCCGATGCGCTCGTCATCGTCACCGAATGGGTGCAGTTCCGCGCGCTCGACCTCGACCGGCTGAAGAGCGTCATGGCGCAGCCTATTATCGTCGACCTGCGCAACATCTACCGCCCCGAGGACATGGAAGCCGCCGGCTTCAACTATGAGAGCGTCGGCCGCCCGCCGGTTCAGGGCTGATGGTTGACTCGTTATTCGCAATGGCCCTTGTGACTTTGTCATTCCGGGGCGCGCAGAGCGCGAACCCGGAATCTCGAGATTCCCCGGTGCGCAATTGCGCACCTGAGGTCTGGTCCTTAGGACCATCCCGGAATGACGGAGCCTGAGGTAAGACGTGGATGCCCGGGACAAGGCCCGGGCATGACGACCGGATGCTTCATTGCCCCGCAACTTCGACACGCCCCTTCCGATCGATGCCGTGCTCGACGATCTGTCGCGCACGCTGGAGGCGCATAACGCGGCCGTGCTGGTGGCGCCACCCGGCGCCGGCAAGACCACGCGCGTGCCGCTGGCCTTGCTCGATGCGCCCTGGGCGAGGGACAAGAAGATCATCGTGCTGGAGCCGCGCCGTATCGCGGCACGCGCCAGCGCCGACCGCATGGCCAGATCGCTCGGTGAGCGCGCCGGGGAGACCGTCGGTTATCGCGTCCGCTTCGGCTCGAAGATCTCGCGGGCGACGCGGATCGAGGTGGTGACCGAGGGCATCTTCACCCGCCAGATCCTGGACGATCCCGAACTGTCCGGCGTTGCCGCCATCCTGTTCGACGAATTCCACGAGCGATCGCTCGATGCCGACATGGGCCTTGCGCTCGCCCGCGACGCGCAAACCGGGCTGCGCGAGGATCTGCGCATCCTGGTGATGTCGGCAACGCTCGATGGCGCGCGGGTCGCCAAACTGCTCGGGGAAGCGCCCGTCGTCGAGAGCCAGGGGCGCGCCTTTCCCGTCGAGACGCGCTATCTCGGCCGCAAGGTCGATGCCCCGCTGGAGCGGCAGATGGCGGATGCGATTGCGTCCGCGCTGCGGGCCGATAGCGGCTCGGTCCTGGCGTTCCTGCCGGGCGCCGCCGAAATCAGGCGTACCCAGAACTTCCTTTCCGAGCGGGTACAGGACGCCTCGATCGAGATCGTGCCGCTGTTCGGCGCGCTCGATGCTGCCGTACAGGACCGTGCCATCGCGCCGGCGCCGAAGGGTACGCGCAAGGTGGTGCTTGCGACCTCGATTGCGGAGACCTCACTGACGATCGAGGGCGTGCGCATCGTGGTCGATTCCGGTCTTGCCCGCGTGCCGCGCTACGAGCCCGACATCGGCCTGACCCGGCTCGAGACCGTGCGCGCCTCGCGGGCCGCCGTGGACCAGCGCCGCGGCCGCGCCGGCCGTACCGAGCCCGGCGTCTGCTACCGGCTCTGGGACGAGCCGCAGACGGCCTCGCTCGCGCCCTACACCCAGCCGGAAATCTTGAGTGCCGACCTGTCTTCGCTCGTGCTCGATCTCGCGCAATGGGGCGTCAGCGATCCCGCCGCATTGTCGTTCCTCGATCCGCCGCCGCGGCCGGCGTGGAAGGAAGCAAAGAGCCTGCTGACTGAGCTCAACGCGCTCGATGCCGATGGCCGCATCACCGCGGAGGGAAAGAGCCTGCGCGCACTGGCGCTGCCGCCGCGGCTGGCGCGGATGATCGTGGATTCGCACCGCGCAGGCAGCGGCGAGGCCGCCGCCGAGATCGCGGCCATCATCACCGAGCGCGGACTTGGCGGCGACAGCGTCGATCTCGAGCACCGGCGCGACCAGTTCCGCCGTGACCGCTCGCCGCGCGCCGCCAGCGCGCGCGCTCTGGCGCGGCGCTGGGCATCGCAAGTGGCGGCTGCGGAGAAGGCCGGGCAGCAGGATGATCTTTCGACCGGCTTGATGCTCGCTTATGCGTTCCCGGACCGTGTCGCGCGCAATCGCGGCAATGGCAGCTTCGTGCTCGCCAATGGCCGCGGCGCCGCCGTCGAGCAAACCTCCTCGCTCGCCCGCGCGTCCTACATCGCGATTGGTGAAATGACGGGAACGGCGGCGAGCGGGCGGATTCTGCTCGCGGCACCGATCACCGAGGACGAGATCGAGCGGCACTTCGCCGAGCACATCGAGACCCTGGACGAGATCTCGTTCGACCGTGGCGCGATGGCGCTTCGGGCGCGGCGCAAGCGCGCGCTGCATGCGATCACGCTGTCGGAAGCCACCCTCGCGGTGTCGCCGTCCGAGGAGACCGCGCACATTCTCGCCGACGGATTGATCGCCGCCGGTCTCGACCGGCTGCCCTGGTCGAAGGCCGCCAAGCAGTGGCGCGACCGCGTGATGTTCTTGCGCAGGGCCGAGGGCGACAGCTGGCCTGATCTGTCGGACGACGGGCTGATCGCACGGCGTGACGACTGGCTGGTGCCGGCGCTCTACGACAAGATCGCGCTCAAGGACATCTCGCCCGGGGATCTCTCCGATGCGCTGATGGCACTGCTGCCGTGGGAGATGCGGGCAAGGCTCGACCGCGAGGCGCCGACGCATTTCGAGGCGCCTACGGGGAGCGTGCTCGCGATCGACTACGAGGCCGAGCAGGGGCCGAGCATTGCGGTCCGGCTGCAGGAATTGTTCGGCCTCAACACCCATCCTTCGATCGCGGCCGGCAAGGTGCCGCTGGTGTTGGAGCTGTTATCGCCGGCACAGCGCCCGGTGCAGGTGACGCGTGATCTCCCGGGCTTCTGGCGTGGCAGCTACAGCGCAGTGCGCTCCGACCTGCGCGGCCGCTACCCGCGCCATCCCTGGCCGGACGATCCGGCCAATGCGCTGCCGACCCGCCGGGCGAAGCCGCGCGGGACTTGAGATGTCCTCTCCCGCCCGCAGGCAGGACAAGCCCGGCCATGACGCTGCGGAGACCACCGGTGTCTCTTCCAGCGTACCTCGCACAAGCGGCGAAGGTTCAAGCCATTAACCATACGCTCATCCTTTTCGTCAAAATGACACGGCCCCGGCGCGGCTTCGCTCGCCGCGAGGCGCGCGGTGTGGTGAAATCGAGCTTTCGGGCCGGAAGTGGTGTGATGCGTAACATTATGATCATCGCGGCCGTCATGATCGGCCTCGGCACCTTTATGGCGCAGATGGCGGACAAGATGAGCTCGGCTTCCGCTACGTCGGCGCCGCGCACGTCGGTCGCGGTCGCGACGAGTGCGCCAGCCGGCGGCCGCAGTCTCGCCATTTCCCGCGACGGTCGCGGTCATTTCCAGACCGAGGGCCGGATCGACGGCCAGCGCATCGGATTCATGGTCGACACCGGCGCCTCCGTGGTTGCGCTGAACGAGACCTCGGCGGCCCGCTTTGGCCTGCGTCCGTCGCGCAGCGATTACAACGCTACCGTCTCCACCGCCAACGGCACCATCAAGGCCGCGCGCGCCCGCATCGCCATGCTCGATGTCGGCGGTCTCGTCGTGCGCGACGTCGACGCCATGGTGCTGCCCGACGAGGCGCTGTCGGAGAACCTGCTCGGCCTCTCCTTCCTGTCCCGCCTGAAGCGCTTCGAATACGCCAACGGCCAGATGGTGCTTGAGCAATAGGCGGAGCCTGCCGCGATCGGGCGCCGCTCTTTCAAAAGAGTTCTTGCTTAGGACGCCTTTGCGGTAACGTTTCTTCGTTACCAAACTGCCGCAATTACCGGCCATAAGCCTTCAATCCCGCCTTCCGCTGCGGCCCGGCATTCGCTAAGGCTGCATCAATTCCCGCCCTTTTCACGAGACCGTCTCAATGTTCCCGAAGCCGAAATCCGTATTGTTGCCCAATCCCTACGCCTTCGAATCCGAGCCGATGGTGAAGCCGACGGGCTTTCGGGAATACGACGCGCGCTGGTTGTTCCAGAAGGAAATCAACCTGATGGGTGTGCAGGCGCTCGGCATGGGGCTGGGCGCTTTGATCGCCGAGCTCGGCGTCCGGCAGGAGATCGTGACCGGCCACGATTTCCGCGGCTATTCGGCCTCGATCAAATACGCGCTGATCTCCGGCCTGATGGCTGCGGGCTGCAGGGTGCACGACATCGGGCTTGCGGTGACGCCGATGGCCTATTTCGCGCAGTTCGATCTCGACGTGCCCTGCGTCGCCATGGTCACGGCCTCGCACAACGACAACGGCTGGACCGGCGTGAAGATGGGCGCCAACCGTCCGCTGACCTTCGGCCCCGACGAGATGACACGGCTGAAGGAGATCGTGCTCAACGCCGAGTTCAAGAACAAGGCCGGCGGCTCCTACCAGTTCCACGAGAATTACCCAGCGCGCTACATCGCCGATCTCACCTCTCGTCCGAAGCTGACGCGCAAGCTCAAGGTGGTCGCGGCTTGCGGCAACGGCACCGCCGGCGCGTTCGCGCCGCAGGTGCTGGAAGCAATCGGCTGCGAAGTGGTCCCGCTCGATACCGAGCTCGATCACACCTTCCCGAAATACAATCCGAATCCGGAAGACATGGAGATGCTGCACGCGATCCGCGACGCGGTGCTGCACCACAAAGCCGATGTCGGCCTCGGCTTCGACGGTGACGGCGACCGCTGCGGCGTCGTCGACAACACTGGCGAGGAGATCTTTGCCGACAAGGTCGGCGTAATGCTGGCGCGCGACATGTCGGCGATCCACAAGGACGCGCAGTTTGTCGTCGACGTGAAGTCGACCGGCCTGTTCGTCACCGATCCGGTGCTGCAGAAGCAGGGCGCCAAGGTCGCCTATTGGAAGACAGGGCATTCCTATATGAAGCGCCGCACCAACGAGATGGGCGCGCTGGCGGGCTTCGAGAAGTCCGGCCACTTCTTCTTCAACAAGCCGTTCGGCCGCGGTTATGACGACGGCCTCGTCTCGGCGATCGCGATCTGCGACATGCTCGACCGTGCGCCGGGCAAGTCGATGGCGGATTTGAAGAACGCGCTGCCAAAGACCTGGTCGTCGCCGACCATGTCGCCGCATTGCGCCGACGAGGTCAAATACGGGGTCATCGACAAGGTGGTGAAGCACTTCGAGGGCTTGCAGGCGAAGGGTGCGAAGATCGGCGGCCAGTCGATTCGCGATCTCGTCACCGTCAACGGCGTGCGCGTCACGGTCGAGGACGGTAGCTGGGGCCTGGTGCGCGCCTCCTCCAACAAGCCCGAGCTCGTCGTGGTGGTCGAGAGCCCGGTCTCCGAGCAGCGCATGCACGACATGTTCGAGATGGTGAATGCCGTGCTCGGCACGCATCCCGAGGTCGGCGAGTACAACCAGAAGATCTGAGGGGCGTCAGGGAAGCGCAACCCTCGCCAAAATCTCGCTGTCATGCCCCGCGTAGTTGGGGCATCCAGTACGCCGCGGCCTCTCGGTTCAATCACAGCCGCCTCGGAGTACGGGATCGCCCGGTCGAGCCGGGCGATGACACTTTCCGCGTGGTGCGCCTAAGCCGCCACCACCGCCGGGATCGGCAGCGCGGTGACCGACTTGATCTTCTCCATCGCGAAGCGCGAGGTGACGTTCTTCAGCGGCACGGCGCTGATCAGCTTCTTGTAAAATACGTCATAGGCCTGCATGTCCGCGACCACGACGCGCAGCATGTAATCGACGTCGCCTGCCATGCGGTAGAACTCCATCACCTCGGGCATGGCGCTGACGGCCTCGGCGAACTTCTTCAGCCAGGCGTCGGAATGGTCGGCGCTCTCGACCGACACGAACACGGAGATGCCGAGCCCGATCTTATTCTGATCGACCAGAGCGACTCGCTTGATGATCACGCCGTCGGCCTCCAGCCGCTGGATCCGCTTCCAGCACGGGGTCGAGGACAGGCCGACGCGGTCGCCGATCTCGGCGACGGACAGCGAGGCATCCTCCTGGAGCACCATCAGGATCTTGCGGTCGATGGCATCGAGGCGGCGGCTGGTCTCAGGAGGTTGGACAGCGAGGTCGGTCATTTGAAGAACTTTGTTCCATTTCAGGGGTCTATTTTCCTGATATAGAGAAAATATTTCTATAGCAAGTCCATTATCGCGGCGGTCCGCTGGCCTCAGGCACCCGCCCGGTGCGTAAAAGCTCTTCAACTTCAAGGCGTTGTGGGGCGGCTTGGCCGCCGCCATGACGGGTGCATTTCAGCGCCGCGGCAGCCGCGGCGAATCGCAGCGCCTCCCGCACCCCCTCACCCTCGGCCAGACGAAGCGTGAAGGCGCCATGGAAGACATCTCCGGCGCCGAGCGTATCGACCGCCTGGACCGGAAAGGCCGCGGTCTCCTCCAATTCGCCGGTCTCGTTCAACCAGATCGTGCCGTTCGAGCCGCGGGTGGCGGCGAGGAAGGCGGGTGTCAGCCTGGCCAGGCGCCTCAGGGCCTCGCCGTCCTCGGTGACGCCGGCCATCTCCTGCACCTGCTCGCTGGCGAACAGCAGGTGCGTGGCGAGTGTGAGCAGGCTGTCGTGCAATGACATTGCACGGTCGATGCCGACGATGACCGGAATCCCGCGCCGCCGCGCCTCGGCGCTGAGGGAGGTTGCGAACGCTGTACAGCGGCTTTCGACGAGCAGCGCGCGGCAATCGGCGAGCAATGCGTCGGCGTCGGGCAGCTTCACGCTCCACAGGCCGGGATCGCGATAGATCGTGAGCGTCCGTTCGCCGGAGGGCTCGATCATGATCGCGGAGACCGGCGTGGTCACATCAGGCATGCGCACGATGTGAGCGGTGTCTATCCCCTCCTCCGCCATCTGCTGGAGAATGAAGCCGCTCGACATCTCCCGCGCATCGCCCATGGGGCCTGCGAACGCGACGCGGCCGCCGAGACGCGCAATGGCGATTGCGGCATTGAGCGCGTTGCCGCCACAGATCTCGGCAAGATGCGTGGCGTTGGCCTTGCTGCCGCGCGCGGGGATGGCCTCGACCCGGAACGTGAGGTCGCGCACGGGAATGCCGATGCAGAGGATGCGCGGGGCAGTCCCAGATAGCACCATCGATGATCGCTTATGCGCCGCTCTTGTCGTGGACCCAGCGGCCGAGCAGGTGATGGGCGATGGCGAAGGGATGCGGGCCGGCGAGCCCGTCCGGATGCGTCCGTGTCAGCATCAGGGCTGCCTCCTCGCGCGTGAACCAGCGCGCGTCTTCCAGCTCCATGCGATCGACGACGATGTCCTCGCTCACGGCCCGGGCGCTGCAGCCGATCATCAGCGACGACGGATAGGGCCAGGGCTGGGTCATGTAATACTGCACGTCGGTGCAGTGAATGCCCGACTCTTCCAGGATCTCGCGGCGCACCGCGTCCTCGATGGTTTCGGCGGCCTCGACGAAGCCGGCGAGGCACGAATACATACCCGGCGGAAACTGCTTCTGGCGGCCGAGCAGGCACTTGTCGCCGGAGGCGACCAGCATGATCACGACCGGATCGGTGCGCGGAAAGTGCTCGGCCTTGCAAGCCGGACAGTCGCGCTTCCAGCCGCCTTCCTTCATCGCGCTACGCGTGCCGCAATTGGCGCAATAGCCGTGGCGCTGGTGCCAGCTCACCATCGACTTCGCCATCGCCACGGCCGAGAGCTCCTCGGGAGGGATCGCGCCCTGCATCGCCATGCCGCGCAGCTCGGTCACGGTGTAGTCCTCGCGTCCGACCAGCTTCTCGGCGGCGGCCTGCGACAGGCCCATGCCGAACACCGCGGCGCCGTCACGCAGGCCGAGGAAGATGGTGCCGGGATTGGCGCCGCACTTCAGCGCCTCGTCGATCGAGAGCAGCGCACGCGTCTTGTCGCCCTCGCGCCTGACCAGGAGCGAGTCGCGGTAAACGACATAGGCGCGCGAGGTGGACTTCTGCTCCATCGCGAACAGCTTCTCGTCGTCGCGGCGCAGATGCGCGGCACGGTCGAGGACGTTGGTGACGAAGGCGGGCTGTCCCAGCGGAAATGCATCGAATGCTGACATTATTGTTCTTTCAACCCAACCAGATCTTGCGGCGAAGCGCGCTGATGAAATTCTGAACCTCTGCGGCGTCATGCGCCAATGGCGGCATCACGCCCCAGACCGGCCGCGGCCAGGCGGCGTCACTGGTGCGCCGCGCGATGATGTGGACGTGAAGCTGCGGCACCAGGTTGCCGAGCGCGGCGACGTTGAGCTTGTCGCATTTGGTGATCTCCTTCAGCGCACGCGAGACGCGGGAGATCTCGGTCATCAGCTGCGCCTGCTGCACCTCGTCCAGATCGATGATCTCGACCGCGTCGAGGCGTCGCGGCACCAGCAGCAGCCAGGGATAATGCGCGTCCTTGATGACCAGCACCTTCGACAGCGGCAAATCGCCGATGTCGATGGTGTCCTCTTTCAGGCGGGAGTGCAGCGACCAGGCGGGTTCGGGCATATGCGTTTCCGGACGGCCCGATGGGTTCGGGCTTGTTTAGGAGCGACCATACGATAGGGCGTTAGCGAGGGGAAGGTTGGCAACTGCATACACGCTCGTCGTCCCGGACAAGCGCGCCCAAAGCGCGCGCCGATCTGGGATCCATAACCATAGGGAGTGGTTATGGCGCGAGCTGGTAACTCGGAATCTTCGCCAAACTCGATCCTGTGGTTATGGGTCCCGGGCTCGCGCTTTGCGCGCCCCGGGACGACGACCGACTTTATCGGTCATGGCGGTGGCTGTCTCACGCCTCCGCGATCACCCTTGCATTGGCGCGAACCGAGGCTTCGCTGACGCGGATGCCGAGGCCCGGGCCGTCAGGCACGACAACGTGACCGGCGCGGTTGGCGATGCGCTCCTCCAGCACATCCTCGGTCAGCACGTGGTGCGGCATGTAGAATTCGCAGCCGAGTGAGATGCCTGGTGTCGCTGCGATCAGCTGGGTGCCGGCGGCAAGCCCGATGCCGCCCTCCCACAGCGTGCCGCCATAGCCGGGCAGGCCGGCAATATCGGCAATCGCCATGATCGCCTGCGCTTCGAACAGGCCGCCGGCCTTCATCAGCTTGATCGAGACCGCGTCGGCGGCCTCGCGGCGCACCACCTCCATCATGTCGCGGCGATCGAAGCAGCTTTCGTCGGCCAGCACCGGCGTTTCCAGGGCGGCGGTGAGCTGCGCCATGACGTCGAGAAATTTTCGCGGAACTGGCTGCTCGATGAAGGTCGGCGCGAATTCTTCGACATCGCGCAGGACCTTGATGGCGCCGAACGGCGCGAGCGCCTGGTTGTAATCGACGCGCAGGTCGACCTTGTCGCCGAATTCCTTGCGGATCGCCGCGAGATGATCGAGGTCCTCGCGATGCGGCTTCACACCGGTCTTGACCTTGTAGATGATATTGCCGTCGGGAACCATTTTCCGCATGCGCTCGAGATCGGCAGCAAAGTCCGGATCGGCGATCGAGAAGGAGAGGGGAATGGTGTCGCGCACGCGGCCGCCGAGGAGGTCGGCGGCCGAAAGTCCCGACGATTTGCCGACGATGTCGAGCAACGCCATCTCGATGGCGACCTTGGCCTCGGCGTGTCCGACCAGCGCGCGGTCGAGCTCGGCCATCAGCGCGCGGATGCGGCGCACCGGCTTTCCGAGCACGATCGGCCTTAAGTAAACGTCGAGCGCCGAAAAGGCTGCTTCCGGTGTGCCCGTAAAGACCTCCCACGGCGCCGCCTCGCCCCAGCCGATCACCCCGTCGCTGGACGTGAGCTCGATCAGCACGCGCTTCACCGTGCCCTTGACGTTGCCGACGCCCTGCAGGCGAGCCATCTTGATCGGACTTTCGATCAGGAAGAGCCTGAGACGCTCGACGGTTGCTTGGCTCATGTCAGGCCTCCATTGACGTGCCAGACCTGGCCGGTGACGTAGGACGCCTTCGGTGATGCCAGGAAGGCGATGATTTCGGCGACTTCCTCCGGCCGCCCGCGGCGGCGCATCGGGATCAGCGCTTCGGTTGCGGCGATCTGCTCGGGCGACAGCCGGCTCTCGCTCGGTCTGTCCTTGACGATCAGGCCCGGCGACACTGCGTTGACGGTGATGCCGTCGCTCGCAAGCTCGATCGCGGTCAGCCGCACCAGCGCCTCCAGCGCGGAGCGGCTCGCGGCGGTCGCGGCGAACGGCGCGAATTCGGGCCGGATCGCGTGTGCCACGAAGGACGATACCGCCACGATGCGCGCATCGCGCCCAGCGCGCAGCAGTGGAAGTGCGGCGTCGACCATCCGTGTGAAGGCGAGTGCCGATTCGTCCATCGCCTGACGGAACTGATCCGGCGGCGTGCCGATGGCGCTGCCGCGGCGGGCGTGGCCGCCGACCAGAACCAATCCGTCGAGTCGGCCGAAGGCCGTTTGCGCAGCAGCGATCGCGTCGGCGGCCGCGGTTTCCTCGGCGAGGTCACCGAGGCATTTTGCAACGACAGCGCCTTGCGCCGCGGCTGCCCCGACGGTCGCCTCGAGGCCTTCTGAATTGGATCGGGTATGCAGCACGAGCCCGATGCCGGACGCCGCGAGCAGCTTTGCAGTGGCGCGTCCGATACCACTGGCGGCACCGGTGACGAGATAGACACGATTGATTTCAGACATCACGATGCCGGTGTAGCCGGCGCCAAGGCGCCGGTGCGGTGGAAATGGCCAAGAAAGGCGCGCGTCGCGGCTTCCTGCGGATTGTCGATCACCTGCCGCGCCGGGCCCTCCTCGACGACGATTCCGTCGCGCATGAAGATGAGGCGGTCGGCGACCTCGCGGGCGAACGCGATCTCGTGGGTCACGATCACCATGGTCATGCCTTCCGAGGCGAGGCGCTGCATCACGTTCAGGACCTCGCCGACCAATTCAGGATCGAGCGCCGAGGTCGCCTCGTCGAACAGCATGACGTCAGGCTCCATGGCGAGCGCACGCGCGATCGCGACGCGCTGCTTCTGGCCGCCTGAGAGCGTCGCCGGATATTGGTCAGCTTTCTCCGCAAGGCCCACCTTGGCGAGCTGCGCACGCGCAAGCTTCTCGGCGTCCGCCCTGGCCATGCGCCGCACCGTGACTGGTCCTTCCATCACGTTCTGCAGCGTCGTCATGTGCGGGAACAGGTTGAAGTGCTGGAACACCATGCCGGTGGTGGCACGGAATTTCGCCAGCGTCTTTACGTCGGGGAGTTTCGCGCCGTCGCCGAATGCAAAGCTTGTGTCGCCGACGCGGACGCTGCCGCCGTCGGGAACGACCAGGAGATTGATGCAGCGGAGCAGCGTCGACTTGCCGGAGCCCGACGGGCCGATCAACGCGACCACGCCGCCCTTGGCGACGTCGAGATTGATGTTCTTGAGGACCTCGTTGCTGCCGAAGCTCTTACGCAGCCCGCGGATCTCGATTTTCGAAGTATTCTTGGATGGCTCGCTCATTCGCTCACCGCCAGTCGCTTCTCGCCGCGGCGGACGATGATGGTGAGCGGAATCAGGATTGCCGCATAGGCGACCGCGACCGCGGTGTAGGTCTCCAGTGGCCGGTAGCTGTCATGGGCGGCGACCTGGCTCTGATAGACGAGATCGGGCACCGCCAGCACCGAAACCAGCGACGTGTTCTTGAACTGGATGATCGATTGGTTCATCAGCGCCGGGATCATGCGCTTGATCGCCTGCGGCAGCACGATGCGCCGCATGGTCTGAACAGGCGTCATGCCGAGCGCGGCGCCGGCTTCGGACTGGCCGCGGTCGATCGAAACGATGCCGCCGCGAATGATCTCCGAATAGAACGAGCCGCCATAGAGCGAGAGCGCCAGCGCCGAGGCCGTGATCGGCGTCATCTCGACGCCGGCGAGGATCGGCAGCGCGTAATAGAACCAGATCAGCTGCACCAGGATCGGGGTGCAGCGGAACGCCTCGATGAAGGCGAGGGCGACGAGGCGCAACGCCTTGAAGCGCGACAGGCTGCCGAACGCCCCGAGCAGGCCGAACAGCAGTCCGCACACCACGATGACGATCGTGAAACCGACGGTGACGCCAAGCCCGTTGAGAAAGAGCCAGCGATAGCTCCAGAGGATGCCGAAGTCCCACTGATACATGCGTGTGTTAACTCGTCGTGGGTGACGTCATTCCGGGGCGCCCGGAGAGCGAACCCGGAATCCGGAGATTGTAGCGCGAGATTCCGGGTTCTCGCTTCGCGAGGCCCGGAATGGCGGTGGAAGCTTACAGCGACACGCCCGGCGGAATGTCCGCTTCCGTCACGCCCACCAGCTCCATGTTGGTGATGATCGCGTTGCGGATGAAGCCGAGACCCTTGTTGAAGTCGATCCAGGTGTTGACGTAGTCGCGCCAGGTCTTGTCGGTTTCGCGTCGGAAGCCGGCATTCGAGGTGGTGGCGAAGATCGGCGTCGGCAGCACCAGCTGGCCGAGTGACGGGTTCTTCTTCAGCACGGTCAGCGACAGCATGGTGATCAGGCACTGCGCGTCGACGCGGCCGGTCTGCAGCGCGGCGGTGGCATCGTCCGCGGTCTTCAGCCGCGTGATCTGCGCCTTCGGCGTCAGGCGGCTGACGACCTGGTCATGCGAGGAGCCCTGGTCGACCGCGATCTTGATGTCGGGCGAGTTCAGCTCGGCCCAGCTCTTCGGCTTGAAATCCTTCTTGCAGAGGATGGCGAAGGCATTGTTGAAGACCGGCACGGAGAAATCGACCACCAGCGCGCGCTTCGGGGTCGGGTTGAGGCCGAAGAAGATGTCGATCTTGTTGGCCTGGAGATCCAGCACCGAATTGCCCCAGGTGGTCTCGGTGATCTCGAGCTCGGCCTCCATGTCGTCGGCGAGGCCCTTGGCGATGTCGATGTAGAAACCCTTCCACTGGCCGGAGGCGAGATCCTTCATGTAATAGGGTGCGCCGCCGCCGACGGCACCGATCCGCATCTTCTTGGTCCGGCGGATGCGGGCGAAGGTCGATTCGTTTGGATCGGCGGTCTGGGCCACGGCCGGGGTGGCCAGCGCGGCCGCGGTCACGGCGCCGAGCCCGACAATCGATGCAACATCACGACGTGTAACCATTGGGATCAATCGCTTTTCTGGTTGGGATGGAGTTCCGGCAGGCGTTCTTAGCAAGGTGGTCCGTGCGGTGAAAGCACAGCCTATCGGCTGGGCAGGCCGGGAATTGCCCGGATGCTGGGCAAACCCGAGCCGTTCGAGCCGATACCCGCTTGCTTTCCGCTTCCTTTGGCCCCAAATAGGGACCGGGAGATTGGCGGTGGAGGAGCCACTCGCCAACCGGGTCAGGTCCGGAAGGAAGCAGCCCTAACGAGGTCCGGATCGGGTCGCTCGTCAGTCTCCTACCTGTTTTTCCGAGCGAACCAGCGCCGGCGGCACCAGTCGCCAGCGCGCTCCTTTCCGCAAAAGCCGGCCAAGAGACATTTCATTGCGGATCGACCGATGACCGACGCTGGCGCCCCTCCCAACCCCGATAGCGCCGGCCCGGCCGGCAATGCGCCTTACCGGGTGCTGGCGCGCAAATACCGTCCCTCCTCGTTCGACGATCTGATCGGCCAGGAGGCCGTGGTCCGCACCGTCTCCAATGCGTTCGAGACCGGGCGCATTCCGCAGGCCTGGATTCTCACCGGCGTCCGCGGCGTCGGCAAGACCACCACCGCGCGCATTCTGGCCCGTGCGCTCAACTACGAGATGCCTGATGGTTCGGTGAAGGGGCCGACCATCCACATGCCGACCCTGGGCGTGCATTGCCAGGCGATCATGGAAAGCCGGCACATGGACGTGCTGGAGATGGACGCCGCCTCGCATACCGGCGTCGACGACGTCCGCCAGATCAACGACAGCGTGCGCTATGCGCCGGCCAGCGCCCGCTACAAGGTTTACATCATCGACGAAGTCCACATGCTGTCGACGGCGGCGTTCAACGCCTTCCTGAAGACGCTGGAGGAGCCGCCGGAGCACGCCAAGTTCGTGTTCGCGACGACCGAGATCCGCAAGGTTCCGGTCACGGTGCTGTCGCGCTGCCAGCGCTTCGACCTGCGCCGCGTCGAGGCCGACGTGCTGATGAAGCACCTCGCCAACATTGCCGCGAAGGAAAGCGTCGAGATCGAGCCGGAGGCGCTAGGCATCATCGCGCGCGCCGCCGAAGGCTCGGTGCGCGATTCGCTGTCGCTACTGGACCAGGCGATCGCGCATGCGGCCGGCCAGGTGAAGGCCGATGCGGTCAGGCAGATGCTGGGCCTTGCCGACCGCCCCCGCGTCATCGACCTGTTCGAGTCGCTGGCGCGCGGCGACATCGCGGCCGCCTTCAAGGAGTTCCGCGACCAGTACGATGTCGGCGCCGACCCCATCGTCGTGCTCTCGGACCTCGCCGAATTCGTCAATTTCGTCACCCGCGTGAAGATCGTGCCGGCCACCGCCGACAACGTTGCCTATGGCGAGACCGAGCGCGTGCGCGCCAAGGAGTTCGCCTCGAAGATCTCGATGCGCGTGCTGTCGCGGATGTGGCAGATGCTGCTCAAGGGCATCACCGAGGTGCAGGGAGCGACGAGGCCCGCCGCAGCGGCGGAGATGGTGCTGGTGCGCATCGCCTATGTCGCCGATCTTCCGACGCCCGACGAAGCGCTCAGGATGCTGGAGCAGAACGGCGGCGGCTCACCGGTCGCGAGCAGCGGCGGCAGTGCTGGTGCTGCGCGCAGCAGTGCGCCGGCGCCGGTTGCGTCCGCTATGCCTGCTCGTATGCCGACGTCCTCGCCGCCGTCGTTCGGCGGCGGTGGCGCCCGGCCGCAGATGGCGGCGCCCGCGCCCAATCCGCAAGGTGCAGCCCCCCAGCTCCGCATCACGAGCTTCACCCAGCTCGTTGCGCTGGCCGGGCAGAAGCGCGATCTCATGACCAAGGGCGCGCTCGAAGGCGACATGCGCCTCGTCCGTTTCGAGGAAGGCCGGCTGGAAGTCGCGCTTGAGCCCAACGCCTCCAAGACCATGATCTCGGAGCTCGCGAAGAAATTCGAGATGTGGACCGGCCGGCGCTGGACGGTGATCGTCTCCAACGAGCAGGGCCAGCCGACGCTGCGCTCGGTGAACCAGGCGGCCAAGCAGGAGCATGCGCGTACCGCGGAGGCCGATCCCCGCGTGCAGGAAGTGCTGTCGCGTTTTCCCGGGGCGAAGGTCGTCGAGGTCCGCAGGCTTGCCCCGGAGACGCCGGAATCCAATATAAACACCGACTATGGCAGTGACGATCCGCCCGACGGTTCCGACGGCGAC
The DNA here is from genome assembly GCF_004114915.1 of Bradyrhizobium guangxiense. Lineage (NCBI taxonomy): Bacteria > Pseudomonadati > Pseudomonadota > Alphaproteobacteria > Hyphomicrobiales > Nitrobacteraceae > Bradyrhizobium > Bradyrhizobium guangxiense. Next base: position 6,267,092 of record NZ_CP022219.1, on the reverse strand, counting down.
GACGATCTCTAGAGCCAGTTCTTTGTTCCCAAGGACACGCACCCATGGCTGATTTTCTCGGCATGATGAAGCAGGCGGCGCAGCTGCAATCCAAGATGCAGGCGATGCAGGACGAGCTCGCCAATGTCGAGGTCGAGGGCATCTCGGGCGGCGGCCTCGTCGCCGTGCGCATGACCGCGAAGATGGACGTCAAGGGCGTCAAGATCGATCCCTCGCTGATGAAGGCGGAGGAGCGCGAGGTGCTGGAAGACCTGCTCGTCACCGCCCTCGGCGATGCGCGCCGCAAGGCGGAGACGGCCATGCAGGAGAAGATGCAGGCCCTCACCGGCGGGCTCGGCCTGCCGCCGGGGGTGTTCGGCCAGTAATATGGGCGCGGTTGCAGGTCCCGAGATCGAGCGGCTGATTCAGCTGCTTGCGCGTTTGCCGGGCCTCGGTCCGCGCTCGGCGCGGCGCGCCGCGCTGCACCTGATCAAGAAGCGCGAAGCCTTGATGATGCCGCTGGCCTCCGCGCTCCAGGTCGCGCTCGACAAGGTCCAGGTCTGTAAGACCTGCGGCAACATCGACACGCAAAACCCCTGCACGGTCTGCACCGATCCGAAGCGCGATGGCGCCATCATCGTCGTCGTCGCCGACGTCGCCGATCTCTGGGCGCTGGAGCGGGCCAATGCGACCCAAGGGCGCTATCATGTGCTAGGCGCGACATTGTCGCCGCTCGATGGTGTCGGCCCGCAGGATCTGACCATCGACGCGCTGGTCGCGCGCGCCCATGATTCGCAGGTGCACGAAATCATCCTGGCGCTGAATGCCACCGTCGACGGTCAGACCACGGCGCACTACATCACCGACCTGCTTCAGGACGCCAATGTGAAGGTGACGCGGCTCGCCCATGGAGTTCCTGTCGGCGGCGAGCTTGATTATCTCGACGAAGGTACGCTATCGGCTGCGATGCGGCAGCGCACCCTGTTCTAGCCATCCAAAGATCTCTCACGGAACGACGACATGACGAAACTTTTCGCCACACGATTGGCTTTGGTCGCGACGATGGCGATGCTGGTGAGCCCGGCCATCGCCGCGCAGCAGGGTGACGAAGCTCCGCCGCCGTCGAAGCCGGGCAAGCCGATCAACAATGGCGATGTACTCTCGGGAGAGCTGAGCGCGCTGAAAGTGCGCGACGTCAAGAACGCCGGCAAGCGCGTCGCGACCTACCAGATCCCCTCCGAGCCGCGTCGCCTGCCGGCGCCGAATGGCCTGTGCAACCTCGAGACTGGTCCTGAGACCTTCCAGCTCGTCACCTCCAGCGACGCCCAGGCCACGCAGCTGAAATCCTTCGTCGGCAAGGAAATCTCCGTCAAGGTCGACGAGATCGCCTGCGCCAGCGATGCCGGTCAGATGAGCGAGGCCGTGATCACGAAATGGAGCATCATCAAGAAGCAGTAGGGCGACCCACTCCCCGATTCCGGTGTCATCGCCCGCGAAGGCGGGCGATCCAGTACGCCGCAGCTTCTCGGTAGATCACGACTGTCTCGGAGTACTGGATGCCCCGCCTTCGCGAGGCATGACAGCGAGTCGCAGCTAAACCCTCACCGGCCCCAGCGCCTCAAAATGCCCGCGCTTCTGCAAGTAGGCCAGCAGCATCAGGCTCGGGATCGCCACCAGCACGCAGATCACGAAGAACAGCGGCCAGCCGGTCGTCTCGGCGACGAAGCCTGCGCCTGACGAGAGATATGTCCGCCCCACCGCCGCGAGCGCGGTGAGCAGCGCATATTGCGTCGCCGTGTGCAGCGGGTTCTGGCACAGCGCCGAGAGGTAGGCGACGAAGATCACGGTGCCGATGGCGCTGGTGAAATTCTCGGCGCAGATGGCGAACGCCAGCGCCCATTGATTGGTGCCGACAATGGCGAGCCAGGAGAAGGAGAGATTGGCCAGCGCCTGCACCACGCCGCCGATCCAGAGCGATGTCGCCAACGAGTAGCGCCGTGCGACGAAGCCGCCGGCAAAGCCGCCGATCAGCGTCGCGGCGAGGCCGACGCCCTTCACGATCGCCGCATAGTCGTTGCGGGTGAAGCCGAGGTCGATCACGAACGGCGCGGTCATCGTGCCGGAGAAGGCGTCGGTGAACTTGAACAGCACGACGAAGGCGAGTGCGACGAGCGCATCCTTGCGCGTCAAGAACTCCGAGAAGGCGCCGATCGCCGCGTGCAGCACCCGCGCAAACGCACTGTCGGCCTGCGTTGCGGCATCGGCCCGCTCCGATTGCTCCGGCTCGGTCGCGGCCAATGCGGTGACCGTCCCGATCAGCACCATCGCCGCCATCACCATATAGCCCCACATCCAGGCCGATGTGCGGGTGATGCCCGTGCTTTCGAAGCCCGAGACGATGAACAGCGCGCCCGCCGTCGAGACCAGCATGCCGATGCGGTAGGCGGCGACGTAAGCGGCCATGCCGGCGGCCTGCTCGCTCTCGGGCAGGCTTTCGACGCGGAAGGCATCGACCACGATGTCCTGCGTCGACGATGTCGTCGCCACCAGCAGCGCGCCGAGCGCGACGTAGAACGGCGACCGTGCCGGATCCGTCAGCGCCAGCAGCAGGATCGCGACGATCAGCAGCAGCTGCGAAAACACCAGCCAGCCCCGCCGCCGCCCGAAGGCGCGGGTGAACAGCGGCACATGTAGCGCATCGACCAGCGGTGCCCACAGGAATTTCAGCGTGTAGGGCGTGCCGACCAGTGCAAACAGCCCGATGGTCTTCAGATCGACTCCGGCCTCGCGCATCCACACCAGCAGCGTCGAGCCGGACAGCGCCAGCGGCAGGCCGGAGGAGAAGCCCAGAAACAACACGATCAGCACCCGCGGCTGCAGGTAAACGGCAAGACTGTCGCGCCAGGAGGTCGCAGGGGCGGAAGTCGCGGCGGCGGAGGTCGCATCGGGTGCGGTCATGGGGCGGTGTTAACAGATTCTGGGGGAAGGTGTCGTGCCTGCCACAAGGGAGATGTCGTCGCCCGGCTTGACCGGGCGACGACAGCGAAATTGGGTTGGCAGCGTACCGGATCTCAGACGAGAATCACTCCCCCGCCTGGAGCTTCCGCGGAAACAGCTCGCCCGCTCCCGTCGCCACCAGGCGCGGACCCTCGGCGTCGGACTTGCTGAAATCCAGCTCCTCGATCCGCCCTGCGCGCTTTTCGATCTTGTCGGCGGAGATCAGGATCTGGCGGACGTCCTCGTTCGCGTCGGCAAAATGCTTTTGCAGCTTGAGGACGCGGTCGCGCAGGCGGCCGAGATCGTCGCCCAGCTTGATCACTTCAGTCTGGATCTGGTCGGCGGCATCGCGCATGCGCGCGTCCTTCATGATCTGCTGCATCACCTGGATCGCGAGCATCAGGAGCGAGGGCGACACCAGCACGACGCGGGCGCGATAGGCCTTCTGGATCACGTCGTCGAAGCCGTCGTGGATCTCGGCATAGACCGATTCCGACGGCACGAACATCAGCGCCATCTCCTGGGTCTCGCCGGTGACGAGATATTTTTCAGCGATGTCGCTGACATGCTTCATCACGTCGCTGCGCAGCCGCTGGGTGGCAACGCGCCGCTCCTCGTCGGTACGGGCGTCGTGCAGCGCCGTCATCGCCTCCAGCGGAAACTTTGCGTCGATGCAGAGTGGGCGCTGGTCGGGCAGGAACACGACGCAATCCGGCCGCTTGCCGGTCGAGAGCGTGAACTGGAACTCGTAGGACCCCTTCGGCAGTCCGTCCTGGACGATCGCCTCCATCCGGGCCTGGCCGAAGGCGCCGCGCGACTGCTTGTTGGCGAGCACGTCGCGCAGGGTGGTCACCTGGGTGGTGAGGTCGGTGAGGTTCTTGTGGGCGCTGTCGATGATGCCGAGCCGCTCGTGCAGCGCGCGCAGGCTCTCCATGGTGTTGCGGGTCGAATGTTCCATGGACTGGCCGACGCGATGGGTCACCGAGTCCAGCCGTTCGTTGACCGCCCGCGCCATCTCGGCCTGGCGGCCGGCGAGCGTCTGGGTCATGGCGTCGACCCGGCCGGACGCCTCGCTCTGGGCGCGCAGCACCTGGGCGAGGCGCTCCTCGAGCTCGTCGGCCCGGATCGCATGGGCCATCGCCAGTTCCGCGCCGCGCCGCCCGGAACGCGCGATCACCACCGCAATGACCACCAGCAGGAGGAGGACGAGGGCGCCGAACCCGATCAGCGCATCGATCGTGCGCACCGGCCAGTCGCTCAGCATGAAAATGATCTCGTTCATGGGCCCTTCTAACGCGATTCGCCGAGATTCGCGAACGAAGAGGGAACGATCGGGGTTAATCACCCCCCAATTTTTATGGTTAACGAAAGACGAAGGTTTATGGTTAGCGAGGGGTTAACGGGGTTCCCGGCCGCATTGACCGCATCCGGCCTGGGGCTTAAATCGCGGCCATGGCCCTCAGAGAAATCATCATCCTGCCCGACAAGCAGTTGCGCCTCGTCTCCAAGCCGATCGAGAAGGTCACTTCGGAGATCCGCAAGCTTGCCGACGACATGTTCGAGACCATGTACGACGCGCCCGGCATTGGCCTCGCCGCGATCCAGGTCGCGCAGCCGCTGCGACTCATCACCATGGACCTCGCCAAGCGCGACGAGAACGGCGAGACAAAGCCGCTGCCGCGCGTCTTCATCAATCCCGAGATCATCGCCTCGTCAGCAGAACTTTCGGTCTACGAGGAAGGCTGCCTCTCGATCCCCGAATATTACGAGGAGGTCGAACGGCCCGCGAAGGTGCGCGTGCGCTTCACCGATCTCGATGGCAAGGTGCACGAGGAAGACGCCGAAGGCCTCTACGCCACCTGCATCCAGCACGAGATCGACCATCTCAACGGCGTCTTGTTCGTCGACTATCTGTCGAAGCTCAAGCGCGACCGCGTCATGAAAAAGTTCGAGAAGGCCGCCAAGCGCGCTGGCGAGTAGGGCTCGGCTCTCTCTCTCTCCTCGTCATGGCCGGGCTTGACCCGGCCATCCACGCCTTGCTTCCTTAGTCGCAAAGACCGTGGATGGCCGGGACAAGCCCGGGCATGACGGAGAACCAGAACTCTCACCGAACGCAGCCACATGCCCCTCCGCCTGATCTTCATGGGCACGCCCGATTTCTCCGTACCGACGCTGCTCGAGCTGGTCTCGCATGGCCACGAGATCGTCGCCGTCTACACCCGCGCGCCGAAGCCGGGCGGGCGGCGCGGCCTGCAATTGCAGCCGACCCCGGTCGAAGAAGCGGCGCGAAAGCTCGGCGTGCCTGTGCTGACGCCGAAGACGCTGAAGACGCAGGAGGCGCTCGACGAGTTCAGCGCGTTCGAGGCCGATGCCGCTGTCGTCGTCGCCTACGGCATGATCCTGCCGCAGGCGATCCTCGATGCGCCAAAGCTCGGCTGCTACAATCTGCATGCTTCGCTATTGCCGCGCTGGCGCGGGGCCGCGCCGATCAACCGCGCGATCATGGCAGGCGATGCCGAGAGTGGCGTGATGGTCATGAAGATGGATGTCGGCCTGGATACCGGCGACGTCGCCATGGCCGAGCGCCTTGCCATCACCGACAGCATGACCGCGCTCGACCTGCACGATCGCCTGTCCCGCCTCGGGGCCGATCTGATGGTGCGTGCCATGGCGGCGCTCGATCGCGGCGGGCTCCAGCTCAGGAAGCAGAGCGAGGACGGCGTCACCTATGCCGCCAAGATCGACAAGGCCGAGGCGCGGATCGACTGGACTAGGCCGGCGCGCGCGGTGCTGCGTCACATCCACGGCCTCTCGCCGTTCCCGGGTGCCTGGGCCGAGCTCGAGGACGCACGCGTAAAAATCCTGCGCTGCGAATTGGCAAAAGGCTCCGGTGCCCCTGGCGAGGTGCTCGACGATCTCCTCACCGTCGCCTGTGGCGACGGTCCCATCCGCATCATCGAGCTGCAGCGCGAAGGCAAGGCCCGCATGCAGGCCGCGGACTTCCTGCGCGGCGTGCCGGTCAAGCCGCCGATGCGGTTCGCTTGATGCCCCGCTACAAGCTCACCATCGAATATGACGGCGCGCCGTTCTTCGGCTGGCAGGTGCAGGACACGCTGCCTTCGGTGCAGGGTGCGCTGGAGGCCGCCGTGAAGGCGATGACCGGAGCGGATCTGCGCGTCCATGGTGCCGGCCGCACCGATGCCGGCGTGCATGCGCGCGGCCAGGTCGCGCATGTCGACGTCGACAAGCAGTTTCCGCCGGGCCGGTTCCGCGACGGGCTCAATGCGCATCTACGCCCGCATCCGATCGCGGTGCTGGAAGCCGAGATCGTACCCGACAGCTTCGAGGCGCGCTTCTCGGCCGTGAAGCGCCACTACCGCTATCGCGTCATCAACACCCGTGCCAATCTCGCGCTCGATGTCGGCCACGCCTGGCGCGTGCCGCGCAAGCTCGATACCGATGCGATGGACGCGGCAGCAAAGCGCCTGCTCGGCAAGCACGATTTCACCACCTTCCGCGACACCGAGTGCCAAGCCAAATCGCCGGAGAAGACGCTCGACCAGCTCGACGTGCTGCGCGACGGCCGCGAGATCACGATCGTCACCTCGGCCCGCTCGTTCCTGCACAGCCAGGTGCGCTCGATGGTGGGATCGCTGGTCTGGGTCGGCGAGGGCCGCTGGACTGCGGACGATCTCTCCGCAGCGCTCGCCGCCCGCAACCGCGCCGCCTGCGGCATCGTGGCGCCGCCGGAGGGGCTGTATCTGATGAAGGTGGATTATTAGGGGAGCGGCGCAGAGGGCGGGCACGCTCTTGCCAAACCGTCAGTGTCATGCCCCGGCTTGACCGGGCCATCCAGTACGCCGCGGCCTCTCTACTCGATCATTGCCGTCTCTGGAATACTGGATCGCCCGGTCAAGCCGGGCGATGACAGTGGAGATTGAGGCCGAAGTCCCGCCTCACCCGAAATACCGCGTCAAAATCCCGCGATACACCTTCGTCAGCTTTTCCAGATCGGCCACCGGCACGCGCTCGTCGACCTGGTGCATGGTCTGGCCGACCAGCCCGAACTCGATCACCGGGCAGTAGCTCGAGATGAACCGCGCATCCGAGGTGCCGCCCGACGTCGACAGCTCGGGCTTGCGCCCCGTCACCTCCTCGATCGCCGACACCGCGAGGTCGGTGAACGGGCCGGGCTTGGTCACGAACACGTTGGAGTTCGAAGGCTCCCAGACGATGCGGGCCTTGATGCGGTTGCCGCAGGCCTTGGCGAGACGCGTCTCGACCAGCTCGCGCAGGCTCGCCTGGGGGTGGTTGTCGTTGTAGCGGATGTTGAACCTAGCGCGGGCTTCGCCGGGGATGACGTTGAAGGCCTTGTTGCCGACGTCGACCGAGACGAATTCGAGATTGGAGGCCTGGAATTGCGCGCTGCCGTGGTCGAGCGGCTCGTCGGAGATCGCCACGATCAGCCGCGAAATATCCGGTACCGGATTGGAGGCGCGGTGCGGATAGGCGACGTGGCCCTGCACGCCGTCGACCACGAGCGTGCCGGACTGCGAACCACGGCGGCCGATCTTGATGGTGTCGCCGAGCGTCTCGACATTGGAGGGTTCGCCCAGCACGCAATGATCGAATTTCTCGCCGCGCTCCGCGGCCCATTTGAGCAGCTTGATAGTGCCGTTGATGGAGACGTCTTCCTCGTCACCGGTGATCAGGAACGAGATCGAACCCTTGCCATCTGCGCGCGGCTTGCCGCCATTGGCGGCGAGATGCTCCAGCACCGCGGCGACCGAGCAGGCGATACCGCCCTTCATGTCGACCGCGCCGCGGCCGTGCAGGACACCGTCCTTCACTTCGCCCGAGAACGCGCCGATGCTCCATGCGCTCTCGTCGCCGGGCGGCACCACGTCGGTGTGGCCGGCAAAGGTGATATGCGGGCCTTCGGTGCCGATCCGCGCATAGAGATTGTCGACGTCGGCAGTGCCCTCTTCGCTGAACGTCACGCGGTGGCAGGTGAAGCCCGCAGCGCCAAGGGCTTTTTCGAGCACCCCGAGCGCACCGGCATCTTCAGGGGTTACCGAGGGGCAGCGGATGAGATCGCGGGCAATGGAGAGAGCGTCGGTCATGCTTTCGGCTTAACACGCCATTGCGGCGGTGGGCCAGCCTTCTGCGGGGGCATTTCGAGCTCACGCTGCTGATCCCGACCGGGCTTGCCTGCCGGCGACACGTGGAGCGGATCGGCGCCGAAGCGGTTGGTCTTTTTGGAGCCGCGGAAGAACAGCAGCTCGATCCCGCCCCAGGTCGCGAGGATGAACGAGATCAGGGCGAGCGTGACGTCGATGGAAGCGTTGTCGATCCGGTCGATGAACTGGTTGATCAGGCCGGGGACGACGAAGAAGGGCAGCACCCACCAGGCGCTCTTGTCGCGGTCGTGGAGCCGTTTGATGGAGGTCGCCGCGAACACCCAGGTAAACAGCGGCGTGCCGATCAGCTTGGCCAGGATCAGCGGGAGGTCCGCGCGCGACAGCGCGCGATAGGTGTCGGGGTCGACCACCTTGAAGATGTCGCTGACCGAAAAGCCGAACGAGCGAGGGCCGAACGCCACCACGATGACGGCCAGGAAGATCATCCAGCAGACGATGATCAGCCCGGCCAGCCAATATTTGGCGCGGTTGATGCGGCCGTCGAAGCGGAAGAGGTACCAGGTCCAATCCATGGCGAAGGCTCCGGGCGGGAGGGGCCGCCCGGAAATTGGTCGCGATGGAGGGACGGTGGGTTCGACGAGGTAAGCTGGCGCCGCTTGTCACCTCTCCCCGCTTGCGGGGAGACGGAGAGGAGAGAGTCTTAGTCCCGCAGCAGCTCGTTGATGCTGGTCTTGGAGCGCGTGCGCTCGTCGACGCGCTTGACGATCACCGCGCAGGCGGTGCTGGGGCCGATCTGGCCGTTCTTCATCGGCTTGCCGGGCAGGGCGCCTGGCACCACCACCGAATATTCCGGCACTTCGCCCATGAAGACCTCGCCGGTCTCGCGGTCGACGATCTTGGTCGAGGCGCCCAGGAACACGCCCATCGCCAGCACCGCGCCCTTGCGCACGATCACGCCTTCGGCGACTTCCGAGCGCGCACCGATGAAGCAGTCGTCCTCGATGATGACAGGCTCGGCCTGCAGCGGCTCGAGCACGCCGCCGATGCCGGCGCCGCCGGAGATGTGCACGCGTTTGCCGATCTGCGCGCAGGAGCCGACGGTGGCCCAGGTGTCCACCATGGTGCTCTCATCGACATAGGCGCCGAGATTGACGAAGGACGGCATCAAGACGACATTCTTGGCAATGAAGGCCGAGCGGCGCACGACGGCGCCCGGCACCGCGCGAAATCCGGCATCGCGAAAACGGTTCTCGCCCCAGCCTTCGAACTTCGAGGGCACCTTGTCCCACCAGGTCGCCTTGCCGGGACCGCCGGGAATGACGCCCATGTCGTTGAGGCGGAACGAGAGCAGCACCGCCTTCTTCAGCCACTGATTGACCTTCCACTTGCCGTCGGCGCCGCGCTCGGCAACGCGTGCCTCGCCCTTGTCCAGGGTCTCCAGCGCCTGGTCCACGGCCTCGCGTACCTCGCCCTTGGTCGAGGTGGAGATGCCGTCACGCGCATCGAAGGCGCTGTTGATGGTGGATTCGAGGGCTGCAAGGGACATCGGGATTTCCTCTGGGACGCCGTGGTTCCGCGTGAATTGGAGCGCTTTTTCGGGATTCGGGCCGGGAGAGTCAAGCTGGGTTCGGTGTCATCACCCGCGAAAGCGGGTGATCCAGTACGCTGCGGCGGTGGCGATGAATCGAGATGCCAGCAATTACTGGATACCCCGCCTTCGCGGGGTATGACGGGCTATTTGGGGTGGGACAATCCCGCCAAAAACCCCGTCAGATCGTCCGTGACGTGATCCACATGGGCTGCGTCCCGGCCCTCCAGTTCCCAGTCCTCCCGCACCACCTCCTTCGTCCCATCCGGCACCACCAGCACGGTGGTCATGCCGAGCTGGTGCGGGACGGTGAGGTTGCGGGCGAGGTCCTCGAACATCGCCGCCCGGGTCGGATCGACCGCATGGTCGGCGAGGAATTTCCGATAGGTCTGCGGTGCCGGCTTTGGCTCGAACTCGGCGGCGATGATGTCGAACACGGCGTCGAAATGCGAGCCGAGGCCGAGACGCGCCAGCACCGCATCGACATGGTCGACCGAGCCGTTGGTCAGGATCAGCTTGCGCCCCGGCAATTTTGCAATGGCTTCGCCGAGCGCCGGGTTCGGCTCCAGCGGCGAGTGGTCGATCTTGTGGACGTAGGCGAGATAGTCGTCGGCGGAAACGCCATGCAGGGTCATCATGCCGCGCATGGTGGTGCCGAAGCGGCGGTAATAGTCCTTCTGGATCGCCCGCGCTTCCTCTGGACCGACGTTCAGCCAGTTGCAGACGAACTCCCCGATTCGAGCATCGACCTGCTGCCACAGATTGACGTGATGCGGATAGAGCGTGTTGTCGAGGTCGAACACCCAGGTGTCGACCCGGGCGAAGCTGCGGAGGGATTTCATCACGGCTCTCTCGATCATGGCACGGCAAACCGCAGCGTCTTGCCGCCGCTCGACATGTCCACCGCGCCAAAGCCCGTGACGGCAAATCCACGCGCGCCGCAATCGGCCTGCTCATTGGTTTCGAACTTGGTCTCGCGGGTGCAGAGCTGCTTGTCGCCGCCCCAGTTCAGCGGCCGGTCTTTCAGCTTGACGACGCGGTTGTCGGCGTCGACCGCTTCGGCGAAGCTGAAGATCTGCTTCGGCTGGCCGGTCACATCAGGATGCAGGCAGGACTTGGGATCGATGCGATACCAGCCGCGGCTGGTCACGGACCTGCCGTCGTCCGTCGCGATCGCTGCCATCACCTTGTGCGGCGTGTCGTTGCACCAAGTGAGGCCGGTCGCGGATGGCGTCTGCACCGCATCGACCATGGTCTTGAAGAAGTTTTGCGAGCCGACGACGTCCGACGACAATCCGCGGCTCTTCAGGAAGGCGGCGAGCGCGCTCTGCGTCTTCGGCCCGTCGACGCCGTCGATCGGCGCGGCGTCGTAGCCTGCGATCACCAGCAGGCGCTGGATGCCGGCAAGGCGCGCCTGCTCGTCGTCATATTCGGAATCCTCGGCGAGATAGGCCGTGAGGTTGCCGTCCGGACCTTGCGTCGGCGTCACTTGCGTGAACGGCACCTGCGTCTGGCCGGTGCGGCACTGGCGTGCGGGCGCAATGACGAAATTGTCCTGTGCCACGCACAGCATGTCGCGGCCGTTCTGCGGGATCGGGGAGGCGCCATAGACGCCGAGCGCGCGGGCATTGAGCAGGATGCGGTCGGCGGTCAGCGTGCCCTGCACCACCACGCGGCAGGTCGCAGGATCGATCCTGAACCAGCCGCGCGTCGCGGTCGCCGCCTTGTCGTCGATGCCGATCGCGGCCTCAACGACATAGGACATCCGGTTGCAGATCTTGAGATCGGCGATCGCAGGCGCGGCGGAGAAGACGAACGAGACGGCAGCGGCGGGCAGCGTCATCAGGAAGCGGGGGAAGGGGGAGCGGCGGGGGCGACGCTGCCCCAATCCGTCATGGCCGGGCTTGACCCGGCCATCCACGTAGGACTGCGTGTACGGAGAGGCGTGGATGCCCGGGCCTTCGCCACGCCGAAGCGGCTTCGGCCGCGCAGGCGGGGTAAGCCCGGCCATGACGACCTTCTTCCGCTGCTCGCGTTCGCTCGTCACTTGTGGATCAGCGTTCCCGTGCCCTGGTTGGTGAAGAGCTCGAGCAGCACCGCGTGCTGCATCTTGCCGTCGATGATGACGACACCTTCGACGCCCTGTTCCAGCGCGTAGATGCAGGTCTCGACCTTCGGGATCATGCCGCCGGAAATGGTGCCGTCGGCGATCAGTTTTCGCGCGTCCTTCACCGAGAGCTGCGGGATCAGCTTCTTCGACTTGTCGAGCACGCCCGGCACGTCGGTGAGCAGCAGCAGGCGTTTGGCCTTCAGCGCGCCCGCCACGGCGCCGGCGAAGGTGTCGGCGTTGACGTTGAGCGTCTGGCCTTCCCTGGAGGTCGCCAGCGGCGCCAGCACCGGGATCAGCTCGTAGCCGATCAGTTGGTTGAGCAGCGTGAGGTCGACCTTTTCGGGGTCGCCGACGAAGCCGAGGTCGATCGCCTTCTCGATGTTGGAGCCCGGATCGACGATGGTGCGCGTTGTCTTGGTCGCCTTCACCATGTTGCCGTCCTTGCCGGACAGCCCGACGGCCTTGCCGCCGGCTTCGTTGATATAGCCGACGATCTGCTTGTTGACCGAGCCGGCCAGCACCATCTCGACGATCTCGATGGTCGCGGCGTCGGTGATGCGCAGGCCAGCGGCGAACTCCGATTGAATGCCGAGGCGCTTGAGCATGGTCGCGATCTGCGGTCCGCCGCCATGGACCACGACGGGATTGATCGCCGTCTGCTCCAGCAGCACGATGTCGCGGGCAAAGTTCTTCGCGGTCTCCTCGTCGCCCATGGCATGGCCGCCATATTTGATGACGATGGTTTCCTCGTCATACTGCTGCATGTGCGGCAGCGCCTCGGACAGGATGCGGGCCTGGTCGAGCGGAGAGATGTCGGTCATGTCACGGTCTCGCTGGCGGGTCGGTCGGTGCGCGTTCTATCCGATTGGCGAGCTTGGCGCAAAGCGATGTTCTTCCCTTCTCCCACAAGGGGAGAAGGAAGAAAGCATCATTTCCGCTTCACCACCGCTGCGAGCGTCCCCGCCAGCCAGCCCCCGATCATCACAGTCCCGCCGGTCGGCGCCGCCATCGGAAACAGGGCGTGCCCGGCATATTGCCGCAAGGTGAGATCGCCCGCGAACAATGCGGCTCCAACCACGAAGCCGAGTGCGGCGACGAGGCCAATTCCGCCGTGCAGAAGGCCGCCTGCGAGCAGGGCGATCACGGCGAGTATGGCAGTTGCATGAAACAGCAGCATGGCGCTCGCCGAGGCAAGCCGGCTCGCATCCGCGCCGTGGGCTGAGGCCGCGGCCAGCGCGACGCCGGCGGCGCCCATCAGTCCGGCAAGCCCAATCAAGAGGCGGTGGGCCACCACTATGTGCTCCGCTCTTCCAGGAGCTTCGCCATCGCGGCGCGCAGGCTCTCCATGCCGGTCGAGCTGCGTGACGAGGTCGCGAGCACGTTCGGGAACGCGGCGGGATGCTTGGCCAGCGCGGCCTCGGTCTCGGCGATGCGCGCCTGCAACTCGGACGCCTTCACCTGGTCGGTCTTGGTCAGCACGATTTGGTAGCTGACCGCGGAGCGGTCGAGCGTCTTGAGCACCTCGAGGTCGACGTCCTTGATGCCGTGCCGCGCGTCGATCAGCACGTAGACGCGCGCGAGGCTGGCGCGTCCCAGCAGGAATTTGTGGATCAGCTCAGTCCAGGACGCGACCTGACTCTTCGGTGCCTTGGCATAGCCGTAGCCGGGCATGTCGACGAGGCGCAGGTCGGTCTTGCCGGGGACCTCGAAGAAGATCAGCTCCTGGGTGCGGCCCGGCGTATGCGAGGTCCGCGCGAGGTTGTTGCGGCCCGTGAGCGCATTGATCAGGCTCGACTTGCCGACATTGGAGCGTCCGGCAAAGGCGACCTCCAGCCCCGCCATCGGCGGCAGCGTCTGGATCGAGGGCGAGGCCCAGATGAACTGCCAGTCGCGCGCGAACAGCTTTCGCCCGGCCTCGATCAGCTTCGCATCTTTGTCATCGGTCATGCGAAGCTCGTTTGTTGCACCGTCATTCCGGGGCGATGCAAAGCATCGAACTACGGTGCGCAATTGCGCACCTGAGAATCTCGAGATTCCGGGTCTGGTGCTTCGCACCATCCCGGAATGACAAAGTGAGAGACTTACGTCGCCTTCCTCGCGAACGTGGCCTTGAGATTGTCGAACAGTTCCACCTTCACGCCGTTGCGGCGCATGATGTAGCTCTGCTGGACCACCGAGAGCAGGTTGTTCCAGGCCCAGTAGATCACGAGGCCTGCCGGGAAGCCCGCCAGCATGAAGGTGAAGATCAGCGGCATCCAGTTGAAGATGATCTGCTGCGTCGGATCCGGGGGCGTCGGGTTCAGCTTCATCTGGAACCACATCGTGATGCCCATGATGATCGGCCAGATGCCGAGCGCGAGATAGTGGCCGAATACGGGAATCGTGGTCGGATCGAACGGGATCAGCCCGAACAAGTTGAAGAGGTTGGTCGGATCCGGCGCCGAGAGGTCCTTGATCCAGCCGTAGAACGGCGCTTGCCGCATCTCGATGGTGACGAACAGCACCTTGTAGAGCGAGAAGAACACCGGGATCTGGATCACCACGGGAAGACAGCCGGCGACCGGATTGATCTTCTCCTTGCGGTAGATCTCCATCATCTCCTGCTGCTGCTTCACCTTGTCATCGGGGTAGCGCTCCTTCAGCGCCTGCAGCTGCGGCTGGATCGACTTCATCTTCGCCATCGAGGCGTAGGACTTGTTCGCCAGCGGGAAGAACAACAGCTTCACGATCACGGTGACGAGCAGGATCGAGATGCCGAAATTGCCGAACAGCCGGTAGAAGAAGTCGAGGCCGAGGAACATCGGCTTGGTGATGAAGTAGAACCAGCCCCAGTCGATCAAGAGATCGAAATGGTTCAGCCCGAGCTCCTTGTTGTAGCCGCCGAGGCCGGCGAACGGAAACACGCCGACGACGCCGGCCTCCTTGGCGCCCGCGAACAGCCGCGCGTTCGCCGTCGCCGTGCCGCCGATCGCGACGGTGACGGGCTCGAGCAGATAATCGGTCTGATAGGTGTGGAGATTGCCTGACGGGTTCGATGAGAAGCGCGCCTGCAGCTTGGCGTTGGTGTCGGGCAGCAGCGCCGAGGCCCAATACTTGTCGGTGATGCCGAGCCAGCCGTTGGTGACGTTGTTGAAGTTCACCTGCTTGGCTTCGTCGACCTTCTTGTAGGCGTATTCCTGCAGGCCCTGGTCGCCGAGATAGCCGATCAGGCCTTCATGCAGGATGTAATAGCCGGAAACCTGCGGCGCGCCGTGGCGCGAGATCAGCGCGAACGGGTAGAGCGTGACAGGCGTATTGCCGACATTGCTCACCTCGTCCTTGACGGTGAAGAGGTAATGATCGTCGACAGAGATGGTGCGGCGGAAGGTGAGGCCGTCGCCATTGTCCCACTTCAGCACCACAGGGGTGGTGGGGGTCAGGCTGCCGCTGCCGTCCTGCTGCCAGACGGTCTGGGCATCCGGCATCTTCGCGGTCACGCCCGTCGCCGCCACCCAGCCGAACTCGGCGTAATAGGGCTCTGCGGTGCCCGAGGGCGAGTAGAGAATGATCGGCGGCGATTTCGGGTCGACCGTCTCGCGGAACTGCACCAGCGCGATGTCGTCGATGCGGCCGCCCTTCAATGAAATGCTGCCAGCGATCCGCGGCGTGTCGATCTTGACGCGCGGGCTGGCGGCGATGGCGGCATCGCGCGCAACGACCGGCTGGGCCTGGTTCGCGGCCGGTGCTGCCGGCTGAGTTGCGCCACCGGGCTGCGGCGCGGCGCCTGGCGTCGCGGAGGCGGTTGGCGTCGCAGAGGCGGTTGGCTGCGGCGCGGACTTCTGAAGCTCGGCCTGCGCCTGCTGCTGGGCGCGCTGCTTCTCCATCTGCGGCACATTGTAGAAATATTGCCAAGCGATCAGGACGAGGCCCGACAGAATGACGGCGAGGATGGTATTGCGATTGTCAGTCATCTCGATTGTCTCGTCATCAATCCGGTTTGCGGCTGGCAGCGGGAGCGGGACTGGACCTTGTCCGGTCAGTCGTCGGGCCGCGTCGCTTCGCAGGTCCCTTGTGAACCCCCTTGGCCGTATGCCGTGCGGGCTTCGTGAGCGCTATGCGCAGATCGTCGAGCATGGCGGCGAAGGGGCGCGAGAGCGCGTCCCTTCGGCCAACCAGCACATAATCATGATGGGGCTGCATCGACACCGGATCGAGCCGCTTCACCAATTCGCGAAGCCGGCGCCGGATGCGATTGCGCTCGGGGGCGTTGCCGTTCTTCTTGGTAACGGTGAAGCCGATCCGGATCGGGCCGCCGTCATCGCGGGGACGGCTTTGCAGAACGAACGCGGGACTGTTCAGCCGCGCGCCATTGGCAACGGCGAGGAAATCCGCCCGCTGCCTCAGCCGATCCATGATGAAATCCCAAAAAGGGGGTCTGGCTCAGGCGCTCAGACGCTTGCGACCGCGGGCGCGGCGGGCGGCGAGAACCTTGCGGCCGCCGGCAGTGGCGAGACGGGCACGGAAGCCGTGACGGCGCTTGCGCACCAGTTTGCTGGGTTGATAAGTCCGCTTCACGGGTTTTTCTCCGCTGACCGGGCAATTTGCCTGTAGAATTGATGGTAAAGTCCGGAAGATACGGCCCAAAACGGGCCCTTTCCGGCCCCAAAAGAGCCGCTCCCGGCGTCAAACCGGGTCATCGCGGACAATTCGCGCGGCTTATAAGGGAGCGTCTTGTTTTCGTCAACGCCGCACAAGCGCGCGATTTCCGTGAATAACGCTGTTTGCAAGGGGTTTTTAACCCTTGAGGTGGCGACTCGCGATATCAGCGCTTACATCCCACCTTGGCAGATTAGCGATCCGTAATTTGACCCGACCGGGGATGGGTCGCATCGTCTTACTGCCAATTCTTCCCCCGCCAAAAGGGCAGCGAGGGCGAGTTTCGTGGCAGCGACAGACCTCCAGCCGATCCAGGATCAGGATCAGCCGGACCCGCCGGCAATGCGCCCCCGCGGGACCCGCGGGCTCGGGCTGTCAGGCAAGCTGCTGCTGCTAACCGTTCCCCTGGTGATGATCGCGGCCAGCCTGCTCTACGTGCCCGCCATCGCCAATTTCTGGGTCAACCGATTGAACGACCGCGTGGCGGCGGCCAACACCGCGGCGCTGGTGCTGGACGCGGCGCCGCTCGGCATGGTTCCCGATTCGCTGTCGCGCCAGATCCTCAAAAGCATCAATGCCCGCGCCGTCGCCATCAAGATGGGCCAGCAGCGTCGGCTGCTCGCCAGCGACAACATCCCGGCCGCCATCGAGCACGACATCGACCTGCGCGACATGACGGCCTGGGAGGCGATCACCGGCTCGTTCCGGATGATGTTGGAGACCGGCAACCAGGCCATCCGCATCGTCGGTCCCGGGGTCGGCAATGCCCAGTTCATCGAGATCGTCACCGACGAGCTGCCGCTGCGGCAGCAGATGTATCGATTCTCCCGCAACGTCGTGGTGGTTGCGCTGATCATTGCGGCGCTGACTGCCGGCCTGGTCTATCTCGCGCTTCATTATCTCTTCGTGCGCCCGATGCGGCGGCTGACCGCGAGCCTGGTCGGCTTCCACGAGAACCCCGAAAGCTCGGCGGGAATCATCGTGCCGAGCCAGCGCAGCGACGAGATCGGTGTCGCCGAACGCGAATTGTCGGACATGCAGCGCGATTTGATGTCGATGCTGCATCAGAAGAGCCGGCTCGCCGCGCTCGGCCTCGCCGTCTCCAAGATCAACCACGATCTGCGCAATCTGCTGGCCTCGGCCCAGCTCCTGTCGGATCAGCTCGCCAGCGTGCCGGACCCGCGGGTGCAGCGTTTTGCACCGAAGCTGGTGCGCTCGCTCGAGCGCGCCATCGCCTTCTGCCAGTCGACACTGTCCTACGGCCGCGCCCAGGAGGCCGCGCCCGACCGCCGCATGATCCTGATCGAGCCGGTCGTGCTGGAGGTGCGCGAGACCGCGGGCCTCGCCTCCGACGCCTCGATCGCCTGGGTCGCAGCGATCGAGCGCGGGCTCGCGATCGACGCCGATCCCGATCAGCTGTTCCGGGTGCTGCTCAACCTCGTCCGCAACGCCGCCCAGGCGCTGGAGAGTCATGCCTCCGGCGACGGTGGCCCGCAGCAGATCCGGATCACCGGGAAGCGCGAAGGCGCCGTCGCGATCATCGAGGTCTCCGACACCGGCCCGGGCGTTCCCCAGAAAACCAGGGAGCACCTGTTCGAGGCGTTCCAGACCTCCGGCCGTCCGGGCGGCAGCGGTCTGGGCCTTGCCATCGCCGCTGAGCTGGTCCGCGCCCATGGCGGCGATATCCACCTGGTCGAAGGCACCATTGGCGCCACCTTCCGCATCGTCATTCCCGACCGCCCCGTGGAGCTGCTCTCCATCCGCAACGAGCGGCAGAGGGCGTAGCTCGGCCGGTGGCCTCTCGTCGCCCGTCATTCCGGGGCTCGCGTCGCGAGAACCCGGAATCCCGAGCTTTGGCGCGAGATTCCGGGTTCGATGCTGCGCATCGTCCCGGAATGACATCCAAACCGTCATTTCCATGCAAAATCTCCCCATCCCGGACCTTGCCAATCGGGGAAAGAGCGGCTAGTCAGAGCGCTCTTTCGCACCCCCTCCGGCTCTGCCGGGGGCTGCGTCGCGGGCCACGCCCGCGCTGATTGCGAAACACGCGCCCGTAGCTCAGCTGGATAGAGCATCAGACTACGAATCTGAGGGTCGGACGTTCGAATCGTTCCGGGCGCGCCATTTACCTCGTTGAAATCACACGCCTTTACCGTCTTCTTTTCTTTCCCGAGAGGGCGTGGTTTGCAGTTCGTTGGCAAACCTTGTTCGCGGTGAGTTCTCGAAATTGAAGATAGCTTGCTTATCCGACCGGATCTCGAACGGAGATCAGGCATACAAGTCAATCGGCGACGCGTGATGGTCCATTTGCTATTTCCGTTTGCAGCGCGTCTGCCGCGAGTGCGACCTGGCAGCGTAGGAGGCCGCGGCGGGGTTGCCGACCGGGCCGCGGTCGAAATGATTCAGAACGGTCGCGATTTCGGAAAACGATTAGTCGCAACTATTCTTGTCGCGATCGCGCATCTACCATCCTTCGCAGCTGCACAGACCTCGTTGCTAACTGAATCTGTGAATGTGCTTGATGCAAATTCCGCAGTTGTAGCGACGTTATCCGTACCGCGGTCTAGCATTCAAAGCTCAGAAGTTGCGGTCCTGATCAATGATAACGATCCGCAGTCGGTGGAGATTGCGAACTACTATCAACGGGTGAGAAATCTTCCCAGCCGAAACATGATTCATTTGAGGTTCGAGCAAGACAAGATCTACCCCGGACTTCCTGCAAATAACGGTATTGATCCTGCTGAGTTCGCGGCGATCAAGCGGCAGGTGGATGCCGAGGCAGGTCCGGAGGTTCAGGCGTTTGTGATTTCCTGGAGCAGACCGTTTCGTATCGCGCGCTTCAACTACTACCCTACGAATTATTCGATTACGAGCGCCTTCGCCTATGGAATAGATATGCAGTACCTCACGAGCAGGAGTTGTGACAGCACCCCGCTCAATCCGTATTACGATTCACGATCGACAATGCCATATACGGATTTTCGCATTCGCCCAGCCATGATGCTCGCAGGTGAAAGCGCGACGAGTGTAAAAGCGACGATCGACAAGGGACTCAAGGCGGATCGAAGTCTTCCGAGAGGGAACGGCTGGTTCGTGAGAACCGCCGACAATACGAGGAGCATGCCTCGATATTCCGACTTCCAGGCAACTGTTCAAATTTGGAATCGCCCAGAAGCACTCAGGATGACCTACTACGACCGTTCAAGACCGGGTGGGCCGTCGGAAGTCAAAAACACCAGCGATATCCTCTTTTACCAGACGGGATTGGCGAACGTCTCAAGTCTCAATACAAACACCTATGTTCCTGGCGCTCTAGCGGACTCTCTTACCTCGGGCGGAGGCGATTTGTTTGGGTCGAATCAAACGAGCGCACTACGCTGGCTTGAAGCTGGGGTCGCAGCAAGTTACGGCACAGTGACCGAGCCCTGTGCATATGCAGATAAATTTCCTGCCGCTTCAGTGCTCGTGAAGAACTATTTCCTCGGCAACACAGCCCTTGAGGCATACACGAAATCGGTCCGACAGCCGTCCCAAGGCGTTTTCATAGGCGATCCGCTGGCAAGACCCTTCGGTACGCAGGCGACGCTTGTGAACGAAGTTCTCAGTATCAAGACGTCGATCCTTGAACCCGGAGTAGACTACGATCTTTACTCAGCGCCATCCCCGACCGGCCCATTTTCGCTGATTAGCACCGTTTCGGTGCCAGACTATCGCTTCACGACGATCATCCTGACTGGGATGAGAGCGCCGTTCTACAAACTAGACCGCGGAGGTGAGAGTGCTCCGCGATCGGATCGACGCAATTAAGAGAGCTGTCACGCGTGGGGCGAGGGCTTCCTCGAAGCCTTTCGACCTTCCGTTCCGTCGAGTTTCTGAATGATGATCGGAGCAAATTCGTCCGTCGGGGCTCTCAAAAGTCGATCTAGCTCAAAGAACGACGACGCGAGATGGTAATCGCGCCGGAGAACCGTGCTTGTCAGGTTGGTGATGACGAGCTAAGGCAACTCGCAACCATGGCAGACTACGAATCTGACGGTCGGACGTTCGAATCGTTCCGGGCGCGCCATTTTTCGACGGGAGGTCAGGACAAGACAGCATCTGGTCGCCAGACCGGCCTGAGACCGGACGGCGGCGCCGTGTGAGGATCTGGATGAGAATATCGCAGGCGTTCAAGTTCGAGGCGGCGCATCGGCTGCCAAACGTGCCCGAGACCCACCGATGCCGCCGGCTGCACGGTCATTCCTACCGGGTCGAGGTCCAGCTGGACGGGCCGGTCGATCCGCACACCGGCTTCGTCGCGGATTTCTTCGACATCGAAAAAAGCTTCGCCGATATCCTGGGCGCGTTGGATCACCACTGCCTGAACGACGTCGAAGGCCTCGAGAACCCGACCGCAGAGAATATCGCGATCTGGATCTGGGACCGGTTGAAGCCGAGCCTTCAACAGCTGTGGGCCGTCCGCGTCTATGAGACGGCGGACTGCTGGGCCGAATATCAGGGGCGGTGACGAGGAGCCCGAGCGACACCGTCTTCTGTAGACCCGATAAGGGTACAAGGCACTTCCGGAGTCCGGCGCTCATGGTACTCGATGGCGGCTTTTCCTTCAGAGCGGCTCGCCGCGAGGATGCTGCAACGGTCTTCAACATCACCCAGGCATCGATCCGCGGCCTCGCAGGCGCCTCCTATTCGCGGGCGCAACTGGAGAACTGGATGGGTGAGCGCACGCCGGCGTTTTATGAGGAGCTCATCGCCAGGGGACGAATGACCATATGCCTGCGAAACGGCGTTGCGGTCGGATTTGTCGACGCCGAACCCGGCGAAGTGACCAGGCTGTTTGTCTTGCCCGAAACCGCGGGATCCGGAATCGGCCGGCGTCTGCTCGAAATCGGTATCGCCCAGGCGCGGCTGGGCCACAACGGCCCGATAAGACTCGAAGCGACGATCAATGCCGAAGGCTTCTATCGAAAGTGCGGCTTCAGAAGCATAAGAAGAGGCTATTTCTCCCATGGTCTTGGTGGCGAGCCTATCGAGATCGTCCACATGGAATTATAAACTCGATATCTCCAACCCGCGTCGGAGCCGGGGCGATGGTGAACTTCAAATTCGAGAACGCGTCCAAGGCGAATCTGTAAGGGACCGTGTGTGACCTCTTCCGTCAGGCGGGCCAAGCTCCTGCGCCGCGCCGATCAGCGTCACCGGCCCGCTAGCACCTCCTTGCATTTGGCCGCAAACGCATTGAGGTACGCGCCCATCTCGCTCGCCAGGGCGTCGGTCCGGTCGACATTCTGCAGGCTCATGTTGAGGGCGTAGACCGGGAGCCCCTCCAGCACGATCGGCGTTGCGACGGCGAGAACGGCGGGCTGCCACGACACGGCGCAATAGCCGTCGCGTTCGACCGAGCTGATCGATCTCCTGACTTCTGCAAGCAACGCCTTGGTGGCCGCTGCGCTGCGCCGCCTGAACTGCTTCAGCAACAGCTCGCGCTCGGGCTCGGCAATGCCGGCGAGATAGGCGCGGCCCAGCGATGTCAGCTCCATCGGCACCTGCTGGCCGGCGACGACGTTGCGCAGCGCCGCGCGCGGGCTGTAGCGGATCGATTCCAGATAGACCATCATGGTTCGATCCGCGGTCGCTAAGCCGACGTTGAGCCGGCGTCTCGCCGATTCCGCTCGCATCATCGGTCCGATCGCGTTGAGCGCGGGTGATCCCGTCCGCATCGCGTGACCGATGCTGATGACGGACGCGGCAAGGCGGTAGGCCCGCTGGTTACGGACTTCGTCGAGCATCCCGGAATTGACCAGCGTTCGTGTCAGCCGGCTGACGGTCGATCGCGGTAGTCCGCTTCGCTCCGCGATCTCGCCGTTGCCCAGCGTGTCGACGCCGGGCCGGAACGCCCTGAGGATCTCGATGCCCCGCTCCAGCGACCGGTTGCCATCAACCCCGCCCGCATATCTGCGTAGCTGCGCCACATCCAGCCTCCGCCACGATTTCCACTCAGTGGAATTAAGGGGATGTCGCGGCGCATGAAAGCCGCTACAGGCATGGGGACGAAGAATGCCCGGCCGCGCTGGGGCCCGACGAGGAAACGGCACGGCCCGAGATCGACATCCGCCATCCCGTCGCGGTGATCGATCCGATTGCAACCACGGAGCCTGCCATGCCCTATCAGCTCATCGAATTTTCCGTCGAGGCCGACGTCGCGACGATCGCCTTCAACCGGCCCGAACGGCGCAACGCCATGAGCGACGAGATGCGTGCCGAGTTCGCTGGAGCGCTCGAAACCGTGGCCCGCGACAAGGCGATCAAGGCCCTGGTGCTGACCGGGCGCGGCAATGCCTTCTGTGCGGGCGGCGACATCAGCGGCATGAAGCGCCGGCTCGACGCGCCGCAGGGCGAGGTCGCATTCAACGGATGGAGCCGTCAGCAGGGCGTGCACCATGTGCAGTCGCTGCTGCTTGGCCTGCCGAAGCCGACGATTGCCGCCGTCAACGGCGCCGCGGCGGGGCTCGGTGCCGACACCGCGCTGGCCTGCGACTTCGTCATGGGCACCGAACGATCGAAATTCACCTGGTCCTACATCAAGCGCGGGTTGATCCCCGACGGCGGCGGGCTGTATTTCCTGCCCCGCCGGGTCGGACTTGCGAGGGCCAAGGAGCTGATCTTCACCGGCCGCGTCGTCGAGGCGGACGAAGCGCTCGCGCTCGGCATCGTCGATCGCAAGGTGGCCGCGGCCGAGCTCCTGGCCGCGGCGCAGGCCTGGGCGGCCGAACTGGCTGAAGGCTCTCCCACCGCGCTGGCCTTGAGCAAGAAGATCCTGAACGAGACGTTCGAGCATTCCGCGCATGACATCTTCAATCTCGGCAGCCAGGCGCAGGCGATCTGCTACACCAGCGTCGAGCATCGCGACGCCGTGACGGCGTTCCTCGCGCAATCCACCTCGAAGGATTGAGCGATGGATGCGATCGAACGTCTGATCCGGCCGCGCAGCGTCGCCGTCGTCGGTGCATCGGCGGACCCGAGCAAGACCTCGGGGCGACCGGTGTCCTATCTCCGCAAGCACGGCTTTGCGGGGGCGATCTATCCCGTCAATCCGAAGGTCGGTGAGATCGGCGGTCTCACCTGCTACCCCGACATCGCCTTGCTGCCTGACGTGCCTGACGTCGGCATTGTCCTGCTCGGTGCCGAGCGCGCCCATGTCGCGGTGCGTGAATTGTCCGAGCGCGGCGCGGCCGCGGCGATCGTTCTCGCCAGCGGCTTCACCGAAACCGGGGCCGAGGGCGCCGCGCGCCAGACGCAGCTCATGCAAGCTGCCGGCTCCATGCGGATCCTCGGGCCGAACACGATCGGTCTCGTCAATCTCACCGACAACATCGTGCTGTCGGCGTCGGGCGCGCTGGCAATGGATGACTTCACGGCGGGGCCCATCGGATTGGTCTCGCAAAGCGGGGGCATTCTCGGCGCTTTGCTGTCGCGCGCCGCGGCCCGCGGGATCGGGCTCTCCAAGCTGGTGTCGACCAGCAACGAGGCCGATCTCGAACTCGCCGACTTCATCGACTTTCTCGCCGGCGACGACGCAACCAAGGTCATTGCGCTCTATGTCGAGGCGATCCGTAATCCACGTCGCTTTCGCGAGGCGGTGCTGAAGGCCGGGCGCGCCGGCAAGCCCATCGTCGCCTTCAAGATCGGCCGATCGGAGGCGGGCGCCCAGGCGGCGGTCTCGCACACCGGCGCGCTCGCCGGCTCCGACCGCATGTACGATGCCTTGTTCAGGCAGCTCGGCGTGATCCGCGCCAGGACGTTCGAAGACCTGCTCGATATTCCCGCAGCCCTTGGCGCGGGACGGAAGCTTTCCGGCCGGCGTGTTGCGATCCTCACTTCGACCGGCGGTGCCGGCACGATCGTGTCCGACAGTCTCGGCGTCGCCGGCTTTGCGACCCCCGCCCCCGACGCTGAGACGGCCGCGCAATTGCGCAGCCTGCAGTCGGGATCGCATGCCAATCTCGATCGCAATCCGATCGACGTGACCCTGGCCGGTCTGCAGCCGGATCTGCTGCGTGCCGCGATCCGGATCCTGCTCGCAAGTCCCTCCTACGATGCGCTGGCAGTGATTGCCGGCTCGTCGGCCGTGGGGTCGCCGGCCCTGATGGCCGATGCCATCCACGACTGCCTGCCGCTCAGCGATAAGCCGGTCATTGCCTATGTCAGTCCCTACGCGCCCGAGGTGGTTTCCGTCCTCACCCGGCGCGGCGTCCCGGCCTACACGTCGGCCGAGAGCTGCGCCGCGGCGCTCGACGGGCTTTTGCGGGCCGCAATGCCGGAGCAGGTTCAGGCATCCGGTCCCACCGGGACGGCGGTCGACATCAGCGATCTCCCCGCTGGCTCGCTCGACGAAGCACAGGCCAAGACGCTGTTCGCCCGCTTTGGGATTCCCGTCGTGGCGGAGAAGGTGGTCGCAACGGCGGGCGAGGCGGGGCAGGCGGCGCGAGACTTCGGCGGCAAGGTCGTACTCAAGATTCTGTCGCGCGAGATTGCGCACAAGAGCGACGTCGGCGGCGTCGCGGTCAATCTGACGGCCGAGACCGTCGGCGGCCGTTCCGAGGTGATGGCCGACGAGGTCGAGACGAGGACCGGGAAGCGACCCGACCGATTTCTGGTTCAGGAGATGATTTCAGGCGGCGTCGAAATCATTCTCGGGATGCATCGCGATTCCCTGGGAACCGCGATCCTGCTCGGCATGGGCGGCGTTGCGGCCGAACTGTTCAAGGACACGACGATGCGCCTGCTTCCGCCGAATGGCGGCCTCGGCCTGTCCGAGGCGCGCGCGATGGCGCGCGATCTCGTCGCCTGGCCGCTGCTGGACGGTTTTCGGGGCCGGCCGAAATGCGATGTCGAGGCCCTCGCAGCCGCGATCGTCGCATTCTCGCACATGGTTGCGCAGCTCGGCGATCGCCTTGCGGAGGCGGAGATCAATCCGGTCTTCGTGCTGCCGGCGGGCCAGGGCGTGAAGGCGGCAGACGGATTGGTTGTTCTCAATGTCTGAACGGAATCGGATGGAGCTCCAGATGGCCAGTGGCGGAATCATCAATCACGACAGCGCGCGCGGGAAGTCTTTCACCCTGCGGCGCTGGCAAGGCCTTGCCATCCTGGCCTGTGCGATCGTCGCGGGGCTCGGAATAACGCCGGCGCGCGCCGAATATCCCGACAAGATCGTCAAGATCGTGGTGCCCTTCGCAGCCGGCGGCGGCACCGACGTCATCGCACGAACGACGGCGCAGGAGATCCAGGCCGACCTCGGCAAATCCGTCATCATCGAGAACAAGCCGGGCGCCGGGACCATCATCGGCACCCAGACGGTGGCCACCAGCGAGCCCGACGGCTATTCGCTGCTGATGGCGACCTTCGCGCACGCGGTCAACCCGAGTCTGTACAACAAGCTGCCGTTCGATCCGCACAAGGATTTCGCGGCGGTCTCGCTGATCGCGCGATCCTTCAATATCGTCGTCGTCAACCCCGCGTCCAAGATCAACTCGATCTCCGATTTGATCGCCGAGGCCAAGGCCAATCCGGGCAAATTGAATTTCGGCACGTTCGGCACCGGCACATCGGCCCATCTTGCAGGCGAGCTGTTCAATGCGATGGCGAAGGTCAAGATGACGGCGGTGCCCTACAAGGGCGCGGCGCCTGCGATCAGCGATCTCCTGGGCGGGCAGATCGACGTGATGTTCACCACCGTGGCAAGCGCGGCCTCGCTGGTCGCCGCGGGCCAGCTCCGGGCGCTGGCGGTCACATCCGCCGAGCGGTCGACAGCGTTTCCGCAGCTGCCGACCGTCGCCGAGGCCGGCGTGCCCGGCTACGCCGCCGAGTCCTGGTACGGATTGTACGCCCCGGCCAAGACGCCGGTTCCGGTGATCGCGCGCCTCAATCAGGCGGTCGGGAAGGCGGTTCAGTCCGGTGCGTTCAAGAAGCTCGAGGCGAACGAAGGCCTCATCATGGTCGGCAGCGCTCCGGAACAGCTCGACCGCTATGTCGCCCAGGAGGAGGAACGCTGGCGCAAGCTGGTCAAGGACGCGAACATCGAGGTGCAATAGCCATGGGTGGGTGCGGCCACGGAACAGAATCTTACCGCAACCCCTGCGCGTCGATCAGAATGCGGTGGATTTCAATGCGCTCCGGCAACTCGATCAGGAATTCCGCGTCGCGTGCGAGATGATGGACCTTGGTCGGCTCGCCCTTGGTGAAAGCCGTCATGGCCTCGATGTCCGCCCAATGGGAGATGGTCGTGAACCACGTCTCCGCGTCGCGGTCCTCGCGCAATTGCTGCACACCGAGCGCGGTCTTGAGCAGCGGTGGAATGCCTTCGGCCTGCAGATAGGCCTGATAAGCGTCGGCGACGTCGCGGCGGGGACGGCCGCGCCAGATGCGGGCGATGGTCGGCTTGGTCGGCATGATGAACTCCCTTGCGGCGAACGCCGTGCCCCGCCGTCCCGTTCCATGCGTCTTCGTGTCGCTGCCGCCGGCAGACCCCAGTGCCGGCTGCCGACGGCGCCGCCGCAGGAGCTTCACGGCGAAGAAGGGCCGCTGCATCCTCGTCGGCGTGCCCCGCGAGAAGGCCGAAATCTACACGCAGCCGCTTCACTTCGAGAAGGTGCTGAAGGGCTCGGAAGGCGGACAATGCCAGCCGGCGCGCGACATCCCGCGTCTCGTTCGGCTCAGCGATGCCGGCAAGGTCAGTTACCGCGGCATCGTCACCCCACCAGTTCGCGCTCGACGACGTCAACGACGCGCTGGACCTGATGCGCAGCGGTACGTCGGAACGAATCCTGCTCAACATCAGCTGAGCGCTGTGGCAGGGCCGGCGACGATGCAACTTCAACCGGGCGCTGCCCCCGCCACGCAGGCGCCGACGACATGTCGGCGCTGGCGCTGCAGCAGCCAGGTCGCGATCGCCATGTTCACGACATTCCAGGCGATGCCGTTGACCAGCGCCGAAGCGTAAGAGCCCGTCCAATCGTAGATCGCGCCGGCCATCCAGCTGCCCAGCGCCATGCCGACCAGCGTGACCGAGATGGCGAGGCTGATGCGAAAGCCGGCTTCCTGTGCCGGGAACAGCTCGCGAATGATCACGGCATAGCTCGGCACGATGCCGCCCTGCGCCAGGCCGAAGATGGCGGACACGACGTAAAGCGAGACCAGCCCGTTGAACGGCAGATAAAGCGCGAGTGCCGTGGCCTGCATCGCCGAGCCCAGCAGCAGCGTCGGCAGGCCGCCGATGCGGTTCAACAGCCAGCCGAAGACAAAACGGCTCGCCACACCGAAGCCGAGCATGACAGCCAGCATCTCGGCGCCGCGCGCCGTTCCATAGCCGAGGTCGCCGCAATAGGCCACCAGATGGACCTGCGGCATCGCCATGGCGATGCAGCAGCAGATGCCGGCCAAGGCCAGCAGGCCCTGGGTGACCGAAGGGGACAGGCCGATCGACTGCATCGTGTTGCCGCCGCTCGCCGCGTCGCGCGCGGCCGTGTGGGCGACGGGCCGGCGCAGCAGCACCAGCGAGAGCGGCAGCATCGTCGCCAGACAGAACAGGCCGATGCCGATATGGGTCTGCCGCCAGCCGTGCGCGGCGATGGCGTGCTGGACGACGGGTGGCCAGACCACGCCGGCCAGGGAGCTGCCGGCCGTCGCCAGGGAGATGGCGAGGCCGCGGTGCCTGTCGAACCACAGCGAGACGTCGGCCACCAAAGGCGCGAAGCTGGCGGCGCCGCCGAGGCCGATCGTGACACCTGAGATCATCGCGAACACCGAAAGGCTCGGCGCGAAGGCGGTGAGAACGTAACCGAGGCTCATCAGGATGGTGCCGCCGGCGAGCGGCGGCAGGATGCCGAAGCGATCCGCCAGGCGGCCGACGATGATGCCGCCGATCATGAAGCCGACGATGGCGAGCGTGTAGGGCAGGGTCGCCTCGGCGCGGGGCGCATTGAAATCGGCCTGCACCGCCGGCAATGCCACCACCAGCGACCACATGCCGACGCAGCCCAATGTGCTGAGTGCGATGGAGACGGCGAGGCGAATCCAGGAATAGGAACTTTCGATCGACGGCTGTTCGGGCGGCACTGGTTTCCTCGGGCTGCGCTAGAGCGTTTTCGAGCGAAGTGGACACCGGTTCGCGTGAAGAAAACGCGTCAAAACAAGAAACTAGAGCTTCGGTTCTGATTCAATCAGAACCGAAAATGCTCTAGGACCGGCCCTGGGGTATCGCCCGCCGTCAGCGGCGACAAAGCAGGATTTCTCTTTTGTCGCGCGAGCAAAACTCATGCATCCTGCCGGTCTCCCCGCATCGCCCGGAGTCGGCCATGACGTATCTGCTGCCGCCACTCAATGCCCTGCGCGCCTTCGAAGCCGCCGCCCGTCATCTCAGCTTCAAGCAGGCCGCCCACGAGCTGCACGTCACGGCCGGTGCGGTCAGCCAGCAAGTCCGCCTGCTGGAGGAGCGGCTGGGTGTGCAGCTGTTCGAGCGGCGGACGCGGCAGATCATTCTGACCTCGGCCGGCGAAACCTATCTGGCGCAGGTCCGAAAGGCGTTTCGCTGCCTTGCCGAGGCCACCGCCGAGCTCAAGCCTGAGGGCGTCACCAGTCTGCTGCATATCGGGCTTCACGCGAGTTTTGCCGTCGACGGTTTGCGCGCGC
This sequence comes from Bradyrhizobium guangxiense, assembly GCF_004114915.1. Taxonomy (NCBI): domain Bacteria; kingdom Pseudomonadati; phylum Pseudomonadota; class Alphaproteobacteria; order Hyphomicrobiales; family Nitrobacteraceae; genus Bradyrhizobium; species Bradyrhizobium guangxiense. Next base: position 6,237,958 of record NZ_CP022219.1, on the reverse strand, counting down.
GCCTGGCTCGGTTCCGCCGCGCTGAGCCACAGCTCGCCATTCGCATCAGCCAGCCGGCGGGGCTGCACGAGCTGCTCGAAGGCAAGGTCGACGTCGTGATCGCGGACCGGGTGCAGCGTTGCCGGGGCTACAAATGCGAGCCTCTGGAGCGCGGCTTCCTGATCGGCCCGCTCGGCACCGCCGATTGTCCGGAGATCGAAACCCTGCGGTCCTGCCTGCTCGGCGATGGCGAGCTTGAGCGCCCAGGTAAATCCCGGGCGGCGCTGGTTGTCGGCACGGCAAGCCCGGCACGCAGACCGTCCAAGCCGTTCTTTTCCGCCTGAATGGGGTCGTTCGCAGGCATTTTTGCATCACTTCAGATGGGGGGCGGCATGGCCAGGCCGCGCCATGACGGTGTCGCGCGACGACCGTAACCGCCAGTTAACCATGGATATTTACGGTGGCGAAAGCCTCTGAGCTTCGTCTGTCAGTTGATTTCGAAAAGAGCCCATGGCGTTCGGTAGCCGCGTATCTCCGCGAAGCATCGCCCCGACGGAGCCTGCGGCTTCGTGGGAAGCGCCGCGCGCTGCGCGATTGAGGCCTGACGGTGCCGCGCCGGCGCTGATCAAGGGATCGCTGACCGTCTCCGGAACGCTCGCTTTTCTGCGCGAGAATGGGCGGCGCATTCTCACGCTGGCGCTGGCGCTGTTCGCCCTCGGCGTCATCGCCCTGATGATTCTGCCGGTCCGCTATGCCGCGACGGCCCTGGTCGTCCTCGATCCCCGCGAGCTGCGCATCACCACGGAGCAGGACGTCTTGCCGGGCATCGGCCAGGACGCCGCGGCGCTGCAGAGCCAGATCGAGATCGCCAAATCGGACGGCTTTCTCCGCCCCCTGATCGAGCAGCTCAAGATCGCGGAAGACGATGATATCGCCGGTGGTCATACCGACATGACGCGCCTGCTCGATAAGTTTCGCAACCGCCTCGAGATCACGCGCCGCGGGCTCACCTACGTCATTGCGATTTCCTTCACCTCGAACCGCCCCGACCGGGCCGCCTACTATGCCAACGCCATCGCCGAGGCGTTCGTCGCCAGCCAGGGCCGCGTCCGCACCGCGGCCACAGACGAAGCCGCCGACTGGCTCAAGGACAGGCTGAAGGCATTGAACGAGCGCCTGCGCGCGTCGGAAGACGCCGTCGCCGCGTTCAGGCTCGAGCACAAGATCCTCAATGCCGGCAAGGATTCCACCACGCAGCAATTGCGCGTGACCGATCTCAACCAGCAGGTCTCCGCCGCGCGCCTTCGCACCGAGGAAGCCAAGGCACGCTACGAGCAGGTGCAGCGCGATCTCAAGGCCAATGTCGAAGGGCCGGTGAAGCAGGATCTGCTCAGCATGCTGCGGACGCAGCGCTCGGCTCTGAACGACCAGATCGCGCAGAAGAAGGCGGTGTATGGCGACCGCCATCCCGACCTTGCCATCTCCTACAGCCAGCTGGCCGATATCAACCGTCAGATCGAGGTCGAGCGGAAGAAGAACATCGATACCGCGAAGTCTGAATATGAAGCCCAGCTGGAGCAGCAGAACGCGCTGGAAAAGCAGCTCAAGGCGGTCGAGACGCAGATGCTGGTCGACGGCCAGGCGCTGGTGAAGCTGCAGGAGCTGCAGCGCGACGCCGATGCCAACAGGAACATCTATGAGCAGTTCCTGTCGCGGTTCAAGACCACCAACGAGCAGCGTCAGCTGCAGGCGTCGCAGACCAAGATCGCTTCGGCGGCCATCCCACCGCTGCGCTCGACGCGTCCGCCGCTTGCTCTGCTGCTGGCGGCGCTGGCGATCGGCTCCCTGCTGACATCGACGGCCGCCGTTGCTGTCATGACGACCATGTCAGCCCAGCCCGCGCCCACTGAGGCGCCCATGCACGCAGCTGCGGCGGACACGCAAGGCCGGCAGGTTCAATCTCAAGTCCAGCCGCAGATTCCGCCACAAGTTCAGCCGCGAGTTCAGCCCCCCGCCGCTGCCGTTGACCGGCCGGAGGCGGTGCCGCGGCTTCCGGTCTGGGCCCGCATCCCCGAACTAGCGTCGGGGACCGCAGCCACCACCGTCTGGCAAAAGCCGATTGCGAGCTCGGCCGAGCTCGATCTCGGGGTCTATCTGGGGCCCCTGCTCGAACGGATCGATCGCGTGTCGGTGCGCGGTTGCAAGGTTGCCCTCGTGCTGTCGGTCGGCAAGAGCGCCGGCGGCAACACCGTTGCGCGCTCGCTGAATCGTGCCGCCGTGAAGCGCGGCATGATGAGCGTATTGATCCGCCTGCAGGGGGAATTCGCAGGGCACCAGCCGTCGGTGACCGAATGGAATGACGGCTCGACCACGGCGGGACTTCAGTCGATCGACGAGCTACTGAGCGCAGGTCGCAAAGCCGATGCGAGACCTGAGGACGACATCCGGTCCGAGTTCGATCTGATCGTCGTTCATGCCGGCAATCTGGCTTTGCAGCCCGACGCCATCGCGCTGGCGGCGCATGCGGATTTGATCGTCCTGGTGGCCCGCGCCGGCGAGCTCGGTTCGGCGGCGATGCGCCGGGTGACTGCGGCGCTGTCGCGGCACGAGACTGTACCAACGGGACTCGTGGTCAATCACGCGCCCGCGGGCTCGCAGGCGCCGCAACCCGAGGGCGGCGCATTGGGCCTTGCGGTCTGACCATGGCCGCGTCGCGCCGTCGTCTGCTGACTACGGCGCTGCTGCTCTCGATCTCGTTCGGCCCGCCGGCCTTCGCCGGCGATTGCGTGCCGGTGCCGCAGACGGTTGCGCCGGGAAGGCTCGCCGCGCTGTCGCGCGGCTTCAATGCCGACGGCTGGATCAACGGCGAGGTGCCAAGCCGCGGGTTGCTGCAGCAATTGCGCAAGTCGGGAATGAGCCATGTCCGGCTGCCGGTGCCGGCAGAGCGCGTCATGCCCCGTTTCGCCGCCAAGGCCGAGCGTGACGAGACGCTGCGCGTGGTCGACAAGGCGTTGAAGCAGCTCACCGCGCTCGGCTACGCAACGTCCGTCGATCTTCATCCCGGCGAGCGCTTCAATCGCCTGCACAAGGACGACCCGGACGCAGCGTTGCAACAGATGCAGGAGGCCTGGAGCGGACTTGCCGAGGTCATCCGATCCTATCCTGCCGATCGCGTCTTCGCCGAGCTGCTCAACGAGCCCGACATCGACGCCGGCAAATGGCAGATCGAGGTCGAGACGCTCGCCGCCTTCGTGCGCCGATTGCTTCCCACGACGACCCTCATTGTCGGTCCAGTCAACTGGCAGCGGGCGGACTCGCTGCCGCGATTCCGTCCGCTGCCGGATCCCGACGTCGTCTATGCCATCCACTTTTACGACCCCATGGTGTTCACCCATCAGGCCCATTGGGATGCACAGAATCCGCTGCACGACATCATCGATCTGCCTTATCCGATCAACGCCAGCGATCCCAAGGTTCGGGCGCTGCGCCAGGATTTGCAGGATCGGGGCGCGACCAAGGCGCTCGGCATGCTCGACACTGCGATTGCCGCGGCCGAGGCCAAGCCGGGCGTCGATCGCTGGCTCGCGCCCGCGCTCGAATGGCAGCAGCAATTCGCGCGGCCGATCATCGTCAACGAATTCGGCGTCCTGAAAGCCGGCGCGCCCAGGGCAAGCCGGTTGCGCTGGCTGGCGGAGGTCACAGCCTATGCCCGCGACCATTGCTGGGGTTGGACGCATTGGGAGCTGACGCAGGGCTTCGGCCTCGTCGACCGCAGCACCGGCAGGCCCGATCCCGACGTGATGCGGGCGTTGCGCGGCGCGACGCGGCCCGGCCGGCGCTGACGGCGCACTCCGCTATCGTTAACGTCTCCTTACCCACCGCCCGTTATCGTGCCGTCCGCGCGATGCCGAAGGACGATTGATGAGCGCCCGCTACCCACCGCAGGATCAGAGCGTGCAGGCCGTGACGTCGCCGCCGGCCTGGCGCGAGCTGGCCGCCACGTTCTGCATCGCCATCGCAACGATCGGCTTCGCCCCGGTGCTGCATCTGGCCAATCCGGCGCTGGCCATCGTCGTCGAGGTCCTCGTCGGCATCGCCATCGTTCTGGCGGTCCCGACCTATGCGCCGGCCATCGCGATCTTCGTCCTGTTCTTCCAGAATCTGTTCGTCTCGATCCTGTCGCCGCTGGTCCCGCTGCCGTCCGATCTCGACTTCATCAAGGGCTACAACTTTCTCGTCTGCTCGGTCATGTGGCTGGCAACGTTCGGCCTCTACGTGCTGGGCCAAAGGAATCAATCGGCCGAGGTCAACCGCATCATGCGCTGGGGCGTCGCCACCCTTGCCGTGGTGTCGCTCTATTTCGCGATCGGCTTCAGCCAGAACGGACAGCCCGCCGCGGTTTACTTGCGCAACATCGTGCTGCCGCTGTTCCTGTTCCAGCTGTCGCTTCTGACGGCGGCGACCTATGAGGTGCGCATCACGCCGTTCCTGGTGACGCTCGCGGTCATCCTCATCTGTTGCGGCTATGTCGAGCTCGCCTTCCGCGACGTCTGGCTGGCCATCACCAACGGCTCTACGTTCTGGGGTTTCGACGAGCTCAAGGCGACCCATTCGGGCGTCTGGGAGGCGGAGATGCGGGCCACCGGAAACGTGCCGGTCGACCTCAAGGATCGCTTCAGCTTCGACTTCCTGAACACGCCGCTGCTCGAAGGGTTCGGCCTGTCGAAGATGCTGCGCATCCACGGTCCGAACATGCATCCGATCAGCTTCGCCTACGGGATCGGCTTCCTCGCCCTGTTCCTGTTCTCGGTTGGACGTCCGCTGCTGGCCCTCGCGGCGCTGCCGCTCTTGGTGTTCTGCAGCGTGAAGGGCGCGCTGATCGTGGTGATCTTCGTGGCCGCGGCGTGGATCTCGACCCGGCTGCTCGGCGCCGTGCTGACGCTGCTGCTCGGTTTCCTCGGCTTGGTTGCGTTCGCGATTCTGGCGATCCGCGTCGGCCTCCAGATCGGCGACTATCACGTCATCGGCCTGATGGGCGGTCTCAACGGATTTTTGGAGAAGCCACTCGGCCGCGGCCTCGGCGTCGGCGGCAATTTGTCGGAGAGCTATTTTTCGATCGACTGGAGTGCCGCGCAGGCGGCCGGGACGATCGATGGCGCGGTCGAGAGCGCGATCGGCGTGCTCTTGTACCAGATGGGCATCGCCGCCCTCGTGCCGCTGGCCTTCTATTTCGCGATGGCGCTCAAGGCCTGGCGGCTCTATGCCTCGTCAGGCTACCTGACGCAGGGCCTTGCCGGGTTCGGCGTCCTCGTCGTGCTGCTCAACGGATTGTTCCAGGAAGAGGCCTTGTTCGCGCCGCTCGCGCTTGGGCTGATGCTCTCGCTCACCGGCCTCGTCATCGGCAGCCAGCTGAGAATGCAGGCGGTCGCCAGCGAGGATGCGGGGCTCGAGCAGCTCACGCGCTACCAGCCCGTGACGTAGCCCGGCGGCGGGCCTGCACGGCCGGCTCTGCGGCTGTGTCGCAGGAACTTCCACTTTTTCCCGGCGTTGAGCCGCGGTCCGCACCAGCGGCCGGCATGCGCGATGAAGAACTTTTCCAACGCTGAATTTTCCCCCGAGGTGATCGAGATCATGACGACCGCCCTGGAAGCCGCGGTTGCGAGTCTGCCGGAGCCGGTGCATGCCTCGCACGTCAACGCACTCGCCGAATCCATCCTGCGCACCGCGGGCGCGGGCGTGCGCAACGTCGCTGATCTGCAACGGATCGCGTTGATGGAGCTGCAGCTGATGCCCCGCAACTGATGAGGCAAAGATGAAGACGACATTCGTCGCGATCCTCGCGCTGCTTGCCACGCTGTCCGCCGCCCGCGCCGACAGCTGGACCAGTTATCGTATTGCCGAGACCGGGACGTCGGTCGATTTTCCAAGATCGCTGTTCGCGGAGTTGGCCGGCAAGCCCGATGGCTATGGTCAGCAATTTCGTACGTCGGACGGCAGGGCAGACCTCACCGTGCAGGCCGTTTCCAATGAGCAGGGTCTGACCCCGGCGCAATTTCTGGCGAAGAAGAATCCACCATCCGGAATCATTTATAAGCGCGTGGCGCGTGATTTCTTCGTGGTCTCGAGCATCAAGCGCGACAAGATCTGGTACGATCGCTGCAATTTTTCTCGGGGATATGTGCACTGCGTGCTGATCAATTATCCCGAGGCCGAGAAGCGACAATGGGACCGCGTCGTGACGCGCATTAGCCACAGCCTGAGCGCCAACTGAGCGGATCCAAAAAGAGCTGCCCGAGCAAGTCGGGCAGCAGGTCGTGAGGGTTAGCGTGCGGTCGTTGACGTGGTCGACATGGTCGGCTTCGAGCCCGGCACATGAGACATCGTCTTGGTGGTCGAGCCCACCTCTTCGCCGGCCTTGACCTTGGTGCGCGTATGCGAGCGGCTGAACGTGCCGCCCTCATGCGCCTGCGCCCGGGCATTCGAGTTCATCACGGGGCCATTGCCCTTGTTCATGCTGACCCCGGTCTGCGTCTTGCCGCTCACGGCAGCGGCGCTTCCGCCGGCCGCGATCGACGAGCCGGTGCGGCCCGTCGCCGAGGTGGACGTCCCACCGGTGCCGACGGTCGAGGCCGAGGTGCCGCCCACCGCGGCCGAGCCGCCGCTTCCGCCGGTGATACTGGTCTGCGCGAGAACCGGTGAGGCGGCAAGCAGAGCTGCAGCCGCTGCGGTCATGACTAACGTTCTCATGTGCAATCCTCTCTAGGTTTGGGGCATGATCCGAAGAATGCTCAGCGCTTTTCCGAAACGATCACGCTCGAACGATTAGGGTGACGAGGTCGAGATCGTGCAGCCGTTGACGGTGATGGTGCTGGCGCTGGTCGTGCCAGGACCACCCGCCGTCGACGAGGAGCTCGAGACGTTGCCGCCGCCCGCCTGAACATGCACGGACGATCCACCGGCCGAGCTCGAGCTCGAAAGCGAACCGCTCGACGCCGTCGAGCCGGTGGTGCCGGAGCCCGACGCACCGGCTGCGCTGATGCTGCCGTCTGCATGTTTCTCGACGGTGACCTTGCAGGTCTCGCCCGACGTCGTCTTGCCGGTCTTTTCCATGGTTTCTGCCGATGCAGCGCCGCCCATCAGAACCAGTGCCGCGATCGCAATGATTGACTTGTTCATGGCAGCTCCTCCTCAACATGGACGAAGGGAGCGGCACGCGGCCGCTCCCGGGATCGGACTAGTTCTTGTCCTTCTTCCACTCGTCCTTGTTGTGGCCCTTGCCCTTTTCCAGGCCCATGTCACTGGCATGGCTGCCGGACTTGCCGTCGCCCATGCCGGGCGACTTCGACGCGCCAGACTGGCCAACGGTCGAGCCACTGCCTGCGGCCGAGCCGCCGGTGCCGACGCTGGACGAGCTCTTGCCGCCGCCCGCGGACGAGCCGCCGGTGCCGAGCGTCGAGGCCGAGCCGCTGCCTGTGCCGCTGCCGGCTGCGGAGCCGCCGGTGCCCACAGTCGAGCTGCTGGTGCCACCGCCCGCCGACGAGCCACCGGTGCCGAGAGTTGAGGCCGAGCCGCTGCCCGTGCCGCTACCGGCCGCAGAGCCGCCGGTGCCTACGGTCGAGTTGCTGGTGCCGCCACCCGCCGACGAACCGCCGGTGCCGACCGTCGAGCTCGATTGCGCAACGGCGAGTGCCGTGCCGGCCAGCAGCGCGGCCGCAGCCGCAGAAAGCTTCAGGATCCTCATGTCCATCTCCTCCAAGGTTTTGCAAAGACAAATCGCCAAAGCAGGCTCGGGATAAATTGGTAATCGTGTAAACGTTCCTTGCGTCGGACACGCTGACGCGTCGATTCAGTGCTCATGGGAGTTCCGCGGCCCGAGCGCGGCGCGCATCGCAATTCATTCATTCATTGTTCATCTGCGCCGAACGCGAGTGTTTGTGCGCGCGATGCCGGGACCGGCGGCAGCTTCTGTCAGAATGCTCCGACCATCGCCTGTCGATCGTAAAGACGGCGCATGGAGGCAGCACGCGCAGTCCGCTTCGAACGAAGGCTCGTTGTGCGTGCGGCGCTCGGCTGGGATGCCGGTGGGGCTTTCGTCTCCGGCTTCTGCGGCGCAGCCATCGCCAACGCGTGGTCCGCATGATCGTCGCTTTGCTGGCCGGCAAGCAGGGGCGAGGAAACGGCTGTCGCGATCTGGCTAGATGTGTCGAAGATGATCTTTTCAGGCCAGGTGCGTGCGGAGTGGATGCGAATGATGCTGCGGTCGACCCCGGGCGCCGGAGCGAGGCCGGCCGGCGGTGGCAGTGAGCGATCGAGTGCGAACAGCAGCGCAACGACGAAGGCGCTGGCAAACAGGACGTATCGAACGATGGGCATCGAATGCTACCGCGGCAAGAACGGGTGTGATGACGCAGGCGGGCCGCTTCTCCACGGCCCGCTTGCGTGGCGGCGTTAGTCCACTTCCTGGACGACCATGCGGGTCTCGGGATCGACCAGCATCACGTGGCTGCCTGAATAGACGTAGCGGTATTTGGTGAGCGAAGGACCCCAGTCGCTCGGAACAGCCGTGAGCTCGACGTCCCGCGGCACCGGGGAGCCGATGACGATCTTCTCGCGCGTTTCGACCGGGCGGATCTTGTGCTCGGTGACGTAGGACCGGATCTTGGTGCGATATTCCGGTTCGATCTGCACGGCAGCGCCATGCCCGGCGCCGGTCGTTGTCGTGACGGTGGTTTGCGCCATGACGCTGGTCGACACCAGCAGCGCGGCGGCCGATATCAGCATGAATTTCTTCATTGCATTCTCCCTCGCCGCTTTATGCGGCGCTGCGATGAACTCGCCATCCGCCTCCCCGTTCCGTCGGCGGCGGAACATCTGCCGTTTTTTCCCGTTGCGTTCTGCGGGAGCAGTCATTGGAGGAGAGGAAGAATGCCCGTATTGATTCTCTGGGCCGTGCCCGCCATCCTGGTCGTCGGCGGCGGCATCTATCTGATCGGCCACATGCACTGAATGCGGAGGCCCCCGGCTTCTGCGATGTAGAAGCCGGGGTCGCGCAATTTGCCTGCTTATAAAGTACGCGCGGCTGAACCGACCATCGAGCTGGGGCAGCGTTGCGACGACTCATCTTCAGTGCAGCCACCAGCTCACCTGTAATCTGCTTCGCACGCAAAGATGCTCGATGGCGGTAGATGAACTAGGCCTCGCGAACCGCAGTGGGACGCGCTCCCATCATCGAATTGTCACCCCGCTGTCATTCGCGCTCTATTGATCGCTGCTCCTTTCGCCGCGCATCGTGGAGACTGATATGCATCTGACTGATACAATTTCGTCCGCCCGCCGCTGGATCCTGAAGAGCCTCGCGGCAGCCGCCGTGGCGCCGCTTGCGGAGCCGGCTTTTGCCGAGGGCCTTCCGGCGCAGCCGACCGGTTCGGCCGTCGCCCGGGCCACCGACAAGGCCTATTGGGCGGAGGTAAAGCGGCTCTATGCCGTGACGCCCGACATCGTCAATTTCGAGAACGGCTATTGGGGCATCATGGCCGAGCCCGTGCGGCGCGAGTTCATCCGTCAGTCCGACATGATCAACTATCAGAACACTTACTACGCGCGGCTGCGCGCGGGCGCGGATTTCGAGGCCGTGCGGGCCAAGGTGGCGGAGGCGGTCGGTGCGCTGCCCGAGGAGATCGCGCTCACCCGCGGCGCGACCGAAGCGCTGCAGCTCCTCATCGGCGGCTACAACAGGCTGAAGCCCGGCGACGGCGTGCTCTATGCCGACCTCGACTACGATTCGATGCAATATGCGATGAACGCGCTGCGTGCGCGCCGCGGCGTCGACGTGGTCAAGTTCGACGTGCCGGAGCCTGCCACGCGCCAGGCAGTGCTCGACGCCTATGTCCGCGCCATCGAGGCCAACCCGAAGACGCGACTTCTGCTCCTGACCCATGTCAGCCACCGCACCGGCTTCGTGATGCCGGTTGCCGAGATCGCCCGCATGGCGAAGGCCAAGGGCATCGACACCATCGTCGACGCCGCGCATTCCTGGGGCCAGATCGACTTCAAGGTGAGCGCGCTCGAGGCCGATTTCGTCGGCTTCAATCTGCACAAATGGATCGGCGCGCCGCTCGGCGTAGGCTTCCTCTACATCAGGAAGGATCGCCTCGCCGCCATCGATCGCGACATGGGCGACGAGGACTTTGCGGAGAGCGACATCCGCTCGCGGGTCCATACCGGCACGGTCAATTTCGCCACGGTGCTGACGGTGCCGACGGCCGTGGCGCTGCATCAAGAGATCGGCGCCGCGGCGAAGCAGGCCCGCCTGCGCTACTTACGCGACTATTGGGTGAGCCGCGCCCGCGGATTGAAGGACATCGAGATCCTGACCCCGGACGAGGTCGGCTCTTACGGCGCGATCACCTCATTTCGCCTCGCCGGCAGGACCAGCAAGGCGGACAACGAGGCGACCGTGGCGAAGCTCCGGGACGGCCACAAGATCCTGACAGTGCGGCGGGCCGGCGTCGCCAAGGGCCAATGCATCCGCGTGACTCCGGCGCTCTTCACCGATGAGGCCGATCTCGACCGCCTCGTCGAGGCGCTGGCGGTCATCACGGGGACGAAGACAGGGTGAGGCTGGCGCGGATAGCAAACCAATTTGAGAGCGGTCTCGTGCGGCCCATTCGAGACGTCCCGCTTGAGGCGGGCTCCTCAGGAATCCCCGGAGCGCCTCAGATCACGTCTTGCCACACGAGCTGTTGCTCTGATGCAGGCTGGCCACGTCGGCACGGCCCTGGCTTTCCGTGACCTGGATCAACGTGATTGCGCCGGGCGTGATGATTCCCATCTGCGGCTGTGCGGAGAGGTAGACGGTGCTGCCGGCGCGCAGATCGAGGCTCACCTTCTCGCTTCCTTGCCCGAACAGGTTGGTGCTCAGCGGAAGATTGTTGACCGCAACCTCGTGGCGGCCCGGAGGGAGGTCGCAGGCCACGAAACCCGCAGCCTGACTGCCTCCAATGGCGCGTCCATCTACCGAATAGCTTGGCTGGACCGCGAAACCCAGGGCCGATGAGCGATAGACCACCAGCCGCGCGGTATTTGCATTCACGTGTTCTGTCAGAGCCGCGCTGCCCATCGGCCCCGATGCGCACCCTGCCAGCAAGAAAGCCAAGACAAAGATCCCCAGACCCAAGCGCATTCCGCCCCCCGATTCAGTCCGACAGTCCCCGCGGACATCATCGGCGAGGGTGGTGTGGCGAGTCAATCGCGACTTCTGGTCGTGCCGCGCCGGCTCATGTCACCGCCACCCCAGCGCCGGCGCCACATGCGTCAAGATCGCCTCGATCGCATGCGCGCAATAGTCGACGCCGAGCTGGTTCGGAATGGTCAGCAGCAATGTATCTGCCTCGGCGATGGCCTCGTCCTGCCGCAGCTGCTGGACCAGCACATCCGGCTCGGCGGCATAGGAGCGGCCGAAGATCGCGCGCGTGCGCGGGTCGATGAAGCCGATCTGGTCCTCGCCTCCGCGCTCCCCGCCGAAATAGGCGCGGTCGCGATCGTCCATCAGCGCGAAGATGCTGCGGCTGACGGAGACGCGCGGCTCGCGGGCGTGACCGGCCTCCTTCCATGCCGCACGATAGCTGCGGATCTGCGCGGCCTGCTGCACATGGAAGGCTTCGCCGGTCTCGTCGTTCTTCAGCGTCGAGCTCTGCAGGTTCATGCCGAGCTTGGCCGCCCACACCGCGGTCGCGTTCGAGCCGGCGCCCCACCAGATCCGCTCGCGCAGGCCCTGCGCATGCGGCTCCAGGCGCAACAGCCCGGGCGGATTGGGAAACATTGGCTGCGGATTTGGCTCGGCAAAGCCTTCGCCGCGCAAGAGGTCGAGGAAGACCTCGGCATGGCGCCGGCCCATGTCGGCATCGCTCTGGCCCTCGGCCGGCTGGTAGCCGAAATAGCGCCAGCCGTCGATCACCTGCTCGGGCGAGCCGCGGCTGATGCCGAGCTGCAGTCGCCCGCCGGCGATGAGGTCGGCGCTGCCGGCATCTTCCACCATGTAGAGCGGGTTCTCGTAGCGCATGTCGATCACGGCCGTGCCGATCTCGATCCTGCTGGTCCTGGCCCCGACCGCCGCGAGCAGCGGAAACGGTGAGGCGAGCTGGCGCGCGAAGTGATGCACGCGGAAATAGGCGCCGTCTGCGCCGAGCTGCTCCGCTGCGACCGCAAGCTCGATCGATTGCAGCAGCGTGTCGCGCGCAGAGCGGGTCTGCGATTGCGGCGAGGGCGTCCAGTGCCCGAAGGAGAGGAATCCGATCTTTTTCATGGGGGCAACATATGGATGATCGGAAGAGTTTGCGAGACGTTGGCCGGGGGAAAAATGGCCTCGACCTGCCATGCCGAAGTGGCGCTCAGATTTCGCAACCGGTCACATTCAATGCCTTGAGCAGGCCGCCGAACGCCTTGAGGCGACAGGGCTCGGTCTCGCTGGCGGACTTTGCACGCGGAACATTGGCGGCTCGCTTCGCAACGGGCGCCTTTGGCTTCGGCTTGGGACGTTCGGCGGTCGCATTGGTCTTCGCATCGCGCCGCTGACGGACGATCTGTTGCGGCGTGGACGAACCGGCTTGGATGACTTGCGGAGCAATATGGTCATCGACTGGAGCAGCCTGTGTCGGCATCGCACTGCTCGCGGCGGCAATATCGAGGCGATCGGCCTTCGGCAACGCGTCATGGGAAGCAGAGGTGCCTGCGCTCTGCTCGGCGCGCGGCTGGGTGATCGCAACCGTGCGACGCGGCGGAGCGTTCAGCTCCATCGCCGACAGCACGCCTGCACTCAACAGGATGAGGAGGCCCAACAACGCCATTTTCAGCATAAGCGCCTCTAACCTAGGTTAGTGCCGCCCGGAATTCTCCGCGCCAATAAGGCAACTTTGTCAGCGATCGCCGGCCACCGGCGAATCATTTGCCGACAGGGTTAACGTCGGCGTTGCTGCTGCAGCCGCGGAGGATGCCGCCGCTCACGTCGGGGAGCGGACGGTGCGTCGCTGTCGGAAGATGGTGGGTGAGCGGTTGCGAACTGAGTGCCAAGAGGCTCATCGTCATGTCTGCTGTCGGAGGGAACGGACATCGACAGAGCGAGTCACGACTGCTGCTTTTGACCCATCTCGCACAGTCGCAATGATTCGTGGATTTTCGGAAGACGTAGCTGTGTCCTTCCACCATCATCATGGTGAGGTTTGTAGTCGCGACTGTGCTTCGGCAAGGTAACCCCGACTTGGAAAGCCGATGTCCATGAAGTGAGCGCCGTTCAACATGGACTCAACTGCACGTTGGGTCGGCGGTCGGGTGTTGCCAAGCAACGGCTCTCCAGGCCGCAATTCCAAAATTGTGCCCGCGAAATTGAGGAACGCGTGGCTCGGTGGATCAATTGATCGCTGTCCTTTCAATGAAATGTCTACAGCCCAGATGGAGCGACTCGATGTCCATGATCACCACTACAGACGGCGTAAACATCTTCTACAAGGACTGGGGCTCAGGCCAGCCGATTGTTTTCAGCCACGGTTGGCCGCTGACAGCGGACGACTGGGATGCCCAGATGATGTTCTTCCTGCATCACGGGTATCGGGTGATCGCCCACGACCGGCGCGGCCACGGCCGGTCCGACCAGCCCAGCACCGGCAACGACATGGACCACTGGGTTGCCGACCTCGCGGCCTTGACTGAGCACCTCAACCTGCGCAACGCGATCCACATCGGGCACTCGACAGGTGGCGGTGAGGTGGCTCGCTATGTCGCTGGCCACCAAGAGCGCGTCGCGAAGGCGGTTCTGGTCGCTTCACTGACGCCGAACATGTACCGGAGCGGAGATAACCCGTCCGGTCAACCGCCGGAGTGGTTCGAAGCGATCCGGGCAGGCGTGCTGAACAATCGCTCGGAGTTCTACCGGTTCGTCCCTGAGAATCCGTTTTACGGCTACAACCTGGATGGGACGAAGCCTTCGGAGGCGATCATTGCGAACTGGTGGCGCCAAGGCATGGCTGGCGGTGCCCTCGCTCACTACGCAACCGTCGCGTCTTGGCTTGAAGATTATACCGAAGACCTCAAGAAGATCACCGTGCCAGTGCTGGTGATGCATGGCGAGGCTGATCAGGTGGTCCCGTTCGCAAGTTCAGTGCCGCGTGCGGTCGACCTCCTTAAGAACGGGGCGCTGAAGACATATCCCGGCTATCCCCATGGTATGCTCACCACGCATGCGGATGTCCTCAACTCCGACCTGCTCACGTTCATCAGGTCTTGACGACATCTCTCATCCATCACCGCCTTCCCGCACGAAGGAGATGCCGTTTGCAAGGCGACCTCTCCTTCCTGTTCAAAAGACTGTATGCGACAGCCGCTCTTGGGCCCTTTGCCGACACGCAGGAGCGAACTGCCCATGTCAGGTGTTGAAAGGCGAAACGGACACAGCCTCGTTCGCGGAGTAAGGGATCATGTCCACACACCCGGCGCATTGCCGGCACGAACGCTTGCCCGTGGTGCCGCCTCACGCATAAGCCACCCAGCCCCGGAAGGCGAAGCCGGTATAGAACAAGGTCGGGTTCGAGAAGCCGGCCTCGCGCAGGATCGCCTCATCCTGCATGGGCGCGAGAATTTCCAGGTGATTGGTGACGGCGTCTTTCGCGGCCGCCGCCTGCTCGGGCTCGACGCCGGACGCTGCCAGGAAGGCAGAATAACGTGACAGCCACAGCCGGCGCTCTTCCTCGCCATCCGGCGCGCTCAGATGCGCGACCACGAAGGGAGCGCGCGGCTTGAGGCGGCGGCGGACCTCCGAGGCGATGCGGCGCCGCTCTGCGACGTCGACGAAGTGCAGGGTCAAGAGACAGCTGGCTCCGTCGAACGGTCCCTCCGGCGCATCATCGATATAGCCTTGATGAAGGCGTGCACGTGGTGCGAGCGGTCCCAGGGTTTGCCCGGCCAGCGCCAGCATCGCAGCGGACGGATCAACGCCGTCGAAGCGCCAACCGGGATGCGCTTGCGCAAACGCTTTGAGCTCCAGGCCGCCGCCCGCGCCGAGGACGAGCACCTGCCCATCGCCGGGGACGCTTTCGGCGAGCAGAATCGTCGTCATGGATTGCATGGCGTCATAGCCCGGCACGAAGCGCCGCGGCCCCTCCGTGTATCTCGCCACGAATTGCGGGTCGGAGAATGCGGCTTGAATGTCGGTCATGATGTTGTCCCGTGAATGGAGCCGTTCACGCGCGATGCGCGCTGATGTCGTGGATCTTTCGAGCCCCGAGCCGTTTGCGCAAATCCTCGCCCAGCATCGCCAGCGTCACTTCGCCGAGGCGCGCCAGCAGCACCGCCTCGGCATCGCCAAAGGCCTGATCGAGCGCGGCATTGACGGCCTGCTCGACCAGACAGCCCGGCGCCTCGGTGCGGTTGCCCATCGCCAGCAGCGAAGGGCTGCCGAGCGCGGCATAGACATCGTGCAGCGTCAGCTTCGACAGGTCGCAGGCCAGCGTCCAGCCGCCGCCATGTCCCTTCTCGGAGCGGACGTAACCGAGCTCCCTCAGCCCCGCCATGATGCGCCGGATCACCACAGGGTTGGTGTCCATGGCCTTCCCCAGCCTCTCGGACGTGAATGGCCCAGGCTGCTGCGCCATGTGCAAAAGGACATGCAGCACCCCGGATAATCGGCTGTCTCGTTTCATGTAACTTTATATGTTACATAATCGGCAAAGGTCAAGCCGCCGGCGACGCATGGCGGGCCACGCCGTCGATGGCTGTGTGTCTGGCGTCGATTTTCAGTGGCTGGGCGGGGCGCTACAGCAGCGCTTTCGGCAACAGCATATGGATGCCCTTGTTGCCGTCGACGAGTTGGGTGACGCGAAGATTCCCGGCCAGCGAACACAACATGTAGGCCTCGTTGCGCGTTCGGTTCGTCCGTGCGCAGACATGCTTGACCATTTCCCGGACCGCTTGCTTGGCGGCATCGTCGAGATCCTCGTCAAGGCCGATCGACATGAGATGTGTCGCGCTCTCGGCAAAGGGCCATTTGATATCCATGTCCTTGCGCACGGTCAGGCGGAATGTCCCGCTCACGCCGGTCTCGAGCGCGGTGATGCAGACTTCGCCGTCGCCCTGCACGCCGTGGCCGTCACCGGCGAAGAACAACGCGCCCTCGTTGAATACCGGCAGATACAGCGTCGTGCCGGCCCGCAGCTCCTTGTTGTCCATGTTGCCGCCGAACGCGCGCGGAACGGGGGAGCCGCAGCGGCCCCAGCTCGGTGGTGGGGCAGTGGCG
Source organism: Bradyrhizobium guangxiense (assembly GCF_004114915.1). Lineage (NCBI taxonomy): Bacteria > Pseudomonadati > Pseudomonadota > Alphaproteobacteria > Hyphomicrobiales > Nitrobacteraceae > Bradyrhizobium > Bradyrhizobium guangxiense. The sequence goes on along the minus strand of NZ_CP022219.1, from coordinate 6,221,697 downwards.
ATGATGCCGAAAAAGGGAGCGAGCGGGATCTCAGTGCCCCACGGCATGATGCAGACCTCGCGCTTGCGGTCGATCCTGGGATGGATCGTTTCATAGTCCGTGAACTCGTCCGGCAGCGTTCCGAGCAGAGGAAGGACTGACACGAAGCCCCAGTCCTGGCGCACCTTCACGTCGAGGATGTCGACCTGGAGTGCATCGCCGACATTGGCGCCGCGCACATAGACGGGCCCGGTAATGAAGTGAGGCCCCGGCCCGGGCTGCATCGTTTCCAGGGCGAGCAGATAGTCTTCGGGGACCAAAGACCGATCGTCCGGCAGCGTCTCCTTTCCTCCGGCCGGGAAGCTGTGCAGTGTCACGCTGTCGCCGGAACTGACCTCGAGGACAGGCGGCGTGTTGCAGTCCAAATAGCCCCACACCATGTTTTGGGGTGTGGCGGGGATCTCGTGGCGGCGCTGCATTGGACAACTCCAGGCGTAGCGGTTCGGGCTTTTTTGGGCTCCAAGAGCGATCCGCCCCGGATCGCCACGGCTGCGACCGGCAAAATCGTCCTCGGATATTCTAGGCGCCGGCGATCCTTCGGCTATACTGACTTGAGGCCCAGCGCGGGGCCGGCGTTCGAGCCTCTGCAAACGACGGGCCGATGGAGAGAGCGATGAGGCGATCCCGATTCACCGAGAATGAGATCATTCATCTCCTTGCCGAGGCGAGTTCCGGGGTGTCCATTGCAGAAATCTGCAAGGCCGCCGACATCACAGAACGTACCTTCTACCGGTGGCGTCGCAACTTCGGCACGCTCGATGTTCCCGCCGTTCAGCGGATGAACGATCTGAAATCGGAGAATCTGCGTTTGCGCGGGTTGGTCAACAATCTCTTCGAACTCTTGCGCAAGGCGGATGGCGACGTCAGGAAGGACGGGGCTCCTTCCCCGGCGACGCCGCGCGAGCCGACCCGGGCGAGCCGCATCGCAGCCGAAAAATGTGGAGGGGCATTGACTGGCCGCTTCTCCTCGGTGCGCGTCAATCCGTAGTCGCCTGCGGCCGTCGCGAACGGCGTGGCTATATGCTACGCGGCCTGCAAATCTTTTATGCAGTCAAAATGTCAGAAATGACGAAAACCATTCGCGCGCGGTGCTGAATTCGGCAGCGCGATGATGCGGCGGGCAGCAAAGCCGCGTCTTCAGGCCATGCGCCGTCACACTGCGTCAATGGGGTGACATATTGAAGGGCTGCGCCAAATCGCAAGCAAATCGCGTCGCTTATTTCGGCTTGATGCGGTGCAGTCGGCGCCTAGTCTTTGGGCTGCCCCGTCAGCATTCCCTGGAGAAGTCAGCGCCATGACCGACCATGTTCGTCTCGCTCCGCCGAGCAGCCGCGCGCTCAGTCGCCGCACCTTCCTTGCCGGCTCGTCCGTTGTCGCCGCCGGAATTGGCGCCGCGCCGCTGCTCGGATCCCGCATCGCCTCCGCCGCCGAGCTCAAGACCGTCCGCTTCAGTGAGGCCGTGCACAATCTGGGCTACATCAACCTCTACGTCGGCATGCATGCCGGCATCTTCAAGAAGAACGGTCTCGACATGAAGGTGACCGCCGCCGGCGGCGACACCCAGACCTTTGCGGCGGTGCTTGGCGGCTCCGCGGACTTCGCGATTGGCGATGCGACCATGGCGCAGATCTCCCGCGAGAACGGCGGCCCCGGCGTCGTGGTCGGTACGGTCGTGCAGCGTGCGCACTATTTTGGGGTGTCCAAGACGCTCAAACCGATCACCGATCCGAAGGAGTTCAAGGGTCTCAAGATCGTCACTTCGCCCGAGCCCAACACCAATTTCAGCGTTACCAAGCGGATGCTGGAGAAAGCCGGCCTGAAGCTGGGCACCGACGCGACGATCGTTCCGGTCAATCCCGGCACCGAGATCGCGGCGATGCTGGCCGGGCAGGCCGACATGGCGGTCGCCTATCAGCCGAGCGTCGCCGCCGCGGAGGCTCAAGGCGCCAAGGTCGTGTTCGACTTCTCGAACTATGTCGGGCCGTTCTGCAATACCGGCATCATGGTGCTGCCCTCGACGCTCCAGAAGGACCCTGCGATGGTGCAGGCGCTGGTCACGTCCTTCGAGGAGGCCTCGCGCAAGACCTACGCCGATCCCGCTTTCGCCAAGGAGGTCGCGCGCAAGGAGTTCCCCGATCTTCCCGGCGACGTCGTCGACAAGGCGATCGACGCCGAGCTGAAATATCTCATCCCGGCGCAGTCGGTCATCACCAAGCAGGATCAGTGGAAGAACCTGATGGACATGCAGATCTACCTCGGCAACGCCAAAGGATCAGTCCCGTTCGATCAGATCATCGACAACTCGTTTGCCGAAAAGGCGATTGCCAGCCTGAAATGAGCGTTGAGGCTGCCACACACGCAAGGCCTGGTGAGGGCGAGGCCGTGAACGGCACTGCTCTCCCGCTCGTCGTCGAGCACGTCGCAAAAGGCTACGACCTCAACGGGCAGGTCGTGCCGGTGATTGCCGATCTCAGCCTCACGCTGCGCAAGGGTGAGATCGTCAGCGTCGTCGGTCCCTCCGGTTGCGGCAAGACCACATTGCTCAACACACTCTGTGGCCTGCTGGCGCCTGATGCCGGCCGCATCCGCTGGCACGGTCGGCAAGTCGTTGGTCAGCCCCAGAACGTCGGCTACATGCTTCAGAAGGACCTCCTGTTCCCGTGGCGTACGGCGCTCGCCAACACCATGCTCGGCCTGGAGATCCGGGGTGTTCCTGCTGCCGAGGCCGAAGACCGCAGCCGGGCCATGCTCGACCAGCTTGGACTGCATGGGTTCGCAGACCACTATCCCGCGACGCTGTCGGGTGGAATGCGGCAGCGGGTCGCGTTGGCGCGCACGCTGGTGAATGCCCCGGACGTGCTGCTCCTGGACGAGCCGTTCGCCGCACTCGATTTTCAGACCAAGCTGCTCATCGAGAGTGACATGGTCAGTCTGGTCCGCAAAGGCGGGCGCTCGATGCTGCTCATCACCCATGACATTGAGGAGGCGGTTTCGATCGCGGATCGCGTCATCGTGCTGACGCGGCGGCCGACCGCGGTGAAGGCGGCTTATGAGATCGAACTCGGCTCCAATCGCGCCGACGTCATCTCGCTGCGCGAAAACCCGGATTTTAGCCGCTACGTCCGGCGCATCTGGGCCGATCTCGACGTTGCGATCCAATGACAACGGATATCGGGACCAGCATGGTTGACGCGTCGAAGCCTGCCGGAAGCGTTCCGTCGCCGGTGGCACGCGCAAAGTGGAAGCGCTTGCGCTTCGGCATCGCCGTGCTGGCGACTCAAGTTCTCGTTCTGGCCGCTCTTCTTGTCGTGTGGGAACGCGCCACGCCGAAGGGCAGCCCGGCCGCCTTCATGTTCGGATCGCCGTCGGCAATCGCGGTTTTCCTGATGCAGATGGCGCAGGACGGCAGCCTTTGGCGTGATGCGGCGGTCACCGGCATGGAGACGCTGCTCGGCTTCTTCATAGGCAACCTGGTCGGCACTCTGCTCGGCCTGTCGCTCTGGTATTCGCGTTTCGTGTCCCGGGTCATCGAACCGTTCGTCATCGCACTCGGCTCGATCCCCATCATCGCGCTCGCGCCCATCGTGATCATCTGGTTCGGCACCGGACTGGTCTCGAAGGTTGCAATGTCGACCCTGTCGGTGGTGATCGTCGCGCTGGTAACGTCCTACAAGGGAGCTGTCGGCGTCGATGGAGACCAGATCAATCTCATGAAAACCCTGGGCGCCTCGAGATTCCAGATCTTTCGGAAGCTCGTGATCCCTGCGTCGCTCACCGATATCTTCGCAGGGCTGAAGTTGACGGTCGGCTTCGCGTTGATCGGCGCCATCGTCGGTGAGTTCATGTCGTCGTCCGAGGGGCTGGGACACGCCATCTTCAAAGCGGGATCGCTCTACATCATTCCCAAGGTCTTCGCCGCGCTGGTCGTGACGATCGTGCTCGCGCTGGTTCTCACCTGGCTGGTCGGCAAGATCGAACGGCTGCTGATGCCCTGGCGCCGACAGGCATAGGGAAGATCGTCTGCGACTCTCATCCGCTTCGCGCGTCAACTTCATCGCATCCGCAAATGTCCACGGAGAGACCATGTCCAAGCGCATCAGCAAGGCCGGTAACATCAAGTACGCGCTGTCCGGCGACGACAAGTTCGTCGCTAGCGTCGAGCCCGGCGAAACCTTCGTGGTGGAATGCGCCATCAATGCCAATGACGGCACCATCCGTCATCTCGGACAGCAATTGACCGAGGCCGACGTGACGATGCCGTTCGTCAACGGCGCCACCGGACCGATCGAGGTGCGCGGCGCAAAGCCGGGCGACATGCTGCGTCTCGATGTGGTGAACATGGAGCTCGACAAGCTCGGCTTCACCGCGCTCTGGCCGGGCATTGGCATGTTTCCCGATTGGGTCAGGCGCAAGGAATTCGGCATCCAGACACGCGTCGTCGAAGTCAAGGACGGTCACGTGCACTGGAACGAGCATCTCCGCCTGCCGGTCAAGCCGATGATCGGCGTGGCCGGCGTGGCCCCGGTGCACGGGGCTGTTCTGACCGTCGACAACGGGACGCATGGCGGCAACATGGACGTCCAGGAGATCACCACGGGCAATAGCATCTTCTTCCGCGTCAACAAGGACGGCGCGCATCTCTTCCTGGGCGACTGTCACGCCATCCAGGGCGACGGCGAATGCAACGGAATGGGCGCGATCGAGATCGCGGCCAATCTCACCGTCAAGGTCTCGCTGGCCAAGGCACCCGTGAGGCTGAATCATCCGCGCATCCAGACCGCGACCCACATCTGCACGCTGGGATGCGCCCGCCCGCTCGAAGACGCGATGCGCATGGCTTTCGAGGAGATGGTCTACTGGATGGAGGACGACTGGAAGATTCCAGCGGCCGAAGGCTACATGCTGCTGGGCCAGATCGCAGAGGCCCGCTGCACGCAAATGGTCAATCCAAAGTACACGTATATCTGCAAGGTCGAGAGAAGCCTGCTGGAGCGGTATTACGGATAAGGACAGAGCTTTCGTTGCGAGTGATCGCGGCCAGCCGCCCGCTCTGCCGCGCGACCGGCGACGCGGCCGATGATGCCATCCTGCACCTGTTTTGCCCGACGGAGAAACGTGTACTTGGTCGATCGATCAGCCGGCTTGTGCGCGCCTTAAGTCATTGATCTCGCTGGCCCCGTCTACTGTGCATGGGGTTGTTTTCGAGATTTTTGTCTTGAGGGCGAGGCTGAGCCGGATCGCTGCCGGCTACTTCATCACCCGCAGGCCCTTGGTCGTGAACTTCTGCGTCTTGCTCCCGGGGCGAACCGGGCGCCTGGTGCCGGCGGCCTTGCCGGTGCCGGGCGGCTGGTGTGCGGGCACGAGCTGATGGGGCTGCGAGCCGATCAGGTCGCGGCGGCCCATCTCGATCAGGGCCTCGCGCAGCACCGGCCAATTGTCGGGGTCGTGGTAGCGCAGGAACGCCTTGTGCAGCCGGCGCTGGCGCAGGCCCTTGATCGCCTCGACCTTGTCGCTGCCGCCGTGGCGCACGCCGCGAAGCGGATTGACGCCGGTGTGGTACATCGCGGTCGCGGTCGCCATCGGTGAAGGCAGGAAGGTCTGCACCTGATCGGCGCGATAGCGGTTCTTCTTGAGCCACAGCGCGAGGTTCATCATGTCCTCGTCGGTCGTGCCAGGATGCGCCGCGATGAAATAGGGAATGAGGTAGTACTTCTTGCCGGCGCGTTCGGCGGCTTCGTCGAACATCCGCTTGAACTTGTTGTACGCGCCGATGCCCGGCTTCATCATCTTGTCGAGCGGACCGCGCTCGGTATGTTCAGGGGCGATCTTGAGATAGCCGCCGACGTGATGGGTGACGAGCTCCTTGATGTATTCCGGGCTCTCGACCGCGAGGTCGTAGCGCACGCCGGAGGCGACCATCACCTTCTTGATGCCACGGGTCTCGCGCACCTTGCGATAGAGCCGGATCAGATCGTCATGCGAGGTGTTGAGGTTCGGGCAGATCTCGGGGAAAACGCAGGACGGCCTGCGGCACGCCGCCTCGACCTTCGGGTCCTTGCACGCCATCCGGTACATGTTGGCGGTGGGCCCGCCGATGTCGGAGATCACGCCGGTGAAGCCGGGTGTCTTGTCGCGGATCTTCTCGATCTCGCGCAGAATGGACCCCTCGGAGCGGTTCTGGATGATGCGGCCCTCGTGCTCGGTGATCGAGCAGAAGGTGCAGCCGCCGAAACAGCCGCGCATGATCGTCACCGAGAATTTGATCATCTCCCAGGCGGGAATCCGCGCATCCCCGTAAGAGGGATGCGGCGCGCGCGCATAAGGCAGATCGTAGACCGCGTCCATCTCTTCGGTGGTGAGCGGGATCGGCGGCGGGTTGAGCCAGAGGTCGCGGTCGCCGTGACGCTGCACCAGCGGCCGCGCATTGCCGGGATTGCTCTCCCGGTGCAGCACGCGTGAGGCGCGGGCATACGCTTCCTTGTCCTGCTCGACCTGCTCCAGCGCCGGCAAGCGGATCACGGTTAAGCCCTTCTGGCGCGTTGCGCCTTCATCGGCGGAATCGAGATCGTCGGCGTGCAGCTCGGTGTAATCCTCAGGGACCCTGCGGAACAGCGCGACGCCCCTGATGTCATCGAGCGCGCGCGGCGCTTCGCCGGCAGCGAGCCGCTGCGCCACCTCGACCACGGCGCGCTCAGCATTGCCGTAGAGCAGGAGGTCGGCCTTGGCGTCGGCCAGCACCGAGCGGCGCACCTTGTCGGACCAGTAATCGTAATGCGCGATCCGGCGCAGCGAAGCCTCGATGCCGCCGAGCACGATCGGCACATCCTTGAACGCCTCGCGGCAGCGCTGGGCGTAGACGACGGTGCAGCGGTCCGGCCGCTTGCCGCCTTCGCCGCCGGCCGTATAGGCGTCGTCATGGCGGAGGCGGCGGTCCGCGGTGTAGCGGTTCACCATCGAGTCCATGTTGCCGCCGGTGACGCCGAAGAACACGCGCGGCTTGCCGAGCGCCTTGAACGGCTCGGCCGAATGCCAGTCCGGCTGAGAGATGATGCCGACCCGAAAGCCTTGCGCCTCCAGCAGCCGGCCGATGATCGCCATGCCGAAACTCGGATGGTCGACATAGGCGTCCCCGGTCACCAGCACGATGTCGCAGACATCCCAGCCGAGCGCGTCCATCTCGGCGCGGCTCATCGGGAGAAACGGCGCCGGCTTTCGCGGGCGGGCCTGGGCCATCAGCGGCTTTTCGGCGGTGATCATCTGGGTGTTCATGGGGCCAAGGGATAAGACCCCACGCCCGCGAATACAACCGACGGACGCGTGAAAGATTGTAGGTTCCCTGCCGGTCCGGGCGGGTTAAGTGTTTCTGGTCGATGCGCTGCCGATTTTGCCCTCGCTGCTCGCCGGTGTTGCCTCGACCCATTGAGCGTCGCAATCGTCACATGCGGCGATCCGGGTTCTCACCGCCGCAGCCATGGCGTATTGGGTCGCTTCATGGGCAAGGGAACATCGGAGGGCGGCAACGAAGCGGCCGCCGGCGCAGCATCGTCTGCGGCCGTCTGGCTCGGCGCGGTTGCGCTGATCGGCTTCATCCTGGTGGCGACCGCGCAGGCCTCCAATCAGATTCTGGCGCGCGGGCTCGCCGGATCCGTCCCGCCGTTTGCCCTCGCGTTCTTTCGCTGGAGCATCGTCGCCGTCGGGCTCGCGCCGATCGCACTTAAGGAGATCCGCGACGGCCGCGTGCAGCTCGGGCGCAACATCTGGCCGATCCTTGCCGCCGGCTTCATGGGCATGTTCCTGTGCGGCGGTCCGGTCTATGCCGCCGGCGTGTCGACGACGGCGATCCATATCGCGTTGATCATGGCGCTGTCGCCGATCGTGGTGCTGCTGATCTCGGCCATGCGCGGCATGGAGCATGTCGGTCCGCTGCAATGGCTCGGCACGGCGCTCGCACTTGCAGGCGCGCTGCTCATCATCTCCGGCGGCCATCCGCGGACGCTGATCGACGTTCAGACCGCCTCGGGCGACGGCCTCGTCGTGATCGCGATGCTCGGCTGGTCCGGTTACACGCTGCTGCAATCGCGCGCCGCGCCGAGGGCGTCGCTGCTCGCGCGCATCAGCCTGTTCTCGGGCGCGGGCGCCCTGTTCTCGCTGCCGCTTGCGGCCATGGAGATGTCGGCGATGCCGGGGCAGGTCTTCAGCGCCAAGGCGCTCTCGGCCTATGTCTTCGCCGGGATCGTTCCCGGCCTGCTCGCCTATGCCGGCTTTGCCTGGCTCGGCGGCAAGTTCGGATCGGTGCGAACCTCGCTCGTGCTCTATCTCGGGCCGATCGCAAGCGCGCTGCTGTCTTTCGTTATCCTGGGCGAGCCGCCGAAGCTGATCCATCTTCTCGGCGGTTTGCTGATCCTGGGCGGCGTCTGGGCCAGCCTGCGCCGCTAGTTCCATCAGCGTCCGGGTTCACCCGCAGGAACCATCCGTCGTCGTGGACATTCTGATGCAGGGGTTGCTGCGAGCCCGGCTCGCGCGCGCTCGCAAATGTTCGCCTCTGGCGATGGGGGAGCTGTGAGTACAGTCATAGAGAACTTGCTGTTGCGAAAGCAGAAGCTCGTGGAACAGCTCGAACAGACGCCGTCGATCGAGGATCGCGACAAGATCGAGCACCAGCTCGAACAGATCAACACCGCGCTGGACTTCCTGGACAGGCCCGGACCGCAGAGTGCGAAATAGGCGGGATCACTCCGACCTGGGCGTCTCCACCTTCAGGGCCCTGGCATAGACCACGCCCGAATTGGTGATATGCGTGGTCATCAATTCTTCGAAGGTGGCGAGCTCGCCGCGTGCGAACAAATCGAGCAGCTTGCGATGCTCGTCGAACGAGGTGCGGGTCCGCACGTCGATCGGCGAGGTCAGGTTGGTGCGGAGCGCGGCGACGCGGCCGGAAACCAGCTGATAGGATTCGGCGAGGTAGCGGTTGCCGCAATGGGCGAACAGCGCCTCGTGAAAGGCGGCATCGGCGCGGCCATAGGCGATGTTGTCCTTTGCCACGACCGCCGGTTCCATCGCCGCGATCGCGTCGTTCATCGCAGCGACAGCGCCGTCGCGGTCGTGGCGATGGGCGAGCTCGGCGGCCTTGGGTTCGAGCGCGATGCGGAAGGTGCAGAGCGCGTTGATGTCGTCCGCGCTCGGCGTAAAGACAAAGCTGCCGACTTGCGGGCGGATCACCACGAGGCCTTGCGCCTGCAGCTGCCCCATGGCCTCGCGCACCGGCGTGCGGCTGACGCCGAAGGCGTTCGCCACCATCTCCTCGGAGATGGCCGCTCCCAGTGCGAACTCGCCCTCGATGATCGCCTGCCGTAGCCGCTGCATCACCCGCTGCGACAGCGATTTCGGCGTATCGAGCTTGAGCGATCGCATGCGCGTTTCTCAGATCACCTTGCCGGGATTGAGCAACTGATCGGGATCGAGCGCGGCCTTCAGCGTCCGCATCAGCGCGATCTCGGCTTCGCTCCTGGCGTGACCCAGCCACTGCTTCTTCAAGGTGCCGATGCCGTGCTCGGCGGAGACGCTGCCGCCGAACTCGCGCACCAGGCCGTAGATGATCGCATCCATCTCTTCCTTCGGCTGCTGCTCGACGGGAAGGCCGGTGACCCAGGAGACCAGATGCAGATTGCCGTCGCCGATATGGCCGTAATAGACGCTCTCGCAGCCCTTGATGCCGGAGGCGAGGGCAGCCTTGCAGCGCGTGGCGAACTCGTCCATCCGGGCCACCGCAAGGCCGATGTCGTAGGAGATGTGCGGCCCCAGCACCTGGCCGAACTCGGCGCAGATGTCGCGCACGCGCCAGAAGGCTTGCGTCTGCGCCAGCGATTGCGCCACGGCGGCGTCCGCCAGCAGCCCGCGCTCCATCAGCTCCTCGAGCCAGGCCTGGAAGCGCGGCGCATCGACGCTCTCGTCGGTCCCTTGCGCTTCCACCAGCACATAGAGACCGTGGCCGGCGGCGACCGGCGGCTTCACGCCAGCGCGTGTCGTGATCACGTCCCAATAATCCGGCCACATCACCTCGAAGGCCGACAGCAGCGGCCCGAGCCCGCTGCGCGCCGCGCCGAGCAGGGCGATCACCGCAGCGTAATCCTTCAACGCGCAGAGCGCCGCCATGGTCGAGCGCGGCTTCGGGAACAGCTTCAGCACCACGCGGGTGATGATGCCGAGCGTGCCTTCCGAGCCGATGAACAGATGCTTCAGATCGTAGCCCGCATTGTTCTTCATCAGCTTGTTGAGGCCAGTGATGATGGTGCCGTCCGGCAGCACGACTTCGAGACCGAGCACCAGCTCGCGCGTCATGCCGTAGCGGATCACGCGGTTGCCGCCGGCATTGGTCGAGAGATTGCCGCCGATCGCGCAGGAGCCGCGCGAGCCGAGGTCGAGCGGAAAGAAGAAGCCGGCCTCGTCCGCGGCCTTCTGGATCGTCTCCAGCGGCGTACCGGCCTTCACCGTCATCGTCATCGAAGCAGGATCGATCTCCTCGATGCCGCTCATGCGCTCCAGCGAGATCGCCACCCAGCCGGCCTCGGGCGAGGCGCCGCGGCACAGTCCGGTCAGTCCGCCCTGCGGCACGAACGGCAGGCGCGCCTGCCGGCAGGGCGCAATCGCATCGGCCACGCCTTGCGCATCGACGGGGCGGATCACCGCCAGCGGCGTCTGCGGCAGGCTCGCGCTCCAGTCGTTGCAATTGCGCGCCGGCACGTCGGTGCCAACAAGCACCGCGGCCGCGCCGAGCTTGTCGCGCAAGGCGCCGAGCAATTGGTCGGGTTGCCCGATAGGGGTCACCACGTTCATGCGAGACCTCCTCAGAAATGGGCTGCGCCCACGCGCGCCGCCGCGGTGGAAAGGGTTTGCATGGGTCTTGTATGTAAGGTACAAGATGAAAAGTAAAGCAAAAACAAGGTCTGACAAAGCTTCGTAAGATCGTTTTGGATCAGAGGCTTAGGTCGGAGTCGAACAAAGGGCAGTGTGATGACCGAGGCAATTCGCGGATTCTGGGTGGCGTCGGCGACGCCGCTGGCGAGCGACGGCAGCGTGGACTCGGCAAAGCTCGCGGCTCACGCCAAGCAGCTGTTCGGCAAGGGTGTCGACGGCGTCGTGCTGTTCGGCACCACCGGCGAGGGCACCTCCTTCAATGTCGCCGAGCGCGTCACGATCATTGAAACCGTGCTCAAGGCCGGCGTCGCCCCGGAGCGCATCGGCATCGGCGGCGGCTTCCCCGCCATCACCGACAGCATCGCGCTCGCGCGCGCCGTGCTCGGCCTCGGCCTGCGCCACGTGCTGGTGCTGCCGCCCTATTTCGACCGCGGCGTTTCGCCCGAGGGCATTGAAGATGCGTTTGCCGCAATCATCGACGGCGTCGCTGACGATCGCTTGCGCGCCTATCTCTACCACATCCCGCAAATGTCGGGCGTCGCAATCCCCACCACCGTCGCGGCGAGCCTGCGCAAGCGCTACGGCAAGGTCGTCGCCGGCCTGAAAGACTCCAGCGGCGATTTGAAGCAGTTCCAGGCCTTCCGTGCCGCAGCGCCCGAGCTCGCCATCACCGTCGGCAACGAAGCCGATATCGCCCGTGCGATCGCAGCCGGCGGCGCCGGCACCATCTGCGGCATGGCCAATGTAGTGCCCGAGCTGGTCAAGGGCATGGTCGAGGGCAAGGATGTCGAAGCGCGCATGCGGGCTGTGACCGACATCGTGCTGAAGACGCCCTCGTTCACCGCGACGCTGAAGGCGATCCTGGCGGCGCAGACCGGCGATGCCGGCTGGCAGCGCGTGCGCCCGCCGCTGCGGGCCTCGTCCGACGGCGCTGCGTTCAAGCGAATGCTCGATGAACTAACCGCTCCCGCGATCGCGTGAGATCGCATGAAACGTGATGGGTCGCCGCGAATTCTCGTGCAGCGTGTCGCGGCCGGTACGATCGCAATCTGAGATTGGCGTTCGGGGTGGCTCGTTTCTTAGAACGATTCAACACTAGAGCGATTCAACTCCGCCTACGGTTCTCTTCGCGCACAGCGACTGTTAGACGCGCCAGCTTCAATGCTGCGTCTGACCTGGAAGTGAATCGAACGTGCCTGCTCATCTGGATGGCCTGTGTATCAACGGCCGTCGAACCCGCGCCGGCAAGAGCCGGGCGGGTCTTCTCATCGGAGCGGCCGTGCTGCTCGCCGAATGTCCCTCGAGCACGACGACCGCGCAGGCCCAATCAGCCCTGCCGCCGGTGACGGTGGAGGCACCGGCACCCCGGTCGAAGCCGGTGCGCGCGTCGGACCCTTCTTCACGCCCGACGCAGACCGCGCGCCAGCGCAACCGCAATCCGGCACCTGCCTCGCCGACGCTCTCGGAGCGAGCGGCCGCGGAAGCCGCCGCGCAACAGGTCGCAAGGCTCGGCTATCGTGCGATGCCGAGCGCGACCACGTTGCGCAGCGGCGCCTCGCCGCTCGACACCTCGCAGGCCGTCAATGTCGTGCCCGAGCAGGTGCTGAAGGATCAGCTCCCGCGCAACATCGACGATGCCCTGGTGAATATCAGCGGCATCACCCAGACCAACACGCTGGCCGGTACTCAGGACGCCGTGATCCGCCGCGGGTTCGGCGACAATCGCGACGGCTCGATCATGCGCAACGGCATGCCGCTGGTGCAGAGCCGCAGCCTCAATGCCGCCGTTGAGAGCGTGGAGGTGCTGAAGGGGCCGGCCTCGCTGCTCTACGGCATCATGGACCCCGGCGGCATCGTCAACACCATCAGCAAGCGCCCCGAGCTCTATCAGCATGGTTCGGTCATGCTGCTCGGCTCGGCCTTCAGTGCCTCGAAGACCGGTGCTGACGGCACGCTCGACATCACCGGTCCGATCGGCGACCAGGGTCTCGCCTATCGCTTCATCGGATACGGCGTCAGCGAGGATTATTGGCGCAATTTTGGCCGGCATCGCGAGATGCTGGTGGCGCCGTCGCTCGCCTGGTACGGCCAGGACACCACGGTTCAGCTCAATTACGAGCACCGCGAGTTCATCTCTCCGTTCGACCGCGGCACGGCCTACATCAACGGCGTGCCGCTGGCGATCCCCGCGACGCGTCGTCTCGACGAGCCCTACAACAACATTTGGGGGACGTCCGACCTGATTCAGGCCTCGGTCGAGCATCGCCTCAACCAGGACTGGAAGGTGACCGCCGCTTACAGTTACAACACCGAGACTTTCAGCGCCAACCAGCTCCGCATCACCGGCGTCAACGCGAAGACCGGCGTCGAGACGCGCAGCAATGACGGCACGCAGGGCTCGCTCAGCAATTCGAGCTACGGCACGTCCTACATCTCGGGCGGGTTCTGGCTCGGTGACATGCGCAACGACGTGCTGTTCGGTGGGGACGGTCAGTACCGTACGATCTACCGCGACAATCTGATCCGGCAGGCGGCGCCCTCCTTCAACGTCTATAATCCCGTCTACGGCCTGATCGGACCGGGTGCGACGGTGTCGAACAGCGACAGCGCCCAGACCGACAAGCTCGGCCAGTGGTCGCTGTTCTTCCAGGACACGCTGCATCTGACGGAGCGGTTCGCGCTGGTCGGCGGTGTGCGTTACATGGACTACGACCAGATCGCCGGCCGCGGAAAGCCGTTCATCACCAACACCAACGTGTCGGCGGATGCGGTGCTTCCCCTCGGCGGGGCGATCTTCAAGCTCACCGACCAGATCTCGCTCTATGCGAGCTACTCGCAGTCGCTGAAGCCGAACTCGACCATCGCTCCGCTGAGCAATGGCGGTGGCGTCGTGCTGGGATCGAACATCGCCCCCGAGGAGGGAACGCAGTACGAGACCGGCGTGAAATTCGATCTCGACAAGCGCCTGTCGGGCACGATCGCCGTCTACGATATCGAAAAGCACAACGTGCTGGTCAGCCAGCTCGACACCGCGACGGGCTTCAACGTCTATACCGCGGCCGGCAAGGTGCGCTCGCGCGGCCTCGAGATCGACGTGACCGGCCGGCTCTCCGCCAATTGGAGCATGATCGGAAGCTATGGTTACACCGATGCGCGTGTGACCGAGGATCCGACCTATGCCGGCAAGCGATTGCAGAACGTCGCGATGAACACGGCTTCGCTCTACCTGGTCTACGATTTCGGCACGGTGCTTCCCGGCCAGCTCAGGCTCGGCGGCGGCGCCCGCTATGTCGGCGACCGGGCCGGCGATGCGTTGAATAGTTTCGTGCTGCCGTCCTATGTCGTCGCCGATATCTTCGCGACCTATGAGACGAAGCATCAGGCATTGCCGGTTGTCTATCAGCTCAACGTCAAGAACCTGTTCGACACCGTCTATTACACATCCGCACAGAACAATCTGGGCGTCGCCATCGGCGATGCGCGGCGGGTATCGCTGTCGGCGACGGTGAAGTTCTAGCGATGTCGGGGCTGCGGGGGCACACGATCAAGGCGGTCCTGTTCCAGGTCCATTCCGTCGCGGGGCTGGTGCTCGCGCTGCTGCTGTCCCTGATCGCGCTGACCGGCGCGATCATGAGTTTCGAGGACGAGATCATCGATCATCTCAACGCCGGCATCATGCAGGTCGCGCCGCGTCAGGCGCCGGTGCTGATGCCTGACGCGCTGGTGACACGGCTGAAGGCGGCGCAGGACCTCGGCAAAGTCTCGGCCGTCACGTTGTCGAGCGATCCGTCGGCAGCGGTCCATGTCCGTTTTGCGCGCGACGAGCGGGGAGATCGTCCGACCTCGCTTTATGTCGATCCCTATGATGCGCGCGTGCTGGGCTCGCCTCGCGGCGAGGCGTTCTTCGCGACCGTGCGCCGGCTGCATCGCTGGCTGCTGATTCCCGGTGACGGCAAGGGCTGGGGGCGCCCGATCACCGGCGCGATCGCGCTCGGTCTGATCATCATGCTGGTCTCGGGTCTCGTGCTGCGCTGGCCGCGTCGTGCGGGCAGCGTGAAGATGTGGTTGAAACCGAACCTCGCGCTTGGTGGGCGCGCCTTGCATCGCTCTCTGCACACCGTGATCGGCACCTGGGTCCTGCCGATCTATCTCGCCATGACGCTCACCGGACTGTATTTCTCCTTCGAATGGTACAAGGACGGCGTGGCCTGGCTGCTGGCGCGTCCGCACGTTGTCGCAGCGAAGATGCCCGCAAAGCCGCCGCGTGCGGCCAACTCCGAGCCGGTGCCGTCAATCGGATTCGATCCGGCATGGACGACGTTCCTGCGCGAGGAGGGCGATCGGTTCGCCAGGGCCTTGCTGACGCTGCCGGGCGGACCGGGCACGACGATCCGCATCCGGTCGTGGGGGAAGTCCTCGTTGCTCGAGACCACGCGCGACGAATTCCGCATCGACGCCGTCACCGGCCAGCTGGTCGCCGCGGAGCGCTTTACCGACAAGACGTTCGGCGAGAAGATCATCGCGGCCATCTACGACATCCATCGCGGCGCGATCCTGGGCTGGCCGGGCAAGTTCGCCTTCATGCTGGCCGCGATCCTGATGCCGTTGTTTTCGGTCACCGGCATCCTGCTCTATCTGTCGCGCCGCAAGCTGCGGCGCCCGGCACAGAAGCCGCTCGGGCGGCTCGTTCCCGGCGAGTGAGCCGGCAAGGCTAGCCAACGCGCTGAGGCTAGCCAACGCGCTTCTAATCGTTCAAAAGCCCAGGGCCTGTCCTTCCCTAGGGTCCACGTCATGAAGCTTCCCACCGTCACTCCCGCCGACATCCGCCGGGCGCTGCTGCTGCGAGAGGAGATAGCGCTGCTCGATCTCAGATACGAGGCGGGCTTTGCGACCGGGCATCCGCTGTTCGCGGCCAACATGGCCGTCGACCGGATCGAGATCGAGGCCGAGGCGAGGCTGCCGCGCAGGGACGTGCCGATCGTTCTCTACGACGACGGTGAGGGGCTGGTCGCCGCTGGCGCCGAGCGTCTGGCGGCGCTCGGCTATACTGATATCAGCGCGCTCGACGGCGGGTTGAAGGCCTGGCGCGCGGCAGGCTTTGAGGTCTTCGAGGACGTCAATTCCTATTCCAAAGCGTTCGGCGAGCTGGTCGAAGCGCGGCGCCACACGCCCTCGTTCAGCGCCGACGAGGTGGCCAAGCTCATCGCGGACAAGGCCAACATCGCCATTCTCGACGTTCGTCGTTTCGACGAATATGCGACCATGAACATTCCGGGCTCGGTCAGCGTGCCCGGCGCGGAGCTGGTGCTGCGGGCAGGACAAGCCGCCCCGGACCCCGAGACCACCATCATCGTCAATTGTGCCGGGCGCACGCGCTCGATCATCGGCACCCAGTCGCTGATCAATGCCGGCGTGCCCAACAAGGTGCGGGCGCTGCGCAACGGCACCATCGGCTGGACGCTGGCGCGGCACACGCTCGACCACGGCGCCGACAGGCGCGGTGCGATCGGGCCGTTCCAGGGTGGTCCCGCCAATGCGCGCGATGTCGCCTATCGTGCCGGCGTTCGCCATATCGGTGCGAGCGAGATGGCCGCGCTCGTCGCGCAGACGGATCGCACGCTCTATCGCTTCGATGTGCGCGATGCGGAAGAGTATGCGGCCGGCCATCTCCCGGGCTTCCGCCATTATCCGGGCGGGCAACTCGTGCAGGAGACCGACATGGCCGCGCCGGTGCGCGGGGCGCGCATCATCCTGACCGACGACAGGAGCGTCCGTGCCGACATGACGGCATCCTGGCTGGCGCAGATGGGCTGGGAGGTCTATGTGCTGGAAGGCGGTTATGACGGCGCGCTCGAGGTCAGCCCGCCGCGCGTGCTGCCCAAGCCGGATCCGGCCCACCGCTACCGCCGCCCCTATGAAGGTACCGACGTCGCGGAGAAGGCGATGCAGGCCTATCTCGATTGGGAATACGGCCTCGTCGAGCAGCTCCGCCGCGACGGCACGCACGGGTTTTACGTGATTTGACGGCTGTGCAAGCGCGACCCGAGCACTAATCCATCACCGTCACCCTGAGGTGGCCGCCTCTTGAGCGGCCCTCGAAGGGCGACGGCCCGGCTCTCTCCACGCGGCTGTAGCGGGGCCGTGCATCCTTCGAGGCTCCCGGCGCGATGCTTAGGCATCGCGCCACTCGCGCCTCAGGATGACGGACGGCAGTTTGTTGCGCGCAAAAGACGGCGCCGGTGGGATGCCAAGCACATCTCACGTTCTGCCATCTTCTCCCCGTATCCCACCCCTATTGTGCTGGGCCTCCTCCGCAGTCTATGAGCTGCGGGAAAATCGTTGCTTACGGAGATTCCATGTCAGCCCCAGGCCATAGCCCGGAGCGGAGCGCGAAGGCGCTGTTGCTCGAAGGCGTCAATGATAGTGCTGTGGACCTTTTCAGGAGCGCGGGCTTCGCCAACGTCGAGCGGCTGACCAAGGCGCTGGACGGTGAGGATCTGCGCCGCGCGCTCGACGGCGTGTCGTTGCTCGGCATCCGCTCGCGCACCCAGATCACCGATGAGGTTCTCGGGGCCGCCAACCAGCTGCTCGCGGTCGGCTGCTTCAGCGTCGGCACCAATCAGGTCGATCTTGCAGCGGCGCGCAAACGCGGCATTCCCGTGTTCAACGCGCCGTTCTCCAACACGCGCAGCGTCGCCGAGCTCGTGATCGGCGAGATCGTGATGCTGCTGCGGCGGATCTTCCCGCGCTCGGTGTCGGCCCATGCGGGCGGCTGGGACAAGTCGGCGACCGGCAGCCGCGAGGTGCGCGGCCGCACCCTCGGCATCGTCGGCTACGGCAATATCGGCTCGCAGCTCTCGACGCTCGCCGAAGCCATCGGCATGCGCGTGATCTATTTCGACCGCACCGACAAGCTCCGCCATGGCAACACCGAGCCGGTCGAGAAACTGGAAGAGCTGCTGGCGCAGAGCGACATCGTCAGCCTGCACGTGCCGGAGACGCCGGAGACCGCAGGCATGATCGGCGAAAAGGAGCTGCGGGCGATGAAATCAGGCTCGTTCCTGATCAACAACAGCCGCGGCACCGTGGTCGATCTCGACGCGCTCGCGCGCGCCTTACGCGACGGCCATCTCGCCGGCGCCGCCATTGACGTGTTTCCGGTCGAGCCGTCCTCGAACGCGGAGCGTTTCAACAGCCCGGTGCAGGGCCTCGAGAACGTCATCCTCACTCCGCATATCGGCGGCTCGACCGAGGAGGCGCAGGAGCGCATCGGCGGCGAGGGCGCGCGCAAGCTGGTCGACTATTTTATCACGGGCTCGACCATGGGCGCGGTGAACTTCCCGGAAGTGCAGTTGCACTTGCGTCCCTCCGGCGCACGCTTCAGCCATGTCCATCGCAACGTGCCCGGCATGCTGCGGCGGCTCAACGAGGTCTTCCTCCAACGCGACATCAACATCGCTGCGCAATACCTGGAGACATCGGGCGATCTCGGTTACGTCGTGCTCGATGCCGATCTTGGCGGACAGGATTCGGCGACGCTGCTGCAGCAGATCCGCGGCCTTGACGGCACGGTCGGCGCGCGGCTGGTGTTCGAGCACTAGCGGTCCTTATTGACGGTCGCCAGGAGGTCGCATTCAATGCGATCTCCTGACGGATCGAACAAACAAAACCGGGTGGAAACGATGACGCTGACAAGAGCGAAGCTGTGCGCATGGCTCGCGGGCACAGCGGCGGCCCTGAGCGCGAACTCCGCTTTGGCGCTGACCTTGGCGGAGGACGCGGAAACGGTCTGCAAGGGTCTCGTCGGCGGCACTGATGCCGTGAAGATCGATTCCGCAGCGTTGCAGGCGCCCTCGCAGCTTGCCGTGGCCGAACGCGGGCCGACACCGTCCGGCCGCATCGCGCCGGCCAACCCTGCCTTCTGCAAGGTGCTCGGCCATATCGACCCCGTCGATCCCAAGGCGCCGCCGATCAAATTTCAGGTCAACCTTCCCGTCGAATGGAACGGTCGCTCGCTGCAATATGGCGGCGGCGGATTCAACGGCGTGCTGATCACAGGCCTTGCGCTGCCGCCGGCCTATCCCTTCGACAAGCCGTCGCCGCTGGCGCGCGGCTTCGTCACCTACGGCACCGATTCCGGCCATGAGACGAAGCAGGGCGAGCCGCCGCAGGTGTTTGCGTTGAACGACGAAGCCTTCGACAATTTTGCCCATCGCTCCTACAAGCGCGTGCGCGATGCCGCGGTTGCGCTGATGGAGCGCGCCTACGGCAAGAAGCCCGAGAAGATGTATTTCATGGGCTCGTCCGAGGGCGGCCGCGAAGGCCTCACCATGGCGCAGCGTTATCCCGATGATTTCGATGGCATCTTTGCCCGCGTGCCCGTCATCAACTGGGTCGGCCTGCAGCACGCCGGCACGCGTTCGGGTCTCGTCACCATGGGCGCAGGCTGGATCAATCCGGCGCAGGTCAAGCTCGTCGGCGAGGCTGTGCGGGCCGCGTGCGACAAGGCCGACGGCTCCGACGATGCGCTGGTGCAGGATCCTGTCGGCTGCAAGGCGGCCTTCAAGGTTGAGACGCTGCGCTGTGAGGCCGGCAAGACCGGCGATCAGTGTCTCACCGATGCCCAGATCAAGGCGATCGAGACCCTGCACGGGACCTACAAATTCCCGTTCGCGCTCGCCAATGGTCTCGATGACTATCCGGGCTGGGGCGTGTCGGGCGAGGATACGCCGGCGATCGGGCCGACCGGTGGCTGGGTGGCGTGGTGGCTCGGCACCGCGGCGCCGGCGCAGCCGCCTGCGCCCAACAACGGCATCGCCTGGATCTACGGCGCCGGCGGCATCCAATACGTGTTCGCGCGCGATCCCAAGCTCGACGTTACCACCTACAAGGTGGAGGAGCACAAGGCGCGGCTGCTTGAAGTGTCGAAGCTGATGGATTCGACCGATCCCGATCTCAGCCGTTTCCGCGCCCGCGGCGGCCGTCTGATCATGCTCGAGCACATGGCCGACTACGCGCAAAGCCCCTATGCCGGCATCCGCTATTTCGAGAGCGTCGAGCGCAAGATGGGCAAGGCCGAGACCGCCGAGTTCGCGCGGCTCTACACCGCGCCCGGCGTCGACCATGTCGGATCCGGCGCACCGGCCAATGTCGACATGCTCAGCGTGCTGGTCGACTGGGTCGAGAAGGGCAAGGCGCCCGGCGATCTCGAAGTGGCCGAGCAGAAGGTCGAGGCGCCGTCCTTCGCGACGCTGCGCGCGCTGCCGCTGTGCCGTTGGCCGGCCTGGCCGCATTACAAGTCCGGACCGGTGACGGAGGCGGCCAGCTTCACCTGCGCGCCGTAAGCGACAAGGCCAGTTTGACAATGAGCGTGCGTCCGACTATCTATTTCGCATGCGAAATAATAACGTCGACGCGCGGCATCCTCGGCTGATCTATCTGCTCAACGTCGCCCAGCGCCGGCTGCAGCGCTGGATGGCGGCGCGGCCGGACAACGAGGTGACGCCGGCGCAGGCGGGGCTGTTGTTCATCCTTGGCAAGCAGGACGGCGTCCTGATGGGCGAGGCCGGCGCGGCGCTCGATATGGGGCCGGCCGGCATTTCCGGCCTCGTCGACCGGACCGAGGCTGCGAAGTTGATCGAGCGGCGGGCCGACCGCGAGGACGGACGCGCCTGGCGCGTTTGGCTGACGCCGAAAGGGCGCACCGCACTGGCGCAGGCGAAAGCTGCCGCCGTGGAAGTCAACGCTGCGCTGACGGACGGATTCACGGCTGCGGAGATCGACATCGTCGCGCGCTGGCTGACCAGCATTCAGGACAAGTTTCCGAGATCTTCAGAAACAAGACATTCAGACGAATAGAAGGAGCAGAGCCATGACCGAGCATGTCCGGATCGAGAAAACCGATGGAATTCTCACCCTTACGCTGGCGCGTCCCGACAAGAAGAACGCGCTGACGGATGCGATGTACGGCAAGCTCGCTGATAGCATCGAAGCTGCCGAGCATGATCCGTCCGCCCGCGTGATCCTGATCCGCGGCGAGGGCGACATGTTCACCGCCGGCAATGACGTTGGCGAATTCGCGGCGGTCGCAGCCGGCAAGTCCGAAGGCAGCCGCAACGTCATCCGCTTCATCCAGTCGCTGGCACGCTGCACGAGGCCGCTGGTTGCCGCGGTGCAGGGCCGCGCCGTCGGCGTCGGCACCACGATGCTGCTGCATTGCGACCTTGTCGTGCTCGCCGACAACGCGCAATTGTCGACGCCCTTCGTCAGCCTCGCGTTGGTGCCGGAGGCGGCGTCCAGCCTGTTGATGCCGGCGCGCATCGGCTACGTCCGCGCCTACGAGATGTTCGCGCTGGGTGAGACCGTGCCGGCGCAGGCCGCGCTGCAATGGGGCCTCGCCAACCGTGTGGTGCCGCTCGACCGACTCGATGCCGAGGCGCTTGCGCTGGCGCAGCGTCTTGCCCGCCAGCCGGCCGGTGCCCTCACGGCCACCAAGCGCTTGATGCGCAACGGCGAGGCGTTGGTCGCGCAGATGCAGGCCGAAGGCGAGCAGTTCGCCCAGCGCCTGCGCACCGCCGAGGCGCGCGAAGCCTTCACGGCCTTTGCCGAGCGCCGTCCGCCCGATTTCACCAAGGTTGCGTGAAGCCGGTGGCTCCCTCCTAGAGGCCTTCGATTAACATTTGTTATAAGTTTAACCGAACTTTGGCATGTATCGGTGCAAGGTGACCGCTCGTGGAGAGTAGGTCCCCGGCCCATGTCAATTTTTAAGAAATCGGTAAGCAAGCTGCTTCTTGTCCTGATGGCGCTTTTGGCCGTCGGCGCGCTGACCAGCACGGCGATCCAGATGATCGGCGCCTTCAGCCGCTACAGCGACAGTCTGGAGACCGAGCGGCTCGCTGCCGCCGACAAGGCGATCTTCCACGGCGTGCTCGCGCTACGCACCAATCGCGGCGACGCCCAGAGCGCGCTGCTCGGCGAGGACGATCCGCGCGCCAAGCTCGAAGCTGCGGAGAGGGCCGAACAGGCCGGCTATGATTCCATCGCCGCCGCCCTCCCGACCGTCGAATTCGCGCGCCGAGATGAATTCGCCGGCACGCTGAAGCAGCGCTGGGCCGACGCCGCGCCGCAATTCCAACTCTTCTACGACGAGGCCAAGCGTCCGCGCGCGGGACGCAAGATCGAGCGGACCAATTCCTGGTACGATGCCGTCACCAAGGTGATCGACACCGCGAACCTTGCCTCGACCGCGGTGTCGAACCGCGCCTGGATGAACGACCCCTATATCGCGCGCATGATCCAGGTCCGCCGCTTCGCCTGGCAGATCCGCGATCGCTACGGCATCCATTGCTCGTCCCTTCGCTCGAACGTCAACAGCAGCAAACCGCTCGACGACGCCCAGAAGCGGTCGGTGGCGCAATGGGATGGCACGATCACCTCCGGTTGGGCAGGCCTCGCCGAATTACTGGCGGCGCCTGACGTGACGGCGGAACTGGTGACCGCGGCCAACGACGCCAAGGCCAAGACCGATGGCGCCCTCAAGCAGATCAACGAGATCACTAAGAATCTTGACGGCAGCGGCAAGCCCGCGCTCCCCGCTGCGGAATGGAATACGCTTTGCCAGGCACCGTTCCCGCTCATCGTCGGGGTCGCCAACAAGGCCCTCGACCAGTCCATCGCGCGGGCGGAAGCCGTGCAGGCGAAAGCACTCACCAATCTCATCGTGCAGTCCTTCGCGTTCCTGCTTGCGCTGGCCGCGACCCTGGCGGGCGTGTACGTGGTGCGCAATCGCCTGATGCACCCGGTGCGCGCCATTCTCGACGCCATCGCACGCATCAGCGCGCATGACTATGCGACGCCGGTGCCGCAATCCCGGCATCCCGACGAGTTCGGCACCATGGCTGCCGCGCTCGAAAGCCTGCGCGAGAGTGCGGCAACCGCCGAGCGGCTCGGTCGGGAACGCGAATCGCAACAGGCGCTCCAGCTCGCCCGCTCCGGGACTGTCGATGCGGCCTGCCGCAGCTTCGACGACACCGTGCAGGCGGTGATCCAGAGTGTCGGGGCCTCGACGCGGGAGCTCGACGCCACCGCGACCGGCGTGCGCTCGCTGGGTTCGCAATCGAGCAGCCAGACCGCGGCGGTCTCGTCAGCGGCCGAGCAGGCCACCAACAATCTCGAGACCATCGCGGCTGCGACGGAAGAGCTCTCCGCATCCGTCGGCGAGATCTCCGCGCAGGTGCAGTCCAGCGCTCGCGAGGCCCGTGAAGCCGTATCGCAGGCCGAGCAGACCAATGCGACGGTCGAGATCCTCGACCAGACCGCCAGCCGTATCGGCGAGGTCGTGAAGATGATCAACGCCATCGCCGCCCAGACCAACCTTCTGGCCTTGAACGCCACGATCGAAGCCGCGCGCGCGGGCGAAGCCGGCCGCGGTTTTGCCGTGGTCGCGGGCGAGGTCAAGAGCCTCGCCTCCCAGACGGCGACGGCGACGGAAGAGATCTCGCGCCAGGTCGAGGAGATTCAGGGCGCCACGGGCCAGGCGGTTGCAGCGATCCGCTCGATCGGCAGCGCCATCAGCGGCATCGATGAGAAGATGACGGCGATTGCCGCCGCAGTCGAGCAGCAGCGCGCCGCCACCACCGAGATCTCGCGCAACTTCCAGCAGGCCGCGCAAGGCACCCGCGAGGTCACCGACACCATCGGCAGCGTCGCGAGACTCAACCAGGAGACCGGTAATGCCGGCACGGTTTTGTCGGAATCCGTCAAGAAGATGTCCGCCGACGCCGACCGTCTCCGCGTCGCGGTCGAGGGATTCTTGGGCGCCGTGAAGACCGCCTAGCCGCGCCTCGTTCTTCCATCCTGATGCCCTGCGTTCGGCATTGCCGCAGGTCCCCGCGGCGGGGACATCTGTGCCGCCGCGCTCCGTGAGCGCAGCGCCAGACGCAAGACACATCAGGGATGGAGAGTTCGATGCCGGTCACCCCACACAAGGCCCAGCGCCCCTATCGCGGCGTGTTCCCGGTCGCGCCCACCATCTTCGACGAGCGCGGCGAGGTCGATCTCGAGGGCCAGCGCCGCTGCATCGACTTCATGATCGATGCCGGCTCGCATGGCATCTGCATCCTCGCGAATTTCTCCGAGCAATTCGTGCTCACCGATGCCGAGCGCGAAACCGTGATGCACGCGGTGCTGGAGCATGTCGCGGGGCGGGTTCCCGTGATCGTCACCACCACCCATTTCAGCTCGGCCGTCTGCGCCGCGCGCAGCAAGCAGGCCGAAGTTGCAGGCGCCGCCATGGTCATGGTGATGCCGCCCTATCACGGCGCGACCTTCCGCGTGCCCGAGAAGGGCATCGTCGAGTTCTTCAGGGTGCTCTCGGGCGCGATCGACATTCCCATCATGATCCAGGACGCGCCGGTGGCGGGGACGCCGCTGTCGGTCGAGCTGCTGGCCCGGCTGTCGCGCGAGTTTTCCAACATCCGCTATTTCAAGATCGAGGTACCTGGCGCGGCTTCAAAGCTCCGCAGCCTGATCGAGGCGGGCGGCAAGGACATCGAGGGTCCGTGGGACGGCGAGGAAGCCATCACGCTGCTGGCCGACCTCGATGCCGGCGCCACCGGCGCGATGACCGGCGGCGGTTATCCTGACGGCATCCGCCAGATCGTCGATCCCTATTTCGCCGGCGATCGCGAAAAGGCCAAGGCCGCCTACGAACGGTGGCTGCCGCTGATCAACTACGAGAACCGTCAATGCGGCCTGATCGCCTGCAAGGTGATGATGCAGGCCGGCGGCGTGATCAAATCGGACGCCGTGCGCCACCCGCTGCAGCCGCTGCATCCGGCAACGCGCGCCGGATTGCTGGAGTTGGCCAAGGAGCGCGATGCACTGGCGCTGCGGTGGGGGAAGTAGGTCTCTCGAATCGCCTTCTGTCGCCAAATACTCCGCTGTCGTCCCGGACAAGCGCGCAACAAGCGCGCGCGCAGATCCGGGACCCATACGCCGCAGCAGGAGTTTGGCGAGGACTCGGAGTTGCCAGCGCGTCCCATAACCGCTCCCTGTGGTTATGGATCCCCGCGTTCGCGGGGATGACACTGAGTGTGTCGCGCGATTTCGCCTAACGAGCCAGCATCCACTCGCCGATGTTGCGAAACCGCGCCTTGGCATCATCCTGCTTGAACAGCGCGATACGGTCGATCTCGAGCGTCTCGATCCGCAGCGCCGCAAACCGCGCCCTCAGCATCTCCAGGATCGGCCCGCGCCGCTTCGCATCCAGCCGGCCCGTCAGTGTCATGTGGAAGCGGAATTCTTCCATCACGTAAGGATAGCCCCAGCGATCGAGATAGTCGCGCTGCCGTTCGCTCAGCTTCTCCGGCTTGCGCCGCGCGCGATCTTCAGCCGTCAGCGCAGGACGAAACGAATCGAAATCGCGGACACAATCGGCGGCCAGCTGCTGCAGCGCCTCGACCGGCTCGGCCGGAATGACGGCAATGAAGCCGCTGATGGAATCCACAATCGGAGGGATCACGGGACGCGGCCGTGCCTTGCCGGCGAATGCCGCGCAAGCGGCCATCAGCTCCGTTTCGGTCCTGCCTGATATCAGCGCCATCGGCGCCTTCAGCGTGGCATGAAAGCCGTATTTGCGGGGATCGGCGGTGACGTCGCGCCAATCCGGCGCGACGCGCAGCGCATCTTGCGGAAACGAAACCTCGTCACCCGAATAGGCATCATAACCGAGCAGTTCCGCGCCGAATCGCGAGAGGGGGCTGTTGGGCCCAGCGGCAAAATAGATCGCGTAGCGGGGAAAACCTGTCATTGCCTCAGCATAACCAATTTATGCCGCAACGATAGCCTCGCGCGGCGTTGCTGCCGTGGTGAGCAGCCGACCCGCATCGGTGAGATGCACGAGCTTGCCGCCTGAGATCACCGCGATCAGCCGCGGCCGCAGCGGCACACTGTCGTCGACCAGCAGAATATCGGCGCGGCGACCTTCCGCGAGCATACCGCGATCAGTGAGGCCGGTTGCGCGTGCAGGCCCGCCAGAGACCAGATCCCAGGCTTCCGTCAGCGGCAGCACGCCATCGGCGGCAAGGCGGAACGCGGCGAGCAGCTGCGCGGGATAGTAATAGTCCGACGCCAGCACCGAGCAGAGCCCCTTGGCGATCATGTCGGAAGCCTTGGTCCAGCCGGTGTGGCTGGCGCCGCGCACGACGTTCGGCGCGCCGTAGACGATGGCATCGCCGTGACTTGCCGCGGCCTGCGCCGTCTCCTCGTTGATCGGAAACTCCGCGATCAAGGCGCCGAGCTCGCGAAACTCGCGGCGCATCGCGGGCGTCGCGTCGTCATGCGAGAGCATCCGCACCTCGGCCCCCCGGGCCGCGACGGCCAGCCGCGACACCGAAGCGGGCACCTCGTCGGCCCGCGACACCACGCGCTCGACCAGGCGGTCGAATTCCTCGGCCGACAGTCCGGTGCGCTCCACCATGCGGTTGCGCTTGCGCGGCTTGGCCAGGTCGGCGACCGTGCCGTCCATGTGGTCGTTGAAAGCGAACAGGTCGACGCGGCTTCAGCCAGCCATTGGGCAATCTCGGCCTCGGCATCGAGATTGTAGGTCTCGTGCCGCAGATGGAAGCGGGTGTCGGCGGCGAATTGCGGACGCTGCCGCTCGATCGCCTCCATCAGGCCGCGCGCGTTGTCCGCGCTGCGCAGGCCCGGCTCCCAGGAGCAGGTCGTGGCGTGAAACACCGTGGTGATGCCGTTGCTGATCGCTTGGCGATCGCTGTCGGCCAGTGCCACGTCGATCGGAAAGTCGACGCCGGCGCGGGGCATCATCTGCCGCTCGAAGGCATCGCCATGAAGATCGACGATGCCGGGCAGCACCAGCAGGTTGCGCGCGTCGATCGCCAGCCGTGTCCGGCCGCGAGGAGTGTCGATCGCGCCGATGTCCTGTCCGGACACCGCCAGTGACGTTTCGACCAGTTCGGCGCCGATCAGGACCCGGCCGCCTGCGAGAAAAATGTCTGTCACGCGACCGCGCTTCGTTTGCTGGGAGAACTGGCGAGAGAGCTCGTCCGTGCTTCGTATGCCGCAAGAAAATCTTCAATCCCGAGCTTGCGGAAATCGGGCAGGGCCTCGCGCAATTTGTCGTGATCCCAGTCCCACCAGGCGAGCCGCGCGAGCCGTCCGGCGATCTCCTCAGAGAACCGCCGCCGCACGATGCGAGCCGGATTGCCAGCGACAATGGTGTAGGCCGGCACATCTTTGGTGACGATGGCGCCGGCCGCGATCACCGCGCCGGTGCCGATGTTGCGGCCCGGCAGCACGATCGCGCCGTGGCCGATCCAGACGTCGTGGCCGATATGGACGTGATGCTGCCGCCGCCAGTCGAAGAACTCGGCATCGTCGCTCTCGCCCTCGAAATAGGCGCTGGAGCGATAGGTGAAATGCGCCTGAGTCGCGCGGTGCATCGGATGGTTGCCGGGATTGATCCGCGTCATTGCCGCGATCGAGCAGAACTTCCCGATCGTGGTGTAGGTGATTTGCGAATCGTTCACGACATAGGAGTAATCGCCCATCGCCACTTCATGCAAAATCGTGCGCGCGCCGACCTCGGTATAGGCGCCGAGCCTGGTCTCATGCAGCTTGGCCGAGGGGTCGATGGTCGGCTGAACCGAAAGAGCTTTGGCGGCCATGTCGAATCCGAGGGTGCGAGGGTGGGCGTTCCTCTTCGAGCGGCTTGATGACGATGTCATGACGCTGCGATGACAGGGGACGAGGTGTGTAGGATCGCCGCACCGCGACGCGCCTGTCACACAAGTGTCAAGCGCCGGCGTTAGCGGTTGGCTCCAGTTAATCTGGAGCCGTGCATGCTGGTGGTGGAAGGTCTAACGTGTCGCTTCGGCAGAAAGGCCGCGGTGGACGATGCCTCGTTTCAAATTCCCCCCGGCGGCTTCGTCGGTGTGATCGGACGATCCGGCGCCGGCAAGTCGACGCTGCTGCGGACCATCAACCGCCTGGTGACGCCGACTGAGGGCCGCATCCTGTTCGACGGGACTGACGTCACCGCGCTGCGCGGCAAGGAGCTGCGGCAGTGGCGGGCGCGTTCGGCGATGATCTTCCAGCAGTTCAACCTGGTCGGGCGGCTTGATGTCCTCACCAATGTCCTGATGGGACGACTTGCGACCATGCCGGCCTGGCGCTCGCTGTCGCAAATCTGGCCGGAGCAAGACAAGGCGCTGGCGATGTCCGCGCTCGAACAGTTCGACATTGCCTCGCTCGCCGCCCAGCGCGCCGACCAGCTCTCCGGCGGCCAGCAGCAGCGCGTGGCGATCGCGCGCGCCCTGGTGCAGCAGCCCGACGTCATCCTCGCCGACGAGCCGATCGCCTCGCTCGATCCGCGCAACACCAAGATCGTGATGGACGCGCTTCTGCGCATCAACAAGCATTTCGGCATCACCGTGCTCTGCAACCTGCATTCGCTCGATCTCGCCCGCAATTATTGCGATCGCCTGATCGGCATGGCGGCGGGGCGCGTCGTGTTCGACGGTGCGCCGTCCGCGCTGACCGATCACGTGGCGCGCGAGCTCTACGATCTCGAAGCCGCCGACGTCATGGGTGCGATGCCTGTCCCGGCGCCCGACGCCGTCCCGGCGCTCGGAACGGCTGCGGCCG
Organism: Bradyrhizobium guangxiense; assembly: GCF_004114915.1. NCBI lineage: Bacteria > Pseudomonadati > Pseudomonadota > Alphaproteobacteria > Hyphomicrobiales > Nitrobacteraceae > Bradyrhizobium > Bradyrhizobium guangxiense. Next base: position 6,193,080 of record NZ_CP022219.1, on the reverse strand, counting down.
CCTGAGCGGCTTCTGTTTCGCTGCAAGTCTTCGTTGCAAGTCTTCGTTGCAAGTCTTTGCGTCAACCGACCCAACCGATGAAGAGGGTATCATGATCACTCGCAGACTGGTTCTCGCCGGCGCCGCCGCGCTCGCATTCACGGCCTCCGCCTCCGCCGAGGACTGGAAGGCCAAATATCCCGAGCTGACCTTCGCGGTCATCCCGGCGGAAAACGCCTCGGGCGTCACCGAGCGCTGGGCGCCGTTCATGAGCTATCTGTCCAAGGAACTGGGCGTGAAGGTCACGCTGCGCATCGCCAACGACTATGCCGCTGTCATCGAAGGCCAGCGCGCCGGGAACATCCACATCGCCAGCTACGGCTCGGCCTCGTTCGCTCGCGCGCGCCTGACCGGCGTCAAGACCGATGCCTTCGCCAACGACATCAACGCCGACGGCTCGACCGGCTATTATTCGGTGTTCTTCGTCAAGGCGAGCAGCCCCTACAAGAGCATCGATCAGCTCAAGGGCAAGAACCTCGGCCTGGTCGATCCGAACTCGACCTCCGGCAACAACGTGCCGCGCTTCGAGCTCGACAAGATGGGCATCCATGATGCCGATACCTATTTCAGCAAGGTCGTCTTCACCGGCAGCCACGAGAACGCCATGCTGGCACTGGCGCAGGGCACCGTGGACGTCGCCGCCAACCAGTGGACCAGCGACGACGATTCGACGCTGGCACAGATGCTGACCAAGGGCATGCTGAAGAATGCCGACGGCACGCCGATGAAGAAGGACGACTTCCGCATCATCCACAAGTCGGCGCCGATCATCAACGGCCCTTATGCCTATAATTCCGACCTGCCGGAGGACGCCAAGGCGGCGATCGCGAAGGCGTTCTTCGACGCGCCGGCCAAGGACAAGGCGGCTTTCGATCGTCTCCAGGACGGCCAGAAGAAGGGCTTTCATCCGGCCACCACCAAGGACTGGGATGGTACGATCGAGCTGATCAAGTTCGTCGATGCGCTGCGTAAGAAGAAGGCGTCCTGAGTTTTGGGACGAATGCACCTGGAGCCGGGTCGATCGACCCGGCTCTTTCTTTGACGGGACCTCACCTCAGGCCGATGACGACAGCGGTTTCGATCCTCCCCGAGCAGCAGCTTGCCGCGCTCAATGCCGCCTATCGCCAGGCGGTTTCGCGCAGGCGGCTTCGCCTGTTGCTGGGAGCCGGCGTCTTTGCCGCCGCGCTGGTTCTCGCCGCCATCGGCGCTGAAGTGAATCTGCGCACGCTGTTCACCTATTTCGGCAACTTCATCAGCTATTTCGACCGGATCCTCACGCTGGACAACGGCCAGCGGGTCTGGACCGATGTCGGTGAGTGGCTCTGGGGCTGGCGCAAATGGCTGAAGATGCTGGGCGAGACCCTGCTCATCAGCTATGTCGGCACGTTGATCGGCGCGACCTTCGCGTTCTGCCTGAATTTCTTCGCGGCCGAAAACACCTCGCCGTCCCCCTGGCTGCGCTTCGTGGTCCGGCGCCTGCTGGAATTCGCCCGCACCGTTCCCGGCATCGTCTTCGCGCTTGTCTTCGTCATTGCTTTCGGGCTCGGACCGATGGCGGGCGTGCTGGCGATCGCGATCCACTCCACCGGCGCGCTGGGAAAACTGTTCTCGGAGATCGTCGAGAATGCCGACATGAAACCGGTCGAGGGCATCCGCTCGACCGGGGCGAGCTGGCTCTCCTGCATGCGCTTTGCCATCGTGCCGCAGGTCACCGCCGGCTATGCCAGCTATGCGCTACTGCGCTTCGAGATCAACGTGCGCGAGGCCTCCGTGATGGGCTTCGTCGGGGCCGGAGGCATCGGCCAGGAGCTCGTCGTCGCCATCCGCAAGTTCTACTATTCGGACGTCAGCGCCATCCTGCTCACCATCATCGTCACCGTCTTCATCATCGACATCACCACCGGCTGGCTGCGCGGCCGCCTGTTCGGCAAGGAGGCGCGGACGTGACGAAGCCGTACGAGGTCGACGCGCGAGAGATTCGCGCGCGCTACCCCGATGTGTTCGACCGGCCGGCCTCGGCGCGTCTTGCCGTGCCGGCGATGATCGTCGCCGCGTTCGCGATCCTGGTCTACGGCCTCGTCGATCTCGATTTCTCGCCGTCGCGGTTCATTGCCGGCCTCAGCCAGCTCGGCTGGATTACATTGATGATGATTCCGCCCGACCCCGGTTCCTCGCTGCCGGTCTATCTGAAGGCGCTGGGCGAGACGCTCTCGATCGCGTTGCTCGGCACGACGCTCGCCGCCGTATTTGCGCTCCCGGTCAGCCTGCTGGCCGCGCGCAACGTCATACCCTCGCAGATCCTGCGCTTCCCCGTACGCCGTATCCTGGATTCGATCCGCGGGGTCGACACGCTGATCTGGGCGCTGGTGTGGATCAACGTGGTCGGGCTCGGCCCGTTCGCCGGCGTGCTCGCCATCGCGGTGTCGGATTTCGGCGCCTTCGGCAAGCTGTTCTCGGAGGCGATCGAGGGCGCCGACCAGAAGCAGGTCGAAGGCGTCCGCGCCGCCGGTGGCAGTGCGCTGCACGAGATCCGCTTTGGGCTGATGCCGCAGGTGCTGCCGGTCATCGCCGGCCAGGTGCTCTATTTCATCGAGTCGAACACCCGCTCGGCCACCATCATCGGCATTGTCGGCGCCGGCGGCATCGGCCTCCAGCTCGCCGAGCAGATCCGCGTGCTGGAATGGCAGAAGGTGTCGTTCCTGATCCTGATGATTCTGGTCGCGGTCGCCGCGATCGATTTCATCTCGGGCAAGCTGCGCTTTGCGATCATTGGAAGGCGGGCAGTGGCGTGATCGCAGGTGCCGTGGGGCGGGCAAAGCGTAGCGTGCCCACGACCTCTAGCGATCGAGAATGATCGCGGGCACGGCGCAAGTGCGCCTTTGCCCACCCTACGACTCCGGTGTCGCGGAGAGAGCGTCCCTTACGACTCCACCAGAAACTCCACCCGCTCTGCCGCAAACCGCGAATGCTTCGTCACCAGCGGCTTGCCCTGGAGATCGTGGTCGGTGGCGTCGACCACCAGGATCGGGCGCCCCAGCGCGAGATCGAGCCGGGCCGCGTCGGTGGCGTCCACGATGCCGGCGGTGATCCGGGTCGCGCCGCGGCGATAGTCGCGCACGCCGTAATGCGCGAGCAGCTTGGTCATCGAGCGCGTGGCGGCGAACACCGCGCCCGCATTCGGAAACAGCTCGGCCGACAGCCAAGTGGTCGAGACGCAGATCGGCGTGCGGTCCGCGAGGCGGATCGCCTCGATCCGCACCAGGGGCGCGCCGGCCTTCAAGCCCAGCTCGCGCGCCAGCTCCCGGGTCGCGACATCGTCGGACGCCTCGATCAACTGGCCGCGCGGCTCGCGGCCGCCGGCGCCGACGATCTCCGAGAAGCGGGGGCGCGAGCGCAAGGGATAGGCGAGCTTCTGGGCCTCGACATAGGTTCCGCTGCCGCGCTCGGCGCGCACCAAGCCGCGCTCGGCGAGGGCTGCCAGCGCGCGCCGCACGGTGTGGCGGTTCACGCGATAGGTTTCGGCGATCTCCATCTCACCCGGCAATTTGTCGCCGGCCGCAAAGCGTCCGTCGGCGATGCCGCGCTCGATGCCGTCGGCAACGAGGCGCCAGAGCGCCACGCCGGACGATGCAGTGTCTTGCATGCTCATATCGCCGGTCAGCCTAGCCCAGAAATCACGGACTTGTCACGAAACAGTCATGGCGCTCCCATATCAAGTTGTCTATTATCATAGACAACTTGAGCGCGGCAAGTTCTATCAAGAGGTTCGGTGGATCGGGTGACCCAGCACAATGACCAGCAAGCCCAGCGCAAGGCCGCGATGGCCGTGCTGGCGAACGCGGAGGCGGGCGAGATCGCCGCCCGCCTCCGCAATTTAAGCGTCCCGGCCCATCGGGATCTGCGGGCGCCCGAAAACGGCCTCGTCATGCTGCGCGGCCGGGTCGGCGGCGATGGCGCTCCGTTCAACCTCGGCGAAGCCACGGTGTCGCGCGCCGCGGTTCGGCTCGAGAGCGGCGAGGGCGGCTTCGGTTACACGCTGGGGCGCGACGGCGAGAAGGCGCGGCTGATCGCGCTGTGCGATGCGCTGGTGCAATCGCGCGATTTCGGCAGCGCGGTGGAGCGGGACGTGATTGCGCCGCTGCGTGAGCAGCTGATGGCCGCGCGCCAGCGGGCTGCGGCCGAGACCGCTGCGACGAAGGTTGATTTCTACACCATGGTGCGCGGTGAGGGGTGAGGTCATGACCACGATTGCGGAACTGCCGCCGGGTTTCGCCGACAAGGTGCTGTCGGCGCAATCGACCTTTCGCTCGGTGATGGATGCGATGGCGCGGCCGGGCTCGGTCCAGCGCATCGTGCCGGCAGCGGGCATGCCCGGGGCGATGATGCGCGGCACCGCCGCGATCGCGCTGACGCTGTTCGACCACGACACGCCGCTGTGGCTGGATGCGCGGATGGCGGAGAGCTCGGACGCAGTGAAATGGTTGAAATTTCATACCGGCGCGCCCGTGGTGCAGGATTGCTCCATCGCGAGCTTTGCTTTGATCGGCGACGGCGCCTTGCTGCCGGCGCTGGAGTGCTTTGCGCTCGGCACCAGCGAATATCCGGATCGTTCGACCACGTTGATCGTGCAGGTCGAGAGTCTCGAATCGGGTCGCCCCTTCGAGCTGCGCGGACCGGGCATCGACGGTACCGCGACGCTGCAGGCGTCGATCAGGCCGTTCGATCTGTTCGAGCGCCTGCATCTCAACGAGGTGTTGTTTCCGCGCGGCATCGACGTGGTGCTGGTCGCCGATGACGCCGTGGTCGCGATCCCCCGCACCACCCGCGTCGTGAGCAAGGGAAGCTGAAAGCATGTATGTCGCAGTCAAAGGCGGCGAACGCGCCATCGAGAACGCCCATCGCCTGCTCGCGCATGAGCGGCGCGGCGACCTGGGCGTTCCGGAACTCACGCTCGACCAGATCTCGGAGCAGCTCGGCCTCGCGGTGGACCGCGTCATGAGCGAAGGCTCGCTCTACGATCGTGAGCTCGCGGCACTTGCGATCAAGCAGGCGCGCGGCGACCTGATCGAGGCGATCTTCCTGGTTCGCGCCTTCCGCGCCACGCTGCCGCGTTTCGGCGCGAGCGAGCCCGTTGACACCGGCGCGATGCGGGTGCAGCGGCGAGTATCCTCGACCTTCAAGGACATTCCGGGCGGCCAGATCCTCGGGCCGACTTTCGACTATACCCACCGCCTGCTCGATCCCTCGCTCGCGCAAGGATTCGTGCCGGAGGCGCCGGCCTCCGCTGAAGCGTCCACCGCGCCGACACCGCGCGTGACGGACATTCTCGGCCGCGACGGCCTGATCGAATCCTCGCCGCAGGCCGAGGACGGCGCCAGCGTCGGCGATCTCCCCCGCGAGCCGCTGAATTTTCCGGCGGATCGCGATTTGCGCCTGCAGAACCTCGCGCGGGGCGACGAAGGATTTTTGCTGGCGATGGGCTATTCCACCCAGCGCGGCTACGGCCGCAACCACCCCTTCGCCGGCGAGATCCGCTTCGGCGAGGTCGAGGTGGAGTTCTTCGCGGAGGACGCCGGCTTCGCCGTGCCGCTTGGCGCGATCGAGCTGACCGAGTGCCAGATGGTCAATCAGTTCAAAGGCTCGGCGACCGAAGCGCCGTGCTTCACCCGCGGCTATGGCCTCGCCTTCGGCCAGAGCGAGCGCAAGACCATGTCGATGGCGCTGGTCGACCGCGCGCTGCGCGCCCGCGAGCTCGGCGAAGAGGCGCTGGCCCCGGCGCAGGATGAGGAATTCGTAATGTCGCATTCGGACAACGTTCAGGCGACGGGCTTCGTCGAGCATCTCAAGCTGCCGCATTATGTCGACTTCCAGTCCGAGCTCGGATTGCTCCGCAAGCTGCGTCAGGAGTTCGCGGATGCCAATGCGCCCGCTGCCATGAAGGAGGCTGCGGAATGAACGCGCCCGCCTACAACTTTGCCTATCTCGACGAGCAGACCAAGCGGATGATCCGCCGCGCCATCCTGAAGGCGATCGCGATCCCCGGCTATCAGGTGCCGTTCCCCAGCCGCGAAATGCCGATGCCCTATGGCTGGGGCACCGGCGGCGTGCAGGTCACCGCGGCGATCCTCGGGCCTGCCGACGTGCTGAAGGTGATCGACCAGGGCTCCGACGACACCACCAACGCGATCTCGATCCGGAAATTCTTCGCCAAGACCGCGGGCGTTGCGACGACGACCGCGACGATTGATGCGACCGTGATCCAGACCCGTCACCGCATCCCGGAGACATCGCTGCACGCAAACCAGGTGCTGGTCTATCAGGTGCCGATCCCGGAACCGCTGCGCTTCCTGGAGCCGCGCGAGACCGAGACGCGGCGGATGCATGCGCTCGCCGAATACGGCCTGATGCATGTGAAGCTCTACGAGGACATCGCCCGCTTCGGCCACATCGCCACGGCCTATGCCTATCCGGTCAAGGTCAACGCGCGCTACGTGATGGATCCGTCGCCGACGCCGAAATTCGACAATCCCAAGATGGACAATTGCCCCGCGCTACAATTGTTCGGCGCCGGCCGCGAGAAGCGCATCTATGCGATCCCGCCCTATACGCAGGTGGTGTCGCTCGATTTCGAGGCCCATCCGTTCGAGCCATACCGGTTCAACGCGCCTTGCGCGCTGTGCGGGGCGGAAAATTCCTATCTCGACGAGATCGTCACCGACGACAAGGGCGCACGCATGTTCGTCTGCTCCGACACCGACTATTGCGAAAGCCGCCAGGCCGCCGGCCATCATGGCAGCCTCAGCGCCGCGCCGTACAAGGAGAAGGCGCAGGAGAGATCAAATGGTTGACCAGGCCGTGCTCGACAGCGATCAGCCGCTGCTGGTCGCGGAATCTCTCAGCAAGTCGTTCGGCCGCATCGCCGCGTGCCGCGACGTCTCGTTCTCGCTCTATCCCGGCGAGGTGCTGGCGATCGTCGGCGAGTCCGGCTCGGGCAAGTCGACGCTGCTGCAGATGCTGTCGGGCCAGCTCGCAGCCAGTGCCGGACGCGTCTCCTATCGGATGCGCGACGGTGTCGCGCGCGATCTCGCCACGCTCGGCGAGGCCGAGCGCCGTTTCCTGTTCCGCACCGATTGGGGTTTCGTGCACCAGGATCCCGCCCAGGGCCTGCGCATGGCAGTGTCGGCCGGTGCCAATGTCGGCGAGCGCCTGATGGCGGTGGGGTGGAATCACTATGGCCGAATCCGCGAGACCGCATCCGACTGGCTCACCCGCGTCGAGATCGACATCGCGCGCATCGACGATGCGCCGCGCACCTATTCCGGCGGCATGCGCCAACGGCTCCAGATCGCGCGCAACCTCGTCACCGAGCCGCGCCTGGTGTTCATGGACGAGCCGACCGGCGGCCTCGACGTCTCGGTGCAGGCCCGCCTGCTCGACCTGCTGCGCAGCCTCGTCGCCGAGCTGCACCTCGCCGTCATCATCGTCACCCACGACCTCGCGGTGGCGCGCCTGTTGTCGCACCGCGTGATGGTGATGAAGGCCGGCCGCGTCATCGAGACGGGTCTCACCGATCAGGTTCTCGACGATCCGCGCGAGCCCTATACTCAACTCCTCGTCTCCTCGATTCTGCCGCCATGAACTTCACAAGATGAGCTTTCCGATGACCGCCATGATCGATATCGCCGACGCCCGCAAGACGTTCACGATGCACCTGCAGGGCGGCATTGAATTGCCCGTCGTGCGCGGCGTGACGTTCCACGTCGGCCCGGGCGAATGCGTCGTGCTGTCGGGGCCGTCAGGCGCCGGCAAGTCGTCGATCCTGAAGATGATCTTCGGCAACTACCGCTGTGACGCCGGCCGCATCGGTATCCGCCATCGCGGCACGGTGGTCGATCTCGCCACCGCGGAGCCACGGCAGGTCCTCAACATCCGCCGCTCGACGATCGGCTATGTCAGCCAGTTCCTGCGCGCGGTGCCGCGCGTTGCGACCATCGACGTCGTCGCCGAGCCGCTGATCGTCAATGGCATGACGCGGGCCGAGGCGCAGTCCCGCGCCGGCGAGCTGCTGCACCGCCTCAACATCCCCGAGCGGCTCTGGCAGCTGCCGCCTGCGACCTTCTCGGGCGGCGAGCAGCAGCGCGTCAATATCGCGCGCGGCTTCATCTCGGATCTGCCGATCCTGCTGCTGGACGAGCCCACCGCCTCGCTCGATGCCGCCAACCGCGCCGTGGTGGTCGAGCTGGTCGCCGAGAAGAAGCGCCAGGGTGTCGCCATGGTGGCCATTGTGCACGACGATGAAGTCCGACATCTGATTGCCGACCGTATCGTCGACGTCACCAGCTTTGCCGCCGCGGCCTGAAGGAAATGGAAATGAACCCGAAGGAATCAGTGATCGCCAACGCCAGGATCGTGCTGGCCGACCGGGTGATCGAGAAGGGCTGGCTTGCGCTCGCCGATGGCCGCATCGCCGAGATCGGCGAGGGGCGCGCGCCCACAGGCGCCGCGGATGCCGGCGGCGATCTGATCATGCCCGGCCTGATCGAGCTCCACACCGACCACCTCGAAGCCCATTACGTGCCGCGGCCAAAGGTGTTCTGGAATCCGGTCGCCGCCGTCATCTCCTATGACGGCCAGCTCGCGACCTCAGGCATCACCACCGTGTTCGATTCGCTCCGGGTCTGGCGCGAGGACGGTGCCGAGGAGGTCGATGGCCGCGCCGGCGTGCTGGCCGCCGCGATCACGACGGCGCGCGAGGCCAGCCTGCTGCGCGCCGACCATTTCCTGCATCTGCGCTGCGAGATCCCGATGCCGAGCGTGGTCGAGGAGGCCAAGGAGCTGATCGACCGTCCCGACGTCAAGCTGATGTCGCTGATGGATCACACGCCCGGCCAGCGCCAGTTCCGCGACAAGGTCAAGCTGCGCGACTATTACCGCGGCAAGGGCGGCGGCAAGACCGATGCCGAGCTCGACGAGCTGTTCGCGAGGCGCTTCGAGTATCAGAAGCAATATGCCGCGACCAATATGCGGCAGATCGTGGCGCTGGCGCATCAGTACAACATCCCGCTGGCGAGCCACGACGATACCACCGAGGAGAACGTCGCCGACGCCGTGCGCGATCGCGTTTCGGTCGCGGAATTCCCGACCACGCTGGAGGCCGCGCGCGGCTTGCACCAGGCCGGCATCGACATCTTGATGGGCGCGCCGAACGTCGTGCGCGGCGGCTCGCATTCCGGCAACATCGCCGCGGTCGATCTCGCGCGCGAAGGCCTGCTCGACATCCTGTCGTCGGACTACATCCCGTCGAGCCTTTTGATGGCCGCGCTGCAATTGCCCGAGCACGTGCCCGCCATCAGCCTTCCGGCTGCGGTTCGCACCGTGACGAAGGCGCCCGCCGAGGCGGTCGGTCTCACCGACCGCGGCGAGGTCGCGGCCGGCAAGCGCGCCGACTTGATCCGCGTGCATGTCGCAGGCAGTGTTCCCGTCGTCCGCAGCGTCTGGCGCGAGGGACACCGCGTCGCATGAGCGAGATGGCGACCACGGCCGAGGGCGAGACGGGTGCGATCGGCCCCGGCCGGCTCGTGCTCGTGGTCGGCCCCAGCGGCGCCGGCAAGGACACGTTGCTGCGGCTGGGGCAGGCGGCCTGCGCCGATGATCACGACGTCGTCTTCCCGCGCCGTGTGGTGACGCGCGCGTCGTCGGCCGACGAGGACAACATTGCAATGAGCCCGGACGAATTCGCCCGCGCGCGCGAGCACGCCGATTTCGCCGTGCATTGGGACGCGCATGGGCATTCCTATGCGCTGCCGCTGGAGATCAATGACGACATCCGCGCCGGCCGTGCTGTCGTCGTTAATGTCTCGCGCACTGTGATCGGCGCGCTGCGCGAAGCCTATGCCAACGTCGTGGTGGTCGCCATCACGGCGCCGCCGGAGGTGCTGGCGCAACGGCTTGCGGCGCGCGGCCGGCAAAGCGACGGCAACATCGCGGAGCGGCTGTCGCGCAGTGTCGACGATTCGTCGGCGCAGGCCGATGTCACCATCCTCAACGCCGGTAGCGCAGAGTATCACAGCCGCCAGCTCGTGCGCGTGATCAGGCACGAAGGTTGGCACGATTAGAGCGTTTTCAAGCGAAGTGGATACCGGTTTTCGTCAAGTAAATGCATCCAAGCGAGAATCTAGCCGGCGCAACAGGAGAGAGTGGCATGTCGATGATCGAAACGGTCGAGCAGCTTGAGGCTATCTACGGCGCCGTTGGTGACGCCTCGACCGTAAAAGTCGCCGACCATGTCACGCCGCTCTACCGGATCTTCATCGAAAAGGCGTCGTTCGCCGCGCTCGCCACCATCGGCCCGGAAGGCATCGACTGCTCGCCGCGCGGCGCCCTGCCGGGCTTCGTCCGTGTCCATGATCCGAAGACGCTGATGCTGCCCGACCGCCGTGGCAACAACCGGGTCGATTCCCTGCGCAACGTCGTGCGGGACCCCCCCGTGTCGCTGATGTTCCTGATTCCCGGCTCCGGCAACGCGGTCCGCGCCAATGGCCGCGCCCATCTCTCGATCGATCCGGAGCTGCTGGCTTCGTTCAAGGTCGAGGGCAAGGCGCCGCGCAGTGTCATGGTGATGAACGTCGAGGAGATCTATTTCCAGTGCGCCCGCGCCATCGTCCGCTCCGACCTCTGGAATCCCGACAAGCGCGTCGACCCCAAGACGCTGCCGACACCGGGCCAGATCCTCGCCGAGATGAGCGACAACAAGGTCGGCGGTGCGGAATACGACCGCGCGTGGCCGGAACGGGCCGCGGCAACGATGTGGTGATGCGTCCGTGCTCTCTCATCTCCCTCGCCCCGCTCTTGCGGGGAGAGGGCTGGGTGAGGGGCCTCCCTCCGCGCGTGAGATCGCCGTGGGATCTGTACCCCCTCACCCGGATCGCAAGAGCGATCCGACCTCTCCCCGCAAGCGGGGAGAAGTGAAGGAAGCCCGCCGCTCCGCTTCAATTAAACGCCATCCCGCCGCTCAGCGCGACCGTCTGTCCGGTCATGTAGGCGTTGTCGACCAGCAGCATCACGGCCTTTGCCACCTCCTCCGCAGTGCCGAAGCGGCCGAGCGGGATGCGGCTGACGAGCTGCGGTTGGCCGCTCATCATGTCGGTCTCGATCAGCGAGGGCGCCACGGCGTTGACGGTGATGCCCTCCTTCACCAGCCGCGCCGCATAGCCGCGCGTCAGGCCCTCCATGCCGGCCTTTGACGCATTGTAATGTGGGCCGATCGAGCCGGCGCCGCGCGCGGCTCCGGAGGAGATGTTGATGATGCGGCCCCATTTCCGTGCGCGCATCGACGGCAACACCGCTTGCGTGCACAGGAACGCGGACTTCAGATTGACCAGGATCGTTCGGTCGAAATCCTCCTCGGTGAGGTCGTCGAGGCCGCGTGTGATGGCGATGCCGGCATTGTTGACGAGGATGTCGATGGGGCCGAGCCCGGCCGTGACGCGCTCGACCATTCCGGCCACGGCCTCGGCCTGCGAGACGTCGGCGGCGACGACGATGGCGCGGCCGCCCTGCTTGACGATCTCTCCCGCGAGTTGTTCAGCTTGGTCAATCTTCTCGCGGCAATTGATCGCCACCGCCGCGCCTGCTTCGGCCAGCGCGCGACAGACGGCTGCACCAATTCCGCGCGATCCGCCGGTCACGAGCGCCGTGCGCTCCTTCATGGTATCCGTCATGTCGTCCTCCTGCACTTCTTTGCGCCTCTGGGGGTAACGGTACCACGCTATGGACGCCCAACGTGTTGACATCATCGCGAGATGATTTCGGTTGCGGCGGCTTGCGCGCAGAGACGTGCGCGCACGCGACCGCCGCAAATATGGATAGCCATTTCATTGACCGATCGGGTCAATCCCTCGATATTCGAGACATCGAAACTGCACCTTCGAGCCGAGAGCCGCTGCATGACATCGAATGACCAGCGAGTGATGAGCGACATGCGCAAGCGCATGATGCGTCGCTGCGTCTCGGCCGCGACCGGCGCCTGTTGTTGCTGCTGACCGCCGAACCAAAGTCCCGATCGCAATCTCTTGACAGGAACGCCGACCCGTTCGGCGAACGAGCAGCCATGCCCAAGGCCTATATCATCGAAGTTCATGACCGCACCGCCGGCATCATCGCCAGCGACGAGCGCGGCTTTCGCTTCTTCTCCTCCGAACGCCTGTTCGACAGTCTCGAAGGCCGCCAGTTCCGCTCGGCCCGGGACGCCGAACGCGCCGCCCGCGCCGTGTTGGCGGAGCGCCGGCACCTTGTCTCAATCTAAGCACCAGCAGACCGAAAGGACTTCGCAAATGATCACGCGACGACACATCATCGCCGGCGCTCTGTTGCTGGCAACTGCGGCAGGCTCGCCCGGGCACGCCGAGGACAAGCCGGCGGAGATCCGCGTCGGCACGCAGAAGGGCGGCTTCTTCCCGGCGGTGCGCCAGCGCCAGACGCTCGAGAACGCCTTCAAGCCGCTCGGCATCGAGATCAAGTGGATCGACTTCCAGTTCGGTCCGCCGCTGCTGGAGGCTATCAATGTCGGCAGCGTCGATTTCGGCTTCGTCGGCGACACGCCGCCGATCTTCGCGCAGGCCGGCGGCGCCAAGATCCGCTACGTTGCTGCGGTGAAATCGGAAGGAAACACCCAGGCGATCATCGTGCCGAAGGATTCGCCGATTCACGCGCTGGCCGATCTCAAGGGCAAGCGCGTTGCCTTCGGCAAGGGATCGAGCGCGCACAATCTGCTGGTCACCGCGCTCGAAAAGGCCGGCCTGTCGTGGTCCGACATCACGCCGGCGCCGCTTGCGCCTGCCGATGCGACGGCCGCCTTCATCAAGGGATCGGTCGACGCCTGGTCGATCTGGGATCCGTATCTCGCCATTGCCGAGCTGAAGGAGAACGCGCGCGTCATCGCTTTCGACAAGGACGTGCACACGCCGAATGCCTTCTACATCGCGGGTTCCGACTTCGTGGACAAATATCCAGCACTGGTCGCGAAGCTCAATGCCGCCTTCGCCTCCGAAGGCGGTTGGGCCAACGGTCATCACGAGGAAGTCGCCAAAGCGCAGGCCGAGGCCACTGGCGTCGACATCACAGCCGTGAGGCGCTTCGTCGATCGCTCCAACTTCAGCGTGGTGCCGATCGACGGCGAGGTGATCAGGAGCCAGCAGGCGGTCGCCGATCGCTTCACCAGGCTCGGCCTGATCCCGAAGCCGGTCAACGTCTCCGACATCGTCTGGAAATGGAATCCGGGCTCCTGAGCGGGGCGTCCATTTGAGGGGTAGCAGTATGAGTTTCTACAGAGACTTCAACGACAAGCTCGCGATTGAACGGTGGAACACGGACCGGCGCGAACCGTTCGAGACAATCGAGGTCAGGCAGCTCTCGCCGACCGTCGGCGCGGAGATCTCCGGTATCGATCTCTCCAAGGAGGTGAGCGAGACGCAATTTGCCGAAATCAGGCGGGCGATCGACGAGAATCTTGCCGTGATCTTCCGCGACCAGAAACTTTCGCCGGAGGATCATAAGCGCTTCGCGCGCCGCTTCGGCAAGTCTTTGCACCGGCACGAGCTGGCCGCCACGCGTTTCAAGGGCGATGGTCCGTTCGATCCGGAATTCCTGTCATGGAAGACCGGCCGGGACTCGCGCTTCACTGCCGGCGATGGCTGGCATCCCGACGTGTCCTGCGATCCCAGCCCGATCGCCTATTCGCTGCTGCGGGTGACGAAGACCCCGCCGCTCGGCGGCGACACCGCCTTCGCCAACATGTATCTCGCCTACGAATTCCTGTCGGATCCGGTCAAGCAATTGCTCGACGGCCTGACCGCCATCCACGACGGGTCGCTGGCCTGGACCGCCGGCTATGGTGCGAAGCCTGATCCCGGCAAGACCTATCCGCAGACGGAGCACCCGGTGGTGCCCGTCCATCCGCGCACGGGACGAAAGTTCCTCTATGTGAATGCGTCCTTCACTTCGCACATCGTGCAACTGACGCGGCGGGAAAGCGACGCCATTCTACAGTTTCTGTTCCGGCATGTCGAAAGTCAGCTGGCGTTGCAGACGCGCGTCAACTGGCAGCCGAATTCGCTGCTGGTATGGGACAATTGGGCGAGCCAGCACCACGCGATCTGGGATTACTATCCCTGGGAACGCTGGGGCGAGCGTGTCTCGGTGGTGACCGGAGAGGCACCGCGAGCCCGGCTCGATCTCGGCGAGGCCGCCGAGTAGCTCCGCCCGACGCCGCGCCCCCACCTAGCCGCGGCGGCGCGCCCTGGTGCGTGCCGCCTTCTTCGCGGCGGCGGAGCGGACCTTGGCACCCTTGGTGTGGCTTGCCTTGCGCGCGGCGGCTGAACGGGACGAGGCACTTCGCCGGCTTGCCGCGCGCTTGCCTTGCTTCGACAGCGCGCTCCGCGATGCCGTTGAGCGCGGCTCCTTCTTCAGGACGTTCTCGACCGCGCGCGACACTTTCGGTCGGCGCTTCGGCGTGCGTTTGCCCTGGCCGACCTCATAGGCATATTTGGCGCTGCGTCGTGTCGACTTCTTGGTTCGCCCTTTGCGCGGCGGCGGCAGATCGACGCCGGCGCGGCGCGCCTCGGACAGGCCGATGGCAACGGCCTGCTTGGTCGAGCGCGCGCCGTGTCTGCCCTTCCTGATCTTGTCGATCTCGTCCTTGACGAATTCTCCGGCCTGCGTGCTCGGCGATTTTCCGGCGCGCTTGTCTTGCCTGGCTTTGCGAATCACTTCCTGTCTTGGCATGGGTCGAGTTCCCTTCTTGAATCGCAGGGATGTCCGACCGCAACGCGCAACGCGGAAGATTGATCCGATCAACCCTTCAACGCCGCCAGCAATTCGTCCGGCCGCTCGGCCATGATCATGTGTCCGGCGCCTGGCATCACGACGGTCTTCGCATGAGCGATCGCGGCCGCGAGCGCCTTGCCTGCCTTCGCCGGTGTCATCATGTCCCGCTCGCCAAGGATCAGCGTCGTCGGCACCTTCACGCTCGCAGCGGCGGTGAGCGCATTCGTATAGGAATTGCAGGCGGACAGATCCCTGAACAGCACGCCCGGCTCGCATGACTTCAGCACGGCCTGCGCGCCGCCATGCATCCACAGGCCCGGCGCGAGGCTGCCGCCGAGCTCGGCGTTGAAGCCGAGGCCCCAGATCGAGACCATGTCGTTGGCATCCTGCGAATTGGCCTCGGCGGCCTTTAGGAGATCCGGGCCGACTGTCATGGTTGCGGCGGTGCCGATCAGGCTCAGCGCGGAGACCTTGTCCGGATGCCGCGCGGCGGTCTCCAGCGAGATCAGCGATCCCATGGAATGGCCGATCAGATGCGCCTTCGAGCTGCCAGCCGCATCGAGCAGCGCCGCGGTCCAGTCGGCCATCTCGGCGATGCTGCCGAGCGAAGGCCCAGTAGAGCGGCCGTGCCCGGGAAGATCGGGCGCCATCACGCCAAAACCGTGATGGGCGAACCAGCGCGTATGCAGCGCCCAGGTCGAATGGTCGAAGCCGGCGCCGTGGATGAACACGACCGTGGGCAGCGATTTGTCGAAGTCGCGGCCGCCGGTTGCGACAAACACGTCAGCGCCGTTGACGGAGAGCTTCATGGTGTCAGACCTTTTGCGAGATGCGCAGCGCCTGCGCCAGATCGTCGATGATGTCGCTTGCCGTCTCGATGCCGACCGACAGCCGCACCAGCTCTTCACCGATGCCGGCCGCCTTGAGCTGCTCGGGATCCATCTGCTGATGCGTGGTCGACGCCGGGTGGATCACCAGTGTCTTGGCGTCGCCGACATTGGCGAGATGGCTGATCATGCGCAAGCTTTCGATGAACTTGCGCCCGGCGGGCCGCCCGCCCTTGATGCCGAAGGAGATGATCGAGCCGGCGCCGCGCGGCAGCAACTGCTTGGCGAGCTGATAGTCCGTATGCGTCTCCAGCGAGGGATGCAGCACCCAGTCCACGGCCTTGTTGGACTTCAGTGCTTCGAGCACGAGATGCGTGTTCTGCATGTGTCGGTCCATGCGCACGCCGAGGGTCTCGACGCCCTGCAGGAGCTGGAATGCGTTGGTCGGCGACAGGCAGGCACCGAAATCGCGCAAACCTTCCGTGCGGGCGCGAATGATGAAGGCGCTCGTGCCGAACTGCTCGTCGAAGACGATGCCGTGATAGCCGCCATAGGGTTCGGTCAGCACGGCGAACTTGCCCGATCCGCGCCAGTCGAACCGGCCTCCGTCGATGATCGCGCCGCCGATCGCGATGCCGTGGCCGCCGATCCATTTGGTGGCCGAATGCATGACGATGTCGGCGCCGAGCTCGATCGGACGGCTCAGATATGGCGTGGCGAAAGTGTTGTCGATCAGCAGTGGGATCTTTGCCTCATGGGCGATCGCCGCAACCTTCGGGATATCGAGCACTTCCAACCCGGGATTGCCGATGGTCTCGCCGATCACGAGCTTCGTGTTCGGCCTAATCGCCGCGCGGAACGCTTCGAGATCGCGCGGCTTGACGAAGCTGGTGGTGATGCCGAAGCGCGGCAGCGTGTGCGCCAGCAAATTGATGGTGCCGCCATAGAGCGAGCTCGACGCCACGATGTGGTCGCCGGCGCTCAGCAGCGTCGCGATCGCCAGATGTAGCGCGGCCATGCCGCTCGCAGTGCAGATCGCGCCGACGCCGCCTTCGAGCGCCGCGAGCCGCTCCTCCAGCACGCCGGTGGTGGGGTTGGAGATGCGGGTATAGATGTGGCCGGCGCGCTCCAGATTGAACAGCGCCGCGGCGTGGTCGGAATCCTGGAACACGTAGGACGTGGTCTGGTAGATCGGCACCGCCCGGGCGCCGGTCGCGGGATCCGGGTGCTGGCCCGCATGCAGGCTCAGGGTCTCGAAGGCAGGCGGTTTTGGCGCGGGCATGCGTGGCCTCGTTTGGTCGGTCGGTGGTGGGGCGTTGTGCCATAAAATGGAGTGCGAAGTCAGCCCATTGACAGCCCACACAAGAGGTCGTCATGGCCGGGCTTGTTCCGGGCATCCACGTTCTTCGTGCCGCGAGGAAAGGCATGGATCGCCGGGACAAGCCCGGCCATGACGCTGCGGCAGATCCAGTGCCTTCAACGCGAAGCGCACATGCGGTGCACTCTCCGAACGAGAGAGAGCTACCCCCCGATCGCCTGCTCGATGATCCGTGTCTCCCGTAGCAAGATCTCCGCCACCTCCTGCTCGCGTCTTGGCCCGAGCCTCGTGCGAACGGCGGAGACCGTCATCGCTGCGGCCGGCTGGCCATCCGGCGTCTTGATCCAGGTCGAGATCGATTTCGTGCCCTGGATGAGGCCGATCTCCCTCATGCCGTATCCCAGCCGTCGCGCTGCAGTGACCTCGCCGACGACCGTCGCCACGTCGGTCTTGTAGGCCTCGAACCGCTTCTCGTTGGCCGCGACGATTTTTCGCGCGTCCTGCGCCGGCATCGCGGCGAGGATGGCGATGCCCGCGCTGGAGACGCCGAGCGGCCGCCGCGCGCCGACCTCGATCGACAGCACCTGGATCGGGTAGACCCCGATCCTGCGATCGACGCACAGCGTGTCGTTGCCGGTCCGCACCGTCAGGAACAGCGTGTCACCGATCTCGGCGGAGGCACGCTGCAGCGACGGATTGGCGGCGATCAAAAGCCGCGACGGACGGGGACGCGCCAGCGCGAGTTCCGGCACCTGATTGCCGATCGCGTAGCGGCCGGTTCGCTCGTGCCGCTCGACGATGCCCTCCTCGATCAACACGTGGATGATGCGATGCACGGTCGGACGGGTGAGGCCGGTTGTGCGCACCACCTCGGCCAATGGCACACCGTCCTCGCGGCCTGCGGCAAGAATGCGCAGGACGGTAAGCGCGCGGCGGATCGCCTGCGCGCCCTGTCGCGGTTCCAGTGCGCCGCGGCTGGCTTTCGGGGGACGTGTCTTGTCCATAATATGGACAAGAACGCCACAATTCACTCGACAGGTAAAGCGCTCATCTGGAGATTGCGCGGCGATTGGGCGCCAGGCGCAACGTCAGGCGTTCGAGTTCAATTGGAAGCGCCGTCGGGAGGTTAACATGAGATTAATCTGGATTGCCATAGCTGCTGCAGCCGCGATGCTGGCGGCGCCCGCATCGGGCCAGCAATGGCCGGCCCGCAGCGTCAAGCTGATCGTGCCTTATCCCGCCGGCGGCAACGTCGACAGCGCCGCGCGCATCGTCGCCGACAAGCTTCAGGAAAAGCTCGGCCAGCCTTTCATCATCGAGAACAAGGCCGGCGCCGGCGGCATGATCGCGGGCGAGGCCTTCGCCAAGTCGGCGCCCGACGGCTACACGCTGTTCGTCGGCGCCAACGGTCCGGTGCTGTTCGCAACGGAGATCAACAAGCGCGAGGCCTATAATTGGAAGAAGGACTTCCTGCCGATCTCGACCATCTCGATGACACCTTTGGTGCTTGAGGTGCATCCGTCGGTACAGGCGACGAACTTCAAGGAGTTCATCGACCTCGCCAAGCGCGAGCCCGGCAAGTTGACGATGGCCTCGCCTGGTCCCGGCACTACCAACCACCTGCTCAGCGAGCTGATGCAGTCCAATCTCGACCTGCAATGGGTCACCGCGCATTACCGCGGCAACGCGCCGGCGATCAACGACCTGCTCGGCGGCCAGGTGCAGTTCGCGTTCGACCAGCTCACGGTCAGCCTCCAGCACATCAAGGCCGGCCTGTTCCGCCCGCTCGCCGTCACCAGCCCGCACCGTCTGAAGTCGCTGCCTGATGTGCCGACCTTCACCGAGCTCGGCTACAAGGACTTTGACGGCCAGACCTTCACCGGCCTGTTCGCGCCCGCCGGCACGCCGGCAGCTGTCGTTGAGAAGCTGCACGAGACGCTGGTCGCGATCCTGAAAGACCCCGGCGTGGTCGACAAGTTCGAGAAGCTCGGCGGCGAAGCGACGGCGATGACGCCGGACGAGTTCAAGGCCTATCTCGAGCGGGAGGATGCCAAATGGATTCCGGTCGTGCGCAAAGCCAACATCAGGGCGGATTGATCGATGCGGATCGACCCCAGCGAGCACGGTGCGGAGCGCATCTATCGCCTGATGACCGGCATCGTGGTGCCGCGCCCGATCGCGTGGGTCACGAGCCTGTCAGCCACGGGCGTGCTCAACCTCGCGCCGTTCAGCGCCTTCACCTTCGTCTCCCAGAAGCCGCCGATGCTCGCCATCAGCGTCGGCCGCAAGGGTGCCGATTACAAAGACACCGCGCATAACATCCTCGATACCGAGGAATACGTCATCCACATCGCCGATACGCCGCTGATGCAGGCCTTGCACGACAGCTCGGTCGAGCATCCGCCTGAAGTCAGTGAGGTTGAGCATCTCGGGCTCGAGACGGTCGCGAGCGAATGCATCAAGGTGCCGCGGCTCGCGGCCGCGCCGGTCGCGATGGAATGCCGCTTCCGCCAGTGCCTGGAATTCGGTGATGCCAAGAGCCGGCTCATCGTCGGCGAGGTCGTGATGTTCCATTTGCGCGACGGCCTCGTCAACGACGGCAAGGTCGAAACCAGGGCACTCGATCCGATCGCACGCATTGGCGGCCCGCGCTACGCCCGGCTCGGCGAGATCGTGACGCTGAATACCGTGTTCCAGACCCCCAAATCGAAAGACTGAGCGCAGGCCGGTCGCCGGCCAGGCCGCCTCAACGTCATCGGAGGAAACGACAATGCGACTCCTGAGCTATCTCCTGGACGGCGAGGCGCGCTATGGCGCGGCCGTCGAAGGCGGCGTGGTCGATCTGACCAGGCGGCTCGGCCGCGACTATTCGGATGTGAAGGCGCTGATCGCGGCCAACGCACTCGCCGATGCGCAGGAGGCCGTCGCCGGACAAAAGCCGGACTACGCGCTGGACAAGCTCGTGCTGCTGCCGCCGGTGCTGGCGCCGGAAAAGCTCTGGTGCATCGGCGTCAACTACGCCGAGCGCAACGCCGAATACAAAGACAATTCCGACCTGCCCAAATATCCCAGCCTGTTCGTGCGCAGCATGTCGTCGATGACCGGCTCCGGCCAGCCGCTGGAGAAGCCCAAGGTTTCCGATCAGCTCGACTATGAAGGCGAGCTGGTCATCGTGATCGGGCAGGGCGCCCGCCACATCCCGCGCGAACGGGCGTGGTCGCACATCTTCGGCATGACCTTGTGCAACGAAGGCACGATCCGCGACTGGCTGCGCCACGGCAAGTTCAACGTCACGCAGGGCAAGAATTTCGACCGCTCCGGCAGCATCGGCCCGTGGATCGTCACGGCGGGCGAACTCGACCCGCGCGGTCCGCACGACATCGTCACGCGCGTCAACGGCGAGGTGCGGCAGCAGGACACGACCGAGCGGCTGATGTTTCCGTTCGATTTCATCATCTCCTATCTCTCGACCTTCGCCACTCTGAAACCCGGCGACATGATCGTGACCGGCACGCCGACGGGGGCCGGTGCGCGCTTCGATCCGCCGCGCTGGCTGAAGGTCGGCGACGTCGTCGAGGTCGAATCCAGCCGCATCGGCGTGCTGCGTAACACGGTCGCGGCGGAGCAATAAGCAATGCTGGATATTGCCACGATCGAACGCCTCGCCGCGCGCCTCGATGAAGCCGAGCGCACGAAATCACTGATCCCGATGTTCACAAAGGAGTATCCCGATTTCAGCATCGAGGACGCCTACGCCGTCCAGCGCGCCTGGACCAAGCTGCAGCTCGGCCGCGGACGCATCATCAAGGGCCACAAGATCGGCCTGACCTCGAAAGCGATGCAGAACGCGGTCGGCATCAACGAGCCGGATTACGGCGTGCTGTTCGCCGACATGTTCTATGCCGACGCCACGCCGATCCCGTTCGACCGCTTCCACGCGCCGCGAATCGAGGTCGAGCTCGCCTTCGTGCTGAGGGCGCCGTTGCGCGGACCGGATTGCACCATCTTCGACGTGCTCAACGCCACCGACTACGTGACCCCCGCGCTGGAGATCCTGGAGACGCGCATGCACCGCGTCGATCCCGAGACCGGCAAGACGCGCAAGGTGATGGACACGATCTCCGACAACGCCGCCAATGCCGCGCTGGTGCTCGGAGGCCGGCCGATCCGCCCGATGGATGCCGATCTGCGCTGGATCGGCGCGCTGCTGTTCCGCAATGGCGAGGTCGAGGAGACAGGGCTTGCGGCCGGCGTGCTCAACCATCCCGCCAACGGCATCGCCTGGCTCGCCAACCGCCTGGCTCCGCATGACGAGCATCTCAAAGCCGGCGAGGTCGTGCTGGCGGGATCGTTCACGCGGCCTGTCGACATCCGCCGCGGCGACACCTTCCACGCCGATTACGGCGCGTTCGGCTCGGTGTCGTGCCAATTCGTTTGAACCAACGAGAAGAGGGAGCCCACCATGAGTGGCCACACGCGGCGCAAGAGCATCCATATCGGCGGCTTCAAGCACGCCAATCCGATTCCGAACGCCTGCCGCATCGGCAATCTCGTGATGTCCGGCGTCATCCTCGGTCGTGACGCGGCCGGCGTGATGCCGGAGAGCCTTGATGCGCAATGCGCCAACATGTTCGCGCATATGAAGGCGACCGTGGAGGCCGCCGGCGGCACCACCGACGACATCATCAAGATGACGGTGTGGCTGAAGGACCGCACGCAGCGCGGCCCCGTCAACGTCGAATGGCTAAAAATGTTTCCGGACGAGCATTCGCGCCCGGCGCGTCATGCGCTGCCGATGGACAATATGGATGGCGGCGCGCTGGTGCAGTGCGACTTCACCGCCGTGATCGACTGAAGGAGCGCTTGCATGCCGACCTATCTGCCGTTCGACCCCAATCCGCGCCGCCCGATCAAGGCACCGCCGCCCAAAACCGTCGACAGCCAGTTTCACGTGCTGGGCCCGGTCGACAAATATCCGGAGCGTCCCGGTGCGGCCTATCGGATGCCGACCGCGACCTGGGAAGCGGCGCTGCGCATGCACAAGCAGCTCGGCATCGAGCGCGGCATCATCGTGCAGACCACGACCTACGGCGCCGATCATGCCGTCGTGCTCGACGGGCTCAAAGCGATGGGCCCGAACTATCGCGGTTGCGCCAATGCGCTGGTGTTCGCGGAAGCCAGCGACTCCTATCTCGCCAAGCTGCATGATGCCGGCGTGCGTGGCGCGCGCTTCAGCTTCCGCCAGGAGCTCGGCGCCGTGCTGTCCGATGCCGACTTCGCCCGCGCCATCGCCCGCATCCGCGAGCTCGGCTGGTACGTCAAGATCCAGCCCGAGAAGGACGGCATCATCTCCAGCGTCGCCAAGTACGAGAACCTCGACGTACCCGTGCTGATCGACCACATGGCGCGGCCCGATCCGCAGGCCGGCAAGGACGATCCGAATCTGCGCAAGATGCTGGAGCTGCTCAAGAAGGGCAATTTCTGGGTGATGCTGTCGCTCGGCGAGAAAACCTCGAAGGCCGGCGCGCCCTATGACGACGTGATCCCGATTGCGCGCGCCTATATCGAAGCGGCCGTCGACCGCTGCGTCTGGGCCAGCGACTGGCCGCATCCGGTCTCCGTCAAGCAGCCGCCGAACGACGCCGATCTGCTCGAGCTGATGTACCGCTACGCGCCGGACCAGGCTGAGCTGGAGAAGATCCTGGTGCACAATCCGGCAAAGCTGTTCGGCTTTCCGGATTGAAACACGCAAGTCGCGCCTTCATCGTCGCGACAGTCGGGCCCTCACACCGGCTGCTTCGCCAGCCGATCCCGCACCTCGGCTGCGATCTCGAACGAGTGCAGTCGCGCGGCGTGATCGTAGATCTGCCCGGTGGTGATCAACTCGTCCGCGCCGGTCTCGGCAATCAGCGGCTTCAGCTTCGCCTCGACCATATCGGGCGAGCCGACTGCCGAGCAGGACAGCGACTGGTCGACCATGGCCTTCTCGGCCGGTGACCACAGCGCGTCCATATCGTCCACCGGCGGCGGCAGCGGCCCGGGCGTGCCGCGGCGTAAGTTGATGAACTGCTGCTGCAGCGAGGAGAACATCCGCTGCGCCTCGACGTCGCTGTCGGCGGCGAACACGTTGACGCCGACCATCGCATAGGGCTTGTCGAGCTGCGCCGATGGCTCGAAGCGCGCGCGATATTCACGCAGCGCCGGCATCATCATCTGCGGCGCGAAATGCGAGGCAAACGCGAATGGCAGCCCGAGCATCGCGGCAAGCTGCGCGCCGAAGGTGCTCGATCCCAAAATCCACAGCGGCACCTTCGTCCCCATGCCGGGCACGGCGCGGATCGCCTGGTTCGGCTGCGCCTCGCCGAGCAACGCCTGCAACTCCAGCACGTCATGTGGAAAATTCTCGGACGTGGTGGCGAGGTCGCGCCGCAGCGCCCGCGCGGTGAACTGGTCGGTGCCCGGCGCCCGTCCGAGCCCGAGATCGATCCGCCCGGGATAGAGCGATTCCAGCGTGCCGAACTGCTCGGCGATGACCAGCGGCGAATGGTTCGGCAGCATGATCCCGCCGGAGCCGACGCGGATCGTCTTGGTGCCGCCCGCGATGTGGCCGATCACCACCGACGTCGCCGCGCTCGCGATGCCGGTCATGTTGTGGTGCTCGGCGAGCCAGAACCGCTTGTAGCCCCAGCCTTCCGCATGCCGGGCGAGATCGAGCGAGTTGCGGAACGCCTGCGCGGCGTCGCCGCCCTGGCGGATCGGGGCGAGGTCGAGCACGGAGAAGGGGATCATGGGAAATACCGGCGGGAGGGAGCTGTGCCAACACATGTAGTGTCGGCCCGCCGGATGGGTAGGGCATTGGCGAGACCTATCATGGTTCATCGTCGAACGAGGCTTGCTGGGTCCGTTTTTGCTCTGCCCATTCTACCGCTGCTTGCCGCAGTCGGTGACGGCGCGTATCCTCGCCCGATGGCTGTTGCTGCCCCCGATCTGAAAGCGTTCCTGCTCGCGACGCCGTTCTTCGGCGGTCTTTCCGAGCCAGGCATCGACCTCTTGATGTCGATGCTGGTCGAGCGCCGCTTCGATGGCAACGCCATCGTCGTGACGGAAGGCGAGCCGGGACGCTCGATGTTCATCGTCAAGTCCGGCCGGCTCGCGGTGAGCAAGCGGGCGAATGCGGGCAGCGTCATCCCGATTTCAGTTCTGGAGCGTGGTGATTTCTTCGGCGAGATGACACTGATCGAAATGCAGAACCGCTCCGCCACGGTGGTCGCGGAGGTGCCGACGGTGCTGTACGAGCTGACCGCCAAGAATCTCTACGCCTGCTACAAGGCCGACATCCACGCCTATGTGATCGTGCTGCAGAACATCAATCGCGAGCTGTGCCGGCGCCTGCGCCGGGCCGACGAACGATTTGCGGGGCGGCGTCGCGAGGACGGTTGATCACATCTACTGGGTTGGATGGTTTGAGCTGCGCAGGACGGGTAGAGCACCTGCGAAACCCATCAAGCTTCATCATCCCCGCAAGACTTCGACGGGTGTGTCGCTTCTGCCTTCGCTCCTTGAGCTGCGGCGGACAAGTCGCTCTACAGCAACGCCATCGTGTGCAGCGAGTTTCTATGAAAGCCGAAGGCAACGATGCCGGAGAGAAGCAACACAGTCCCAGTCACGATCAGGCAACACGCAAACACAATCGGAGCCTCTGGTTCGTCATCCACGGCAAGGAGGATAATAGATAAAATTTTACCGACAATCGAAAGGAAGAATTAACCTTACCTGCGCGGCACAATCGCGACCCGTCGGCAAATTCTCCTTTTTAGAAATACTCCACTCCGACGAAATTTTGATTTGCAGCATTATCCCGCCATCCCGGCCGGCCTTCCCTGCGCCTCCTCACTTCAAGAGGGCGAAAAGAGGAGAGCAAACCTCGGGAATGCTGCTGCCGCACAGGATCGGGCTTAGGCAGCTGTTCTGATTTGACATTGATCTTATCGAATTCTGCAGCGGCAATCGCGCCAGGGTGCCGCGGACCGCACCGGCAACCAGCTGGTTCGAATATCTTAACCGCCGCCCAGCTATCTTTCGAAATTCAACCCTCGGATACGTCTTGAGCGCCTACATGAACAGGATGCTTATCGGCTGTGCGGTCCTCTTGATCGGCGCTGTTGCGGCCGGGGCCTCTCTTGCCAAGAAGCAGGCGTTTCTTGAATCGCATCGCCGGAGCCGGCAAGTCATCCTCCATTACACGCTGTCCCGGGTCGATAAGCCCATCATCGTTGTCGGCGATAGCGTCGTCGAGGCCTCTGCGCTGCCGCGCGAACTCTGCGGCCATCCGATCGTCAATGCCGGCCTCGACGGCGCCTCGACAACGAGCGACCTGGGCAATTGGCTGATGGATGTGCTCGACGGGAGACCTGCTGCCGCGATCGTGATGGCTTTGGGAATCAACGATGCGCTGGGAGCTGCGCGTGACTTGCCGCAGTTCAAGGCGAATTACAGCGCATTGTTGGCGCAGCTTTCGGAGACCAAGGCCCGTCTTGTGGTGCTGGCGGTTCCGCCGCTCGAGGTTTCAACTCGCCTGACCGCCGAGGCGCAAACGAAAGCGATGCGCCTGATCGAGAGTTACAATTCCGCTCTACCCGAGCTCGCTTTGCGTGGCGGCGCGACCTTTGCCGCGCTGCCGCCCATGCCAGCGCCGCACACGATCGACGGGGTGCATCTGAACGCCGTCGGCTATCAGACGTGGAATCAAGCCGTCTTGCAGGGAGCATCCGTGCTATGCAGCACGAATTGACGCCAGCGGTTGCTCCTGATCAGGCAAACAAGCTTCTCGGATTGGAGCTGCTGCGCTTCCTGACGGCTTTTGCGATCCTGGTGTTTCACTATCGCCAATTCGCCTTCGTTGGTGACAGGGAAGTGGGTCTTGTCCGGGATCAGCTGCCGCTCTATTGGCTGCTGGCGCCATTCTATGGCAGCGGCCCCTATGCCGTCCGGATGTTCTGGTGCATCAGCGGCTTCATATTCTTCTGGAAGTATCGCGACGCCATCGCCGATCGGGTGCTTGATGGCTGGAGGTTTTTCGTCCTGCGGTTCTCGCGGCTCTACCCGTTGCATCTTGCGACGCTTCTGCTCGTGGCGCTGTTGCAGCCATTATATTTCAAGGCCAATGGATCGTTCTTTGTCTATCAAGACAACGATTTCATGCATTTCGTGCTGCAGTTGTTGATGGCCGCCAACGCGACGTCTCAGGATGCGCTGAGCTTCAACGGTCCGATCTGGTCGGTATCGGTCGAAGTGCTGGTCTATTTCTTCTTCTTCGTCATGTTGCTGGCGACCCGTTCCTGGTTGCTCAATGTGGCGCTGATCGCCATCAGCCTGACGATTCCTGGAGAGATCGCCGACTGCTTTGCCTTCTTTTACGCTGGCGGGCTGGCGGCGATGGCGCGCCAATCCTTGCGGTCGTCGCCCGCTCGTGCGCTGGCAGTCGAAAGCGCGGGCTGGATTGCTGTCGTGTCCTTGATCTCAGGGTATTGGCTGACGGGCGGCCGGCTGGAATCGCTCGGCTTGTTGCTGCTTCTGATCTGTACGCCGATGCTGCTTTATAGTTTCTCTCGCGACGTCGTGTTGCCGGCCTGGCTTCAGCGGGTTGTCGAGGCGGCCGGCAACGTGACTTATTCAAGCTATCTGCTGCACTTTCCAATTCAGTTGGCGATCATGCTGGGCTTTTCTCTGATGCAAGTCCCGGTTCCCCTCTATGACGGCGCGTTCTTCGGAATGTTCATCGGCGCCACGCTGCTGGCGTCGCATCTCACCTACCGCTATTTTGAAGAGCCGGCGCAGCGGCTCATCCGTGCCTCGTTGTTGCCGGCGCGCGCCGAGGCGATCCGCCGCCCCGCCATGGCCTGAGCACGCAGCGGTGTTTTGCAGTCATTCCTTAACCAACAAACTCAGCCCTGGCTGGACTCCGTCCCATGTTTACCCGACCTTAGATGCACTCAACCATAAAGCGACGATCCGCTCATTGCGGCGCCAATCGGGAACGCGGTAGCTTGCAAGCCTCGCATCGGAGGTCAGAGGGCCGAAATGTCCGCGCTTGAGGTTTGGAACGGTCTTCGAGCCGGCGGCGAGACGTCGAAATCGGCATATCTCGGCGGACACGCCATCTACATTTTCCTGATTTCGTTGGCCTGCCTCTACTACGCAGCAAATGCACAGCTCTTGCTCGGCCACTATGATCTAGGGTGGCACTTGGCCGCCGGAGATCTCATCAGGGAGAGAGGCAGCATCCCGTTTCAGGATCCCTGGGCGTTCACCCTTGGCGACAAGCAGTGGATCAATCTCTCCTGGCTTTGGGATGCGATTGCCAGCGTGGTCTATCAGTACACGGGCTTTGGCGGCATCGCGATTCTGGTCGTCGCCTGTGGCGCGATCATCGTCGGCTGTCTGACGTGGATCACCTTGGGCAGCGGGGCCTCCGCGCCGGCGGTTTGCACGGCCGTGTTGGCCGCTTCAGTGTTCTATCCGGCCTTTGCGACGCCGCCGAATATCTATCTCGCCGCATCGCCGAACACGTCGACAATGCTTCTCTCCGTGGTTTTCTACGCGTCATGTCTGAGGAAGACGCGATATTTGCTGCCGCTCCTCATGATCCTCTGGGCGAACCTGCACGGCGGCTTCGTGATGGGCCTCTTGATCATCGGACTGTTTGGCGGCGTGGCGCTGCTTCGCCGCGACTGGGTGAGCTTCAGATACCTTGGTTTCACCGGCGTTGCCTGCCTCGCCGCCACCCTCGTCAATCCGCTCGGCTGGCACATTTACGTCGGTGTCATCGAGACACTTGGTCACTTCGTGCAGGCCTACATCACCGAATGGAGGCCATACTTCGAGAACTTCCAGGTTCCCGGAAGCATTGCCGGCCTGGCCTACATCTTGATCTTCGTCGCGCTCGAGCTGCGCAACGGACGCTCGGTTTCCGTTCCCTTGGAGGCAAGGCTGTTCTCTTGGCTGTTCTTGGGCCTGGGATTCTACGAGTACAGGTACATGTCCTTCTTCTACCTGTTCTCGACCATTCCGCTCGCGCTGCACTTCGATCTGATCCTGCCAAAGCGGCTGAAAGTGCTTGCCGCGGAGGGCTATCTTTTCACCTCGGGTATCGTCGTCCTTTGCGCGCTGCCATTGGTGTTCATGTTGAAGGCACCAGCTCTTACGTTCTCGGACGATTTGATCTCGGATCAGGACGCCGCTTACTTCAAGGCAAATCTTTCGCATGCGCGCGTTCTGAATCATTGGAACGTCGGTGGCCCTCTGATCGCCCGCGCGCATGGCGCTGTGCCTGTGTTCATTGATGGCCGGGCAGCAACCGCCTATCCGGATTCGCTGCTGCGCGACTATTTCAGACTCGCGACTTGGAACATCGACGAGTCCGCTTGGGCCGAAGTTCTCGAGAAATATGAGATCGATGCTGTGCTTTGGCCGACGGCACATGACGTGCTGAGACGCTTCCTCGTCGACAAGCGCGGCTGGAAGGAACAGTATGTCGGCATGCACGAGACGCTTTATGCCAAGCCGTGACCGGCGGTGACGTCTTGCGTCCAGAAACGGACGCGCCGATCGTCGGGGACCGCGTGCCTTGCACCGCCCGTGGCTTCCCACGGCACTCCCCAAGGGCCTGTCCCTCACTCGGGACCGAACGTCCAATGAAATCGATGTTCCCAGCGGGATGAATGGTGCTGCCAGACAGGATTGAACTGTCGACCTCTCCATTACCAATGGAGTGCTCTACCACTGAGCTACGGCAGCATGTGCTGGTGAAGAATCGGGCGCCCGAGGGGCCCTGCCAAGCGGGCCGATATCTGCCACAAGCCCCCCTCCTGCGCAAGCTTGCTAGGCCTGTCAAAACGAGAAAATCGGGCCGATATCAGGGCCAAAATGCCCATTTTGGCGCGAAACCACCAACTTCCCGCTGATTCGGGGGCCGATATCCCCGGCCAACTGGCCAGTTGCCTCAAGGCTCGGAGTCGCTCCATTTCGCGTTTCGCACGATTGGATCGAGCGGGGCTCTTGAGCTGCCACGTTCGTTGGGCATGTTATGCCCAGATCCCGTGAATGGACCTGTCCGTGATGGCTGACGAGACCGACAAGAGTGCGAGACAGGCGAAGGTGTCCCGCGACGACCGGCTGAAATCGGCGCTGCGCGAAAACCTGAAGCGTCGGAAGCTGCAGGCGCGCGAACGTGCCGCGAGCACTGAGCCCTCGCAGAATGAAGATGGTTCCCTAAATGAGGGGGCCGCCGGGAAAGCCGGCAGCTGGAGCGAGTGAGAATGACGATGGGGCAGGACGGAGAGCAACGAGCTGGTGGTGACGTGCAGATGTCGCGCTTCACCCGTCCCGAGCAGACCTTTCCGGCGCTGACGCCGGCCGAGATCGAGCGCATCAGGCATTTTGGCGAGATCCGCAATTACGCCGACGGCGAGTTCCTGTTCGAGACCGGCAAGCCCGGGCCGGGCATGTTCGTCGTGCTGAAGGGCCATGTCGCCATCACCCAGCGCGACGGTCTCGGCCACGTCACGCCGGTGATCGACCAGGGGCCGGGGCAGTTCCTGGCCGAGCTCAGCCAGCTGTCGGGACAGCCGGCGCTGGTCGATGGCCGCGCCGAGGGCGATGTCGAGACGCTGCTGCTGCCGCCGGACCGGCTGCGCGCGCTGCTGGTCGCGGAGGCCGAGCTAGGCGAGCGCATCATGCGCGCGCTGATCCTGCGACGGGTCAACCTGATCCAGGGCGGCATCGGCGGTCCCGTGCTGATCGGCCCGTCGCATTCGGCCGGCGTGGTGCGGCTGCAGGGCTTTCTCACCCGCAACGGCCAGCCGCATCATCTGCTCGATCCCGAGCGCGACCGCGACGGCGCCGAAGTGATCGCGCGTTATTCACCGAAGCCGGAAGACTGGCCGCTGGTCGTCACCGCCAGCGGCGCGGTGCTGCGCAATCCCAACGAGACCGAGCTTGCGCGCGCCATCGGCATGATCGGCGGCGCCAAGGACGACCGCATCTACGACGTCGCGGTGGTCGGCTGCGGGCCGGCCGGCCTCGCCACCGCCGTGTATGCGGCATCCGAAGGGCTGTCCGTCGCCGTGCTCGACATCCGCGCCTTCGGCGGCCAGGCCGGCGCCAGCGCGCGCATCGAGAACTATCTCGGCTTTCCGACCGGCATCTCCGGCCAGGCGCTGACTGCGCGCGCCTTCACCCAGGCGCAAAAATTCGGCGCCGACATCATGATCCCCGTCACGGTGAAATCGCTCGACTGCGAGCGCAAGGACGGCGCGTTTTCGGTGGCGCTCGAGGGCAGCGATCCCTTGCGCTCACGTTCGGTCGTGGTCGCGAGCGGCGCGCGTTATCGCCGGCCTGCCATCGAGAGTCTCGACAAGTTCGAAGGCCGCGGCGTTTGGTACTGGGCCTCGCCCGTAGAGGCGAAGCTCTGCGCCGGCGAGGAGGTGGCTCTGGTCGGCGCCGGCAATTCGGCCGGCCAAGCCGCCGTGTTCCTGTCGGGTCACGCGAAGCGCGTGCTGATGATCATCCGCGGCGGCGGCTTGGGCGCCAGCATGTCGCGCTATCTCATCGAGCGCATCGAAGCGACGCCGAACATCGAATTGATGTTCAACACGGAGATCACCGCGCTCGAAGGCGACGAGGCCGGATTGCTGCGGCGGCTCCGCTGGAAGAGCCGGCTGTCCGACGACGAGGACGCAGCCGACATCCGCAATCTCTTTCTGTTCGTCGGCGCCGATCCAGCCACCTCCTGGCTCGATGGCTGCGGCGTGACGCTCGATCGCGGCGGGGTCGTCGTCACGGGCGCGCAGTCCGAGCAGAACCAGGGCCGGCTGGTGGCGCCGCTGGAGACCTCCGTGCCCGGCGTCTATGCCGTCGGCGACGTCCGCTCCGGCTCTGTCAAGCGCGTCGGCGGCGCGATCGGCGAGGGCGCCCAGGTCGTGGCCTCCCTGCACGGCTATCTCGGCGACGCCGCAAAACCGGCGCTTTAGTCAAGAAGAAGACAAGCGGATGGCAAGTGGAATATGGCTTGCCATCCTGACATGTCCCACAGACTATCCCCTCATCCTGAGGAGCCGCGCAGCGGCGTCTCGAAGGATGAAGGCCCGGATGCAACAGCCGAGCCTGCATGGTTCGAGACGCGTGCTTTGCACGCTCCTCACCATGAGGATCTACAGAAAAAGCGCTCAATCGGGAGGACTAAATGGCTGAAGTCGTCGTGCTCTACAAAACGCCCAAGGATGCTGCCGCCTTCGACAAATATTACGCCGAGACGCACATTCCGCTCGCCAAGAAACTTCCCGGGCTGAAGAACTACGCCGTCAGCAAGGGGCCGGTCGCATCGCCCGCAGGTCCTTCCGGAATCCATCTCGTCGCCATTCTCACCTTCGACAGCGTCGCCGACGTCCAGGCGGCATTCGGCAGCCCGGAGGGCAAGGCGACCGGCGCCGACGTGCCGAAATTCGCCAGCGGCGGGGGCGACATCCTGATCTTCGACACCAAGGACGTGTGAAGGATCGCTTCAACTCTCGTCGAAGCCGCGATCTCGCAGCCCGGATTTCGCTGCGCTCCCTCCGGGCTGAAAACACCAAGCTGCCGTCGCTTGTGACAGCGGTGAAAAAACAGCCATGCGTTTGTCGATTCGCACGATGACGCATGGCTTCGCACCTGCAAGTGATGACAACGCAGGTGGCAATCCCATGAGGTCCGTAATACTACTCTCGTCACCTCAATGCTGAGAGTAGGAGAGATGTCATGGTTCTTGGGTTGAGCCTGCCCGCCTTCACGATGGTCCATGTCATCATCAGCCTGATCGCCATCGCCGCGGGCCTCGTCGTGATGTTCGGCCTGCTCGGTTCGAAGCCGATGCCGGCTCTCACCGGCATCTTCTTGGCCTTCACGATCCTAACCAGCGTCACCGGCTTCCTGTTTCCGTTCAAGGAGCTGCTGCCCTCGCACATTATCGGCATCATCTCGCTGGTGCTGCTCGCGATCGCCTGCGTCGCGCTGTACGCCATGAAGCTCAGCGGCGTCTGGCGTCCGGTCTACATCGTGACCGCGATGGTCTCGCTCTATTTCAACGTCTTCGTGCTGGTGATCCAATCGTTCCTCAAGGTGCCGGCGCTCGCCGCACTCGCGCCCGCCGTGCCGCCGGCGCCGCCGTCGGGTCCGGTGTTCGCGGTGGTGCAGGGCTTGGTGCTGGTGTTCTTCGTCGTGCTCCCCGTCGGCGCCTGGCGGCGTTAAAAGCCGATGACGTTTGCCTGATCGCTGACATCTCGTCGTCGTTGTTCCGGGGCATCGCGCAGCGATGAACCCGGAATCTCGTGCCTCAATCCGGCTTTGCGCGTCGCGCGCCCCGGCATGACATCTCACACTCAAGGAGTCCCACAATGCCCACCATCACCACCAAAGACGGCGTCGAGATCTTCTACAAGGATTGGGGAAGTGGCCAGCCGATCGTGTTCAGCCACGGCTGGCCGCTGTCGTCGGACGACTGGGACGCGCAGATGATGTACTTCGTCACGCGCGGCTATCGCGTCATCGCCCATGACCGCCGCGGTCATGGCCGCTCGGCGCAGGTCGCCGACGGTCACGACATGGATCATTATGCCGACGATCTCGCCGCCGTCACCGCGCATCTCGACCTCAAGAACGCCATTCATGTCGGCCATTCCACCGGCGGCGGCGAGGTGGTGCACTATATCGCGCGCCACGGCGAGAGCCGGGTGACGAAGGCGGCGATCCTGTCCGCAGTGCCGCCGCTGATGGTGCAGACCGCGGCCAATCCCGGTGGCCTGCCCAAGAGCGTGTTCGACGGCTTCCAGGCTGCGCTTGCCGCCGGCCGCTCGGTGTTCTACCGCGACATCGCCGCGGGCCCGTTCTACGGCTACAACCGTCCGGGCGCAAAGCCCTCGGAAGCGGTGATCGATAACTGGTGGCGCCAAGGCATGATGGGCGGTGCGAAGGCGCATTACGACGGCATCGTCGCGTTCTCGCAGACCGACTTCACCGAGGACCTGAAGAAGATCAACGTGCCGGTGCTGGTGATGCACGGCGACGACGACCAGATCGTGCCTTACGCCGATTCCGCGCCGCTGTCGGCGAAGCTTCTGAAGAAAGGCATCCTGAAGACCTACAAGGGTTTTCCGCACGGCATGCCGACCACGCACGCCGAAACCATCAACGCGGACCTGCTGGCGTTTTTCAGGGACTGAGATGCGACTCACACCCTCATGAAGGGTGCGTCGCATTTGGATTTAACAGGGATATCTGCGGGCTTGGCCGGCCTCTCCTGCTTGCGGGAGGGGCCGGCGCGCTCGCGGAGCGCGGCGGGTCAGGGCTCTCGCTGCGAAGTGATGCCCCGTGCCGCACGAAGGACTTCGCCACGGCCGCCATGCTGCGGGATGTCTCGGCGCCGTCGACCTGCGTATCGTTCGGCGAGATCGCGGTCGCCGCATGAGCGGCGGCGCGATCCAGCCCTTGCACGGCGCCCGTTCCAAGACGGCCTGGGTGCAGGCGATCTATAGCGCAACCTGGCCGCTCTGGTCGGTGCTGCGTCGGCTGTCGCCGCGGCTCGTCACCTCGACCAAGCAGATCGGGTGCGCCATGATCCGCGTCGCCGGGGAGGGGGATCCACGGAAGGTGCTGGAAATGGAGGATATCAATAGCCTCTAGCCCGCCGGCCCGTTAGTTTGTGTGGAAATTTCGGGGCCTGCGCGCGTTGAGCCCTGTCCACTCCGAGGGAGAAGCGTCGGCGATGTCGCCCCAGCTCAAACTGATCGCGCTCGACGCCGACGATCTCGCCGTGATCTCGACCCATGTCCAGGACGCCCGCGTCCAGGCCTCCGACATCATCTGGCGACAAAGCGAGAAGCGGCTCGTGGTCGGGATGAGCCGGCTGGACTGGGAGCAGACGCTGGAGGGCGAAGCCGAGCCGCGCCGGCTGGTCGCCGCGCTCCGCTTCGACCGCGTGCTCGCCTGCAAGTCGCGCAACATCGACCTCAATGCTCCCGACAAGGTCCTGGACCTCGTCGGCATCGAATTTCACCCGAGGGGCGGGCGCAGCGAGGAGCCCGCCGGCAGCGCCCTGCTTTTGTTTGCCGAAGGCGGTGCCATTCGGCTCGACGTCGAATGCCTGGAATGCGAGCTGACCGATCTCGGGGCGGACGCGCTGGGAACGGGGGTGGAGATCGAGGGGGAAGGCTGAGGTGGCATGCCAATCACGGGTCCCCTGTCCTCGCCGGGACGATCCCAGGGGCGACGGCCCGGTCCCAAGGGTTGACGCCGCTTCCTCGCCGCGCCATTGAGCAGGGGACCTGGTGCGCCATTCCGCCCCAAAGACCAGCCAGAAGCCAAGCCAGACATGCCCGTTCGCCTCGACCGCAGCAGCGCCGATTTTGACCAGCGATTTGCGGCCTTCCTCGCCGCCAAGCGCGAGGTCTCGGCCGACGTCGAGGCCGCCGCGCGCGCCATCGTCGACGACGTGGCCAGGCGCGGCGATGTCGCCCTGCTCGAGGCCACCGCGAAGTTCGACCGCCTGAAGCTGGATGCATCCGGCCTGCGCGTCACGGCCGCCGAGATCGAGGCCGCGGTGAAGGCCTGCGATGCCGCGACCCTGGATGCGCTGAAACTCGCGCGCGACCGCATCGAGACCTATCATCGTCGCCAGCTGCCGACGGATGAGCGCTTCACCGACGCGCTCGGCGTCGAGCTCGGCTGGCGCTACACCGCAATCGAATCGGCCGGCCTCTACGTGCCCGGCGGCACCGCGGCCTATCCGTCCTCGGTGCTGATGAACGCAGTGCCCGCCAAGGTCGCCGGCGTCTCGCGCCTCGTGATGGTGGTGCCCTCGCCGGACGGCAAGCTCAACCCGCTGGTGCTGGCGGCCGCGCATCTCGGCGGCGTCACCGAGATTTACCGCGTCGGCGGCGCGCAGGCCGTGGCTGCGCTGGCGCACGGCACCGCAACGATCGCGCCGGTCGCAAAGATCGTCGGCCCCGGCAATGCCTATGTCGCCGCCGCCAAGCGGCTGGTGTTCGGCAAGGTCGGCATCGACATGATCGCGGGGCCATCCGAAGTGCTCGTGATCGCCGACGACACCGGCAATGCCGATTGGATCGCCGCCGACCTGCTGGCGCAAGCCGAGCATGATGCCAGTGCGCAGTCGATCCTGATCACCGACTCGGCGCGGCTTTCCGCCGATGTCGAACAGGCGGGCGAGGCGCAATTGAAGACGCTGCCGCGCGCGGCGATCGCCGGTCCCTCCTGGGCCGATTTCGGCGCCATCATCATGGTGAAGAACTTGGGCGAGGCCATCCCGCTCGCGGACGCCATCGCCGCCGAGCATCTCGAGATCATGACCGTGGATCCCGACGCGCTCGCCGCCCGGATTCGCAATGCCGGCGCGGTGTTCCTCGGGCCGCATACGCCCGAGGCGATCGGCGATTATGTCGGCGGCTCCAACCATGTGTTGCCGACGGCGCGCTCGGCGCGATTCTCCTCGGGCCTGTCGGTGCACGACTTCATGAAGCGCACTTCCATCCTGAAATGCGGGCCGGACCAGCTCCGTGCGCTGGGCCCGGCCGCGATGACGCTCGGCAAAGCGGAGGGGCTGGACGCCCATTCGCGCTCGATTGGATTGCGCCTCAATCTGTCATGACAAAGCCGCCCGAACAGGACGACTCCAGCAATCGCATCGTCGCGGTCACCCTCGACGAGGACTCGATCGGCCGTTCCGGGCCCGATATCGAGCACGAGCGGGCGATCGCGATCTACGATCTGATCGAGCAGAATTTGTTCGCGCCCGAGGGCGCGGAGGGGCAGGGCCCGTTCACGCTGCACATCGGCATCACCGGCAATCGGCTGATGTTCGACATCCGCCGCGAGGACGGCTCGCCCGTCGTCGCGCATCTGTTGTCGCTGACGCCGTTCCGGCGGATCGTGAAGGACTATTTCATGATCTGCGACAGCTACTACCAGGCGATCCGCACGGCGACCCCCGACAAGATCGAGGCCATCGACATGGGCCGCCGCGGCATCCATGACGAGGGATCACGCACGCTGCAGGAGCGGCTGAAAGGCAAGGTGCGGGTCGACTTCGAGACCTCGCGCCGGCTGTTCACGCTCATCACTGTCCTGCACTGGAAAGGCTGATCACGGATGGCTGCGCCCTCACGCGCAAGCAATCCGCAGTCCGTGCTGTTCGCCTGCGCGATGAACAGCGTGCGCTCGCCGATGGCCGAGAGCCTGTTGCAGCACATGTTTCCGCAGGGCCTCTACGTCAAATCGGCAGGCACCAGAAAGGGCGAGCTCGATCCGTTCGCGGTTGCCGTGATGGCCGAGCTCGGCCAGGACATCTCCGCCCACAAGCCGCAGACCTTCGAGGAGCTGGAGGATTGGGAAGGGCTGAATTTCGACCTCATCATCACGCTCTCGCCCGAGGCGCACCACAAGGCGCTGGAGCTGACGCGGACGCTCGCTGCCGACGTCGAATATTGGCCGACGCAGGATCCCACCACGATCGAAGGCAGCCGCGACCAGAAACTGGCGGCTTACCGCGAGGTCTGCGACCAGCTCCTGCTGCGCATTCGCCGGCGGTTTGCCAAGGTCGGCGCGGCGAGCGGGTAGCGTTCGGCACCCGTAACACCGGCGTCATAGATTGAGGGCACAGCGAGGTCGGACACCTCGAATCAGCAAAGTCCGGGTTCCCGGGTTGTGAAATCAGCCCCCTTCCGATAGGTTCCGCGCGCAATTCACCCCTGCTTCATCCCCCAAATCACCTGATGCTCGGCCGCCCCAAATTCGTACTTGCCTCCGGTTCGCCGCGTCGGCTGTCGCTGCTCAACCAGGCCGGCATCGAGCCGGACGCGCTCCGGCCGGCCGACGTCGACGAGACGCCGAAGCGGGGCGAGCTGCCGCGTGCCTGCGCCAATCGGCTCCCGCGGGCCAAGGCCGACGCGGCGCTGAAATCGGTGCAGCTCGACGACGAGCTGAGGGGCGCTTTCATCCTCTCCGCTGACACGGTGGTGGCGGTCGGCCGCCGCATCCTGCCCAAGGCCAACCTGGTGGACGAGGCCGCCCAGTGCCTGCGGCTGCTGTCGGGTCGCAACCATCGGGTCTACACCGCGATCTGCCTGGTGACGCCGCGTGAGGCCTTCCGCCAGCGCCTGGTCGAGACCCGCGTCCGCTTCAAGCGCCTGTCGGAGGACGACATCCAGGCCTATATCGGCTCCGGCGAATGGCGCGGCAAAGCCGGCGGCTATGCGGTGCAGGGCATCGCGGGCTCCTTCGTGGTCAAGATGGTGGGGTCCTACACCAACGTCGTCGGCCTGCCGCTCTACGAGACCACCACGCTGCTTGGCGGCGAGGGCTTTCCGATTCGCTTTGGCTGGCTCAATTCCACTGCGGTGTGAGCCGACCGACCGCGGCTCAACAAGAATCGCGAAAACAACCCCATGCACAGTAGAATGGCCGGCCGGCGCGCCTGCGCCGCCGCGCCAGGAACCCGTTTGCCGACAGGCTCTTGAACCCCTTCACCCCGTGCAAGCTGCCGACATCATGGACGACCACGTCACAAAGCCCGCCAGCCCGCCCAAAGCCTGCCCGATCTGCGGCAAGCCGCAGTCACAGGCGACCCGCCCGTTCTGCTCCTCGCGCTGCCGCGATGTCGATCTGAACCGCTGGCTGAAGGGCGCCTACGTCATCCCCGCTCGCGACGACGACCCGGATGACGTTGAATAGATGAACAATATCAGTAGCTTGGTTGAGCGGGCGCGACGCTACGCGCCAGCCACGGCAAGCCTGCCGGAGCTTGTGCACAGCCAGGCCGCGCCCGGCGAAGCCTCTTGGCAAAGCCGGGTGGACAGGCCGCTTCCGGCCCACTATAAACCGCCCGCTCGAAGGGCTTTGGCCCCTCTCTTGGAGCACGCCCAGGTAGCTCAGTTGGTAGAGCATGCGACTGAAAATCGCAGTGTCGGTGGTTCGATTCCGCCCCTGGGCACCATAGCTCGTCAACGCCACGCTGCACCAACGCTGCCGGCTGTTGCCGATTGTAGGCTTGCCGAACATCGGGAAGATTTCCCAACGCACTGCGGGCAGGGCTCGTTGGACTGCGCTTGCCTGCCCTGATCCAATCCGGCCGAACCAGCTTTCTCGCGGGCGGCGCGATGAGTCGGCTCTTCAGCTAGCGAAGGGGCATGCATGTTGTGAACGGCCCCGGATCCACGAGCTCGGCTGCAGCGATGAGGATTGCGGCGATGAGCAAGAGCTTGCGCACGAATGCTGCCAGAGCGGCAATCCTTGTGGCCGGACTTTTCATCACGCCCCCTTTGCTCGCTGATGATCGTCAATATGGTCCGGGCGCAAGTGATGCTGAGATCAAGATCGGCCAGACGATGCCCTATAGCGGTCCGCTTTCGGCATCCTCCGTGATCGGCAAGGTGCAGGCGGCCTACTTCCGCATGATCAATGATCATGGCGGTGTCAATGGACGCAAGATCACGTTGATTTCCTACGACGATGCGGCGACGCCGTCCAAGACCGTCGAGCAGGTCCGCAAGCTCATAGAGAGCGACGAGGTGTTGTTCACATTCGAGACGCTCGGCAACGCCTCGAACATCGCGGTCCAGAAATATCTCAATGACCGAAAGATCCCTCAGCTTTTCGTGGCCGGGCGGTCGACGCGTTTCGAGGATTCGGTCAACTTCCCGTGGACGATGGGATTTGCTCCCAATCTGCGCACGGAGGTCCGCGTTTACGCGCGCTTCATCCTGGAGAACTATCCGAATGCCAAAATCGGCCTGCTCTATCAGAACGACGAGAGCGGCAGGGATTATCTGACCGGGTTGAAGGAAGCGCTCGGCGCAAGGGCAGCCGAACTCATCGTCAGTGACGCTTCATACGATGTGACGGACCCGACCGTTGACTCGCAGGT
Source organism: Bradyrhizobium guangxiense (assembly GCF_004114915.1). Lineage (NCBI taxonomy): Bacteria > Pseudomonadati > Pseudomonadota > Alphaproteobacteria > Hyphomicrobiales > Nitrobacteraceae > Bradyrhizobium > Bradyrhizobium guangxiense. Next base: position 6,154,103 of record NZ_CP022219.1, on the reverse strand, counting down.
CGTGCGCCTCAAGGCGGCCGGTGTCAACGTTCTCGTCAATATGGCTGCCTCGAGATTCGCCGCCCAGGTCATCAGAAAGATGGCAGAGCTGGATTGGAAGCCCGTTCATCTCCTTGGCGTCGGTTCGTCCTCGATCGACGCGGTCCTGAGCCCGGCGGGCATCGAGAACGCAAAGGGCATCATCTCGGCGAGCTCGTTCAAGGAGGTCGATGATCCGACCTGGCGCGATGACGAAGGTATGAAGCGATGGAGCGCCTTCATGGACGGTTACTATCCGGGAGGCGACCGGAAAAGCATCTTCACGGTCTATGGCTATAGCGCCGCCGAGCTGCTGGTGCAGGTCTTGAAGCAATGCGGCAACAATCTCTCGCGCGAGAATGTCATGGCGCAGGCGACGAACCTGAAAAACGTGAAACTCGATCTGCTGCTCCCGGGACTCTCCGTCAATACCGGTCCGACCGACTATCGTGTGGTCAAGGAGTTCCGAATGATGCGTTTCACAGGCGACCGATGGGAGGCGTTTGGGCCGATCGTTGCCGATTGATCCCGCTGCCGTCAACGGCCGCCGTTCGCGCCACGTTGGTCGTCTACCAGCGATACGAGGCCAACCGCTCAAACCACCATGCCAAGAACGAACAACAGTTCGTCGTGTCGGTGGTTGCGTATGTTCCGCCCCTGGGCACCATTCGAGATAAAGCCGCGGCGACCCGTGAGACAATGCGCTGCAGCATCCCGCTGCCAGTTCGCTGCAAATCCGGACATATCTTCTCGGACGAGTGCGAGTATCATATTCTTGAAGCGCATCTGCACCATGTGGCCGCTGCGCCGGCCGATCAGCGCTCGAAATTGCTTGCGCTGCTCCTGAGCATGCTCGATCAATCCGCGTAGAAACGGCAGCACATCGGGTTGTCCTCGCATAGTGAGGGGGTGACGGAGATTCTTTAGCGATTTCAATGAAATATGAACTCGCGTTTTTCTTCTGAATGGCGCACCATTCCCCTGACGTCGGACATCCCGAGATGTGGCTGCTCCTGAGGCACTACCCTCGTTCGCTATACGTGGCCGCCGGCCGCTGATATGATCCCTGGACGGTAAACGGCAGCTCGCCACCATCCTTTTTCTGCGATGTCGGCCTTCTGATCGGATCTCGATCCCGCTCGCGCCTTTTTCGCATTGCTTCGACAACAACGCTGAACAAAATTGTCCACGGCTGCCGCGCCCCCCGCTCACATTGGGAGATGTGCCATGGCTGCATCGGACTGGCGTCTCGAAGGCGAATGGATGAAGAACTGCAATTGCGCGTTCGGCTGCCCCTGCGATTTCAACGCTCTACCGACCCACGGTTATTGCAAGGGCATGGTCGGCATGCGGATCACCAGGGGGCATTTTGAGGGCGTCAAGCTCGATGGTCTTTGCTTTGCAGTCGTCGTGGATTTTCCCGGCGCGCTGCATCAAGGCAACGGCAAGATGCAGCCTATCGTCGATCAGCGCGCCACGCCGGAGCAGCGACAGGCGCTGTTCAACATTCTGTCGGGCAAGCACTCGGCCGAGGGCACGCTGTTCCACATTTTCAGCCTGATCGTGACCACCATTCACGATCCGGTTTTCGCGCCGTTCGAATTTTCCTTCGACCAGGATGGCCGGGTCGCAAAGCTCGTTGCCGGCGACGTGCTCGAGACCGAGGTGGAGCCGATCAAGAATCCCGTAACCGGTGCTCCACATCGGATTCAAGTGGTCATGCCCGAGGGTTTCGAGCACAGGGCTGCCGAGATCGCATCCGCCGACATTCGCTCAACAGGTGCGATCCGATTCGAGACCCAGGGCACGCACAGCTCGCTCGCCCATGTCGTGCAGACGCCCGAAGGCGTTGCGGCGTGAAGCGGCGCTGATAGGCGCGCCGCGAAGAATGAAGATCCGGCTTTGGATTCGTCGCTGTGCTGGCGGGGTAACCCATGGACGGGCGTGCGATACTGGAACATCTGCTCTACCGTGATCGCTTGATCGTCGCGGTCGGGACCGCCGTCGTGGCAGCGCTCGCCTGGGCCTATCTCGCGGACGGCGCCGGCATGGACGTCGAGATGATGGCCGAGATGCCGGATATGGCGCCGATGCCGTGGACGCTGCGCTCCGCCGCGCTGCTGTTCGCGATGTGGTGGGTGATGATGATCGCGATGATGACGCCGAGCGCGGGACCCGTCATCCTGTTGTATGCGACGATCAGGCACAAGCACGATACTGCATCCGGCGCGGCGATCGATGCCTGGATCTTTCTCGCCGGCTATCTCGTGACATGGGCTGTGTTCAGCCTCGCAGCAGTTCTGGCACAATGGGCGCTTGAACGCTTCGGCCTCTTGTCGATGGCGATGGCAAGCACCAGCACGCTTCTGGCCGGCGGCATTCTGATTGCCGCAGGGCTTTATCAGTTCACGCCGCTCAAACGGGCCTGCCTGCGCTTCTGCGAGAGCCCGCTGCTGTTTCTCAGCCGGCATTGGCGGTCCGGCGCGCACGGAGCCCTTCGGATGGGGCTTCGCCACGGCAGCTACTGCGTCGGCTGCTGCTGGTTCCTGATGGTATTGCTGTTCGTCGGCGGTGCGATGAATCTGGTCTGGGTCGCCGGCATCGGCCTCTATGTTGCCGCTGAGAAACTGCTGCCGTTCGGCCGACGATTGAGCCATGCAGCGGGCGCGGCCCTGGTCGTGTCAGGCATGATCGTTCTTGCGCGCGCGACCTGACCGACAGGCAAGAACCAAAGGTTCACCTTCCAAATATGAAATCACCGGCGCGGCTGAACAGGTCAGACGGCTCCAAAGATTGCGCCGCAACGCGGGTCAACCGCCGCACACGGGAACGACGCTGGAAGGCAATTTCAGCTGGACGAATTATTTCATTTTATCAATGTTTTAAGAGGATAGGCGAGGCGTTGAGCCGCCCCTGTCGCTGAAAGCCAATCCCCGCGCCAGATCGCATCCCCCCATCCCTGGCACCCTGCTTGCTCAGTCATGATCCAAGTCGGGCCTCAGTGGGGAGGCTCGTTTCAGGTTGAGGCAAACGATGCAAGAAGTGTCCCGTCTTGGTACTGCCGGCGAACAGCGGCTCGATGCGTTGATCGCCGATTTGTGGTGGCGCGTTCGGCTCTTGAATACCGATATCCTCGAGGAAGAGGCCAAAGCCGGAGTGTTCGACGTGCACCAGCCGACCTATCCGATGCTTGCACTCAACCTTCGCGCACGGCGGGACAATCTGGTCTCCACCCTCGGCGTGCTCGAGCAGCGTGCGAAATCGGTGTCCGTGGCGGCCTGAGAGCGATCTCCGGTGACACGGGGAGCGTCAGCGATTTTGCTCGTCTGACGAGATGACTTGATGTCGGCGCCCCGTCTGTTCGGAGAGGTTGTGCGGCGACGACCGCGAGCGCGCTGACCGTCGTTCGCGATCACCGCGGCCCGCCCGTCGTGCGTGATCATCGCAATCAGACGATCGTCAGGGACCACCGCCATCAGCCCGCGGTCCGCGATCACCGCCACTAACCGTCCCGGCGACGGAGTCGAAATCGAACAGGTTCGACTCCGTTTCGTGTCGTGCAGGCGGTTCTGCCCATTGCCTGCAGACGTTACTGCGACATGTAATGCACGATCTTCCCTAAACGCCCGACAATCGCCCCGCGCACAAGGCCGATGTCCATTCGCGATTGTGAGGCCTGAGCAGGCGCCAGGTTCTCGCCGTCATGCTATGGCTGTTCCCCCGCAACTTCGCGCGAGGACGCCATGCTCCCCATTCCCGCCGACATCTTCACCGAACCCGAGGACGTCTCGCCCGACGGCCTTGCCAATCTCGGTCCGCTGCGGCGCCTCGCCGGCCACTGGCAGGCGGACAAGGGCATCGACATCAATCCGAAGGCGGAGGGGCCGGAGCGGCGAACCTTCATCGAGCGCATCCGCATGGATCCGATCGATCCGCAGGCCAACGGCCCGCAGCTGTTCTACGGGCTGCGCTATCACATCCACATCAACACGCCCGAGGAAGACATCACCTTCCACGACCAGGTCGGGTATTGGCTGTGGGAGCCCGCGACCGGGCTGATCCTGCAGACGCTGGCTATTCCGCGCGGGCAGGTGCTGCTGGCCTCGGGCAAGGCCGGGCCGGATGACAAGAACATCTCCGTCGCCGCCAAGCGCGGCGACACCGCCTACGGCATCTGCTCGACCGATTTTCTGGAACAGGCCTTCCGCACCGACTCCTACCGCTGCGACATCAGCTTCAACGACAACGGCAGCTGGACCTATCTGATCCAAACCGAGTTGTTCGTGCGCGGCGCGCCGTTCAATCATCGCGACACCAACACGCTGCGACTGGTCGCGCCGCCGAAACCCAATCCGCTCGCGGTGATCGTCAATGATCGCGCCAAGAGCGATGGCGGTGGTGGAACGGCGGCTTGAGCGCCATCGGGAGAGTTGCATGAAGCCCTACGTCATCTGCCTGATGCATTCCAGCCTCGACGGCCGCACGCATCCCAGCCGCTGGCGTCCGAAGGGGGCGGGCACGGACTGGTTCGAGAAGATCCACGACGAGCTCGCCGGCGATGCCTGGGTGATCGGCCGCGTCACCGGCTCGGAGTTCGCCAAGGGCAAGCCTTATCCTGCGACGACGGAGGAGACATTTCCGCGCCAGAACTGGTTCGCCTGGCGCGATGCAAAGACACCCGATGTCAAGAGCTACGGCGTCGTGCTCGACGCGCAGGGCAAGATCGGCTGGGGCCGCTCCGACATCGGCGGCGATCCGATCGTCGTGGTGCTGACCGAAAGCGTACCGGATTCGCATCTCGCAGGGCTGCGCGGCGAGGGCGTGTCCTACATCTTCGCCGGCAAGTCCGAGATCGATCTGGCGCTGACGCTGGACATCCTCAACCGCGAGCTCGGCGTGAAGCGTCTCCTGGTGGAGGGCGGCGGCGTCGCCAATGGCGCGTTCCTGCGTGCCGGCCTCATCGACGAGTTCAACCTGATCCTCAGCCCCGCGCTCGACGGCGCGACGGGTGCGCCTTTCGCGTTCTCTTCGACGGAAGCGGATCGCGACAAGCGCGCGCCGATCGCTGCGATGACGCTGGAGAGCACGCGGGATCTCGGCGGCGGCGTCCTGCTGCTGCGCTATCTGATCAAGAACGATCCGCAAGCCGCGAGCCGGTAAAGCGCGGCTATGCCAGAGACGACAGAGCATATCGTCATCGTCGGCGCCGGCGCGGCCGGCCTGATGGCGGCGCGCGAGCTGGCGCGTGCCGGCCGGAAAGTGACGATCCTGGAGGCGCGCCAGCGCTGCGGCGGCCGCATCCATCCGCTGCCGGCTTCGGAGTTCGGCTATCCCGCCGAGGGCGGCGCCGAATTCGTCCATGGCGAGGCGCCTGTCACGCGCGGACTGCTGCGCGAGGCCGGGCTGTCGCTTCGGGAGATCGAAGGCGAGCAGTGGAGCTCTGACGGAACGAGGCTCTCGCGCGACCAGCGCGACGGCCCGCACGAGGCAGAGCTTCAAGCCGTGCTGAGGGATTTGAAGGACGATCTCACCGTCGCCGAGTTCCTGCGCCGGCATTTTGCCGGAGATGAGTATGCGCCGATGCGCCATTCGATCGGGCGGATGGTCGAGGGCTATGACGCGGCCGATCCCGAGCGCGCCTCGACGCTGGCGCTGCGCGAGGAATGGATGGACGGCGGCCACGCGCCGCAGGCGCGTATCATTGGCGGCTACGGGGCGCTGATCGACTTCCTGGCGGGCGAGTGCCGCCGGAACGGCGTCGTGTTTCGCCTGGGATGCGCGGTGTCGGCGGTCGAGGAGCAAGGCCAGGCGCTGGCCGTCCGTTGCGCGGACGGTGCCGTGCATGGCTGCGATCGCGTCATCCTCACCGTGCCGCTGCCGCTGCTGCGCGAGATCGTGCTGCCGGCGAGCGCGGACGCGAAGCTTGTTGCAACGGGCGACATCGGCTTCGGCAATGTCGTCAAGATCCTGCTGCGCTTTGCGCGACCATGGTGGCGCGAGCGGCAGCCGGATCTCGCAGCCATGACCTTCCTGTTGTCCGACCAGACCATCCCGGTGTGGTGGACGCAATATCCGAGCCGGCATGCCGTTCTCACCGGCTGGTTCGGCGGGCCGCGCACGGCCGAGCTGGAAAGCCTCGGTCCGCAAGCACCGATCGAGGCCGGGCTCGATTCGCTCGCTGCGATCTTCAAGCTGTCGCGCCAGGACATCGCGCGCGAGCTCGTAGCGTCCGCGGCGACCAACTGGGCGCACGATCCCTTCGCCCGCGGCGCCTATTCCTGGGCGACGCCGCGGACGCGCGAGGCGCAGGCGATTCTGGCGCGTGCCGACGGGCTGGTGTCGTTTTCAGGCGAGGCGCTCTATCGCGGCCGCGACATGGGCACGGTCGAGGCCGCGCTCGCGAGTGGGCTGGAGACGGCCAAGACGATCTTGCGGGGATAGCTGCTTGCCAAGTCCGGTCATGACGATCGGCATGTCGCCAAGAAAAAGGCCCGCATGCTTGCGGGCCTCGTCTCTCACCAGCGGCTGCCGCCGAAGCCGAATGTCACGCTGGGGCCGCCGTAATATCCATACGGTCCGCCGCCGTAATAGCCGTGATGCCGTGGGTAATAGCCGTAGCTCCGGTAGTGTGGACGGTAGTAGCCGTGATGGTGGTGATGTTGGCGCCAGTGATGATGGCGATGGCCATGATGGTGCCGGTGCTGCGCGCTGATGTCGGTCACTTGGCCGGCCGGCGCGTTCTGCTTCGCGCTTGAATTGCTGGCCGCGTTCGCCGCCGATCCGCCGGCAAGCGCCGCGGCTCCGACGGCCATCGCGACGATGAGATACTTCATGTCATCACTCCAGTTGAATGTCGAGTGACAACAGATGGGCGTCGGCTGCGTTCCAGCAAGTTGCGGGCGTCGAAACGACGCAGCGCGCGTGCGATTCGCGAGTGAATCATCCTGCGTCGTGAGATTTATTGTCGCATCATCGGCATCGGTCGCAATGCTGCCATCACTTGGCCGCGAATGACGCAATCACGTCGCCGGTGGTCACGATGCGGGCGAATTCGCCGTTGAGGTTCGACAGCGTCATCGCATGGATCGCCTCGGCGGAGTGCGTGTCGCCGTCGGGCCCGATGCGCTCGAACGTCCATGTCGCATCGCGCACGAGGCGTGCGTCGAAGCCGAGATTGCCGGCCATCCGCGTCGTCGTCTCCACGCAATGATTGGTGGTGGCGCCGCAGATCACGAGCGTGCCGATGCCGGAAGCGCGCAGGCGCGCTTCCAGATCCGTGCCGATGAAGGCGCTGTTGACGCGCTTGACGATCACGGTCTCGCCGGGACGCTCGCGCGCCTCGTCCTTGACGGCATAGCCGGAACGCGACGGCAGAAACGAGGAGTTCGGCTTCGTGCCTTCATGGCGGATGTGGAAGACCGGCGCGCCGCGCGCCCTGAACGCCTGCAGCAGATCGGCGATCCGCGCCACCGCATCCGGATTGTTGCGTCGCTTGCCCCCCGCCTCCCATTCGTCGAACGCGCATTGGACGTCGATGACGATGAGGGCGGGCAGGGAGCTGGTCATGATCGGAGCTTTCGCGCGGGTCGCGGAGGCGACTATGCGGGGCGGCAGGGATGGCGCGCAATGACGATCTTCCCTCGTTTCGCGACGGCTCTGCGGAGCAGCGCTCCGCTCCTTCCGAGCTCGCTCCGAAGCATGGCCGCCTTGCTGAGGATCAAAGCGGCCAGAGCTGGCGGGACTAGTGTCCAGCCACCAAATGGTCTGGAATCGACGAGATGCGAGAGAACGCCATGCCGGAGCCGACGAGTCAACCGGACGGGCTTGCCGGGATCAGGACGCTGCCGGAGCTGCTGCGCTGGCGCGTCAAGGCGACCCCGGCGGCAGAGGCCTATCGGCATTTTGATGCAGCCGCGCAGCGCTGGGTCAGCCAGTCCTGGCACGAGATCGATGCCGAATTCGAGCTGTGGCGACGGGCCCTCGCCGCGGAGGCGTTCGCGCCGGGTGAGCGCGTCGCCATCCTGATGCCGAACGGAATTGCGCATATCGCGATGGACCAGGCGGCGCTGTCGCGCGGCCTGGTGCCGGTGCCGATGCATGCCGTCGACAACCCCGACAGCATCGCTTACGTCCTCGTCGATTCCGGTGCGCTGCTCTTGTTCGTCGATACGCTGGAGCGCTGGCAGGCGATCGCGGCGACCGGCCAGCCGCTCGACCATCTCAAGCGCATCGTCTGCGCGGATGCGAGCGGGCTCATCACACCGGATGCGCGCATCGTCGGGCTCGACCACTGGCTCCCGCACGCACCCGGCGCCACCGCGCCGCTGCCCGACATCGCGGTCGCGCCGGATGATCTCGCCGCTATCGTCTACACGTCGGGCACAACCGGGCGGCCCAAGGGCGTGATGCTGTCGCATGGCAACGTCGTCGCCAATGTGAAGGCGATCGCGCGCCGGATCAAAGCCGAACCGCACGACGTCTTCCTGTCCTTCCTGCCGCTCTCGCACACCTTCGAGCGCACCGGCGGGGATTACTACCCGATCGCAGTCGGCGCCTGTGTCGCCTATGCCCGCTCGGTGCCGCAGCTCGCGGAGGACCTGAGGCATGTGCGGCCGACCGTGCTGGTCTCGGTGCCGCGGATCTACGAGCGCGTCTACGCGCTGGTCATGCAGCATCGCGCCTCAGCCGGCGCCATCGAGCGCGCGCTGCTCGATCTCACGATCGCCGTCGGCGGGCGACGTTTCGATGCGCGGCAGGGGCGCGGCGTGCTGTCGCCGCTCGACCGACTGGCCTGGCCGCTCCTGAAGCGGCTCCTCGTCGACAAGGTGCTGGCACAGCTCGGCGGGCGCCTGCGCGTCGCGGTGTCCGGCGGGGCGCCGATCGCGGAGCCTGTCATCCGCCTGTTTCTCGCGCTCGGCCTCGACGTGCTCCAGGGCTACGGCATGACCGAGACCTCGCCGGTGGTCTCGGTCAACACCGTCGACGACAACGATCCGCACTCGGTCGGCCACGTTCTCGACGGCATCGAGGTCAAGCTAGGTGAAAACGACGAGTTGCTGGTGCGCGGCCCCAGCGTGATGCTCGGCTACTGGCACAAGCCGGAGGAGACGCGCCGCGTCAAGGACCCCGACGGCTGGCTGCACACCGGCGATCAGGCCCGCATCGACAGCGGGCGCATCACCATCACCGGTCGCATCAAGGACATTCTGGTCACCTCGACCGGCGAGAAGATCGCGCCGGTGGATCTGGAGACGGCGATCCTCGCCGATCCCTTGTTCGAGCAGGCGCTGGTGGTCGGTGAACAGCGGCCGTTCCTCGCCGCGCTGGTCGTGCTCAACGCCAAGGCCTGGGTGCAGGAGAAGGAAAGGCTGGCGGCGAGCGGGCAGCAAGGCGGTGCGGCGGAACGGGCCGCGCTGCTTGCCAGGATAGCGGCGGCCGTGAAGGCCTATCCGTCCTACGCGACACCGCGCGCGGTGTGGTGGACGCTGGATCCGTGGACCATCGCTGCGGGCCTGCTCACGCCGACGCTGAAGAACAAGCGCCCCGCACTCGAACGCCACTTCGCAGAGGAGATCGAACACATCTATGCGAAGAAGGCGAATGCCTCGGCGCTCTCCGGCAAGGCGCTCACTTCCTCTTGAACGCTGGCTCCGCCGCGCTTGATCCAGCGCAACATCGGTCGCCGCCTCCGCATGCAATGTCGCCGGAGAGAATTCGGACGGCAATCGAGGCAAATCATGAAGGCGTATTTCATCGGCGGTGGCATTGGATCGCTCGCGGGCGCCGCGTTCCTGATCCGCGACGCGCAGCAGGCGGGGCGTGACATCGTGATCTACGAGGCCCAGCCGCTGGTCGGCGGCAGCCTCGACGGCGCGCTGCTCGCGAACGGCGCCTATTCGTTGCGCGGCGGGCGCATGCTCACCACCGACCATTACGAATGCACCTGGGATCTGCTCTCCAGCATTCCCTCGCTCGATCATCCGGGCCTCAGCGTGCGCGACGAGACCATCGCGTTCAATCTGGAGAACCCGGCGCATTCGCAGGCGCGGCTGGTCGACCGCAACCGCTTCAAGATCGACGTCTCTCATATGGGCTTTTCCGCGCGGGACCGGCTGGAGCTGCTGCGGCTAACCGAGGCGTCGGAGGAGAGCCTCGGCAACAGCCGCATCACCGACTGGCTCTCGCCGAGCTTCTTCGAGTCCAATTTCTGGTACATGTGGCAGACCACATTCGCGTTTCAGCCCTGGCACAGCGCGGTCGAGCTGAAGCGTTATTTGCACCGCTTCATGAGCGAGTTTCCACGCATCGAGACGCTCGGCGGCGTCAAGCGCACCGTCTACAATCAATATGACGCGATCGTGCGGCCGCTCGCCGACTGGCTGAAGCGGCAGGGCGTGCAGTTCGTGCGCGGCACGCGCGTCACCGACATGGCGATCGAAAGCGAGGACGGGCGCTTGCGGGTGCGCCAGCTCGTGCTCGATCGCGACGGCCGCATCGCCAACGTCCGGCTCGAGGACGACGATCTCGTGTTCTTCCAGAACGGCTCGATGACGGATGCCTCGAGCCTCGGCTCGATGACCGAGCCGCCGCCGCGCCTGACCAAGAAAGACAGTCAGGGCTGGGCGCTGTGGGAGACCATCGCGGAGGGACGACCCGAATTCGGCAATCCCGCCGCCTTCAACAGTTCTATCCCCGAATCCTATTGGCTGTCCTTCACCGTCACCTGCCGCGATCCGCTCTTCTTCGACCGGATGGAGGCGTTCTCCGGCAACAAGGCCGGCACGGGCGGCCTGGTGACGTTCAAGGATTCCAACTGGCTGATGTCGGTCGTGCTCTATCATCAGCCGCATTTCGTGGGACAGCCGAAGAACGTGCAGGTGTTCTGGGGCTATGCGCTGCATCCCGACCGCGTCGGCAACTTCGTCGGAAAGCCGATGTCCGATTGCGGCGGCGCGGACATCCTGAAGGAATTGTGCGGTCACCTGAACTTCGATTCCGCGGTGTTCGAGGATGCGATCTGCATCCCCTGCCGCATGCCCTACATCACCAGCATGTTCATGCCGCGCCATCTGGCCGACCGGCCGCTGCCGGTGCCGAAGAATTCGGTCAACCTCGCCTTCGTCAGCCAGTTCGTCGAAATCCCCGACGACGTCGTGTTCACCGTCGAATATTCGGTGCGTGCGGCGCAGATGGCGGTCTATCAGCTGATGAAGATCGATCGCCCGGTGCCGCCGGTGACGCGGCACGACAAGTCGCTCGCGGTTATTTTCGCCACGCTGGAGAAGGCGTTCGCGTGATGCCGGGTCGCGGCGTCACTGGCGCCTGCGATAGAAGCTATCGAGGCGGCGCCAGCGGCAGGGGGACATGAAAGACCGCGCCTCCTGACGGCGCGTTCTCCGCCCAGACCCGCCCGCCATGCGCCTCGACGATCGTATGGGCGATCGACAGGCCAATGCCCATGCCTTGCGCCTTGGTCGTGAAGAACGGCTTGAAGATCTCCGCGACCTTCTCTGCGAGGATCCCCTCACCGGCATCGGCGACGGAGACGAGGGCCACATTGCCAGCGAGACTGGTTCGCCCGACGATGCGGCGCCGCTTGTCCGGAAGATGGGCTACCGCATCGATGCCGTTCACGACGAGATTCAGAATGGCCTGCTGGAGCTGGACCTTGTCGCCCTTGACGCGGATATCCTTGGGCGAGGGTTCCGTCACGAGCTCGACGTCGTGCGTCAGCGCCTGCACGGAGAGGAATCGAAATACCTCGCCGACCATCGCATTGAGGTCGAGCTCGCGCCGTTCGGTCGGGTCCCGTTTCAGGAACGCGCGCAGCCGGCTGATGACCTCGGCAGCGCGCTGATCGTCCCGGCGAATGTGGTCCAATATGTCCCCGATCTCGCCGAGATCGGGAGCCGGATTGCGCAATATCTGTTGGGCCGTCTCGGCATTGATCATGATGGCAGCGAGCGGCTGGGTCAGCTCGTGGGCGAGCGAGGCGGACATCTCGCCCGCGGTGGCGCGGCGATTCATGTGGGCGAGCTCCGACATGCGCTGCCGCGCTTCGACCTCGGCCACGAAGCGCAGGCGGCGCTCGCGCAGCAGAATGGCGATCAACAGCGCCTGCAGCAGAACGACGCTCGCGACGCCGGTGACGTGCCAGTGATACTGCTCCCAGAAGGTCGGTTCACGGAAGCGCACTTCGCTGCCGGGGGGCAGATTGGCTTCGTCCACGTTCCAGCGCTTCAGCTGCCGCCAGTCGAAGATCGGCTTCACGTTGCCCCCGCCGAAGGGGACGATCCTCGACGGCGCTTCGCCGTCGAGGATACGCATCGCCAATTGGCCGGCTTCCCGTCCGATCGTCTCCGGCAGCAGCAGGAAGCCGCCCACGCCCGACCGCCCGAGGAACGTATCGGACGTGATGATGATCGGGCGGTTGGCACGTTCGGCGACGCGCGCGAGCGCCGAGGTCGGGGAATAATAGGTGCCTTCGCCGTCCGAATACATCGCCGAGGTCAGGATCGCGGAGCGGGCAGGTAGGGAGGCGACGCGATCGCGGACCTCGCGCAGCACGGCGCCGGACAGATCGGTGATTTCGAGGTCGGGCATGGCGGCCGCGAAATCCTGCTTCCAGTGTCCGTATGTCAGCGGATTCTTCCAGGCCTCGCCGACGAGCACGACACGGTTGAGATCGGGAACGACGGCGCGCGCTGCAGTCAGCAGCTGCGCCGGTCTCACGCGCGCGAAGACGGCTGTCGAGTTGGGCAGGAACAGCGCGCGCGTCTCGGGAAGATCGGGGACGAAGCCGTAGACGACGGGCGCGGCCGGCCAGATCTCCAGCTTGTGCTTCTGGAGGAATTTCGCCGCTGCGACGCCGATCGAAACGATGACGTCGATCGGCCGCTGCGCGTATTTGGTCTTGAAGTGGCCGACCAGACTCTCTTCGTAGCCGGGGTCCGGGAAGCGGGTGAGATCGAGGCTCTCGCCGTAGGTCACGGTGTGGCTCGCCCCGTTCGGCTTTGCGGCGGCGCGGATGCCGGCAAAGATCTCGGAATAGAACGGCGAGCGAAAATCGGCTTCTTCGAGGACCAGAATCGAACGCTGCCGCTTGCTGTCGGCGGCGATGCATTCGCACGACAGGCTTGCGAGCAGGCAGACAATCAGGATGCGCACCAGCCCGGTGATCATGCGCGTTGCTGGACTCTCGGCCCCGCCTTCGTTTGCAGTCGCGCCTCCGCGATGAGGACGCGCACCAGAGCATACAAGCCAGGCCTGGAGTTTCAAAACGGAAGCAAGCGCGTTCGCACCAAGACTGAGCGGGGCGAGACGAAGTGCCGCTACTTGAACGGATCCTGGATCGAGGGCGACGACTGCCGGATGCGGCGCACGCTCACCGGCGTACCGTCGGAGACGAACAGCAGTTCATACCGGCGGCCTTCGTTGTCGGTCGCCGAGCAGGTCACGTCGTTCACCTTCCTGGCCGCGAAGTTGCCAGTCTGGCGGCAGACACCGGTGGAGGTCTGCTCGGCCGGCACCGGCAGGCCATCGACCCTGGGCCGGTCCTTGGAGTTGAGCAGCATGCGGTCGATCGGCAACTCGTAGGAATTGTCGTCGGCGCGCTTGCCGTTCTCGCCGGAGAACGACACGACGTGGCTGTCGTCAGAGGGATCATCGACCGCAACTGCGAAATTGACCCGGCCCGTGTCGCCATGGGCATAGGCCACCGTCTTGCAGGCGAGGGTGCGGCCGGCAACCTTGAACGTCTTGCAATGGCCGGACATCAGCGCCAGCAGGTCGATGAAGGCGGTCTGCTGCGCCGGCGGATTGTTGACCCGGATCGGTTCGGAAGTTTCGGCAAAACAAGGACTTGCCCAAGGACTTGCCAAGGTGATGGCCAAGACGGCGAGGACCGGTCGGCGGAGGCGCATGGTCAGGCTCGTGTGCCAGGGGGCCGCGGCGGCGGGGAACTCCCGCACCATAACCATTGAACCGCAAATTGGTTGCGATCCCGTTTGTTCTGCAACACCCGTCTGGAATACCACCGCGTCACACCCCAACGGCGATTCGCCCAATCGCCCACCCCGTCCGTCCGGCACTTGCCGTCAGACTGGTGTTTTTTTCGTGGCAAAGCTAGCCCATCGCCGTCTGCCAGCGCGCATCGCGAAGCGACGGCCGGCGGTGCAGGCGGGCGTCCAGCAGGGCGCGGGCGCGGGGCAACTCGCCGCTGCGCATGAGCGCGACGATGTAGGTGTCTTCGATCAACTCGCGCTGGGCGTGGCTGCCGCCGATCCGCACGACCTCTGTGAGAACAGGCGCGAGCATCTGCACGCATGAGGCGTAATCCTCGTCCGCGAAAGCTGCGAGCGCGCGGAAGATCGCGGGCACGACGGCGCCGGCCGGCAGCTTGCCCTCGGCGAGCCGCTGCTCGATGGTTGCAAGCCGCGCGGCGAGCGCTTCGCGGTTTTGCGTCGCCGCCGAGAACAGCGCCATGTGGACGTCGGCAAAGGATAGGCTGGACTTCGGAAACAGCTTTTGCGCGGCGGCGTCGGCCTCGAGCCACAGCGCCCTCGGCACGCTGTGGCCATAAGCCGAGAGGCGCCACAGCAGCGAGGCGGCGTCGGTGATGACGTTGAGCGGCGGCGCCTGCGTGACCGACGGCTGGAGCACGTCGGCATAGATCGACAGCGCGCGGGCCGCATCGCCATGCTCGAGCGCACCGAGCGCCTGGTGCCAGCGGATATGGCCGTGCAGGATGCCGGCGCGGTCATAGCCCGGTATCCAGTCGTCGACGAGGCGATCGGCCGCCTCGATCGAGCCGTCCTCGAACATCGCATGCAGCACCGCGTGCGCGGCATGGGCATTGGCTCGGCGGAGGCCGAAGCCGCGCTCGGTGACGGCGCGGCCGCGCGCGACGTCGCCGTTCTCGGTCATTGCCCAGCCGGCCATGGTGAGAAACCACCAGTCCTCGCCATAGTGCTGCGCGACGCGTTCGCACAGCTCGTGCCGCGCGCGGTCGTGGTCCGCCATGCCGGAGAAGGCGAACAGGCCGAACGCGCCGAGCGGCAGCGACAGCACCAAGGCATCGCGCGGCCAGCTCTCGATGTGCTTCAGGGTCGATGCGATCGCGTCCGGCAGCCGGCCTTCGATCGCCAACGCCAGCGTCTCGACATGCGCGCGCTCGCGCTCCGTGCCGCGCCTGGTGACCAGCTCACGCGCGAGCGCCGCCTTCTGCCGTGCCAGATCGCCCTGCTGGTAGAAGGCGTGCACGCGGGCGCGGGCGATATGGGCCAGCGCGAAGTCGGGGTCGGCCGCAATCGCGCGCTCCAGCGTCTCCGCCGTGCCGGTCCAGCCCGCGAGCATGAGGTCGACGCCGTCGCGATAGGCGCCGGCCGCCGCATCGGATGCAGTTGAGAGCGGCAGGCCGTAGCGGTCTTCGTGTGCCATCGTCGTCCCCGAAAGTTCACGCCGTCCGTGCGCGGCGGCCTTCGATCGGATAGGCGGGATCGTTGTAGCCCGGCGTCGAGGGATGGCCCGGCACGACCAGGCGGTCGATCAGCGCCTCGTCCTCCGCAGTGAAGCGATAGTCGAGCGCGCCGATGTAGCCGTCCCATTGCTCCTCGGTGCGGGGGCCGGCGATCACCGACGAAACGAAGGCGGAGTTGAGCACCCAGGCGACCGCGAACTGGCCTGCGGTGATGCCGTTCTTCTCGGCGTGCGCCTTGATCTCCTGCGCGAGCCGCAGCGATTCGGGCCGCCATTCGGTCTGCATCATGCGGGTGTCGTTGCGGCCGGCGCGGGTCTCCTTGTCGGGAGCCGCATCCACCTTGTACTTGCCGGTGAGCACGCCGCGCGCCAGCGGGCTGTAGGGGACGATGCCGAGGCCGTAGTAGGAGCAGGCCGGAAAGTGCTCGACCTCCGGCATGCGGTTCATGGCGTTGTAATAGGGTTGGCTCACCGCCGGCCGGTCAATGCCGAGGCGGTCGCAGATGTTGCAGATCTCGGCGACGCGCCAGGCGCGGTAGTTCGAGACGCCGAAATAGCGCACCTTGCCCGCGCGGATCAGATCGCCCATCGCGCGCACCGTTTCCTCCAGCGGCGTCGCGTGGTCCTCCTTGTGCAGATAGTAGATGTCGATGTGATCTGTGCCGAGCCGCTTCAGGCTCTCGTCGGCGGCCTGCAGCACCCAGCGCCGCGACAGCCCGCCGCGATTGGGATCGTCACCCATGGGATTTGCGAGCTTAGTGGCAAGGACCCAGGCGTGGCGGTTGCCGGCGATGGCGCGGCCCACGACTTCCTCGGAGCCGCCCTTCGAATAGGCGTCGGCCGTGTCGATGAAGTTGATGCCGGCGCCGCGCACCTTGTCGATGATGAGCTTTGACGCGGCTTCATCCGTCGGTCCGCCGAACATCATGGTGCCCAGGCAAATCGGCGACACTTTCAGGCCGCTGCGGCCGAGCTGACGGTATTGCATGGGCTATCCTTGCTGCTTCTTCGTGGGAGCAGCATAGCCAGCAACGCCCGTCATTGCGAGCGCAGCGAAGGGTGTGGTCGGCTGCGGGCAGCCGCCCGCTACCCCGGCCCCTTCAAGATCTTGAACACGCCGTTCGCCATCACGATGCAGCGGTCATCGACCGTCACCTCCGTGCTCATGAAGATCAGGCTGCGGGTCGAGCGCACCACGCGCGGGCGGGAGATCAGGATGTCGCCGATCTGGCCGGCCTCGACGAAATGGGTGTCGAGCTGCACCGTCGCCATGTACTCCTTGCCGGAGACGTAACGGGCGGTCATGCCACAGGTGCGGTCGGCGAAGGTCATCATCACGCCGCCCTGGACCATGCCGCGGCGGTTGTGATGCTTGTCTTCGGTCGCGAGCGCGAATTCGTATTGGCCGTCGCCCTTGCGCTGCCACAACGGGCCGATCAGGTGCACGAAGCCGGTGGTCTCCAGAATGCTCCAGCCCTCCGATTTCAGCCTTGCGGCGGCCTTGCTCGTCATCTCTCCGTCCATCCCTGCAACGCTGTCTCTCCTCGTTTCATCAGATGCGGTCCTGGTGTAGTCAAGCATCATGAGACCTTTCGGCGATGCCACCAGACGGAATATCGAAGCCGCCTGCGCCTCCTTCGCGCGGCTGCCCGCGGAGGCCGAGCCATCGGCGCTGAAGCGCGCCGCTGTGGTTCTGGCGCTGACAGAATCCAGTGACGGCGACGACACGGCCTTCCTGCTCACCAGGCGCGCCTCGCACCTGCGTGCGCATCGCGGCCAATGGGCGCTGCCCGGCGGACGCTGCGATGCCGGCGAGACGCCGGTCGAGGCCGCGCTGCGCGAGCTCGACGAGGAACTCGCGCTCAAGCTCTCGGCCGACGCGGTGCTCGGCCTGCTCGACGATTATCCGACCCGCTCCGGCTATCTGATCACGCCGGTCGTGGTCTGGGCAGCCGACAGTGCCCCGATCAAGCCGAACCCGGACGAGGTCGCTTCCGTCCATCGCATCGCGCTCGACACCATCGAGCGCGACGGGGCGTTCGATTTCACCGCGATCCCCGAAAGCGCCCGCCGCGTGATCCGCTTCCATCACCAGATGAGCCTGATCCACGCGCCGACGGCTGCCCTGATCTACCAGTTCCGCGAGGTGCTGGCGGGGCGGCACACCCGCGTCACCGAGCTGGAACAGCCCGTGTTCGCCTGGAAGTGATGGTAAACAGCGCGTTAACGTGACGGTTACCGGATGCCTGCTAAGAGGGCGGCATGCATCGATCGATTCGAAACACATGGGCGTTGGTTCCACTTGCGCTGGCCCTGATCACGCCCGCCGCAAGCGGCGGTGAAGCCGACGCGCTGCCACCGGCCGTCCGCAATGCCAATGCGCAGTTGCTGTCGCAGTTCTTTCCGCAAGGCGCGGGCGCGTCGCCCGCCGTGCTCGAATATCGCCGCAAGCTCGCGGAGTACCAGGCGGCGCGCGCGGCCTTCGACGCCGAGGCGGGCGCCTATTGGAGCCAGATCTCGGAGAAGCGGAAAGGCCGCAACGCCAAGCGGCGCAGCGGGCAGCAGATCACGCTGGATGATTACGTGCTGGAGCATCCGCCGCTTTACACCGGGCCGAAGAAGCCGGTGAATCCCGAACCGGAGGAAACGCCGGACCGGCCGCCCCGCAAGCCTATTCCCGTGGTTGCCGATTTCCTGCGCGCGGCGCAGGAGCTCTACCAGTTCACGCCGCAGCGCCCCACAAGCGAGCTCGAGTTCAAGCGCGCCTATGCGCGCTACGCGCTCGCCTCCGGACTGACGCGCGAGCAGGCCGTGCGGGTCTATTCGTTCGAGACCGGCGGTACCGGCAGCCACGACGTGCAGGCGGGAATCGAGCATGGCGGCAAACGCGCGATCTCGACCGCGATAGGCTACAACCAGCTCCTGACCACCAACAGCGTCGAGCTGCTCGCCGAGCAGGGTCATGAGCTCGTTCGTGCGCTCTCCGAGAAGGTGGCGCGCATGTCGGGACCGGCGCGCCAGTCGCTCGAGCACAAGCTCGCTGTTCTGAAGAAGATGGTGGCGCATGCCAAGTCGGTGCCCGACACCTGGTCGGAGCACGAGAAGATCGGCAACACGGCGCAGGGCTGGGCCATGCATGCCATGGTGCTGGACATCGATGTCGGTCCGATGCTGCAGACCCACAAGCTGCTGACCTCGGTGCTGTTCGCCCGCGCCAAGGGCTACACCCGTCCGCTGACCGCCGCCGAGCTCGAGATGATGAACCTCACCGGCGACGGCACCGGGCTCGACATGGTGACGATGCCGCAGGCGATGCGCGAGCAGGTGCCGACCTCGAACTTCTTCCAGCGCGGCGGCTACGAGCGCACCCCGGTCGCGATCCGCCACAACACGGTGGCCAAGCTGCTTGCCGTGACGGATGAGCGGATGGACGCCAACAGCGGCAAGCCCGGTGCGCGGGAATTGGCGGGCGCGTTTTAGCCCTTGCCCGCCACACACTCGGTGTCATCACCCGCCTTCGCGGGTGATGACACCGAGTGTGTGACTCTGCAATCTCCCGCCAGCCCAATCAAGCTTCTACTGATCCGGCCCGAACTTGAACTTGCCGTCGCCTTCGAGATAGGGGCCGCTGCGCATGTAGAGCTGGCCGTTATGGCCGATGAAGAACAGGGTGCCCCTCGGCACCTTCTTGGCGCCCTTCAGGAGCTCGCCGGCATTGCTGGTGCCCATCTTGTAGGAATAGGTCTTGCCCTCCCGGTCATAGGCATAGCCCATGTCGGGTTTGAGCTCCCACGGGGTTGCCGTGGTTTGCGCGCATGCGGGCGCGGCGAACGCGCCAAGCAGCGTTACGATTGCAACCGAAACAAGTGCAAATGCCTTCGTTGAAAATGCCATGATCCCATCCTCCCCGTCGTTGGGAGCGTCGGCTTGAACAAATCACGAACGGTGTGCCCCGGTCAATTTGCGAAAGCGCCGCAGCGCTTCACGTCTTGCCCAGCAGTTTGTGATTTTCCCTTCGTCCCCTCGCGACTATGTTCCGCTTTCCGTCTAGAACGCAACTCGACAAAATTATTGGTGGGGATGATTCGGATGCGCCATGTGATCAAACTTTGCTGGGCTGCTGCATTGTCGTTGACGGCGCTGGCGCCGGCCGCCCGGGCCGATGACTACCAGCTCAGCCACAACCAACGCATCTCGTGCAGCCGCGGCCTTGCCCCGGGCAAGCTGAACACGGCGACCTGCAAGTCCTACACCTATCTCTTCAACACCAAGACCTCGGAATATTTCCGCTGCCAGGTTTCGCTGGCGCTGACCCGCGACAACAAGGAAGTCATCAACGTCCAGACCGACGGCGGCTGCACCAAGAAGCCGCGGGTCTTCGAGGTCGACGGCAAGTATGATTTCGACGCCACCGAGACCGAGCCGCCGAACACCAACTCGTTCTTCGGTCCCGGCGGCTATTCGGTGTGGGCCGCCGACGTCGGCGCGCAGAAGGTGCGCGGCTGCATCATCATCTCCTCCGGCCTCGGCTCCGACATCTCCAAGTGCCTGGACATGACGTTCCAGTGAGGATGCCTCTCCCCGCTTGCGGGCAGCACAATCGCATTTGAACATTCAGCGGAGGTCGTCATGCCCGGGCTTGTCCCGCCTGCGCGGCCGAAGCCGCTTCGCGAGGCGAAGGCCCGGGCATCCACGTGCTACGTGGAAAGGCGTGGATGGCCGGCACAAGCCTGGCCATGACGGAGTGGGTACTCTCGGTGCCCTGGTCCACGCCTATGCGATCGTCCACGCTGCGCCACGTCGCCGCAGCCCTCAAGTTCCCCAAAATAGAGCCGGATCGGCCGCAGTCCTGTTTTGCCTTTTGGATGGGTTGCCCCGCCCGCCTCATCCGGCCAATTTCGCCGCGGTTTGGGGAGTATAGAAAATCATGAAACGGACCATTTTTGGCGTGGCCGCGGCTCTTGCTCTGGCGGCGTCGGCACCTTGCGCGCAGGCGCAATCCTTCATCAACGTGCTGACCGGCGGCACCTCCGGCGTCTACTATCCGCTCGGGGTCGCGATCGGAAAAATCTACGGCGACAAGATTCCGAACGTGAAGACGCAGGTGCAGGCCACCAAGGCGTCGGTCGAGAATTTGATCCTGCTGCAGCAGGGCCGCGGCGAGCTGGCGTTCACGCTGGGCGACTCGCTGAAGGCCGCCTGGGACGGCGAGGAGGAGGCGGGCTTCAAGACCAAGCTCGACAAGCTGCGCACCATCGGCGCGATCTATCCGAACTACATCCAGATCGTCGCCACCGCGGATAGCGGCATCAAGACGCTGGCCGACCTCAAGGGCAAGAGCCTCTCTGTCGGTGCGCCGAAGTCGGGCACGGAGCTGAACTCGCGCGCGATCCTCAGCGCGGCCGGCATGAGCTACAAGGATCTCGGCAAGGTCGAATATCTGCCGTTCGCCGAATCCGTCGATCTCATGAAGAACCGCCAACTCGCAGCGACGCTGCAATCGGCCGGCCTCGGCGTCGCCTCGCTGAAGGACCTGTCGACCTCGAGCCCGATCACGGTGGTGTCGGTGCCGAAGGAGACCGTCGACAAGATCGGCCCGCCCTTCATCTCCGCGGTCATTCCGGCCAACACCTATACCGGCCAAGACAAGGACGTGCCGACCGCTGCCGTCGTCAACTACCTCGTCACCAGCTCGGCCGTGTCGGACGATCTCGCCTACCAGATGACCAAGCTGGTCTATGAGTCGCTGCCGGAACTCGCCAACGCGCATGCGGCCGGCAAGGAGATCAAGCTCGAGACGGCGGCCAGCGGCAGCCCGGTTCCGCTGCATCCCGGCGCGATCCGCTATTACAAGGAAAAAGGGCTGATCAAGTAATCCACTTCATCCGTCATTCCGGGGCGATGCGAAGCATCGAACCCGGAATCTCGAGATTCCGGGTTCGGCTCTTACGAGCCGCCCCGGAATGACGAAGTGAGTGAACGCCCGGGTCAAGCCCGGGCATGACGATTTCAGGGCGGGGACATATCGATGTTGCAGGCAGAGGGCACCGAAGCTGCGCCCGAGAAGGTCAAGGTCGAGTTCGACAATTTCGAGCACGGTTTCCCGGAAGGATTCGGTCCGGGCGGGTGGGGCGCGCTCGCTTATTGGATCGGCATCGCCTTTGCCACCTTCCAGCTCTATGTCGCCGCCTTCAACTATCTGCCGAGCCAGGTGGTGCGCGGCGTCCATGTCGGCTTCCTCGTTCTCCTCACCTTCGGCCTGATCGCCAATTTCACCGCCAAGAGCAATTTCGGCCGCGCGCTCGGCTGGGTGATCGGCGGCGCCGGCTTCTTCTGCGGCCTCTATCAGTGGATCTTCTACGCCGACCTGATCGCGCGCGACGGTGATCCGACGCGGCTCGATCTCGTGGTCGGCACGCTGCTGGCGGTGCTGATCTTCGAAGGCACGCGGCGCCTGATGGGCGCGGCGCTGCCGCTGATGTGCGGCGCCTGCCTCGTCTACTGGTTCTTCGGCCAATACCTGCCGTCGCCGCTCAATCACCGCGGTTACGACTTCGACCAGATCATCACGCATCTGTCGTTCGGCACCGAAGGCTTCTACGGCGTGCCGATCTACGTCTCGGCGACCTACATTTTCCTGTTCATTCTGTTCGGCTCGTTCCTGGAGCGCGCCGGCATGATCCAGCTGTTCACCGACGTCTCGCTCGGCTTGTTCGGCAAGACGCGCGGCGGACCGGCCAAGGTCGCGGTGTTCGCCTCGGGCATGATGGGCACGATCTCCGGCTCCGGCGTCGCCAATGTGGTCACCGTCGGCCAGTTCACGATTCCCCTGATGATCAAGTTCGGCTACCGCCGCGCTTTCGCGGCCGGCGTCGAGGCCACGGCCTCGATGGGCGGCCAGATCATGCCGCCGGTGATGGGCGCGGTCGCCTTCATCATGGCGGAGACGCTCGGCGTGCAATATTCGGAGATCGTCAAGGCGGCGGCGATCCCTGCGATCCTCTATTTCGCATCGGCCTTCTGGATGGTGCATCTGGAAGCCGGCAAGCACGGTCTCGTCGGCATGAAGCGCTCGCAGATCCCGAGCGCCTGGAAGGCGCTGGTGACGCGCTGGTACCTCGTGCTGCCGCTCGCCGCGCTGGTCTACATGTTGTTCGAGGGCTTCACGCCGCTCTATGCCGGCAGCATGGGCCTCGCGCTGACGGTGGCGCTGATCCTGGGGACCAGCATCACGGCGGGCGTTTCGGCGACGGTCGTCCGCTACATCTTCTGGATCGGCCTTGCGCTCGTCGTCGCCGCACTGTCGCGCGACGGCCTTCAGATCGTGCCGGTCGCTTGCGTCGTCGTCGGATTGATCGTGATCACCGCCTTCGTCCGCGGCGGCATTGCGGCGCTGCGGGCCTGCCGCGACGCGCTGGCCGAGAGCGCGAAATCCGCCATCACCGTCGGCATGGCCTGCGCCATCGTCGGCGTCATCATCGGAATGATGTCGCAGACCGGCGTCGGCACCATCTTCGGCGGGTGGGTGATCGGGCTCGGCGAGAAGAGCCTGTTCCTGGCGCTGATCATGACCATGTTGCTGTCGATCCTGCTCGGCACCGGCATTCCGACCATCCCGACCTACATCATCACCGCCGCGCTCGCCGCGCCCGCGCTGGCCAAGCTTGGGGTGCCGCTGATCGCGAGCCACATGTTCGCGTTCTACTACGGCATCATGGCCGACCTCTCGCCGCCGGTGGCGCTTGCCGCGCTCGCGGCGGCGCCGATCGCGAAGGAGAACCCGGACAAGATCGGCTGGGAGGCGATGCGCATCGCGCTCGCCGGCTACGTCATCCCCTTCATCTTCGTCTATTCTCCGGCCTTGATGCTGCAAGCCGGCGATCCCATGGCGGCCAAGCTCGGCTTCTACGGCGCGGTGGCGCTGGCGGGCCTGAAGGCACTGGTGGCGATCGGCCTGTTCGGCACGGTGGCGATCGGCTTCCTGTTCACGCGGCTGACGCTGATCGAGCGCCTGGTTGCACTCGGCGCCGCGTTCTGCCTGCTCGGCGAATTCCCGTTCAGCGACACCGCGGGCTTTGTGCTCGCTGCGGCGATCGTGCTGTGGCAATGGCGGCAGCGTCCGCCGGCGCCGGTCGAGGCGGTGTGAGCCTCTGCTTCGCAACCGCTGTCGGCGTGAAGGCGCTGGCCCTGTCCGCGTTCACGCTTGCATGGACCCATTCGATCGCGAAGGTCGACTGGCAGGAAGACTGGCGCGTCACGCCCGCTGGCCTCGAACTGGTGCAGGCCCGCGTCAAGGGCACCGGCCCCGGCATGGAGCCGCCGCCCGAGGCGCGGCTGGTCGATGGCTGGTTTCAGTGGCAGCCGAAGCGAGCCGCCATGCAGGAGGTCGTGCTCGGCAATTCGGGCGCAGCCGGGGAATGGCGGCTGTGCCATGACGGAGAGTGCCGGACGCTGTCGGAGATTGTCGGGCATCCCATTGGTGCTAACGTCATCAAGATGAGCATCTGCAAACAACAAGAGAAATAAGGGAAATCATGATGGATCGGCTCAAGGGCAAGGTTGCAATGGTGGTGGGGGCCGGCTCGATCGGGCCTGGCTGGGGCAACGGCAAGGCGACCGCGGTGACCTTCGCGCGCGAAGGCGCGCTGGTGTTTTGTGTCGACCGCAATGGCGCAGCGGCCGAGGAGACTGCGAAGATCATCAGCGGCGAGGGCGGTAGAGCGACGGCGTTCACGGCCGACGTCTCGCGGCCGGCGGAGATCGAGGCGATGGTGGCGGCATGCCTGAAGGCCTATGGCCGCATCGACGTGCTCGACAACAATGTCGGTATCGCCGAGATGGGCAGCGTGGTCGAGGTGACCGAGGAAAGCTGGGACCGGGTCTTCAGCGTCAACCTCAAGAGCGCCTATTTCGCCATGAAGCACGTCATTCCCCTCATGGTGAAGCAGGGCGGCGGCTCGATCATCAACATCTCCTCGATCGCCTCGATCCGTCACATGGGCATCTCCTACGTGACCTACGGCACCTCCAAGGCGGCGATGAACCAGATGACGCGCACCACGGCGATCGAGTTCGCGCGGCATCATGTCCGGGTGAATGCGATCCTGCCCGGCCTGATGAAGACGCCGATGGTGGAGCATTCCGCCGGCCTCGCCAACAGCTACGCCAAGGGCGATGTCGAAGCGATGTGGCGCGCCCGCGATGCGCAGGTGCCGATGGGCCACATGGGCGACGCCTTCGACGTTGCCAACGCCGCGCTGTTCCTCGCCTCGGACGAATCGAAATATGTGACGGGGATCGAGCTCGTGGTCGACGGCGGGATCACCTGCAAGGCGGGGGCGTAGCCTCCCAGGCCAGTCCCGTCATCCTGAGGCGCGAGCCATGGCGCGCAACGCGCGACATGGGGAACCTCGAAGGATGAACGGGGCCGGTGCAGCCGGGCCGTCGCCCTTCGAGGGCCGCTGAAGAAGCGGCCACCTCAGGGTGACGGATTAGAGCTTAAGCGGCTGCCTACTGCGCCAGCGCCAGAATTCCGCCGGCGAACGAATGCCACGCGGCGCTCTCGCTGACCGGCCAGTTCAGGACCTTCACTGCCAGCAGCGCCAGCGTGCCGTAGATATAGACCGGGTGCACGCGACCTTCGCTGCGCCAGTCGCGCACCATGGCGGCGACGAGCAGGAGCGAGGCAACGACGGCCGGCGCGATGGTCACCGGCACCGGCGGCGGGCCGGGCGGTCCAGGAGGGGCCAGGAAGGTCAGGAACCAGCGTGCAATCGCAGCGTCGAGGATCGAAACTGCGGCCAGCAGCATCAGGCGCTTGTGAATCTCGGGTCTACGCGTGTTCGCGATGGCAAGCACGAACACGACCGCGAAGAATGCGATCCCGCTCATCGGCACGATCGAGAAGCTGATGCCGGCCTCCTTCTGCCCGAGCGCTGCGGAATGCTGCATCACATGCACCGAGGCGAGGAAACCGAAGATCGTCATCGCGGTCGCGAGCGACACCCCAGCGATGCCGAGCGAGCGGTGATTGACCACCCGGCCGGAGGCCGCGAGCCAGGTCTGCAGCACGAAATAGAGAGACCAAGTGAAGAACAAGAAGCCGTGAAAGTGGATCACGGGGCTTGCGGACAATGTCCGGCTGGCGAGGGGCACCCAATAGGTCGGTGCGAAGCCTAGAAAGGCGGTGGCCGCGCAGGCCAGCGCCATGTGGAAATAAAAATATCGTGCGGGCGACGCATCTCGCGCGCGGACACGACGGTCGTCGGTCAGGGTCGTCATCAGGAATGAGTCTTGGGAGGCGGGGTTTGGTTCAAACTGCGGGACGCTGTGTGTGGCTTGGCGCACGTTGCTGAACGCCCCAAAACCCGCCGTGGTCCCGGACAGCGGGGTCTAACCGCCCGCGCTCAATTCTGCGCGATCGAGCTCCTCTTCGATCCGGTGGAAGGCGTCGTCGCCGATCACCTCGGTGGCGCGGAGGTCGAAGATCGATTTGCGCGCGGCCGCGATGGCGCGGCGGCGCAGGGGATCGGCGGGCAGTTCGCCATTGGCGACGCCGCCGTTGGGATCGCTCTCGGCCTGCATCAGGATGGCTCGGTATTCGAGCCGCAGGATCTCCGCCTCCTCCGATGGATCGCTCTCGATCGCATCGAGCGCGGCACGATAGGCGACGGCGCGCGCATACGCGACCTCGGTGCCGACGGGATCGTCGTCCTTGAGGCCGAACGCCAGGATCAGCGGCCGCAAGGTCAGGCCCTGGATCACCAGCGATCCCAGCACCACCGCAAAGGCGATGAAGACGATGAAGTCGCGATAGGGAAAATTCTCCGGCAGCGCGAAGGCGGTGGCCAGCGTGACGAGGCCCCGCATGCCGCACCAGGAGATGATGAGGCCGCCCTCGGGCGAGGCGACGGCTTTGGGATCCCTCGGATGATAGATCCCCTGCGCGACCAGCACACGCAAGGTCGTGCGATAGAACGTCACCCAGCCGAGGCGCACCAGGATCACGGTCAGCAGGATCCAGGCCGCGGCCACGCAATATTCCCAGCGCACGTCCGCATCCAGCCGCGTCCAGATCGGCCGCATCTGCATGCCGATCAGCATGAAGGCGAGCACGTTGAGCACGAACACTGTGGTCTCCCAGACCGCATAGGATGGCACCCGCAGCCGCGCCGGCATGCGCTCGCCTGCCGTGCGCGCGAGGGGGATGGCGTAGACCACGATGGTGAGGATGCCGGAGAGGCCGAGATGCTCGGCGCCGATCCAGATCATGAAGGTGGTGGCGAATTGCACGATGATGGCGCTCGGCGCCTCGGTCACCCGATCCATGAACAGCGGGATGATGCGGCCCGCAAGCAGGCCGGCGATGACGCTGCCGACCAGTGCCAGCGCCATGGTCGGCGCGACCTGGGCCCATGTCAGATGCTCGGCGGCGACCGCGCCGACCGCGATGCGGTAGATCAGAAGCGCGCTCGCATCGTTGAGCAGGCTTTCGCCCTCCAGCACCTTCACCATGCGGTAGGGTAGTTTCACCTGGCTCAGGATCGCGACCGCGGCGGCCGCATCGGGCGGCGCCACGATGGCGCCGAGCGCAACCGCGGCGGCCCAGGGCATGTCAGGCACCAGCCGGTGCGCGACGAAGGCGACGCCGGCCGTGGTCAGGCCGACCGCGGCGACGACCAGAGTCGAGACCGGAACCCAATTGTTGCGCAGATCCCGCAGCGAGGTGTCGAACGCGGCATCGAGCAGGACCGGTGCGACAAAAAGGGCCAAGGCCAGGTCCGGCTGCAGCGCCCAGGACGGACTGGACGGCACGAAGGCGATCAGCGCGCCGCCGATGGCGAGAAAGGTCGGGTAGGGGACCTTGATCCGTCGCGCCAGCGCCGATAATCCAACAGCGCCGAGTAGAAGCGCGATGATCCATTCGAATGTCGACACGATGATCCCCGAACCGATAGGAGTGACGCCGCAGGCTAGCACCAATCCGGCCGCATCATGGATAGCACGGCGCCGAAGCGAGACTTAAAGGCAAGACTGAAGGCGAGACCGAAAACAAGATTTCCGACTGCAAAGAGCATGCGTTTTCGAAAACTCATTCAATCGTCAGGTGCCGTATTGCTGAGCGCGCTCTCGCTCGCCGCCGCCCAGGCTGCGACCGGCGGCGAGCCGGCTGCGGTGATACAGGTCGATGTCGCGCCATGCCTCGCGGCCACCGCGGCGGACGACATCGATAAGGCCGCGATGGCCTGCGCGGCCGTAATCGACAACGAGAAGACGGCGAAGGGCGATCTGATCAAGGCGCTGATCGCGCGCGCGGCGCTCTATGCGCGGCACGACCAGGTCGACCGCGCCATCGCCGACGACAGCCGCGTGCTGTCGCTCGACCCCACGCTTGCCGACATCTTCAATGCGCGCGGCGAGCTCTGGCTCAAGAAGGGCGACAAGCCCAAGGCGGTGCAGGATTTCGGCGCGGCCCTCAAGATCGATCCGAACCACGAGAAGGCCAAGGCCAATCACAAGGCGATGGCGCGCGAGCTCGAGCGGATCGGCGCGCAGATGGCCGTCGCCGGCAAGCCCAGCTTCAATTGCGCGCGGGCGCGCCGTGCGGTGGAAAAGGCGATCTGCGCCAATCGCGAGCTCGCCGATCTCGATCGCGAGATCTACGGATCGCATCTGCGCGTCATCCGCGAAGCCCAGAGCCCGGCGGAGGCACGCAAGATCCAGCGCGAGCAGGACGATTTTGTCGCGCGCAGGAACGCCGGATACGGCCGGCCGGGCTATGATCTGAAGAAGGCGATGCAGGACAGGCTGCAGCAGATCAACGGGGTGGATAGGTATTGAGGCCCTTCGCTTTACGGAGGCGTCATGCCTGGGCTTGTCCCGGGCATCCACGTTCTTCGTGCGGCGGGTTGGATGTGGATGGCGGGGTCAAGCCCGGCCATGACAGCGTGGACAGATGTGGTTTGAACCCATCCATTCCCTGCCGCGACAATGGTGAAAACCTGACGTCACGGAGCCCAAAGTCATGTGCGGCATGCATCTTCCCGCGCAGGCGTCCTCGTTTACCAAAACCTCGCTGTGTGCGCTCCTCCTCGGCACGGCGATGAGCCTTGCGCTCGTTGTCCCGGCCTCGGCTGCCGCCGATTGTGTCGCCGGCAGCAACGCTGCCCCGACCGAGTTGATCCCGGCCTGCACCGTCATCATCGACCAGGCCGCAAATCCCGCGTCCGACCGCGCCGCGGCCCTGCTGGTTCGCGCCGACGCCAATGCCCGGACGTCGGGCGGCCTCACGCAGGCCTTGAGGGACATCGACCGCGCGCTTGCGCTCGACGGCAGGAATGCGAAGGCCTGGCGCCTGCGCGGCGACCTGCTGCGCGAGGCCGGCGGCGATCTCAATCGCGCCGCGGCCGACCTCGGCAAGGCCATTGAGCTTGATCCGGCGGATGCGGAGGCCTACGAGCTGCGCGGCGTCGTCTACACCAATCAGCGCCGGCTCGACCGCGCGCTCGCCGACTACGACCAGGCGATCAAGCTGAAGCCGGACAATGCGCAGGCCTGGTCCGACCGCGGCGTGGCGCATTACCTCGGCGGTGACAACGAAAAGGCGATCAGGAATTTCGACGAGGCATTGCGGCTCGACCCGAACCGGGCGCGCACCTACACCAATCGCGGTGCGGCTTATAAGAAGCTCGGCCAGCTCGACAAAGCGGTCACCGATGACGGCGAGGCGATCAGGCTCGATCCAAAGGTGCCGGAGTATTACGACAATCGCGGCCTCGCCTATGCCGCGATGGGCGAGTACGACAAGGCGATTGCCGATTACGACCAGGCGATCCGGCGGGAGCCGCGCGCGAACTTCCTGACCAACCGCGGCGATTCCTACCAGTTCAAGGGCGAGCTCGGCGCCGCTCTGAGTGACTATGATGCCGCGCTCAAGCTCGATCCGAATTTCGCGAAAACCTACAACAACCGCGCCGTGCTCTACAAGAAGATGGGCGAGCGCGCAAAGGCCCTCGCCGATTACGAGATGGCGCTGAAGCTCGACCCCGACAACGAGAACGCAGCGAATGGCCGCCGCACCATGGTCGCCGAGATCGCGAAATTCGGCGCGGCGTCCCCGGGCCCGATGCATGCGCGTTCGTCCGATGATCGCGGTCCGTCATTCGATTGCGCCACCGCAAAGCGCGAGGTCGAGAAGGTGATCTGCGCCGATCCACAGCTCGGTGTGCTCGACCGCCAGATCGCCGAGGCTTACGAGCGTGTGCTGAAATCCGCGAGCAGACGCGCGGCGGACGGCCTGCGCAAGTCCCAGCGCGATTTCCTCGTCACGCGCGATGCGAGTTTCCGTCGCCCCGGCTATGACCTGAAGAAGGTCATGCAGGATCGCCTGCAGCGGCTGAATGCGATGGAGAGCTAGGCGGGTTCTTCGCCTCTCCCAGCCTGCGGGGAGAGGCCGGAATTTGCGAGAGCAAATTCCGGGCGAGGGGGAGTCTCCGCGAGCTTTGCCGATGCTGCCCCTCGCTCCAACCCTCTGAGCGCGAGCGAAGCTCGTCGCGGCCCCGTAAGAACGGGGCGAGGGAGGGCACCGCCGTGCGGCCAGGCCGTACCTCCACCAAAACACCTCCTTTTCAGCTTGAACCGCGGCCCGTTCCCGGGAAAATAGCCCGCAACCAAGGCCGGCATTGATCCTGGTCATGGCGGGACGCCCGTCCTGCCATGAGGCTCAAAGCCAGGCAGAATAAAGGGAACGGGAGCGCGGGAATGAACGTCGACGGTAA
Organism: Bradyrhizobium guangxiense; assembly: GCF_004114915.1. Taxonomy (NCBI): domain Bacteria; kingdom Pseudomonadati; phylum Pseudomonadota; class Alphaproteobacteria; order Hyphomicrobiales; family Nitrobacteraceae; genus Bradyrhizobium; species Bradyrhizobium guangxiense. The sequence goes on along the minus strand of NZ_CP022219.1, from coordinate 6,123,831 downwards.
AAGTCGTTATCACGAGGTCCATGCGCGTTCGCTCGCCGACCCCGATGGCTTCTGGGCCGAAGCCGCGAAAGAGATCGACTGGATCGAGCCGCCGAAAAAGATCTTCGACCCCTCGCAAGGAACCTACGGCCGCTGGTTTACCGGCGGCGTCGTCAACACCTGCTACAACGCGCTCGACCGCCATGTCGAACGTGGCCGCGCGGACCAGGTCGCCCTGATCCATGATTCGCCGCTGACGGGCAGCGTCACCAAATTGAGCTATGCCGAGCTGCTGAAGGAGGTGCAGGCGCTTGCCGCCGTCATGCAGGATTTTGGCGTCGCCAAGGGCGATCGTGTCATCCTCTATATGCCGATGGTGCCGGAGGCGGTGGTTGCGATGCTCGCCTGCGCGCGGATCGGGGCGGTGCATTCCGTGGTGTTCGGCGGATTTGCCGCGAAAGAGCTTGCCACCCGCATCGACGACGCGCAGCCGAAACTCATCCTCTCCGCAAGCTGCGGCATCGAGCCCGGCCGCATCGTGCAGTACAAGCCATTGCTCGACGAGGCGATCAAGCTTGCCGGCAGCAAGCCCAAGGCCTGCATCGTGCTGCAACGTCCGCAGCTCACTTGCGATCTGACCCCGGGCCGGGACTACGATTGGGCGAGCCTGCGCCGCAAGGCGCTGAACGACGGCAAAAAGGCGCCGTGCGCGCCCGTTGCTGCGACCGATCCGCTCTACATCCTCTACACCTCGGGCACCACAGGCATCCCGAAGGGCGTCGTGCGCGACAATGGCGGCCATCTCGTCGCGGTGAAATGGTCGATGTTCAACCTCTATGGCGTCAAGCCGGGCGAGGTGTGGTGGTGCGGCTCCGACATCGGCTGGGGGGTCGGCCACAGCTACATCGTCTACGGCCCGCTGCTGCACGGGGCGACCACAATCATGTACGAGGGCAAGCCGGTCGGCACGCCCGACGCCGGCGCGTTCTGGCGGGTGATCTCCGAGCACAAGGCGGTTGCGTTCTTCACCGCGCCGACCGCGTTCCGCGCGATCCGCAAAGAGGATCCGGACGGAAGGTTCATCCGGCAATATGACCTGTCGAAATTCCGCACCCTGTTCCTCGCCGGCGAGCGGGCCGATCCGCCGACGGTCGAATGGGCGGAAGCGCAGCTCAAGGTGCCGGTGATCGATCATTGGTGGCAGACCGAGACCGGCTGGTGCATCGCCGGCAACCCGGTCGGGCTCGGCATGCTGCCGGTGAAGCATGGCTCGCCGACGGTGCCGATGCCAGGCTACCAGGTCGATGTGGTCGACGAGGCGGCGAAGCCGGTGGGACCCAACACCATGGGCTCGATCGTCATCAAGCTGCCGATGCCGCCGGGCTGCCTGCCGACGCTGTGGAATCAGGATGCGCGCTTCAAGGAAGCCTATTTGAGCGAATTCCCCGGCTATTACAAAACCTCGGACGCCGGCTACAAGGACGAGGACGGCTATGTCTTCGTCATGGGCCGCACGGACGACATCATCAACGTCGCCGGCCACCGGCTCTCGACCGGCGGCATGGAGGAGATCCTGGCCTCGCATCCCGATGTCGCCGAATGCGCCGTGCTCGGCGTCAAGGACGCGATCAAGGGCGAGGTGCCCTGCGGCTTTCTGGTGCTCAAGGCCGGCGTGAAACGCGCCCCCGCCGAGATCGAGAAGGAGATCATCGCACTGGTGCGCGACAAGCTCGGACCGGTCGCCGCCTTCAAGCTCGCGATCACCGTCGGCCGCCTGCCCAAGACGCGCTCCGGAAAGATTCTGCGCGGCACCATCAAGAAGATCGCCGACGGCGAGTCCTGGACCATGCCGGCGACGATCGAGGATCCCAAGGCGCTCGACGAGATCGGGGAGGCGCTGAAGGGGCGGGGGTGAGGTGCTCTCTGTCATGCCCGGGCTTGCCGTCTTCGCATAGCTGGCGGGCGCCGGGACCCGGCATCCATCAATGGGCAAGCAACTGCCTTGATTTCGATGGATTGCCGGGGCAAGCCCGGCAATGACGAATGAGACAGGACCGACCAATGTCAGCCAAGCTCGCGCAGTATGGGGCCATCTCCCTGCTCGCCATCGTTCTTTCCGCCTGCTCCGCGCGCCACCAGAATGCGGTGGCGGTCGGCGGCGACGATGACGATGCCGTCTGCCAGAGCCGGGGCTATGCGCAGGGCTCACCGGAATACGTGGCCTGCCGCAAGGACCGCGACGTCCAGCGCAATGCCGCGACCGCCCGCGCCGACCGCCGCCAGCGCGATCTCGGCGAATACATGCTGAACCATCCCGAGCGGCCGTAGTCATCTGAGCACGTGCAGGTAATAGACCGAAGCGGCTCGCCGTTCTCAGGGGCTATCACCGCGCCAGTCGCTCGCAGTGTCGTTTACCGTTGCAGATATGCAACGCCGTGGCCGAATTGCGACGCATCAGTCCGGATTTGATGCAGGTCAAATCCGAGAGCGCCCCCTTTCTGCTGTGACATCTGTGATCGCGCAACGGAGCGCGCATGGCTGTAAGGGGAATTCAATGCGAAGGACTATTCGGAATGCCGCACGGCTGGTGGTGCTCGCCGCCGCGTTCGGTGGGGCGCTTGCATCGGCGCAAGCTGCGGATCTGCCAATCTATACCAAGGCACCGCCGGCAGCGGAGGCGTGGAATCCTTGGATGATCCGTCTGCGCGTCCTTGGCGTGTTGCCGGACGGCGGTGGCAGCTCGGTCAATGTCGCGGGTGTGCCTGCGCTATCGTCGCCGAATTCGGGCCTTCACATCAGCAACCAGGTCGTTCCCGAACTCGACATCTCTTATTTCTTCACGCAGAACATCGCGGCTGAGTTGATCCTCGGCGTCACGCGGCATCACCTCACCGGATCGGGCACGCTGCAGGGGCTTGATATCGGCAAGACCACGCTGCTGCCGCCGACGCTGACCCTGCAATATCACTTCACCAATTTCGGCGCGTTCAAGCCCTATATCGGCGCCGGCGTCAACTACACGGTGTTCTTCAATAACTCGGCATCCAACATTCCGTTCGCGGGGCTCGCCGTCACCAACCTGCACGTCAGCAACCAGTGGGGCGGTGCCGTGCAGTTCGGTTTCGACTACATGCTCAACAAGCATTGGGGTCTCAACGTCGACGTGAAGAAGCTGTGGCTGCAGCCAAATTACTCGGCGATGGTCAACGGCGCGATTCCGGTCACCGGCACCGCGCATATCGATCCGTGGCTGGTCGGCGCGGGTGTGACGTACAAGTTCTGAGGTCTTGCGGCGTCCGTCTCGACGGCCGGATGCTCACAAAACAAAAACGCGGCAGGTTTCCCCTGCCGCGTTTTTTGCATTCGATCGAAACGAGAGCGGAGCCTTACTCTTCTTCGTCTTCGTGCTTCTTGCCGCCGAGCGTTTTCAGCTTGGCGAACACGGCGTCGACGTTGAGGTCGTCGCTCGACTTCTCCGCGGGCTCGTATTCGTCCTTGCGGGTGGTCTCGGAGGCTGGCAGCAGCGTGGCGCCGCCATAGGCTGCGTCGATCGGCTTTTCCTTGGCCGCGCGCTGCACCTCGAAATCGAGCTCGATCTGCGAGCAGAGGCCAAGGGTGACGGGATCGATCGGGGTGAGCTGGGACGTGTTCCAGTGGGTACGATCGCGCACGCTGGCAATGGTGCTTTTGGTGGTGCCGACCAGGCGCATGATCTGCGCGTCCTTCAGCTCCGGGTGGCTGCGCAGCAGCCAGAGGATGGCGCTCGGGCGCTCATGACGGCGCGAAACCGGGGTGTAGCGCGGGCCCTTGCGCTTGGGCTGCGGCGGCAGCACCACCTTGCTCTCCTGCAGGCGGAGCCGATAATCCGGATTCTTCTCGCCCTTCTCGATCTCCTCGCGGGTGAGCTGGCCGTTGGAGAGGGGATCCATGCCCTTGATGCCCTGGGCCGCATCGCCGTCGGCGATCGCGCGCACCTCGAGGGGGTGCATCTTGGTGAAATCGGCGACCTGGTCGAAGGTCAGCGCGGTGTTGTCGAGCAGCCAGACGGCGGTCGCCTTGGGCATCAGAGGTGCGTTGCTCATGGCAAATCTCCTTTGTGCTTCGCCCGCCCCTCTGGAGGCGAAACCGGTGGTCATCAGCGATGACAGGGAATTCGCGCTATATAAGCCCGGAGGGGGTAGCCACGCAATGGTTCTGCTATAGATAGTGCCTTGACAGCGCCCGAAAGGGGGCCCAATTCCCTTAGAAATCGCGGTATAGTTCAAGCCGACCGTTTTAAGCCCCATTCCATCCATCGACCGCCCCCGCCAGAAGGCGAAACGGGTGATTCGGTCACGAGATCGCTCAATGTCAGCCAAACCAGACCTCAAGATCGTGCTTTGTTCTCCTCGCGGCTTCTGTGCCGGGGTGGTCCGGGCGATCGACACCGTGGAACGGGCGCTCGATAAGTACGGCGCCCCCGTCTATGTTCGCCATGAGATTGTGCACAACAAGTATGTCGTCGACGGGTTGAAGAAGAAGGGCGCCATTTTCGTCGAAGAGCTCGCCGAGATCCCCGAAAATACCTCGGCGCCGGTGGTGTTCTCGGCCCATGGCGTGCCGAAATCGGTTCCGGCTGACGCCCAGTCCCGCAACCTGTTCTCGCTGGATGCGACCTGTCCGCTGGTGACCAAGGTGCATCGCGAGGCCGCGATCCACTTCAAGCGTGGCCGCGAGATCTTCCTGATCGGCCACTCCCATCACCCCGAGGTGGTCGGCACGCTCGGCCAGCTTCCCGTCGGCGCCGTGACCCTGATCGAGACCGCCGAGGACGCCAAGACGATCCCCCCGAAGGACCCCAACAACCTCGCCTTCGTGACCCAGACCACGCTCTCGATCGATGACACGGCGGAAATCGTGGCGCTCCTGAAGGAGCGCTTCCCCAACATCAACGGCCCGCACAAGGAAGACATCTGCTACGCCACCACCAACCGCCAGCTCGCGGTGAAGAAGGTGGCGCCGGTGGTGGACGCGCTGATCGTAGTCGGTGCGCCGAACTCCTCGAACTCGCAGCGCCTGCGCGAGGTCGCCGAGCGCGAGGGCTGCAAGATCGCGGTGCTGGCGCAGCGCGCCGCCGATCTCGACTGGGGCAAGTTCGGCAACATCACCAGCCTCGGCATTACCGCCGGTGCCTCGGCCCCGGAAGTGATCGTCGAGGAGATCATGGACGCCTTCGCCGAGCGCTACACGCTGCATGTGGAGACGGTCTCGGCCGCGGAAGAGAACGAGTTCTTCCCGCTGCCGCGTCAGGTGCGTCCCGAAGCTGCCGCCGAGTAGACCTCTATGGCGGTCTACACCGACGTCGCCGCCGACGAGCTTGCGGATTTCCTGAAGCAATACGATCTCGGCGAACTGCTCTCCTACAAGGGCATCGCCGAGGGCGTTGAGAATACCAACTTCCTGCTGCATACCAGCCAGGGGTCGTTCATCCTCACGCTCTACGAGAAGCGCGTGGCGAAGAACGATTTGCCGTTCTTCCTCGCGCTGATGACGCATCTGGCCGAGCACGGCATCAACTGCCCGCTGCCGGTCAAGGGAAAAGACGGCGAGGCGCTGCGCGAGCTGTCGGGGCGCCCTGCGGCGATCATCACCTTTCTCGAAGGTATGTGGCCGCGCAAGCCGAACGTGGCGCATTGCGCCGGCGTCGGCGCGGCACTGGCGAAGATGCATCTGGCCGGCGCAAATTTCGCGATCAAGCGTGCCAATGCGCTGTCGGTCGCGGGCTGGCGGCCGCTGTTCGATGCGGCCTCACACCGTGCCGACGAGGTGCAGCCGGGCCTGCGCGCGTTCCTCGCCGCCGAGCTCGACCATCTCTCGAGCGGGATCTGGCCGGACGATCTGCCGGAAGGCGTGATCCACGCCGACCTCTTCAACGACAACGTCTTCTTCCTCGGCGACCAGCTCTCCGGGATCATCGACTTCACCTTCGCCTGCAACGACATGCTGGCCTATGACGTCGCGATCTGCCTCAACGCCTGGTGCTTCGAGCCGGATCATTCCTTCAACGTCACCAAGGCGCGTGCCTTCCTCAACGCCTATGGCCGGGTGCGCAAGCTCTCCGAAGCCGAAGAGGTCGCGCTGCCGCTGCTGGCGCGGGGCGCTGCGATCCGCTTCCTGCTGACGCGGCTGGTCGACTGGCTCAATGTGCCGCCGGGCGCGCTGGTCAAGCCGAAGGATCCGCTCGAATATGTCCGTAAGCTGCGCTTCCACCAGAGCGTGACGAGCGTGCGTGATTATGGGCTGATGCCATCGGGGCTGGTGGCGTGAGCGAGCGTCCCAATGTCACGATCTACACCGACGGCGCCTGCTCGGGAAATCCCGGGCCGGGCGGCTGGGGCGCGATCCTGAGGTTCGGCGACAAGGAAAAAGAGCTCAGTGGCGGCGAGCGCCACACCACCAACAATCAGATGGAGCTGATGGCGGCGATCTCGGCGCTCGAAGCGCTGAAGAAGCCGTGCATCGTCGATCTCTACACCGATAGCCAGTATGTCCGGCAGGGCATCACGGGCTGGATATTCGGCTGGAAGCGCAACGGCTGGCGCACTGCCGACAAGAAGCCGGTGAAGAATGTCGAGCTATGGCAGCGCCTGGACGCCGCGCTGAAGCAGCACGACGTCCGCTGGCACTGGGTCAAGGGCCATGCCGGTCACCCCGAGAACGAGCGCGCCGATCAGCTGGCGCGCGACGGCATCGTGAAGGCAAGGCTGCAGCAGCGGGTGGCGGAGTAATTGAATGTCATTCCGGGGCGCTCGCGTCAGCGAGCGAACCCGGAAGTTCGAGATTCTCAGGTGCGCAATTGCGCACCATAGTTCGGTGCTGCGCACCACCCCGGAATATCTTCAGCTTACAGCTGCCCGAGCAGCGTGTCGCCGCCGGAGACCTCGACCTTGCCGGGCATTGCCTCGAGGTTGAGCTTCTTGACCACGCCGTCCTCGACCAGCATCGAATAGCGCTTGGAGCGGATGCCGAGGCCGTTGGCGGAGGCGTCCAGCTCCATGCCAATCGCCTTGGTGAAGTCGGCATTGCCGTCGGCGAGGAAGATCGCCTCGTCGCGCTGGTCAGTATCGCGCTTCCAGGCGTTCATGACGAAGGCGTCGTTGACGGAGACGATGGCGATGGTATCGACGCCCTTGTCCTTCATGGCATAGGCGTTGAGGAAGATGCTCGGCAGATGCATCTTGTGGCAGGGGCCGGGGTAGGCGCCGGGCACCGCGAACAGTGCCACCTTCTTGCCCTTGAAGATGTCGTCGGTGGTCTTCACCTGCGGGCCTTCCGCCGTCATCACGCGGAATTTCGCCTCGGGCAGCTTGTCGCCAGTCTGGATCGCCATCGTCGTTCTCCCTGAAAATCGATCCTGCCTTTTAGACCGTGCGGCGGGCCTGCACAATATTGCCGGCGGGCGAAGCGGCGAGAGCTTGAAGCGCTCGCTGGGCCCTTCACCCTCATGTCATCAACCGGCGAAGCCGCCATTGTCGAGAAAATCCTGCTCTTCCGCGGTGGTGTCGCGGCCGAGGAGTTGGTTGCGGTGGGGAAACCGGCCGAACCGCTGGATGATCTCGGCGTGCATCCTCGCGTATTTCAGGTTCTTGGCATTCTCGGTGTTCTGAAACAGCGCGATGCAATGCAGCTGGTCGGGCAGGTGCTCCGAATGCATGAAAGGCAGATAGAGGAATTCGAGCAGGAGCGGGTCGACCCTGCCATCGACTCCGCGGTCGATGGCGCGGCGGGCAGCGTCGCGCGCCAGGCCGTCGCTGGCGAAGGTCTGGGAGGTGCCGCGGAACATGTTGCGGGGAAATTGGTCGAGCACGATCACCAGCGCGAGCGTGCCGTCGTCGGTGTCTTCCCACGATGCCAGTCCGCCGGCGGCCGCCTTCTGCCAGAGTGGAAGAAAGCGGCGCCTCACCTCCGCGTCGAAGGCGTCGTCACGCGCGTACCAGCGCTCGCTGCCGGCCTCGCGCCAGAAGGCGAGCACGTCTGACGGCGCGATGTCGCTGCCGGCTTTCATGAACCGCAGAGGCGCTTACGCGGCCTGCGCGTTCTTCTCGTCGCGCAGCTGCCGACGCAGGATCTTGCCGACATTGGTCTTGGGCAGGTCGTTGCGGAATTCGATGTGCTTGGGCACCTTGTAGCCGGTGAGCTGCTCGTGACAGAACTTGATCACCGCCTCGGCGGTGAGGTTCTGATCCTTCTTCACCACGAAAGCCTTCACCGCTTCGCCCGACTTGGAATCGGGGATGCCGATCACGGCGCATTCGAGCACGCCCGGATGGCTCGCGATCACTTCCTCGACCTCGTTCGGATAGACGTTGAAGCCGGAGACCAGGATCATGTCCTTCTTGCGGTCGACGATCTTGGTGTAGCCCTTCTCGTCCATCACGCCGATGTCGCCGGTGCGGAAATAGCCGTCCGCGGTCATCACCTTGGCGGTCTCCTCCGGCCTGTTCCAGTAGCCCGACATCACTTGCGGACCCTTGGCGCAGATCTCGCCGGCCTGGCCGAGCGGGACTTCGTTGCCCTCGTCGTCACGGATCGAGATGTAGGTCGACGGCACGGGGATGCCGATCGTGCCCGTGAACTCGGTCGCCGTTGCCGGATTGCAGGTCAGCGTCGGCGAAGTCTCCGACAGGCCGTAACCCTCGGCGATGAAGCATCCGGTGACCGCCTTCCACTGCTCGGCCACGGGGCGCTGCACCGCCATGCCGCCGCCGTTGGAGATCTTCAGCTTGGAGAAGTCGAGCTTCTTGAAATCGGGATGGTGCATCAAGCCGTTGTAGAGCGTGTTCACGGCCGGGAAGCTGTTGACCTGGTATTTCGCCAGCTCCTTGATGAAGCCGGGAATGTCGCGCGGGTTGGGGATCAGCAGATTGCAGCCGCCGGCGCGCACCGCGAGCAGGTAGCAGGCCGTCAGCGCGAAGATGTGATAGAGCGGCAACGCGCAGACGATCATGAGCTGGTCGACATGCGGCGGTGCGGCGATCGCGGGCTGCAGCCAGGCGTCGTTCTGCAACACGTTGGCGACGATGTTGCGGTGGAGCAGGGTGGCGCCCTTCGAGACGCCGGTGGTGCCGCCGGTATATTGCAGGAAGGCAACGTCGCCCGGCGAAAGCTTCGGCTTGTTGAAGGTCATGCCGCGGCCGGCCGACAGTGCGTCGTTGAAGGAGACCGAACCCGGCAGCGACCATGCCGGTACCATCTTCTTGACGCGGCGGACGACGAGATTGACGATCACGCCCTTGAAGCCGAGTAGGTCGCCCATGCTGGCGACGATGACGTGCTTCACCTGCGTCTTGGCGATCACCTGCTCGACGGTGTGGGCGAAATTCTCCAGCACGATGATGGCTTCAGCGCCGGCATCCTTAAGCTGGTGCTCGAGCTCGCGCGGCGTGTAGAGCGGATTGACGTTGACCACCGCAAAGCCGGCGCGCAGCACCGCGGCGGTCGCGACCGGATATTGCAGCACGTTCGGCATCATGATGGCGACGCGGGCGCCGCGCTGCAGCCCGCGGCCCTGCAAATAGGCGGCGAGCGCGACCGACATCTGGTCGAGGTCGCGGTAGCTGATCGACTTGTCCATGCAGATGAACGCCCTGCGGTCGGCGAACTTGGTGAAGCTCTCCTCCAGGAGGTCGACCAGCGATGCGTATTGGGTCGGCTCGATATCGGCGGGCACGCCAGGCGGATATTGCTTGAGCCAGATGCGCTCCATGGAAAACTCCCCTCATCTACCAGAGCCCGTTGTGTCTCGGGCTTGCCTCATTGCCGCCAGTATCGAGCCTGCCGGAACGGGTGGCAAGCCGTCGAGGCTTAAGGCAAAGGTCGGGGAGTAGCTACTGGAATCGTCGCGAACGGCGCTGCCGCGGGTGCGAAGCGCCGGCCGTCGCGGCGAGGCCGCCGCTAACTGTTGTTGGCCGGCTTGGCGGCGGGCTTGGTCGCGGATTTGGGCTTGGCGGGCTTCTGATCGCCGCCTGCCACCGGCTTCTCGGCGGGTTTTGCCGCCGTGTCGTGCCTGGCGGCAGCATGCTTGGGCGCCGCAGGTTGCGCCGCGGTCTTAGCGTCGTTCTTGCCGTCGCTCTTGGCCTCCGCCGGCTTGACAGCTGGCTTCGCCGCCGCCGTCTTGATGTCCTTGCTGGCGTCCTTGCCCGCGTCTTTGGGCTTGTCGGTCGCATCGGGCTTCTTGGCCACGCGCGGCTTCTTGCCACGTGGCTTGGATGCGGCCTGCTGGTCGGCATCGGCCGCAACCGCCGCGATCAGGGCGGTGCCGGTGCGGGTCGGGCCGGTATAGACCAGCACGGGCTCGGTCGGCGCCGGCGCCGAGGCCATCAGCTCGGATGCCTTCATCAGCGGCGGCTGGAGGCCGGCGGGGAAGAACGTTATCTGGGCTTCGCCACCGGTGGCCGAGGCCGATCCTGAAGTGCCGCCATTGGCAGCAATCAGCGCATCGTCGTCGTCGCTGGCCGGCCGCTTGCGATGGCCGCCGCACATCTCGTCGCGCAGGTTCGGCGGCGAGGTGTCGACCGGCACGAGATTGTCGACCGTGCCGAGCGAGGGGCGCAGCCAGGTGAGATTGTCCGGAGCGAAGCCGCGCTCCAGCAGCTGCGCCGCCTTCACCGCGCGCGCGGTGCCGGAACTGGCGCCCAGCACCACTGCGATCAGCCGGCGGCCGTTGCGCGTGGCCGAGGCGACGAGATTGTAGCCGGAGGCGCAGATGAAGCCGGTCTTGAAACCGTCAGCGCCGGGATAACGGCCGATCAGCTTGTTGAAATTGCCGGTGATGCGTTTGCCGAAGCGGATCGCAGGGATGTGCACGAAATATTCGTATTCCGGCAGGTCGCGCAGGAACGAGCGCGCCAGGATGCCGAGGTCGCGCGCCGACGTGATCTGGCCGTCGGCGGGCAGGCCGTTCGGATTGACGTAGCTGGTCTGCGTCATGCCGAGCTTCTTCGCGGTGTCGTTCATCATCGCGGAGAAGCCGTCGATCGAACCGCCGACGCCTTCGGCAAGCACCACGGCCATGTCGTTCGCCGACTTGACCATCATCATCTTCAGCGCGTTGTCGACGGTAAGCTGCGTCCCCGGACGGAACCCCATCTTCGAGGGCGATTGCGAGGCTGCCGTCGGCGAGACCGTGAGCAGCGTGTCGAGGGTCAGCCTGCCATCCTTGACCGCCTTCAGCGTCACATAGGCGGTCATGATCTTGGTGACGGAGGCCGGATACCAGGGAATGGTCGCGTTTTCCGCCTGCAGCACCTTGCCGCTGTCGGCCTCGATTAGCAGCAGCGCTTCGGCGCTCGCCGCGCGCGGCGAGAGCAGCGCGGCACATGCGAGGCTCGCGGCGAACAGGTTGAACAGGGACTTGCGAAGCAGCGGGCGTAGGGCGTGCACTATCCGATTCCGGTCCTTGGAGACCCGCCGGTTCCGGCGGCTCTCGTGATCTGATTGTCGGTTCTGAAATCCAGCGCCGCCGCTTGCGGCGTCGCAAACCTATACCGGCTGGTGCGTCGAGAATAGGGGGCTGGGCGCGGTATTCCGCAATGAAATAGGCCGAATTTCGACGGCGCTGTAGGGACTTCCTAGGGAGACTTGGCCGCCGTTGCGGCAGCCTCGGACGCCGTCACGCTGGCCCGCGTGCTTGCTTGAGCGGTTTCATGGACCATGAACTGCGCCCGGGCAAGCTCGGCAAAATGGCCGCCTTTGGCCACGAGTTCATCGAAAGTTCCGCTTTCGATCACGCGCCCATTCTCGAACACCAGGATCCGCGTGGCGTTGCGGATGGTGGAGAGGCGGTGGGCGATCACGAAAGTGGTGCGGCCCTTCATCACTTCGTCGAGAGCGGCGTTCACCTTGGCCTCGGTGACGGCGTCGAGCGCGGAAGTCGCCTCGTCCAGGATCAGGATCGGCGGGGCCTTCAGCAGCGCGCGGGCGATCGACAGGCGCTGCCGCTCGCCGCCGGACAGCATGCGGCCGCGCTCGCCGGCATTGGTCTCGAAGCCTCCGCTGCGCTCGATGAATTCGAGCGCCTGTGCGCGCTCCGCCGCCTGGCGCATCTCGGACTCGGTCGCATCCGGCTTGCCAACGCGCAAATTCTCCGCGATCGAACGGTTGAACAGCAGCGCTTCCTGGAACACGACGCCGATGTTCCGCCGCAGCGAGGTCAGTGTCACGCCGCGCACGTCCATGCCGTCGATCTTGATGAAGCCGGATTGCGGATCGAAGGCGCGGTGCAGCAGCGCGATCGCGGTCGACTTGCCGGCGCCGGTCGGACCGACCAGCGCGATGGTCTGGCCGGGCAGCGCGGTGAAGGTGAGGTCCTCGATCGCCGGCCGCTTGCCGTCATAGGAGAAGGTGACGTCGTTGAACTCGACGAGGCCGGACAGCCTGCCGGCGTCGATCGCGTCGGGCCGGTCGTGTACTGCGGGCACGGCGTCGAGCACATTGAAGAACTCGCGCAGGCGCGGCGCTTCCATGAACACGCTGTTGATGAAGCTCACGACCTGCTCGAGCTTCTGGATCAAGAGCGTGGCAAAGCTCACGAACATCACGATCTCGCCGACCGAGGTGAGGCCCTGGTCGTGCAGGGCGATGCCGAGCGTGAAGATCGCCAGCACCGTGATGGTGGTGGAGGCGCGGGTGATGACGGTGACGAGCGCCCACCACGACAGCACCGGCATCTGCGCGGCGAGCAGCTCGTCGGCGACCGAGCGCAGGCCCTTCACCTCGGATTCGACGCGGACGAAGCTCTGCACCAGCGCCACGTTGCCGAGCGCATCGGAGGCGCGGGCGGAAAGCTCGCTGTAGTGCTCCTCGACTTCCATCTGCATACCGAAGGTCTTGCGCACCACGAAGGTCGTCAGCGCAGTGAAGACGATGCAGAGCACGAACAAGAGGATCGCGAGCCGCCAGTTCAGATAGAGCGACAGCGGCAGCAGCACCGCGACCGAGAGGATCGCGGCGAAATGCTCGCGGAAGAAGCCGAGCCACAGTCGCCACAAGGCGTCGGTACCGTTGAGCATCACCTTCATCAGGCGGCCCGAATGGGTGCCGGAGTGAAAGGTCAGCGGCAGTTGCAGGATGTGCTCGAAATAGCTGGTCAGCACCGCCTGGCGCTGGCGATGCGAGAGCCGGTCGGCTTGCAGGGCCACGAGCGCGCTGCACAGGATGGTGAAGAGCCCGAACGCGACCCAGGCCGCCAGGAACGGCCAGGCCGAGCTGGAGCCGGCGACCGTCTTGCCGGAGAGCACGTCGACGATCCGGCCGAACAGCACGGGTTCGGCGAATTGCGCCCCCGCCAGCAGCAGATTGGCCACCGCGAGCAGCCAGCCCAGCCGCGCCTCCTTGCCGAGCAGCTCGAGAACGCGGGTATAGAGACGGAGGATGGACATGCGGGCGACGAACTCGAGCGGATGACGGAGCCCGCATTCTAAGCAGGGATCGCGCGCGAGATATAGCGGAAGCTGTCAGTTTTTCTCAGTTGATCAGCCGCCCCGCGACCGGCGGCAGGAACCGGTCGTCGAAGATATCGCTTGCGGCAGGGCGCTTGCGGGATTTGAAGTCCTGCGCGATCTGGCCGATCGAGCGCTCCAGGCGCAGTGGCTCGATACCGCCGAGACCGTTGCGCCTGACCTCGTCGCTGAGGATGTTGTCGGCGAGGACGGTACGCACACGTTCCAGCTCGAGCTCGCGGTCGCCGCCGTCGATGCGGCTCGCAACCTCGTCCGCCGCGCGCGCCGGCTCCTTGACGGTCGCCGCGATGCCGGCGATCAAGGCGCGGACGAAGCCTTTCACGGCCTCCGGCTTTGCCGCGGCGAAGGCGGCGTTGGCCACCACGGCGAAGCCATAGGCTTCGCAGCCATAGTCGGCATAACGCAGCACGACGAGATCGGCATCGGGCACGCCGCGATCGCGCAGGTTCACCGCCGAGAGATAGCTGAAGCCCGCGACGGCATCGACCTGTCCCGCGGACAGGATCGGCTCGCGCACCGCGGGGCTGATCCTGTGGAATTTGACATTCGATGCCTTGATGCCGTTCTGCTGCGCCAGCGCCGGCCACAGCCGCATCGACAGATCGCCGTCGGCGACGCCGACGGTCTTGCCGTCGAGATCGGGCAATGCCTGGATGCCGCGGCTCCTGCGCGCGACGATCGCGTAAGGGGCACGGTTGAACAGCACGAACACCGCCTTGACCGGCGCAGCGTCCTCCTTGTCGCGAAACCGGATCAGCTCGTTGATGTCGACGAGCGCAAGCTCGCTGTCGCCCTTGGCGACGCGTGCGAGCACCTCCGGCGATCCGGTTGCGCTGCTGAAGGCCACGTTGAGACGCTCGGCGCCGAAGCTGCCGTCCTTCGCCGCAAGAAAGAACGGCGCCATGCTCGCGTCGAGCGGGCGGTCGAAGGTGAAGTGGATCGCAACGGAGGGCGGCGCGGCGGTCTCGGCCGCGCTGACATCGCGTGCAACGAGTGTTGAAAGCGAGATCGAGAGGGCCAGCAGGCAACGAAGCGCGATGGTCTTGAATTCCGACATCAGTTGCGCCGGTCCCGCATTGTTATGGCTTTGTGACGCTTGCAGCGCCGGCTGGCGAGCAGTCTGTCCGCATCAACATGAACGGCGGATGAGCGGCGGTTGCGTCACGATTACGCAACCCCGTTCAGCTTGTGTTGGGGTTGGGGAACCCAACTTAGGCTATGCGGGTTTGAAAGGCATGAGCCTGTCCGCAGGCGTCCATTCCAGGTCCCAAAGGAGGGCCCAAGACATGTTCGAGCGATTCTCCAAGTTTGCGGGCCGAAAGGCCGTTCTTGCGACCGCCGCGGCGCTGGCGTTGACCGCGGTTGCCCCGACCGCTTCCTATGCGGGCGGTCGCCACTGGCATGGCGGCGGAGGCGGTGCGGCCGCTGCTGCGGCTTTCGCGGCCATCGGCACCGGCCTTGCCATCGCCGCGACCCGTGACGCCTACGCCTATGACTACGGTCCGGGCTACGGCTATTACGGCGGTCCGGTCTATTACAGGGGCCCGGCCT
Source organism: Bradyrhizobium guangxiense (assembly GCF_004114915.1). Taxonomy (NCBI): domain Bacteria; kingdom Pseudomonadati; phylum Pseudomonadota; class Alphaproteobacteria; order Hyphomicrobiales; family Nitrobacteraceae; genus Bradyrhizobium; species Bradyrhizobium guangxiense. Next base: position 6,108,802 of record NZ_CP022219.1, on the reverse strand, counting down.
ACGGTCCCTATTACGGCCCGGGCCCGAACTACCAGTATCAGCGCTATGGCGGCACGGCTCCGTCCGAGTTCTGCGGCCAGGGCTATTACCAGAATTGCTACTAGAGCCCCGGCAGCCGGGGTTAACCGGGACAGGCCGTCGCGCTTGCCGCGCCGGCCTGTTTTTTGCTTTTATTGTAGCACGTTAACGCGCTCGCCATTTGTTTAGAGTAGTTTGAGTACCATGAGTGATTCGCTTGAGCGGCTATATCTGGCTGTGCTCGCGGCCAGAGATCTTGATCCGGCAACATCGCGCACGGCCCGGCTGTTTCAGCGCGGGCCCTCGAAAATGGCAAAGAAGCTCGCCGAAGAGGCGATCGAGGTCGTGATCGATGCGGTCAATGGCGACACCGACGCCGTAATCCGGGAAAGCGCCGATCTCTTGTACAATCTCACCGTGCTCTGGGCCTCGGCCGGGGTGCGCCCCGAGGACGTCTGGCGCGAGATGACACGGCGGGAAAACATGCTCGGCATCGCCGAGAAGCTGCCGAAATCGTCGATGAAGCTGCCTAAGGTCGCGTCATCGCGCGTGGCCGCCAGGCGGCCAATTGTCGCGCTCGAGGGCCGTGCGGCGCGCAAGCGCCACTAAAGCGCGACGAAAACGTCACAAAACTCGCGATGGACAAATCCGTCCCATGGTGCTTCATCGCGGCGCCATGCTGAAACGTATCTACGACTGGTGCATCGACGCCGCCCACAAGCCCTACGCGCTCTGGATCATGGGCATCGTGTCTTTCGCCGAAAGCTCCTTCTTTCCGGTCCCGCCGGATGTCATGCTGATCCCGATGTCGCTGGCGCGCCCGCAGCGCGCCTGGCTCTATGCGGCCGTCTGTACCGTGACCTCGGTGCTCGGCGGGGTTCTCGGCTACGCCATCGGTGCGCTGCTCTACGACTCGCTCGGTCATTGGCTGATCCAGCTCTACGGGCTCGGCGATCAGGTCGACGGCTTCCGTGCCAAATACGCCGAATGGGGCGCGGTGATCATCCTGCTCAAGGGGCTGACGCCGATCCCGTACAAGCTCGTCACCATCACCTCGGGCTTTGCCGGCTACAATCTGCTCTTGTTCGTCCTGTTCTCAGTGGTTGCGCGCGGCGGACGCTTCTTCATCGTCGCGATCCTGCTCAACCGCTATGGCGACTGGATCCGCGTGAAGATCGAGAAGCATCTCGGTCTCGTGGTGGCGGTCGGTGCCGCGGCGCTGGTGCTCGGCTTCGTCATCGCCATCAAGCTGATGTAGCGCCAGCGGCTTTGCCGCCGGGCCGGCTTCGGCTACGGTTGCCGTCATGATGGTTCGATCCGGCAATCCCGCCCTGCGGCTCGGGACGCTGATGTCAGCAGTGCTGCTGCTCCTGCTTGCCGGCGGGACGGCTTGGCCGCAATCCGCGCCGCCGGCGCTCGGCCTGCGGGAGCAGGGGGCGCAGGCCGCGCCGCCGCCATCGACCCCCGCAGCTTCGGCGCCGCCGGCGGCAGCGGAAAATCCCGGGCTGATCAACGAAATGGGCAAGCTGTTCGACAAGCTGCCCTCGATCCTGCCGCCGATCAAAAGCCCCGGTGAAACCATGAACGACCTGTCGCGGCTGACCAAGCCCTCGACCATGGTCTCGGGCCGCATGGCCTGTCCGGCCTCGTCGAACGGCGCGCCCGATTGCAAGCAGGCCGCCGACCTCCTGTGCCAGAGCAAGGGTTACAAGGAAGGCAAGAGCCTCAATGCCGACTCCGCGGAAAAATGCTCGGCCAAGGTCCTGATCCCGGGCAGGCAACGCAAACCGGACGACTGCCGCACCGATACATTCGTGACCAGCGCGCTGTGCCTGAATTAACGGACGTCGCGCGAGCAACAAGGAGTGCCCATGAGCCGTACGGAGCAGGACTTCCTCGGACAGCGTGAGATCGCCGACGACATCTATTACGGCGTCCAGACCATCCGGGGTAAGGAGAACTTCCACATCACCGGTATTCCGATGAACCAGGAGCCTTACTTCGTGAAGGCGCTCGGTTACGTCAAGAAGGCCGCCGCCATGGCCAATCGCGATCTCGGCGCGATCGACGCCAAGGTCGCGGACGCGATCATCCTCGGCTGCGACCGCGTCATCGCCGGCGACATGATGGACCAGTTCGTCACCGACTTCATCCAGGGCGGCGCCGGCACATCGACCAACATGAACGCCAACGAGGTGATTGCGAACCTCGCGCTGGAATTGCTCGGCTTCGCCAAGGGCGACTATCAGCACGTCAGCCCGAACGATCACGTCAATTACGGCCAGTCGACCAACGACACCTATCCGACCGCTTTTCGTCTGGCGCTGATCCTGCGGCTCGAGAGCTACATGACCGCGCTGCGCCAGCTCCAGGAAGCCTTCTTCACCAAGGGCCGCGAATTCGATCGCGTGCTGAAGATGGGCCGCACGCATCTGCAGGACGCCGTGCCGATGTCGCTCGGCGCTGAATTCCGGGGCTGGGGCACCACGATCGGCGAGGAGGTCGATCGCATCTCGGAAGCACGCGCGCTGCTGCGCGAGATCAATCTCGGCGCCACGGCGATCGGCACCTCCGTGACCGCGGCCGTCGGTTATCCCAAGCTCGCGGTCCGGCACCTGAGCGCGCTGACCGGCGTCGACTTCATCCTCGCCGGCGACCTGGTCGAGGCAACCTCGGACACCGGCGCCTATGTGCAGCTTTCCGGCGTGCTGAAGCGCACCGCGAGCAAGCTGACCAAGATCTGCAACGACATCCGCCTGCTCGCCTCCGGCCCGCGCGCCGGCTTCAACGAGATCAACCTGCCGCAGCTTCAGCCGGGCTCCTCGATCATGCCCGGCAAGGTCAATCCCGTCATCCCCGAGGTCGTCAACCAGACCAGCTTCCTCGTCATCGGCCTCGACACCACGGTGACACTGGCAGCAAGCGCCGGTCAGCTCCAGCTCAACGTGATGGAGCCGGTGATCTCGTTCGCGCTGTTCTTTTCGATCCGCACCATGGAGCGCGCCGTCAACAGCCTGCGCGAGAACTGCGTGGTCGGCATCACCGCCAACGAGGAGCACACCCGCAACATGGTGCTGAACTCGCTCGGCATCGTCACGGTGCTGAAGCCGCTGCTCGGCTACAAGCAATGCGCCGAGATCGCGCGCGAAGGCTACAAGAGCGGCAAGTCGCTGCACCAGATCGTGGTCGTCGAACGCAAGCTGCTGACGCAGCAGAAGTGGGACGAGATGTTCTCGTTCGAGCGGTTGATCAACCCGGATTTAATTTCTTGACGTCATTCCGGGGCGCGCGAAGCGCGAACCCGGAATCCATCCTACCATTCGCGCTGAGGCCCGATGGATTCTCTGATGCGCAATCGCGCATCATAGCTCGACGCTTCGCGTCGCCCCGGAATGACAGGAGAGGAATTCCGCTGCTTGGAATTGCGGCGGTCGCTCCCCCGCGGCGGCCAAACGCAATACTTGACAGTGGAAAGATTGCCTTGTTGGTATGCTGCCCAACCTTCCATTGACCGGCTAACAGAGGATCGTTTCGCAATGTCCATGCCCGCCTTGTTCAAGGGGCGTCTGTCGATCCCCGTGATCGGCTCGCCGCTCTTCATCATCTCGGTGCCCGATCTCGTGATCGCGCAGTGCAAGGCGGGTGTGGTCGGCTCGTTTCCGGCGCTGAACGCGCGGCCGCCGGAGCTGCTCGACGAATGGCTGGCCCGCATCACCGAGGAGCTCGCGGCCTATGACCGTGCCCATCCCGACAAGCCGTCGGCGCCGTTCGCGGTCAACCAGATCGTGCACAAGTCGAACAACCGGCTTGACCACGACATGCAGCTTTGCGCCAAGTACAAGGTGCCGATGATCATCTCCTCGCTCGGGGCGCGCGAGGAGCTGAACCAGGCCGTGCACGGCTGGGGCGGCATCGTCTTTCACGACGTGATCAACCAGAAATTCGCGCACAAGGCGATCGAGAAGGGCGCCGACGGCCTGATCCTGGTCGCGGCCGGCGCCGGCGGCCATGCCGGCACCATCTCGCCGCTGGCCTTCGTCGCCGAGACGCGCAAGTGGTTCGACGGCCCGATCGCGCTGTCGGGTGCGATCGGCAACGGCAAGGCGATCCGCGCCGCGCGCATCCTCGGCGCCGACTTCGCCTATATCGGCTCCGCCTTCATCGCGACGAAAGAAGCCAACGCGGTCGAACGCTACAAGGAGATGATCGCCGGTTCGAGTGCCGACGACATCGTCTATTCCAATCTCTTCACCGGCGTGCACGGCAACTATCTCAAGCCCTCGATCCTCGCCGCCGGCATGGATCCCGACAATCTGCCGACCTCCGATCCCTCCAAGATGAATTTCGGCACCGACGCCTCCGGCGAGCGCGCCAAGCCGAAGGCCTGGAAGGAAATCTGGGGCTCGGGCCAGGGCATCGGCAGCATCGACAAGGTCGTCCCCGCCGCCGAACTGATCGCGCGCTTCAAGAAGGAATACGACGAAGCGGTCGATCCGCCGCTGTGATCGTCCCGAGATCGAGTGCAGCATGACCGCCATCTACCGCGTCGACGGCAACAACGTCGTCACCAGTCCGGATGCCGCCGGTCCCTGGGACCGGCGCATGCAGCACGGCTCGGCGCCCGCGTCGCTGGTGACATGGGCGGCCGAACGCATTCCGGCGCCTGTTACGATGGACATCGCGCGCGTCACCATCGATCTGATGCGCCCGGTGCCGGTGGCGCCGCTCGCGATCGTGACCGATGTCTTGCGCGAGGGTCGCAAGATCCAGCTCTGCGAGATCAAGCTGCTGGCCGACGGCGTGCAGGTCGTCGGCGCAACCGTGCTCAAGATCAAGCGCCAGGCACTGTCGCTGCCCGAGGACGTCAGGGAGCTGCCGGTCACGCTGGCCTCGCCTGAGGATTCGCTGGTCGAGGACGGTCACGCCGCCACCAGCCCGTTCGTGCGTTCGGTCTCGATGCGTGCTGCGCGCGGCCGCTTCGGCCAGGCCGGCGCCGGCGCGATCTGGTTTCGCGTCGATCATCCGTTGATCGAGGGCGAAGCGATCTCCCAGGCCATGCGCGCAATGGTCGCCGCCGATTTCTCCAACGGCACCGCCTCGACGCTGGATTTCCGCGCCTGGACCTACATCAACGCCGACCTCACGGTCAGCTTCGCACGCCAGCCGGTCGGCGAATGGATCTTGCTCGACGGTGAATCCTGGATCGGCCCCGACGGCACCGGGCTCGCAATGTCGCGCCTCGCCGACAGGCAGGGTTATTTTGGCCGTGCGGTGCAGAGCCTGGTGATCGAGAAGCGGTGAGGCACTCTGGAACACCTGATTCTGCCGGGTCGAGCCAGGCGATGACACCTGACGCGCCGTGAGCGCTCGCGGACTCGGCGCCTGCGCACCGTCACCGCCTCAACGATAAAACATCGACGGCGGCACGCCAAAGTGCCGGCGGAACATTGCGGCAAAGGCGCTTTGGCTGGCGTAGCCGCAATCGAAGGCGACGTCGATGATCTTCTCGCCGGAGGCGATGCGACGCAGCGCATGCAGGAGGCGCGCCTGCTGTCGCCATTGCGCGAAACTCATCCCGGTCTGTCTCGCGAACAGGCGGTGAATTGTCTTGGCGGTGACCCCGACGCGCCCGGCCCAATGCTCGACGGTCGAATTGTCCGATGGGTTGTCGGCGATGGCTGAGCAGATCGTTCGAAGCCTGGTGTCTTCGGGGAACGGCAGATGCAGAGGCAGTACGTCCGAGACGCGCAGTTCGTCGAGCAGCAGCCGCATCAACCGTCCGTCGCGGCCGGCCTCGTCATAGTCGACGGGAATGCGCGTTGCCGCAACGACCAGCTCGCGCAGTAGCGGCGACACTGCGATGACGCAGTTCTTCTCCGGCAGATGCGCTGCGGCGTTCGGGTCGACGAAGACGGTGCGGATCCGTACCCGCCCCGACATGATCGTCTCATGGTCGAGACCGGGTGGGAGCCATACCGCGCGGTTCGGCGGCACGATCCACGTGCCCGCCGCCGAACGCACCACCATGACGCCTTCGATGGCGTAGAGCAGCTGTGCGGTCGGATGCGCGTGCACGCCGGTGGAGGCGCCATCGGGATAGTCCACCTCCATCGCAGTCAGCGCGCGCCTCGTGGCATGGAACGCAAGATGCCGTGTGGTGAGCTCGTCCAGCATGTCCCAATCTCGACAGTCCCGGTCATTCTAGAGCGATACGGACGCTGGCGAAAGCATTACGCTTGGCCTCGACGGTTTGAATTCAAGAGTTGAAGCCATGACCAACAAGGCCGCCTTCCTCTATCCGTTCTTCGCGATTGTGCTGTGGGCGGGCAACGTGATCGTCTCACGGTTGTCCGCTCACACCATCGGGCCCGAGGCGATCACGTTCTATCGCCTGCTGCTCGCGACCGGATGCATGAGCCTGTTCGTCGCCGCGCCGGCCTGGCGCAACCGGACGGTGATCTGGCGGCATTTCGGACAGTTCGCGGTGCTCGGCTTCCTTGCGATGTGCCTGTTCCAGAGCTTGTCGTATCTCGCTGCCGAGACCACCAGCGCGACCAACATGGCGGTGTTTACGGCGCTGACGCCGCTGCTCACAGTGCTGCTGAGCGCGGTGCTGCTTCGGGAGACGCCGACCGTCGGACTGGTCGGCGGCGGCATGCTGTCGCTCGCCGGCCTCGTCTATCTCGTCAGCGGCGGCGATCCGGTCGCACTGCTGCGGGGCGGCGTGCGTCCCGGCGATCTCCTGATGTTTGTCGCCGCGCTGGTCTATGCGCTCTACGGCGTCCTGCTGAAGCGTTGGGACCTCCCGGTCGCGGGCTGGCAATCGACCTACATGCAGGCGCTGTGCGCGCTCGCGATCATGTTTCCGGCATTCCTCGCGACGCCCGCTCCGATGCGCGCGCTGAACACGGAGACGTTGCCGCTGATAGCCTATGCTGGAGGTCTTGCCTCGATCGTGCTTCCGTTCTTGTGGGTTCGCGGTGTGCAGGTCCTCGGTCCCAACCGCTGTGCGATCTTCATGAACTTGCTGCCTGTGCTCGCCGCGCTCGGCGCCATCGCGCTGCTCGGCGAACCCGTCCGCGCCTTCCACATCATCGGGGGAGGGGTCGCGCTTGCTGGCGTCGCCTGCGCTGCGCTGTTTCGTCGGCCATTATGGATGTCGGACCCGGCTGTGCCGGCGCTGGGTGATTGAACGGCAAGCTTCCGCCGCCGCGGAAGGGATGCTTGCCATCCTGCCAGTTCACATTCCGTAGAAGATCTTGATCTCCCACAGCACCACGACGATAGCCGTGATCAAGGTGATCGCGGCGACTGCACTTTCCAGGGAAGCGACTCTCATGCCTTACTCCGCTTCCCAGCCCCATCAGCGGTCTAGGTGATTCCCCGATTCGCCGGCAATTGTGCGGGCGTGGCGGGCGCACACTCCGTTGCGCGTTGTGGTCTCCGGGCCACAACGACACCGTAGAATTCCGGGGTATCTACCCCACCATCCGGTCCCTTCCGCTCCAGAACCCCGCACGCAGTACCTTCTTGTCGATCTTGCCGACGCCGGTCATCGGCAATTGCTTGACGAACTGGATCTGCTTGGGCGCATGCGCCGAGCCCTTTCGCACCTTCACCAGGTTGATCAGCTCGTCCGGATCCGGTCTTGCGCCATCGCGCGGGACTACGATGGCGGTGACGGCTTCGCCCCATTTCTCGTCGGGAATGCCGACGACCGCGACCATGGCGACATCGGCATGTTGCGACAGCACGTCCTCGACCTCGCGCGGGAAGATGTTGAACCCGCCGGACACGATCATGTCCTTCTTGCGGTCGAGGATGAACATGTAGCCGCGCTCGTCCTTGCGCGCGATGTCGCCGGTGTGGACCCAGCCGTTCTTCAGCGTCTCGGCGGTGATGTCGGGCCGCTTCCAGTACTCCGCCATCACATGCGGGGCGCGCACGCAGATCTCGCCGGCCTCGCCCGTCTTCACCTCCTGGTCGTTGTCGTCGAGGATCTTGACCTCGCAGGCTGCGATCGGGAAACCGCAGGACAGGAACAGTTCCGGCGTCTTGGGATCGTGATCCGCCTTGCGCAGCACCGAGACCGGATAGCATTCGGTCTGGCCATAAAGCTGGGAGAACACCGGCCCGATGCGCTCGATGCCCTCGACCAGCCGGCTCGGCGACATCGCTGAGGCCCCGTAGAGCACCAACTCGAGCGATGACAGGTCGGTCTTGTCAAGCGCAGGATGGTCGAGCAGCACGTAGATCATGGTCGGGACGAACAGCGTGAAGTTGATGCGCTCGCGTGCGATCGTGGTGAGCACGGCCTCGGGATCGAAACCTTTGAGCATATGCACCGTGCCGCCGCGCATCAGGGTCGGCAGCACTTTGGTGCCCGCAACATGGCTGATCGGCGCGACGGTGAGATAGCGTGCCGCGTCGGGGATCTCGAAATCGGCGAGGATGGCGCCGGCGGCTCCGGCATTCTCGCGGTGATAGCGCAGCGCGCCCTTGGATTTTCCGGTGGTGCCGCCGGTATAGTTCAGCGTCGAGAGATCGTCGAGGCTGGCGAGATTTCGCGCGCTGGCGTGTCCCGCGCTCTCGATCGCTGCCAACAGATCGAGACCGTAGCCGGCCGGTCCTATGGTGAAGACCGCCCTCAGCCGGCTCGCCCTCGTGGCAAGCTCGCCGCCGCGGTCGCGGAAGGCGGCCGCATCGACCACCAGCATCTCGGCCTCGGCATCTTCGAGCTGGAACAGCTGGTCCTCCAGCGATCCCAACGGATGCAGCCAGGTGACGCAGAGCCGCGACAATTGCGCGGCAACGCCGGCGCACCAGGTGTCGGCGCGGTTCGCAGTGAGGAAGGCGACGCGTGCGCCCGGCGGCAATCCGAGCCGCATGAATACATTCTGGACGCGCCCGATCAGGTCGATGGTGCCTTGGTAGCTCAGCGATCCGCCGGGCCAGGCGAAAGCGGTGCGGCCGGGATAGCGCGACAGCGCCCGTAGCGTCTGCGCACAAGTCGGGGACGATGCGTGGAGCGGATCGGACATATGTTTCCTCGTTGCTTTGTCACCGGCTTCTGGCGTGCCAATGTTGCCGATGACGCTAGCACAGAGACTGCGGGAGGAAACGACAAAGCCCGCACGAGGGAGGAATGCGTGCCATCAGATCGAATGCAACGCTTCGGCGATCGCCTCGCTCTGCCACTGATCGCAGCTCCGATGTTCCTGGTGTCGGGCGTCGAGCTCATGGTCGCGGCCTGCGGCAACGGGGTGATCGGCAGCTTCCCCACCGCGAATTGCCGCAGCACTGACCAGCTCGATGAATGGCTGACCGCGATCGAGACGCGCTTGCGCAGGCACGAAGATCAGGCCGGCCGCAGGGCCGCGCCGCTTTGCCCGAACCTGATCGTGCACCGCTCCAACGCGCGGCTGGAGCAGGATCTTGCCGTGCTGTTGCGGCACAGGCCCGAGATCGTCATCACCTCGGTCGGCTCGCCCGCGCCCGTGTTGACGCCGCTGCACGATGCCGGGGCGCTGGTGCTGGCGGACGTCGCTTCCATCCGCCATGCCGAGCGCGCGGCGGAAGCCGGCGCCGACGGGCTGGTGCTGCTCACCGCGGGCGCGGGCGGGCAGACCGGCTGGCTCAACCCGTTCGCCTTCGTCCGCGCGGTGCGCGCGTTCTTTGACGGCATCATCGTGCTCGCAGGCGGCATCAGCGACGGCCGCGCGCTGCACGCGGCAGAAATGCTCGGCTGCGATCTTGCCTATATGGGCACCAAGTTCATCGCGACGCGCGAGAGCATGGCGGACGAGCGTCACAAGAAGATGCTGGTCGAGAGCAGCGCCGACGACATCTTGCTGACCACGGCGTTCACGGGCTTGCAGACCAACATGCTGAGGCCATCGATCCTGGCCGCCGGGCTCGATCCCCACGATTTGCCGGGACGCGGCGCGATTGACATCGCCAAGGATATCGACGTCGCCGCGCGCGAAAGCCGCCCCAAACGCTGGCGCGATATCTGGAGCGGCGGGCATTCGACCTCTGGGGTCACCGATGTGCCCGCCGTCGAGGGTCTCGTTGCGCGGACCCTCGTCGAATATCGGGAGGCGGTTGGGCGATAGGTTCTGCGCGTCTCCTCGCAAGAACGGGGAGGGGGAGCGAAGACGCCGGTGCATCAATCACAGTTAATCCCGTGCTGTTCCGGCCCGCCCCACTTAACGGCGGATTAACCATCGCCCGCCAAGAATCCCCTCACGGCCGCCAATCAGGACGAGAGGGACAGGCGATGGACTTCGATTATCTCAACAGCAAGACAGCCGCGACGCTGGACGAAATCCGAATTCGCGTCGCCCATGCGCTGGCCCGCCACCCGCTGTGCCGCAACGTCCGCTTCGACGTCGTCAGCGTTCCCCGCACCCGCCGGGGCGGCAACTGGACGGTGACCCTGCAATCGGTCGAGCCGCGCGCGGTCTGGGAGGCCTCGGAGATCGTCGCCGACATCCAGGACGCCTACGATCTCAGCGCAGCGGCCTGATTTCCCTGGCTTTTTCGGAGCGTGTCGCTGCTGGCACACGGATTGTCGCAACGAAAGCACACTCAAGCCTTAATTCGTGCCCTTTTCCCGGGCAACGTTAACAAACTCGTGAAGCGGTCGTTCCCGGAGAGACGTTTGTCCAGAGCCATCACCATCGTCGTCCTGACCTGCTTCCTCGTCCTGGGCGCCGCGACCACCGCCATTCTCGGTCGTGACAGCGTGCCCAGCGTCAGCGCCGAGATGATCACGCAGGCCCCGCCGAAGCAGCTCTCCACCAACCGCGCCGCCAAGGCCGATCGTCTGGTCCCGACCCTGGCCCTGGCCTCGGCTGCGATCGAGCCGGTCCAGGTTCCCGCCGACAGGCTCGCCCAGGCGCCGGTGTTGACCGAGCCGCTGCGCCAGGCCTTTGCCGCGGCCACGCCGTCCGATTTCCCGATGCCAAAGTCGTCGAGCGTGTCCGAAGCGCCCGCCGCGGCGGAGGTTCCCGCGGTCGAAGTTCCGGCCAAACCGAAGGTGGTGGCCAAGCCGCAGCCGCCGAAGACTTACGCGCTGCTGTCCGACGCACAGATCGCGGGCATCAGGGATCGCCTGAAGCTGTCGTCGTCGCAGGAATATTACTGGCCGTCAGTCGAGACCGCGCTGCGCAACGTCGTGCGCAAGATCTCGGCCAACAAGCTTTCCAATCCGCAGGCGCCCGGCGTGCCGATCGATCCGAATTGCGACGAGGTCCAGCAGCTGAAGTCGGCGGCGATGCCGCTGCTGTTCCAGCTGCGTGACGACCAGAAGGAAGAAGTGCGCAAGCTTGCTCGCATCATCGGGCTCGAAAAGGTCGCGCAGCAGATTTGACCTGCAAGTTCCTCCGGGAACTGCTTCCACATCAGGAACATCCGGCAATCGACGCGCGTTGCTCGCCCCAATGAGGGAGTGGATCAATGCGCGCCTCGACAGCCTATTTCGTCGGTGCCGGAACGATCATCGCCGCCATCGCCGTTGGTTTGGGCGGCGGCATCGTCGCCGGCAACATCATGAACCCCGTCACGTCCAAACAGGGCCCGGACACCAGCAAGATGGCGCAGCGCGCCGAGTCCGCCGGCACGCCGGCGATCAACGCACCCTCGGAACGCGTCAATTATCTCACCGGCTCGCAAGCCTTCGGCACGATGATCGCGACGCCGGCGCAGGCCGAAGCGACAAAGCCTGAAGCCGCAAAGCCTGATGCGCAGCCCACCCAGGCGAGGGTCGAACCCGCAGCACCGCCGCCTTCACAGGCGGCCGCGGGCGAGCCGCCCAAGGAACAGTCCAAGCCTCCGATCGCATCGTCCGCGAAGGCCGCAAAACCGGCCGACCAGCAGGCCTCGGCCGACGCGGTCTCTTCGCCCGAAAATGCCTATGCCAAAGCCCGGGACTCCGACGTGAAGCGCGCCGCGTCAGATCGGCGCCGGATCGAGCGCCGCGAGCGCTGGGTCGAGCGCCGCCACTCCTACGAAGGCCGCGAGCAGCGCGGCATGCGCGACCGCACCGACTGGGACGACGTCGCGCGCAACATCCGCGAAGATTCCGATACGCGCGATTACGCCGGCCGGCCGCGCGGCGGCTTCCCGCAGATCAGGCTGTTCGGCCCCGACGACGATTAGCGCGCAGCGCGCGATGAGAGAACGTGCATCGTCATCCTCGCGCGGCCGTCACGTCATTCCCGCGCGCTGCAATCCTTCCAGATAATGCGCCCGATCCTCGTCCCGCAGCATCGGCAGCTCGCGCGTGATCCAGCCGAGCGAGATGCCGGGTTGAGCGCGGCGCAGGCCTTCCAGGGCGGAGGCTGCGAGCGCCGGATCTCCTGACATCCCGGCGGCGGCCGTCAGCACGCGGTGCGCGCCGACGAAGTCACCGCGCTGCCGCAGCGACTCCCGCGCCATCTGCACGGCTCCCTCGTAGTCACGGCCGACGAACCGGGCGTAGGCCGCAACCCCGCAATAGATCGCAGCGAGTGGATCGCGCGGGCTCAGTCGCAGCGCGCGGCGCGCGGCGGCATCGCCGTCCTGCCATCGCCCGGCGTAGCACAGCGTCACGCCGTAAAAGGCATGCGCCATCGCGAAGTTCGGATTGAGCTGCAGCACCAGCTCGAACTCCGCCAACGCGTCGTCGAAGCGGCGGCGGAACAGATAGGTGTAAGCGAGGCCGTGATGGGCCCAGGCGTCCTCGCGATCGGCCTCCACCGCCGCGAGCGCGGCGCGTTCGGCGACCGGCACCGTCGCGGCCATGTCGGCCCAGCCCATATGCGCACCGAAGATATGGCTGGGTGCGAGCAGCCCCAGCGCCTTGCCATAGGCCGGATCGATCGCAACGGCCTTGCCGAGCAGCGCCTGTGCGGCGGCATTGTCCTCGCGGGTGATGCGCCAATGATGCGACAGCGCGCGCATCACGAGGTCCCAGGCATCGAGACTCCCCGGCGGCTTCTGCTGGGCGCGAAAACTTTCGGCGGCATAGAGCTGTGGCTCGATCGCGGCGACGATCGCCTCGGTGATCTCGTCCTGCACGGCGAAGATGTCGGCGAGCTCGCGGTCGTAGCGCTCGGCCCACAGATGGCTTCCGGTCGAGACGTCGTTGAGCTGGGCCGAGATGCGCACGCGATCGCCGCTTCGACGCACACTGCCTTCGACCACGTAGCGTACCCCGAGCTCGCGCGCGACCTCGCGGATATGCACGGCGCGCCCCTTGTAGACGAACGAGGAGTTGCGCGCGACGACGAAGAACCAGCGCAGCTTCGACAGCGCGGTGATGATGTCCTCGCTGATGCCGTCGGAGAAATAGTCCTGCTCGGCTGCGCCGCTCATATTGGTGAAGGGCAGCACGGCGATGGCGGGTCGGTCGGGCAGCGCGAGTGCGGCGCGCTGCGCCTCGGCGGTGCGGCCGGGTTCCGGCAAAATCGCGCCACTCATCGCGCCATTCTTGGCCTCGACATCGCCGACGAAGCGAAAGCCCTTGCGGGCGATGGTGCGGATCAGCGTCTGGCTTGCGCCGCTGTCGCCGATCGCCTTGCGCGCGGCGTTGATCCGGCTGGTCAGGGTGGATTCGGAGACGCTGCGCCCGTGCCAGATTTTGTCGATCAACTCGTCCTTGCTGACAACCCGGTCGCGGTTCTGCATGAGGTGGACGACGAGGTCGAAGACCTGCGGCTCCACGGCAACGGGAACCTCCTCGCGGCTCAGCTCGCGCCGGTCGGTATCGAGAAGGTGGTCCCGGAACAGAAACTGCACGTCGAAAACTCAGACCTCACAACGACATCAGGCAATGATCAAATCAAAAAGGGATTTCAGCTCGATATCTGTGAGTCCGCTCACCGGCCTGCCAGGTTCACTTCAATCGCGTGATGGCAGCCATGCTGTCTGGGATGGGAATACAATCAACGGGATTTTGACGGCTTTGCCGGCAGACCTGCCAGGCCCCGTCATTCCGGGCTCACGCTCCGCGCGGCGGAATGTCGGGCGTATCGGGCTTTGTCCTTTGCCGAACTGCCCCGACTGCGTAAGCTATCGGTTCCACACAAAAATCAAACATAAAGAACGCCCATGCCCGCCTTTCCCGCCTCCACCACCGTGCTCGATTCCATGCTGTTCCGCGACGCCTTTGGCACGGCCGAGATGCGGGAGGTGTTTTCCGACGTCGCGCTGGTCGCGCGCTATGCCGAGGTCGAGGTGGCGCTGGCGAAGGCGGAAGCGAAGTGCGGTGTGATTCCGCAGGAGGCGGCCGAGGCGATTGCGGCGCGGACCGACGCCGCCGCGCTCGATTTCGACCTGCTCAGGCAGGAGACCGACATCGTCGGCTATCCGATCCTGCCTTTGGTGCACCAGATGGTGAAGCAATGCGGCGACGCCGGCCGCTACGTGCATTGGGGCGCGACCACGCAGGACATCATGGACACCGCCGTGGTGCTGCAGCTCCGCGCGGCGCTGGAGATCGCCGAACGCGACATCGCCGAGCTCCGCGGCATCCTGGCGAACCTCTCGAAACGCTATCGCGATACGCCGATGGCGGGGCGCACTCACCTGCAGCAGGCGCTGCCGGTGACCTTCGGCTACAAGACCGCGATCTGGCTCGCCATGTTCGATCGCCACGCCGAGCGGCTGGCGCAGTTGAAGCCGCGCGTGCTGGTCGGCCAGTTCGCCGGCGCGGCCGGCACGCTGGCCTCGCTCGGCGACAAGGGGTTCGAGGTGCAGGAGGCGCTCTGTGCCGAGCTGAGGCTCGGCGTTCCCGCCTCGACCTGGCACGTCGCGCGCGACGGATTTGCAGAAGCCGTGAATTTTCTCGCGCTCGTCACCGGCTCCCTCGGCAAGATCGCGCTCGACATCATGATCATGGCCTCCACCGAGTTCGCCGAGGTCTACGAGCCCTTCGTCAAGGGGCGCGGGGCCTCCTCGACCATGCCGCAGAAGCGCAACCCGATCTCGTCGGAACTGATGCTGGCAGCGTCCAAGGCGGTGCGCCAGCACGCCGGCCTGATGCTCGACGCCATGGTGCAGGATTTCGAGCGCGCCACGGGTCCCTGGCACGCGGAATGGATGGCAATCCCCGAAAGCTTCGTGCTGACGGCAGGCGCGCTGCACCAGGCGAAGTTCGCGCTCGCGGGCCTCATCGTGGACGAAGCCAGGATGAATGACAATCTCGCCGTCAGCCGCGGCCTGATTGTGGCCGAGGCGGTCATGATGGGGCTGGCGCCGCAGATCGGCCGGCAGGAGGCCCATGACGTGGTCTATGACGCCTGCCGGCAGGCCAATGAGAAGGGCATGAGCCTGGCCGACGCGCTGTCCGCCGACGCGCGGATCGCGAGCCGCATCGATCGCGCCACGATCGAGGCGCTCACCTCACCAAGAAATTACCTCGGGCTCGCGCCCGCGATGGTTGACCGGGTGCTGAAATCGGCAACGCGTTGAAAACCAAAATGCGCAAAACTGCGTATCTTCTCGGTGTCGCAAGGTGCTCGCGCACTTGCACCTCGTGATGCTAGACTTAGATTGAACGATAGACTTCGGCAGAGGGCACCGCATGACTGATCACCGCAATTCCGCCGCTCCCATCGATCCCGTAAAACTCGACCGGCTGGCCGAGGTGGCGGTGAAGGTGGGCCTGGGCTTGCGGCCGGGACAGGATCTGCTTCTGACGGCGCCGGCCATCGCGCTGCCGCTGGTGCGGCGGATCGCCGTGCATGCCTACAAGGCCGGCGCAGGTATCGTGACGCCGATCCTGTCGGACGAGGAGATGACGCTGGCGCGCTACCGCCACGGCCACGACAGCAGTTTCGATCGTGCCGCCGGCTGGCTCTACGAGGGCATGGCCAAGGCGTTCTCGGACAATACCGCACGGCTCGCCATCGTCGGCGACAATCCGATGCTGCTGTCGGGCGAGGATCCTTCCAAGGTGGCGCGCGCCAGCAAGGCGAATTCGATGGCCTATCAGCCCGCCCTCGAAAAGATCGTCAATTTCGACACCAACTGGAACATCATCGCCTATCCGAGCCCGTCCTGGGCCAAGCAGGTCTTCCCGGACGATCCCGAGGACGTCGCGGTCGGCAAGCTCGCGGATGCGATCTTCGCGGCATCCCGCGTCGATCGCGAGGACGCGATGGGCAATTGGGCAAGCCACAATGCGGTGCTGCGCGAGCGTACCAACTGGCTCAACGGCCAGCGCTTTCGCGCGCTGCAATATTCGGGGCCCGGCACCGATCTGACCATCGGGCTTGCGGACGGCCATGAATGGGAGGGCGGCGCCTCGCTGTCCAAGAACGGCATCAGCTGCAACGCCAACATTCCGACCGAAGAGGTCTTCACCACGCCGCATTGCCGCCGCGTCTACGGCCATGTCGTGAGCTCGAAGCCGCTGTCCTATCAGGGCACGCTGATCGACAACATCGCGGTGCGCTTCGAGGACGGCAAGATCGTGGACGCCAAGGCCTCGCGCGGCGCGGAGGTGCTCAACAAGGTGCTCGACACCGATGAGGGCGCCCGGCGCCTCGGCGAAGTGGCGCTGGTGCCGCATTCCTCGCCGATCTCGCAGAGCGGGCTGTTGTTTTACAACACGCTGTTCGACGAGAACGCGGCGTCTCACATCGCGCTCGGCCAGTGCTATTCGAAATGCTTCGTCAACGGCGCGCAGCTCACCCCGCAGCAGATCGCGGCGCAAGGCGGCAACCAGAGCCTGATCCACATTGACTGGATGATCGGCTCCGCCGAGACCGATATCGACGGCATCTTGCCCGACGGCAGCAAGGTGCCGGTGTTCCGCAAGGGCGAGTGGGCGAAGTAACGCGCTTGCGGCCATCCTTCGAGACGCCCGCCGCTGGCGGGCTCCTCAGGATGAGGTCGTGTTTCGTTGCGAGACCTTAGACCCTCATGGTGAGGAGCGCCGCCTTACGGCGCGTCTCGAACCATGCAGGCCGAGGACATTCGTCCCCTCAAAGCCTTTTCTCACGCCGCCGCATTGCGCAGCATCGGGTTGTTGTCGATGCTGAAACGGTTGAACAGCGTCGTGAACGGGCTGCCGTCGGTGGCCCGCACGATGGCGTCGGACGCCGCGATCGCCTCGTAGAGTGCGCCGACGGGATCGGCGGCCTTGCCGAGGTCGAGACTCCTGTGGATCTCCTCGCGCGCCGCGTTGATCTCGTCCTCGTCGTCGAGCGTTGCCTCCAGCGCCTCCGCCGCGCGCCGCATTTCCTGGAGGTCGCCGCCGCCCGAAAATTTGAGGATGTCGAGCCAATAGGGGCGGGCCACGACGAGCTGGACGAACGCCTCGAAACTGTCCGCGATGATGCCTGCGCGGCCCTCCGACGAGACGTAGAGCACTTTCTGCGACGGCAGCAGCACGAACGCGCCGCCGGTGCCGTTACTGCCGATCTGCCGGGGATCCTCGATGCCGTCGATGGTGAACCAGGCCTCCTCGTCCGGCACGAAGGAGACGTCGAGGCTGGCAAGCCGGGCGACGACCGCACGATCGGCTGTTACAACCTCGGGCGTGAGGGGCATCGGCATGGCTCCGTTTTGGTGATTCCGCGCACTTTGTCGCACCCCGAAAGGGATCGGTTCATGTGCGCGAATTTGCAGGGAAATCGCGACGTTAACCGCGTTGTGCCTGCAACTACCGGCTGATTTTCAAGGCCTGCGTAAGAAAGAATTAAAAACCGATGACTAGCGTTCCCGACATCTTTCGAAACATCCGGGCCGAGGCCCGGCATACTTATTATATCCCCTGGGGAAGAAGATGTCGCGCGCATTGATTGAAATCGGGAATTGCAATGTCGACCTCGAGCTGCGGCCGATCGAGCCGTCCTGGATCATCGAGGGCAACCCGGTCTCGCGTTCGCACATCCTGTCCACCAGCGCCGACGGCACCGCCTCGACCATCATCTGGCACTGCACCGAAGGGCGCTTCAACTGGTACTACGACATCGACGAGACGATCATGATCATGGAAGGATCGATCGTGCTCGAGAGCGATGGGCTCCCGCCGAAGCGCTACGGCCCCGGCGACGTCATCTTCTTCCGCGACGGCGCGCATGCCAAATGGCATGTCGAAGGCTACGTCAAGAAGATCGCCTTCTGCCGCAAGACCAATCCCGTGATGATCGGCTTCCTGATCAGGGTCGTCAACAAGCTGAAGAAGATCTTCACCTCCACCGGCGAGCGCCGCCCGGCCTCGCTGATGGGCGCAGGCTAGAGCTCTCAACAACGTTTCAAGGACGCTTCCCAGCGGCCACGACGAAGAGGGGGCGGGATCACCCTCCCGGCCCCTCTTCTCGTCGTGACGGCAGCTGGAGCCGATAGACGTCTATCGCGGTCTGCGAGAACAATGCGGTCTTCTCAGCCTCGCTCAGCTTTGAGGTGATACGCTTGAAGGCGTTGAAGATCACCTGGTAGCTGCACTGGCCCTTGTCCGGCGGGAAATTGCTCTCGAACATCGCGCGCGTCGGACCGAACGCCTCGATGCAGGTCTCGACATAGGGCCGCCAGGCCGCGGCCAGCTCCTCGGACGTCGGCGGCCTCTCGCGCAAATGGAAGTCGTAGCCGAGCAGGCACATCGCGAGCCCGCCGAGCTTCACCACCACGTTCTCGCATGTCGCAATCTCCCGGATCGAGGCGCGCCATTGCGCAAACACCTCCTCGCGTCGTCCTGCGAAGCGGCCGGTTGCTGCCGGGCCGCCGCAATGGTCGAGCACGATCCTGGTGTCAGCGAAGGCGCGTGCCAGCTCGGTGAGCTCGCCGATCTGCGGATGGAACAGCCAGGCATCGAAGCTGAGTTTGAGGGGCGCGAGGCAGGCAAAGCCTTTGCGGAAGGCCGGGTCCTGCAACAATCCCTTCGGCCTGTTCGCATACATGCCGGCGACAACAGGGTCTTCGTCCCAGGCCGAGGAATGCCGGATGCCGCGAAAGCGGCCGTTGCCTGCGGCGATCTCGGCTTCCAGCACGCCCTTTGCGGCATCGCCGAGCAGCAGATTGGCGTGGCTGACGATGCCGGCGCAGATCGCGGCCTTGCCGTAGCCACCGCTCGCGCTCATGGCGGCGACGCCGTTGGCGAACTCGACCTCGCCGACGGGCCGGAACGCCTCGGGTCCATGCGCGCGGTACATCGACCGGCAATCGACATAGACGGTGGCGATGACGTTGTGGCCGGAGCCGATGTCGGCCGCCATCTCCTCGATCAGATAGCGGTGCCCGCGATTCCACAGATGGTGATGCGGATCGACGATCGGCCGCAAGGGATCGATGATCTCCTCCCGATGCAAGGCGAGCCAATCCTCACGCGGCTCGACGAACAGCCCGCTCGTGTTGGCGGGCACACCGCTTGCTGCCATCGGCGTTCGCTCCCTGTGTTGTTGTGTGGGGAGCCTAGCACCTCATCTCCGTATGCAGCAGCGCGCCTCGCGCAACCGCACCCATCATCGCAAGCAACGCGGCATCGTCGTCAGCCCGTCCGCCGTGTCGCTCTCCCCTCGACTACCAGCCGCCAGTCCGCTGCCGTGGCCGGCTTGACCTCCCCACGCCAAAGGAAGGAGTCGCCGGTGATCTCGGTAAAGCTCCAGCGCGTCAGGTCGCCGGCTTCGGTCGTGCCTTCCTGCACGATGTCCTGCCCGCGCGGACGGCCGATCTGCTGGCGGAATACGCTCCGGCCGGGATCGAACCAGGAGATTCGCCACGCATCGATGCCTGGATCGTAAACGCGCAGCGTCGTGCCGTACCAATTGCCGGCGATCGGAAAGGCCGGACTGCCTGCGGGACGGGGAATGATCCAGACGTCCTGGACGGCGCGGCCCTCCAGAATCCAGCCGAAATGAATTTCGCCCGGCGCGACATGTTTCGTTTCATCAGGGCCATGGGCCGTGATCTCGGCCTCCCAGTCGCCGACGAAGCGGCCGTAGAGCTGGAGCGCCGCGGCGTGCTCCGGGTTCGGTCCATCGGCGTGTAACAATCGTGCAAAATCGGTCATGGCAATCTCCTGTCATGGCGAGATCAGCACGGCCGGCCCGCGGAGGACTTGGAGAAAATTGCCGTCGGCGATCGTCAGATCTTGCGCGGGGACAGACGCGCCATACTCGTGTCGGCACTGTCTTTCGTCTGCCTGCTCCCTGAACGTTCCGCCCACCAAATGACGATGACGGAGACGATGACGAGGCTCGTGCCCAGCATCATCATGCGTGAGAACGGCTCGCCGAGCACGACGGTTCCGAGCAGCACCGCGATCACCGGATTGACGAACGTGTAGGTCGATACCAGCGAGGTCGAGACGTTCTCCAATAGCCAATTGTAGGCGACGAATCCGATCACACTGCCCGAAACGATCAGCCAAAGCACCGCTGCAAGCGAAGTTGGCGAGACGTCGCCCGGGCTGAAGGTTTCGATCTCGCCCGCCAGCCAGCTGATCGCGAACAAGACGATCCCGCCGATCGAAAGCTGCATGCCCGACAGCGGGATCGCGGACGTCTCGCTCGCCATGTTTCGGGACAGGACGGTCCCGGCCGACCATGACAAGGCCGCAGCCAGCAGCCAGACGATGGGAAGAATGCTGATGCCGGCCTGCTCGACATTTTGCCATGCCACGAGGCCGACGCCGAAGAAACCCGGCACCAGCGCAAGAAGGGCTGCGGGCTTGGCTCGCTGATCGCCGGGGGACAAGGGGTCGATCAGCAGGATCCAGAACGGGATCGTTGCGAGCACGATGGCTGCCACGCCCGAAGGAACCGATTGCTGCGCGAAGGCGAGCACGCCGTGGCAGCCGACAAAGAAGAGCAGCCCGCACAGGCACGCCGTCGCCCAGGTCTGCAACGATACATTCGCAATCTGCCGGCCGCTCATCGCCAGTAACACGATGCCACCACAGAACGAACGCAACGCCATCAGCAGAAACGGCGGAATCGATTTCAGGCCCAACGTGATGGCGAAGTAGGTGGAACCCCACAGCAAATAGATGGCGGCGAACGCGCCGATGACCAGGAACCTTCTGCTCATGATTGCTCCGATCGAAGACGATCTCGAAGCAACCAAGTCGGAGGAGGTTGATGCGTTCCGGTTTCGCGCCTCAGACGCCGTCGAGGATGATCACCGTCGGCTTGGTCGGCAGCGTATCCCGCGACATCCGGAACGAGCGATCGATGCGCCGGTCGATCTCGAACTGCTGGCCGATGCGGCGCATGAAGTCGTCGAGCGGGGTGGCGAAGCGGTGCATCGGCAGCACCACCGAGGCGCGCAAGCGCTTGGTGATGTCCGATATGCCTTCGAGCGACATGGTGTAGGTGCCGTCGATCGGCACCATCACGATGTCGAGCCGCCCAATCTGGGCGAAATGGCTATCGTCGAGCTTGTGATGGAGGTGGCCCAGATGGCCGATGCAGAGGCCCGCGACCTCGAAGATGAAGATCGAATTGCCGTCGCGGATCATGTCGGCGCCGGCATCATCGCCGAAATAGCGGCGGATATCGGTGGTGACGTTGCGGACGAAGGTATCGCCGATGCGCTCCGACACGATCGCCGGCTTGCCGTCCTCGCTCCAGCCATGCAGCACGTGGGGAATGCGCCTGTCCGGAAACAGAGTGTAGTGGGTGCTGTGGGCGCGGTTCATGGTGACGACGTCGGGCAGCCGGCCGACCTGATAGGCGCCGCTGTAGTCGGTGGCGATGCGCAAGCCGCCGGGCGTGTCGATGTAGTAGGTGGAATGGCCGGCATAGGTGATCTCGACCTCGGCGGAGCCGGCGGCCGGCCGGAACGCGACCGGCATGACCTGCGGAGCCGCATTGGCCATCGCCAGGCATTCGCTGCGCTGGGGCTGCTGGGCGAGGGCAGGGGTCAGGAATGCGCCGAACAGCGCCAGAGCCGCCGAAACCAGTCGCCGCATCGATCCGTCCCCGATGACTTCACGGCGAAGTCTAGCGTGCAATGCAGCGCCTCGCCAATGGGGCGGGATCAACAGCGCGTCAGTGTCGCACCTATGGCTCGCGTTTTGGGCTGAACTTCCAGGTGACCGCGACGAGCCCTGCGGTGATCAGGCCGCTGATCAGGCCGGCGATTGGCAAGGCGAGCAGCAGGGCGGCGCTGGCGGCCCAGCCGATCGAGGAGAAGGCCTCGGCAATGGTCGCCAGCCGCGACGAGGTTTGCCGGCGTCGGAATTGGCTGCGCCGGGCCTGCACCCGGAACCAGAGCTGGATCGCGGTCGCGGAGGCTGCGCTGATGATGATCGCGGCGGCACTGATCGCAGCCTGGGAGGGCGAGGCGAACGCCAGCGCCGCGACCAGCGGGCAGAAGATCACGGCGATCGCGATCAGCACTACCTCGGTCTTGGCACGAATGACGCTGGACGGCGTCAGCGGCGCGGTGGCGACCAGGTCGGGGGCGTCCTCGCCCGAGATCGTCAGCCAGGCGAGCCCACCGGCGAGCTGTCCGGCCGCCATCACGATGACGGGCGTGATCAGCGTCAGCGCCGCGGCGCTGTCGGCAAAATTGCGCCAGAGCAACAGCGCCGGCGGCACCAGGTAAAGCAGCTGCATCAGGGTCTGGGAGATCAGCCAGGGATCGCGCCACAGCAGCGAAAATTCCTTGCGCCGCAGCGCCTGCTGCCGCGAGCCGGCGCGGAACGGGCGCTCCTTCGCCCGCCTGCTGCCGGAGCCGCCATAGGCCGCGGCATCGATCGCCGTGTCGGCGAAGCGGTGCGAGAAGATCGCCATGACGCTTCCGAGCAGGACCAAAGCGAGCGCCAGGAGCAGCAGCAGCGCCTCGCTGTCGCCCATCACAGCCCGCGCCGGCCACCACCAGATGCTGCCGACATCGGGCGCGTAGGCGGCCGCGGTCCCGGAGGTCAAAAGGGTGAAGCGCGACAGTGTGCCGTAGGACATAATCGCGGCGACCTGGAGCGCGATCACGAAGCCGGCGCCGATGATCGCGGCGAGGATCTGGGCGATGAGGCGCGTTCGCGCCGGGCCGATCAGGCGAAACAACAGGATGGTGGCGGCGATCGCGATCGCCGCGGCCGACAGGCCCATGGCGGCGACCACCCCGAACGCCGCGAGCCAGCGCGCGCCGCCGCCGATCACGAGCACGTCGATGAAGGGCGTCGAGAACAGGAGCGCCATCGCGGTGACGGTCAGTGCGATCGCGGCGATGCGGACCGAGAACAGATTGGCGAGCCGCGCAGGCGAGGACATGATCAGGTCGAGATCGGCGCGGGCGTAGAACACCCGCGTCACCGACTCGATCGCCTGCGACAGCATCAGGGTCCAGGCCAGGAAGATCGTCGCCGTGATCACGATCAGCGCGGATTTGTCCAAAGGCAGCTGCAGGTCGGCGAAGCGGCCGATCACCGCCCAGGCCGGCAGGTGCAGCAGCGCGGCGAAGCAGACTATGCCGATGATTGCGGCGCGCGTCCGCTTGCGCCGTCCGCCGGTCATCATGGCGAACCATTCGCGCCAGGCGAGCCGGAGCTCGTGGCGGGCAAACCAGGAAAGCGCGGTCGCCGAGCTCATGCGGCTTCCGGAAGCGTCACCAGCGCGATGAAGAGATCCTCCAGGCTGGTGTCGGCATGGCCGTTCTGCTGGCGCAATTCGGTCAGCGTGCCTTCGGCCACCAAGCGCCCCGAGGCGATCACGCCGATGCGGTCGGCCATGCGCTCGGCGACCTCGAGAATATGCGTGGTCATGATGACGGTGCCGCCGGCGCGGACCCGCTCGCCAAGCAGGCCCTTCACATGGCGGGCCGAGACGGCATCGAGCCCGGTCAGCGGCTCCTCGAGGATGATGAGGCGGGGATCGTGCACCAGCGCGCCGGCGAGCGCCACTTTCTGGCGCATGCCCTTGGAAAAGCCCTCGCAGCGCTCGTGCCGGTGCGGTGCGAGGCCGAGCGAATCGAGTAGGTCCTGCGCGGCCGGCTCCGAGACCGACGGCGCGATGCCCCACAAGCCGGCGACGAATTCGAGATATTCGAGCGGGGTCAGCTTGTCGTAGATCATCGGCTCGTCGGACACCCACGCCATCACCTGCTTGGCGGCGACCGGGTCTTGCAGCGCATCGATGCCGAAGATCGAGACGCTGCCGGCATCGGGGCGCAGCAGGCCCGCAACCATGCGCAAGCTGGTGGTCTTGCCGGCGCCGTTGGGACCCACCAGCGCGTAGAATTCGCCGGCGTGGATGGTGAGATCGAGGCTGTCGACCGCCAGACGGTCAAAACGCTTCGTTAACCCCTTAACTTCCAGCGCCGAGCTGTCCGGCTTCATGACGGTCACACCATCCGGTTTTGCATCGCCCTGCGACCATGACCCGAAGATGTTTCGGCACCGTGAATCGCGCTGGCGCAAATCCCGTCATCCGGATTGGACTAAAGGCAAGTCACCTTAACAAGTCACCGTTTGTTGACAGCGCTGGGCGGTTCAGGCTGAATTGGTTCCGGACAAATGGCGCTAACGCGGCGAAACGACTGCGTAGCGACTGGACACAAGATACGGCAAGGCGGTCGAAAAGAACCGCCGGTTGTATCGGGAGGACGCGCGTCAATGCTGGATTTCGTTCAGCAGCTGGTCAGCGGTGTCGCGCTCGGCTGCGTCTACGGCCTGATCGCGCTCGGCTTCGTGCTCGTCTACAAGGCCACCGAGGTCGTCAATTTCGCCCAGGGCGATCTGATGATGCTCGGCGGCTTCTTCGCCTTCACCTTCATCGGCATGATGGGTCTGAACTACTGGGTCGGCTTTGCCGGCGCGGTGACCGCGATGGCGCTGTTCGGCATGCTGGCGGAACGCGTGGTGGTGCGGCCGATCCTCGGCTATCCGCAATTCTCCGTCATCATGGCGACCATCGGCCTCGGTTATTTCCTGCGCTCGATCGCCGGCATGATCTGGGGCACCGACGATCTGAAGATCGAGACGCCGTTCAGCCAGGGCGTGCTCCGCATCGGGTCGCTGGTGCTCGCCTACGACAAGCTGTCGGTGATCGCGGCGACGATGATCCTGTGCACACTGCTCTGGCTGTTCTTCAACAAGACCACGCTCGGCACTGCGATGCGCGCCAGCTCCGAGAACATGCTCGCCGCCTATTACATGGGCATTCCGGTCAAGCGCGTGGTGTCGGTCGTCTGGGCGATCAGCGCGGCGGTCGCGACCTGTGCCGGCGTGCTGCTGGCGCCGATCACCTTCATTCATTCCAATGTCGGTCTCGTGCTTGGCCTGAAGGCGTTTCCGGCCGCGGTGCTCGGCGGCTTCGGCTCGATCCCGGGCGCCGTGGTCGGAGGCGTTCTGATCGGCGTGATCGAGAGCATGGCCGGCTTCTACCTGCCCGAGGGCTGGAAGGACGTCGCGCCCTATATCGTGCTGCTCACCGTGTTGCTGCTGAAGCCCGAAGGCCTGTTCGGCCACCACGTCCGCAAGAAGGTCTGAACGCCATGCGCTTCCTGTTCAAGACCGACTACGAGGACGACATCAAGCTGTTCCCGCATTCGGGCTATCTGGTCTCGTACGGCATCCTGCTCGCGCTGCTGCTGATCGCGCCCTATGTGCTCTCCAGCTATCTGATGAGCCAGCTGGTCTTCGTCTGCATCTATGCGACCGTCGGCGTCGCGCTGCTGATCCTCACGGGCTTTACCGGCCAGGCCTCCCTCGGGCATGCCGCGTTCCTCGCCATCGGCGCCTACACGGCGGCGTATTTGCAGAAATACAATGTGCCGTTCCCGGTCTACTTCCTCGCCGCCGGCGTCTTGACCGGCATCATCGGCGCGATGGTCGGCTTTCCCGCCCTGCGGCTGACCGGCATCTACCTCGTCATCGCCACCATCTCCTTTGCCCTGATCGTCGAGGAGATCCTGGCGCGCTGGGAGAGCGTCACCAACGGCAACGAGGGCATGCGGGTCAAGACGCTGTCGCTGCTCGGCGTCACGGTGCCGCGCGACAGCCCGACCTTCTATTATCTCTGCCTTGCCGTGCTGGTGCTGACCATCGTCGGCACGCTCAATCTGCTGCGCTCGCCGACCGGACGGGCCTTCGTCGCGATCCGCGACAGCGAGACCGCGGCGCGCAGCATGGGCGTCAACGTGGCGCTCTACAAGGTGAAGTCCTTTGCGATCTCGGCGGCGATCACCGGCTTTGCCGGCGTGCTGTTCGCGCACAAGCTCTCCTTCATCTCGCCGGAGATGTTCACGCTGCAGCTCTCGATCGAGTTCATCATCGTGATCCTGATCGGCGGCACGTTCAGCCTGCACGGTGCGGTGCTGGGCGCGATCTTCATCGTGATGATCGATCCGTTCTTGACCTATCTGAAGGACGACATGCCCGGCATGATCGCCGGTGTCGCGTCGACCTTCGGTGCCGGCCCGGCCGCCGCAGGAAGCATCAAGTCGAGCGTCGCGGCCTTCGCTTCGCTCAACGGCCTCAAGGGCGCGATCTACGGCATCATCATCGTGCTGTTCGTGCTGTTGGAGCCGCTCGGGCTGTACGGCCGCTGGCTCAAGATCAAGCTCTTCTTCCAGCTGTTCCCGCTCTACAAGCGCGCCACCTTCAAGCGGCAGAAGATCTACGTGAAGTCGGAGCGGAATCGATGAGCTATTTCCGCGCCGAGAACCTGTCGCTGCACTTCGGAGGCCTCAAGGCGGTCGACGCGGTGTCCTTCGCGGTCGAGAAGGGCGAGATCCTGTCGATCATCGGGCCGAACGGCGCGGGCAAGAGCTCGATCTTCAACCTGATCTCGCGGATCTACCGGCCGACTTCCGGGCGCATCTTCTTCGAGGATCAGGACATCACGGAAGAGCCGCCCTATGACATCGCCAAGCTCGGCATCGCACGGACCTTCCAGAACATCGAACTGTTCGAGAATGCGACCGTGCTCTCCAATCTCCTGGTCGGCCGCCATCGGCATTCGACCACGCAGCTGTGGCAGGAGCTCTTGTTCCTGCCGAGCGTGCGGGCCAACGAGAAGGTACACCGCCGCAGGGTCGAACAGGTGATCGAATTCCTCGATCTCGAACCCTATCGCGATAAGCTGATCTCCGGCCTGCCTTACGGCGTGCGCAAGGTGATCGAGCTGGCGCGCGCATTGTGCACGGAGCCGAAGCTGATCCTGCTCGACGAGCCGTCCTCCGGGCTCAATGTCGAGGAGACCGACGACATGTCGTTCTGGATCCGCGACATGAAGAGCGAGCTCGGCGTCACCGTGCTGATGGTCGAGCACGACATGTCGCTGGTCAATCGCGTCTCGGACCGCGTCATCGCACTGAACTACGGAAGGGTGCTGGCGATGGGGTCGCCCGCCGAAGTGCAGCAGCACCCCGACGTCGTCGCCGCGTATCTGGGAGCCTGACCCGATGGATGCCGCGACGATACCCGACGTCATCCTGAAACTCTCCAACATCGAGAGCTATTACGGGCCGATCATGGCGATCCGCGGCATCTCGCTGGAAGTGCCGCGCGGCCGCATCGTCACGCTGCTCGGGGCCAACGGCGCCGGCAAGACCACGGTGCTGAAGACCATCTCCGGCATTCTCGATCCGCAGAAGGGCTCGATCGAATTCCTGGGCAGGCCGATCCAGCGCATGGAGGCCGACCGGATCGTGCGGCTCGGCCTCAGCCATGTGCCGGAGGGGCGCGAGGTGTTCCCATTCCTCTCGGTGCGCGAGAACCTGATGATGGGCGCCTATCCGCGCAAGGACCGCGACGGCGTGGCGGAGGATCTCGAGCGGGTCTACGGCTATTTTCCCCGCCTGAAGGAACGGATCAACCAGCCGGCCGGCCAGCTCTCCGGCGGCGAGCAGCAGATGCTCGCGATCGGCCGCGCCCTGATGAACCGGCCGACGCTGCTCCTGCTCGACGAGCCCTCGCTCGGCCTGTCGCCACTGCTGGTGAAGGAGATCTTCACCATCATCCGCCGCGTCAACGAGGAGCAGGGCATGTCGATCCTGCTGGTCGAGCAGAACGCCAAGGTGGCGCTGGAGACGGCGCATTACGGCTATGTGCTGGAGATCGGCCGTATCGTGATGAACGACAGCTGCGACCGCTTGATGCATTCCCAGGACATCCAGGAGTTCTACCTTGGCGCCAAGGAAGCGGGCGCGCGCGGCGAGCGGCGCTGGAAAAAGAAGAAGACGTGGCGGTGAGGACAAGCTGGCAGTAAGATGAGATTGCCCATCCGCAAGCAAAGACCGCCGGCAAGGCAGGCAGCGGAGGGGACGCGACAAGGAGGAGAGGCGCATGGTCCGCCCTGCGGTGCTGACGGTCGCTGATACGATCGCAAAGAGCTTTTTGCGCGCCGCCGAGACGCGGGGCGACCGGCCGGCGATCCGCGAGAAGAAATTCGGCATCTGGCAGCCGACGAGCTGGCGCGAGTGGCTGGAGATCTCCAAGGAAGTTGCCTACGCGCTTCACGCGGTCGGCTTCAGGCCCGGCGACGTCGCCTCCATCGTCGCCAACGCCGTCCCGGAATGGGTTTATGCCGACATGGGCGTCCTGTGCGCCGGCGGCGTCTCCTCGGGCATCTATCCGACCGACGCATCGTCCCAGGTCGAATATCTCGTCAACGATTCTGGAACGAAGGTCATCTTCGCCGAGGACGAGGAGCAGCTCGACAAGATCCTCGCCTGCCGCGCCCGCTGCGCGAGCCTGCGGAAGATCATCGTGTTCGACATGGAGGGCCTCAGCGGCTTCTCCGACGACATGGTGATGTCGCTCGACGAGTTTCGCGCGCTCGGCCGCAATCACATGGTCGGCCGCGAGGCGCTGTGGCCGGAGATGATTGACAGCCGCAGCGCCGGCGATCTCGCCATCCTCGTCTATACGTCCGGCACGACCGGCCCGCCCAAGGGCGCCATGCACGCCAACCGCAGCGTCACCCACCAGATGCGGCACGCCAACGACTTCATCCCGGCGCGGGAGCACGAGGACCGCCTGATCTTCTTGCCGCTCTGCCACGTCGCCGAGCGCGTCGGCGGCTATTACATCTCGGTCGCGCTCGGCTCGGTGATGAACTTCGCCGAGAGCCCGGAGACGGTGCCGGACAATCTGCGCGAGGTGCAGCCGACGGTTTTCCTCGCGGTGCCGCGCATCTGGGAAAAATTCTACTCCGCCATCACCATCGCGCTCAAGGACG
Source organism: Bradyrhizobium guangxiense (assembly GCF_004114915.1). Taxonomy (NCBI): domain Bacteria; kingdom Pseudomonadati; phylum Pseudomonadota; class Alphaproteobacteria; order Hyphomicrobiales; family Nitrobacteraceae; genus Bradyrhizobium; species Bradyrhizobium guangxiense. The sequence continues at coordinate 6,079,670 of NZ_CP022219.1, read as the reverse complement.
CGACGCCGCTGCAGCAATGGGTCTATCGCCGCGCCATCGAGATCGGCTACCGCATGGTCGATTGTCGGCTCGAGGGCAGGGCGCCGCCGCTGTCGTTGCGGATGGCCAATGCCATCGCCTACCGGGCCGCGTTCCGCAACATCCGCCGCATGATTGGGCTCGACCGCTGCCGCATCGCCTTCACCGGCGCGGCGCCGATCGCACCAGAGCTGATCCGCTGGTTTCTCGCGCTCGGCATCGATATGCACGAGCTCTACGGCCAGACCGAAAATTGCGGTGTCGCCACCATGATGCCGGCGGAACGGATCAAGCTCGGCTCGGTCGGCACCGCGGTGCCCTGGGGCGAGGTCATGCTGTCGCCCGACGGCGAGATCCTGATCAGGGGTGATTTCTTGTTCATGGGCTACCTCAACCAGCCGGAGAAGACCGCGGAGACGATCGATTCCCGCGGCTGGCTGCACACCGGCGACGTCGGCACCATCGACAACGAGGGCTTCGTCCGGATCACCGACCGGATGAAAGACATCATCATCACCTCCGGCGGCAAGAACATCACGCCGTCCGAGATCGAGAACCAGCTGAAATTCTCGCCCTATATCTCCGATGCCGTCGTGATCGGCGACAAGCGGCCGTATCTGACCTGCCTCATCATGATCGATCAGGAGAACGTCGAGAAATTCGCCCAGGATCACGACATTCCCTTCACCAATTATGCGAGCCTGTGCCGGGCAGTGGAGATCCAGGACCTGATCGGTCGCGAGATCGAGCAGGTCAATGGCAATTTTGCCCGCGTCGAGACCGTCAAGAAGTTCCACCTGATCGAGCGCCAGCTCACGCCGGAGGACGAGGAGCTGACGCCCACCATGAAGCTGAAGCGCGGCTTCGTGAACAAGCGCTACGCGGCCGAGATCGAAGCCATGTATCGCCAGCGCGCCGTGGCATGAGGTGCACAATATTTGAGAAGCGAGGGAGCGATGGCCCCCGCCCTTCGCGTAATACGGGCCTTTAGGAGAGGAGACGTCAATGTCGAAATCGTTCAGCGCATTCGGCCTTGCTGTGGGGGCCGTGGTGCTCACCTGCCTGCCGGCCGCAGCACAAACCAAGGTCACCAACGAGGGCATCTCGGCAAGCGAGATCGTCATCGGGACTCACCAGGATCTGTCGGGCCCGATCAAGGGTTGGGGCGTCCCAGTCTCCAACGGCATGAAGATGGCGGTCGAGGAGATCAACGCGGCCGGCGGCGTCAACGGCCGCAAGATCCGCCTGGTAATCGAGGACAGCGGCTATGATCCGAAGAAGGCCGTGCTGGCGTCGCAGAAGCTGATCGAGCGCGACAAGATCTTCGCCATGGTCGGAGCGATGGGATCGCCGACCGTGCTCGCCGCGCAGGACATCTTGCTCGACGCCGGCGTGCTGCAGCTGTTTCCGCTGACGGCGGCCGAGTTCACCTTCAAGTTCGATCCGGCCAAGCCGCAGGAGCGGCTCAAGTTCAACAACCTGCTGCCCTATGTCGAGAGCACGCGGGCGGCGCTGAAATACATGATGGAGTGGAAGAGCTTCAAGAAGCCCTGCATCATGCATCAGGACGACGAGTACGGAAAGAACGTGCTCGACGGCTTCAACCAGCAGCTCACGGCCATGAAGGTGCAGCCGGCCTCGATCACGAGCTATAAGCGAGGCGCCTCCGACTTCAGCGCGCAGGTCGCCAAGATGAAGTCCGACGGCTGCGACCTCGTCGTGCTCGGCGCTGTGCTGCGTGAGCCCATCGGCGCCATGACCGAGGCCAAGAAGCTCGGCTGGGACGTCACCTTCCTCGGCGCCACGCCCACCAATGTGATGGAAGTGCCGATGCTTGGCAAGGAGGCCGTCGAAGGCCTCTACGCCGCGAGCGGCTTCGAGATCCCCTATGAGGACACCGCGAAAGGCAAGGTCAAGGACTGGCTCGTCAACTACAAGAAGATGTTCGGCACCGACGCCAATACGCAGGCGATCATCGGCTACAATGCGATGATGACCTTCGCCTTCTACGCACAGAAGGCCGGCAAGGATCTTACGGGTCAGAAGATGCTGGACGCGCTGGAGTCGGGCGACAAGTTCCTCGACATCTTCAACTCGCCGCCGACGAAGTTCTCTAAGACCGACCACCTCGCCAACACCATCACCCAAGTGCAGCAGGTCAAGGGCGGTCGCTGGGTGCTGGTGAAGGACAATCTGATGTTCTGATCCCTCTTCGCCTCTCCCCGCTCGCGGGGAGAGGCCGGAATTTGCGGAAGCAAATTCCGGGTGAGGGTCACCCTCCGCGAGCCCGTCGCTCCGTCTTTGCGGAAGCAGCCCCTCGCCCCGGCCCTTTCAGCGCGAGCGAAGCTCGTCGCGCCGCCGTAAGAACGGGCAGAGGGAGAGGACACCTACGATCCCCCGCTCGCGGTGCCCGAATTCACCGGCGCCAGCTCGTCCTCCCGGCAGCGCCAGCCGTCGGCGGCTTTCACGAAAGCAAACGTGCGCTGGATTCGCAGTCGGCGCGTCACGTTGAAGGCTTCACCCGCGCGCTCCTTGTTGGCGGCGCCTGGCTGCGGACGGCCCGTCCTGGCGTCCCAGCAGGTGCCGGTGCAGCTTGAGGCGACCTTGCTGCACATGGTGAAAGGCGCCAGCACGGCCATCTCGATCTCGCCCGTGACCTGCGCCTCCTGCTCGGTCACCTGGCTGTCGAGCGCGTAGACGCGGTTGATGCGCAGGAAGTTGCCGCAGGAATTGGCCGCATGGATTCTCGCGGCGCAGAAATCGACGGCGTCGGTGTCGGGGATGCGGGCCGCGACCTGCCGGCCGAAAACCTTCTTGGGATCCCCCTTCGCCGCGCGGATCTCGTCGGCCTTGCGCTTCAAATGCTCGGCGAGGCAGTCCTCCGCGAATTCGAGCTCCTGCAGCGGCACGTTCTCCTTGCCCACGAGATTGCACTTGCGGTCACGCTCTCGGGTCCACCTCCCATATTCGGCGAAGGCAAAGCGCGCCGCGATCGGGTCCAGCTTGCCGATCAGGCCGAGCACCTGGCCATTCAGCTCCGTTTCGGCCAGCGCCAGCGACGGGTCCGCACAGATCAGCGCGCCCGCTGCGGTGTTGGCTGCCAGACAGTCGAAGTCGGGATCGCGCACGATTGCGGTGCGCTCCTCGGTCACCTTGAGCAGGCACGCTTTCACCCGGTCGAACTCGTCGGGGCGGATCGCGGTCTGCCCGACGATGCCGCAGCCGAGATTGCGCTGACGGACCCAGATCGCATTCTCCTCGATGGCCGGCAGGCGGTCCGGCAGGCGGGCGAGCCGCGCCTCGATCGCTGTGTTCAGCTTCTCGGCGGCGGCGGCGAGCGTGGCATCACCGCAGAACAATTGATTGCCGGGGTCGGGAATCCGCTGGCAGTTGTTCTTGGCAAACAGCGGCAGCCGGGCCGCGATGGAGGCTGGCTCGGATTGCGAAAAGCCCGGTGTTGCCGGCAACGCCAGCAGCGTAAGCACAGACAGCACGATGAATCGCATTCCCGTCGCCCCCGCATGGAAGGCGCCATGCTAAAGCATGATCCGGAAAAGCGCGAAGCGGTTTTCCGGAATGATCATGCGCAAACAACAACCTCAAGCGCGATGACGATTCATCTAGATCTCATCGCGCTTTAGCCGCCCGGAACGCATGGTGGAATGGGGTTGCGGCGGGTGTGACATCGGCAGGTCGGATCGAGCGCAGCGCAATCCGGGGCCGGTCTGAGTGCAGGGTTAAGTGGGAGGCCCGGATTTCGCTGCGCTCCATCCGGGCTGCAAGCAATCAACGCGCCTCTGCAGCCATCGAGAAACGCGCGGGTTCGTCGACATACTTCATCACCGCCGACTGGTAGAGCGCGAACAGCGGCTGGTAGCTCCGCGCGGCGTCGTCCTCGATCATCGCCATGCGGCGGTTGTCGAGCATCAGCCAATGGCCGTCGAGCCGTGCGGCGGCAACCGCATGCTCTTCGCCGGCCCTGACGTCGCGTACCACCACGATGCGGAGGTCCTCGGCGGCAATTCCCGCCAGCCGCAACGCGGCCAGCTTGGCAATGGCGTAGTCCTCGCAATCGCCGGCGCCGCTCGCGAAGGTCGCAAGCGGCGAGCTCCAGACGTCGTCGGTGCCGTCATTGGCGGCCCGGATGGCAAGGTTGATAGCGCGGTTGGTCTCGCCGAGCCGCGCGCGGCCTTCGCGGGCGCGAGCCTGGTCGACGATGGCGAGCAGCCTCAAGGCCGCAGGCGAAGCGCAATTGTCTCGGTCGCCGTCGCACAGAGCAAGCTGCACCATGTCGTCGTCGAGCCGCTCCTTCAGTGCCAGCCACTTCTGCCGCAGGCCACCGGACGAGATGGCGAAGGCGAACACGCCGAACGGCTCGGCAGATCTGCGCACGAGAACGCCTGCTCCCGGCGACAGCAGCGTGCCGGCGCGAAGCTCGGCGGCCGATCCGAGCAGGACCAATCCGCACAGGACAAGGATTGCGCGCCAAGCGCGCGAGCGAGCAGCGGTCTCCATCTGACATCCCTTTCCCGGGCTTCGTCAGGTCCCCCTCGACCTCGACGTGCCGGGCTTTGTTGCTTTCGTGGAGATAGTGCGAGACAGCCCGTATTGTTCTGCTTAACGCGCCCGGCAGGGCTTCCCAAATCCGGGAACAGGCTGAAACGGCGCTGCCCAAATTGCGTAAAATTTTACGGGCCAGGAGCTGTTCTGCCGTGAAATGGAGCCAAGTGCAGGCACAAGTTGTGGGGGTGCCGAATCCTGGACGTATGGCTAACGACCCCCATTTCATGGGGGTTCTGTTAGTTAGGTCACAGATTTAACTCCGTATTTGCCGCAGGATATTGCGGGGTCTCACCTAAAATAGATGCCGCAAGTATCCGTTTCATGGCTATACGCCAGGTTACTTTGGATGACTGGAAATGCATGAAACTAAGCCAGATTCAACTTCCGAATATCTACGATATTACTTTGGTTTCCCCGGAAAAGCCCTGCTCGTTCGGAGCTCCTGCCGCCAAGTGACGCGAAATCACACAAGCATTAGATGGTTTCGCTAAGGACTTGGTAATGCTATGCAAGCTTAGGCAGTCCATACTTACTTAAATTTTAACCCTTTTTACGGTGCCCGGTTGAATTACGCTGGCCAATTTGACGGCGCGATTGCTTTGGACGGCCTGGGTTCCCGCTCGCCCGCTGTTCCCCACGTCGAGTCGTTTACGGCGAAGGCGCATGGTCACGTCCCTGACGGCGCGTTCGTGGTTCCCGACCCCAGCCTGATCTTCAACGGCGAGTTCAAGCGCACAGGCCTCGATCTCGTGCTTTCGCACGAGGGCCACGAGTTCGTCGTTCACGATTATTTTCGGGGCGACAAGCGCGCGGCGCTCGCCTCGCCCGACGGCGCCCACCTCACCGGCGACGTCGTCGACGCGCTCACGGGCCATGTCCAGCTTGCGCAGGCCGCGCCCGGCGCTGCCGCGGCTCAGGTCATCGGCCACGTCACCAAGCTCGTGGGCAGCGCGACCGCGATCCGCAACGGCGTCTCGGTCATCCTGAACAACGGTGACAACGTCGAGAAGGGCGACGTGGTCTCGACCGGCGCCGATTCGACGCTCGGCATCACCTTCATCGACGGCACTGTGTTCGGCCTGTCCTCCAATGCGCGGATGGTGCTGAACGAGATGGTCTACGACCCCAACGGGTCGAGCAATTCCTCGCTGCTGAGCCTCGTCGCCGGCACCATCACCTTTGTCGCCGGCGAGACCGCCAAGCACGGCGACATGAAGATCGACACGCCGGTCGCCACCATGGGCATCCGCGGCACCGCGGTGCTCACCCAGATCAACTTCGTCGTTCCAGCCGGCGGCGGCGATCCGCAGCCGCAGGCGAGCTTCCAGGTGCTGGTCGAGCCGAACGGCACCACCGGCTCCTACATTCTGTTCGACAAAGTCACGCTGCTGCCGATCGCGACGGTCAACCAGGCCGGCCAGATGATCCAGATCAGCGGCGGCAACGTCTCGATTTCCAATGCGCTGATGTCGCCGGACGTGCAGAAGCTGATCACGGACGTGTTCACGCTGAAGTTCACCGACAACAACACCAACACCAAGCTGACCACGAACTTCACCGATACGCTCACGCCGATGAGTCAGGATCTGGTGTTCAAGTCGGGATCCGGTGCGGTCGCGGTCGCAACGTTCGTCAACCTCAATCCGCAGACATCGGACAAGACCAGCACGTCCACGCCGCCCATCGTGCGCATTCCCGGCCAGCCGATTGTGCAGAGCTTCGATGCCAGCGGCAACGTGAAGACGGCGTTCGCGTTGACCGAGCGTGCCGACACGACCGGCGATACGCATAGCGATACGATTTCCGGCCTGATCAGATTCGTCGATCAAAACCTTGGTGACCTGCCGACGGTGAGCATCAGCCTCGCCGAAGCGCCGAACTACGTCTACAAGGATGCCGGCCAGCACGACGTCACCGCTTCGCTTTCGGCGCTCCAGAAGCAGGATATCGCAGCGACCCAGATCCAGATCAGCGTCGTCCCCGACGCCGCCAACGCCAACAACGGCTCGGCGGGCTGGACCTACACGATTCCGGACAACGTGTTCGACTTCCTCGCGGCCGGCGAAACCCTGACGCTGACCTACATGGTCCGCGTCGATACCAATTTCGTCGTGAACCCCGAGTCCAAGGTCATCCCGATCACCATCACGATCACGGGCACGAACGACAAGCCCACCGTCGCGACGTCGGGCGGAACCGTCATCGAAAAGATCGGGACCGGCAACGAGGCGCTCGACACCATCACGGGCACGGTGACCTTCACCGACGTCGACCTGACGGACCGGCCGATCGTGAGCGCCGCGCTCTCGTCCAGCCAGCCGTTCAAATATCTCGATGCCCAAGGCAACGACATCACAGCGACGCTGACACCGCAGCAGCTCGCCGCGATCGCCGCCGTCGAGGTGCCGCTGACGGTGGTGCAGGGCGCGGGCAACGGCAATAACGGCTCCGCCACCCGGACCTATAGCGCGCCCGATCATCTGTTCGATTTCCTCGCCGAAGGGGAGAAGCTGATCCTCAATTACGTGGTGCAGGTCGACGACGGGCACGGCGGTATCGTCAGCACGTCGATCACCGTGTCCATCAACGGTGCGGACGTCAATGTCGAGGGCACCAACGACTTGCCGACGATCGTCGGGGACGACACCATTCCGGCAGGTGCGGTGACCGAGGATACGGCGGCCACGCTCACGGCCGGCGGCACCATTACGTTCAACGACCCCGATCTCACGGATACGCACACCGCGGGTTTCGTGCTGAAATCGACGACTTCGAGCGTGCATCTGCCCGGCTTCAGCGACGGCATCTCGCATATCGGCACGTTCGCGCTCCAACCGGTGATCGAAAGCCCGGGAGTGAGCTCCCGCGGGTCGGTCGGCTGGACCTTTACGATCGACGACAACGATCCGGTGCTGCAGTCGCTGGCCCAGGACCAGACCATCACGCAGGTTTACACCGTCACGATCGACGATCATCACGGTGGGACGGTCACCCAGGACGTCACGGTCACCATCACCGGCACCAACGATGCGCCGACTATCACGAGCGATGCCGCGGCGGCCAAGGGAACAGTGACCGAGGATAGCGGCGCGACGCTGACGGCCGGCGGCACGCTCGCAATTCAGGACCTCGACCTGATCGACACGCACACGGCGCAGGTCGCGTTCAAGTCGTCGACCTCGAGCGTACATCTGCCGGGCTTCGTCGACAACACCACGAAGATCGGCACCTTCACGATCGATCCGTCCGTGAGCGAATCCAGCAGCGACACCGACAACGGTGCGACGCTGGGCTGGCACTTCAGTCTCGCCGACAGCGATCCGGTGTTGCAGTCGCTGGCCGACGGCCAGACCATCACCCAGGTCTATACGGTTACGTTCACCGACAACCACGGCGCAACGGTCTCGCAGGATGTCACGGTCACGATCAAAGGGACCAATGACACGCCGACCATCACCAGCGGTGCTGCGGCCGCGGCCGGAGCCGTGACCGAGGACACTGGCCTCACCCTGGCGATCGGCGGCACGCTGGCGATCCAGGATCTCGACCTGATCGACACCCACACCGCACAGGCGGTGTTCAAGTCGGCGACCTCGAGCGCGCCTCTGCCGGGCTTCGGCGGCAACGCGCCGCTCGGGAGCTTCACGATCGATCCATCTGTGCTCGAATCCAGCACCGACACCAACAACCATGCGACACTGGGCTGGCACTTCAGCCTCGCCAACAGCAATCCGGTGTTGCAGTCGCTGGCCGACGGCCAGACCATCACCCAGGTCTACACCGTCACGTTCACCGACAATCACGGCGCGCACGTCTCGCAGGACGTGACCGTCACGATCAAGGGTGCCAACGACGCGCCGACGATCACCAGCAGCGCCGCGGATGCCGACGGAGCCGTGACCGAGGACGCCGGCGCAAGTTTGTCGACCGGCGGCACGTTGGCGATCCAGGATCTCGACCTGATCGACACCCATACCGCGCAGGCGGTGTTCAAGTCGGCGATCTCGAGCGCACCTCTGCCGGGCTTTGGCGGCAACGCGCCGCTCGGGACCTTCACGATCGATCCATCGGTGCTCGAATCCAGCACCGACACCAATAACGGTGCGACACTGGGCTGGCACTTCAGCCTCGCCAATAGCGATCCGGTGTTGCAGTCGCTGGCCGACGGCCAGACCATCACCCAGGTCTACACCGTCACGTTCACCGACAATCACGGCGCGCACGTCTCGCAGGACGTCACCGTCACGATCAAGGGGGCCAACGACGCGCCGACGATCACCAGCGGCATTGCCGCCGCTGCCGGGGCGGTGACCGAGGATGCAGGCGCGACGCTGTCGATTGACGGCACGCTGGCGATCCAAGATCTCGACCTGATCGACACCCATACCGCGCAGGCGGTGTTCAAGTCGGCCACCTCGAGCGCGCCTCTGCCGGGCTTTGGCGGCAACGCGCCGCTCGGGGCCTTCACGATCGATCCGTCGGTGCTCGAATCCAATGCCGACACCAATAACGGTGCGACGCTCGGCTGGCACTTCAGCCTCGACAACAGCAATCCGGTGTTGCAGTCGCTGGCTTACGGCCAGACCATTACCCAGGTCTACACCGTCACGTTCAGCGACAATCACGGCGCGCAAGTCTCGCAGGACGTGACCGTCACGATCAACGGTGCCAACGACGCGCCGACGCTCGCCGATCTCCACATCGGTCCGCTCTCCGATACCGCTGCTTGCGACACCTTCTCCGATCTCACCGGAACACTGGCGGGCCACGACGCCGATACCGGCGAGACGGCGACGCTGACCTATGCCGTCCTCGATGCGGCTCACAATTCGGCGACGACGGTCGGGGGATTGTACGGGACGCTGACGGTCAATCCCGACGGCAGCTACAGCTACGTTCCCAACGCCGCAGCGATCAACGCGCTGGCGGAAGGATCCTATGCGGATGTTTTTACCGTCCAGACCACGGACGCGCATGGCGCGACCGGTACGGCAACGCTTACGGTGGACGTGACGGGTGCGGACGAGGCGAACGCCGCTCCAGTGATCGACGTCGATCAGATCAGCGTTACGCAAGAGGGCGTCCAGGTCTTCGTTCACGGCATCACGGTCACAGACGCCGACGCTGCTGCCAATGAAACCTTCGCACTCACAGCGGCGGCGGATTCGGGCACATATGTGGAGCCTGCACCGACGTCAGATACCCTGGCGAGCATCAATTCAGCGCTCCAGGGGCTGACCTATACGGAGCCGAGCGAGGGCGGGCCTGCGACGGATAAGCTGGCGATCACTGTGACGGACAGCCACGGCGCAAGCGATACGGTCAACCTGATCTTCAACCTGACCGAACAAGGCCCGGTCACCCTCGCCAGCACGGACGGCAAGGACGTACTGTTCGGGACGGGCTATCAGGATCAATTCGTGTTTGCGGCCAATTCCAACCGCGACGTGATCCTGGATTTCACGCACAATCAGGACCATATCGATTTGTCGGCCGTCGTGACCACCGCCAGCGTGTCCGACTGGATGGCCCAGCATGTGACCGCATCGGGATCAGACACTCTGATCACGCTTGACGCGGCAAACACCATCCTTGTGAAGGGCGTCAGCCTTCAGGCAAGCGATTTCATCGTGCATTCCTGACGGGCTTGGGCGAGGTCGATCGTCTGCGTAGACGGTCGGAGCTGCCGCCCGCCGTCAAAGCGTGATATTCAACCAGCCATGAAACGTCTCAAGATCCTGCGGCGGTGGTTTGCGCGGAAGTTCGGCTTCGCGCGGCTGACGTGCCTTGCGTTGCTGGTCCTGTTCGCCGGCGCGCGGCTGTGGGCCCCGCCGCCGATCCAGGAATTGCGGCTGCGCACCTTCGACATGTTCCAGCTGATCGACCCGCGCCACAAGGCGGCGCGGCCGGTCGTCATCGTCGACATCGACGACAAGAGCCTGACGAGGCTCGGCCAATGGCCGTGGCCGCGGACGCGGATCGCCGATTTGATCCAGAGCCTGACAAATAATGGCGCGGTTGCGATCGGCTTCGACGTGGTCTTCTCCGAACCCGACCGGCTCAACCCGGATCAGGTTGCGAGCCAGATGCGCTACCTGGATGACGCCACCCGGGCCAAGCTGCGCGATCTGCCGAGCAACGATCAGATCCTCGCCGAGGCGATCAAGCGCTCCCGCGTGGTGCTGGGCGAGACGGGTCTGCCCGAGGTCCTGACCGAACTCGACAAGTCGCTTCCGTTCACGGGCGTGGCAACGATCGGCGAGGATGGCGCCGAACGCTTCCTGTTCGAATTTCCCGGCCTGTTGCGCAATGTGCCCGTCATCGAGAAGGTCGCGGCCGGTCGCGGCCTGTTCTCGATCAAGACCGAGCGCGACGGCCTGATCCGCCGCGTCCCTCTGATCATGCGCGCCCAAGGCAACATCATGGCCTCGCTCAGCCTCGAGATCCTGCGGGTCATTACCGGCACGCCAACCCTGCTGGTCCGCACGGACAAGGCCGGCATCAAGTCGATTCGCCTCAAGGGTTTGGAAATTCCGACCGACAAGAACGGCCAGCTCTGGATCCACTACGCCCGTCGAGATCCTTCGATTTATGTCTCGGCAGCCGACGTCCTCGACAACAGCGTGCCGCCGAACAAGATCGCCGGCAAGCTGGTGCTGGTCGGCACCTCCGCCGGTGGGTTGAACGACATTAAGACCACGCCGGTGTCCTCGACCATGCCCGGTGTCGAGATCCACGCCCAGGTGCTGGAGAGCGTGCTGAGCGGCGCGGTGGTTTCCCAGCCGAACAATGCAATCGTCACCGAGCTGCTCGCAGCACTCGTGATCGGCCTGTTGGTCATCGTCTTCACGCCGAATCTCGGGCCCGTGCGCCTCGTGCTTGCGGGCGCGATGTTCGCCGCCATTCTGGTCGGCGTGTCCTGGTTCTTCTATGCGCAGCACCGCTACCTCATCGATTTCACCTATCCGCTGCTGTCGACCACCGCGATCTATCTGACCCTGATCTTCGCCAGCTTCGTGCGCGAGCAGCGCCAGCGCGTGCAGATCCGCGGGCAGTTCGCGCAATACATGTCGCCGGTGCTGGTCGAGCAGCTCGTGCAATCGCCGGAGAAGCTCGTGCTCGGCGGCGAGGAGCGCGAGATGACGATCATGTTCTCCGACGTGCGCGGCTTTACCACGATCTCGGAGAGCTACAAGCACGACCCGCAAGGGCTGATCGCGCTGATGAACCGTTTCCTGACGCCGCTGACGGACGTGATCATCGAGCGCAAGGGCTACATTGACAAGTACATGGGCGACGCCATCATGGCGTTCTGGAACGCCCCGCTCGACGACGCCGAGCACGAGGTCAACGCCTGCGAGGCCGCGATCCAGATGCTCGAGAAGATCGATTTGGTGAACAAGGAGCGCGAGCAGGACGCGGCCGAGGGCGGCCACGTCTACATCCCGCTCAACGTCGGTATCGGGCTCAACACCGGTATCGGCGTGGTCGGCAACATGGGCTCCGACCTGAAGAAGAATTATTCGGTGCTCGGCGACAGCGTCAACCTGGCTTCACGCCTGGAAGGGCAGACCAAGGAATACGGTTTCCCGATCATCGTCGGCTCCCGGACGGCGCTCGCCGCCAAGGACAGGTTCGCGATCCTCGAGCTCGACTTCATCATGGTCAAGGGTAAGACCGAGCCGGAGGTGATCTACGCCATCGCCGGCCGCGAGGACGTGATGCATTCGGGCGCCTTCCAGCGCCTGCGCAACATCACCATCGAGATGCTCAGCTGCTATCGCAGCCGGGACTGGCAGGGCGCGCTGGATGCCATCGAGCGCGGCCGCCGCAGCGAGGACGCCGACACGCTGGAGAAGCTGTTCAAGCTCTATGAGGCGCGCATTAGGGATTTCCAGCTCAATCCGCCGCCGGAGGGCTGGACCGGAGCCTACGCGCTGCTGACGAAGTAGGCGTGCACCGCTTCCGTAGGGTGAGCAAAGGTGCAAAGCGCCGTGCCCACGTCTGCGCTTCATCGTCGTGACCCGGTGGGCACGCTACGCTTTGCCCACCCTCCGACAGCGGCGCCTGCCGTCCTTCACTCCATCCCGATCGTCGTCAGGTCCTGGAACCAGTGCTGGGCCTGCACGAACTGCTTGATCTTCGGCGACAATGCGTGCGGGTTGGTGTCGTGGACGACCCAGACCAGCGTGGCATCGTCGACGATCAGCGCATGGGCCTGCGCCAGCAGCTCGTCCTGCTTGGCACTGTCGAAGGTCTGCTTGGCCTCGTCGATCAGCGCATCGACCTTCGGGTTCTTGTAGCCGCCCCAGTTGACGCCGACAGGCGCGATCTGGCCGGAATGGAAGAAGCGGACGATGGCGTAGAGCGGGTCGGAGGTGACGTAGGCGATGTTGTTGGCGGTGATGCCGGCATTCATCTCGTCCGCCGCGCCCTTGCGCCAATGCGTATAGAGCGTCTCGAGCTCGACCACCTTGAAGTCGATGTCGATGCCGATCTCCTTGAAGCTCTGCTGCAGGAATTCATTCATCGGCAGCGACAGCATCTGGCCGGTGCCGCCCTGCGCGATGATGAAGGTGGCCTTCAGCGGCTTGGTCTTGGAGTAGCCGGCCTCCTCGACCAGCTTCTTGGCGGCGGCGAGATCATATTTCAGCTCGAAGCTCGGCTTGCCGAACCACGGGCTCGACGGATCGACCTGGCCCTTGGCTGGTTTGGCGAGGCCGTTCATCAAGCCGACCACGGCGTCGCGATCGATCGCGAGGTTCAGCGCCTTGCGCAGGCGGATGTCGGTCCAGGGCGAGCCCGGCAGCACGCTGAGATGATAATTCCAGACATGCGGCGTGACGTTGTCGACGAGCTTCATGCCGGCGGCTTTCAGCTGCGGCACGGCATCCGGCGCCGGCGTCTCGATCAGGTCGACCTGGCCCGCGAGCAGCGCATTGGTGCGTGTCAGCGCCTCCGGCATCGGCACCAGCACGATCTTGTCGGCCTTGGGAATGCGTTTCTTATTCCAGTAGTCCGGGTTCTTCGTGAGCTCGGCGAGCTCGCGCGGCACCAGCTTTGTCAGCTTGAACGGGCCCGTGCCGGAGGGCTGGCTTGCGAACTTGTCCCAATCCTTGCCGAGCTTGTCATACTGCGCGGGGCTCGACACCAGGAACCACAGCATCTGATAGGGAAAGAACGAGTCGACCGTCTTGGTGGTGATCTCCACCGTGAAGTCGTCGATCTTGGTGTAGCTCGCGACGGAGGGCAGGCGGGTCTTCACCTGCGCGCTCTGACGCTTGTCGAACTGCGGCGCCTTGTCGTTGAGCACCTTGTCCAGATTCCAGATCACCGCGTCGGCGTTGAATTCGCTGCCATCGTGAAATTTGACGCCCTTGCGAAGTGTGAAGCGCCATTTGGTCTTGTCGGCGTCATCCACCTTCCACTCGGTCGCGAGGCCCGGCACCAGCTTGCCGGGCCGGTCGGCGACGTCCATCTCCCAGGCCACCAGGGGGTCGTAGATCGTATAGGCCGTGAACTGATAGGCGCCGGCGCCGCGATCGGGTTGCCCCGTGGTCAGCGGGATATCCGCCATCGAGATGCCGTAGCGCACCACGGTTTCAGCACGCGCCGAGATTGCGGACGACGCCAGCGCAAGCACGGCGAGACAAATCGATAGACGAATACGCATGGTCCAAAGCTCCCAGGGGATTTCGGGATCAAACCTGCAATCTTGATGCCAGAATAGGCAGAGCTGCCCCTTCACCTTGCCGCGATCACAAGGACTTGTCGCCGCAGGGGCAATTTGCAGAAAAAGTTTCTCCTTGGCATAGCCATTGCATACGATTGCATCAAAATTAATCATCGAAAGCCGAAGAAGGATCGAGGCGATGCTTATCAAGAACAAGAAGACACGGGCGGCGCTGATCGCGCTCTTGGCGCTCGGCACTGCGGCGGCATGGCCGCGCGTGGCAGCTGCGGAAACGGTGCTGCGCATCGGCATGACCGCTGCCGATATTCCGCGCACGTTGGGCCAGCCTGATCAGGGTTTTGAAGGCAACCGCTTCACCGGCCTCACCATGTACGACGCGCTGACCGGCTGGGATCTATCCTCCGCCGACAAGGCGAGCACGGTAATCCCCGGCCTTGCCACCGAGTGGAAGGTCGACGATGCCGACAAGACCAAATGGGTCTTCAAGCTGCGCCCCGGCGTCACCTTCCATGACGGCTCGCCGTTCAACGCAGATGCCGTGGTGTGGAACGTCGAGAAGGTGCTGAAGCAGGATGCGCCGCAATTCGATGCCAGCCAGGTCGGCGTCACGGCGTCGCGCATGCCGACGCTGGCGTCGGCGAAGAAGATCGACGACATGACGGTCGAGCTCACCACCAAGGAGCCTGACAGCTTCCTGCCGATCAACCTCACCAATCTGTTCATGGCGAGCCCGGCGAAGTGGCAGCACTTCTATGACAAGGCGGAAGGCGCTGATGCCAAGGCGAAGTCGCAAGCCGCCTGGACCGCGTTCGCCAAGGACGCCGCGGGCACCGGCCCGTGGAAGATGGCGAGCTTCACCCCGCGCGAGCGGCTCGAGCTGGTCAAGAACGCGAACTATTGGGACAAGGCGCGCGTGCCCAAGATCGACAAGATGGTGCTGCTGCCGATGCCGGAAGCGAATGCGCGCACCGCGGCGCTGCTCTCGGGCCAGGTCGATTGGGTCGAGGCGCCGGCGCCGGACGCACTGCCCGAGCTCAAGCAGCGCGGCTTCAAGCTCTACGCCAACGAGCAGCCGCATGTCTGGCCGTGGCAGTTCTCGCGCATCGAGGGCTCGCCCTGGAACGATATCCGCGTGCGCAAGGCCGCCAATCTCTGCGTCGATCGCGAGGGCCTCAAGGACGGTCTGCTCGCAGGGCTGATGGTGCCCGCGACCGGCACCTTCGAGCCCGGCCATCCCTGGCGCGGCAAGCCGACTTTCGAGATCAAGTATGACAAGGTCGCTGCTCAGAAGCTGATGCAGGAGGCCGGCTTTGGTCCGAACAAGAAGCTGGTGGTGAAGACGCAGACCTCGGCCTCCGGCTCCGGTCAGATGCAGCCGCTGGCGATGAACGAATATCTGCAGCAGGCGCTCGCCGAATGCTATTTCGACGTGAAGCTCGATGTCATCGAATGGAATACGCTGTTCACCAACTGGCGTCGCGGCGCCAAGGACCCCAGCGCCAACGGCTCCAATGCGACCAACGTCACCTATGCGGCGATGGACCCGTTCTTCGCGCTGGTGCGCTTCCTGCAGTCGGGCATGGCCCCGCCGGTCTCGAACAATTGGGGTTTCATCAACGATCCCAAGTTCGACGAGCTGGTGAAGAAGGCGCGGCAGACCTTCGATCCCGCCGCGCGTGACGCCGCGCTCGCCGAGCTGCACGCAGCCTCCGTCGACGATGCCGCCTTCCTCTACGTCGCCCACGACGTCGGCCCGCGTGCGATGAGCCCGAAGGTGACCGGCGTCGTGCAGCCGAAGAGCTGGTTCATCGACTTCTCGCCGGTGTCGATCGCGCAGTAGTTTGCGCCGCGTACTCGCTGCACCCTCTCCCCTTGTGGGAGAGGGTGGCTTCGCGTTAGCGAAGCCGGGTCTCTGTCCGCGGAGAGACTCTCGCTCGCTTGAAATGACTGTCACCGCGGATAGAACCCCTCATCCGGCGCTTGCGCGCCACCTTCTCCCACAAGGGGAGAAGGAAGAAAGAAGACCCGTGCTCGCCTATACCGCCAGACGCATCGTCTATGTCGTTCCGATCGTCATCAGCGTCGCGCTGGTGTGTTTCCTGCTCGTGCACATCACGCCGGGCGATCCGCTCGTCGCCGTGCTGCCGGCCGATGCGTCGCAGGAGCTCGCGGCGCAGCTCCGTGCCGCCTACGGCTTCGACCGCCCGCTGCCGGTGCAGTTCGGGCTTTGGTTGCTCCGTGCCCTTCATGGCGACCTCGGCAATTCCATCGCGACGGGACGTCCCGTCCTCGCCGAGGTGATGCGCGCGGTCGGCAACACCGTCACGCTGGCGATCGCCGCCGCCATCATCGGCTTCACCATGGGCATTCTGCTCGGCCTGATCGCCGGCTATTTCCGCGAGACCTGGATCGACAAGGTCGCGACCTCCTTCGCCATCGCCGGCGTGTCCGTGCCGCATTACTGGCTCGGCATGGTGATGGTCATCATCTTCTCGGTGCAGCTGAACTGGCTGCCCGCGGTCGGTGCGGGCCCCAACGGCTCCAACTCCTGGGCCTGGGACTGGGCTCACCTGAAATATCTCGTGCTGCCGGCGATCACGACCTCGGTGATTCCCATGGGCATCGTCACCCGTACCGTGCGTGCGCTCACTGGCGATATCCTCAGTCAGGACTTCGTCGAGGCCTTGCGTGCAAAGGGCCTGCATGAGCGCGGCGTGTTCCGCCACGTCATCAAGAACGCTGCGCCGACCGCGCTCGCGGTGATGGGGCTCCAGCTCGGTTACATGCTGGGCGGCTCGATCCTGATCGAGACCGTGTTCTCCTGGCCGGGCTCGGGCTTCCTGCTCAACTCTGCGATCTTCCAGCGCGACCTGCCGCTGCTGCAGGGCACGATCCTGATCCTGGCGCTGTTCTTCGTCTTCCTCAATCTGCTGGTCGACATCGCCCAAGCCGCGATCGACCCGCGCATCAAGCGGGGCTAGCCGATGAGCGAGCTTCCGTTGTCCGCGACCGCCGATGCCGCGCTGCAGGCCGCGCCCGCGACCAAGGCGCGCGGCTATTGGGCGACCGTCGGCCGCCGCATCACGCGCGACAAGGTCAGCATGGCCTGTGCGCTCGTGCTGATCCTGATCTTCCTCTCCGCGATCCTCGCGCCGTGGCTGGGTCTCGAAGACCCCTATAAGGGCTCGATGATCCGCCGCCTCCGCCACATCGGCACGACAGGTTACCCGCTCGGCACCGACGAGCTCGGCCGCGACATGCTGGCGCGCCTCGTCTATGGCGGGCGGCTGTCGCTGGTCATCGGCATCTTGCCCGTCATCCTTGCCTTCTGCATCGGCACCTCGCTCGGCCTTGTCGCCGGCTATGTCGGCGGCAAGCTCAACACCGCGATCATGCGCACGGTCGACGTGTTCTACGCTTTCCCGTCCGTGCTGCTGGCGATCGCGATCTCCGGTGCGCTCGGCGCCGGCATTCTCAACTCCATCGTGTCGCTCACGGTCGTGTTCGTGCCACAGATTACCCGCGTCGCGGAGAGCGTCACCACGGGCGTGCGCAACATGGACTTCGTCGAGGCCGCGCGTGCCTCGGGCGCCGGGCCCTTCACCATCATGCGCGTGCACATCCTCGGCAACGTGCTCGGCGCGATCTTCGTCTATGCCACCAGCCTGATCTCGGTCTCGATGATCCTCGCCGCCGGTCTCTCCTTCCTCGGTCTCGGCACAAAACCGCCGGAGCCGGAATGGGGCCTGATGCTGAACACGCTCCGCACCGCGATCTACGTCAATCCCTGGGTCGCCGCGCTGCCGGGGGCGATGATCTTCGCGGTCTCGATCTGCTTCAATCTGCTCTCGGACGGCCTGCGCAGCGCCATGGACATCAGGAATTAGGCCATGAGCGAGAGCGACACTTCCGTTGAAATGCTGGAGCCGGTCGAGGACGTTGGCGGCGTCGCGCAGCCGTTGCTGCAGGTCAATGGTCTCACGAAGCACTTCCCGGTGCGCGGCGGCCTGTTTGCCGCCAAGCGCACCGTGCGCGCCGTCGACAACGTCACCTTCACTGTCGCCAAGGGCGAGACCGTCGGCATCGTCGGTGAATCCGGCTGCGGCAAGTCGACCACGGCGCGGCTATTGATGCATCTGATGCCGCGCGATACCGGCGACATCGTCTATGACGGCATGACCGTCGGGCAGGCGCTGAGCTTGCGCGAGCTGCGCCGCGGCATGCAAATGGTGTTTCAGGATTCCTACGCCTCGCTCAATCCACGCCTCACGATCGAGGAATCGATCGCCTTCGGTCCCAAGGTTCACGGCATGGCCGACGGCGCGGCGCGCGCGCTGGCGCGCGAGCTGCTTGGCAAGGTCGGCCTGCGCCCGGAAAACTTCGCCAATCGCTATCCGCACGAGATCTCCGGCGGCCAGCGCCAGCGCGTCAACATTGCGCGGGCGCTGGCGCTGTCGCCGCGGCTGGTGATCCTGGATGAGGCCGTCTCCGCGCTGGACAAATCGGTCGAGGCGCAGGTGCTGAACCTGCTGGCCGATCTCAAGCGCGAGTTCGGTCTGACCTATCTCTTCATCAGCCATGACCTCAACGTCGTGCGCTACATCTCGGACCGCGTGCTGGTGATGTATCTCGGCGAGGTCGTCGAGCTCGGTCCGGTCGACCAGGTCTGGGACAGTCCTGCGCATCCCTACACCCGGGCACTGCTGGCTGCGATGCCGTCCTCCGACCCTGATCGCCGCACCGAAAAGCCGCCGATCACGGGCGATCCGCCCAATCCGATCGATCCGCCGTCCGGCTGCCGCTTCCACACCCGTTGTCCGTTTGCGGAGCCGCTCTGCGCAAATGCGACACCAAAGCTCACTGCGCTGGATAAGATGGGCCACGAGGCTGCGTGCTACATGGCGATACCGGGTTCTGGCCATAGCCGTGCGCCCAGGGAGAAGACCACATGACGAGACCGACACCGAAAGAGATCAAGCCGATCGCGCTGGTTGCGGGCGTGCCCGTGGACGACGAGATCGCAACCCGCATCTCCAATGCCATCGGCCCTGCGTTCGAAGGCTTTGCCGCCATCGCCGGCACGCTGCCGTTCGACCTCGAGCCCGCCGGCTATGTGCTTGTGCAGACGCAGAAGGTGTCGAAATGAGCCATGAGCCCGCCTTGATGACGCTGACCGAGGTCGCGCGCGCGATCGCGACGAAGCAGCTGTCCTCCCATGAGGTGACGCGTGCGGCGCTGCATCGCATTGCGCAGTGGCAGCCGCACCTCAACGCCTTCATGTCGATTGAGTCCGAGGCGGCTTTGAAGGCTGCGGAAGCTGCCGACGCCGAGCTCGCCAAGGGCAATGTCCGTGGTCCGCTGCACGGCGTGCCGCTCGCGCACAAGGACATGTATTACGACGCCGGCCATGTCGCGACCTGCGGCTCGCTGATCCGCCGCGATTTCGTGCCGACCGTGACGTCGACGGCGCTGCAGCGGCTGAAGGACGCCGGCCAGGTCCGGCTCGGCACGCTGCACCTTGCAGAGTTCGCCTATGGTCCGACCGGCCACAACGCCCATTACGGCCCGGTGCGCAATCCCTGGAATGTCGCCCATATCACCGGCGGCTCGTCGTCGGGCTCCGGCTCGGCGGTCGCCGCGCGCCTGACCTATGCGGCGCTCGGCTCGGACACCGGCGGCTCGATCCGCATGCCCGCGCATTTCTGCGGTGTCACGGGACTCAAGACCACGGTCGGCCGCGTCAGCCGCGCGGGCGCGATGCCGCTGTCGCAATCGCTCGACACCGTCGGCCCGCTCGCCCGCACTGCCGAGGATTGCGCGCTGTTGCTGGCGCTGATGGCCGGCCCGGATCCCGCCGATTCCACCTGCAGCCACGAACCGCTGTCGGACTATGTCGGCGCGACGAAAGGCTCGCTGAAGGGCCTCAAGATCGGCGTGCCTGCGTCCTTCTATGTCGATGATCTCGACGCTGAGGTCGCGCGCGTGCTCGACGAGACCATCGCGGTGCTCAAGCGCGAGGGCGCCGACATCGTCAAGGTCGAGCTGCCGGATCAGCGGCAATTGTCTTCGGCGAGCCAGCTCGTGCTCGCCGCGGAAGCTGCCGCCTTCCACAAGCGCTGGTTGATCGAGCGGCCGCAGGATTACGGCGCGCAGGTGCTGATGCGGCTGCAGAACGGCCTCGCCGTTCCCGCCATCACCTATCTGGAGGCGATGCGCTGGCGCGGGCCGGCGCTCGCGGCCCACAATGCCGCAACGGCAGGCGTCGATGCGGGGATCGCGCCGGCCTCGCCGGTGCCGGCGCCGACAATCGAGGAGAGCGATGTCGGCGGCGGCCCGAACGCGCCGGCGATGGTGCAGCGGCTGACGCTGTTCACCCGTCCGGTGAACTTCCTCGGCCTGCCCTCGCTCACAGTGCCTTCCGGCTTCACCCGAAGTGGCCTGCCGGTCGGCATGCAGCTGATCGGCCGCTCCTTCGATGAAGCGACCCTCCTCACCATCGGCGCCGCCTTCCAGCGCGTCACCGATTATCACGATCGATTGCCGAAACTGCCGTCATGACCAAACTCGTCGAGATCTCGGGCCTCAACATCCGCTTCACCGGCGAGCGCACGGTCTATGCCGTGAACGACCTCAGCCTGTCGCTGGGCAATAGCGAGGTGCTGGGCCTGCTCGGCGAGTCCGGTTCGGGCAAGAGCGTGACGCTGCGTGCCTTGATGCGGCTGTTGCCGAAGAAGCGCACGCAGATCACAGGGACGGTCAATGTGATGGGACAGGACGTGCTCGCCATGAACGACGAGCAGCTGTCGTCCTTCCGCGGCCAGACCGTCTCGATGATCTTCCAGGAGCCGGCGCTTGCGCTCGACCCGGTCTACACCATCGGCGCGCAGATCGCCGAAAGCGTGGTGCGCCACGAAGGCAAGAGTTTTGCGGAAGGGCGCGCGCGGGCGCTGGAAATGCTCGAGGTCGTGCGCATCCCCTCCGCCAAGCGGCGGCTGGACGCCTATCCGCACGAGATGTCCGGCGGCATGCGTCAGCGCGCAATGATCGCACTGGCGCTGGCCTGCCGGCCAAAGATCTTGCTCGCGGACGAGCCGACCACGGCGCTCGATGCCACCGTGCAGATCCAGATCCTGCTGCTGCTGCGCGAGCTGCAGCGCGAGTTCGGCATGTCCGTGATCTTCGTCACTCACGACATCGGCGTCGCCATCGAGATCTGCGACCGCGTCGCAGTGATGTATGCCGGCCAGATCGTCGAGCAGGGCAGCTTGCGCGACATCGTCCGCACTCCGGTGCACCCCTATGCCAAGGGCCTGCTTGCCTCCACCATCCACGGCGCTAAGCGGGGACAGCGCCTCGAGACCATCCCGGGCACGCCGCCCTCGCTGGCCGAAAAGCCCCACAACTGCTCCTTCGCCCCGCGCTGCAAGCTCGCCGAGCCGCGTTGCCTGGAGCAACTGCCTGCCAATGTGGAGGTCGGACCGGGCCGGGCGGCCAGATGCGTGCTCGCGGAGCCCGTCACGGCGGCGTCATAGTTTCGGATGCGTTGAACCAAGCGCGCGGCAACGCTCATCAGCACCCATTCACACCCCATTCATGCCGGTTCCCGTTCCATGCTCCGTTCACGGAAAGGGACCTCACCGATGTACATTTCCAACGAAGGACTGCTCGTCATCCTGTTCGTCGGCCTCGTCGCCGGCTGGCTCGCGGGCAAGATCGTGCGGGGTGCCGGGTTCGGCATCATCGGCGACATCGTGATCGGCATCTGCGGTGCGCTGGTGGCGAGCCTCCTGTTTCCGAAGCTCGGCATCCGCCTCGGCACGGGCCTGGTCTCCGAGATCGTCTATTCTGCCATCGGAGCGGTCATCCTGCTGCTGGTGGTGCGGCTGGTGCGTGGCGGCGGCCGGCTGTAGGGCATTTTCGGTTCTGATTGAATCAGAACCGAAGCTCTAGCTTCTTGTTTTGACGCGTTTTCTTCACGCGAACCGGTGTCCACTTCGCTCGAAAACGCTCTGGGAGCCGCCCGGTTCGTACGATCGGAACTCGCCGCCTTGCCAGAACTGGGGAGGGTCGGCGTCTCAGCACCAAAAAGCCGCAAAGACTGTGAAATACCGGACTTGCGTATGGGAGCATCACGGGTAGATGTGGCCCATCAGGGTTCTGGAGAACCCGGCCCGCGTTGGACGCCGCGCCAACATGATGTTAATCCGGGGCGAGTAGCCTGAATTGCCCGTGAAATCAGGGGCTTTGGCCCCCACCTGAAAGAGATCAGACTGATGGCAGCCGGTCCCGGCGTCCGCCGTTCAGAGCTCGGTGACGCCTTGCGCGCATGTCGCACGGCGTTTGTCGGCGTCGGCTTGATGAGCTGCATGATCAACCTGCTCTATCTGACCGGGTCGATCTTCATGCTGGAGGTCTACGACCGGGTGCTGCCGAGCCGCAGCGTCCCGACCCTGGTCGGCCTGATCATCCTCGCCAGCTTCCTCTACATGGCGCAGGGCGTGCTCGACATGATCCGCAACCGGATCCTGGGGCGGATCGGCACCGCGCTCGATGAGGCCCTCAACAAGCGCGTGTTCGACACCATCGTGCGCCTGCCGCTCCTGGTCGGCAACCGCAACGAAGGTCTGCAGCCGCTGCGCGATCTCGACAATGTCCGCTCCTTCCTCGGCGGCATGGGCCCGAGTGCCTTCTTCGACCTGCCCTGGCTGCCGCTGTACCTCGCCATCTGTTTCGCCTTCCACGTCATGATCGGCGTCACCGCATTGGTCGGCGCCTTCATCCTGGTCGGGCTGACGCTGGTCACCGAGTTCATGTCGCGCCAGCCGGCGAAGGAGGCGATGGGCCTTGCCGCCCAGCGCAACGATCTCGCCCAGGCCAGCCGCCGTAACGCCGAAGTCATGGTGTCCATGGGCATGGCCGGCCGGATGAACCAGCGTTGGAGCGAGGCCAACGAGCGATATCTCGCCGGCAATCAGCGCGCCAGCGACGTCGCCGGCGGCTTAGGGGCGGTTGCAAAGGTGCTGCGCATGATGCTGCAATCGGCCGTGCTCGCGGTCGGCGCCTATCTCGTCATCCACCAGGAGGCGACCGCCGGCATCATCATCGCCGGTTCGATCCTCTCCGCCCGCGCGCTGGCGCCCGTCGATCTCGCCATTGCGCATTGGAAATCCTTCGTCGCCGCACGCCAGAGCTGGCAGCGCCTCACGCGCCTGCTGGAGCAGATCCCGGCGCAGACCATTCCGACCCAGTTGCAGGCGCCCTCGAGCCGGCTCTCGGTCGAAGGCGTCGCCATGGTGCCGCCGGGCGACCAGCGTCTCATCGTGCAGGACATCAGCTTCGCGCTCGCCGCGGGCAACGGCCTCG
This sequence comes from Bradyrhizobium guangxiense, assembly GCF_004114915.1. Lineage (NCBI taxonomy): Bacteria > Pseudomonadati > Pseudomonadota > Alphaproteobacteria > Hyphomicrobiales > Nitrobacteraceae > Bradyrhizobium > Bradyrhizobium guangxiense. The sequence continues at coordinate 6,056,032 of NZ_CP022219.1, read as the reverse complement.
GCGTGATCGGCCCGAGCGGCTCGGGCAAGTCGTCGCTGATCCGCGCGCTGGTCGGGGTCTGGCAGCCGGTGCGCGGCAAGGTGCGGCTCGACGGCGCGGCGCTCGATCAATGGTCCTCCGACATGCTCGGCCGGCACATCGGCTATCTGCCGCAGGACGTCGAATTGTTCGGCGGCACCATCGCGCAGAACATCAGCCGGTTCGATCCCGAGGCCACGTCCGAGAGCATTATCGCGGCGGCAAAGCAAGCCGGCGTGCACGAGATGATCATCAAGATGCGCGAGGGCTACAATACGCAAGTCGGCGAGCAGGGCGCTGCGCTGTCCGCTGGCCAAGCGCAGCGTGTGGCGCTGGCGCGCGCGCTCTACGGCAACCCCTTCCTGATCGTCCTCGACGAGCCCAACTCCAATCTCGACACCGAAGGCGATGAGGCGCTGACGCGTGCCGTCCGCTCGGCGCGCGAGCGCGGCGCCATCGTCGTCGTGGTGGCGCACCGTCCGATCGGCGTCGAGGCGGTCGACCAGATCCTGGTGCTGCGCGACGGCCGCATGCAGGCGTTCGGTCCGAAGGAGCAGGTGCTCGCCCAGGTGCTGCAGCCGCGTGTGACGCCGCCGGCACCGATCAAAATCGTCAGCGAGGGCGGAGTAGCAAAGCCATGAGCACGATGGCCATCGGCGGCCCGAAGCCTGCCGCGAAGAAGACCGTGCGCGAATCCATCAAGTTTCACCTGCTGCTCGGGCTTGGCATCGTGCTGGTCCTGGCGGTCGGTCTCGGCGGCTGGGCCTCGACCGTGCTGATCTCGGGCGCGCTGATCGCGCCGGGCCAGATCGTGGTCGAATCCAACGTCAAGAAGGTGCAGCATCCGACCGGCGGCGTGGTCGGCGAGGTCCGCGCCCGCGACGGCGACCTGGTCAAGTCCGGCGACATCGTGGTGCGGCTCCACGACACCGTCACCAGGGCCAACCTTGCCATCGTCACCAAGAATCTCGACGCCGCTCAGGCGCGTGCGGCGCGATTGCAGGCCGAGCAGCGCGGTGTCGACAAGATCGAGTTTCCGCAAGCCCTGCTCGAGCGCGCCAGCGATCCCGACGTCAAGCTGCTGCTCTCCGCCGAAACCAAGCTGTTCGACGTCCGCGTCAACGGTCGCACCGGGCAGAAGGCGCAGCTGCGCGAGCGCATCACGCAGCTCAACGAGGAAATCGCGGGTCTCAGCGCCCAGGAGAAGGCCAAGGACCAGGAGATCGCGCTGGTGCAGAACGAGCTCACCGGCGTGCGCGAGCTCTACGACAAGCGTCTGGTGCAGATCTCGCGCCTGACCCAGCTCGAGCGCGACTCGGCGCGCCTCAACGGCGAGCGCGCGCAGTACATCGCCTCGCGTGCCCAGGCCAAGGGCAAGATCACCGAGACCGAGCTGCAGATCATCCAGGTCGACAAGGATGTGGTCAGCGAGGTCTCCAAGGATCTGCGCGAGACCAACGACAAGATCGGGGAGCTGATCGAGCGCAAGGTCGCGGCCGAAGACCAGCTTCGCCGGGTCGATATCCGTGCGCCGCAAGACGGCATGGTGCTGCAGTCGACGGTGCACACGGTCGGCGGCGTCGTCACCGCCGGCGACACCTTGATGCTGATCGTGCCGCAGGCGGACGATCTCCAGGTCGAGGCCAAGGTCAATCCGGTCGACATCGACAAGCTCCAGATCGGCCAGAAGACGCTGCTGCGTCTCTCCGCGTTCAACCAGCGCACCACGCCCGAGCTCAACGGCCTCGTCAGCCGCGTCTCCCCCGACGTCACCACCGACCAGCGCACCGGCCAGAGCTACTACACCATCCGCGTCTCGATGCCGGCCGAAGAAGTCGCCCGTCTCGGCGACGTCAAGCTGATCCCCGGTATGCCCGTGGAAGCGTTCGTCCAGACCGGCGATCGCACCATGCTGTCCTACCTGATGAAGCCGCTGCACGACCAGCTGATGCGCGCGTTCCGCGAGAAGTAACGCGCGAAAGCGCGTCATCTTACCTCGCAATGACGACTTGGCTGTCAGTTTGCTATACTGCGATGGCAAACAGCAACACGGCGGTCGAACCATGCAATCTCCTCCCTCCATCGCCACCGAATCCTTCTCCGACGCGTCGCTCGCCGTTGCCCGCCTCGAAGAAATCTACGAGCGCAACACCAAGTTCCTGCGGGACCGGTTCGAGGCCTATGTTGGCGGCGAGGCGATCACGACGCGGGTGCGTGCCTATTATCCCTTCGTACGCATCACGACCGCGACGCATGCGCGGCTGGATTCGCGGCTCGCCTACGGTTTCGTCGCCGGGCCCGGCGTGCATGAGACCAGCGTGACGCGGCCGGATCTGTTCCGGAGCTATCTCGTCGAGCAGATCGGATTGCTGCTCCAGAATCACGGCGTGCCCGTCGAGATCGGCGAGTCCAATGAGCCGATCCCGATTCACTTCGCCTACCGCCGCGACATCAATATCGAGGCGGCCATCACCACCAGCGAGAACTCGCCGGTGACGCGATCGCTGCGCGATGCGTTCGACGTGCCTGACCTCGCCACCATGGACGACGCCATCGCCGACGGCACCTTCGAGCTGCGGCCCGGCGCGCCCGAGCCGCTGTCGCTGTTTCGCGCCGCCCGCGTCGACTACTCGCTGCGCCGGCTCTATCACTATACCGGCACCGATCCCGAATATTTCCAGAACTTCGTGATCTTCACCAACTACCAGTTTTATGTCGACGCCTTCGCGCAGCTCTCTCAGCAGCGGCTGCAGTTGGGTGAGGCCGGCCTCGACGCCTTTGTCGCGCCGGGCAATGTCATCACGCGCAGCGGCGGCACCACCAGCGGCACCGCGCCGGTGCGCGGGCCGCAGATGCCGGCCTTCCATCTGGTCGCACCCGACTATCGCGGCATCACGTTGATCAACATCGGCACCGGTCCCTCCAACGCGCGCAACGTCACCGACCACGTCGCCGTGCTGCGCCCGCATGCCTGGCTGATGCTCGGTCACTGCGCCGGCCTGCGCAACACGCAGCGGCTCGGCGATTACGTGCTCGCGCACGGCTATGTGCGCGAGGACCACGTGCTCGACCGCGAGCTGCCGCTGTGGGTGCCGATACCGGCGCTCGCCGAGATGCAGGTCGCGCTCGAGGAGGCGGTCGAGGACGTCACGGGGCTCGAAGGCTTCGAGCTCAAGCGTCTGATGCGCACCGGGACGGTGGCGAGCGTCGACAACCGCAATTGGGAGATCTCCGGACCTGGGGTGATCCGCCGCCTGTCACAGTCGCGCGCGGTTGCGCTCGACATGGAATCGGCCGCGATCGCCGCCAACGGCTACCGCTTCCGCGTGCCCTACGGCACCCTGTTGTGCGTCTCCGACAAGCCGCTGCACGGCGAGATCAAGCTTGCGGGCATGGCCAGCGAATTCTACCGCCGCCGCGTCGGCCAGCATCTCGAGATCGGCCTCAAGGCGCTGGAGCGTCTCAAGCAGCAGGAATCGGAGCGGCTGCATTCGCGAAAGCTCCGCAGCTTCGCCGAGGTGGCCTTCCAATAAAGGTCACCGGAGCTGCCGTACGAATGCTGGTGCCTCCGCAAGCGCAGCGTCCCGGAATAATGCTGCCGAGGCAGGGTTATCAATTCGTCCGGGGCCGCTTGAAACAGTAGAGGCAGACATGATCGCAGCGATGATCAGACGCGCCGTATTGGGTGCATTCGCGGCCGCCCTGTTGAGCTCGCCGGCATTTGCCGCCGGCGGAGGCGGGGGGGGCGGAGGAGGGGGCGGCGTCAGTTCCACCGATCCGTACGCCGGGGCCTATTCGGATCAGAAGCCGCAGCCGGCCTATCCGAAACGCCCGGGTGCCAAGGCGAGCCAGAAAGGCAAGAAGCCGAACAACCAGTCCGGCATCGGCGATCCCGCATTCGCGGCCGGCTATCGCATGGCCTATGACACCATCTATGAGCGCAACGACTATGCGGCCGCGATCGCGCAACTGAGGTCGCTCGGGCATGACGACCATCCGAACGTCGCCAACCTCATCGGCTACTCCTATCGCAAGCTCGGTGATTACGAGCAGTCGCAGCTCTGGTATGAGCGCGCATTGAAGGCGGACCCGAACCACGTGCTGACGTGGCAATATTACGGCCTGTGGCAGCTGGAGCGCGGCAATCGCGAGCAGGCGCTCTATCACCTCGAGCGCATCGCATCCATTTGCGGGACGAATTGCGAGGAGTATCGATCGTTGGCCGCGGCGCTCGACAGGCCGACCGGCACGGCGCTCGTCTATTGAAGCCGGAGAGCAGCGCTTCATCGAGACGCCCTACCGAGGGGCTTCGGATGCCTGCGATGTCCATGCGCGGATAGTGACAAGGCGTCAGATTTTCAGCATTGTCCCGTTCGGGGACGAACGGGATAATTGGATGCCGCTGACGCGCGACAAGATCATCGGCCACGATCTCGAACGGCTGGCGTTTCGCTTCACCATGCTGAACGACGACGAGGTCGTGCAGTGCCAGATCAGCGACGCCGCGATGGATGAGCTCGCCGGTATGCAGGGAACCGAAAGCAGCGCGCGGCAGGCGCAGTTCCTGTCGCTGCGCGAGACCATCGAGCGGATCGCGTCAGATCTCTACGACGAAGCACCGCGGTTTCAGGGCTATGTGGTGCGGATCTTCATGCGGCATTTGGGAAGGCGAGATTGAAGTGGGCCGCGGGTACAAATCTCTCACCGTCACCCTGAGGTGGCCGCTTCTTCAGCGGCCCTCGAAGGGCGACGGCCCGGCAGCATCTCGGCCGTCCATCCTTCGAGGCTCGCCACCTGGCGCGCTGCGCCACGTGTTTCGCACCTCAGGATGACGGATCACCCCTCCAGCTTCCTCAGCAACAATTTCAGCGCCGTCGCTGCGAACATTTGCATGTTGCCGAAGCGGTCATTGTCACTCGTCTCCAGCGTCATCACCTCTGACGCGGGTCCCGCAACCGCCATGCAGCTGTGGCCGGCGGCATCGCCATAGCGGTTGCCGGTGGGGCCGGCTGCGCCGGTCTCGGACAGCCCCCAGTCGCTGTCGAAGCGCGTTCGCATCCGCTCGGCCAGCAGTCGCGCGTAAGGCTCCGACGAGGACCGAAAGCCCTTCATTCCTTCGTCCGAAATATCCATCAGCACGCGCCTGGCATCGCGGGTATAGACCACCGCGCCGCCGAGGAAATAGGCGGATGCGCCGGGCACCGCAAGCAGGCTGGCCGCGATCAGGCCGCCGGCGGAGGATTCGGCCACCGCAATGGTCTGCTTGCGCGCGATCAGTTTGGCGGCGACCTGTTCCGCAATGCCGACGAGCTCTTTCATTTCGTAACCTCTCATTCCTTCGCAACCGAGCTCAGCCTTCCTAGCATATGGCAGGACGCTTGGCCGAGTTGCGGGCGGCGGGCAGGCCTGCTTCAATGGCGGGGGAAAGACCAGACATACGAGGAAACGTGAAGGAGACGTGATGGCGTCCCTGATCGCCGGCGGCGTGGATTGCGATGTGCATCCGGCCGTGCCGCATCTGACCAGCCTGCTGCCGTACCTGAACGACTATTGGCGCGATCAGGTGACGACCCGCGGCATGGTCGATCTTATCTCGCAATCCTATCCGCAGAATTCGCCGATCACGGCGCGGCCCGACTGGCGCCCCGAGAGCGGCAAGCCCGGCGAGAGCCTGACGGACATGCAGCGTCACGTGCTCGATGGCTTCAAGCTCGACTATGCCATCTGCAACCCGCTCTACGGTGTGCAGATGGTGTTTTCGGAAGACATGCAGGCCGCTTTCTGCCGCGCGCTGAACGATTGGCTGGCAAAGGAATGGCTCGACCGCGACGCGCGGCTGCGCGGCTCGATCGTGATCCCGACGCAGAGTGTCGAGAAGGCCGTCGCCGAGATCGAGCGCTGCGCGCAGGACCAGCGCTTCGTTCAGGTGCTGATGCTGGTCATGGGCGACACGCCGCTCGGCAAGCGCGCGCTGTGGCCGATCTATGAAGCCGCGGAACGACTGAATCTGCCGGTCGGCGTCCACGCCGGTTCCGCCTATCACAATCCCCCGACCGCCGTGGGGTGGGGTTCCTATCACATCGAGGACTATGTCGGTCAGGCCCAGGCGTTCCAGACCCAGCTCACCAGCCTGATCGTCGAGGGCGTGTTCGCCAAATATCCGCGCCTGAAAATGGTGCTGCTGGAGTCGGGCGTCTCCTGGATCTCGCCTTATCTCTGGCGGCTGCACAAATTCTGGCGCGGGGTGCGGATGGAGACGCCGTGGGTGGATCGCGCGCCGCTGGACATTGTGCGCAGCAACATCCGTTTCTCGTTACAGCCATTTGATGCGCCGCCGAACGAGGCGACATTAAATCGCCTGTTTGATCATATGCAGTCCGACGAATTGGTCCTATTCTCCACGGACTATCCGCACTGGCAGTTCGACGGCCAGGACGCGCTGCCCGAAGGTCTGTCCCCCGATCTCGTGCGCAAGATCATGATCGACAATCCGCATGCAACCTATCCCCGCCTGACATGAGCCCGCTGCCAAAGGAGGCAAGGCGATGAACATCCAGTTCCGCGAGAACCAAGAAGCCGCTTCCCCGCTGACCGTCAAAACCGCAATCGCGGACTGCGACATCCACCCGGCGCGCGCCGCCCGCACCGAGCTCTATCCCTACCTCGCCAAACGCTGGCAGCATCATCTCGAAGTCTACGGCGTCCATGCCTATCAGGGCATGATGGAAGGCCCGCCCTATCCGAAGGCCCAGCCCAATGCCTCGCGCCGCGATGCCTGGCCGCCGGAAGGGGGACCGCAGGGCTCCTCGCTGTCCTTCATGCAGAAGCAGCTGCTCGATCCCAACAACGTGCAGCTGGGCGTGCTCAATCCGCTGGGCACCGGGCAGGGCATCCGCAATCACGAGCTCTCGGCCGCTCTGTGCTCGGCGATCAACGACTGGCAGATCGACAAATGGACCAGCAAGGACAAGCGGTTGAAGGCCTCGATCGTGGTCGGCAATGAGGACGGGCTGTCGGCCGCTGCCGAAATCCGCGAGCGCGCCGGCGACAAGAATTTCGTGCAGGTGCTGCTGCTCAGCCGCAACGTCGAGCCGCTCGGCCAGCGCCGCTATTGGCCGATCTACCAGGCCGCGGAAGAAGCGGGGCTCCCGGTCGGCGTTCACGCTTTCGGGTTCGGCGGTAACCCGATCACGCCGTCGGGCTGGCCGTCTTATTACATCGAGGAGATGGTCGGGCATTCGCAGTGCCAGCAATCGGCGCTGGCGAGTCTGGTTTTGGAGGGAGTGTTCGAGCGCTTCCCGAAACTGAAGATGGTGATGATCGAGGCCGGCTTCGGCTGGGCGCCGTCGCTCTGCTGGCGGCTCGACAAGGCCTGGCAGCGCCTGCGCAGCGAGGTGCCGCATGTGAAGCGGCCGCCGTCGGAATATATCCGCGAGCAGGTGTGGTGGACGACGCAGCCGATGGAGGATCCGGAGCGGCGGGAGGATCTGTTCGACGTGATCAACTGGATCGGCTGGGACCGTCTGCTGTTCGCCACCGACTATCCGCATTGGGACTATGACGAGCCGTCGCGCGTCTTGCCGGCCGGCGTCAGCGAAGCCAATCGCGAGGCGTTCTATCTCGGCAACGCGAAGAAATTGTACGGCGTTTGCTGATGGCAAGACACGTCATCGCGCCGGTCGACGAGCTTCCGCCGGGCACGCGAAAATTTCTGGAGATCGATGGGCGGCCGATCGCCGTCTTCAACATCAAGGGCGAATATTTCGGCCTGATGAATCGCTGCCCGCATCAGGGCGCGGCGCTGTGCGAGGGGCCGCTGATCGGGCTCGCGCAGTCGAAGGATCCCGGCGAGATCGAATACACCAAGCTCGGCGAGATCATCCGCTGCCCCTGGCACGGCTGGGAGTTCGACATCCGCACCGGCCAATCCTATTGCGATCCCCGTCGTTTCCGCGTCAAGGCCTATCCGGCCCATGTCGAGCCCGGCGCCAGTGTGGTGAAGGGACCGTATGTCGCCGAGACGATTCCCGTGAAGGTCGAGAGCGACTACGTGGTGGTGGAGCTGTAGCCTCCGTCGTCATTCCGGGCTCGCCTCTTCGAGGCGCCCCGGAATGACACCCGCCTCAATGCCCCGCTACCGGCTCCGGCACCGCATCATAGGTCGGCACCGCATCATAGGTCGGCACCGCCTTGCCACCGCCGCGATACACCGTCGAGGCCGCGATGATGCCGAGCAGTGCTGCGAACATCAGCCAGAAGCCGGGCGAAGCCTTGTCGCCGGTGCGCTCGATCAGCCAGGTCGAGGCGAACGGGGTGAATGTGCCGAACAGGGCGGCGGCGAGCGCGAAGGCGAGCGAGAAGCAGGTGGTGCGCACATGCGCCGGCACGATCTCGACCAGCGCGCCCAGCATGGTGCCGCTGTAGACGCCGAAATAGAACGAGAACATCATCTCGACCGCGAGCAGCTTGCCGAAGGTCGGCGCCGCCACCAGCCAGTGCAGCGCCGGATAAGCGGTGACGAGCGAAAGGCTCGCGATGACGAGCAGCACCGGCTTGCGGCCGATGCGGTCGGACAGCGCGCCGCCGACCGGATTCCAGATGAAATTGGTGACGGCGACCAGCAATGTGACCAGCAACGCGTCCTGCGTCGACAGCTTCAGGACGGTCTTGCCGAAGGTCGGGGTGTACACCGTGACGAAGTAGAACGTCGTCGTGGTCAGGATCGCGATCATCATGCCGAGCACGACGATGCGCCAGTTGGCGAGCGCGGAGGCGAACACCTCGCGAGCAGTCGGATGCTTCTTCATGGCGAGGAAGGCCGGCGTCTCCTCCAGCGTCCGCCGCAGCACGAAGATCAGGGGAATGATGAGGCAACCGACGAAGAATGGAATGCGCCAGCCCCAAGCGGCGACGGTGTCGGCCGGCATCACTTCGGACAGCAGGTAGCCGAGGATCGAGGCGACGAAGATCGCGACCTGCTGGCTCGACGACTGGAACGAGGTGTAGAAGCCGCGATTGCCGGGCGTCGAGATTTCGGCCAGATACACCGACACGCCGCCAAGCTCGACGCCGGCGGAGAAGCCTTGCAGCAGGCGGCCGATCAGCACGATGATCGGCGCGGCGATGCCGATGGTCGCATAGCTCGGGCATAATGCGATCACGACGGTGCCGAACGCCATGATGCCGAGCGTGACGATCAGGCCCTGGCGGCGGCCGATGCGGTCGATATAGGCCCCGAGCACGATGGCGCCGACCGGACGCATCAAGGCGCCGAGCCAGAACACGCCGAAGGTGTTGAGCAGCGACGCCGTCTCGTTGCTGGACGGGAAGAACGCCTTGCCGATCGCGGCGGCATAGAAGCCGAACAGGAAGAAGTCGAACTGCTCGAGGAAATTGCCGCTCGTGGCACGCAGGATCGCACCGATGCGCGACTTGATTGCGGGCGAATTAGTTGAGGTGGCTGGTCCAGCCATGGCGTTGCTCCCCTTCAAGACGTGGCCGGACCGGGACCCATTCACGGCAAGGCGACAGGTTGATGCTGCGACAATCTGTCACACCCCTTCCCGCGCGAGGCGGGGCGAGTCAATCCGTTTTGCGGAAGAAGCTGCTGATTCTTCAGGCTTTATTTTGCGTTGCAGCAATCAGCCATTGGCGGAACGCCGCCAGCTTTGGCGGCTCCCGATGGCCTTCCGGGGCGACTAGGTAGAAGCCGGCGTCCGTGGGCAGCGCGATCTTGAAGGGCACCACGAGCCGGCCCTTCGCAATGTCGTCGCGGACATAGGATGTCCGTCCCATCGCGACGCCGATGCCGTCGATCGCGGCCTGGATGGTCATGAAGATCATGTCGAAGGTGATGCCGGGATGCCGCGCGATGTCGGCCGGCAGGCCGGCCGCGGTGAGCCATAGCCGCCAGTCGTCGCTGTTGGCGTTCGAGGTGTGCAGCAATGCGTGGCTACGCAGATCTTCCGGCCGGCGCAGCGGCTTGTCGCCGCGCAGCAGCGAAGGACTGCACACCGGAAACAACTCATCCGCCATCAGCCAGTCGGCGCGCAGGCCCGGCCACTGGCCGCGGCCGTAGCGGATCGCAGCGTCGACATTGTCGCGCTGGAAGTCGACCAGGCTGGTGGAGGTGGTGATGCGGACATCGATGCCGGGATGTTGCTCCTGGAAACCCGCCAGCCGCGGCAGCAGCCATTTTGCGGCGAGCGAGGCCAGCGTCGAGACCGTCAGCACCTTGTCGTCGTCCTTGCGCAACAGCCGGTCGGTCGCCAGGCGCAGGTCGTTGAAGGCGGCGCGGACGCCCGGGAGGTAGTCGCGCGCCTCCGGCGTCAGCGCCAGCGCGCGGTTTTGCCGGATGAACAGGCGGATACCGAGCTCCTCCTCGAGCCTTCGGATCTGATGGCTGATCGCGGTCTGCGTCACGTTCAGCTCGGCGGCCGCCAGCGTGAAGCTGAGGTGGCGCGCAGCGGCCTCGAACGCCCGCAATCCGTTCAGGGACGGCAATCTGGCAGTCATTTGGCAGCAGGATACATGACGTTATTTCATGCGAAAAGGTACAAATTGTCGTTTGTCGCGGTGCAATAAGAAGCAGATATTCGCGGTCAAGTTAGCTCCAGGAGCTGAAAATGTCCACTTTGACCCACAACTCGATGACAAATCATCATGCGCCAGGGCTGATCGAGCAGATCGGCGAGACGCTTCACCTGTGGCATGAGCGCTACCGGACCCGGCGCGAGCTCACGCAATGGACCGCGCGCGATCTCCACGACGTCGGACTGTCCTGGTCCGATATCGCCTTTGAAGCCGACAAACCCTTCTGGCGGGCCTGATTGGCCGCCAGGCCGGCGCCGCCTGACCTCAGGGGCGCCGGCGGTCCCTTTCCGTATGGCATGTGTCATGAGCACTCTTCGCCTCGAAGACCTGAAGCAATATTCGGACGCACTGCGCACCCGGCACGGCGAGGCGCTCAATGTCCGTTTCGTCGAGCCGCGCGACACCGACGAGCTGCAGCACTATTTCCGCTCGCTCTCGACCCGCTCTCGCTACAACCGGTTCTTCGGCGCCATCAGCGAATTGCCGAAGGGCCTGCTGCACGATTTCCTCGAGGTGGGCGAGCGCGATCGCTTCACGATCGTGGCGACCATGATGATCGACGGCTTCGAGACCATCGTGGCCGAAGCGCGCTACGCGCTGCATGCGGAAACCGCGACGCTCGAATTCGGCCTGTCGGTCGACGACCGCTGGCAGGGCCATGGCATCGCCACCGCGCTGATGAAGAATCTCGAATGCCGCGCGGCCGCGCTTCGAGCCGAGCACATGTTCGGCGACACGCTGCGCTCCAATGAGGCCATGGTCTCGCTCGCACGCAAGTCCGGCTTCGCCTTCGTCAATCATCCCGACGATTGGAAGCTGGTGCGCTTCGACAAGGAGATCGCGGTCGCACCGCGAGACATTCCCTGCGCGAGCTGGCGCCTCGCCGCCCTTTCCCGTCAGGCCGAACGCCCCTCAGCCTCGGCCTGACACACTGCAAGCCCGGCCTGGTCACCCAGCGCCGGGCATTTTTTTGCGCTTGGTCCGGGTTACAGACCAACGTCTACTTCCCGGTAAAAACCGCCTTGCGCTTCTCGATGAAGGCCTGCACGGCCTCCTTGTGGTCGGCGGTCGTGGTCAGGCGCCCCAGCCGCTCGGCCTCATGGTCGCGCGCGGTCTCGAAGTCGAACAGCACGGCCTCGTCGAGATTGTCCTTCATGTATCGCAGCGCAAGGCGCGGGCCTTCGGCGAGCGACCTTGCCAAGGCGAAAGCTTCGGCCTGCAGCTTGTCGTCAGGCACGACGCGGTTGACGAGGCCGATCGCTTCGGCGCGCGTGGCGTCGACGCGATCGCCGGTGAACATCAATTCGCGCGCCCGCGCGGTGCCGACGAGGCGCGTCAGCAACCAGGCGATGCCGTAATCGCCCGACAGCGCGATGCGGGCATAGCCGGTGGCAACGAAGGCCGATTGCGCGGCGATGCGGATGTCGCAGGCCATGGCGATGGCAAGCCCGGCGCCGACCGCCGGGCCGGGCAGCGCGGCGATGGTCGGCTTGCGTACCGACACCAGCGCGCCGGTCAGCAGCCGCTGCCGCTCCTGGAGGTCGGCGATGCGGTCGTCCAGCGACATTTCCAGCTTCTTCGGGTCGCGATGCGCGCCCATGCCCTTGACGTTGCCGCCGGCACAGAAAGCTTCGCCCGCGCCGGTGAGCAGCAGCGCGCCGACCTCGGGGTTCTCGCCGCAGCTCCGGATCATGCTGCGCAGGGCCGGCGTCAGCGCGTCCGACAGCGAGTTGCGCGCTTCCGGCCGGTTCAGCGTGATGATCGCGACGCGGTCGCGGATGACGCAGAGGAGCTCGTTGGTGCCGGTATCGATGGTGGTTCCGCTGGTCATGTCGCCTTCCCATTTTGTTGTCGTTCCGGGGCGATGCGAAGCATCGAACCCGGAATCTCGAGATTCTCAGGTGCGCAACTGCGCACCATAGTTCGGTCCTGCGGACCGCCCCGGAATGACGAACTCAATTCAAAACTTCTCCACCCAGGGCCGCAGCTCCAGCTCCCAGCTCCAGGCGCTGCGCGGCTGCTGCAACACGTTCCAATAGCTCAGCGCAATCGCATCAGGATCGAGCATCGAATCGGGCTTGTCCGCCGCTTCCGCGCGGGCCGCGCTGCGGATGCCGCCGTCGATCACGAAATGCGCGACGTGGATGCCCTGCGGCGACAATTCGCGCGCCAGGCTCTGCGCCAGTCCGCGCAGCGCGAACTTGCCCATCGCGAACGAGGCCGATTGCGCATAGCCCTTGACGCTGGCCGAAGCGCCGGTGAACAGGATCGCGCCGTGCCTGTTCGGCAGCATGCGTTTTGCGGCCTGCTGCGCCACCAGGAAGCCGCCATAGGCGCTGACTGCGATCGCATTGGCGACGTCGGCCGGGACGAGATCGACGAACGGCCCGCGCGTCCGGCCGCTGGCGTTGTAGACGACGAGATCGGGCGAGCCGATCTCGCGCTCGACCAGCCCGAACAGGCGCTCGACCTCGTCAGGCTCGGTGGCGTTGCAGGCATAGGCCTTCGCGCCGGTCTCGCTGCAGAGCGCGCCGAGCTTCTCGATCTTCCGCGCAGCCAGCGCAACGCGAATGCCTTGGGCGGCAAGCAAGCGCGCCAATGACGCGCTCAGTCCTTCGCCGGCGCCGACGATGAGGGCGATCTTGTATTTGGGATGTTCCATGGCGGGTCTCTCGGAAACAGGGAGCCGTTGATCTATGCACGCCTACGCGAACAACCAGCCGGCGCGATCAAAATTCCGCAGAGCGAATTGCTCCATCACGGCGATCATGCCTCCCTGACAATTTGCGGCTTTATCGCGCTTCCTGACTGGAGCATGATCGACATCATTCAACGCGGCAAGCGCCAAATCAGCGCAAATGTCCGCAGGGCGGAAACGATAGAGGACGATCATGCACAAGCCGGCCACAGCACAGCCGAAGAACGCCGCGGCCGAGCCATCCGGCCTGCTCGCGCCCGACACCACCGGCATGAATTTCTATCGCGCCGATCCGGCGCTCACGGATCTGCTCCGCATCCATCTGCCGGAGAAGCTGTTCCGCCATATCGAGCCGCATCTCGATCGCCTCGGTGAGCTCGCCGGCGGCCGTCTCGACGAGTGCGCGCGGCTCGCCGATCGGCACACGCCGGTGCTGCATCAGCGCGACAAGTTCGGCCGCGACGTGCAATGGATCGAATATCACCCGGCCTATCGCGAGCTGGAGAACGCCGCGTTCGGCGAGTTCGGTATCCATGCGCTGTCGATCCGCAAGGGTATCATGGGCTGGCCGGACAAATACCCTGTTGTCGCCAAGCACGCCTTCACCTTCCTGTTCAACCAGACCGAATTCGGCATGGGCTGCCCGATCAACGTCACCGACGGCTGCGCCAAGCTCCTGGCGAATTTCGGCAGCGAGGCACTGAAGGCGAAATATCTCGATGGCCTGACCTCGACCGACATGAGCAAGCTCACCCAGGGCGGCCAATTCATGACAGAGAAGGAGGGCGGCTCTGACGTCGGCACGCTGACCACGCGCGCGGTGCAGGAGGGCGACCATTGGCGTCTCTACGGCGAAAAATGGTTCTGCTCGAACGCCGATGCGAAAGTCGTGATGCTGCTTGCGCGGCCTGAAGGCGCCGGCCCCGGCACGCGCGGCGTTGGCCTGTTCCTGATGCCGCGGTTCCTCGACGACGGCGCGCAGAATCACTACCGGATCGTGCGCCTCAAGGACAAGCTCGGCACGCGCTCGATGGCGTCAGGGGAGATCAAGCTGGAAGGTGCGATCGCCTATGCGGTCGGCAAGCTCGACCGCGGCTTCGTGCAGATGGCCGAGATGGTGAACTCGTCGCGGCTCTCCAACGGCGTCAAATCCACCGCGCTGATGCGCCGCGCCTATCATGACGCGATGACGGTGGCGACCAACCGCGTGGTGTTCGGCAACCGCATCATCGCCCTGCCGCTCGGTCGCCGCCAGATGCTGAAGATCATGCTGCCGGTCGAGCAGGCGTTGTCGATGAGCTTCCTCACCGCGGACGCGCTCGACCGCGCCGAAGCCGGCAGCCAGGATGCCGCGGCGCTGCTGCGCATCCTCACGCCCACGTTGAAATTCCGCGCCACCCGTGATGCTCGAAAGGTCTGCGGCGATGCGCTCGAGATGCGCGGCGGCATCGGCTATGTCGAGGAGTTCGCCACGCCCCGTCTGTTGCGCGATGCGCATCTCGGTTCGGTCTGGGAAGGCACCGGCAACATCGTCGCGATCGATGCGCTCCGCCGCGCGGTCGGCCGCCATGGCGCGGAGTCCGCGCTCGCGGCCGATCTGCACGCCCGGCTCGACGACAGTGCCTCCGTGCCGCAGCCCTGGCGCGATCATCTGCGCGGCCTCACCGATCGCGCCGTCGGATTCGCGCGCGAGGTCGCGGCCAAGTCGGAGAACGAGGCCGATGCGCGCCGCGCCACGAGCGTGCTCTATCACGTTGCCAGCGCAGTCGCGCTCGCCTGGGAAGGGCATCGCATCCATGAGATGCGCGGCGATGCACGTCGGCTGCTGCTGTCGCGGCTCGTGGGCGACCACCGCGTATCGCCGAGCGATCCGTTCCGGCTCACGGAAAATCCGGCGCAAGCCAAGATTGCTGCGCTGCTGCTCGGCGATCGCGCAGCCGGCATGAGCGAGGTTGGCGAACTGGTTCTGGCAGCATAGGCTCGGTCTTCACCTCTCCCGCAGGGAGAGGTGACGTTCGCACGCAACGAAAATCAGAACAACGAGGAAACACCGATGAAGGCCGCCGTCCTCTATGAAGTCAATAAGCCGCTCGTCATCGAGGATATCAGCCTGCCGAAGCCGGGGCCGCGCGAGGTCCTGATCCGCACGGCGGTCGCCGGACTCTGCCACTCCGACCTGCACTTCATGGAAGGCCTCTATCCGCATCCGCTGCCGGCGGTGCTCGGGCACGAATCCGCTGGAATCGTCGAACAGGTCGGCTCGGATGTCACTTACGTCAAGCCGGGCGATCACGTCGTCACGTGCCTGTCGGTGTTCTGCGGCACCTGCGAGAACTGCACCACAGGCCGCACCGTGCTCTGCACCGACACCACGGTGAAGATGCTGCCGGGGGCCTCGAACCGGATGCAGTGGTCGAAGCCCGAAAAGCTGCACCAGTTCCTCAATCTCTCGTCCTTTGCCGAGCAGATGCTGGTGCACGAGAACGCGATCGTCAAAATCCGTAAGGAGATGCCGCTCGATCTTGCCGCGCTGATCGGCTGCGGCGTCATCACCGGCTATGGCGCGGTGGTGAACACCGCGAAGGTGACGGCGGGCGAGACCGTGGCGGTGATCGGCTGCGGCGGCGTCGGCATGGCCGCGATCAACGGCGCACAGATCGCGGGCGCCGGCCGCATCATCGCCATCGACACCAATCCGGCGAAGCTCCAGCTCGCAACCAAGTGGGGGGCGACCGACATCATCAACCCCGCCGATGGCGACGTGGTGAAGCAGGTCCGCGACCTCACCAATGGCGGCGTGCATCATTCCTTCGAGGTGCTCGGTCGCAAGGAGACCGCCGAGCAGGCGTTCGGCATGCTCGCCTCCGGCGGCACCGCGACCATCGTCGGCATGATCCCGTTCGGCCAGAAGATCGAGCTGCACGGCTTCGATTTCCTGCGCGAGCGCAGGATCCAGGGCTCCTCGATGGGCTCCAACCATTTCCGCGTCGACATGCCGCGCCTGGTCGATTTCTATCTGCGTGGCCGGCTGCACCTGGAGGACTGGATCTCGGCCAAGCTGAAGCTGTCCGAGATCAACGAGGGCTTTGCCAACATGAAGGCCGGCAAGACGCTGCGCAGCGTGATCGTGTTCGACAGCTAGCAGATGATGTCAATGCGACGGGACCGGACCGTCGCTCGAGGCGCAGCGCGACTCCTTGACGAGCAGCAGCGTCATGAGCGCAGCAAGGCCGGCGGCGAGCATATAGGCAGGCGATATGTTCAGGCCGGCGCCGGCGAACAGCAAATAAGAGAACAATCCTGCCGTCGACGCGGCGAAGCCAAGCCAGGCCAATCTCGGAAGGCGATATCCACGTTCGCCCTGGCGGAGGTCGAGCATGAGGTAGAACGCCAGAAAGGTGTTGCAGAGCGCCGCCGGCAACAGGCCCATGACGATGTCGCTCTCGAATGCGAGATAGGATAGCACGCCGTCGACCTGGGCGATCACCGCGAACGGCAGATAGCGCAGGTTGACGCAGGCCAGGGCGATGCTCGCAAGTTCGAACCCATAGAAATAGCGCTCGTGCATCTTGGGAAGCAGGTACGGCATCAGAATGAGCGACGCGCACGCGACGAGCAGAATGAACTCCGGCCCGGTCCGCCTGGACTGTGCGATGAAGATCGAGAGGGCAAGCCCGCTCGCTGCCGCGAGCACGAGGCCAATGGCGACTCCGGTTGTGTACGGCGTTCCTCCTGCGAACACCCAGATGTTCGCTGCATTCATGGTCAGGTGATGATACATGTTGGCCTGGCCGAGATAGACGCCGAGCACGGAGACCAGTGATCGGCCTGCAACGAGGACCGGAATGGCGATGATCGCGTAGACTCCTGGAATGGCGGCAAGCCACGCCAGGTGAATCTTGCGGCGCAAGATCATGCCGAGCACGAACGGTCCCAGGAACACGCCCTGGGCTTTGACCGAGCAGGCGACCGCGAATGGCAGAACGCCGTTTCGGTTGCGCATGAACATCGCCACCGACAGCAGGGCAAAGAAGGTCCAGATCGCATCGGCCTGCCCCCACATTGCGCCGTTGAAGAGCACCGTCGGTGCCAGCCAGATCGCGCAGAAGGCTACGGACGCGCGCAATGGCACCCTCGTCGCTCGCCAGACCATCCGGGCGACGACGATCGCGCAGCCGAGCTCGAAGATTGCCGAAAGCGCCTTCACCAGGGAAAGCGGCTGCGCGAGTCCGTCGAAGCGGGTCGCAATCAGCAGGAGATAGCTGTAAAATGGCGAGTAGTTGGTGAAAGTCTCGGCCAGCCCACCGATGCCGTGATCCCGGGCAAAGGCATACCACGGCATCAGGAACTGGAATGTATCGGCATTGGTGTGCTCCCGGGCGAGGTAACGGAGTGCTACGCCCGCAAATCCACACGCCAGCATGAGGACGATGGGAATGCGCCATCTCTCGGCGGGGAGCGATTGGTCTGGATTGACGCGATGAGAGGGCTCGCGGAGCGCGCCTATCTCGATTGGTTTGTTTGTCACGCAATCACTCTTGCTGGATTTGAGCGTACCCTTCGCCAGGCTCGCAAGCATTCCGAGCTTCGCCGCCCGTCGCCGTGACCTCCTCGCGGTCGAAGCCCCTGACGGCCTTTCGCGACTTGCAGTTCTGACGGGCGAACAATTGCCAGCTGTATAAATCTTGGATGCGCAGCTCGCACATTGTCCGGGAAAACATTGTTTGGTTAGCGATTGCTTTACGGGCGGCCATCGAAATGACCTGGCAAAATCCGACGCCCGCCGCCAGCGCTAAGCTCCGGCGTCGACCTCTCCCCGCTGTTTGCGGGAGGGGCAAAAAACCTCACCGCGACACGTGCGCCGACACTGCGAGCCACTTGCCGTTCTGCTTTGCCCAGCAATCGGTATAGCGGCCCGTGGCCTGCTGTCCGTCCGCCGTGGTGTAGCTCGTCGCGGCGTGGATGATGGCGAAGTCGCCCATGATGCGGATGACGACGTCATGCGCGTGCAGATTGCGAATCGCGATCGGCCGCGCCGTCTGCTCCAGGAAGGCCGCGCGGTCGATCAGCGTCTTGTCGGGATTGGAGCAGTAGAACTCCGGCGCCAGGATTTCGTCGAATCGCTTGACGTCGCAGTTCTGCACGGAGGCGACGTAGTCGCGATTGAGTGCGGTGAGCTCTTCCAGGTCCTGACTCATGACACTCGCTCCCCGCCGCTAGTCGTTGAACATTGGCGGCGGCACGAAGCCGCCGAATTCGCGCTCGATCAGCTCGGCGAGCTTGAGCGGCGTGCGGTCCTCGAGGAAGGGGCCGATGATCTGGACGCCGACCGGCAGGCCGTCCTTCGACAGGCCGAGCGGAACGGCCGTGGCCGGCAGGCCCGTCAGCGTGGCGATGCCGGGCCAGGCAAGCTGGTCCGGATAGGCATGGTCCTTGCCGTCGATATTGATCCGGCGCTTCTCTTGCTCCGGTGAATGATCGTGCGGATAGGCGGGAGTCGGCATGATCGGGCAGATCACCGCATCGAATGTCCTGAACAATTGCCGCCACTGCGCGCGCAGCCCGGCGCGCGCGCCCTCGTCGAACACCCAGGCCTGATGGGTGCTGGTCATGCCGCGCAGCCGCTCCGCGGCAAGGCTCTTGTCGTCGGGTGAGAGCTGCGCCGCGCCGGCCCGGGCCCCGGCGAGAATGTCGGGTGCAAAGAAGGCGCCCAGAAAGCCCATCAGCATGCGCATGTAGAGGCGCGAGGCTTCGCCGAAGTCAGGAAACAGTGGGCTTTCGCGCGCGACGCTCGCGCCGAGGCTCGTCAATTGCCCGGCCAGCTTCTCGATCGCGCCGCGGATCTCGGCATTTGCAGGCAGCAATGGATGGCTGTCGATCACCAGCAGGCGGAAATCCTTTAGCCGGGCGTGGCGCGCGTCGGGCAGCGCGAGCTTGTATCCGACGCCAAGGTCCAGCGGATCGGGGCCGGCCATCACGTCCAGCAGCAGCGTGAGATCGGCTGCGCTACGGGCCATCGGCCCGATCACCGCCATGTCGCGTTCCATCGGAATCGCCGGAAATGGCGGCGGCGTATGGCCGCGCGTGGGGCAGAGATTGTAGGTCGGCTTGTGCGCGTAGACGCCGCAATGGAACGCCGGCACGCGCAGCGAACCGCCAATGTCGGACCCGAGCGAGAGCGGACCGTAGCCGGCCGCAAGCGCTGCCGACGAGCCGCCCGATGAGCCGCCGGGCGTGCGGCCGAGGTCGTACGGATTGTTCGTCGTGCCGTAGATGTCGTTGTAGCTCTGCCAGTCTCCCAACCCGACGGGAACGTTGGTCTTGCCGACAATGACACCGCCGGCGTGCTTCACCCGGCTGATCGAGAGCGCATCCTCTGCCGGCCTGAAATCCTTCTGCGGGAGCCAGCCCCAGGTCGTCGGCAGGCCGGCGACGTTGTAGGATTCCTTCACCGTGACCGGCAGGCCGAGCAAGGGCTTGCGCTCGCCGCGCGCCAGGGCGGCGTCCGCATCGCGCGCTGCGCCGAGCGCGCGGTCAAAATCGCGCACGCAGATCGCGTTGACCTTGCCGTCGTGCCGCTCGATGCGATCGATCGCATCCTGCGCGAGCTCGAGCGCGGAGACCTTCTTCGCGGTCAATGCGGCCGACAGCTCGACCGCACTCTTGAAACTCCATTCCGACCTGGCCACGGCGCTTTCTCCTGTTCTTGTTGTCGAAGGATGATGCGCAGTTTGGCCGAATGCTGCAACGATTGTTTGATCGCGATTGATGTGCTGCTGGCTGTCAGCGGGGCCGCCAACCAATAAAGTCTGTGTCATCGCCCGGCTCGACCGGGCGATCCAGTACGCCGTGGCGATTATGGTGAGAGCGGGCTCGCCGACGCAGGTCTCCGGAATACTGGATCGCCCGCTTTCGCGGGCGATGACACCGTGGGTAGGGTAGCTACGCCGCCCCGATTAGGATCCCCACCGCGAGCACGATCGCGCCGCCGAGCACGATCTGGAACACCGCCTGCAGGAACGGCGTGTCCATGTAGCGCGAGCGGATGAAGGCGATCGCCCACAATTCGAAGAACACCACGACGCAGGCGATCGCCGTCGCGATCCAGAACGCGTTGGCCCAACGATCCGGCACGAGATAGGGCGCGGTGTGGCCGAGCCCGCCGAGCGTCGTCATCGCGCCGCAGGTGACGCCGCGCAGCCAGGGCGAGCCGCGCCCCGTCAGCGAGCCGTCGTCGGACAATGCTTCGGCAAAGCCCATGCTGATGCCCGCGCCGATCGAGGCGGCAAGGCCGACCAGGAACGTCTGCCAGTTCTGGTGGGTGGCGAAGGCCGCGGCGAACAGTGGCGCCAGCGTCGAGACCGAGCCGTCCATCAGGCCGGCGAGGCCCGGCTGCACATATTGCAGCACGAACATCCGCCGGCGCGTGCGGTCCTCCTCGGCGCGCACGTCGGGCTTCAGGATCTCGTCGGTCAGCCTGGCGGCGGTGTGCTCATGGCTTTTCTCGGCCTCGGCGAGGTCGCCGAGCAGCCGGCGCACGTTGACGTCCTCGGCCTGCTCGGCAGCCTTCGCATAGAAGCGCTCCGCCTCGAGCTCCATGGTCTCGACTTCCCGGCGGATCGTGTCGAGCGGCAGGTTCTTGGTCAGCCAGATCGGGCGGCGGCGCAGAAAGCCCTTGACGTCCTCGCGGCGGATCGGAGGCAAGTGCTGGCCGAAGCGCTGCTCGTACAGCTCCAGCAGCATATGGCGATGGCCGCGCTCCTCCTCCGCCATCTGCTCGAACAGCTTGGCCGAGTCCGGGTAGCGTTCCTTCAGATCCTCCGCGAAGGTCATGTAGATGCGGCTGTCCTCCTCCTCGGAGGAGATCGCGACAGCCAGCACCTCGCGCTCGGTCAGTTCGGCAAACGTCTTCACGGCGGTCCTGTCACATCAGTTTAGAATTGTTCTAAATGATATAGGGCGCCGCGGTTTCCGGGTCAAATCAGGCTGTGCCGGCCTTTGCGAGAAAGTCGAGCAGCAACCGGCTGACCTCAGCCGGCTGCTCCTGCTGCACCCAATGACCGGCACCGTCGACGAGGTGGCAGCCGAGCATCTTCGTGCAGCCGCGCCCCTGCATCGCCTCGAACACGCCGGGGCGTTGATAAGTGCCCCAATCCTGCTTGCCCGAGATGAAGCAGGAGGGCACGTCGATGCTGCGGCCAGAGAACAGCTGCATCTCGCTGTTCAGCATGCCCGAGGTGCCATAGCGATACCATTGCAGCCCGCCCTGGAAACCGGTGCGGCCATATTCGGCGCTGTAATAGGCGAGCTCGCTGTCCGGCAGCCATCGGTTTGCGGCGATCGCGGCGGGCGAGGGCATTTCCTTCGCGACCGTCTCCGCCATGGTCTCGCCGGCGTCCATCACGTAATAGGTCGGCAGCTTTGCAAGTTCGGCCGCGGACCATGACTTGAGCGGATACGGTTTGTTGTCGGTCCAGTCCGCACTCTTGTGGTGATAATAGGCACGCAGGAAATCATGCACGCCCTGTGACGCCTGCTGCATGTCGGCATTGGCTTCGCGTGTCGAATAGTACCATTGATAGTGCTTGCGCGGCCGCGGCAGCGCGGCGAGCTCGCGATGCACGGGGTCCTCGACCGCAGGCTTGGCCGCCGCTTCGATCGTGCCAAACGGCAGTGGCGGCGCTCCGCCGAACGGCGCGCTCATCAGCGCCACCGAACGAAACACGTCGGGTCTTATCAGCGCGCACCAGGCCGCGACCGGGCTGCCGAAATCATGTCCGACGACATCGACCTGCCTGTAGCCGAACGCCGACACCAAAGCGAGCGCATCGCGCACGAGGTTGAGAAGCGAGAACGGCGCGAGGTCGCCGTCGTAATCCGCACGCCATCCCGTGGTGCGGCCATAGCCGCGCTGGTCCGGCGCGATCACGTGATAACCGGCGGCGGCGAGCGTGGGCATCACCTTGCGCCAGGAGAAGGCAAGCTCCGGAAAACCGTGCAGCAGAAGGATGCAGGCCCGACCCTTGGTCTCGAAGCCCGCCTCCAGCACGTGCATCCGCAAGCCGTTGATACCGTCGACATAACGCGAGCGGATGCCGGCGGGCAGGGGAATGTCGGGGAGTGATGTCATCATTTCCTCCGTCGTAGGTGTCTCTCACCCTCCAGGGGAGTACGGGAGTTCGCGATGCAACCGCGTTACATCAAACCGACTCACACACGAACGCATTGCCCTTGCGCCTGATCTTCCCCACCGACGGCGAAGGGAAATGAGCCGTGCAGCACAGCGTGTCGGTGTCGCAATAGCGCTCCAGGAAGCCGCGGCGCGTCGTTGCGGCCCTGGCCGGATCGACGTCGAACTTGATCGACAGCTCCGGGTAGAGCGTCTGCAAGGGCGAGTGCATGAGATCGCCCGAGAATACGGCGTCGTCCTTGCCGCGCCCCATGGTGATGGCGATATGGCCCGGCGTGTGACCGGGTGTCGGCAGGATGCGGACATGGTCGCCGATCTGATGGTCGTTGCCGACGAGCTCGTGCCTGTTAGCCTCGACCACCGGCAGCACGCTGTCGGCGAAAGGCGGGACTTCCGCCTTCGCATTCTGCGCGGTCCAATGGTCGAATTCCTGCCTGGCGAAGACGTAGCGTGCCTTCGGGAAGGTCGGCACCCAGCGGCCATTCTCCAGCCGCGTGTTCCAGCCGACATGATCGACATGCAGATGGGTGCACATCACGAAGTCGATATCCTCAACCGAGAAACCGGCGGCACCCAGAGCACGCAAGTAAGTGTCGTCGGTCTTCATGTTCCATTTCGGCCGATTGGGCCGGGGCTTGTCGTTGCCGATGCAGCTGTCGACCAGGATGGTGTGGTGCGGCGTCTTCACCACGTAGGACTGGAAGCACAGCAGCAGCACGTCCTGCTCGTCCAGCGCCTTGGCTTCACGCATCCACGCCCGGTTCTCAGCCAGCACCTCCGCCGTCAATCCCGGCAGCATCTCCAGCGCCGGGACGAACGAGGTCTCCTGCTCGATGACGCGATGGATGGTGAGATCGCCGACCGAGAATTTCAGGCTCATGGGAACTCCCGCGATTACAGCATGATCCGGAAAAGTGTGCAGCGGTTTTCCGACAAGATCATGCTCAAACAACAAGCTAAAGCGCGACGATTGTCGCGCTTTAGCTGGCCGGCGGCACCGACACCTTCACGGACGGCCGCTCCAGCATCTTCTGGTGGAAGGCATCGAGCTTCGGATAGGCCTTGCGCCAGCCGCAATCGGCGAAGCGGAAGTCGGCATAGCCGAGCACGCAAACGAGCCCGATTTGCGAGATGTCGAACGGGCCGTTCAGAACCTCGGGCATGTTCTCGAAGCGCGCCATGCCGGTCCAGGCCCTGTTCCAGTGGTCGTCCGACCAGGCCTGCCATTGCAGGCCCTGCGGCCGCACCATCTTCTCGTAGCGGCACAGCAGCATGGAATCGAGCATGCCGTTGATCAGGGAGTGGTTGGTCTTGGCCTTCCAGCGCCGCGGACCGTAATCCGGAATCAGGCTGCCGCCGGCCATCTCGTTGAGATATTCGACGATGACATAGGAATCCAGGATCACGTCGCCGTCATCGGTGATCAGAACCGGCAGCTTCTTCAGCGGCGTGATCTTCGAATAGTCCTCGTTGGCCGTGCCCGGCGCGACCGTTGCCGGCGTGAGCTCGATCTTGTCGATCAGCCCGAGCTCGATCGCGGCAATCCGCACCTTGCGGGCAAAGGGCGAGGCGGGGGAGAAGGTGAGCTTCATTCTGGATCCTTGTTGTCATTCCGGGGCGATGCGAAGCATCGAACCCCGGTGCGCACTTGCGAACCTGAGAATCTCGAGATCCCGGGTCCAGCGCTGACGCGCCGTCCCGGAATGACGAAGAGGCAATCGCGCCTACGCCGCGATGATCTCCTGGCGCTGCTCGCCGAGACCCTCGATGCCGAGCGTGACGACGTCGCCGACATTGAGGAAGGTCGGCGGCTTCATGCCGAGGCCGACGCCGGGCGGGGTGCCGGTCGTGATGACGTCGCCGGGCAGCAGCGTCATGAACTGCGAGACATAGGAGATGCACTTGGCCATGGAGAAGATCATGGTCTTGGTCGAGCCGGTCTGGCGGCGCTGACCGTTGACGTCCAGCCACATCGACAGGTTCTGCACGTCCTTGATCTCGTCCTTGGTCGCGAGCCACGGTCCGAGCGGGCCGAACGTGTCGTGCGATTTGCCCTTGGTCCACTGTCCCAGGCGCTCGATCTGGAAGGCGCGCTCGGAGACGTCATTGCAGACGCAATAGCCGGCGACATGGTTCAGCGCGTCGGCTTCCGAGACGTACTTGGCGCGGGTGCCGATGATGGCGGCGATCTCGACCTCCCAGTCGAGCTTGGTCGAGCCGCGCGGCTTTTCCACCGCATCGTTCGGGCCGGACAGCGAGGTGTTCGCCTTCATGAAAATGATCGGCTCGCTCGGGATGTCGGCGCCGGTCTCCTTGGCATGGTCGGAGTAGTTGAGGCCGATCGCGACGAATTTCGAGATGCCGGTGACGGGCGCGCCGAACCGCGGCTTGCCGGAGACCGCGGGCAGCGAGGCGGGATCGAGGCTTGCCAGCTTCTTCAGGCTTTCAGGCGAATAAGCCTCGCCCGTGAGGTCCTTCACATGCGCGGACAGGTCGCGCAACTGTCCGGATTTGTCGATCAGGCCGGGCTTTTCCGCACCCTTCTCACCGTAACGAACAAGCTTCATTCTCGTTTCTCCCTAGCAATGGACCGATCGGTTAACAGCTTCATGGAACAGGGCGGCGGGAAATTCAACCGCCGAAAACAGAGGTCACCCCAGCGCCATAAACCGGAACGCGTCCCCATCCCGCTTGATATGCCCGGCCGAAAAGTGCCCGCCGATCACGAGCGTCGGGGTGTCGGCAAAGCGGCCGAACAGCGCCGCCCTCGTCGCGGCAGATTGCGCCTGGTCGGAATCCGCGGTCGAGGACCAGTCGAGATGCGCCATCTGGCAGGGATGATGGGCGACGTCGCCGGTGAGCAGGCCCTGCTCGCCGTCCGATTGGATCAGGATGCTCATATGGCCGGGGCTGTGGCCCGGGGTCGGAATCATGCTGACCTCCTCGCAGAGCCGGTGGTCGCTCGCGATCAGCTCGGCCCTGCCGGCATCGACGATCGGCTTGACGGAATCATCGAACACCGCCGCCTTGTCCGGCTCCGTCGAATGGTCGCGCCAATGCTCGTATTCGGTTTTGCAGAAGACGTAGCGCGCCTTGGGAAACGTGGGCACCCATTTGCCGTCGACCAGCTTCGTATTCCAGCCGACATGATCGACATGGAGATGCGTGCACAGCACGGTGTCGATGCTGTCAGGGGCAAAGCCGGCCGCAATCATCGTCTCGAGAAATGGCGTGCTGCGATTATTCCAGGTCGGCACGTTGCGGCCCTGCTTGTCGTTGCCGAGCCCGGTGTCGACCACGATCCGGCGCGTCGGCGTCTCCACCACCAGCGAATGGATCGACATCTTCAGCCGGCCTTCTTCGGTGGCGAAATGCGGGATCAACCAGGGCAGCTTCTGGATCTCGGCGTGGCCCGCGAGCGGAAGGATGAAGCGGGTCGAGCCGACCGTCTCCAATTCTACGACCTGAGTGATTTTGACCCTTCCCACCTTCCACTGCATCCGGCACCTTCCCATGTTCTTGTTCTGGCGCCGAAACATGCGCACTTTCCGCATCTTGGCGCAATGGATCATCTGACGCGATGCGGCGTTATCGCGGGAACCGGAGGAGGAGCCATGCCAGAGCTTGCAATATCCGCTGAAAAGGTCGCCTTCATCATCGAGAAGGCGCGCGAATTCGACGTCAAGGAAGGGGATTCCGATCCGGATTCCGGCTCGAACCCGAGCGATGACGATGCGCTCGACGTTCTCGAGGATGGCGGCTCCGATCCTGTCGTCCAGGAGCTCGGAAGCTTCATGATCGCCTTGAACGAGGACGAGCAGATCGATCTCGTCGCGCTGACCTGGCTTGGTCGCGGCGACGGCACGATCGACGATTGGGACGATCTGCGCGCCCGCGCGGTGGAGGCGAGGAGCGAGTATCGCAGCCCGCGCCGTGAAACCGTGCACTATCTGCTCGGCGAGCCCATGCTGGGCGACCTGCTCGCGGACGCGCTCGACGCATTCGGCATCGACTGGACCGACGAGCGCACCCCCGCCGATTCCTCCGGCCCGAGCCAGCAGGACGAGGACGAGCCGACCAAGCAGCGGTGAGGCGAAGAGCGCCCTCCCCGCAAGAGCGGGGAGAGCGAGATGCGTTACAGCGTCCCCGGGAACGCACCGCCATCGAGCAGAATGTTCTGCCCGGTGATGAAGCCGGCCTTGGCGCCGCACAGGAAGGCGCAGGCATAGCCGAACTCGTCGGGCTGGCCGAAGCGGCCGGCGGGGGTGAGCTTGGCGCGCTCGGCCAGGATCTGCTCCGGCGTCACGCCGCGCTTGTCGGCCTCGGCCTTGGCGGTGCCGGTGAGACGGTCGGTCTCGAACGGGCCCGGCAGCAGGCCGTTGATGGTGACGTTGTTGATCACCGTCTTGCGCGACAGGCCGGCGATGAAGCCGGTGAGGCCGGCGCGCGCGCCGTTGGAGAGGCCGAGAATGTCGATCGGCGCCTTCACCGCGGCCGAGGTGATATTGACGATGCGGCCGAACTTGCGCGCCATCATGCCGTCCACGGTGGCCTTGATCAGCTCGATCGGGGTCAGCATGTTGGCGTCGATCGCCTTGATCCAGTCGTCGCGGGTCCAGTTGCGGAAGTCGCCGGGCGGCGGGCCGCCGGCATTGTTGATCAGGATGTCGGGCTCGGGGCACGCCTTCAGCACGGCTTCGCGGCCCGCCGGCGTCGTGATGTCGCCGACGATCTCGGTGACCTTCACGCTCGGATAGGCTTTCCGGATCTCGTCGGCCGTCTTCTTCAGCGCTTCGGCGC
Source organism: Bradyrhizobium guangxiense (assembly GCF_004114915.1). Lineage (NCBI taxonomy): Bacteria > Pseudomonadati > Pseudomonadota > Alphaproteobacteria > Hyphomicrobiales > Nitrobacteraceae > Bradyrhizobium > Bradyrhizobium guangxiense. Next base: position 6,028,733 of record NZ_CP022219.1, on the reverse strand, counting down.
CGCGCGCGGTCAGCGTGACGTCGACGCCGGCCTCCGCCAGCGCGATGGCGCAGGCACGGCCGAGGCCCTTGCTGGATGCGCAGACGATGGCGCGGCGACCTTTGATCCCAAGATCCACTGTTTCACTCCCATAAATGTCAGGCAGGTTTTGGATGCCGCTATTCTAGCCAACCTCGACGCCGCTGATAAGGCATCGGCTCGCACCAAAATGCATGCGCCTCGCCGCTAGCGATGCAAATGCGGCTGAGCTCTAGATGCGCCGCTCCTGCTTGAGACGCTCGATCGCGGCGGCCGCCTCCGGCGGTAGCGATTTGAAGCCCATCTGCCCGACGGTCGAGAACAGCGGCCGCAGATGCGAGCCGGCGAGAAACGGCGGCTGTCGGTTGGCCGGCACGATCTTGTCGAATACCAGGACCAGCGTGGTGGCGACGAGGCCGACCCTGATGGCGCCGAGCGCGGCGCCGCCGAGCCGGTCGCCGATGCCGGCTTCGCCGATGGTGTCGTTCAGCGCGATGCGGCCGATATGTCCGAACAGCATCCCGACCACGACGAAGATGCCGAACAACCAGATCCAGTTCTGCAGCAGCGGCGAATTCGGGTCGCCTGCAATCTGCGGCACGATCAGCGGCATCAGCGCAACCGCAATCGGCGCGGCGACAAGATAGGCGAGGATGGTCATGGCGCTGCGCAGCAGCCCCGTCCGGAAACCGAAGCCGATCGCGATGGCGAGCGCGGCATAGACGGCGAGATCGAAACTGTTCATGAGCAAAACCCTGCCTCGACGGAGCGAATGAACGCCGGACCGGTCATTCCGGTTTCAGATCGATAAAATCGTCTGTATTGATGGCTCCAAGAATCCAGGGATACGCGCATGTCAGACCTATTCGACGTCAGTAAAGAAACCATCCTCGTCACCGGCGCAAGCCAGGGCCTGGGGCGGCAGTTTGCCCGGGTGCTGGCGGCCCATGGCGCGGCCGTGGCGCTCGCGGCGCGGCAGACCGGCAAGCTGAAGAGCCTGGCGGAGGAGATTTGCGGCGAGGGCGGCCGCGCCGCCGCGGTCGCGCTCGACGTCACCGACACGGCCTCGATCGCCGGGGCCATGGATGCCGTGGAAGCGACGCTCGGTCCGGTCACGGTGCTGATCAACAATGCCGGCATCGCCATCGAGAAGCTCGCGACCGAGCAGACCGAGGCCGATTGGGACGCGGTGATCGGTGCGAATTTGAAGGGTGCCTATTTCCTGGCGACCGAAGTCGCGCGGCGCATGATCGCGCGCAAGCAGCCGGGCAACATCGTCAACATCGCCTCCGTGCTCGGCACCAGCGTGCTGAAGGCGGTGTCGCCTTACGCGATCTCCAAGGCCGGCATCATCCAGGCGACCAAGGCGATGGCGCTGGAACTCGCCGGGCAGAACATCCGCGTCAATGCGCTCGCGCCCGGCTACATCGACACCGAGATGAACCACGCCTTCTGGTCGACGCCCGCAGGCGAGCGCCTCGCCAAGCGCATCCCGCAGCGCCGCGTCGGCGCTGAATCCGATCTTGACGGCGCGATCCTGCTGCTGGCGTCAAACGCGTCGCGCTACATGACGGGGAGCGTGGTGACGGTGGATGGCGGGTTCCTGCTCAACTAACCACCGCTGTCGTCCCGCGTTCGAGGGGACGACAGCGGATGACGCGACACCGTCGCTCAACTCGTCCGCATCTCCCCACGGATCATATCCGCCGCCTTCTCCCCGATCATGATCGTCGGCGCGTTGGTGTTGCCGCCGATCAACGTCGGCATGATCGAGGCGTCGACCACGCGCAATCCCCCTATGCCGTGCACCTTCAGCGCCGGGTCGACCACGGCCATCGCATCCGTCCCCATCTTGCAGGTGCCGACGGGATGATAGACCGTGTCGACGCGTTGGCGCAGAACGCTGCGGATGTCGTCATCGGTTCGCACGTCGGCGGTGAACATGTCCTTCTTCTGCAGCGCGCGCAGCGCCGGCGTCTCCATCAGCCGTCGCGTGGTCTTGAAGCCCGCGACCATCCTCTCGAGATCCTCCGCCTCGCCCAGGAAGTTCGGGTCGATCATCGGCGCTGCGAGCGGATCGGAGCTTTTCAGCCATACGCTGCCGCGGCTCTTCGGCCTGAGCAGGCAGACATGGCAGGAGAAGCCCGCCTCCTTGTGCTTCTTGCGGCCGTGGTCGTCGAGCATCGCGATGACGAAGTGGAGCTGGATGTCCGGCACGTCGAGGTGGGGCTGTGTCTTCAGGAAGCCGCCGCACTCGGCGAAATTGGTGGTCATCAGCCCGCGTCGCTCGCGGCGGTAGCGCTGGATGGCGCGGAGCAGGGAGGGCAGCCGGCTGATCGACGCGTGAACGAAGTGCGGATAGTCGGAGGCATAGACGAACACGAAGTCAGGATGGTCCTGCAGATTGCGCCCGACACCCGGCAGATGATGCACGACGCCGATGCCATGCGCGGCAAGCGCAGTGCCGTCGCCGATGCCCGACAGCATCAGGAGCTGCGGGGACTGGAACGCGCCGGAGGCGAGGATCACCTCGCGACGAGCGCGAAGCTGCTTTTTCTGCTTGCCCTGCACATATTCGACGCCGACGGCGCGGCCACCTTCGAACAGGATCTTCGTTGCCTGCGCCGCCGTCTCGACACGCAGATTGGCGCGCCTCTCCAGGTGAGGATCCAGATAGGCGCGCGCCGCGCTCCAGCGCTCGCCATTGTGCTGCGTCACCTGGTAGCTGCCGAGCCCCTCATGGTCCTCGGCATTGAAGTCGTCGCGGATGCGGAACTGCGCCTCGCGCGCGGCCTGCTGGAACACGTCATGGATCGGATTGTCCGAGCGCAGCCTGTTGACATGCAGCGGGCCGCCCTTGCCATGATACTCGCCGTCGAAATCGGCGTTGTTCTCCGACCGCGTGAAATAGGGCAGCACGTCGGCATACGACCAGCCGGCATTGCCGAGCGAGGCCCAGTGGTCGTAGTCCCATTTGTGGCCGCGGATGTAGACCATGGCGTTGATCGCCGAGGAGCCGCCGAGGCCCTTGCCGCGCGGTTGATAGCCGATGCGGCCGTTCAATCCCTTCTGCGGTACGGTGTCGAAGGCCCAGTTGGCCGCCTTGTAGGGCAGGGCGAGCCCGAATGGCGTGGTGATCCGCCAAGTGTCGTTCCGTCCGCCGGCATCGAGCAGCGCGACGGATGTCCCCGCATCCTCCGACAGCCGCCCTGCAACGGTGCAGCCGCCGGAGCCCGCGCCAACCACGACGAAATCGAATGTGTCGGTCAATGCTGTTTCCCCCTTGTATTTTCTTTTCGTCATTCCGGGGCGCGCGCAGCGCGAACCCGGAATCCATTTAGCCGCATCAACGGTGCGAAATGGATTCTCAGGTGCGCAATTGCGCACCATAGCTCGCCTCTTCGAGGCGCCCCGGAATGACGAGCTCCTACGACATGAACCGCATCAGCTTCTCCAGCCGCGCGATCTTGCCGCCATAGGGCGGATAGAGATCGGCGAGGCGGTTGAACTTGGAGCGATAGAACACCGGCTTCAGCTTGCTGAAGGTGCGAAAGCCCCATTCGCCGTGATAGGCGCCGGTGCCGGAGGCGCCGACGCCGCCCATCGGCTGGGTGATTTGCGTGAAGTGAAACAGGCAGTCGTTGACGGTGACGCCGCCGGAGACGGTGCGCGCCAGCACCGCGTCGCGCGCGGCAGCGTCCTTGCCGAACCAGTACAGCGCCAGCGGGCGGTCGCGATGGTTGATGAAGGCGATGGCATCAGTGGGGTGGCGATAGCCGAGAACGGGCAGCACAGGCCCGAAGATCTCCTCCTGCATCGCCGCCATTGCTTCGGTTGCGCCGACGATCAGCGTCGGCGGAAATTTGCGGTGCGCCTTCCAGTTCGGATCGTCCGCCTTCGCCGGTTGCAGGATTTTTGCGCCGCGCTGCGCCGCATCGGCGACGAGACCTTCGAGCCGCGCATAGTGCCGGTCCGAAATGATCGAGGTGTAGTCCTTGTTCGAAGGGTCCGTGCCGAACATCCGCCGCATCTGGGTGCGCACCTTCTCGGCGAAGGCCTGCAGCGACGGCTCCGGCACCAATACGTAGTCGGGCGCGATGCAGGTTTGCCCGGCATTGAGCAGCTTGCCGTAAGCGATGCGCTCGGCGGCTTCCTCGAGGTCGGCCGAGGCGTCGATGATCGCTGGCGACTTGCCGCCGAGCTCGAGCGTGACCGGCGTCAGGTTACGCCCCGCGGCTTGCGCGACCAGCCGCCCGACCCGGGTCGAGCCGGTGAACACGAGGTGATCGAACGGCAGCCGCGCAAAGGACTCTGCGATCTCGCCTTCGATGCCGGTGACGAGCAGCTCGGTTGCATCGAACCTCGCTGAGACCGTCTCCTTCAGCAGGCCTGCGAAATGCGGCGTGAGCTCGCTCGGCTTGATGAGAACGCGGTTGCCGGCGGCGAGCGCGCCGATCGCGGGGGCGAGCGTGAGCTGGAGCGGATAATTCCACGGCGCGATAATGCCGACGACGCCGAGCGGCTGCGGCATCAGCCGGTTGCGCGCGGGGAGGAATTGCAGCGCGGTCGCGATCCGCTGCGGCGCCATCCAGGCCTTCAGGTGCTTGGTGGCATACCGGATCTCGGAGAACAGCAGCATGGTCTCGGCGATGGTGGTCTCGACCGCCGACCGGTGGCCGAAATCGGCCGAGATCGCCTGGCGGAAGCGCTCCTCGTTGTCGGCGACGACGCTGCGCAGCCGCGCCAGCCGGTCGAGCCGCTCGGCCAAGCCGGGCGCCGGCTCGTCCCGCGACCGCGCGACCATGGCGTGGAACGCCTCCTCCAGCGCTCCGACCGGGGCGCTCGTCAGGGATTTGTCCACGGCGTTCCTCCCTCAGGCACGCGTTTTGAGCCCAAATCTTGTTGCCGCAAGCTGGCCCTTTGTGGAACTTCTGGCAAGAGCGCAGGCAATGCCGCGGAAATTGGTCGATTCCCCTGTCATAAAGTCGAAAAAAACGTTCCCGCAGCCCTTTCCAAAGCCACCCTGCCTTGATACATACGCCCCGCACCCGACGGGCTTTGCCCCGGGATTGCCTTCCAAGGAAGCCTTTGGGACGGACCAGAAGAGCCGCGCGAACCGCGTAGGCCTCAACCGACCGTCCCCGGGATTTAACTGAAGGCAAAGCAAGTGTTTAACGCGGGGTGGAGCAGCCCGGTAGCTCGTCAGGCTCATAACCTGAAGGTCATAGGTTCAAATCCTATCCCCGCAACCAAATTCGGATTGACCGGATCCGAGACGAAAATGGCCCGCTTGATGCGGGCCATTTTTGTTTTGGGAAGTTCTGTCGCAGCGCTCCTTTCCGACCACCGCGATCAGCGTGCGAGGCTGTAGTTGCGTCGGCTGCAAGGTGTCCGCGGGAGCAGGATGATGATCAGTCCCTGTACGGACAGACCATCGTCAGATTGAGCTGCGTCGGCTTGTCCGAGCCCTTCTTGTACTGCCACTCCAACCGGATCTCGTGCCGGTGGGCATAGGCGTCGTTCGGCGCGTGGACGATGATGTTGGTCTTCATCGGGATCGGCGGTTCGGAGTTGAAGCACTTCCGGACGCACGCATCGAGCAGGTCGCATCGCGTCAGCGGGATGACACCGGGCTCGTCCCTGGACAGCGGGACCGTGTTCGGCTGGGTGCTGAGGTCGAGACGAGCCCGGCCCTTCTCCTTGTGCCAGTACTTGGCGCTTCCCTGCGGCCACTTCGAGGCCGGCGTCAGAATCAGATGATACTGACCGTATTCCAGGGTCGGCAGGTCGATGTCGTCCGACGCCTTGAGCTTGGCCACGCTCTTCTTCATGTTCGCCAAGGGGTAGTAATTGCTGTTCATCAAGTCCCGAAATGCCTTACCGCTATATGTCCTGCCGCCCATCGCCTTGTCCTTCGATCCAATCCAATCAATGAGGGAAACGTGCAAGCCCAGCAGGTGCGTTGGCTAGAACGAAGCCCCGGTGCCCCCTAGAATGCGCGGCCCCATCTCGCGCGCGCAAACGCTATCACTCGAAATTGTGCTTCGTCCAGAGAGATGCAGACTGGCGATGCCGCCACGCTTGCGTGCAAGTTCGATTGCCATGAATCGTCCGATAGGTAATCTTGCGTCAGGCTCCTCGCGCGCGCCGGAAGGACGGTGCTGCTATTTTTGAAGGCACGGAAATGTATTGTGCCGCGTGTCAGTCGGCGATCGACCCAGGCCATAGCTGGTGCTCCAAATGCGGCATGGCCGTGCGGCGCTCCGAACCGGACAGCGAACGGCGGTTCGTGACGATTCTCCGCGCCGACGTCGTGGACTCGACCGAACTTGTTGCCGATCTCGATCCGGAGGAGGCAGTCTCGCGCCTGGAGCCGGCGCTGGCTGCCATGAGGGCTGCGGTGCGTCAGTTCGGAGGCATCGTCAGCAAGGAATTGGGCGACGGGCTCTCTGCGGTGTTCGGTGCTCCGATCGCGGACGACAATCATGCACCCCTGGCTTGCCACGCGGCGATCGAGCTGGTCCGACGCGTTGCCAGCCTCGGCGACCCCGGACTTCAGGTCCGGGTCGGCCTCCACTCGGGCCATGTCGTTGCCTACATGGTCGCCAGTGAGTTTTCGAAGGTCTACGAGATCGGCGGGGCTGCCCAGCATCTGGCGGCCCGGCTGGAGGCCGCGGCCGAGGCAAATCAGATCTATGTGTCGAAGGCCTGCCAGGAGCTCGCCGAAGGGCACGTCCGATTCGAGTTTCTGGGGGGGAAGCTGCTACGCGGCTTCAACCAATCCGTACCGGTCTACCGGATCGTGGGAGCGAGTGATCTGTCGAGCTGGCGGGTGCGGCGCGCGCGCAGCGTCTCGCGGTTTGTCGATCGGACCACCGAGCGGGCATTACTGGCCCGTGCAGTCGAGAGCGCCGGAACGGGCAGGCAGACAGTTCTGCTGCTGGGCGATGCCGGCATCGGCAAGTCGCGGCTCGCGCATGAGTTTGTCCAGGAGCTCAGGTCCGACGGCTGGCGCCTGATCGATGCCGAGTGCAGCCCGAATCTCCAGGGGGCTCCGTTCAGCACGCTCAAGCGCCTCTTGCTCTCGGCCCTTGAGGCGGCCACCAAGGAATCCGGCAGTCCCTCAGATCCCCGGAAAGATCTGGACGAGATTCAGCGTTGCGCCCTCGACGCCGTGCTAGATATTCCGATTGCGAATCCGCAGTGGAATCAGCTCGAGCCTCACGCCCGGGGGCGAGCCATCCTCGAGGTAAGCTGCGCTATCATCGAGACCATTGCTCGTCGCCAGCGAACGGTGCTGCTGCTCGAGGATCTGCACTGGATCGACCGGGCCAGCGATACGGTCGTGGCCGCGATCGCTTCGCTTCAGGCGCCCAACCTTCTCGTGCTCCTCACGTCCCGGCCCAACGGCATGCCGGTATGGATCGCGCGCTGCCGCGCCGAGGTCGTTGCGCTTCAGCCCCTCGACGACGATTCGGGGTTGGCCATGTTGGCCGATATGCTCGGTCCTTCCACAGCGAACGACGATTTGAAGCACCGGATCATTTCGCATACGGCCAATGTGCCTCTGTTCATCGAGGAGGTCTGCCGCGGGCTTCGGGACAGCGGAACGCTCCGCGGCCAATGGGGCGATCTGGCGTTGATGCGTCCGATCGAGGAACTCGGCATTCCCTCGAGCATTCAGGGAGTGATTGCCGCGCGGCTCGATCGCGTGTCGCGGCAGGAGCGGTCCGTCTTGCAGGTCGCGGCTGCGCTCGGCCCGCGATCGAGCGTTGCCGTGCTGCGCACGCTGCTCGATCTGTCCGAGGACAACCTGCAGGATTGCCTTGCCGCGCTCGATCGCGCCGAATTGCTGGTGAGGATCGACAGCGAGTTGGGGGACGTGCTCGAGTTTCGGCACGAGATGGTCCGTCAGGTGACCTATGACTCGATGGTCGAGAAATTGCGCGAAGACATTCACGCGCGCATTCTTGCGAGGCTGGAGAGCGACGAGGCGGGCGCGGATGAGCCCGACGCGCTGTGCTATCACGCGGTGCGCGCCCGCGATTGGCTCAAGGCGTTCAGCCACGGCAGGAGCGCGGGACGAAAATGCTTGACCCGCTCGGCGTTTTCGGACGCGGCCAGCTATTTCGAGATCGCGATGAGCTCGCTCGACAAGACGCCGATGACGCCTTTGCGGGAGATGGAAGCCATCGATTTGCGGACGGAAGCGCGTGCGGCGTTCATCGCGTCCGGCCAGGTGACCGAGTGGCTGGATCTTGGAAAAGAGGCTGAGCGGCGGGCGGGGGCGATCGATGACATCGGACGCAAGGTCGCCGCCATGACGGTCCGGGCCGGCGCACAAAACTTCTTCGGAGCGCCCGTCGAAGCGGTCGCAGTTTCGGAAGAGGTGGTTCGCCTTGCGGAAGAGTGGGGCAATGCGGGGTGGCTCAATCTCGCGCGATACGGTCTCGGGCAGGCGTATTTTCTTGCCGGCCGCTATCGCGAAGCAGTGCGTACGTTGGCCGTGGCTTGGGCCCAGTTGGAGGGGCCGCAAGCCAGCGCTCCGATCGGCACCACCCCACGATCTCTCCTTCTCCTCTGCTGCATGATGAAGAGCTTCACCCACACCGTGATGGGTGAGCTCGAGGCCGCCGAGCAGCTCCAGCACCAGGCCGCGGCGATCGCCGAGGAGACGGGGCGTCCCTACGACCGCGTCGCCGCCGCCTATAGCGGCGGCTGGCTGAAGCTCGGCCGGGGCGACCCAGCGGCGGCCGCGGCCATTCTCGAAGACGGTTTCGTACTGGCGCAGAAGCACGGCATCCGGCTGTTCGTGCCGGTACTCGCCTGCCACCTCGGCATCGCCTATCTGGAGCAGGGGCTGTTCGACCGGGCGCGCGGCATACTGACGGAGGCGCGCGAGGAGGCGAGGGCGGTTGGCTATACCTCGGCTGTGCTGCGCAGCTCGATCTACCTCGCGCTCGCGACATGGCGCCTCGGCGATGCGACGGCGGCGCAGAACATGCTGCGCGAGGCGCGCAATACCGCCCGCCAGCAGGGGTTTTCGGGCCTCGAGGCCGAGGCCCTGGTCGGCGAAGCCGTCGTGACGCCCGCTACGGGCGAGGACAACAAGGCGGCTATCCTGGCGTCCCTGCGCGCAGCGATCGCGATCGCCTCCGAAAGCGGCGCGCTGCCGCTGCAGCATAAGGCCGAGGCGATGCTGAACGAAGTGCTGGCGCGCGGCGGCGAGTTGATCTGACGCCGCGCCCGGCCGGTCCGTCGACTGGTGCCGCGAGGGCGATCGATGGCCGAATCTCAAATAAATCTCGCAATTAACTCAATGAGTTAGCTACTGTGCATGGGGTTGTTTTTCGATATTTTGATCAGGCGCCGCGTCCCGGCGGCCGTCGGGTGCGCCCCGCTCGCCGCCATGACGAGCCCCTTGCACGCAGGCCAAGCTGGGCTACCGTTCGTACCAGCCGCAAGGCGAAGTGACTTTTGATGATTGTTTTTTAGCATCCGATTTGACGGCGCCGCGATGGCGCGACGCCCAGCGAGAGAGGCGGGGCCATGATTGCCCGGGACCAGTCAGCTCTGTTGTCGCCGGTCGAGCGCGACCTGCGGCTCGATCTCTTCCGTGGAGTCGGCCTGTGGATGATCTTCCTCGACCACATCCCGCAGGACGTCGTGGCCTGGCTGACCTTGCGCAATTACGGCTTCAGCGACGCCGCCGAATTCTTCGTGTTCATCTCGGGCTACCTGGTCGGCTGGATCTACGGGCCCGTCATCGCCGGCGGCTGGTTTCTCGCGGCCGCCAAGCGGCTGTGGCGGCGCGCGGCTGAACTATATGTCGCCCACATCATGCTGTTCCTGCTGTTCACGGCGCAGATCGCGCGGACCGTGCGCCGCTTCGACAATCCGATGTACGCGCACGAGTTCAACGTGTTCAATTTCCTGGCGCATCCGGACGAACTGATCGGGCAGGCGATCGTGCTGAAATACAAGCCGGTGAACCTCGACGTGCTGCCGCTCTACATCGCGCTGGTGGTCGCCTCGCCCGTCGTCGTGTGGTGCCTGGTGCGCCGGCCGAACCTGACGCTTGCCGGCTCTATCCTGCTCTACGTCCTGTCGCGCTGGTTCGACTGGAACATCGCCTCCTATCCGCCCGGCACGAAATGGTATTTCAACCCGTTCTGCTGGCAGCTGATGTTCGTGTTCGCGGCCTGGTGCGGCATCGGCCAGGTCGACACCATTGCTAGATGGGTCTGGTCGAAGACAACGATGGTCTTGGCGGCGGCCTGGCTCGTCTTCGCCTTTCTCATCGTGATGACCTGGCACGTCCATGCGCTCGAGGCGCTGATCCCGAAATGGATGATCAAGGCGATCTATCCGATCGACAAGACCAACCTCGACATGTTGCGCCTGACGCATTTCCTCGCATTGGCGATCTGGGTCACGCACTTCCTCTCGCGCAAATGGCGGGCGCTGCATGGGATCTGGCTGCGCCCGATCATCCTCTGCGGCCAGCATTCGCTGCCGATCTTCTGCCTCGGCGTCTTCCTGTCATTCTCGGCGCACTGGATCCTGACGCAGTACACCAGGGGAATCTGGGAGCAGCTTGCCGTCTCTGCCCTCGGCATCGTCATCATGATCGGTGCGGCCTGGCTGCTCGACCGCGCCGAGCGCGTGCCGGAACTGTTCGTGAAGGTGACCGAGGTCGAGGAGCAGGAGGCGGTCCCGGACAGCGCGCCGGCGACGGCCCCCGCCGCGGCGCGCGCGGCGCATTGAGCGTCGCCGGCCGGTAGTCTCGTCGAGAAGTCCAACGGAGAGATCCATGTCCAGACGTGTATTGACGATCGCCGGCGTCCTCCTGCTCATGGTCTGCGGCGCCTCCGCGCAAGCACCCGCGCCCGAGGCGATGACCGCATCCCGCAAGCTCGTTCTCACCCTGGGGATCGCGAACCAGTATCGCGCGCAGCTGCCACAGCTCCTGCTCAGGCTCCGACCCGTGGTCGCGCAGGACCGGCCGGAGATCGAGCGCGACTACGACGCGATGACGGCGCCCGGCGCCGAGATCTACGCCCCGTTGCTGGCATCGCTGATCGACCAGATCGCGGCGCTCTATGCCCAGAACTTCAGTCTGGACGAGCTGCGTCAGATCGAGGCGTTCTATGCCCAGCCCACGGGCAAGAAGTTCCTGGAGAAGTCGGACGCGCTGGCACAGGCCAGCGCGCAAATCGGCCAGGAGGTCAGCCAGAAGGCGGCCGACGAGCTGAAGCAGCGCCTGATCGAGGCGCTGCGCCAGAAGGGCCACAAGCTCTGAAAGCGTAGCGCGCGGCTCAGGCCAGGAACGCGCGGAACCGGCGCTGGGCAATCACGAAGAAGACGCCGCCGATCACGGCGAGCGCGACCAGCTGCAGCCACACCGCCTCGAGGCCCGCGCCGCGGAACAGGATCGCCTGGGCCAGCATCACGAAATGCGTGTTGGGCGCCGCCAGCATGATGTCCTGGACGAATTGCGGCATGCTCTCCCGCGGCGTCATGCTGCCCGACAGGGTCTGCAGCGGCAGCAGGATCATGATCAGGAGCATGCCGAACTGCGGCATCGATCCGGCGACGGTCGCAAGAAAGATGCCCATGCTGGTGGTGGCAAACAGCTGCAGCGCGGCGCCCACGAGGAACAGTGCGAGCGAGCCGTCGATCGTGACCTCGAGCCATCCCTTGACGACAAAGGCGATCGACAGCGCGGAGGCGACCAGCACCACGGCTCCCATCGACCAGACCTTGCTCACCATGATCTCCAGCGGCGTGACCGGCATCACCAGGAGGTGCTCGATCGTGCCATGCTCGCGCTCGCGGATCAGCGCCGCGCCGGTCAGGATGATCGAGAGCATCGTGATCGAGGTGATCACGTGGTCGATGGCGCCGAACCAGGATTTCTTCAGCTCCGGATTGAATCGTGCCCGCAGCGCCAGCTCGATCGGCACGGTCTGGGCACCCCGCGTGTGCGCCAGGAATTCGGCTATTTCCGCGCTGACGATCTGCTCGACATAGCCGCCGCCGTTGAATGCCTGCGAGATGCGCGTCGCATCGACGTTGAGCTGGATCGTGGGCGATTTGCGCGCCAGCAGGTCACGCTGGAAGTCGGGCGGGACGTCCAGCGCGAAAGTGTCGAGGCCGGCGTCCATCCTCCGGTCCATCTCGTATTGCGAGATCAGGCGCGGCTCGGAGAAATAGGGCGTCGTGAACGCCATCTCGATGCGGGTCGAGATCGGCGAATGGTCTTCGTCGACGACCGCTATCGCGGCGCGGTTCAACGTTTCCGGCAGCGCCCTGGCGCCGGCATAGACGGCCAGCGTGAAGGAATACACGATCAGCACGAGCAGCATCGGGTCGCGGACGAGACCGCGCAGTTCCTTGATGCCGAGCTGAAATACGTTGTCGAAGCGCATGGTCAGCGGGCCTGTTTCTTCAGCAGCATCGAACCGGCAATCACCAGGACCGGCACCATGATGGCGAGCGCCAAGAGATCGTTGTGGAGGGTGTCGAACCCCAGGCCCTTTGAGAAGGTGCCGCGCGAGATCGTGACGAAATAGGTGGTGGGGTAGATCCGCCCGATCAGGGCACCAAGTCCCTGGAGCGATGAAACAGGGTCGATCAGTCCGGAATACTGGATGGCCGGAATCAGCGTGACCAGGACAGTGCCGAACAAGGCCGCGATCTGGCTGTTCATGAACGCCGAGATCACCAGCCCCATGCCGGTCGTCGCCGTGACGTAGAGCAGTGCCGCAAGAGCGTAGGTCGGAAAGCTCCCGGTGAAGGGGACCCGGAAGACTGCGAGGGCAAAGGCGACCAGGAGGAGGAAGTTGCCGAAGGCCAGCACGACATAGGGCAGCTGCGTGCCGAGCAGGAATTCCAGCCGCGTCACCGGCGTCACGTAGAAATTGACGATCGAGCCGAGCTCCTTCTCGCGCACGACTGCGAGGGCGGCGAGCACGGCCGGAATCATGACCAGTAGCAGCGGGATGATGCCGGGCGCCATGGCGACGACGCTGATGACATCGGGATTGTAGCGGTAGCGCAGCTGGAGCTGGAAGGCGCCGGCGATCGCCGCCTCGCCGTAGAGCTCGCGGCCCTTTTGCGCGAGCCAGGAGGCGTGGATCGCCTGCGCGTAGGAGCGCAGCGTTTCGGCCCGTGTCGGATTGGCGCCGTCGACCCAGGCGCCGACCTCGACATGGCGGCCGCGGCTGACGTCGCGGCCGAAGCCCGGCGGCAGCTCGATGGCGAGGCCGATCTCGCCGGCGCGCATGCGGCGGTCGAGATCGGCATAGTCGATGATCGGGGATTTCTCTGCGAAATAGCGCGAGCCTGCGATCTGAAGGCTGTAGTCGCGGCTGATCGCGCTGTCGTCGCGGTCGAGCACGGCGAAGGTCAGGTTCTCGACGTCCATGCTGATGCCGTAGCCGAGCACGAACAGCAGCAGCACGCTGCCGAGGATCGCGAGCGTGGCGCGGATCGGATCGCGCCGCAGCTCGAGCGCCTCGCGGCGCGAATAAGCGAGCATGCGGGTCGGGTTGAACGTCATGCCGCGCTTGCGCGGCGCCGCCGTCCCCTCCGCCGGCATGGCCGGTGCGGCCGTCGGCTGGCCGGCGGCATCCGGGGTGTCGGCGATCGCCTCTTCCAGGCAGGCGATGAAGGCCTGCTCCAGCGTCGTGGTGCCGCGCGCAGCCACGATCGCCGCGGGCGTGTCCGAGGTCAGCACCTTGCCGGCATGCATCAGCGAGACCCGGTCGCAGCGCTCGGCCTCGTTCATGAAATGGGTTGAGACGAAGATGGTGACGTTGTCCTTGCGGGAGAGCTCGGCGAGGATCTGCCAGAAGTGGTCGCGCGCGATCGGATCGACGCCGGAGGTCGGCTCGTCGAGGATGAGGATGTCGGGCGCATGGATCATGGCGACCGCCAGCGACAATCGCTGCCGCAGGCCGAGCGGCAGCGCATCGGGCAGCGCGTCGGCGACGTCGGCAAGCTCGAATCGGGCGATCATCTCGTCGATGCGCGGGGCGATGGCTTCGGCCGGCAGCTCGAACAGCCGCGCATGCAGGTTGAGATTTTGCACGACCGTGAGCTCCGAATAGAGCGAGAAGCCCTGCGACATGTAGCCGATGCGCCGCCGCACCGACATGTCGCCGGCATCGATGGTGTTGCCGAATAGCCGCGCAGTGCCTTCGCTCACCGGCAGGAGGCCGGTGAGCATCTTCATGGTCGTTGTCTTGCCGCATCCGTTCGAGCCGAGAAAGCCGAAGATCTCCCCCTTCCTGATGCGGAAGCTGACGTCGTCGACGGCCACGAAACCGTTGAACCGCCGGGTGAGATGATCGGCCTCGATCGCGATCTCGTCATGGTCCTCGGCGCGCGGGGGGATGACGACGTCGGCATGGTTGCTACGATCCGCATCGGGCAAGAGGCGGATGAAGGCCTCGTCGAGCGTCTCGGCTCCGGTCTGCCGCTTGAGTTCGGCGGGCGTTCCGGTCGCCAGCACGCGGCCGGCATTCATCGCGATCAGGAAGTCGAACTGCGCGGCCTCTTCCATATAGGCGGTCGAGACGATCACGCTCATGCCCGGCCGGCTGTCGCGGATCGAAGTTATCAATTCCCAGAACTGACGGCGAGACAGCGGATCGACGCCGGTGGTCGGCTCGTCCAGGATCAAGAGCTCGGGATCGTGGATCAGGGCGCAGCACAGGCCGACTTTCTGCTTCATGCCGCCGGAGAGATTTGCCGCCGGCCGGTCGGCGAAGGGCGTCAGTCCGGTGTCGCGCAGCAGGCCGGCGATCCGCCTGTTCCGTTCGGCCCTGTCGTGTCCGAACAGGCGGCCGAAGAAGTCGATATTCTCGAACACCGACAGCGTCGGATAGAGATTCTTGCCGAGCCCCTGCGGCAGGTAGGCGATATCAGGGCATACGTTCCGGCGGTGCCGCGAACTGGCCATGTCGCCGCCGAGCACGTAGACGCGTCCCTGCTGGATCGCACGCGCACCGGCGATCAGCGAGAGCAGGCTCGATTTGCCGACGCCGTCGGGGCCGATCAGTCCGACCATGCAGCCGGATGGCAGGTCGAGCGTGATCGCATCCAGTGCGCGGGTCTTGCCGTAGCTCAGGCCCACGTCCTCGAGGCGCACCACGCTGCCGCGCGCGGCAGCTGGCTCGGCTGCGGCCGTCGTGCTCATCTCGTCAGCTTGATCTTGAGGTTGTCGGGCCATTGCGCGGCCGGATCGAGCTGCACATAGGCCATGCCGGGCAGGCCTGTCTTCACTTGCTCGATGTGCTGGCGCAGCAGATCGGGCGCGATATGCGCCTTGACACGGAACATCAACTTCTGGCGTTCCTCCTCGGTCTCGACGGTCTTGGGCGTGAACTGCGCGACGTCGGCGACGAAAGTGGCCTTGGCAGGGATCACATATTGCGGGATGGCGTCCAGCACGAGCCGGACCTCGGCGCCGATCGCGACGCGGCCGGCCGCCGCTGTCGGCAGGAAGAACGTCATGTAGACGTCACCGAGGTCGACCATGTTGAGAACGCGGCCTCCGGCGGCGAGCACCTCGCCGGGCTGCGACACGCGATACTGAACGCGGCCGTCGCGCGGCGCCTTCAGCACGCTGTCATTGAGGTCGGCATTGATGCTTTCGATCGCGGCCTTGGCGGCGTCGACTGCGGCGCCGGCGTCGATCACCATGGCGCGGGAGGAACTGATCGCGGCTTCCGATGCCGCGACCTGGGCCTGGGACGCGGCGAGTGCCGCCTTTGCCGTGGCGTTGGCGGAGCGATCGTCGTCCAGCACCTGCTGCGACACCGCGCTGGTCTTGATCAGCTGCTCGGACCGATCGAGCTTGCGACTCGTGGTGTCGAGCTGGGCCATGCGCTGGTCGACGACGGCTTCGGCGGCCTTGCGTTCGGCTTCGCGCTGGTTCACCAGGCTCTTGGCTGTCTCCACGTTGATCGTTGCGCGCTGAAGCTGCGCGTCGGCCTGGCGGCGCTGGGCCTGCAATTGCTCGGTGTCCATTCGGGCCAGAATCTGACCGGCGCGGACGAAATCGCCTTCGTTGACCAGGATCTCGCCAATCCGTCCCGGCGTCTTGGTCGCGATGTCGATCTCGACCGCTTCGATGCGGCCGTTGCCGCGGGCGAAGCCTGCCGGCAGCGGGTTGGAATCGCGGTGCTGCCAATAGTAATAGCCGCCACCCGCGAGCAGAATGGCGATCGCGGCGACGACCCGACCGGGTGTAAAGTTCATCTGTTCATCACGCCGTGCGGCGGCGTCCACTGTTGAGACGTACGCCCCCGCCGCTGATCGCGCGGAAGGGACGGTCGCAACATTGCAGCGAAATTTTGCACCGCAACTTGATGCAGATCAGACGGCGGCGCGAAGCGGTCCTGCCGCTATTTTGGGCCATCTGTCGCCGCTCGTCCGCCCTGATTGGTCAGGCGGACGAGCGAGGCTTGCTGAACCGATTGCTGTTGGCGCGATCAGGGCCGTCTCACTTCACAAGCGGGCAGCCGCCATCTTTCAGCGGGCGGAACGCCTGGTCGGCAGGCACCTCGGCGAGCAGCTTGTAGTAATCCCACGGCCCCTTCGATTCCTCCGGCTTCTTGACCTGGAACAGGAACATGCTGTGCACCATGCGGCCGTCCTCGCGCAGCACGCCGTTGTCGGTGAAGGCGTCGCGCACCGGCAGCTCGCGCATCTTCGCCATCACCGTCTTGGTGTCGCGGGTGCCGGCGGCCTGCACCGCCTTGAGGTAATGCAGTGTTGCGCTGTACGTCGCCGCCTGGTTCATCGTCGGCATGCGCTTGACGCGCTCCATGAAGCGCTTGCCGAAGCCGCGGGTCTTGTCGTTGAGATCCCAGTAATAGGCTTCAGTAATGATCAGGCCTTGCGCGAGCTTCAAGCCCAGGCTGTGCACGTCGGAGATGAACATCACGATCGCGGCCAGGTTCTGGCCGCCGGCGACGATACCGAACTCGCCGGCCTGCTTGATCGCATTGATGGTGTCGCCGCCGCCGTTGGCGAGGCCGATGATCTTGGCCTTGGACGCCTGGGCCTGGAGCAGGAACGAGGAGAAATCCGCCGTATTGAGCGGATGCTTGACGCTGCCCAGCACCTTGCCGCCCGCGGCCTTGACGACATCACCGGTATCGCGTTCGACCGAATGGCCGAACACGTAGTCGGCGGTGAGGAAGAACCAGGTGTCGCCGCCGTTCTTGACGATGGCGCTGCCCACTGTGTGCGCGTTGGCGTAGGTGTCGTAGGTCCAGTGCGCCGTATAGGGCGAGCACGATTTGCCGGTGATGTCGGAGCTCGCCGCATCCGTCACGATCATGACTTTCTCGTACTGCTTCGACAGCTCCATCACCGCAAGCGCGGTCGCCGACGTCGGCAGATCGATGATCATGTCGACGCCTTCGGTCTCCCACCATTTGCGTGCGATGGTGGAGGCGACGTCGGGCTTGTTGAGCACGTCGGCCGAGACCATCTCGATCGGCTTGCCGAACATCTGACCGCCGAAATCCTCGATCGCCATTTTGGTGGCCTCGACATTCCCCATGCCGCCAATGTCGGAATAGACGGAGGAGAAGTCGGAGAGCACCCCGATCTTGAGCGGCGCCTGCTGGGCGAGGGATGGATTGATGGCGAGCGATGCGAGCCCGGCCGCGAAGGCGGCACGCATAATAATCCGGCACATGGTATTTCCTCGAATTTTCTAATTGATGCGCCGGTTCAGATTGCCTCGGCGCATCGGCAATTCTTGCGTAACGACGTCGCGCATGCGAGCCGAATTGACGCGGCCCATCGCCCCGACTAGCTTTTGCGCAAACATCGGAAGCCCGCAAAGGCAACGGCCTGGCCAATGCTCCGCGGCTTTCCGGCAGATTACCAATTCGGGGGACGGAAATGACCTGCGACACCACAGCTACCATCTCGAAAGCCCGCGAGCATTCCATCGGCGATCTCCTACGCCGGTCGGCGGGCCGCGAGCCGAGCAAGCTCGCGGTGAGCTGCGGCAGCATGAGCTGGACCTTTGCCGAGATGGATGCGATCTGCAACCGGCTCGGCCGCGGCCTGCTCGGTCTCGGCGTCAAGAAGGGTGATCGCCTCGCGGTGCTCTCGCGCAACTCGCATGCGTTTGCGGCGCTGCGTTTTGCGGTGGCGCGGATCGGGGCGGTGCTGGTGCCGATCAATTTCATGCTCAACCCAGACGAGATCAATTTCATCCTCAGGAGTTCGGGCGCCAAGCTGCTCGCGACCGGCCCCGATTTCGTCGAGCCGGCGAAGGCCGCGAGCGCCAAGGATTGCGCAGTCGAGAAGATGATCTGGCTGCCGGGGGAGGATCCAGCCACGGCGCCCGTGGGCCTCACCACCTTCGACGATCTGCTTCATGCCGACGGCTCGTTTCTGGAGGTGTCGGTCGACAGCCGCGATCTCGCGCAGATCGTCTACACCTCAGGCACAGAATCGCTGCCCAAGGGCGCGATGCTGACCCATGAAGCCGTGATGTGGCAGTATGTCAGCTGCATCATCGATGGCGGCATGAACGTGGAGGACAAGTTGCTCCACGCCCTGCCGCTCTATCACTGCGCCCAGCTGGACGTGTTCCTGGGGCCGCAGATCTATCTCGGCGCCTCCGGCGTCATCACCGGCAAGCCCACGGCCGACAACATTCTGGCGCTGATCCAGGCGCACAAGATCACGTCCTTCTTTGCACCGCCGACGATCTGGATCGCGATGCTGCGCTCGCCGAATTTCGACAAGACCGATCTGGCGACGCTGCAGAAAGGCTATTACGGCGCCTCGATCATGCCGGTGGAAGTATTGCTAGAACTGCAGCGCCGCTTGCCGAATGTAAGATTCTGGAACTTCTACGGCCAGACCGAGATCGCGCCGCTCGCGACCGTGCTGCGTCCCGAGGACCAGCTGCGCAAGGCAGGCTCGGCCGGCAAGCCCGTGCTCAATGTCGAGACGCGCGTGGTCAATACGGCGATGGAGGACGTCAAGGTCGGCGAAGTCGGCGAGATCGTGCACCGCTCGCCGCATCTGCTCTCCGGCTATTACAACGATCCCGTCAAGACCGCGGCGGCGTTTGCGGGCGGCTGGTTTCACTCTGGCGATCTCGCCACGATCGACGACGAGGGCCACATCACCGTGGTCGATCGCGTCAAGGACATGATCAAGACCGGCGGCGAGAACGTCGCCAGCCGCGAGGTCGAGGAGATGGTCTATCGCATCCCGGGGGTCTCCGAGGTCGCCGTGGTCGGCCTGCCCGATCCGCGCTGGATCGAGGCGGTGACCGCCATCGTCGTGGTCAAGAGCGGCGAGACGCTGGACGAGGAGGCCGTCATCAAGCACTGCGCCGGCCAGATGGCACATTTCAAGGTGCCCAAGCGCGTCATCTTCGTCGATGCCTTGCCGAAGAATCCGAGCGGCAAGCTGCTCAAGCGCGAGCTGCGCCAGCGCTTCGTCGGCGGCGAGACGCTGGACAAGGCGGTGCAGAAGAGCTTTGGCACCTGAGACGGAGCGCTTTTCATGAAAGCCTGACGGGTCGCGCGCGACACGTTGCGCAGCGGCCGCCGTACGGCGCGGCGACTCAGTACTTCTTCACCGCCGCCCCGAAGGCCAGCCAAAGCGCCATCGAGGCGAGGCCGAAGCCGCCGAGCAGCAGGAAGGTCGGCCCGTAGCCGATCCATTGCGCGATCCAGCCGCCGATCGCGGGGCTGAGGCTGGCGCCGACGCCCTGGACCGTGATCACGGCGCCCTGGCCGAGATTGATGCGGCCGGTGCCGTTGAGCGCGCGTGCGACCATGCCGGGAACGGCGACCGTCTGCAGCCCGGTGCCGATGCCGTCGAGCACCTGCATCGGCACCACCCCCCACCATCCCGTGACGAAGAAGGCGAGCACGCCACGAACGGGCAGGAACATGAAGGACACCAGGATGATCGGCCAGTAATTGCGCTTGCTCGCGGCCTTCATCGCGATCAGCGAGGTCACGATCATCACGCCCTGCGCGATCACCACGGTGGTCGCGACGAAGCTCGGGCCGTTGGCCTGTCCTTCGGCGACAGCCGCAAGTCCGTAGAGCGGAACGATCGCCGCATTGCCGAGATGAAATACCGCGAGCGCCAACGCCAGCACCAGCAGCGCCTTGTGCTTGAGTAGCATCGTCATCGCGTCCGGCGGAGCCTTGGAATCGTCTTCCTTGCTGCCGCGCGCAGCATGGTCGTCGATGGCCTTGGCGGGGATCATCATCACGCAGGCGATCGCGATGGCGCCGAACACGGCCGCCAGCACGAACACAGCGACATAGCCGTATTTGTAGCCGAGATAGCCCGACAACGCCGCACCGACCATGTTGCCGGCGTGGTTGAAGGCCTGATTGCGGCCGTTCAGGGCGTTGAAGCCCTTCTGCTTGGCGATGCCGAGCGTGATGCCCGTCACCGCCGGCACGATGGCGGCGCTCGCCAGCGACTGCGCGACTTGCGAGAAAGTCACGGCCCAGAAATTCTGCGAGATCAGGATGATCGCGGAGGCGAGAACGACGCAGATGCCGGGAATGACGACCCATAGCCGCTTGTTACGGCTGGAATCGATGAAGCCGCCGATCGGCGTCGTGATCAGCATGCCCGCGACATTGCCGATCGTCATCGTCGTGCCGATCAGCCCGGTCACCCAGCCGCGCTCCTGCAGGAAGACGCCGACGAACGGACCGATGCCCGACTGCATGTCGGCCATGAAGAAGTTGAGCGCGAAAAGGGGCCAGAGGCGGGATGGGGAAGGGGACCGCGATGTCATCGAAACTCGAACATGCTCTTTCGTGTGTCGTGATCCCTTGGGTCATTCGTTTAGGCGTCGACCTGAACGTAACGGGCGCTCGCCGCGTTAGTTCCAGCCGAGCCCTGCGGCTCGTCGGCCTTGCCGACGGCTCGTTCGCAATGTCATCTTGCGATCTTTCCCCGGGAGCCCGAGCCATGCCTTTCTGGACCTGCGAAACCTGCGGCGCGCAATTCCCGAACGGCGGAAATCCGCCCGTCTCCTGCGTGATCTGCGAGGACGAGCGGCAGTTCGTGAACTGGAAAGGGCAGAGCTTTCTCACGCGCGAAGAGCTTGCGCGGGCGCACCGACTGGTGGGACGCGACGATCTCGGCCTCACCGGCATCGGCCTGGAGCCGAGCTTCGCCATCGGCCAGCGCGCGTTGCTGGTGCCTCAAAGCGACGGCTGCGTCATGTGGGATTGCATTCCGCTGGCAACCGATGACGCCATCCAATATGTCGCAGCACTCGGCGGATTGAAGGCGATTGCGATTTCGCATCCGCACTATTACGGCGCGGCCGCCGACTGGAGCGATACTTTCGGCGGCGTGCCGGTCTATCTGCATGCCGACGATCGCGCTTTCGTCACGCGGCCGCATTCCTCGATCGTGCACTGGACCGGCGAAAGTCACCGCATCTCCGACGATCTGCTGGTGCTGCGCACCGGCGGTCACTTCGCCGGTGCCACCATGCTGCATTCGGCGCGGAGTGCCGGGGGCAGGGGTGCGCTGCTCGCTGGCGACATCGCACAGGTGACGATGGACCGCCGCTTCGTCAGCTTCATGTACTCCTATCCCAACTACATGCCGCTCAACGCCGCGGCGGTGCGGCGGATCGCGGCCGCCGTCGAGCCGCTCGCCTTCGATCGCATCTATGGCGCGTGGTGGGGGCGCAACATTGCCAGCGACGCCAAGGCCGCCTTCGCGGCGTCGGTTGCGCGTTATCTGGCGGCCATCGCCTGAGCCGGATTTATCTTGCCGGTTTCTAATAACTGTACTATATGTACAGTTATGTTATAGCTGCAACGGCGCAGCTGCGGGTCCGGCATGATCGATGCATCGTGCAGCCGCGGCCCTCGGCGGCCGCGCGAGCGGGAGTTGGACGCATGACGGCGCAGCGGGATTACGAGATTTTCGAGGCCGGCGACGTCACGCTGCAGTCCGGGGCCGTCTTTCCCTCGATGAAGCTCGCCTACAAGACCTATGGCACGTTGAGCCCGGCCAGGGACAACGTCATCTTCTATCCGACCTCGTTCAGTGCGCAGCACACCGACACCGAATGGCTGATCGGGCCCGACGGCGTGCTCGATCCCACGCGTTACTTCATCATCATCCCGAACCTGTTCGGCAACGGCCTGTCGTCCTCGCCCTCGAATACCGCGCCGCCGTTCCCCGAAGTGACCTATCACGATGCCATTGCGGTCCAGCACCGACTCCTCACCGAGCGCTTCGGCATTTCGAAGCTGGCGCTCGTCTATGGCTGGTCGATGGGCGGCATGCAGGCCTATCACTGGGCAGCGCTGCATCCCGATATGGTGGCGCGCGCTGCGGTGGTCTGCGGCAGCGCGCATTGCGCGCCCTACAATTACGTCTTCCTCGAAAGCGTGAAGGCCGCGCTGACCGCCGATCCCGCCTTCCGCGACGGCCGCTTCGCCGAGAAGCCGGTCGCCGGCTATCGCGCCATGGGGCGCGTCTATGCCGGCTGGGCGATGTCGCACGGCTTCTATCGCGACGAGCTCTGGCGCGAGGCCGGCTTCACCTCGCTGGAGGATTATCTCGTCCGCACCTGGGACGCGACGTTTGCCCGGCGCGACGCCGATGATCTCTTGGCGCAGATCGGCATCTGGCAGAACGGCGATATCAGCCGCTGTACGACCTTCGCAGGCGATTTCGATCGCGCGCTGGCCGCGATCAAGGCCCATATGCTGCTGATGCCGGGCGCGACCGATCGCTATTTCGACGTTCGCGACAACGAGGACGAGCTCGGCCGGCTGGTGAACGCGACATCGGCCGTGCTGCATCCGATCCCGTCGCTGCACGGCCATCGCGCCGGCAACCCCGTCGGCAATCCGCGCGACAAAGCCTTCATCAAGGCCGAGATCGCGGCGCTCCTCGCCAAGTGACCTCGACAAGTGACCTCGCCAAGCAACACAGGCAATCGAACATGACTGACGCGACCGTTTCCGAGCCCGGCCATCGCCTGAAGCCGCTGAGCCCGGCCATGCTGCGGGAATTGTCGATGCGCTCCAACCTTAGGGGCAGCATGCAAAGCCTCGGCCATTACGGCATAATCGTGCTGGGCGGCGCGCTGATCTGGAGAGTGTCCTCGACGTGGGACGTGCTCTGGGCGTTGCCGTTGATGGCGCTGCAGGGCTATGTCGTCGCCTTCCTGTTCATGGCGGTGCACGAGACCGCGCACAAGACCGCGTTCAGGAGCCGCGGCCTCAATCTCGCCGTGGGCCATCTCTCGGCCTTCATCATCGGATTGCCTTACGAATATTACTGCCTGTTTCACTGGGACCATCACCGCTACACCCAGGATCCGGCCAGGGATCCCGAGCTGATCGTCGGGGTGAAGCCGACATCCGACACGCAGCTGGCGCTCGCTTATAGCGGCCTGCTCCAGGTCGCCGGTCGCCTCCGGCTGATGCTCGGTCATGCGGTCACCGGCAAGGTCACCGTGCCCTGGATCCCCGACAGCAAGCGCGCCGTTATCGTGCGAGAGGCGCGTGTCTATGCCTCGCTCTATGCCCTGCTGCTTGCACTCTCGCTGTGGTTCTCGTCAGCGCTGCTGCTGTGGGTCTGGATCGTCCCGCTTATCATCGGGCAGTTCTTCCTGCGGCCCTATCTCTATGCCGAGCACACCGGTTGCGAGCGCACCCGCAGCGCGTTCCAAAACACCCGAACCACCTACACTGCGGCGATCGTCAAATGGATCGCGTGGAACATGCCCTACCATGTCGAGCACCACGCCTATCCCTCGATTCCCTTTCACGCGCTGCCGAAGCTGAACGAGATCGTCGACGGCGAGATCGTCCATCGCGGCCGCGGCTACATCAGGACGACCCGCCAGACCTGGGCCTGGTTTCGCCGAGAGCGGCAGGCCAGCCAAGTCAACGCGCGCCGGTGAAGGCTCCGTTTGCCGGCTTCCGATAGCAAGCTTTACGACGTGTTCATTGCGCTTGCGCACGGCGCGGAGCATTGCGGTACCGTCCCGCTCGCGCGTTGCGGGAATTCCCTCAAAATCAATCACTTGAGCACTGTGAAAACGTACCTAAGGAATCCTTACCGATCGGGAAAGTTTTAGCCGTCTTGTATTCATAACCAAGCGAGGCCGCTGCTCTAAGCGTTGCAGCCATCAACGCCGAAGAGGTCTGGAGAGATTGGTGATGAGTGCGACGCGAGGCCGGCTTCTGGTGGTCGACGACGATCTGGTGCAGCGCGTTCTAATCGGCAAGATCGGGGCGAAGCTCGGCTATGAGACGGTCGTTGCATCTTCCTATGAGGCCGCAACCGAGCTTCTGTCGCGCGAGGCCTTCGAGGTCATGGCGCTCGACCTGTCGCTCGGCGAGCGGGACGGCGTGGAGCTGCTGCGCTTTGTCGCCGAGCGGGGCCTCCGCGCAATGTCGATCGTGATCATCAGCGGCTGCGATCAGCGCATCATGAAGG
This sequence comes from Bradyrhizobium guangxiense, assembly GCF_004114915.1. Taxonomy (NCBI): domain Bacteria; kingdom Pseudomonadati; phylum Pseudomonadota; class Alphaproteobacteria; order Hyphomicrobiales; family Nitrobacteraceae; genus Bradyrhizobium; species Bradyrhizobium guangxiense. Next base: position 6,004,208 of record NZ_CP022219.1, on the reverse strand, counting down.
CCACACGCAGGGTCGCGAACGGGTTGAAGCTGCCGATCGGCGGATGCCTGACCAAGCCGCTCGATCTGAACCGCTTGCGCAGCGCGCTCGAATTGCCGCAGCGCGCGCCGCTGGCGGCAACATCCATCTCACCGCAATTTCGGATCACGCCAGAGCGGATCATGCGCGGCCTCGCCGACCGCGAATTCTTCGTGGAATTTCAGCCGAAGATCGCGCTCGAGACCGGAAGGGTCGTCGGCGCCGAGGCGCTCGCACGCTGGCGCACCGCCGAATTCGGCATGGTCTCGCCCGTGGTCTTCATTCCGGTCGCGGAGCAGGCCGGCCTCATGCGCGAGGTGACTGATTGCATCCTGTCATCGGCGATGTCGCAGGGCCGCAAGCTGATCGAGCGCAATCCCGGCTTCACCATCGCGGTCAACATCTCGGGCTCGCTGATGTCGGATCTGACCCTGCCCGACCGGATCGAGGAGATCCTGCGCCGCGAAAACATCTCGCCGACGTCGCTGACCGTGGAGATCACCGAAACCTCGGCGATGGCCGACGTCGAACGCGCCAACGACATCCTGGTGCGGCTGCGGATCAAGAAGATCGGAACGGCGATCGATGATTTCGGCACCGGCTATTCGTCGCTGGCGGCCCTGGCGCGGCTGCCGTTCAGCGAACTGAAGATCGACCAGTCCTTCGTCAAGGGCTGCGAATCCGACGACGACATGATGAAGATCGTCGATGCCTCCGTGGCGCTAGCGAAGGCGTTCAATATGAAGGTCGTGGCCGAGGGCATCGAAAGTCCTCAAGCGCTCGACATCATCCGCCGGATCGGTTGCGACGTCGCCCAGGGCTTCCTGTTTGCTCCGTCGCTGCGTTGCTCGCGCGCCGAACGATGGATCTCCGAGCGCAATGCTCTTGCGGACGAGCAGGCCGCTTCCGCGGCGCCGACGGCTCTCGCAAGCTGAGACGACGAACCCCGGTCGCTGAGCGGCCGGGGTTGCGCCAATCGATGCAGAAGGGCTCAGTAGATCCCGTAGGCGCAGACGTTCACGACGCGCACGCGCAGGCCGTGACGGGTCTGGACCAGGCGTTCCTGGTAGCAATTGCTGACGCCGGTGTTGACGTAGATGCCGCCATAGCCCCAACCCGGGCCCCAGCCATGACCCCAGTGATGGAAACCGTGAGCCGAAGCGGCGGTGGGGGCGAGAGCGGCAACGCCGAGCGAGCCGGCGGCGATCAGACCAAGAGCAAGCTTACGAAACATCTTCATTCTCCATTTGGCGCTAGGGCCATTGTTGCGTCCCTACATCTCGGTCGAGACGAGATGCGATCGCGTTCACAGGCGAGGTGGAGAATCGTGTTTCAGGATTGTTTCGTGGGCTTGCGGCAAAATGTGCCGCGGTCAGGCTTTTCGCACCGCGCAATAGCGCTTAGCCATGGCTTGCGTCATCTCGGCCATTTTGTCGCGCAGATCGGCGGGCTCCAGCACTTCGGCCTCGGGGCGGAGCCGCAACAATTCGGCCGCGGCGTGCCAGGATGTCCTGCCGACCGGCACGCGCGCAGTGCGCCAGCCGTCGGCATCGGCGGTCTCTTCCAATAGCGTGCGCGTCTTGACGTAGGGCTGGCTCAGCGCGTCGAGCAACTTGACGCCGAACGGCGACAGCCGCACGACTGCGACATTCGGATGCATCTCCGCCTCAAGGCGAAGTGTCGCGGTCTGCCAATAGGCGGCGAGATCGAAATCGGCAGGCCGATCGAAGCGGTCGTCGAGCGCCGTGCAGTCGAGCACGCGAGCGACGCGATAGGTGCGCACGTTGCCGTCGACCTGCCCCGCGAGATACCAGCTGCCGCCCTTCAGCACGAGCCCGAGCGGCGCGAGGCGGCGCTGCTTCTCCGCGCGCCAGCTCTGGTAACGGATCCTGATCAGCGTGCCGCGCAGCAGCGCGCCGGCAATCGTGCGCAGATGCTTCGGCTCTTCCGCCTCGCCGAACCAGCCCGGCGCATCCAGGTGAAAGCGCTCCTGCATCCGGCTGGCATCCTGGCGCAGATGGGCGGGCAGCGCCGCCATCAGCTTGTTCTGGGCGGCGATCATCGCCGCATCGAGCCCGAGCGCCGCGGCGGGGCCCGGCAGCCCCGCGAGGAACAGTGCCCCGGCCTCGGTCTCCGACAGCCCGTTGAGCCGCACGCGATAGCCGTCGAGCAGGCGATAGCCACCCTCCGCGCCGCGGTCAGCATAAACAGGAACGCCGGAGGCCGCGAGCGCATCGATATCGCGATAGATCGTGCGCACCGAGACCTCGCAGGCCTCCGCGAGCTCGGGCGCGGTGACCTGCCCCCTGGCCTGGAGAGTGGTGAGGATCGACAGCATCCGGCTCGCGCGCATGCGCCCTTAAACCATACCTGACACAGGATGTCAGGTATGGTTCGCTAGAGATGGCGCCTCGCCCGACCGCCCCCCGAGGAGACTGCCATGACCGATCCGAACCCCATCACGCTGTATTACTCGCCGCAAAGCCGCGCCACCGGCACGCGGGTGCTGCTGGAGGAACTGGGCGCGCCCTACGATCTCCATGTCCTCAACATGAAGGCCGGCGAGCAGCGCCAGCCCGGCTATCTCGCCATCAATCCGCTGGGCAAGGTGCCGGCGGTCCATCATCGCGGAGAGCTCGTGACCGAGCAGGTCGCGATCACCATCTATCTCGCCGATCTCTTCCCGCAGGCAGGTCTGACGCCCGCGCTGAACGATTCCTTGCGCGGTCCATATCTGCGCTGGATTGCCTATTACGGCGCCTCGTTCGAGCCGGCGCTGATCGACAAGTTCATGCAGCGTGAGCCGGCCCCGATCACGCAGTCGCCTTATGCCGACTACGACACCATGCTAGGGGCGCTTGAAGCGCAGCTGTCGAAGGGGCCGTATCTGCTCGGCGAGCGCATGACGGCCGCGGACGTGCTGTGGGGCGTCGCCTTCAACTGGACCATGATGTTCGGCATCGTGCCGAAGAAGGACGTCTTCGTCCGCTATGCCGAGCGCATGACCGCGCGTCCGGCGTTCCAGCGCATCACTGCGGCCGACGAGGAGATGGCCGCACAGCATGCGAAGGCGTCGGGTGCGTAAAGGCATTTGTGTTGATGCCGACAGGCGCGCCTCAATCTCCGCTGTCGTCCCGGGCAAGCGTCAGCGCGGGCCCGGGACCCATACGCCGCAGCGATAGTTTTGCGAAGACCTGGAGTGACCAGCCCTGCGCCACAACCACTCGTCGTGGCTATGGGTCCCGGATCTGCGCGCTTGAGGCGCGCTTGTGCGGGACGACAGTGGAGTATGAGGCGCCCCCTCGTACTCCCTGACCGCCTTCTCAAAACCGCGGCGCCCTCTTCTCCGCAAACGCCTTGATGCCTTCCTTGATCTCGTCACCGCGCATGCTGTCGCGGTGGCGCTGGTCGGCGGCGTCGGCGTCGAGCTCGCCGCGGGCGAACTCGTTGATCGCGCGCTTCATGCCGCGCATGGCTTGCGGCGCGTTGCCGGCGAGAATGTCGGCGAGCTTGTCGACTTCCTCGTCGAGCGTCTCTTCCGGTACCATGGCGGTGAGGTAGCCGATCCGCAGCATCTCCGGCGCGCTGATCTTTTGCGCGGTCAGGAACAATCTTTTCGCGTTGTCGACGCCGAGCCGGGTGACGTAGCGCTTGATGCCGCTCGGGTAATAATGCAGCCCGAGCCGCGCCGCCGGCATGAACATCTCGGCGCTGTCGACGCCGATGCGGAAATCGCAGGCGAGTGCGAGATCAGTCGAGCCGCCATAGACGCCGCCGTTGAGCCGGCAGATCGTCGGTACGCCGAGATCTTCCAGCCGGTTGACGACCGCCTCGAAGGCAGAGCCCGCGCTCTGCTGCTCGGTTGCGCTGACGGCACGCTCGGCAACCGAGTTGAGGTCATAGCCGGCCGAGAACGCGCGGCCGGTGCCGGTCAGCACCAGCACGCGAATGGCTGGATCGGCCTCCACCACGTCGAACAGTCTGACGAGCTCGTCGAGATCCTCCGCCTGGAGCCGGTTGAGATGCTTTGGCCGGTTGAGGCGGATGGTCGCGCGCGCGCCGTTGGTTTCGAGCACGGGGCTGGATGCCGCGTCGGCTGTGTCCGACATTCTTGTCTCCTTCTTACTTGTTTTCCAGCGCGCGGCGTCTTGCTTCCGCGTCGATGGTCTCGGCGAGATCCGGGTGCCGTGCCATCAGCACGCGGAAGTCGACGAGGTCGAGCACCAGAAGCCGCGACACTTTCGTGGTCGAGACGTTGGCGCCGCGCTTGTTGTTGCCGAGCAGCGCCATCTCGCCGAAGAAGGCCCCTTCGCCGAGCTGAACCTTCTTGCCGGGCAGGTCGACCTCGACCTCGCCGGCGGCGATGAAATACATGCAATCGCCCTGCGCTCCCTTGCGGATGATCATGGTGCGCGCCGGCAGCTCCATGGTCCGCAACATGTGGGTGACGTCGGCGATCGCAGCCGGTCCAAGCGCCGCGAAGAACGGCACCTTGCTGACGGCCTCCCAGGTCTTGAGGAAATTGTCGCGCCGCGTCTCGGCGGCGAATCCGGTCGCCAGGATACCGGTCCAGAGGCCGAACACGCCGAGGCCGGAGATCATCACTGCGGCCGCCACCAGGCGCCCGAGCGGCGTGACCGGCACGACGTCGCCGTAGCCCGTCGTCGTCAGCGTGACGACGGCCCACCACAGCGCGGCGGGGACGCTGCCGAACGTCTGCGGCTGCACGTCCCGCTCCAGGAAATATTCGGCGACGGAGGCGAGGAAGACCACCATCAAGAAGATCACGAGCACGCTGACCAGCGGTCCCGATTCCAGCACCAGGACGCGGCGAAGCTGCCGCAGGCCCGGAATGCCCGGGACCACCTTCAGCACCCAGAGCACGCTGAGCAGCCAGGCCGTTCTGGGCTCGACGCCGAGGAGAAGCGCGACCGGCACGGCCAGCGCTCCGATCGCGTCGACGATGCCGGCGGAAGAGGACACATAGAGCGAGAGCCGCCCCTGTTGTCCCATGTGGCGCAGCCGGACCAGCCATTCGAACACGAAATAGGCGAGGCACGCCCAGAGCAGCGCGTTGATCCAGCCGTGCAGCTCGTCGGCCCGCTTGTCCGACAGCAACACCATGCCGAGCACGCCGATGCTGACCGCGACATAGGCCGCCTTGGTCATGTTGCGGCCGGCCGTGGCGGCCGCGAACTGGGCCAGAGCGGAAATCAGCGGCTTGGACATGCGGGAAGGCGGCTCGGTCTGGGCTGTCTTGGGACAAGTCTTCGGGGCCCCGGCTGGGACGCCGGCGCCAAAGTGCCCGCCCGGGCGAGGGCCGTCAACGACGCGGGCAGGCAGCGTGATCGGCGCCGCCGCGCCGGGCCCACCGGTCCCTGCTGCCGTCGTTGCGGGTGGCCTACTTGAAATGTGGCGGCTCGTCGTAACCGCGGCGGCTGCTGAAGAACAGCAGAACCATCAGTCCGACACCGACCAGGACGGAAAAACCTGCGCCGAGGGCCAGCGCCACGTAGCCTTCGGTCGGGATCGGCTCGCCTTCGACCGCCATTGCGGAATAGGCGAAGTAGCCGGCCGCCGCCAACATTCCCAGAAGGAGGATGATGAGGAGTGCTCGCATGCTGCGGTCTCCGGTTGTAACCGCGAACCAACGGTTGCAGATCACAGCGGTTCCAGACGGCGGGTCATCGATCGGGCGGGCATGGCCTCACTTTCGTGCTCCAGACGCAGCGCAGCAATGCCTTCGACATTGCGGCCTATCCGGGACAAGAGATTGATGGACAGCCTGACCGGCCCGGCCTCTCAGGCGCTCTGGGCGGTTTTCACCACCACGACATTGCTGTCGTCGGGCTGGGCAGGGCCGGCGTCGCGCGCCGCCTTCTCGGTCTCGCTGGCATGACGTTTCAGATAGTCGCGACGCATGCCGATCTCGTCGCGGACGAATTCGTAGCCGAGCTTGAAGGTGTCGAGCCCGTCGGTACTGATCGTGCCGTCTCTGAGGCCGATGACGGCGCCGCGCAAGATGCCTTCCAGCTCGTCCTGGAGGCATTCCAGCTGATCCAGGGAGTGGGCATGCTCGATCCGCTCGCCGATGTCGAGGATGGCGGTGGAGAGCTCGCTGGCCTTCTCCGGCGCGATGCGCGTGACCTTGGCGTAGATCGCGGCGAAGATCGAGCCGATGACGCTGAGTGCGGCGGCGCTCAGATACATCAAGTCGCTGTACTTATCCATGAACGACTTGGTGTCGTCGTTGATGTAGTCGGCCGCCCCCTGGTGCGCCATGACGAAAGCGTCCTTTTCGACCGAGGCCGGCTCGATCCTGGTGGCAAAGCCGTTGTCGAGCCCGAGTGCGGATTTGTTCTCGTAAACGGTGCGTGCGAGCTCGCCTGCCGTGGTCGGAGACATCCTGGATTGTGCGACCAGCAGCCATTCCAGCCCGATCGTGTCGAGGTCGTCGTCGGGTATTTGCGGCGAGGTCGACAGGGTGCCTGCCGTCAGCGTCTCGCTCGAAATGCCGGGAAGCCGGCGCGCCAGCGCCTTGGCCTCGTCGATCGCGTTGAGGGTAAAGCCGCCGCGCCTGGCGAACCGCTCATAGGCCTTGTCCCGCACCGCCCTGGAGGCATGGACGATGGCAATCACCGCGCCAAAGCCGTTTGACGGCGCAAACAGCTTGTCCAGCGTTGCTCCCTGCGGCGCCATCTGGATCTTCGCAGCGTCCGGACCGTCGGGGAGGTCGAGGATGCTGCGGACGAAGGCGACGGAGGATTCGCTCTCGGCGAGAACGGCGACCTTCTTCTTCTTCAGCTCGGCGATCGACTTGATCTTCTTGTTGCCGGGACCGAGCAGAAGCACGAGATCGTGCTCGAGAACCGCGAGCGTGCGGGCCCGCAGCGGCACCTTGGCATCGGTGCGCAGGACGGCAAGGTCAGCCTGCTTGCGGTCGAACTGTGCGAGCGCCCTGGCGTTGTCGGCGTTGTTGACGACCTTGATCCGGAAGCGCGAGGCGTTGGCCTTCAGCACGCTGGCGAGCTTGGCCGCGAACAGGGCCTCGTCGCTGTTGGAAGCGCCGACGGCAAAGGTCAGCGTTTCCGAATTGTGCAGCATGATGCGGCCACCCCAGACGGTGGCGAGCGACAACAGCAGGGTCAGCACGACGTAGAGGAAGACCTGCTGCTGATTCGTCTTGATCACCTTGGGGCGCCGGGGCGGCGGCTCCGTCAGTGGCGACGTGGGGCCTTCAGTACTCATGGCAGCACTCTGGCCTTATTCTTTCGGTGGCGGGGCTCGCGGGCGAGATCGCGGCGAGCGGCCTGTAATTCGTAAGCGCCTGAAAAAAGAACGATATTTTCTATCTTCGATGATAGCGCGAAGGCCGCGGAATGCAAATTTCGAGCCGACGGTAACCTTACGCTTCGCCTCCGCCGCGATTGCTCATCCTATCACCAGTTAGCCACACTTGACGATTTTCCGGTTCCCCCCGGCTGCATTCCGCCGCGGGAGATGTCATAAATCGCCCGTCCCGGCGATTTGACCGGTCCAGAACTGGTCCAAGAAGAAGCTGCGCTGAACGCTCCAATTTTTCTTGTCACGTCAATGAGGGCGTCAGCTTTGTCGTTTCCACCCATGTCATCGGCGGTTCCGGTCGAAGCGCTCATTGGCTGGATGTTGCTGCTCACCTTCAAGCACATTATCGCCGATTTCGTGCTCCAGACCGCCTGGATGGCGCACGGCAAGGACCAGAAGCACGGCTGGGCCCTGCCACTTCTGGTGCACTGCCTCGTTCATCTTGCGGTTGCGCTGCCGCTGATCCTGATCGTGGCGCCGAAATTCTGGTTCGTGGCGCTGATCGACTTCGTGATCCACATCACGATCGATCGTGCCAAGGGGTTCGTCTCGGCGAATTTCGGTGTCGACCTTGCGCATCCCTGGTTCTGGACCTTGATCGGCGTCGATCAGGCCTTGCATCACCTGACCGGCTTCGGCCTCTCCATCTTCATGGCGGCGAACTGACTGCTACGCAGTCATTCCGAGGCTCGCGAAGCGAGAACCCGGAATCTCGAGATTCCGGGTTCGGTCCCGCGGACCGCCCCGGAATGACGGAGTCACAATCTTCATGCTCCAACTCCTCCAACATGATGGACGGCGCCCCTTTGATTCGCGGTCCACGCGCAAGCGCCCCGGGTGACTACCGGGCAGCGTGGTTAACCTTTCATTAGCGAATTGCGCTGCATTTTCTTCCCACGAGGGAGAACTGCAATGTTTTCAAGCCGCGACGCCTTTGAAAGCGATTTCTGCCCGGTCCGCGACGAACTCCTTGGCGAGATGTATCGCGCCAGCGAGAGTGGCCTGCCGAGGCTGGTTGAGAGTGTTTCCCCTGACGTGCGCGCCAGGCTGGCGTTGTTCTGCTACCGCCGCAGCCACCTGCACTCGCTGGCGGTCGCGATCGCAGCGAGCTGCAGCGAACGCGACCTGATCGAGAACGGTGGCCGCGTCGGCTCGACGCTGCATGCGTTGTCGCGCCAAGGCACGGCGAAATCCTCGCCGTCGCTGTCGGGCGGCCGCAAGCCGATCACGCTGTCGACAAAGCCGCTCTCGGTGCTCGCACCGCTCGAGGACGAATTCGACGACGAGATCAGCGAAGCAGTTCCCGCTTAAGGGGCTTCTTGTTGGCGCATGATCTCCGCGCAAACGCTTTGCGTTTGTCGCGCGGAAAACCGCTGCACACTTTGCGCTAACGCGGCCCTGCGGGTCCGGATCATGCGCTCGCGATCACCGGCAGCCCGAACTTCCGCCGCGCCATCGCGCATTCGGCATCGCCCGGCATGCAGGTGCGGCACACCTCCGGCCGCATCGCATAGATGCCGCACGCCGTCGCTTTCCCGATTTCCCCCTGCAGGGCGGCGCAGCGATCTCCGTCGCAACGCATGCCGGATTGGCGTTCGTTGACCAGCGTCTCCGGAATGGCGGCCAGCTCCTCGTCGGTCTCGATCGAGAATCGCGGCCAGTTGGCCGAATAGCCGCAGCACGCGCCGCAACTCTGGCAACAGCTCGACGGATCGATGGGGGAACTCTCTTGCATTCTCGTCACGTTCTTCAAGTATCCTTGGGCGGGCCCCAGACCAGGCTCTGCCGCCATCTGGCGCGGAGCACGTCGCGTCGTTCCGGATATTTCTCGTCGAGGTAGCTCGCCTCCACCACGCGGTCGGTCCGGAAGCTGCGGAAGTCGCTGCGCAGCTCGCACCAGGCTGCAAGCAGCCGCACCGCTTCGAGGTAGCCGACCGAGATCGGCCAGATCATGCGCTCGCTGGCGCGGCCCTGCTCGTCGCGATAGCGCAGCATGATCTTCTTGCCCTCGTGGATCTGGGTGCGGGTGCGCACCATGTCCAGGCGGTCCGGCTCCCTGTTCCAGCTGGGGCGTGCGCGGCTCGCCGGCTCCAGCACGAAGGGACGCAGGCGCTCGGGCACGGTGTCGGCGATCTTGGCCATCAGGTCTTCGGCCGCGCGCGCCAGCGCCGAGTCGGCGTGGCCGGCGACCCATTGCGCGCCCAGCACGGCCGCCTCGATCTCGTCGGGAGTCAGCATCAAGGGCGGCAGGTCGAAGCCCTTTTCAAGGATGTAGCCCATGCCAGCTTCGCCGCGGATCGGCACGCGCTGGCCGATCAGCGTTGCGATGTCGCGATAGATCGTGCGCTTCGAGGTTTCGAGCTCGGCCGCGATGGCATCCGCCGTCAGCGGCTTACGCGTGCGCCTCAGCACCTGGATGATCTGAAACAGCCGGTCGGCGCGTCTCATGACAATTCTCTTATCGGTCGTCTTTCAGAAAGGGGCGCGCGGCTGCTGACAGGATGTTGGCAGCAGGGGAGTTCTATACCGGGACAACACAGCGACTGAAGAGGATTTGTCCATGATCATTCCAACCCATTTCGGCCCGGCCGTTCCGATGCTGCGGGCACAGGCGTGGTCCGCATCGGTGTTCGGCCGCCTGGTTTCGCTCGATCTCATGGCCGTCGACCTCCGGTTTGCCCTCGCAAGCCTGGCTGAACGCTCGCTGACCCAGGCCGCGAACGCGCTGGTCCGCCACATCATGGGCCGCGCCTGGCGAGGGGCCCGTTTCGCAGAAGATATCACGGCTGCTGCCACCATGGTGGCAGCAGCCGGTCACTAGGTTCCCCAAACTTTCGCAGGTCCAGGAGAGATCGCATGATCACGCTTTACGGCTTTGGCACCGGCTTCGGCCTGCCTGAAATCAGCCCCTTCGTCACCAAGACCGAGGTGCAGCTCAAGATGGCGGGACTGCCCTACCGGAAGGAGCGGGCGATGCCGCCGGCCTCGCCCAAAGGGCAACTGCCGTTCATCGACGACGGCGGTGAGGCGGTGGCTGATTCCACCTTCATCCGCGCCCATATCGAGCGCCGTTACGGCTTCGATTTCGATGCCAGCCTCACGCTGGCCGAGCGTGCGCAGGCCTGGGCGTTCGAGCGCATGGTCGAGCATCATATCTACTGGGGGCTGGTCGGGGCGCGCTGGGTCGATCCGGTCAATTTCGCCAAGGGGCCTGCGCATTTCTTCGACGGCGCACCGGAACACAACCGCGAGAAGCTGCGCGAGGACGCGCAATTCCGCGTCGCCGAGAACTATCTGCTCTCGGGCCTCGGCCGCCACGCGCCTGATGACGATGTCGACCTCGCCGTGCGCTCGCTGTTCGCGCTGTCGGTGCAGCTCGGCGACAAGGCGTACCTGATGGGCAACAAGCCCTGCGGCGTCGATGCCACCGCCTTCGGTATGCTCGGGGGGGTCCTGACGCCCTTCTTCGAATCCGCCCTGCGCCAACGCGCCGAGGGATTTCCAAACCTCACCGCCTATGTCGACCGCATGATGGAGACGTACTATCCCGAGTTCGCCTGGATCCCGCTGCGGCAGGCGGCTTGAGTCTGATACGACGCTTCGAGTTTGTGGCGCGAAATCTACCATATCGTCATGGCCGGGCTTGTCCCGGCCATCCACGCCTTCCCGCAGGCTCCAAAGAACGTGGATGCCCAGGACAAGCCCGGGCATGACAGCCAGAGGGTGTCTGGAGCTGAAAACACAAGAGCCGGCCCATCAGGCCGGCTCTCGTCGTCTCAAAACTCGCGCCGCACTCACTTCACCAGCGAATACTTGCCGTCCTTCACCGTGAGCAGGATGCGGGCGCGTTCGTCGACGCCGTAGCGGTCCTTTTCGGTGAAGTTGTAGACGCCCTGGCTTGCCGCGAGGTCCTTTTCCGACAGCAGCGCCTGACGGATGGCTTCGCGGAATTCCGGCGTGCCGGGCTTGGCCGTCTTCAGCGCCACGGGGACGACACGCTTCAGGATCTCGAAGGCGTCGTAGGAATGGCCGGCGAACTGGCTGCGGCTGTTCGGGCCGTATTTGGCCTCATAGGCCGAGTTGAGCGCGAGGCCCGGCTTCTTGGTGAGCGCGCTGTCAGGCTGGTCCTCCGGGTCCATTACCGGGCCCGAGGCCATCAGCACGCCTTCCGCCGCTTTGCCGGCGATGCGGATGAAGTCCATGCTGGCGGCACCATGGGTCTGGTAGATCAGGCCCTTGTAGCCGCGTTCGCGCAACTCGGTCTGCGGCAGCGCGGCCGCGGTGCCGGATGCGCCGACCAGGATCGCGTCGGGATTGGCGGCAACGAGCTTCAGCACCTGTCCGGTCACCGACGTGTCGGGACGGGCAAAGCGCTCCTCGTCGACGATGGTCATGCCCATCGGCACGGCCTGGGCCTTGAGGTCGTTGAACCAGAGGTCGCCATAGGAGTCCGAATAGCCGATATAGCCGAGCGTCTTCACGCCCTTGGCCTTCATGTGGTCGTACAGCACCTTGCCGACGATCGGAATCGGCTGCGGCATCGCCACCGACCACTTCATGCGCTCGGGCGTGATCGGGAAGGGCGCCAGGCCAAAGTGCGGAATGCCGGCTTCATTGGCGACGTTGGAGACCGCGATGGTCGGCGGCGTCAGCGCCGAGCCCATGATGATGTCGGCCTTGGATTCGGTCACGAAACGGCGGGCGTTGGTGGTCGCGGTGGTGGGGTCGCCGCCGTCGTCGAGCACGATCACCTTCAGCGGCACGCCGCCGATCTCCTTCGGCACGAATTCCAGCGCGTTGCGCTCGGGAATGCCCAGCGCCGCGCCGGGCCCGGTCGTGGTGGTGGTGATGCCGATGGTGATTTCGCTAGTCTGGGCCAGCGCGGGCAGCGCCGGCAGGGCGAGCGTCGCCGCGGCAATCGCGGCAGTCAGGTAAAAGCGTTTCATCTATTCCTCCCTTGACGTGTTCTTTGAAAGCAGAAATCGGGGGGTAATTCAGCCCCCTCTTTTGGTGATGCGGCGATTTAGCTTCCGGTGAATTTGGCTACCATTTCCGCCGGGAATGGTGCCGATTTCAGCTTGTCGGGGTTAACGGGATCGCGGCCGACCAGGACGCGGGTCTCGAAGCCCTCGATCGCCAGCGCCTCGCCCTTGTAAACGTTGTGCTTCACCTCGAAGCTCGAGCGCTTGATGCTCTCGATCTTCGTTTCAATGGTGATCCAGTCGCCATAGGTCGAGGGGATGTAGAACTTGGCCCGCGTGTCGACCATGGGGATGCCCACCAGGCCGTATTTGCGGACCAGATCCTGCTTGGAGAAACCGGCGACCTCGAACAGGGTCGAGGTCGAATCGTCGAACATCGCGAAATAGCGCGGGTAGTAGACGATGTTGGCGGGGTCGCAATCGCCCCACTGGACCTGGACCTCGCGCCGGTTCACGAACATCTGTCGCGCCTTACTTACGAAGTTACTTCGGCGCCATGCGCAGCGAGCCGTCGAGGCGCACCACTTCGCCGTTCAGGTACGCGTTCTCGACCATGTGCAGCGCGAGCGCGGCGAATTCGTCGGCCTGGCCGAGCCGGCGCGGGAAGGGGATCGCGGCGGCCAGCGAATCCTGGGCTTCCTGCGGCAGATTGGCGAGCAGCGGGGTCAGGAACAGGCCGGGTGCGATGGTCAGCACGCGGATGCCGAACTGCGCCAGCTCGCGCGCGATCGGCAGCGTCATGCCGACGATTCCGCCCTTGGACGCCGAATAGGCGGATTGGCCGATCTGGCCGTCATAGGCGGCGACGGAGGCCGTGTTGATGATGACGCCGCGTTCGCCGGTGGCCTGCGGCTCCAGCTTGGACATCTCGGTGGCGGCGAGGCGCAGCATGTTGAAGGTGCCGATCAGATTGACCTTGATCACCTTGTCGAAATCGGCGAGCGCCATCGGGCCGTCGCGGCCGACCACGCGCTTGGCGACGCCGATGCCGGCGCAATTGACCAGCACGCGCGCCGGGCCGTGAGCTTTCGCAGCCTGCGCGACCGCAGCCTCGGCGGAGGCGGCATCGGAGACGTCGCAGGTCACGGCGACGCCCTTGATCTCGGCGGCGACCGTCTCAGCCAGCTTGGCATTGAGATCGCAGACCGCGACCTTGGCGCCCTGCGCCGCCAGCTTCCGCGCGGTGGCCGCGCCCAGTCCCGATGCGCCGCCGGTGACGATGGCTGCCTGATCCTTCAACAACATGGCGTTCTCCTGGTGCGGTGATTTCTTATCCGACCGATATCACACGGTTGGACGGATTGGCAGCGTAGAGCTCCTCGATCAATTCGGTGCGATGCTCGAGCACCGCGCGCTGGTTGATCGAGCCCTTGTCGGTGACCTCGCCCTTGTCGATCGAGAGCGGCGCGTCCATCAGGATGGCGCGCGTGATCCGGGTCGAGGAGCCGGTGGCCTGGCTGAGGAAACGGGTCAGGCGCTCGCGGAAGGCTTCGCGCCCCAGCCGGTCGCGCGTCGCGACGACGAGGTCGTCGGTCGGCAGCGTCGGATTGATCAGCCGGCAGCCGTCGAGGTCGAGCACGACGAGGGCGGAGATCTCGTCGCGGTTGATGCCGGCGATGACGACGTCGCGCACCAGCGGCGCGCAGGCCGCCGTGAGGCGCGCGCGCAAGGGGCCGACGCTGACCCAGGTGCCGCTGGCGAGCTTGAAGTCTTCACCGACACGGCCGTCGAAATCGAATCCGGCATTGAGATCCTCAGGGTCGGACGGCTTCAGCGCATCACCCATCTTGTAGAATCCTTCCTCGTCGAAGGATTTCGCGCTGATGTCGGGCTGGCGCCAGTAGCCGGGCATGACGTTCGGCCCCTTGGCGCGCACTTCCAGCTTGCCGTTGTTCGGCACCAGCTTGGCGTCGTTGCCGGAGACGGGAAGGCCGACATGGCCGGAGCGGCTGGGGCGTGGGGTGACCGACATGAAGAACGGCGCGGTCTCGGTCGCCCCCAAGCCGGTCAGCATCGGCACGCGGTAGCCTTTTTCCTTCACCGCGAGCTCATCGAGGCTGTCCCAGATGAACGGCGAGAGCGCGGCGCCCGAGAAGAACATCGCATGCAGCCGGTCGAAGAATTTTGCACGCAGGCCCTGGTCGTCGCGCAGATAGGGCAGCAGCGATTCATAGCCCTTTGGCACGTTGAAATAGACCGTCGGCGAGATCTCCTGGAGATTGCGCACGGTCTCCTCGATGCCGCCGGGCATCGGCTTTCCGGCGTCCAGATACATCGAGCCGCCATTGTAGAGCGTCAGCCCGATATTGTGGTTGCCGCCAAAGGTGTGATTCCAGGGCAGCCAGTCGATGATGACGGGCGGCTCGTCCTTCAGGAAGGCGAGCGTCTCGCGCAGCATCACCTGGTTGGCGCAGATCATGCGCTGGGTGTTGATGACGGCCTTGGGATTGCCGGTCGAGCCCGAGGTCAGCAGGAACTTTGCGATCGTGTCGGGGCCGATCCTGCCGTGGACCTCCTCGAGATCGCTGCGGATCGGCGTCGCCATCAGGTCGGCGAGCGTCGTGACGTCGCGGCCCGGCACGCCGCCATAGGACGCGGCGATCTCGGTGCCCAGCGAGACATTGGCGGCGAGCGCGTCGGCGAACTTGTCGGCATCCTCGGCGAAGACCAGCCCGGGCGTCAGCAGCTTCATCAGGTAGGACAGCTTGCCGTAGTCCTTCGACACCAGCGAATAGGCCGGCGATACCGGGCAGAACGGAATGCCGGCATAGAACGCACCGAAGGCGAGCAAGGCGTGGTCGATCGAGTTGCCGGAGAGGATGACGACCGGCCGCTCCGCGGACAGGCCGCGCGCAATCAGGCCCGATGCAATGTGCCGGCTCGCAATGAGCAGCTCGGCGTAAGTGAGCTTGCGCCAGCCGCGGCCGCCTTCGCGCTCGGCCATGAAGACCCGCTCCGGCGTCGTCGTCGCCCAGTGATGCAGGCGATCGGTGATGCGCACGGGATAGTCGCCGAGCGGCTGCTTCGGCCTGAGATAGATCGTGCCGTCGTCGCGCCGCTCGATGTTGACGGCGGGATCGCCGAACGAGATGGGCCGCAGCGGAAAAGTGTTCGCGCCGCGCTCCATGCTGGAAGAGGACGGCTGCGCGCTCATGACTTGGGCTTCACCTTTGCGGTCTTGTGCTCAAGGAATTCGCGGATCCGGCGCTTCGCCTCCTTGTCGCTCTGGGCCACGGTGGCCATCAGCGACTCCATCAGCAGGCCGGTCTGCGGATTGGCCTCCGCGATCATCGGCAGCGCCTGAAGCACGGCGAAATTCGTCAGCGGCGCATTGGACGCGACCTTGGTCGCAAGCTCCATCGCCTTGCCGAGCGCGTTGCCGCTTTCCGTCACATATTGCGCGAAGCCGTAGGACGCGCCTTCGGTCGCGCTGTAGACGCGGCCGGTCAGCATCATGTCCATCATCCTGGCGACGCCGATCACCCGCGGCAGCCGCACCGAGCCGCCGCCGCCGACGAAGATGCCGCGCTGTCCCTCCGGCAGCGCGAAATAGGTCGAGGGCTCGGCGACGCGGATATGCGCCGAGCAGGCCAGCTCCAGCCCGCCGCCGATCACCGCGCCCCTGAGCGCCGCGATCACGGGCACGCGGCTGTACTGGATGCGGTCGAACACCCGGTGCCACATCTGGGAATGCAGCAGGCCGCCGGTCGCGTCATGCTCGGTCAGTTCGGAGAGGTCGAGGCCGCTGGAGAAATGATCGCCGATGCCGTGGATGACGACCGCGCCGATATCCTCGGGCAGGGACGCGAAACACTTGCCGATTTCCAGGATGATGCCGTCGTTGAGCGCATTGCGCTTGGCCGGCCGGTTCAGACCCACGGTCAGAACCCGGTCCGCCCGCTCGATCTTCAATAGCCCGGAGGCACCCGCGTCAGCGGTTTCGGCGTTTCCCTGTGTCATTTGCGTCCTTGTCAGAATAGTTATGTTGTATAACGAATTCTGGAGGAGTCAAGGAGGGACGGGGTTAGGATATGGCTCCGGCGGGCGCCTCGCGTCGGAAAAAATGGGTTGTGGAGCTCAACTACAATAACATTCCCCGTCATTGCTTCGCTACGCACGCAATGACGAGGTCGCGGCCCTCACATCACCTGATGCACGTCGATCACCACCCGGTCCGCGTGCCGCGCGGCCGAGCCGACAAAAAGGTGCTCCATCAGCCAGCGATACTTCGCGTGCCCGGTCTCGAACCGCGGTACGGTGCGGAAATAGATCAGCTTGGGATCGACCGGCTCGCCGCGCTTGAGCTTCTGCAGCAGCTCGACGGGCCCGAAGCGCATGCCCTTGTTCTCGACATAGACCACGGCGCCGTCGCCGGTCTCGAAGGCGTACCTCGCTTCGAGATCGATCAGCTCGTTGGGACGGATGGTCTGGAAGTCGGCGCCGAACGGCAGCACCTTGCCGGAGATCGCGCCCTGCACGTCACCGCCGATGATCGGAATGATGCGGCGCACGCCGATGCCGGTCTCGCCGGCGGTGACGACGTCGCCGATGCGGGCAGTGATGGTGAAGACGTGCTTTGTTTCCAACGTCGGCGTGGTCATCGCTTCACCTCGTCAATTCGCCATCATACGGGTCGGCAACCAGGTCGCCAGCAGCGGGAAGGCGATCAGGATCACGAGACGGATCAGGTCCGTGACCACGAACGGGATCACGCCCTTGAAGATGGTGGAGAAGGAGACGTCCTTCACCACGCTCTTGATGACGAAGACGTTCATGCCGACCGGCGGGGGGATCAGGCCGAGCTCGACGGGCATCACGATGATGACGCCGAACCAGATCGGATCGAAGCCGAGATGCGTGATGACGGGGAAGATGATCGGCACGGTGAGGATGATCATCGCCATGGCGTCCATCAGGCAGCCGAGCACCAGATACATCACCATGATAAGCGCCAGCACGCCGTAGCTGCCGAGGCCGAGGCCGGTGAGGAATTCCGTCACCTTCTGCGGCGTCTGCGTCACCGTGAGGAAATAGCCGAAGATCAGCGCGCCGATTAGCACGGTGAAGACGGCGGCCGCGGTGCGCGTCGCCTGCAGCAGCGAGGCCAGGATCTTCTCGCGGTCGAGGCGGCCCGTCAGCACGCCGATGATGAACGCGCCGGCGGCGCCGACGCCGCCGGCTTCGGTCGGAGTGAAGCGCGGCAGGAACGGCAGGCCGTAGAGCCCGCCGATCACGAACACGAACAGCAGCACCGGCGCCCAGATCTCCTTCAATCCGGCAAAGCGCTCGCGCCACGGCGTCACCTTGCCTTTGGGCAGGAAGTCGGGGCGGAAATAGCCGATCAGGAAGATCGTGATCATGTACATCGACATCGCCAGCAGGCCCGGGATGATGCCGGCGATGAAGAGCTTTCCGATGTCCTGCTCGGTGATGATGCCGTAGACTGCGAGCACGGTGGAGGGCGGCAGCATCGCGCCCAGCGTGCCGCCCGCCGCGATCACGCCGGTGGCAAAGGACTGCGGATAGCCGAAGCGGCGCATCTCCGGGTAGGCGACGGCGGAGAAGGTCGCGGCGGTCGCGCCCGACGAGCCGCAGATCGCGGCAAAGCCGCCGCAGGCGCCGACGGTGGCGATGCCGAGGCCGCCGCGCAAATGGCCGACGAAACCGTTGGCGGCGCGGAACAGCTCGCGGCTCATGCCGGAGTTAGACACGAACGAGCCCATCAGCAGGAACATCGGGATGACGCCGAACGTGTAGTCGGTCACCGTGCGCATCGAGGTCTGGCCGACCAGCTTCAGCGCCGCGTTGCCGTTGACGAGATAGGCGAAGCCGGAGACGCCGACGAGACCCATGGCCATGCCGACGGGCACGCGTAGCAGCATCAGGAGAAATAACGAAACGAAGCCGATTAAGGCGACGGCATCGGTGCTCATGATTACTCCGTCGCCTTCAATTTGGGATCGTGCATGTCTTCGGGATGGAATATCAGCCGGTAGGTGCGGATCGCGATCAGCAGCACGGCGGAGACGTCGCCGATCCAGGCGATCGCGAAGAACGGCCAGGTCGGCATGTGCATGTCGAAGGTCTGGACGTTGTCGTTGTAGGTGCCGCGCACCTTGTCGAACAAAGTCCAGGTCTGCACCGTCACCACGAACAGCAGCACCAGGGTCGCGAACACGTCGATCCAGCGCTGATAACGCGGTCCGACATTGCCCCAGACGAGATCCACCGTGATATGGGTGCCGCGATAGGAGGTCGCCGCAATGCCCCAGAAGATGAGGATGCCGAGCAGCATGCGGCCGATGTCGAAGCTGTCGGGGATCGAGTAGTTCAGCGTGTTGCGCAGCAGCACCGACAGGAAGATGTCGAGCGCGACGATGCCGACGAAGCCGGCCGCGATCCATTCGATGGAATCGATGATGCGGTCCATCCAGGAGCGCTTCATGGGAGTGTCCTATCGCGTGAGGTCATTCGTTTGAGCCAGATGTCGCCGCGCGCTTCGCCTCTCCCCGCGTGCGGGGAGAGGCCGCAACGCATCGGAGATGCGGTGCGGGTGAGGGGGACTCTCCGCGAGTCCATCTGTCGCCATCTTTGCGGAAGCAGCCCCTCACCCCAACCCTCTCCCCGTAAGAACGGGGAGAGGGGGAGAGAGCTCGCCATCGCGTCACTCCGCCAGCGCGTTGTACTTCTTCAGCGACGCCTTGAGCTCGGTCAGCGCCGCGTCCGGATCGGCGCCGGCCTTCTTGGCGCCGTCGGCCCAGGTCCTCACCAGCGGCTCGGCGGCCTTCTTCCAGGCGGCGGTCTGCTCGGCCGTCAGCTTGTAGACGTCGTGGCCGGATTCGGCCTTCACCTTGTCGATGCCGGCGTCCTCGAACTTGCCCCAGTGCTCGCCGACCGCGCCCGCCATCTCGACCGAGCAGTTCTTGTCGATCGCGGCCTTCTGCTTGTCGGACATCGCATTGTACTTGTCCTTGTTGATCACGAACACGAAGGTCGTGGTGTAGAGCGGCGCCTCCATGTCGTATTTGGTCACCTTGTCGATGCCGAACAGCACCAGGGAACCCCAGGGGAAGGTGACGCCGTCGGCGACGCCGCGCTCGATGATGTCGCGCACCTCCGGTGCCGAGGACTGCACGTTGGTGCCGCCGAGGGCGGTGACGAAGTTCGCCATGGTGGCGTGTGCCGGGCGGATCTTCATGCCCTTTACGTCCTCGGGGTTGACGATCTTCTTGGTCTTGGAATGGAAGGAGGAGGGCGAGTGGACGAAGGCGAGGCAGTATTTGACGTCCTTCATCTCCTTCTCGGCATATTTGCGATACCAGGCGTCCAGCCCCATCGAGCCGCCCTTGGCGTCCGAGATCAGGAACGGCAGCTCGCCGGCGCCGACGATCGGGAAGCGGCCGGGCTGATAGCCGGGATTGACGTAGGTGACGTCGGCAATGCCGTCGCGCGCCATGTCGTAATGGTCGAACGCCTTGCCGAGCTGCTGGGCTGGAAACACCTTGCCTTTGATGGTGCCGCCGGAATCCTTCTCGACCGCCGCAGCCCAGTCCTCCAGCGACTTCTGCAGTGGATGCGAGGCCGGCACCCAGTGCGAGATCTTCAAATCGAAGGTCTTGTCCTGCGCAAACGCAGGCGTCACGCTTGCTGCCAGCAGCAACGCCAGACAGGCTTTCCTCATCACGTCTCTCCCTGTTGTCGACGGCGGGCTTTCGATGGCCCGGTCTCATTAATTAACATGTTATCTAAATGGCGGACGTGTTCAAGTCGGAACTGGCACGCAGCTCTGTCGCATCCTCACCGTCAGCCTTGGCATGGATTCGTCGCCCTTCGCAGCGACCAGCGCTCCCCTTTTGCCCAACCGTTATATGGTATAATTATCCTGCGCGTCTTGACGCGACAAGCGGGTCGCGACGAAAGCCTACAGGATCGGGAGGAGCAAGTATTGCGGACAAAGGTCGCAATCATCGGGGCCGGGCCGGCCGGATTGTTGCTTGGGCAATTGCTGCACGCTTATGGCATCGACAATGTCATTCTGGAGCGGCAGAGCGCGGATTATGTGCTCGGCCGTATCCGCGCCGGCCTTCTGGAGGAGGGAACCGTCGCACTGCTCGACCAGATCGGCGCAGCGACCCGGGCACATGCCGAAGGCCTGGTGCACGAAGGCATTGAGCTCGCTTTTTCCGGCCGCCGTCACCGCATCGACATGAAGGGCGCGACCGGCAAGACGGTCATGATCTATGGCCAGACCGAGGTCACGCTCGACCTGATGAATGCGCGCAAGGCCGCGGGCCTCGTCTCGGTCTACGAGGCCAAGGACGTCAAGCCGCACGACTTCGACGGCAGTCACCCGCGCGTAACTTACGTCAAGGATGGCGTTACCCACGCGATCGACTGCGACTTCATCGCCGGCTGCGACGGTTTCCACGGCGTCAGCCGCGCCGGCGTGCCGGCCTCGGCGATCGAGGAGTTCGAGCGGGTCTATCCGTTCGGCTGGCTCGGCATCTTGTCGGATCCCCCGCCGGTGAGCCACGAGCTGATCTACTCCAACCATGCCCGCGGCTTTGCGCTCTGCACCATGCGCTCGACCAGGCGCAGCCGCTACTACGTGCAGTGCTCGCTGGATGACAATGTCGAGCAATGGCCCGACGACCGCTTCTGGGACGAGCTGAAGCGCCGGCTCGATCAGGAGGCCGCCGACAGCCTCGTCACGGGTCCCTCGATCGAGAAGAGCATCGCGCCCCTGCGCAGCTTCGTCGCCGAGCCGATGCGCTTCGGCAGGATGTTCCTGTGCGGCGACGCCGCCCACATCGTGCCGCCGACCGGCGCCAAGGGCCTGAACCTCGCCGCCAGCGACGCGCATTATCTGTCGAGCGCGCTGCGGGAATTCTACGATGAGAAATCAAGCGCCGGCATCGATGCCTATTCGACCAAGGCGCTGGCGCGCGTCTGGAAAGCCGTGCGCTTCTCCTGGTGGATGACCTCGATGTTGCACAAATTCCCCGACACCGGCACGATCGGCGCGCGCATCCAGCTCGCCGAGCTCGACTACGTCACGCAGTCGCAGGCGGCGATGACGTCGCTGTCGGAGAATTATGTGGGGCTGCCGTTTTAATGTAACAGTGCCGTAGGGCGGGCAAAGGCGCAAAGCGCCGTGCCCACGATTCTCCTATCATCGCGAAAGCTCGTGGGCACGCTTCGCTTTGCTCACCCTACCTTATCTGTGCCTTGCGACACCATCCATTTCAAACACCCGCGCAAATCCCGTTTAAAACTTTGTAGGCGGTGAAACTGTCATCCACATCGCGTTCAATGGCGGCAGCCAACGACACGCGAGACAGCCATGACCTCCACCGACATCCCCATTGGCTTGGAGCCGCTCTTTCGCAAGAGCCCTCTCAGCGAGCCCTGGGAGCCACTCTATGCGAAGAAGACCGACAAGGCCGTCATCATCGGCCTGCGGCTGGCGAAGCCGCACACCAACGGTCGCGGCCTGATCCATGGCGGCCTCATCACCGCGCTTGCCGACAACGCCATGGGCTATAGCTGTGCGCAGGCGACGGGCTGGACCATTTCGTTCGTGACGGTCTCGCTCTCGGTCGATTTCGTCGGCTCCGCCGAGATCGGCCAGTGGTGTTCGATCGAGAGCGACGTGATCAAGACCGGCAAGACGATCTGTTTCGCGCAGTGCCTGGTGAAAGCCGATGATGCAGTGATCGCGCGCGCGAGCGGCACGTTTCGCGTGGTGCCGAAGAAGGGGTAGCTGTCGTTCCTGGGGACCGCCCCGGAATGACGATCCTCACCCAAACCGCCACTCCGCCGTCTCCACCACGAGATCGATGAACGCGCGCACCTTGGCCGAGAGCAGGCGCGAGGTCGGATAGACGATGTGGATCGGCAGCGCCGGCTGCTCATATTTTGCCAGGACGATCTTCAGCCGTCCGCGCTTCAGCCCGTCCGCGGCCTGATAGGCCAGCACCCTTGTCACGCCGCCGCCGGCCTCGGCATATTGCAGCGCCGCGTCGGCGCTGTTGCTGCTGAAGCGCGGGACCGTGGCCACCTCGACCTCGCGGCCGTCCTGCACGAAATGCCAGCTGGCGGACGGCCCGAACTGGATGGTCTGGTGCTCGCGCAGCGCCTCCGGCATCTTCGGCTCGCCATGGCGCTTGAGATAGCCGGGCGAGGCCACCACGATCCGTCGCATCTCGCCGACCTGGCGCGCCACCAGCGAGGAATCGGCGAGGTGACCGATCCGCACCGCGGCGTCGACGGCATCCTCCACGAGGTTGACGAGATGGTCGGACAGCCGCAATTCGCAGGCCACCTCGGAATAGCGCTTGAGATAGGCGGTCATGACCGGGCCGACATGCAGGCGGCCGAAGCCGACCGGCGCCGACACCACCAGCCGTCCGCTCGGCCGGTTGCGCTCCTCCCGCGCGGAGCCGTCGGCCTCCTCGACATCGGCGAGGATGCGCCGCGCACGCTCGAGGTACCGCGTGCCGACGTCGGTCAACCTCACCTGCCGCGTGGTTCGCTGCAGCAGCCGCGCGCCGAGATGCTCCTCCAGCGCCGCGATCAACCGCGTCACCGCCGAGGGCGACAGCTGCAGCTTGCGCGCCGCCGGCGCGAAGCCGCGCAGGTCGGCAACGGTGACGAAGACGTGCATGGCGTCGAGGCGGTCCATGGGCATTATTGCATATACCGCAATGATGAAGTGTCAAGCAGGCAGATTGTTTTGGCGCGCGGAAGGTCCATTTCTGTCGGCGAAGACGCAGCGATGCGCCGGAATTTCAGGAGGCGTTCCGATGACAGCAGTCCGCACCTATGCCAGCGACGTCGCGTTCTCGCCGGCGGTGAAGGCGATCCAGGCCCGCAAGGGCTCACGTGAGGCCTATGCGCGGAGCGAGCAGCGCGGCTGGCGCACCGAGGTCGATGACAACCTCGCGGCTTTTCTGGCCGATGCCAACAGCTTCTATTTCGCCACCGCCGCGGCCGACGGCCAGCCCTATATCCAGCACCGCGGCGGCCCGAAGGGCTTCCTCAAGGTGCTGGACAAGCAGACCCTGGCTTTCGCCGACTATGCCGGCAACCAGCAGTTCATCACGCAAGGCAACCTATCGGAGAATCCCAAGGCCTATATCTTCGTGATGGACTACGCCCATCGCCGCCGGGTGAAGATCTGGGGTGAAGCGCGAATCGTCGAGGACGACGAGGCGCTGACGACCTCGCTGATGCCGAAGGGCTACCGTGCGCGGCCGGAGCAGGTAGTCCTGTTCAAGATCGCGGCATGGGACACCAACTGCCCGCAGCACATTCCGCAGAAGTTCGACGCGGCAGATGTCGCAGCCGCGCTGGCGGCAAGGGACGCGCGGATTGCGGAGCTGGAGGCGGAGGTCGCGGCGTTGAAGGGCGAGAAGGCGGTGGGTTGAGCTTCGTAGGTCGCTGCTCGCTTACCCTCCCCCGGAGGGCAGGGCTATCGCATATGGCTCTTTGCGCGAGCTGAGCGCGCGCCTCGTCCTTCGAGACGACCGCTTCGCGGTCTCCTCAGGATGAGGCTAAGCGATATCGGAGGCCGTTGAAACGAGCGAAATGCCCTCAGTCCTCATCCTGAGGGCCCGCCAACGGCGGGCGTCTCGAAGGATGGCCACGGGCGACATCACTCCCATATGCGATTGCCCTGCCCTGGAGGGGGAGGGTCGATCGCGCGCAGCGCGAGCGGGGTGGGGTGATCTCTCCACTCGGGAACTGTTGGATGTGGAGAGACCGTCACCCCACCCCGTCTCACATTACGCTTCGCTCCATGTGAGCAGACCCTCCCACTCCAGGGGAGGGTAAGAAAGATCAAATCGCGCTCGCGCCTTCGTGCTGGAAGCCGAGATAGCTCGCCGCCACCCGCTCGTTCGCCGCGATGTCGCTGGCCTTGCCGCTGAGCACGAACTCGCCGAGCTCCATCACATAGGCCTGGTCCGCGATCTTCAGCGCGGCCTGCGCGTTCTGTTCGACCAGCAGCACGGAGACGCCGCTGGCACGCAGCGCGGTGACGATGCGGAAAATGTCGGCGACGATGATCGGAGCGAGACCGAGGCTCGGCTCGTCCAGCATCAGCAGTTTCGGCTCACCCATCAGCGCGCGGCCCATGGCGAGCATCTGCTGCTCGCCGCCGGAGAGCGTGCCGGCGAGCTGCTTGCGCCGCTCCTTCAGCCGCGGAAACAGCGCATAGACGCGCTCGATCGAGGCCTTCGCCCTGCTGCGCTCGATGCGGAAGGCACCCAGCTCGAGATTGTCCTCGACATTCATGGTCACGAACAATTCGCGGTGCTCGGGGACGAGGCCGAGCCCCATCGCGACGCGGTCCTCGATATCGAGCCGGGCGAGATCCTGCCCGGCAAAGGCGACGCGGCCCTTCAGCGGCAATATGCCCATGATGGCGGACAGCAGCGTGGTCTTGCCGGCGCCGTTGGCGCCGACGATGGTGACGATCTCATTCGCGCCGACCTCGAGCGAGACCGAGCGCACCGCCTCGACCTTGCCATAGGCGACGTGGGCGCCGGTGACGGACAAGAGCGCGCTCATGCCGCCACTCCGAGATAGGCCTTGATCACTTCGGGATTGGTCTTGATCGTGGCGGGGGGGCCCTCCGCGATCTTGGTGCCGAAATCGAGCACCACGATGCGGTCGGCGAGGTTCATGACGAAGCCCATGTCGTGCTCGACCAGAAGGACGGACATGCCGCCGTCGCGCAGCTCACGCAGCAGTGTCGCGAGCCGCTGCTTCTCCATGTGGCGCAGGCCCGCGGCCGGCTCGTCGAGCAGCAGCAGCATCGGGTCGACGCAGAGGGCGCGTGCGATCTCGACGATGCGTTGCTGGCCGAGCGAGAGCGAGCCTGCGAGCTGGTGCATCTGCTCGGCGAGGCCGACGCGCTCGATCTGGCGCGCGGCTTCTGCCAGCAGCTTGGCCTCGTCGCCGCGGTCGAGCCTCAGCATCGAGGAGATCGGCCCGGCATGGCCGCGCAAATGCGCGCCGATCGCGACGTTCTCCAGCACGGTCATGTCCGGCACCAGCTTCACATGCTGGAAGGTCCGGCTGATGCCGAGCTTGACGATCTCCTGCGGCGGCGCCTTGTCGACCTTCTTGCCCAGCACCGAGACCGAGCCTGACGTCGCCGACAGCACGCCGGTGATCAAGTTGAAGGTCGTGCTCTTGCCGGCGCCGTTGGGGCCGATCAGCGCGACGATCTCGCGGGCCTGGACGTCGAAGGAGACGTTGTTGACCGCAACCACGCCGCCGAACTGCTTTCGCGCCTTTTCGACCTGCAGCAGGGTGCTGCCCTTGCCGGGCGCGCGCGGGCGCTGCTCGAGCTTCAGGGAAGTGTCGGGCTTCTTGCCACTGGCGCGCTCGGGCAGGAAGGAGATCAGCCAGGGCCAGAGGCCGCCCGGCGCAAGCTGCAGCAGCGCGACCAGCATGATGCCGAACACGATGGTCTCGACCTGTCCGGAGCCGGGCAGGATCAGCGGCAGGTAGCTTTGCAGCACCTCCTTCAGCACCACGACGATTGCCGCGCCCAGGACGCCGCCCCAGACATAGCCGGCACCGCCGACCACCGCGATGAAGAGATATTCGATGCCGGCCTGTGCGCCGAACGGCGTCGGGTTCACCGCGCGCTGGAGATGCGCATAGAGCCATCCCGACAGGCCGGCGAGCACGGCGGCGTGGATGAACACCAGCAGCTTGGCGCGCGGCGTGTGCACGCCGAACGCTTCCGCCGCGACATGGCCGCGGCGCAGCGCGCGGATGGCACGGCCGGTGCGGGAATCCAAGAGGTTCATCGTCAGCAGCGCCGAGAGGATCACGGCGACCCAGATCGCGTAATAGATCGAGCCGGGCGAGAGCATCTTGAACGCGCCGATCGACAGCGGCGGGATCGCCGAGATGCCGTCGTTTCTCCCGAGGAATTCCAGCTTGCTGAACAGATAGAACAGCCCCAGCCCCCAGGCGAGCGTGCCGAGCGGCAGATAATGGCCGGAGAGGCGGACGGTGATCAGGCCGAGCAGCACCGCCAGCGATCCGCTGACCACAAGCGAAAGCGGCAGCGTCAGCCAGGGCGACAGGCCATAGGCGGTCGACAGCACCGCGGTGGTGTAGGCGCCGAAGCCGACGAAGGCTGCCTGTCCGAACGACGTCAGGCCGCCGACGCCGGTCAGCAGCACGAGCCCCATTGCGACGAGGGCGGCGAGGCCGATATTGTCGAGCAGCACGATCCAGAATGGCGGCATGCCGGGGAGATGCGGGATCGCCGCCATGACGAGCGCAAAGACGAGGATGGGAAGCCGGCTCTGCATCGGGCTCAGTCCTTCTCTTCCTCGACCGCGGGCGCGGCGAGCGAGCGCAGCAGCAGCACGGGGATCAGCAGCATGAAGACGATCACCTCCTTGTAGTTCGAGGCATAGAAGGATGAGAACGCCTCGACGATGCCGACCACCAGCGCCGCGACCGCGGTGAGGGGATAGCTGACGAGGCCGCCGATGATCGCAGCGACAAAGCCCTTCAGGCCGATCAGGAAGCCCGAGTCATAATAGAGCGTCGTGATCGGCACGATCATGATGCCCGACAGCGCGCCGATGACGGAGGCCAGCAGGAAGGCGATCTGCCCCGACAGCGTGGTGCGGATGCCGGCAAGCCGTGCCCCCAGCCGGTTCACGGCGGTCGCGCGCAGCGCCTTGCCATAGAGCGTCAGGCCGAAGAACAGCCACAGCCCGACGATGAAGGCGACGGTGATGGCATAGACGGTGATGCTCTGGCCGGTGAAGCGCAGCGCGCCGGCGGTGAAGGCGCCGGACAGCACGGCAGGTCCGCGCTGGCCTTCGGCGCCGAAGAACAGAAGACCGAGACCTTGCAGCGCAAGGTGGACGCCCACCGACGCGATCAGCAGCACCAGCACCGAGGTGTGCGCCAGCGGCTGGAACGCGATCCGGTAGAGATAGAGGCCGATCATCGCCACGATCACCAGCGACAGCGCGATGCAGATGGCGACCGGCGGCTTCTGGGCGGCGAAGTACAGGGTCAGTGCCAGCACGATGGCGGGCAGCACGATGTTGGCGATGACGCTGCGCACCACCAGCCGCGCATGCAGGGCCTTGCGGGCCTCGAACAGGTCGAAGGCGAAGGCGCCGATGCCGAGCGCGAGCGCGAGCTTTGCCGTGCCCGGCATCTGGCCCGCGGCCAGCGAGGCATAGGTCAGCGCGCCGTAGGTGACGAATTCGCCCTGGGGAATGAGGATGACGCGGGTGACGGCGAATACCAGCACCAGCGCGAGGCCGAGCAGCGCGTAGATCGCGCCATTGGTGATGCCGTCCTGCACCAGGAACAGCATGATGGTGGTATTCAAGACCGGACGCTCCCCCTAAAGATTACGAACCGGTCCCCTCGATTGCGGTGGACGGTCCGCTCACAGCCATTGAAAAACGCATGCGATATTTGATATGGTCCATAACAATTATCAAATATAACTTCAAGGGCAGGAACGACCCGTCCCAAACTTAGCGGGATTACGAGCACGAGGCGATGACCGTTTCCAAGACCGCTGAAAAGTCCTCCGAAAAGTCGGCCGACGCGGCCAAGGGCCGCAAGGACGCAAGCGAGCCGCAGGCGGAAGCCCTCCAGCTCGGCGAGCTCTCCGAGCAGCTCGGCTATGTCCTGAAGCGCGCGCAGCTCAAGGTGTTCGAGAACTTCCTGCGCTGCATGACCTCGCTCCAGCTGACGCCGGCCCAGTTCTCCGTGCTGCTGCTGGTCGAGAAGAATCCCGGCCGTAACCAGACCGAGATTGCCTCCACCCTTGGCATCCTGCGCCCGAACTTCGTCGCGATGCTCGACAATCTCGAGAGCCGCGATCTCTGCGCCCGGATCCGCTCCACCAACGACCGCCGCTCGCACATCCTGGTGCTGACCGACAAGGGCAAGGCCGTGCTGGCCCGCGCCAAGAAGCTTGTTGCCACCAAGCACGAGGCCCGGCTCAACGATCTGCTCGGCCAGGCCAACCGCGAAGCCCTGATCGGGATGCTCGCGAAGATCGCCAACGAGTTTTGACGGACTTTCATTCCCGCATGCGCGCGAGCGCACCCTGGAATCTCACGCCGTATTCATGCGGTTGTCAGGATCGGGCCCGCACGCCCCCAGAATGACGCTGGGACGGGCCCGGCGATGGTGGCGGGGGATGGAGCGTGAGCGCGGAGCCGTCGAACGGGAATGATGCGTTGCATCTATAAGATGATGCTTGAAACGTCATTTTGTGCGCTCTAAGCTTGGTAAATCAAGCGCTATAACTGCCACGGACAGTCTGCCCCGTGATCACCGCCGCGCAGCTTCGAGCAGCCCGTGCCTTGCTCAGGATCGACCAGCGCGAGCTCGCGCAGCGCTGTTCGCTGTCGCTGCCGACGATACAGCGCATGGAAGCCTCCGAAGGGGTGATCCGCGGCAATGTTGATTCCCTGGTGAAGCTGGTCGAGGCGCTGTCGGTTGCCGGCATCGAGCTGATCGCCGAGGGGGCCGTGTCGAGCGCCGGAGGGCGTGGTGTGCGGCTGAAGTCTCCACCCTCGAGCGCAGGCGGCCAATAGCGATGATGACGCGCGCGCAAATCATGATCCAGGAGGGGTTATGATCGCCGTGGCGCTATGGTCAGTGGCGGCTCTGCTGGTGCTGGCGCCTGCGGGAATCGTGCTATCGACGCACCCGCGCGGCTCGGTCATCCTTTACGGCGGATGCTTGATCGCCACATCGACGCTATGTGTCACGGCGCTGTCGGATCTGCTCTATTTCCCTCATCTGACGCCGAGCGCGACACTGCCGATCGGCCTGCCCTGGCTCGGTGCCCATTTCCGGCTCGATGCGCTGTCCGCCTTCTTCCTCATCGTCGTCAATCTCGGCGGCGCCGCCGCAAGTCTGTTCGCGCTCGGCTATGGCCGGCACGAGGACTCCCCCGGCCGCGTGCTGCCGTTCTATCCTGCCTATCTCGCGGGGATGAACGTCATCGTGCTGGCAAACGATGCTTTCAGCTTCCTGGTCGCCTGGGAATTCATGTCGCTGACCTCCTGGGCGATGGTGGTGTCGCATCACCGCGAGGCCGAGAATGTCCGCGCCGGCTATGTCTATCTCTTGATGGCAAGTTTCGGCACGCTGGCGCTGCTGCTCGCCTTCGGCTTGCTCGCGAGCGGCGCTGGTTACGATTTCGATGCCATCCGAGCCTCGCATCCTTCCGCGGCGCTGAGCGGCGCGGTGATGATCCTCGTGCTGCTGGGCGCCGGCTCCAAGGCTGGCCTGGTGCCGCTACACGCTTGGCTGCCGCTCGCCCATCCCGCCGCGCCCAGCCACGTCTCTGGCCTCATGAGCGGCGTCATGACCAAGGTCGCCGTCTACGGCTTCGTGCGCATCGTCTTTGATCTTCTGCCCGAACCGGTATGGTGGTGGAGCATGGTGATGCTGCTGGTCGGCGGTCCGTCGGCGACGCTGGGCGTGCTCTATGCGCTGATGCAGCGCGATATCAAGCGCGTGCTCGCCTATTCAACGATCGAGAATATCGGCATCATCTTCACCGGCCTCGGGCTGGCGCTGGCCTTCAAGGCGGAAGGGCTCGACTGGGTGGCGGCGCTCGCTTTCACCGCGGCGATGCTGCATGTCTTCAATCATGCGCTGTTCAAGAGCCTGTTGTTCTTCGGCGCCGGCGCGGTGCTGGGGGCAACCGGCGAGCGCGACATGGAGAAGCTCGGCGGACTGATCCATCGCATGCCGAAGACGGCGTTCGCGTTACTGGTCGGCTGCGTCGCAATCTCGGCATTGCCGCCATTCAACGGCTTCGTTTCGGAATGGCTGACCTTCCAGGCAATCCTGCTCTCACCGCAGCTGCCCTCCTGGGGCCTCAAGCTGGTCATTCCGGCGGTCGGCGGTTTGCTGGCGCTCGCGGCGGCCTTTGCCGCGGCCTGCTTCGTCAAGCTCTATGGCATCAGCTTCCTTGGTCGGCCACGTTCGGATGTCGCGGCGTCAGCACATGAGACCGACCACTTCTCCCTGACGGCGATGCTCGTGCTTGCCGCCCTCTGCCTCGTTGCCGGCATCCTGCCGGGGTTGTTCATCGATGCACTGGCGCCGGTGAGCAAGGATATGGTCGGCAGCATGATGCCGCATCAGGTCGGATTGCAGTGGCTTACCATCGTGCCGATCGCGGAAAGCCGCAGCTCCTATAACGGCCTTCTGGTGTTCCTGTTCGCGGCCCTCTGCGGCACGGCGGCGGCGACAGCCATTCATCGTTTCGCCTCCGATCGCCTGCGCCGCGCGCCGGCCTGGGATTGCGGTTATCCCGATCCGAACCCAGCGATCCAATACTCAGCCTCCAGCTTCTCGCAGCCGATCCGCCGCGTGTTCGGCAGCGTCGTCTTTGCCGCACGCGAGATCGGCGAGATGCCGCCGCCGTCCTCGCCGGCTCCTGCGCGGCTCCAGGTCGAAGTGCACGATCTGATCTGGGATGTGCTGTACGCGCCGATTGCGAAGCTCATCGGCTTTGCGACGGACCGCATCAATATCCTGCAGTTCCTCACCATCCGTCGCTACCTGACGCTCGTCTTCGTCGCCCTGGTCGTGCTGCTGCTGGTGGTGGCACTATGACCGCGCTGAGCGACATCCTCTCCCAGGGCGCCCAGATGTCGCTGGTGCTGGGGGGCGCGCCGCTGCTGACGGGTTTCGTGCGGAAGGTGAAAGCTCGGCTGCTGCGCCGTCGCGGGCCGCCGCTGCTCCAGCCCTATCGCGACCTCATCCGCCTGATGCGCAAGGATGTCGTGCTCGCGGACAACGCATCCTGGCTGTTCCGCGTCATTCCCTATCTGATTTTCGCGGGCACCTGGGTCGCCGCCTCGCTGGTGCCGACTTTCGGCAATGGCCTGTTGTTCTCCTGGACCGCTGATCTCATCGCCATCATTGCGCTGCTCGGCAGCGCCCGTTTCTTCCAGGCGCTCGCCGGCATGGATGTCGGCACCGCCTTCGGCGGCATCGGCTCCAGCCGCGAGGGCATGATCGCCTCTCTCGCCGAGCCCGCGATGCTGATCACAGTGTTCTCGGTCGCGATGATCGCGGGCTCGACGCAGCTCTCCAACGTCGCCGAGTTCATGGGCTCTGACGCGGTCGGCCTGCGTGTGTCCCTGGGCATGGCGTTTGTGGCGTTGACCATCGTGGCGCTGGCGGAGAATGCCCGTATCCCGGTCGATAACCCCGCCACCCATCTCGAGCTCACCATGGTGCATGAGGCCATGGTGCTGGAATATTCTGGGCGGCATCTCGCGCTGATCGACCTGTCGTCGCAGCTCAAGCTCCTGCTCTATGTCTCGCTGATCGCCTGCGTGTTCCTGCCATGGGGCACGGCGACTGCGGACGCGGGCGCCGGGAGGCTCGCCTTCGGCGCGCTGCTCTATTTCGGCAAGCTGACGGTACTCGGCTTCCTGCTCGCCGTGTTCGAGACGTCGATCGCCAAGATGCGCGTGTTCAGGATTCCGGAGTTCTTGGGCGCGGCGCTGATGCTGGCGTTGCTTGCCACCCTGTTGCGCTTCGTGTCGGGGAGCCTCTGAGAGATGAGCAGCCTGCAATTCGACATCGCCCATCTGCTCGCCGGCTCCCTCGTGCTGGCGAGCTTCATGATGCTCTATCAGGATCGGCTCTATGCGCTACTCAACGTCTATGCGCTCCATGCCGGCGTGCTGGCGCTGTCGGTAGCCTGGCAGGCCTATGTGCAGCATGCGCCGCATCTCTATGTCACGGCGCTGATCGCGCTGGTGTTCAAGGCCATCATCATCCCGGTGGCGCTGCACCGGATCATCAAGCGGCTCGGCATCCACCGCGAGATCGAGAACGTGATCGGCATCGGGCTGACCATGATGGCCGGCATCGGCCTCGTCGCGCTGTCGATGGTGGTGATGCTGCGGGTGACGCCGAGCGCCGATGCGCTGGCGCGCGAGGACCTTGCCTTCGCGCTGTCGGTGGTGCTGCTGGGGCTCCTGATCATGGTTACGCGACGCAACGCCGTGAGCCAGGTCGTCGGATTCATGTCGTTGGAGAACGGGCTGGTGCTGGCGGCAACCGGCGCCAAGGGTATGCCGCTGGTGGTCGAGATCAGCGTCGCCTTCTCGGTGCTGATCGCCTTCATCGTGATCGGCGTCTTCCTGTTCCGCATCCGCGAGCGTTTTGACAGCGTGGACGTGCAGGAGCTCGATCGCTTTCGCGGAGAGCGGCGATGAGCATCGACGCGCTCAGCGCCATCCTGCTGATCCCGGCCCTCTCGGCGGCGGTGCTGGCAATTCTGCCCGGCTACCGACTGACGGCGAAGCTGAACGTAGCGGCATCGCTCGCGACCTTCCTCACCTCGCTCTCGCTGTTCGTGGTCGAACCGGTATCGGGGCAGTATCTGCTGATGGACGATCTCAACAAGGTCTTCATCGTATTGACCACCTTCGTCAGCCTCACCACATCGGTGTTCAGCGCGAGTTACATCCAGCATGAGATCGAGACCGGGCGCCTGACGCCGGCGTTCCTGCGCTTCTATCACGCGATGTATCAGACGCTGATGTTCGCGATGAACCTCGCGCTCGTCGCCAACAATATCGGCCTGATGTGGGTCGCGGTCGAGGTGGCGACGCTGACGACCGTTCTGATGGTCGGCATCTATCGCACCCATGAGGCGCTGGAGGCAGCTTGGAAATATTTCATCCTCGGCAGCGTCGGTATCGCGCTCGCGCTGTTCGGCACGATCCTGGTCTATATGGCGGCGCGCCCGGTGGTGGGTGAGGGACTTGACGGCATGGTGTGGACGGTGCTGGTGAAGCACGCCGCAAAGTTCGACCCGGCGTTGCTCAACGTCGCCTTTGCCTTCCTCCTGCTTGGCTACGGCACCAAGGTCGGTCTCGCACCGCTGCATGCTTGGCTTCCGGATGCGCATGCCGAAGGCCCGACGCCGATCTCGGCGGTGCTGTCCGGGCTGTTGCTCAATGTCGCACTCTATGCGCTCCTGCGCTTCAAGATGATGCTCGCGGTCAACTCCGCGGCGATCGCACCAGGTCCGCTGATGGTGACCATGGGCCTGATCTCGGTGATCTTCGCCGCGCTGATGCTGTACCGTCGCCGCGACATCAAGCGGATGTTCGCCTATTCCTCGATCGAGCATATGGGCATCATCGTCTTCGCCTTCGGCATGGGCGGGCCGCTCGCGAATTTCGCAGGGCTGTTGCATATGACCATGCATTCACTGACCAAATCGGCGATCTTCTTCGCGGTCGGCCATATCGCACAGGTCAAGGGCACACAGAAGATCGCCGATATCAGCGGGCTCACGGTGACCAATCCGGCGCTCGGCTGGGGCCTGATGCTCGGCGTCATCGCCATCGTCGGGCTGCCGCCGCTCGGCATCTTCATGAGCGAGTTTCTCGTGGTGAGCTCGACTTTCGCCCGCGCGCCCTGGCTGACGGTCATCCTGGTGCTCGGCATCATCATCGCGCTCGGCGGGCTCTTGTTGCGGATCGGCGCGGTGATGTTCGGCGAGCCCAAAGGCAGGACCGCGCCCGCGGAAGCCTCCTACGTGCCGATGTTCACGCACCTCGGATTGGTGCTGATGGCCGGCATCTATCTGCCGCCGGTGCTGGTCACCGGCTTCCAGAACGTCGCGAAGCTCCTGGGGTAAGCCATGGGCATCCTCGACAGCATCTCCCATGTTCATACGGCGTCGTCGCATCGGCCCTGGCCGCGCGCGGTCGTGACGGAGGCGGGCTGGCAGGCGGCGATCGACCGACTGGTCGAGGGACGCCTTACGCTGCTTGGCTTCTGGGGCGAGCCGACCGCGGTGCATATGGCGATGCTCGATGGAGGCTCGGCGGAGATCGCCGTCGTGACCTACGCGTGTACGGCCGGCACGTTTCCAAGCGTCGCCAGCCGTCATCCGCCGGCGCTTCGGCTGGAGCGCACCATTCA
Source organism: Bradyrhizobium guangxiense (assembly GCF_004114915.1). Classification (NCBI taxonomy): domain Bacteria; kingdom Pseudomonadati; phylum Pseudomonadota; class Alphaproteobacteria; order Hyphomicrobiales; family Nitrobacteraceae; genus Bradyrhizobium; species Bradyrhizobium guangxiense. Next base: position 5,969,871 of record NZ_CP022219.1, on the reverse strand, counting down.
CGATCTGTTCGGGCTTGTTCCAGCCGCCGCCGACGATCTGCGGCCATGGCTCGATCACGGCGCCTGGGGCAAATCCTATCCGCTCTCGGACCGCAATGCATCGCGCGACGTGCGGCCATACCAGTTCCTGCCGGCCGAGGGCGAGGCGTTGCACCAGGTGGCGGTCGGCCCCGTCCATGCCGGGATCATCGAACCCGGCCATTTCCGCTTCACCGCCAATGGCGAGCATGTGGTGCGGCTGGAGCAGTGGCTCGGCTACACCCACAAGGGCATCGAGCAGCTGATGCAGGGCGCGAGCCTCGAAGCTGCGGCAAAACTCGCCAACCGCATCTCCGGCGACAGCGCCGTCGCCTATGCCTTCGCCTTTGCGAGTGCCGTGGAAGCGGCGCTGCAGATCGAGGCGCCTCGGCAAGCGACGCTGCTGCGGGCGCTGATGGCGGAACTGGAGCGCCTGGCCAACCATCTGGGCGACATCGGGGCCATCTGCAACGACGCTTCGTTCGCGCTGATGCATGCCCAGACCGGCATCTTGCGTGAGCGCTGCTTGCGCGCCGCGAATGTCGCGTTCGGCCATCGCCTGATGATGGACGTCATCGTGCCCGGTGGCGTGGCGCGTGACATCGCGCCGGACGGCGTTGCTGCGCTACGCGCGCTGCTCGCGGAGCTACGAAAGGTCTTTCCGCGCTTGATCGAGCTCTATGACAACACGGCGTCCTTGCAGGACCGCACCGTCACCACGGGCATCGTGAAGGCGGAATATGTGCGCCAGTTTGGCGCCGGCGGTTATGTCGGCCGCGCCTCGGGCCGCAATTTCGACGCGCGGCGGGCCATGGCCTACCCGCCTTACGATGCCTTGTCGTTCGAGGTGCCGGTACTAGAGGCCGGTGACGTGAACGCGCGGGTCTGGATCCGAATCCGCGAGGTCGAGCAGAGCGCCGGACTGATCGAGCAGATCCTCGATCAACTTGGGCCGGGAGGGTTCGAAACCGCGCTGCCTGCCGGGACCGGCCACGGTGCCTGTGAGGGCATGGCGCTCATCGAGGCCTTCCGCGGCGACGTTCTGGTGTGGCTGCGGCTCGATGGCGAGTTGCGGGGCGAACGCTGCCACCTGCGCGACGCGTCGTGGTTTCAGTGGCCGCTGCTGGAAACCGCGATCGAGGGCAACATCATTGCCGACTTTCCGCTCTGCAATAAGTCGTTCAATTGTTCATATTCGGGCGCGGACCTCTAAGCCATGCGCAAGACCCTGCTCGAAAGCCTCACCCATGGTTCGCTGACGGAGCCCGCGCCGGCGCCGGACGAGGCGGCGCTGTCGGAGCTTGCAGCGAAAGTCGACCGCGCTGCCCAGGCCAGGCTCGGACGTTCTCTCGCCATTCGCGAGGTCGATGCCGGGTCCTGCAACGGCTGCGAACTGGAGATCCACGCCCTGTCCAACGCGTTCTACGACATCGAACGTTTCGGCCTGCGCTTCGTCGCCTCGCCGCGCCACGCCGACGTCCTGCTGGTCACGGGTCCGGTGACGAAGAATATGCGGCAGGCGCTCGAGCGGACCTACAACGCGACGCCCGATCCGAAATGGGTCGTCGCAGTCGGCGGCTGTGCGATCGATGGCGGCATTTTCAGAGGCAGCTACGCCTGCGTTGGCGGCGTGTCCGAAGCCATTCCGGTGGATTTGCACATCAAGGGCTGCCCGCCGTCGCCGACGGACTTGTTGAAGGGTCTGCTCGCGCTGCTGGAGCACGTCGGCTGCAAGCGGTAGGCCGCAGCCGCATATTCCGTCACTGCGCGCTTCTCAATCCACCAAGATCACCCTGATATCGTTCACGTTGGTCAGCGTCGGGCCCGGCAGCAGCAGGTCGCCGGTCGCCTCGAAGAACGCTGTGGCGTCGTTGTTGTCCAGATATGCCTGCGGCTGCAGCCCTTGCGCCTTCATCTTTGCGAACGTCGCCGCATCGATCAGCGCGCCGGCGGGATCGGTGGGGTTGCCGGCGCCGCCGTCGGCACCGTCGGTGTCGCCGGCCAGCGCCGAGATGCCGGCCGTGTCCTTCAATAGCGATGTCAGCGCGAGCGCGTATTCCTGGTTGGGACCGCCGCGGCCATTGCCGCGCACGGTGACCGTGAGCTCGCCGCCGGAAAGGATTGCGAGGTGCTTGCCTTGCGCACGCGCCTGCAGTGCCAGCCTGGCGTGATCGGCGGCGACCTCGCGCGCCTCGCCCTCGAGGTCGGCGCCGAGATCGATTGCCTCGTAGCCGGCCTGGCGCGCGAGCTGCACTGCGGCGTCGAGCGACTGCTTGGGCCGCGCGATCAATTCGAAATGCGCGCGGGCGAAGGCAGCATCACCGGGCTTGCAGCTTTCATTATTGGGGTCGTCGAGCGCGCGGCGGACCGTGTCGTCGATGTCGAGCCTGTACTTCGCGACGATCGCGCGTGCGTCGGTCAGCGTGGTCGGATCGGGCACGGTGGGGCCGGAGGCGATCGCGGAAGGATCGTCATGCGGCACGTCCGAGATCGCGAGCGTCACGATCTCGGCGGCATTCTTGCCGGCGCGTGCCAGCCGGCCGCCCTTGATCCGTGAGAGGTGCTTGCGCACGACGTTCATCTCGCCGATCGGCGCGCCCGAGCGCAGCAGCGCCTTGTTGACCGCCTGCTTCTGCGCAAAGCTGATGCCATCCACCGGCGCGATCCAGTTGGCCGAGCCGCCGCCGGTGAGCAGCACCAGCAGCAGATCGTCCGGGCCGGCTTCGGCTGCGAGCGCGAGCGTGTCGGCGGCGCCCTTGAGGCCGGCCTCATCGGGCACGGGATGACCGGCCTCGACCACGCGGATGCGGCGCGTCGGCACGCCGTAGCCGTGGCGCGTGGTGGCGATGCCGACGAGGCGTTCCGGGGCGAGCCCCAGCGTGTCGAGATAGTGCCGCTCGGCCGCCGCGGCCATGGCGCCTGCGCCCTTGCCGGCCGCCAGGCAGATCACGCGCCCTTTGGGCGCCGGCCGCAGGTGCGGCGCCAGAATCGTGTTGGGATGGGCGGCGGCGACGGCGGCGTCGTAGAGCGCGCGGAGCAGGGGGCGTCGATCGGTCATGACGATGGCCTTGGGCAAACTCTTGAGCAGACTAGAGCGACGGCGAGGGCGTCGCCATTCCCCCTGCCTAGCGCATCGGGCGCAAAAGGGTAAGCAGGCTTTACCATCATTCGATTGTGCAATCGCGTGATGATAATCGGCGCACGGCAAAGCCCCCTGCGATCATCTCGCAGGGGGCTTGTTATCGCCGCATTGTCCGTTTGGGCTAGCCGCCGGCGTCGGCGCTGATGACGTCGCCGAACAGCTCCCAGCGCTCGCCCTTGAACTTCTCGAGGCGCAACTGGCTGATCGGCGCAAAGTCGTTCGGCCCGGTGTTGATCTGGATGCCCGGCAGCAGCGCCTCGGTGCGGAAGTTCTTCAGGCTGGCGGCCTGCTTCATGATGTTCTCGCGCGTGAGATTATCGCCGCACTGCTTCAGCACCTGCACCAGCGTCTGCGCCACGGCGTAGCCGACGATGGTGCCCTTGTCGAGCTTGTCGCCTTCGGGGAAATACTTGGTCATGAAGGCGAGGAATTCCTTCATGCCGGGATCGTCCTTCCATTCGGGATCGGAGACGTCCTTCAGATAGTCCGCCGAGATGATGTCCTGGCCGTTCTCGAATCCGGCGGGCTTCATCACGCTGCCGACCGAGGCCGAGACGTTGTTGAGGAAGTGCAGCGGCTTCCAGCCGATCTCGGCGTTCTTCTTGATCGCTTGCGCCGCGAATTTCGGCGTCGTGATGTTCATGAAGACGTCGGCGCCGGTCGATTTCAGCTTGACGATGTGGTTGTCGATGGTCGGCTCGGAGGTCTCATAGCTCTCCTCGATCACGATCATCGACGCGGCCTTGGCGCCGAGGCCGTCCTTCAGGCCCTTCAGATAATCCTTGCCGTAATCGTCGTTCTGGTAAAGCACGGCGATCTTGGCGTCCGGCTTGTTCTTGAGCAGCCACTTCGCATAGATCTGCGTCTCGCTCTGGTAGTTCGGCTGCCAACCCATGGTCCATGGGAAGTTCTGCGGATCGTTCCATTTGGTGGCGCCGGTGGCGACGAACAGCTGCGGCACCTTCTTCGAGTTCATGTATTTCTGGATCGCCGAGTTCGGCGGCGTGCCGAGCGAGTTGAAGATGAACAGCACCTCGTCGCTCTCGACCAGCTTGCGCGCCTGCTCCACCGTCTTGGGGGGCGAGTAGGCGTCGTCATAGGAAACGAAATTGATCTTGCGACCGTTGATGCCGCCCTCTTCGTTGATCTTCTTGAAATAGGCGGCTTCGGTCCGCCCGATGATGCCGTAGGCGGAGGCCGGTCCGCTGTAGGGCATGATGTTGCCGATCTTGATCTCGGTATCGGTCGCGCCGGTATCGTATTTCTTCTGGGCCGATGCAATCGAGGTCGAGGCCGCAATGAGCGCGAGCGCCAGTGACGCGGCCGCAAGCTTGCCGGTGACAGCGGGCATTCCAATCTCCCTAATTTTTCTTGGTGTGTGTGCGTCCCTTTTCTTGGCTTGATGGTTTTTGGCGACGCGAGCGCAATTCAATACGATTTGGCGGAGACCTTCAACAGAAAGCCCCTGCGACTGCGTCGCAGGGGCTGCGTCTTTAGTAGTCACAGACGACCGGCTTTCCGTGTGCGACTGCGAGAAGGGACGGCTGTCCTGGGTTGTTTAATGCATCCGGCATCGATTTCGAGTTGCGGCGGCGTCAGTGACCCGTCTCGCTGGAGATGATGTCGCCGAACAGCTCCCATTTCTTGCCCTTGAACCGCATCATCTGCAGCTGCTCGATCGGGGCGAAATTGTCCGGCGCGGTGTTGATCTTGATGCCGGGCAGCAGCGTGTCGGGTGCGAAATCCCTCAAGGAGGCTGCCTGCTTCATGACGTTCTCGCGGGTGAGCTCGTCGCCGCACATCTGCAGCACCTTCACCATGGTCTGCGCGGCGGCGTAGCCGAACACGACGCCGGCATCGAGCTTGTTGGCCTTGGGGTCGTATTGCGCGACGAAATTATAGAACTTCTTCATGCCGTCGTCGGCATTCCACTGCGGGTCGGAGCCGTCCTTGGTGTAGCTCGCCGACAGAATGCCCTGGGAGATCTCGAAGCCGGCCGGCTCGATCACGCCGCCGACCGAGGCCGAGACGTTGGAGATGATGTGGACCGGATGCCAGTTGATCTCAGCCGCCTTCTTGATCGCTTGCGCGGCGAATTTCGGGGTGGTGATGCTGATGAAGACGTCGGCGTCCGAGGCCTTCAGCTTCACGATGTGCTCGTCGATCGCGGGCTCCGAGGTGTCGTAGGCCTCCTGCAGCACGATCATCGAGGCCTTGGCGCCGAGGCCGTCCTTCAGTCCCTTCAGATAGTCCTTGCCGAAATCGTCGTTCTGGTAGAGCACGCCGATCTTTCCGTCCGGCTTCTCTTTCATGATGTACTTGGCATAGATGCGCGCCTCGCTCGCGTAGCTCGGCTGCCAGCCCATGGTCCAGGGATATTGCTTGGGATCGTTCCACTTCGAGGCGCCGCTCGCCACGAACAATTGCGGCACCTTCTTCTCGTTCATGTATTTGCGGATGGCGCTGTTGGTCGAGGTGCCGAGCGAGCCGAAGATCAACAGCACCCCGTCGCTCTCGACCAGCTTGCGCGCCTGCTCCACCGTCTTCGGTGGCGAATAGGCGTCGTCATAGGAGATGAACTTGATCTTGCGGCCGTTGATGCCGCCCTCGGCATTGACCTTGTTGAAATAGGCTTCCTCGGCCTTGCCGATCGCGGCATAGGCCGAGGCCGGGCCGCTATACGGCATGATATTGCCGATTTTGATCTCGGTATCGGAGGCGCCGCTGTCGTACCTCTTCTGCGCCAGTGCCGGGCTGTTCATCGCAGTGCACAACGCCAGCGCGGCCCAGAGCGGCGCAACCTGAAAACGAACAGCGGTCATTGCTCTCCTACCCCGGATTGGATCGGCGCCGCATTGAACAAGATTGACGCCAGCCGTCAACAAAAAGCCCCCGCGATCGCTCGCGGGGGCTTCTGGGAAGGTTGAACTATTGCGTCCGCCCGTCACTCGGAGGCGACGTCGCCGCTGATGATCTCGCCGAACAGTTCCCACTTCTCACCCTTGAAGCGTTGCATCTGGAGCTGGGCGATCGGGGCGAAGTCGGTCGCGCTGGTGTTGATCTTCACGCCGGGCAGCAGGGTGTCCGGCGCGAAGTCCTTCAGGCTCGCGGCCTGCTTCATGATGTTGGCCCGGGTGAGATCGTCACCGCACATCTCCAGCACCTTGGCCAGCGTTGACGCAGCGCCGTAGCCGTAGACCATGCTGGTGTCGGACTTGTCGGCGCCGGGCATGTACTTGTCGACGAACTCGTTCCACTTCTTCATGCCGGGATCGTTGGCCCACTGCGGATCGGTGGAGTCCTTGGCATAGGCCGCCGACAGCACGCCCTGCGCGGCTTCGAAGCCGGCCGGCTTCATCACGCTGCCGACCGAGATCGATACGTTGGTGAGGATCTGGAGCGGCTTCCAGCTGAGCTCGGCGGTCTTCTTGATGGTCTGGGCCGCGAACTTCGGCGTGGTGTAGATCAGCAGCACGTCCGGGTTGGCCGCCTTGATCTTGACGATGTGGCCGTCGATCGAGGGTTCCGACACCTCATAGCTCTCTTCCATGATGATCATGGAGGAAGCCTTGGCGCCAAGGCCGTCCTTGGTGCCCTTGAGGTAGTCTTTGCCGAAATCGTCGTTCTGATAGAGGATCGCGATCTTCGCGTCGGGCTTCTCCTTCATCAGCCATTTCGCGTAGATATGCGCTTCGCTCTGGTAGGAGGGCTGCCAGCCCATGGTCCAGGGGAAGTTCTTCGGGTCGTTCCACTTGGTGGCGCCGGTGGCGACGAACAGCTGCGGGATCTTCTTGGCGTTGAGATATTTCTGGATCGCCGTGTTCGAGGGCGTGCCGAGCGGATTGAAAACGGCCAGGACCTCGTCGCTCTCGATCAGCTTGCGCACCTGCTCGACGGCCTTCGGCGGCGAATAGCCGTCGTCATAGGTGACGAAGTTGACCTTGCGGCCGTTGATGCCGCCCTTGTCGTTGATCATCTTGAAATAGGCTTCTTCGGTCTTGCCGATGATGCCATAGGCCGACGCCGGACCGCTGTACGGCATGATGTTGCCGATCTTGATTTCGGTATCGGACGCGCCGGTGTCGTATTTCTTTTGGGCGAGTGCTGCGCCGGAGGTGAGAGTGATGGCCGCCGTTGCCGTGACCAGCGCGGCGGCTCGCAGTGTTCTTCCAAAATACAATTCGGTCTCCTTGGTTAATTCAACGAATCTTCAGTTCTTCTTGAGCTTCCCGGCCAGTTGCTGGCCCAGGATCGCAGCCTGCCTTGCGCCATGCGGCACCAGGTAGATGACGAGGAACAACAGCACGCCGAACACCGCGCCGGAGAGGCCCTTGGAGATGCTCTCCGCCATGTTCGGCACGAAGATGATGAACGCCGCGCCGACGAACGATCCGGGCAGCCAGCCGACGCCGCCGACGACCATGCCGAGGAACAGCGAGATCGCCAGCGTGATGGTGTAGCTGTCGGGTGCGACGAACTGCACGGCGATGGCGCCGAGCGAGCCGGCAACACCGGTGATACCGGCGGACACGCCGAAGGCCAGCGTCTTGTACAGCGCGACGTTGACGCCCATCGAGGAGGCTGCGATCTCGTTGTCACGGATCGCCATGAAGGCGCGGCCCGAGCGGGAGCGCAACAGGTTCACCGAGAAGATGTAGATCGCGATCGTCACGACGAGGGTGAAGTAATACAGCCACATGTCCTGCGACATCGGCAGGCCGAACGGCGCGTCGGGCTTGGTGACGACGAGGCCCTGCACGCCGCCGGTCCAGTGCTCGAGGAAGTTCAGCTTCAACAGCTGCGGCATCGCGGTGGCAAGCGCGAAGGTCGCGAGCGCCAGATAGACGCCCGAAAGCCGCAGCGCCGGCTTGCCGAACAAATAACCGAATCCGAAGCAGACCGCGGCGGAAATCGGAATGGTCAGCGCGTAATTGATGTTGGCGTGCTCCATCAACACCGCGGTCGTATAGGCGCCGACGGCGTAGAAGGCGCTCTGGCCCAGCGAGAACTGGCCCGAGCCGCCGGTCAGGATGTTCAGCGCCAGCACCGCGAGCCCGTAGATCAAGAGCATCGTCATCTGGAAGATGATGAAGTTCTTGACGAAGGCGGGCGCGATGAGCAGCGCAGCGAGGACCACCAGCGAGGTGCCGGTGCCCAGCGTCATGGCGCGCTTCGGAACGGCCTCGACCGCCTCGTGGCCTTCTGCAACGACTTCTTCTGCAGCGCTCATGATCAAACTCGCTTGACGATGTGCCGGCCGAACAGGCCAGCGGGTTTGACGACCAGGACGGAGATGATCAGCGCGAGCGCGATCGGCAGTTTCAGCTCGTTGCCGACGCCGGGGATGTAGGTGCCGGCGAGATTCTCGAAGACGCCGACCAGGAAGCCGCCGACCACGGCGCCGAACGGGCTCGACAGCCCGCCGAGCACCGCGGCGGCAAAGCCGTAGATCAGCACGCCGCCCATCATGTTGGGCTCCAGGAACACGACCGGCGCGATCAGCATGCCGGCGATCGAGCCGATCGCGGTCGCCATGCCCCAGCCCAGCGCTATCATCCAGCTCGTGTTGATGCCGACGAGGCGGGCCGATTCAGGCACCGAGGCGGCGGCGCGCATGGCGAGGCCGATGCGGGTGTACTGAAAGAAGAAATACAGTCCCAGCAGCAGCAGCACGGTGACGCCGATCATGCCGGCCTGGTGGGTCGAGATCAGCTGGCTGCCCAGGAAGGGCGAGGAGCCGAACGGGGTCGGATACTGTTTGATGGTGAAGTCCCAGATCAGGCCGGCGGAGGAGTTGATGATCGCGAACAGCGCGATGAAGCCGGCGACGTTGGTCAGCACCGGTGCTTTCGCAAGCGGCTTGAACAGGATGCGCTCGATCGCGATACCGGCGACGAAGGAGAATGCCAGCGTGATCACGAAGGCGGCCCAGTAGGACACGCCCCATTGCATCAGCTGCCAGGAAATGAAGGTCGAGAACATCGCCATCTCGCCCTGCGCGAAGTTGAGATGGTCGATGGCCTGGTAGATCATGACCACGGCGAGGGCCATGCAGGCGTAGATCGCGCCCGTGGCGATGCCGGCCAGGACCTGGTTGGTGAACAGCTCCATTGTCCCGGCTCCCTCAGTAACCCAGATAGGATTTACGGATTTCTTCGTTGTTCGCGATGTCCTTGGCGTTGCCCGACATCACGATGCGTCCGGTCTCGATCACATAGGCCTGGTCTGCCAGCTCGAGCGCGAGCTGGGCGTTCTGCTCGACCACCAGGATCGACACCTTGTCCTCGCGGTTGATCTTGCCGAGGATGCCGAACAGGTCGCGCACCACCAGTGGCGCAAGACCGAAGGACGGCTCGTCCAGCAGCATCAGGCGCGGCCGCAGCATCAGCGCGCGGGCAACCGCGAGCATCTGCTGCTCGCCGCCCGAGAGCGTGCCGGCCTGCTGGGTGTGCCGCTGCTTCAACACCGGGAAGTGCGCATACATGCGCTCAATGTCGGAGACGATGCCGGCGCTGTCCTTGCGGGTGATGGCCCCGAGCTGGAGATTCTCCTCCACCGTCATGGTGGTGAAGGTGCCGCGGCCCTGCGGCACATGGGCGATGCCGAACCGCACGATGTTCTCGGTCGAGCGATTGTTCAGCGGCTTGCCGTCGAACTCGATCGCGCCGGTCGAGCGCACCATGTTGCAGATCGCGCGCAGCGTCGTAGTCTTGCCGGCGCCGTTGGCGCCGAGCAGCGTGGTCAGGGAGCCCTCGCTAAGCGAGAAGGACAGGCCATGGAGCGCCTGGACCTGGCCGTAATAGGCGCGCAGGTCCTTGACGTTGAGCAGCGTCGTCATTGGTCCTTGCTCCCGAGATAGGCCTTGATGACGTCGGGGTCTGCCTGCACCTGGGCAGGGGTGCCTTCCGCGAGCTTCTTGCCGAAATTCAGCGCGACGACGTGGTCGGCGATCGACATCACGAGGCCCATGTGATGCTCGACCAGCAGCACCGTCATGTGGCGCTCGTCACGGATTTTGCGGATGAGGTCGCCGAGCACATAGACTTCCTCGTGGTTGAGGCCACCGGCGGGCTCGTCGAGCAGCAGGATCTTCGGATCGGCCGCCAGCGCACGCGCCAGCTCGACGCGCTTCTGCGTGCCGAAGGGCAGGCCTGACACCACAGTGTGGGCGACGTCCTCGAGATCGAGATAGGCGAGAATCGCGTGCACCTTCTTGTTGACACTGGTCTCGCTGCGCCGCACCCACGCCAGTTTCAGGGAGTCGCTGATGATGTCGCTGGAGGTCTTTGAATGGGCGCCGACGCGGACGTTGTCCATCACCGAGAGGTTCGGAAACAGCGCCACGTTCTGGAAGGTGCGGCCGATGCCGATCTCGGCGATGCGGTGCGGCGGGCGCGACAGGATGCTGACGCCCTCCATCAGGATATCGCCGGACGAGGGCTGATAGAGTCGGGACAGGCAGTTGAACAGCGTGGTCTTGCCGGCGCCGTTGGGCCCGATCAAGCCGAGGATCTGGCCCTTGTGCATGTCGAAGGACACGCCGTTGAGCGCGACGATGCCGCCGAACACGACGCTGACGTCGCGAACCGCGAGCAGGGGCGATGTCCCCCGCGCGAGCTGTGCCTGCGTCATCTCGTCTCGCCCACGCGATTGAGTGAGCGAAGGGGCGATGCGAACCGCTCCCAATGATGACAAAGGCTATCTGATCCCCTCGGCCACACGCGCAACTTTTCCTCCTGATTTCAGCTTTTTGCTGACTTCTTTTTTGGAATGCGGCATCAGACCCCCGAGTGCCGCTTCGATGTTCCTTACCATCGTGAGCAGACGCGGTCCAATGTCGTTGATCAAACGCTCTTCCGTGAAGCGGAATGCGGGCGCACCGCAATTGAAAGCGTAAGGTCCGGTTCCGTCGTTGAGCCTGAGCGCGACGCCGGCGGCGCCGATGTCGTCGTGCCAGTCGCCGACCGAAATCGCAAAACCGTATTTCGCGACGGTTTCGCCGGAACGTTCCAATCCGTCGCGCATCTTCGGCCAGCGGCTGCCGTAATGTTCGCGCAGCAGGCGCGACAATTCCGTGCGATCCTCGTCGTCGAGCGCCCAGAAATAGGCCCGGCCCATCGCACTGGTTGCAATCGGCACGCGGGAGCCGACGTCAAGTTGAACGCCGACCGTCTCGCTGCCGCGGCTCTGCCCGAAATAGATCATGCTGTGACGGTCGCGGCCGCCGACCGCGACGGCGCCGCCGGTCGCGCGCATCACTTCTTCGCGGAACGGCTCGGACAAATGCCGAACGCCGAGATTGGCGAGCGCGGCGTAGCCGAGCGACATCGCAGCAGGCGTGAGCTGGTATTTCTCGAAGCGGGGAACCGGCGCAAGATAACCGAGCTTGGTCAACGTGTAAGTCAGCCGCGACACCGTCGGCTTGGGCAGGTTGGTGCGCGCCGCAATCTCCTGATTGCCGAGCAAGCCGTCATTGGGGTGGAATGCGCGCAATACGTCCAGTCCGCGGGAAAGCGCGACGACGAAATTCCGATCGGTCGCAGTCTTCTTTCCTGTACGCTTCATCCCTGATCTGCTTCTTGCGCGGAGTCGTTGACAAGCCACGTGCTTCAAAATAACCCTGCCGTCAAGATGCGGAATTAAATTCCGCACCGCGAAATCGAACAAAAGTTAATCCCCACCAAGGAGGGAACACCGTGAGCGAAGTGGTCAAGCTTGAGCGTCATGACGAGGTCGGGATCGTCACGGTCAACAGCCCTCCGGTCAACGCGCTGAGTGCCGCGGTCCGCGATGGTATCTTGGAATGCATCAAGGCCGCCGTCGCCGATCCCGCCATCAAGGGCATCGTGCTGACCTGCGCCGGCCGCACCTTCATCGCCGGCGCCGACATCACCGAATTCGGCAAGCCGCCGAAGCCGCCCGCCCTCAATGACGTGCTGTCCGAGATCGAGAACTCGCCGAAGCCGGTGGTCGCCGCCATTCACGGCACCGCGCTCGGCGGCGGTCTCGAGGTCGCGCTCGCCTGTCATTTCCGCGTCGCGGTGAAAGAGGCCAAGCTCGGCCTGCCCGAGGTGAAGCTCGGTCTGCTGCCGGGCGCCGGCGGCACCCAGCGTCTGCCGCGCGCGGTCGGCCCCGAGCTCGCCGTCAAGATGATCGTCGGCGGTGATCCCATCGGCGCTGCGGACGCGCTCAAGAGCGGCCTGATCGAGGAGATCGTCGAGGGACCGGCGTCGGGCGGCGAAGCCTTCGTGCGCAAGCTGCTGGCCGAGAAGCGTCCGCTGCGGCGTCTGCGCGACGACGATTCCAAGATCGCGACCGCCAAGGCCGACCGCTCGATCTTCACCAACGCGGTTGCCGCCATGACCAAGAAGTCGCGCGGCCTGGAGGCGCCGTTCGCCGCCGCCGACGCCGTCGGCTACGCCATTGACCTGCCGTTCGACGAAGGTCTGAAGAAGGAGCGCGAGGGCTTCCTCAAGCTCGTCGCCAGCGATCAGTCCAAGGCGCAGCGCTACGCCTTCTTCGCCGAGCGCGAGGCCAACAAGATCGCGGGCGTTCCTGAAGGCACCAAGCCGCGGCCGGTGAACCGCGTCGCCATCCTCGGCGCCGGCACCATGGGCGGCGGCATCGCGATGTCCTTTGCCAATGCCGGCGTGCCCGTCACCCTGATCGAGACCGGCGAAGAGCAGCTCAAGCGCGGCATGGGCATCATGCAGAAGAACTGGGAAGCGACCGCGGCGCGCGGCGGCATCCCGGCGGATGCGCCCGCCAAGCGCATGGCGCTGATCAACGGCGTCGTCGGCATCGAGAATGTCGGCGATGCCGATCTCGTCATCGAGGCCGTGTTCGAGACCATGGCAGTGAAGAAGGAAGTATTCGGCAAGCTCGACCAGTACGCCAAGCCCGGCGCGGTGCTCGCCTCAAACACCTCCTATCTCAACATCGACGAGATCGCGAAGTCGACCAAGCGTCCGCAGGACGTGCTTGGCATGCACTTCTTCTCGCCAGCCAACGTCATGAAGCTTTGCGAGATCGTGCGTGCCGACAAGACCGCGCCGGATGCGCTGGTGACCGCGGTGACGATCGCGCGAAAGATCGCGAAGGTGCCGGCCGTGGTCGGCGTCTGCGACGGCTTCGTCGGCAACCGCATGCTGGCCCAGCGTGGCAAGCAGTCGGAAAAGCTGCTGTTTGAGGGCGCGCTGCCGCAGCAGGTCGATGCCGTCGTCACCAAGTTCGGCATGCCGATGGGCCCGTTCGCGATGGGCGACCTCGCCGGCCTCGACATCGGCTGGCGCTCGCGGGAAGACCGCGGCATCAAGTCGGAAATCGCAGATGCGCTGTGCGAAGCCGGCCGGTTCGGCCAGAAGACCGGCAAGGGCTACTACAAGTACGAGGCCGGCTCCCCCGCGCCGCTGCCCGATCCGGAGGTCGAGAAGCTGATCGACGAGACGCTGCTGCGCCTCGGACGCAAGAAGCGCGTGGTCAGCGACGAGGAGATCCTCGAGCGCATGATGTATCCGATGATCAACGAGGGCGCGAAGATCCTGGAAGAGGGCATCGCCGCGCGTCCCTCCGACATCGACGTGGTCTGGCTCTACGGCTATGGCTGGCCGATCTACCGCGGCGGCCCGATGTTCTGGGCCGACAGCGTCGGTCTCAAGCACATCGCCGACCGTCTCTCCTTCTATGCCAAGGAGACCAACGACCCCAGCCTCGAGCCCGCCCCGCTGCTGAAGAAGCTCGCAGCCGAAGGCAAGACGTTCGCCTCGCTGGCCGCCGAGTCGAAGGCGGCTTGATGGAGCTTCGCGCTCCAGCTCTCGGTCATTCCGGGGCGCCCGCAGGGCCAACTATGGTGCGCAGTTGCGCACCTGAGAATCTCGAGATTCCGGGGGGCGACTTGGTCGCGCCCCCGGAATGACGGTCTGTGCAGTTTAAGGAATCCATGACCCATCCCGGCGAACAGTTTTACCCCGAGGGCGTGCGTTGGGACGATCCCATCGTCCAGGGCTCGTTGCCTGACCTCTTGTCGAAGGCCGCCGCCGACTACGGCCCGCGCACGGCGCTGGAGTTCCGCGACCGCGCGATCAGCTACACCGAACTCGCAGCTCAGGCCGACCGTGCCGCCGCGGCGTTCCTGCGGGCCGGCTGCGGCAAGGGCACGTCGGTCGCGTTGTTCCTCGGCAACACGCCCGACCATCCCGTCAATTTCTTCGGCGCGCTGAAAGCAGGCGCCCGCGTCGCGCATCTCTCCCCACTCGACGGCGAGATCGCGCTGACGCACAAGGTCTCGGATTCCGGCTCGCGCCTGCTCGTCACCTCGAACCTTGCCGCACTGCTGCCGACCGCGCTGAAATTCCTGGACAAGGGCCTGATCGACAAGCTCGTCGTCTGCGAGGACGACACTTGGGGCAAGGTCGGCACGCCGCAAGCGGCGATCCCAAATGATCCCCGCATCGTCACCTTCAAGACCTTCGTCGAGGGGGCGGCCGCGCCTGCGCAATGGCCGAACGTGACGGCCGACGACGTCGCGCTGCTGCAATATACCGGCGGCACCACCGGCCTGCCCAAGGGCGCGATGCTGACGCACGGCAATCTCACCGCGGCGGTGTCGATCTACGACGTCTGGGGCAAGCCGGCGCGCGCGGCGCGCGGCGAGGTGATCGAGCGCGTGATCTGCGTGCTGCCGCTGTTCCACATCTATGCGCTCACCGTGGTGCTGTTGTCCTCGCTCAGCCGCGGCAATCTGATTTCGCTGCATCAGCGCTTCGACGTCGAAGCCGTCATGCGCGACATCGAGGTCAAGCGCGCGACGTATTTTCCGGGCGTGCCGACGATGTGGATCGCGATCGCCGCGCTGCCCGATCTCGACAAGCGCGACTTCTCCTCGCTTGCCACCATCGGCTCCGGCGGCGCGCCGCTGCCGGTGGAGATCGCGAGCTTCTTCGAGCGCAAGGTCGGCAAAAAGCTGAAGAGCGGCTGGGGCATGACCGAGACCTGCTCGCCCGGCACCGGCCATCCGCCCGCAGGGCCCGAGAAGCCCGGCTCGATCGGCCTGATGCTGCCCGGCATAGAGCTCGACGTCGTCGCGCTCGACGATCCCAGACGGGTGCTGCCGCCCGGCGAGGTCGGCGAGATCCGCATCAAGGGCCCGAACGTCACCAAGGGCTACTGGAACAAGCCGGAGGGCTCTACCGAGGCCTTCGTCGACGGCCGCTTCCTGACCGGCGACATCGGCTATGTCGACACCGACGGCTATTTCTTCCTGGTCGACCGCAAGAAGGACATGATCATCTCCGGCGGCTTCAACGTCTATCCGCAGATGATCGAGCAGGCGATCTACACCATTCCGGGCGTGCACGAGGTCATCGTGCTCGGCATTCCCGACCAGTATCGGGGCGAGGCCGCAAAGGCCTTCATCAAGCTGAAGCCGGACGCCAAGCCGTTCTCGCTCGACGAGCTGCGCACCCAGCTCGCCGGGAAGGTCGGCAAGCACGAATTGCCGGCCGCGGTCGAGTTCGTCGCCGATCTGCCGCGCACGCCGGTCGGAAAATTGTCGCGCCACGAATTGCGCCAGCAGCAGAAACCGTCACAATCCATCCAACCCGTATCAGGAGGTCGTTCTTGACCGACGCCGTCATCGTTTCCACCGCCCGCACCCCGATCGGCAAGGCCTATCGCGGCGCGCTCAACGCCACCGAGGGGGCGACCCTGCTGGGCCACGCCATCGGCGAAGCCGTCGCCCGTGCCAAGGTCGATCCGAAGGAGATCGAAGACGTCGTGATGGGTGCAGCGCTGCAGCAAGGCGCGACCGGCGGCAACATCGCGCGCAAGGCGCTGCTGCGCGCCGGCCTTCCCGTCACCGTCGCCGGCACCACCATCGACCGGCAGTGCGCCTCGGGCCTGCAGGCGATCGCGCTCGCCGCGCGCTCGGTGATCTTCGACGGCGTCGAGATCGCGGTCGGCGGCGGCGGCGAGTCGATCTCGCTCGTGCAGAACGACAAGATGAACGGCTTCCACGCCCAGGATCCGGCGCTGCTCAAGATCAAGGGCGAGGTCTACATGCCCATGATCGACACTGCCGAAATCGTCGCCAAGCGCTACGGCATCTCGCGCGAGAAGCAGGACGAATATTCGCTGGAGAGCCAGCGCCGCACCGCTGCCGCCCAGCAGGGCGGCAAGTTCAAGGAGGAGATCGCGCCGATCACGACGCAGATGGCGATCACCGACAAGGCGACCGGCGCCGTCTCGATGAAGGACATCACGCTGTCGCAGGACGAGGGCCCGCGCCCCGAGACCACGATCGAAGGCCTCGCCGGCCTCAAGCCCGTGCGTGGCGACGGCTTCACCGTCACCGCCGGCAATGCCAGCCAGCTCTCCGACGGCGCCAGCGCCTGCGTGATCATGAGCGACAAGGAAGCGTCCAAGCGCGGCCTCAAGCCGCTCGGCATCTTCCGCGGCTTCGTCTCGGCCGGCTGCGAGCCGGACGAGATGGGCATCGGCCCGGTCTTCGCCGTGCCGCGCCTGCTCAAGCGTCACGGCCTCACGGTCGACGACATCGGTCTGTGGGAGCTCAACGAAGCCTTCGCGGTGCAGGTGCTGTACTGCCGCGACAAGCTCGGCATCGACCCCGAGAAGATCAACGTCGACGGCGGCGCGATCGCGGTCGGCCATCCCTACGGCATGTCGGGCGCGCGCCTGACCGGTCACGCGCTGATCGAAGGCCGCCGCCGCAAGGCGAAGTACGCGGTCGTCACCATGTGCGTCGGCGGCGGCATGGGCGCGGCCGGGCTGTTCGAAGTATTGCAGTAATTCACAGGAGGATCCGATGGATCTCGCATTCACGAAGGAAGAGCAGGCGTTTCGCGAGGAAGTGCGGCAGTTCTTCCGCGACAACGTGCCGCCGGACACCCGGCGCAAGATGGTCGAGGGCCGCCACCTCTCGAAGGACGAGATGGTGACGTGGTGGCGCATCCTCAACAAGAAAGGCTGGGGCGTCAGCCACTGGCCCAAGCAATATGGCGGCACGGGCTGGACCTCGGTGCAGCACTACATCTTCAACGAGGAGCTGCAATCCTATCCGGCGCCGCAGCCGCTCGCCTTCGGCGTCAGCATGGTCGGCCCCGTCATCTACACCTTCGGCAACGAGGAGCAGAAGAAGAAGTACCTGCCGCGCATCGCCAATGTCGACGACTGGTGGTGCCAGGGTTTCTCCGAGCCCGGCTCGGGATCCGACCTTGCCTCGCTGAAGACGAAAGCCGAGCGCCGTGGCGACAAGTGGATCATCAACGGCCAGAAGACCTGGACCACGCTCGCCCAGCACGCCGACATGATCTTCTGCCTCTGCCGCACCGACAACAATGCCAAGAAGCAGATGGGCATCTCCTTCATCGTGTTCTCGATGAAGTCGAAGGGCGTCACGGTGCGTCCGATCCAGACCATCGACGGCGGCCATGAGGTCAACGAGGTCTTCTTCGACGACGTCGAGGTGCCCATCGAGAACCTGATCGGCGAGGAGAACAAGGGCTGGGACTACGCAAAATTCCTGCTCGGCAATGAGCGCACCGGCATCGCCCGGGTCGGCGTCTCCAAGGAGCGGCTGCGCCGCATCCGCGAGCTCGCCGGCAAGGTCGAATCATCAGGCAAGCCGATCATCCAGGATGCCGCGTTCCGCGAGAAGCTCGCCGCCTGCGAGATCGAGCTGAAGGCGCTCGAATTGACGCAGCTGCGCGTCGTCGCCGACGAGGGCAAGCACGGCAAGGGCAAGCCCAACCCGGCCTCCTCGGTGCTGAAGATCAAGGGCTCGGAGATCCAGCAGACCACCACCGAGCTGCTCATGGAAGTGATCGGCCCGTTCGCCGCGCCCTACGATGTGCACGGCGACGACGGCTCGAACGAAGCCATGGACTGGACCGCCCAGATCGCGCCAAGCTACTTCAACAACCGCAAGGTTTCGATCTACGGCGGCTCCAACGAGATCCAGCGCAACATCATCGCCAAGGCGGTGCTGGGGCTGTGATCTTCCACCTCTCCGCGACGGCGGGGAGAGCAATATTTCCACCGTCATTCCGGGGCGCGACGAAGTCGCGAACCCGGAATCCATCGGGCCGCATACGCAGAGGCGAAATGGATTCCGGGCCTGGCCCTTCGGGCCATGCCGGAATGACGAGGCCAAATAAGTCCGGGTACGAGGAACCAAAGAAATGGATTTTGATCTGAACGAGGAGCAGCGGCTTCTCAAGGAAAGCATCGACGGCCTGCTGACCGACTCCTACGATTTCGAGCAGCGCAAGAAGTACATGAAGGAGAAGGGCGGCTGGAGCAAGACGGTCTGGCTCAAGCTGGCCGAGCAGGGCCTGCTCGGCCTGCCCTTCAGCGAGGCCGATGGCGGCTTCGGCGGCGGCGGCGTCGAGACCATGATCGTGATGGAAGCGCTCGGCAAGGCGCTGGTGCTCGAGCCTTATCTCGCGACGGTCGTGATCGGCGGCGGCTTCCTGCGCCATGCCGGCACCGATGCGCAGAAGGCCGCGCATGTGCCCGGGATCATCGACGGCAGCAAGACGCTGGCGTTTGCGCAGCTCGAGAAGAACTCGCGCTACGATCTGTTCGACGTCACGACGACCGCGAAGAAGAAGGGCGACGGCTACGTCATCGACGGCGAGAAGTTCGTCGTGCTCAACGGCGAGAACGCCGACACGCTGATCGTCACCGCGCGCACGAGGGGTGACCGCCGCGACAGAAGCGGCATCGGCGTGTTCCTGGTCCCGGCGAACGCCAAGGGCGTCGCCAGGAAGGGCTATCCGACCCAGGACGGCCTGCACGCCGCCGACATCACCTTCACCGGTGTCGAGGTCGGCCCGGATGCCGTGCTCGGCAACCCCGAGGATTCTCTCGCGCTGATCGAGCGCGTGGTCGATGAAGCCCGCGTCGCGCTCTGCGCGGAGGCGGTCGGCCTGATGGACGAATCGCTCAAGACCACGGTGGAGTACATCAAAACGCGAAAACAGTTCGGCGTCGCGATCGGCTCGTTCCAGTCGCTGCAGCACCGCGCCTCCGACATGTTCGTCGCCACCGAGCAGGCGCGCTCGATGTCGATGTTCGCGACCATGGCGAACGATTTCGAGAACGCCAAGGAGCGCACCAACGCCATCGCTGCGGCCAAGGTGCAGATCGGCAAGTCGCTGAAATTCGTCGGTCAGCAGTCGATCCAGCTGCACGGCGGCATCGGCATGACCATGGAGGCGAAGATCGGCCACTACTTCAAGCGCCTCACCATGATCGAGAACTCGTTCGGCGACACCGATTACCACCAGCGCCGCGTCGCCGACGCCGGCGGGTTGGTGTAGTCGCCGCCACCACTGTCATCCCGGGGCGCGCGTAGCGCGAACCCGGGATCCATCGGGCGGCAACACGCGCGGTGAAATGGATTCCGGGTTCGCGCTACGCGCACCCCGGAATGACCAGGAGAGGCAGGTAACAAATGCAAAACACCCCGTTCGATCTCACCGGCAAGGTCGCCGTGGTCACCGGCTCCAGCCGCGGCATCGGCCGCTCCTCCGCTGAGCTGCTGGCCAAGTTAGGGGCCAAGGTCGTGGTCTCCTCGCGCAAGGCCGAGGCCTGCCAGGAGGTCGCCGACGGCATCAATGCGTCCGGCGGCGATGCAATCGTCATTCCCTGCAACATCGCGCGCAAGGCCGAGGTCGAGGCGCTGATCGCAGGCGCCACCAAGCATTACGGCAAGATCGACATCCTCGTCTGCAACGCCGCGGTGAATCCTTACTACGGCCCGCTGCTCGACATATCAGACGAAGCCTTCGACAAGATCATGGGCAGCAACGTCAAGAGCAACATCTGGCTCTCCGCGCTCGCGATCCCTGAGATGGCCGAGCGCGGCAAGGGCTCGGTGATCATCATCTCCTCGATCGGCGGCCTGCGCGGCTCCACCGTGATCGGCGCCTACGGCATCTCCAAGGCGGCCGACTTCGCGCTGTGCCGCTCGCTAGCCGGCGAATGGGGCCCGAAGGGCGTCCGCGTCAACTGCATCGCCCCCGGCCTCGTCAAGACCGATTTCGCCCGCGCGCTCTGGGAAGACGAAGCCAATCTCAAGCGCCGCACCGCTACCACGCCGCTGCGCCGCATCGGCGAACCCGACGAAATCGCCGGCGCCGTCGCCTACCTCGCCTCCGACGCCTCGAGCTTCATGACCGGCCAGACCATCGTCATCGACGGCGGCGTGACGACGGCGGCGGTGTAGCTCGACATCCGTTAGTTGCGTCAACGTGACGCTTCCCTTACCCTCCCCTGGAGGGGTCCGGGACGAGCGTAGCTCGCCCGTGGGTCGCTCACGCATAGCGTGAGCGGGGTGGGGTGAAGCCACGGCAATGGTCTCAACATCAATCCGACGCGCTGCCGCGAAGAAGCTGAGAGCCAACACCACCCCGCACGAGCGAGCTTTGTGGCGCGCCCTCAAAGACCTTCCCATGGACGGCTCGCACTTCCGCCGCCAGGTGCCGATCGGACCCTACTTCGTCGACTTCTTCTGCCCGGCCAAGCGGCTCATCATCGAACTCGATGGCGGATACCACAATGAAGACGATACGGCCGCCCGCGACCTCGAACGCCAACGCTGGCTCGAGCACGAAGGCTACCGCGTGATCCGATTCTGGAATTCGGAGATCGCGGTGGATCTGACGGCAGTGCTCGAACGCATCTATATCGAGCTGTACGGATCGCGCCAGGCAGAAGCCATGCACCTTCAGCACCGGCGCAAGCGAAAGATGCCAACGTAATCGAGAAGTGCCCCTTTCTTACCCTACCCTGGAGGGGGAGGGTCGATCGCGCGTAGCGCGAGCGGGGTGGGGTGATCTCTCCCCACGGGCACTGTTCGCTGCGGGGAGACCGTCACCCCACCCCGGATCACATTCCGCTTCGCTGCATGTGATCCGACCCTCCCCCTCCAGGGTAGGGTAAGAGCAGAGCCGCCTTGACCTTGCCGCGCTAATCCGCTCCCTTTGGCCGCGACAAAACGACCCCCCAAAGGGAAACGCCAAGGTAATCTCCATGTCTTTCGTCCTCGCCATCGACCAGGGCACCACGTCATCGCGCGCGATCGTGTTTCGCGGCGATATTTCCATCGCCGCCAAGGCGCAACAGGAGTTCCCGCAGCATTTTCCGGCCTCGGGCTGGGTCGAGCACGAGCCTGAGGACATCTGGACCTCGACTGTGATGGTCTGCCGCGAGGCGATCGAGCAGGCCGGTATCACCGCAAAGGACATTGCCGCGATCGGCATCACCAACCAGCGCGAGACCACCGTGGTGTGGGACCGCGCCACGGGCCAAGCCGTGCACCGCGCTATCGTCTGGCAGGACCGCCGCACCGCCGACATCTGCGCCAAGCTGAAAGCCGACGGCCGCGAGGGCGTGATCTCGCAGAAGACCGGCCTGATCATCGATCCCTATTTCTCCGGCACGAAGGTCGCCTGGATCCTCGACCACGTCCCCGGCGCCCGTGCCCGCGCCGCGCGCGGCGAATTGATGTTCGGCACCGTCGATTGCTATCTGCTCTGGCGCCTCACCGGCGGCAAGGTGCACGCCACCGATGCCACCAACGCCTCGCGCACGCTGCTGTTCAACATCCACACCGGCCAGTGGGATGACGAACTCTTGGAGATCATCGGCGTGCCGCGCTCGATGCTGCCCGAGGTGAAGGACTCCTCCGCCCGCTTCGGCGAGAGCACGCCGGACCTGTTCGGTGGGCCGATCGCCATCTCCGGCATCGCCGGCGACCAGCAGGCCGCCACCATCGGCCAGGCCTGCTTCCGCCCGGGCATGATGAAGTCGACCTACGGCACCGGCTGCTTCGCGCTGCTCAACACCGGCACGACGCCCGTCGTCTCCAAGAACAAGCTGCTCACCACCGTTGCCTATCAGCTCGATGGCAAGCGCACCTACGCGCTCGAAGGCTCGATCTTCGTCGCGGGCAGTGCGGTGCAATGGCTGCGCGATGGCCTTGGCATCATCAAGCATGCCGCCGAAACCGGCCCGCTCGCGGACCAGTCGGACTCCATGCAGAGCGTCTATCTCGTGCCCGCCTTCGTCGGCATGGGCGCGCCCTACTGGAATCCGCGCGTGCGCGGCGCGCTGTTCGGCCTCACCCGCAACACCGGCCCCGCCGAGCTCGCCCATGCCGCGCTGGAAAGCGTCTGCTACCAGACCTTCGATCTCTGGGCCGCGATGCGAGCGGACTGGCCGAGCTCGGAAGTGGCCAGCGTCGTGCTCCGCGTCGACGGCGGCATGACCGCATCCGACTGGACCATGCAGCGTCTCGCCGATCTCCTGGATGCGCCGGTCGACCGCCCCGTGATCCAGGAGACCACGGCGCTCGGCGCCGCCTACCTCGCCGGCCTCAACGCCGGCGTCTATCCCGAGCCCACCAAATTCGCCGACAATTGGCGCCTCGAGCACCGCTTCAAGCCCAACATGAGCCAGGCGACACGAGAGCGGAAGCTCGCCGGCTGGGCGCGCGCGGTCAAGGGCGTGCTGGCGAGCGACGAGGGGGAGGGGTAGGCGCGTCCCGCGTACCCGCGTGGAGTGAGGTGCAGCCTGCTGCCTCCACACCCGTCATTGCGAGGAGCTCTTGCGACGAAGCAATCAAGATTGCCGCCGCGGAAACAGTCTGGATTGCTTCGCTGCGCTCGCAATGACGGAGTATGGAGCAACCGACCCGGGCTGACCTCTAGGGAACGAAAGCAAGAAGCATGATCCTCCCCGACGGCTATTCCGACGTCCCCGCCGGCAAGATCGCCGCCGTCGTCACCCATCTCGAGATGACCGCGCCTCCCGCGCGCCGCGACGATCCGCCCGGCGCCTGGACCCTGCGCAAGGTCGACGCCCCCGCGCTCGCCTGGTACCGCGATCTCTACCGCCGCGTCGGCGAAGACTGGCTGTGGTTCTCGCGCGCCCGCATGACCGATGCAGAGCTCGCCGCGATCATCCACGCGCCCGGCATCGAGGTCTATGCCCTGGTTGCGGACGGCCGCGATGAAGGCCTGCTGGAGCTGGACTTTCGCGAGGTGGGCCAATGCGAGCTGGTCTATTTCGGCGTCACCGCACCCTTGATCGGCACGGGCGCCGCCCGCTTCCTGATGAACCGCGCATTGGAGCTTGCGTGGTCACGCGACCTCCGCCGCGTCTGGGTCCACACCTGCACCTTCGATCATCCCTCTGCCGTCGCCTTCTACCAGCGCTCCGGCTTCCGCCCCTTCCGCAGCCAGATCGAGATCGCCAACGATCCGAGGCTTGATGGGACGGTGCCGTACGATGCGGCGAGGCACGTGCCGATCATCGAGTAACAGCGGCAACTGTCAGCTCAAAAGCATCTCCAGCTTCGCCTTCCATGAGAGACTACATTCATAACGTCGCAGAATCCGCAGTCGACGAGATGTTCGCGAGTGGTTAGCGCCTCGGAGCCGAGCTTCAAAGCGAAGATCGCCGGCCGATGCACGAGCGAAAGCGGCGGTGAGGGGGCGTGCTGGCGAGCGGTGGAGAGAAATGGTAGAATTTTTGATTGGAGGATTCTGGCAAAGATGTCCCGTTTTAGTCACCTATATATACAACCGCCGGAGCGTTTGCCTGATAGTGCTCGTGCAAGAAGGCGCTTGGCAAGCGTGTTAGAGCGGCTGACTCCGAACAAGCTAGCACACGAACTCAATCAGTACCTTGAACAAGAATTGGGAATCGACCCAAAGGTAAACTATTCTTTCAATTGGCCTAATTTCTTTGCTTCTTGCGAAGTTCGGGACTTGCTCGATTCGGTGACGTTGGCGGCGCAATTCTTCAAACGCAAGGGTCACGATCCTTCGACCCTATGGCGCGGTCCAGTTCGTCGAATCTTTGCCGAAGAACATCTTGCTTATGAAATCGATGATGAATGTATTGTTCATCCGGCGGTAGATATTGAATTCCAAAGGAATAGAGCGGCTACGGTTGCAGGGCTTCAGTCTCCGCGATACGCCAATAGCCTCGTGGCCTTCGAAAGGATTTCCGACGAGCTTGCTGCGACGCCGCCGAACGCTAAGGAGGCCTGGAGGGCAGTGTTTGGCGCGGTTGAGGGCCTGTTCCGTTTGATGTTTCCGTCTGCTCCGCACCTAAACGCTGGCGCTGTGGACGCCTATCTCGCTCCTGCAATTCAGAAGGCCTACGCTGGAGAGTCTGTTGCCCTTCGGGCCGCGAACAAGCAACTCGCCTCCTTCAAGGATTGGGTAGATGCCTCACACAATTACCGCCATGAACAGGGAAGCGAAGAGCCGATCCAACCACCGCTCGATTTGGCGGTATTGGCCGTTAGCAACGGTGCAAGCTATCTTCGTTGGCTGATCGCTATTGATCAGTCGTCGCTGTAGTTTTCCGCCGGCGATGTGTAGTTGTGTCATGGTGTAGTCTATTCAATGGCTCGATGACTGGCAGCCGAAGTGGATGCAGCCTCTCAAAACACCTCCTGCTTCCCCCGCGCCAGCGAGAACCCCCGCTGCATCGCATTGAAGCACGTCAATCCCGTCTGCTCCGACCGGCATGTGAATCCCCCGCGCTGCAACACCTCGCCATAGGCCAGCACCGGCAGCGAGGGATCCATCACGCTGTCGCCGGCGCAGATGCGGCTAGCGGCGCCTTTCGCGCTCATCTCGAAGGCGTGGCCCTAATCGAGCTCGCAATCGGGCGGCCGGCGCGGGGGCGCGTCCATGCTCATGATGTCGCAGCGGAGCACGCCCTGGCCGTTGTCGGTGAAGAACTGGCAGGCGATGTTCTTCGACGGCGTCAGGAAGCCGATCGGGCGCTCTTGGGCGTGGGCGGCACCGATCATCGGCAGCAGGATCGCCATCAGGATCAGTCCGCGCGGTCCCGTCATGTCATTCCCGCTCAGCTATCGAAATTCACCGCATTGGTGTTGGCGCCGCAGACCAGAACCGCGACGCGCTCGGTGGGTGAGGAACGATGGCGGCCGGAGAGCACCGCGGCGAAGGCGGCTGCGCCGCCGGGCTCGGCCACGAGGCGCAAGTGCGACCACAGCGCGGCCTGGGCCTGGCGGATCGCATCGTCGCTGACCAGGACGACGCGCTCGACATGGGCCCGCGCGACCGGAAACATCAGCTCACCGACGCGGCGCGGCGCAAGGCTGTCGGCGGCGATGCCACCGGCCGGCGCATCGACCGGCGCGCCCGCCGCGAACGCGCTGTGCAGGGTTGGCGATTGCTCCGGTTCGACCGCGACGATGCGCGTCCTGCCAGCGTACCACGCCGCAATGCCGCCGATCAGCCCGCCGCCGCCGACCGCCACCAGCAGCGTGTCGATGTCGGGCGCGTCCTGCTCCAATTCCAGTCCGACGCTGCCCTGGCCGAGCAGGGTTTCGGCTTGATCGTAGGCATGGACGGCCAGCGCGCCGGTCTGCGCGACATGCGCCTCGCTTGCGGCGAGCGCATCGGCGTAGCGATTGCCCGCGATCACGAGCTTTGCGCCGTAATTCCGGATCCGCTCGGCCTTGGCCGGCGAGGTGATGTCAGGCACGAAGATCGTGGCGGGAATGCCGAGCCGCTGCGCCGCATAGGCGACAGCCGCGCCGTGATTGCCGCCGGAAGCGGCGACGACACCGGACTGCGGCCCCTGCCGCAGCAACAGATTGGCGAAGGCGCCGCGCGCCTTGAACGATCCAGAATGCTGCAGCATCTCGAGCTTGAACGTGACGGGCGCGGCCGGCAGGCCGAAATCGGCGAGGTCGGCCTGAAGGAGCGGCGTACGCCTGATATGCGGACGGATGACCGGCTCGGTCGCCGCAATCCGCTCCCGCTTGATGTCCATTGTCGCTGTCATGATGTCGTCCAGGATAACGCAGGGGAGCGTTGACATCAATTAGGTAATTAGCAAAATAACTAAATGAAATTTGCCGTCGCCTTGCGCGCGCTCGCCAACGAACGCCGCCTGCAGATCCTGGAATGGCTGCGGGATCCCAGGAAGCATTTCCGCGAGCAGGCCGATGGAGACCTGGTCGAGGACGGTGTCTGCGGATTGCTGATCGCCGAAAAGCTCGGCGTCAGCGCGCCGACGGTGAGCGAGCACATGCGGGTGCTGACATCAGCCAAGCTGGTGCGCGCCAAGCGGATCAAGCAGTGGACGATGTACAAGCGCAACGAGACCGCCATCGCCGCGATCAAGCGCTCGATCCAGGACGGTCTTTGAGCACATCGCGCGACGCGGCTGCGGGCGACGTTGCAATCGGCGCAATGCTCCATTTCCGAGATTTTTGTTGCGCCGCGCCGTGCCGGTCGTGGAGACTGATCGGCCCTGCCTTGTTCAATGATTGAGAAAAGCGCGAACCATGTTCCTGATCGGCCAATATGATTCCCCGTTCGTCCGCCGCGTCGCGATTGCGCTGCGGCTCTACGGGCTCGCTTTCGAGCACAAGCCCTGGTCGACCTTCGGCGATGCCGACAAGATCGCGCCGTACAATCCGCTGCGCCGGGTGCCGACGCTGGTGCTCGACGACGGCGAGGCGCTGATCGAGAGCATGATCATCCTCGATTATCTCGACGAGCGCGTCGGCGCGGACAAGGCCATGCTGCCGCGCAGCGGCGCCGAGCGGCGCAGGCATTTGCGCATCTGCGCGCTCGCCTCCGGCCTTGGCGACAAGGCGGTCAGCCTGCTCTACGAGCGCGTGCTGCGGAAGGAGCAGCTTGCGCTGTGGGTCGAGCGCTGCCAGGCGCAGATCGCGGACGTGCTAGAGGTGCTTGAGGCCGAGCGCGCCAAGGTGACGACGCCCTACTGGCTGGGGACGCGCATCGGCCACGCCGACATTGCCGTCGCCTGCGTCGTCCGCTTCACCCGCGAAGCGCATCCGCAGCTGTTCGATGCCGCGCGCTATCCGGCGCTCGCGGCACATGCCGAGCGCTGCGAGGCACTGGCCCCGTTCCAGGAGATCGTGCAGCCGCTGGCCCCGCCGAAGGGGTGAGACGCTCTGTCTTTCCGGGGCGCGCGTAGCGCGAGCCCGGAATCCATCATGCAGTGGATGAAGCGGAGAAATGGTTTCCGGGCGCGCCAAGAGGCGCGCCCCGGAATGACGGCGCTGGGCTTGGCGAGCGTTGTCAGTCCACCACCCCAGCCGATGATGCGATAATACCCCTGTTTTGCCCGACGCCGCAAATGCGTCTTCGGCAAGGCCGAAATTGCTGAGGCTTTTCAACCCCATCGCTACTGTGCATGGGGTTGTTTTCGCGTTTTTGCCTTTGGCGGCGTCTATCCCGCTCCCGCGCGCTTCTTCTGCCAGACGAGGTGCACCGCGCAGGTGCAGCCGGGCGGATGCGAGGCGAGATCCTTTGGGGCCTCGTCGTTCGCCGGCGTTGCCGCAAAGGCCTTGTCCTGTTGCGTCGGGATGTAGTTCAGCCCCGGCGCGAGCCAGCGCTCGGCCTCCGCTACCGTCATGCCCTTGCGCGCGGCGTAATCCTCGACCTGGTCGCGCTCGATCTTGCCGACGCCGAAATAATAGCTCGCGGGGTTCGCGAAATAGAGCCCCGACACGCTCGACCCCGGCCACATCGCAAAGCTCTCGGTCAGCTTCACGCCGGCCGTCGCCTCCGCATCGAGCAGCTCGAACAGCGTCGCCTTCTCGGTGTGGTCGGGCTGCGCGGGATAGCCGGGCGCGGGGCGAATCCCAGAGTATTTCTCCAGGATCAGCTCCTCGTTGGTGAGCGCCTCGTCCGGCGCATAGGCCCAGAACTCGCGGCGCACGCGGGCATGCATGCGCTCGGCGAAGGCTTCGGCGAGGCGGTCGGCCAGCGCCTTGCACAGGATCGAGGAGTAATCGTCATTGGCCATCTTAAAGCGGTCGGCAACTACGTCCTCGCCGATCCCTGCGGTGACGACGAAGCCGCCGATATAGTCGGGCACCCCGGCAGGCGCGATGAAGTCGGCGAGCGCCGCGTTGAAGCGGCCTTCGCGCTTCTCCAGCTGCTGGCGCAGCGTGTGCAGCGTCGCGATGCTCTTAGTCCGGCTCTCGTCGGCATAGAGCACGATGTCGTCGCCCTGCGCGTTCGCCGGCCAGAAGCCGATCGTCGCGCGGGCCCGGAACCATTTTTCCTTGACGATGGTGTCGAGCATCTTTCGCGCATCGTCGTAGAGCGAGCGCGCGACCTCGCCGACCTTGGCGTCGTCGAGGATGGCGGGGAAGCGGCCGGCGAGCTCCCAGGTCTGGAAGAACGGCGTCCAGTCGATGCAGTCGACCAGCTCGGCGAGATCGTAGTCGTCAAAACTCTTGATTCCGAGGAAGGTCGGCTTCACCGGCTTGCTCTGGTTGAAATCGACCGGAACGCGATTGGCGCGGGCGTCGCTGAGTTTCAGCCGCCTCTTGTCGGCCTGCGCACGCAGATGCGCCTCCGAGATCTTGGCGTATTCGGCGCGGACCTCGGCGGCATAGGCCTCGCGCTTCTCAGGCGAGAGCAGCGAGGAGGCAACACCGACGGCGCGGCTGGCGTCGTTGACATGCACGACGGGCCCGGCCCGGTAGCTCGGGTCGATCTTGACCGCCGTGTGCACGCGGCTGGTGGTGGCGCCGCCGATCAGGAGCGGCAGCTTCAGGCCCTCGCGCTGCAATTCACCGGCGAAGAACGCCATCTCGTCGAGCGAGGGCGTGATCAGGCCTGACAACCCGACGATGTCGGCCTTCTCGGCCTTCACGGTCTCGACGATCTTGGCGGCCGGCACCATCACGCCGAGGTCGATGACCTCGAAATTGTTGCACTGGAGCACGATGCCGACGATGTTCTTGCCGATGTCGTGGACGTCGCCCTTCACCGTCGCGAGCACGATCTTGCCGGCAGACGAGGAGGCCTCGGTGCCGATGCCGCTGGCAAGGTTGCGCGCCTTCTCCTCCTCCATGAACGGCATCAGGTAAGCCACGGCCTGCTTCATGACGCGGGCGGACTTCACCACCTGCGGCAAGAACATCTTGCCGTCGCCGAAGAGGTCGCCGACCACGTTCATGCCGGCCATCAGCGGGCCCTCGATCACGTCGAGCGGGCGCGAGCAGCTCTTGCGGGCCTCCTCGGTATCCTGCTCGATGAACTCGGTAATCCCATGCACCAGCGAATGCGATAGCCGCTTCTCCACCGGCCATTCGCGCCAGGCGAGGTCGGCTTCCTTGCTTTCGGTCTTCTTGCCGCGGAATTTCTCCGCCAGTGCCAGCAGCCGTTCGGAGGCGCTGGCGTCGCGGTTGAGAACGACGTCCTCGCACACTTGGCGCAACTCCGGATCAATGTCGTCATAGACGATCATCTGCCCGGCATTGACGATGCCCATGTCCATGCCCGCCTTGATGGCGTGATACAGGAACACCGAATGCATGGCCTCGCGCACCGGCTCGTTGCCGCGGAACGAGAACGACAAATTGGAGACGCCGCCCGAGACATGCGCACCCGGCAGGTTCTGGCGGATCCAGCGCGTCGCCTCGATGAAGTCGACGCCGTAATTGTTGTGCTCCTCGATGCCCGTCGCGATCGCAAAGATGTTGGGATCGAAGATGATGTCTTCCGGCGGGAAGCCGACCTTGTTCACCAGGATGTCGTAGGCGCGCTTGCAGATCTCGGTCTTGCGCGCGAACGTGTCGGCCTGGCCGACCTCGTCGAACGCCATCACCACCACGGCCGCGCCGTGGCGGCGGGCGATCCTGGCTTCAAAGATGAACTTCTCCTCGCCTTCCTTCATCGAGATCGAGTTGACGACCGGCTTGCCCTGCACGCATTTCAGGCCGGCCTCGATCACCGAGAATTTCGATGAATCAACCATGACCGGGACGCGGGCAATGTCGGGCTCGGCGGCGACGAGATTGAGGAACGTCACCATCGCCGCTTCGGAATCGAGCAGGCCCTCGTCCATGTTGACGTCGATGATCTGCGCGCCGTTCTCGACCTGGTCGCGCGCGACCTGGAGCGCGGCCGTGTAGTCGCCGGCAGTGATCAGCTTGCGGAAGCGGGCCGATCCGGTGACGTTGGTACGCTCGCCGACATTGACGAAGGGAATCGCGTCCGTCAGCACGAACGGCTCGAGGCCGGAAAGCCGCAGCCGCGGGGGGATCTCCGGCACGATGCGCGGCTTGTGCGGGGCAACAGCGGCGGCGATCGCCGCGATATGTTCCGGCGTGGTGCCGCAGCAGCCGCCGACGATGTTGACGAGGCCGTCGCGCGCGAATTCGCCGACCAGGCGCGCCATGTACTCAGGCGTCTCGTCATACTGGCCGAACTCGTTGGGCAGGCCGGCGTTCGGATAGGCGCACACCAGCGTGTCGGCGACGCGGCCGATGTCGGCGATATGCGCGCGCAAATCTTCGGCGCCGAGCGCGCAGTTGAAGCCGATGGTGATCGGCTTTGCGTGCCGCACCGAATTCCAGAACGCCTCCGGCATCTGGCCCGAGAGCAGGCGGCCGGATTTATCGGTGATGGTGCCCGACACCATCACCGGCATGTCGATGCCGCGCTCTTCGGTGATCTCGGCGATCGCATAGAGCGCCGCCTTGGCGTTGAGCGTGTCGAAGATGGTCTCGACCAGGAGCAGGTCGACGCCGCCGTCGAGCAGGCCACGGATCTGCTCGCCATAGGATTTGCGCAAGTCGTCGAAGGTGACGGCACGGTAGCCGGGGTTGGAAACATCCGGCGAGATCGAGGCGGTGCGGTTGGTGGGACCGATGGCACCCGCGACGAAGCGCGGCTTGCCGTCCGCGGCCTCGACGCGCCGTGCAGCATTGCCGGCGAGCCGGGCGCCCTCGCGCGCCATCTCGTAGACGATGTCGGCGAGGTCGTAGTCGGCCTGCGCGATCGAGGTGGTGGAGAAGGTGTTGGTCGCGACGATGTCGGCGCCGGCGCGCAAGTATGCAGCGTGGATGTCCTCGATCGCCTGCGGCTGGGTCAGGATCAAGAGGTCGTTGTTGCCGCGCAGGTCGCGATGGAAGTTCTTGAAGCGCTCGCCACGGAAGGCTTTCTCGTCGAACTGCAGGTTCTGGATCATCGTGCCCATGGCGCCGTCGAGCACCAGGATGCGCTGGCGCGCGGCGTTGAGCAGGGCAGTTCGCTTCGGAGAGATGGTCACGGTCATTTTCTCTTACGCCGCCTTCTGCGCGCTCTTGGCGCGAATGCCGAGCAAATGGCTGATCGCGAACACGAGATCGGCGCGGTTCATGGTGTAGAAATGGAAGGTTTCGACGCCGTGCTTGGCGAGCTTCTGCACCTGGCCGGCGGCAACCGTCGCGGCCACCAGCTTGCGGGTCTCGGCGTCGTCATCGAGGCCCTCGAACTTGGCGGCGAACCAGTCCGGCACGGTGGTGCCGGCGCGGGTGACGAAATTGCGCGCCTGCTTGAAATTGTGCATCGGCATGATGCCCGGCACGATCGGGATATTGATCCCGCGCGCGCGGACGCGATCGAGATAGCGGAAGTAGAGGTCGTTGTCGAAGAACACTTGGGTGATCGCGCGCGTCGCACCGGCGTCCACCTTGGCCTTCAGCGTGTCGATGTCGGAATCGAAGTCGCGCGCTTCGGGGTGCTTCTCCGGATAGGCCGAGACGGAGACTTCGATATCGGCATGCCGCTTCTTGATCCCCGCGACGAGGTCCGCGGAGTTCTGGTAGCCGTCGGGATGGCTGGCATAGGGCGTGCCGATGCCGCCAGCGGGATCGCCGCGCAGGGCCACGATGTGGCGGACGCCGACCTCGTGATAGCGGTCGACGATCTCGTCGATCTCGCCGCGCGAAGCACCGACGCAGGTCAGATGTGCCGCCGGCAGCAGCGCGGTCTCTTTCAGGATCCGGGCGATGGTCGCGTGGGTGCGC
The DNA here is from genome assembly GCF_004114915.1 of Bradyrhizobium guangxiense. NCBI lineage: Bacteria > Pseudomonadati > Pseudomonadota > Alphaproteobacteria > Hyphomicrobiales > Nitrobacteraceae > Bradyrhizobium > Bradyrhizobium guangxiense. The sequence goes on along the minus strand of NZ_CP022219.1, from coordinate 5,937,856 downwards.
TCACGCGTCGAGCCGCCGGCGCCGTAGGTCACCGAGACGAATTTCGGGTCGAGCGGGGCGAGCCGGTTGATGGTCTCCCAGAGGTTACGCTCCATATCTTCCGTCTTCGGCGGAAAGAACTCGAACGAGATCGCAGGCGGCTTCAGGTGCCCGTCTTGCCGGTCGGCCCGGGTAGGGGTCGTCAGATCGGTCATGGCACCACTCACTCCAGATTTGTCGCAGTTTCGGCGGCCGACGGTCAGGCCTCGCTTGGACACCCAAGATAAGCCAAAGGCGGGTTGATCGACAGCCCATCGGAGATGGGAAATAGCCCACTTATGCCATGAGATTGCGGGATTATAGGTCGTAATCCGATCTTGTTGGGACATCGGTATCTTAATATAATATATACATTTCAATATGTTAACGAAAGACAGGGATGAACTCGGGGAGTCCGAGCGGGTGGGCCAATGGAATCGATCGTTATCCAGACGTTAATTGGCCCAACAACCTGCTCCGGCCAACCGCGTCGGCTCGCGGCCTGCACAAATCAGGCCTGCGCGGCCGACCCATTGTCGCCGCGCGGCCCTCCATTAGGGTAAGTCGCCATGATCCCGCTTTCCGTTCTCGACCTCTCCGTCGTCACCACCGGCACCAAGCCCGCCGCGGCGCTGCGCAACAGCATCGACCTTGCGCGCCATGTCGACGGGCTCGGCTATGTCCGCTATTGGCTCCCCGAACACCACAACCTTGCCTCCGTCGCGAGTCCTGCGCCCGACGTCATGATCGGCCAGATCGCTGCGGTGACGCAGCATATCCGCGTTGGCTCCGGCGGGGTGATGCTGCCCAACCATGCGCCGCTGGTCGTCGCCGAGCGCTTCAAGATGCTGGAGGCACTGTTTCCGGGCCGGATCGATCTCGGTCTCGGCCGCGCCCCCGGCACCGACGGCGCCACGGCTTATGCGCTGCGCAGCCGGCTCGATCGCCGCGAGGGCGACGATTTCCTTGAGCGGCTGCACGAATTGATCCTGTGGGAGACGCGCGAATTCCCCGCAGGGCACCCCTACAACAACGTCGTCGCCATGCCTGACGACACCAAGCTGCCGCCGATCTGGCTGCTCGGCTCCAGCGATTATTCCTCGGAGCTGGCCGCGCAGGTCGGAATGGGCTTCGCCTTCGCCCATCATTTCGCGTCCCACGACGCGATCGATGCGATGGTGCAATACCGCAACCGCTTCCAGCCCTCGGCGTGGCGTGCGAGTCCGCATGCCATCCTGGCGGTCGCCGTCATCACCGCGGATACCGATGAGGAAGCCGAACGGCTTGCCTCTTCGTTTGACCTCAACCGGCTGCGCCGGGACCGCGGTCAATATCTGCCGCTGCCGAGCGTCGAGGAGGCGATGGCCTATCCGTATACGGATGCCGAGCGCACATCGATCCTGCGCACCCGCTCCCGCCTGTTCGTCGGCAGCCCCGCGACGGTGCAGAGGAAGCTGCAGCCGCTGATCGATGCGAGCAAGCCGGACGAGCTGATGGTGATCACCGCGGTGTACGATCACGCCGCGCGGAAGAAGTCGTATTCGCTGCTGGCAGAGGCGTTCGGGCTGACGAACCGGGCGGTGTGACTCACCCCCCTCCGGCGCAGGGCTATCGCATATGGCTTTGTGGCGGGGCCCGAGCAAGCGCCTCTCCTTCGAGACGCCCGCTTCGCGGTCTCCTCAGGATGAGGCTGAACTGTATCGGTGTCCGTTGAAAGTGCTGCCGCGCACTCCGTCCTCATCCTGAGGGCCCGCCAAAGGCGGGCGTCTCGAAGGATGCGCACAGGCAACCGCACTCATCTGCGATAGCCCTACCCTCCAGAGGAGGCGAAGCATCAATCCTGCTGCGCTTCGCTGAAAGTCGCGCGGAACGGATGGCCGGGATACACGCCGACGATGCGGAATTCGCGCGAGAAGAATTTCAGCTCCTCGATCGCGAAAGCGAGGCCCTTGTCCTCGGGGTGCCCATCGACGTCGGCATAAAACTGCGTGGCGAAGAAATTGCCGTCGACCATGTAGCTTTCGAGCTTGGTCATGTTGACGCCGTTGGTGGCGAAGCCGCCGAGCGCCTTGTAGAGCGCGGCCGGCAAATTGCGCACCCGGAAAACAAACGTCGTGACCAGCCGGCCGGAGCCCTGCGCGGCCCATTTCGGCTCGCGCGCTAGCACCACGAAGCGCGTGGTGTTGTGGGCCTCGTCCTCGATGTCCTCGGCGAGGATGTCGAGGCCGTAGATCTTGGCGGCGAGGCGCGAGGCGATCGCGGCCACGGTCTTGTCCTTGCGCTCGGAGATGTCGCGGGCGCTGCCGGCGGTGTCGGCGTGCACGATCGGCTTGATGCCGAGCTTGCGGATGATGCGCCGGCACTGGCCGAGCGCGTGCACATGGCTCTCGACGCTCTTGATGTCTTCGAGCCTGGTCCCCTTCACCGCCATCAATTGATGCCGAACGGGGAGGAACCATTCGCCGATGATGAAGAGTCCGGAGGCCGGCAGCAGATGATGGATATCGGCGACCCGGCCGGCGACCGAGTTCTCGATCGGGATCATGCCGAGATCGGCCTCGCCCGACGAGATCGCCGACAGCGCGTCCTCGAAGGTGGCGCAGGGCATCGGCTCGGCGTCAGGATAGGCCTCGACGATGGCGATGTGCGAATTGGCCCCGGGCTCGCCCTGGAATGCGATTTTCAGCTTGCTCATGTCTCGAAGTGCTCCTGCGGCGCCTTGTAGCAGCCGCTCAGGATTTGGAAAGGATGCTGCGCGCGGTTTCGAGATCGGGCGGCGTGTCGACGCCGCGAGGCACGCTGTCGACGATCATGATGTCGATCCGCATGCCGGCTTCGACCGCCCGCAGCTGCTCAAGGCTTTCCTGGCGTTCCAGAGGCGAGGGCGGCAGCGACACGAACCGCTCCAGCGCCGCGCGGCGGTACGCATAGAGGCCGATATGGTGGTACCGCGGTCCGTTACCGTAAGGGGCTGTGGCGCGGGTAAAATACAGCGCCCGCAGTCGCCGCGGTCCGATCGGCGAGCCGATGGCCTTCACCACGCTGGGGGCGAGATCTTCCTCCTCGGTGTGGATCTGCGAGGCCAGCGTCACGATGTCGACCGCCGGGTCGTCAAAGGGCGGCAGCACCTCGCGGATGGTCTGCGGCGTGATGGTCGGGAAATCGCCCTGGAGATTGATCACGATCTCGGCCTTGCCCTCGGGGTCGAGCTTCTGCATGGCCTCGTGGATGCGGTCCGAGCCAGAGGGGTGGTCGGCGCGGGTCATCACGGCCTCGCCGCCATGGGCGGTGACGACGGACGCGATCTCCGGCGTGTCGGTCGCCACCGCGACCCGGCCGATGGCAGCGGCCTCGGCGCGGCGCAGCACATGCACGATCATCGGCAGGCCCGCGATATCGGCGAGCGGCTTGCCGGGCAGGCGGGTGGCGGCCATGCGGGCTGGGATCAGCACCAGGATGCGGGGATCGATCATCGGTCAAGGGCCTGAAAACGGAGCGTTTTCCGCACCGGGAAATGGGATGGGGACGAGCCTGAAGCCGGGTCGCTTATACGGGTTGCCAGACCCCTGGCAAACCGATATCTCAATGGCAAAACTCGGGGAAACAATAAGGAACGTTTGATTCTCCCGAGGCTCGTCCTGGCGGCCGCCCGGCCGCTCAATCCTTCTTGCGGTGTGGGGCCTGGCCGGAAATGGACTCTTTCGAACTCAATAAGATTCTCGGTGCCGTGCTGGGCACCTGTCTCATCCTGCTGGTGACGAGCTTCACCGCGAGCGCGCTGTTCTCGCCCAAGATGCCGGAAAAGCCGGGCTTCGAGATCGCCGTGAAGGAAGATGCCGGCCACGGCAAGGAAGGCGGCGGCGCCGCTGCTGCATCCTCCGAGCCGATCGAAAAGCTGCTCCAGACTGCCTCCGTCGAAAAGGGTGCCGCCGCTGCCAAGAAGTGCGGCGCTTGCCACACCTTCGAAAAGGGTGGCCCGAATCGCGTCGGTCCGAACCTCTATGGCGTGGTCGGCGAGAAGCGGGGCGAGGGCCGGAATGGCTTCAATTTTTCCGCAGCCATGAAGTCCAAGGGCGGCACCTGGACTTTCGACGACCTCAACAAGTTCATCGCCAACCCGAAGGGCTTCATCCCGGGCACCGCGATGGGCTTCGCCGGTATTCCGAAGGATTCCGAGCGCGCCGACGTCATTGCCTACCTGAACTCGCTGTCGGAGCATCCGCAGCCGCTGCCAACGGCCTCGAAGTAAGGCCTCAAGAACCTGTCTTGGAATGTGCGGCCAGGCTGAGAAGCCTGGCCGTTTCCGTATCCGGGCCTCGCGATGACGTTATCGGGGCGTTTGGCCGCATCTGACAGGCCGTCCGGCCTTTCAAGATGAGGAAAAAGCAACATATTCGGTCGAAACCTCGCCTATATTGGGAACTTAAAGGAGTAGCCTCCTTCAAGACAGGGATGTTGATTTGGCCATTACCCGACGCGATCTCCTGCTCACCGGCACTGCGGCCGCAGCGCTTCCCGTCCTCGGTTCCGTGGCGGGCGTTCCCGCCATCGGCTCAGCGCAGGCGCAATCTGCCAGTGAGCCGCCTTGGCGCCATGCGCTGTCGCTGTTCGGAAAGGTCAAGTACCCCGCAGATTTCAAGCGCTTCGACTACGTCAATCCGGAAGCGCCCAAGGGCGGCGTCGCCCGCCAGATCGCCGTCGGCACCTTCGACAATTTCAACATCGTGGTGTCGGGCGTGAAGGGGCAAGTCGCCGGTGCGGTCGCATTCATCTACGAATCCCTCACGACACCCTCGCTCGACGAGGTCTCGACCGAATACGGCGCGCTGGCCGAGGCCGTCAGCCATCCGGACGATTTCTCCTTCGTCACCTACCGCTTGCGGCCACAAGCCAAATGGCACGACGGCAAGCCGGTCACTCCCGACGACGTGATCTTCTCGCTCGATTCCTTCAAGAAGCACCACCCGATGTACTCGGCCTATTACAGCCATGTGGTGAAGGCCGAGAAGGTCAGCGAGCGCGAGGTGAAGTTCGTGTTCGACGCGCCGGGCAATCGCGAGCTGCCGCAGATCGTCGGGCAGCTCATCGTGCTGCCGAGGCATTGGTGGGAGGGGACCGATGCGCAGGGCCGCAAGCGCGATGTGTCCACCACCACGCTTGAAGTGCCGCTCGGGTCTGGTCCCTACAAGATCAAGGATTTTGTTGCAGGACGGTCGATCGCGCTGGAGCGCGTCAAGGACTATTGGGGCCGCGACCTGCCTGCCAATGTTGGCCGCAACAATTTCGACGAGCTGCGCTACGAATATTTCCGCGACGCCACCGTGGCGATCGAGGCTTTCAAGGCCGACCAGGTCGATTGGCGTACCGAGAACAGCGCGAAGAACTGGGCGACGGCGTACGATTTTCCGGCCGTGAGCGAAAAGCGCGTGATCCTCGAGGAATTCGCCAATCGCAGCTCTGGCGTGATGCAGGCCTTCGTGCCCAACCTGCGCCGCGCCAAGTTCAGCGATCCGCGCGTGCGTCGCGCGCTCAACTACGCGTTCGACTTCGAGGAGATGAACAAGCAGATCTTCTTCGGCCAGTACAAGCGCATCAGCAGTTATTTCGACGGAATCGAAGACCTGATGGCGACCGGCCTGCCGCAGGGGAAGGAGCTCGAGATCCTCGAGACGGTCCGCGCCCAGGTCCCGCCCGAAGTCTTCACTACGGCCTACACCAATCCCGTCGGCGGCAGTCCGGAAGCCGTGCGCGACAATCTTCGCGAGGCGCTGCGCCTGTTCAAGGAGGCCGGCTATGAGGTGCGCGACCGCAAGCTGATCGACGTCAAGAGCGGCGCACAGTTCTCCCTGGAATTGCTGAACTCGGATCCGAGCTTCGAGCGGATCACGCTGTTCTACAAGCCGTCGCTGGAGCGGCTCCGCATCGCCGTCAGCGTGCGGACGGGCGACCCGACCCAGTACGAGAACAGGACGCGCGAGTGGGATTTCGACATCGTCACCAATTCATGGGGCGAGTCGCAGTCGCCGGGCAACGAGCAGCGCGAGTTCTGGTCGTCCAAGACAGCCGACATCGCCGGCTCGCGCAACATCGCCGGCATCAAGAATCCGGCGATCGATAAGCTGATCGAGCGGGTGATCTACGCCAGGGATCGCGAGGATCTCGTCGCCGCGACCAAGGCGCTCGATCGCGTGCTGCTGTGGAATCATTACGTCGTGCCGCAATGGACCTATAACAAGGTGCGCACGGCACGCTGGGATCGCTTCGGCCGGCCGGCGGAATTGCCCCGATACGGTCAGTCCGGCTTCCCCTTCATCTGGTGGTACGACGCAGAGAAGGCGGCGCGGATCGCAAAGAAGTCGTGAAGGACATTTCCCGCATGACGCAGATGTCACGCCGCCATGTGCTGGCCCTCGGAGTTGGCGGCGCCTTCGGGGCGTCGCTGGGCACGAAGCCATTGCGTGGTGCGCGAGCATCGGAAGCGGGGACCGAGGCACACGGCATCTCGGCCTTCGGCGATCTCAAATATCCCGCCGACTTCCATCATTTCGACTACGTCAATCTCGACGCGCCGAAGGGCGGCACGTTCTCTCTGATCCCGTCGGTGCGCGCCTATAACCAGTCCTACCAGACCTTCAACTCGCTCAATGCCTTCATCCTGAAGGGCGACGGCGCGCAAGGCATGGACATGACGTTCTCGCCGCTGATGGTGCGGGCGAACGACGAGCCGGATGCGATGTACGGGCTTGCCGCCAAATCCGTACGGATCTCGCCGGACAGGCTGGTCTATCGCTTCACGATGCGGCCCGAGGCGAAATTCCACGATGGCACGAAGCTCACCGCTCACGATGCCGCGTTTTCGCTGACGTCGCTGAAGACCAAAGGCCATCCGCTGATCATCGTGCAGATGCGCGACATGGTCAGCGCGGAAGCGATCGACGATGCGACGCTCGTCGTCACCTTCGCCAAGGGACGCGCACGCGACGTGCCGCTCTATGTCGCGGGCCTGCCGATCTTCTCGAAAGCCTATTACGCGTCCCGCCCGTTCGACGAATCGTCTCTGGAGATTCCGCTGGGCTCGGGTCCGTACAAGGTCGGCAGGTTCGAGGTCAATCGCTACATCGAGTTCGAGCGGGTCAAGGACTGGTGGGCGGCCGGTCTGCCGGTTTGCCGCGGCAGCTACAATTTCGACGTCGTGCGCTACGAATTCTATCGCGACCGCGATGTCGCCTTCGAGGGCTTTACCGGCAAGAGCTATCTCTACCGCGAGGAGTTCACCTCACGCATCTGGGCGACGCGCTATGACTTCCCCGCCGTGAAGGACGGCCGGGTCAAGATGGAGGTCGTGCCCGACGATACGCCCTCGGGCGCACAGGGCTGGTTCATCAACACGCGTCGCGAGAAATTCAGGGATCCGCGCGTGCGCGAGGCCCTGATCGACGCCTTCGATTTCGAATGGACCAACAAGACCATCATGTACGGCGCCTATGCCCGTACGGTGTCGCCATTCCAAAACTCGGACCTCATGGCAGGCAACGCGCCGCCCTCGCCGGAAGAGCTGAAGCTGCTGGAGCCGTTTCGCGGCCAGATTCCCGACGAGGTATTTGCTGCACCTTTCGCGCCTCCAGTCTCCGACGGCTCGGGTCAGGACCGCAGCCTGCTCCGCAAGGCGCAGCAATTGCTGACCGAGGCCGGCGTGCCCATCAAGGACGGCAAGCGGGTGCTGCCGAACGGCGAGCCATTCAAGATCGAGTTCCTGTTGGATGAACCCTCGTTCCAGCCGCATCATGCGCCCTTCATCAAGAATCTCGCGACGCTCGGTATCGAAGCGAGTGTGCGCCTCGTTGATGCCGTACAGCACAAGGCCCGGCAGGAAGAGTTCGACTTCGACATGACGATCCAGCGCTTCAGCATGTCGGCAACGCCGGGCGATGCCATGCGCGCGTTCTTCTCCTCGCAGGTCGCGAATACCAAGGGCTCGTACAATCTCGCCGGCGTCGCCAGCCCGGCAATTGATGCCATGATCGAGAAGATCATGGCTGCCGACAGCCGGGAGGAACTGACCATCGCCTGCCGTGCCTTCGACCGCCTGTTCCGCGCCGGCCGCTATTGGGTGCCGCAATGGTACAACAAGACGCACCGGCTGGCTTATTGGGATCAGTTCGGCCATCCGCAGAGGCTTCCGCGTTATGCCAACGGCGTCGGCGCACCCGACATCTGGTGGCATGAGCCGGCCAAGGCGGCCAAGCTCGAGCAGGCGAAGTAGCCATGAGCGCCTATATCGCCCGCCGCATCCTCCTGATGATTCCGACGCTGCTTGGAATCCTCTTCGTCTCCTTCGTCGTCGTGCAGTTCGCGCCGGGCGGCCCGGTCGAGCGCGTGATTGCGCAACTCTCCGGCGCCGATACCGGCGGCACCTCGCGCATTTCCGGCGGCAGCGATTTTGCACAGCGTGCGCCCGGGCAGGTCGGGGCCGGCGGCGATGCCATCAACTCGAAATATCGCGGCGCGCAGGGGCTCGACCCTGACTTCATCAAGAAGCTCGAAGCGCAATTTGGTTTCGACAAGCCGGCACCGGAGCGCTTCGCTCTGATGGTTTGGAATTTCGCCCGCTTCGATTTCGGCAAGAGCTATTTCCGCGACGTCAGCGTGATTCAGCTCATCAGGGAGAAGCTGCCTGTCTCGATCTCGCTCGGCCTCTGGCTGACGCTGGTTACCTATCTGATCTCGATCCCGCTCGGCATTCGCAAGGCGGTGAAGGACGGCACGCGTTTCGATACCTGGACATCGACCATTCTCGTGCTGGGTTATGCCATTCCCGGCTTTCTGTTTGCGATCCTGCTGATCATCCTGTTTGCCGGCGGATCCTTCTTCAACTGGTTCCCGCTGCGCGGACTGACCTCGGACGGCTGGTCGCAGTTTCCATGGTACTGGAAGATCATCGATTATTTCTGGCATCTGACACTGCCGCTGATCGCCATGGGGCTGGGTGCCTTCACCACCATGACGTTCCTGACCAAGAACTCGTTCCTGGACGAGATCCGCAAGCAATATGTCATGACCGCGCGCGCCAAGGGCTGCAGCGAGGGCCGGGTGCTTTACGGCCATGTCTTCCGAAATGCGATGCTGATCGTGATTGCGGGCTTCCCCGGGACCTTCATCCACGCCTTCTTTTCGGGCTCGCTTCTGATCGAGACCATCTTCTCGCTGGATGGGCTCGGACTGCTCAGCTTCGAGAGCGTGCTCAACCGCGACTATCCCGTGGTGTTCGGGACACTCTACATCTTTTCGCTGGTCGGCCTCGTGATCAATCTGATCTCCGACCTGACCTATATGTGGATTGACCCTCGGATCGATTTCGAGGCGCGGGAGGTCTGATGACGATCACCGCGCCGACGCCGATCGAAACCACAGCGAAGTCGCCGCTTGGCGATGCCGTTCCGATCACGCGCAAGCCGTTCGCACCTTCGCCGCTGAACAGGCGGCGGTGGCAGAACTTCAAGGCGAATCGCCGCGGCTACTGGTCGTTCTGGATATTCATCGCCCTGTTCGTGGTCTCGCTGTTCGCCGAGCTGATCGCCAACGATCGGCCCTTCCTGATCAAGTTCGACGGCCATCTCTATTGGCCCGCCTTTGTGACCTATTCGGAAACCACCTTCGGCGGCGACTTCGAAACCGCTGCCGACTATCGCGACCCGTACTTGCAGAAGCTGATCAAGGACAAGAACGGCACCATCGTCTGGCCCCTGATCCGCTATTCCTACGACACCCACAATCTCGATCTGCCGACGCCGGCGCCCTCGCCGCCGACCTGGATGTTGACCGAGAAGCAGTGCCAGCCGGTCGTGGAGAAGAAAGGGCTGAAGAGCTGCCGCGATCTCGAATATAACTGGCTCGGCACCGACGATCAGGGCCGCGACGTCGTCGCGCGGCTGATCTATGGCTTCCGCATCTCGGTGCTATTCGGCCTTTGCCTGACCATCGTCTCCTCCGTCATCGGCATCGCAGCGGGCGCGGTGCAGGGATATTTCGGCGGCCGGGTCGATCTCATCTTCCAGCGCTTCATCGAGATCTGGACCGCGATCCCCTCGCTCTACCTTCTCCTCATCCTGTCCTCGGTGCTGGTGCCCGGCTTCTTCGTGCTGCTCGGCATCCTCCTGCTGTTCTCCTGGGTCTCACTGGTTGGCCTCGTGCGGGCCGAGTTCCTGCGCGGTCGCAACTTCGAATACATTCAGGCGGCGCGGGCGCTCGGCGTCTCCAACCCCGTCATCATGTTCCGCCACCTGCTGCCGAACGCCATGGTGGCGACCATGACCTTCCTGCCGTTCATCGTGTCGAGCTCGGTGATGACGCTGACTGCGCTCGATTTCCTGGGCTTCGGCCTGCCGCCGGGCTCGCCTTCGCTCGGCGAACTGCTGTCGCAGGCCAAGGCCAACGTGCAGGCGCCCTGGCTCGGCTTCTCCGGCTTCTTCTCGGTGGCGATCATGCTGTCGCTCCTGATCTTCATCGGCGAAGCCGTGCGCGACGCCTTCGATCCGCGCAAGACGTTCAGGTAAGGTCATGGACGCGATCAACCAGCCCCTGCTCAGCGTGCGCGATCTCTCTGTGGCCTTCCACCAGGGCGGCGCGACCACGCTTGCGGTCGACAAGGTCTCGTTTCAGATCAAGCGCGGCGAATGCCTTGCGCTGGTCGGCGAATCCGGCTCCGGCAAGTCGGTGAGCGCGCTGTCGATCCTGAAGCTGCTGCCCTATCCGAACGCCTCGCATCCGTCAGGGAGCATCCGCTTCAAAGGTGAGGAGCTGATCGACCGCTCCGAGCAGCAGATGCGGGAGATCAGAGGCAGCGACATCTCCATCATCTTCCAGGAGCCGATGACCTCGCTCAATCCGCTGCACACGATCGAGGCGCAGATCGGCGAGATCATCCAGCTGCACAATCCGACCAGCAATGCGGAGGCCCGCAGGCGGACACTGGAGCTGCTGACGCAGGTCGGCATTCCCGATCCGGAGACGCGGCTGAAAAGCTATCCACACCAGCTCTCTGGCGGCCAGCGCCAGCGCGTCATGATCGCGATGGCGCTCGCCAACGAGCCGGACCTGTTGATCGCGGACGAGCCGACGACGGCGCTCGACGTCACCGTGCAGGCGCAGATCCTGGCGCTGCTCGCCGAGATCCGCTCGCGGCTCGGCATGAGCCTGCTCTTCATCACCCACGATCTCGGCATCGTGCGCCGCATCGCCGACACCGTCTGCGTCATGAAGGGCGGCGAGATCGTCGAGCAGGGGCCAGTCGAGCAGGTCTTCAAGGCCCCCAAGCATCCCTATACACGCGACTTGCTCGCGGCGGAGCCGAAGCCGGATCCGGCGCCGCCACAGCCGGATGCACCGGTGGTGATGTCGGCCAATGATCTGAAAGTGTGGTTCCCGATCAAGCGTGGCTTGATGCGCAAGACAGTCGGCCACATCAAGGCGGTCGACGGCGTCAGCGTCGCCGTGCGCAAGGGCGAGACGCTCGGTGTCGTCGGCGAATCCGGCTCGGGCAAGACCACGCTGGGGCTGGCCCTCTTGCGCCTGATCTCCTCGAACGGACGCATCGTCTTCTTAGGGAAGGACATCCAGGGCCTGCGCTTCAAGGAGATGCGCCCGTTCCGGCGCGACATGCAGATCGTGTTCCAGGATCCGTTCGGCTCGCTCTCACCGCGCATGTCGGTCGCCGACATCATCGCCGAAGGTCTCTCGGTGCATCAGCCGAAGCTGTCGCGCGAGGAGCGTGAGGCGCGCGTCGTCAAGGCGTTGGAAGACGTGGGCTTGAAGCCCGACACCCGCTATCGCTATCCCCATGAATTCTCCGGCGGCCAGCGCCAGCGCATCAGCATCGCGCGGGCGGTGGTGCTGGAGCCCGATTTCGTCGTGCTGGACGAGCCGACCAGCGCGCTCGACATGCTGTTCCAGGCGCAGATGGTCGATCTCTTGCGCGAGCTCCAGCGCAAGCGGGAGCTCACCTACATGTTCATCTCGCACGATTTGCGTGTCGTTGCTTCGCTTGCGAGCCACCTGATCGTCATGCGTGGCGGCAAGGTGGTCGAAGAGGGACAGGCCTCCGAGCTGTTCAAGAACCCGAAGACCGATTACACGCGCGCGCTGTTCGCGGCGGCGTTCCGGCTGGAGACGGCCGGCAACGGCTCGGGGGCGACGTAGCGTTCGTCATTCCGGGGCGCGCGTCGCGCGAACCTCGAACGACGGGACGGTCAGAGCCGCTTGATTGCGACGACCTCGCTGCCGGCCTGCTTGATCCGCGCGATCGCTGGCTCGATCGGTTCGATCACGGTCGCCATGTGATGCGCATTGGCGTGAACCATGGTGCTGCCATCGCGGACGATCGCGACATGGCCCTTCCAGAAGATCAGATCGCCGCGCTGCAAGCGGCTTCGCTCGTGCGGTTCCAGGGGGCGGCCGAGGCCGGCGAGCTGCATGTCGCTGTCGCGCGGGCAGCCGATCCCGGCGGACGTCAGCGAGACCTGGACGAGACCGGAGCAATCGATGCCAAAGCTGCTCTTGCCGCCCCAGAGATAGGGCGTGCCGACGAAGCGCTCGGCGACTGCGACGAAGTCCGGCTCGCGATGATCGAGCCGGACGAGATGCGTTTTCGGCACATAACTGCCGTCATGCGTCACGGCGAAGCTGCCGTCCTCGCGCGTCACGGCGAGCTTCGATCCCATCACGAGCGTATCGGCCGGCGGCAGCTTGATCGAGGGACCGGGGAACGCAAATGTCCGCAGCGCGCCGACCAGATGAGTTGGGGCGTCCGATGGCCTCGCGAGCGCCGCATCCGGCAGCCAGCCGACATAGCCATCGCCATGGAGCTGGGCCCACGCCCAACCCTCGCCGTTGCGGTCGTAGACCATGACGCGTTCGCCGCGCAGGGCCTGCGTCATCAGCATCGCGCTCGATGACGGCTGCTCGCGCACCGGCGCGATCGCTTCGACCACCTCGAATTCCTCGCCGCTGACGTATCGATCCGCCTGCACCTTGCCTTCGAGATATTTTGCGGCGAGGTCACCCCGCGCCGGCGTCAGCCGCGGGTCATGCATAGCGTTCGCTCAGGAGTGCGTAGATGGCGCGCGCGGCCTGGCACTCGCCGCCTTCGGGCCGCGCCGGCTTCGCCGACGGCGTCCAGCCATAGATGTCGACATGCAGCCAGCTCCTGGCCTGCTCGACGAAGCGCTGCAGGAACAGCGCGCAGGTGATCGAGCCGGCAAAGCCACCGGAGGGCGCATTGGTGATGGTGGCCGTCTTGGAGTCCAGCCATGCATCGTAAGGCGGCCATAGCGGCATGCGCCACAACGGATCGTTCTCCTTCACCGCGCAGCGCGCGAGGTCGGCGGCAAGGGTCTCATCATTGGTGTAAAACGGCGGCAGATCCGGTCCCAGCGCAACACGCGCTGCGCCCGTCAGCGTGCCGAGGTCGACCAGCAAGTCGGGCGTCTCCTCGTCAGCCAGCGCCAGCGCATCTGCGAGCACCAGGCGTCCTTCCGCGTCGGTATTGCCGATCTCGACGGTGATGCCCTTGCGCGAGGTGAAGATATCGAGCGGGCGGAAGGCATTGCCGGCGACCGCGTTCTCCACGGCCGGAATCAGCACGCGTAGCCGCACCTTCAGCTTCGCGTCCATCACCATGCGCGCCAGCGCCAGCACGTTGGCGGCGCCGCCCATGTCCTTCTTCATGATCAGCATGCCGCTCGACGGCTTCAGATCGAGCCCGCCGGTGTCGAAGCAGACGCCCTTGCCGACCAGCGTCACCTTGGGATGACCAGGATCGCCCCAACTGATGTCGATCAGCCGCGGGGCGCGGCTGGATGCCATGCCGACGGCGTGGATCAGCGGGAAATTCTTCGCCAACTCCTCGCCGACGGTGCAGGCAAAGCTCGCACCGAATTCCGCCGCTAGCGCTTGCGCGACTGCGGCGAGCTCATCCGGGCCCATGTCGTTGGACGGCGTGTTGATGAGGTCGCGTGCCAGCGTCGCCGCACCGGCGATCCGATCGATCTCGGCCGGGTCCACGCCATCAGGCGGCACCAGCCGGACCTCGGGCCTGTCAGTCTTGCGGTAGCGCGCGAAGCGGTATGTGCCGAGCGCGAAGGCGAGCGCCGCCAGCCGTGCATCGTGCGGCGCATTGGCAAAGCGATAGGTGCCGGGCGGCAGCAGGCCGGGCAGGGCGCCGGGCCGGAACAGGTCGCGCGATCTTGCGCCGTCGTCCTCGAGGCCGAACAGCACCTGCGCGATCGCGCCATCCGGCGCGGGCAGGGCGAGATAGCCGCCCGGCTTGGCTGCAAAGGCGCTGGCGCTCGCAAACTGGCGTTGCGCCGGCGGCAGCGTCCCGGCGACCTGATCCCAGCTCGATTTGGTGACGAAGGTGATCGGGATGGCGGTGGGGGACGTCTCGAAGACAGAAGGCATTGGCGGGTCCGGATCGTCGGATCAGGCGGGGCATGCGAATGGACGAGACTTCGCAGAGTTTCGCCGCGGCTGCAATCGGCTTTGCTGTCCCCGTTCGGCGAGCCGCTACTCGCGGCGAGGGGGCCATGCTAGGTTCCGGCAACGGTCGCCGGAATGAAATCGGGGGCGACCGACGACAAACGCGCCGGGAGGACATGCAATGGAATTTGTGTGGAGCGTGGTCACATTCATCGGCCAGGCTATCGAGGTGATCTTCGGTTACGTCGAGCACCACCACTGGATCTTCGCGTTCCTTGCCGGCGGGGACGTCTTCTATCTGCACGATCGCTCCGTCCACGCGCGGTTCGATGCGCTCGACAAGCGCATCGACGAAATTCGCAAGCGGCTTGCCATCGAATATTGAGGCGGCAGTTGCCGAGGCGTGTGGACGACCAGTTGAGTGCGCTCCGCCGCGATCTCGACCTCGGGCGGCGGGACGCCGCCACAAGCATCGCGCGGAGAGCGGCCCGGGAGCTGCGTTAACCGGCCGTTAGGGTTAACAGCCTATTGCTGGCGCGTTCGGCTCGATCAATCGGCTCGAGAGTCAAGGCGTCATGCGTCAACGGTTCAGTCTTGCCCGGCTTCTTGCGTCCACCTCGATGGTGGCGGCGGTGGCCATGGGCCTCGGCGGCTGCTCGGGCATGTCGAAACTCTCGGACGTGACGGGCTCGATCGGCGGGCCACGGGCGGAAGCCGCTCCCACTGATCCGGTTCGCGCCGTCGAGGTCTATGGCGAGCGCTACCGGGCCAATCCCAAGGATGCCGACGCTGCGCTCGGCTATGGTCAGGCCCTGCGCGCCAATGGTCAGCGCGCCCAGGCCGTAGCCGTGCTCGAGCAGGCGACCATCGCCAATCCCGGCAACAAGCCGCTGCTCGCCCTGTACGGCCGCGCCCTCGCCGACAACGGTAATTTCCAGCAGGCTTTCGACGTCCTGTCGAAGGCGCATTCGCCCGACAATCCGGACTGGCACCTGCTCTCCGTGCAGGGCACCGCCCTCGACCAGATGGGGCGCCATGAGGAGGCGCGTTCCTATTATGCGAGCGCGCTGAAGATCGCGCCGGGTGATCCCGGCGTACTTTCCAATCTCGGCCTGTCCTACATGTTGACGAAGGATCTGCCCAAGGCCGAAGAGGCGTTGCGGCAGGCCTACGCCTCGCCGCGTGCCAGCAGCCGGGTGCGGCAGAATCTCGGCCTCGTCGTCGGTCTCCAGGGCCGCTTCGCCGAGGCCGAGACCATCGTGAAGGCCGATCTGCCTCCGGATCAGGCCGAGGCCAACGTGGCTTATCTCAAGGACATGCTGAGCCGCAGCGACGGCCATCGCGGCACGCCGAAGCGGACCCCGGTCGCCTCGCTCAACCAGCCCGACTGACCAGTCCTGATCCTCGACGATCGAAGTCGTCCCACGGACCGCGTGCAGTCCGTGCCCTGCCTCACTGCATCTCGGTGACCTTGATGGCGGTCGGCCCGAGAATGACGACGAACAGGACCGGCAGGAAGAACAGGATCATCGGCACGGTCAACTTCGGCGGCAAGGCGGCGGCCTTCTTCTCGGCCTCGTTCATGCGCATATCGCGGTTTTCCTGCGCCATGACGCGCAAGGATTGACC
This sequence comes from Bradyrhizobium guangxiense, assembly GCF_004114915.1. NCBI lineage: Bacteria > Pseudomonadati > Pseudomonadota > Alphaproteobacteria > Hyphomicrobiales > Nitrobacteraceae > Bradyrhizobium > Bradyrhizobium guangxiense. Next base: position 5,921,737 of record NZ_CP022219.1, on the reverse strand, counting down.
CAGCGGGGTACCGTAGCGTTCCGCCTGCTGCAGTGCCAGGCACACCGACTTGACGCCCTCGAGCCCGGTGCGTCGTGCCAGATTCTCATAGGCGACCTTGCGATCCTGCAGATAGGACAGTTCGGCGGTTGTCAGCGTGAATTCTTCCGACAACGCGATCGACTGTCCCACGATCTCGGTGGCGACCTTCCGGAATGCCATTTCGACCGACATGCCGGACTCGATGCAGATCAGAAGCAGGTCGAGTGCATCGGGAAAGGCGCGCTTGATCGAGAGCTGGCGCTTCGAGATCGCATTCCTGAGGAACAGCATAGGCGCCTGGAGGCCGAGATAGGCTGCGCCGAGGCAGATGCCGATCTTGATCGGCATCGCCTGCTGCAAATGCGCGATCAGGAAAACATAGATCACCGAGCCGACGAAGAGCACGATCGGAGCGACCATGCGGGCAAACAGGAAGGTGATGTAGGGAGCCTGGCCGCGGTAGCCGGCCATGATGAGCTTGTCCCGCGCTGCTTCCTGCGCGAGCCATTTGGTGAGGTTGAAGTCCTCCACGACCTTGGAGACGAGCTGCTTCGGCGTCTGGCGCAGGGAGACCTTCTCGCTCTTGTGAAGGCGCTCACGCTCGCGCTGCCGGATGCGTTCACGCTCGCTCGCCACCGCCTTCATGCGCTTGGAGAGGCCTTCTCCGGCGAACAGCGGCATCACCAGCGTATAGACGGTGGCGCTGGCGGCGATGGCTGCCAGCATCATGGTCATGAACCGGACGTCGTGCAGTTTCGTAACGAGGAACTCGACCATCGGTCACCGTCAGAAGTCAAAATTGATCATCTTTTTCATCACCAGGACGCCGATCGCCATCCAGACGACGCAGCCGACCAGCATCAGCTGGCCGGTGGGATGAGTCCAAAGCAGCGAGATGTATTGTGGCGTCGTGAGATAGACCAGGAACATCACGATCGGCGGCAGCGAACCGATGATGCCGGCCGAGGCCTTGGCTTCCATCGACATCGCCTGGATCTTCTCTTTCATCTTCTTGCGGTCGCGCAGCACCTTCGACAGGTTGCCGAGCGCTTCGGAGAGATTGCCGCCGGATTTCTGCTGGATCGACACCACGATGCCGAAGAAATTGGCTTCCGGCAGCGGCATGCGCTCATAGAGCCGGGAGCAAGCCTCGCCCAGCGGCATGCCGATTGCCTGCGTCTCGATGATGGCGAGGAACTCGCTGCGCAGCGGCTCGGGCGAATCCGCAGCGACGACCTTGATCGATTCGAACAGCGGCAGGCCGGCCTTGATGCCGCGGACGATCACGTCGACCGCATCGGGCAGTGCCTTCAGGAACTTGTCTTCCCGGCGCTTCTTCAGATAGCCCAGCGCCCAGCGGGGCAACCCGAAACCGCCGGCAAAGGCGAGGCCGGCAGCGCCGATCAGGCCGCCGCCGGCGAACAGGGCGCCTGCGAAGAACAAGCCGGCCACGACGGCGGACACGATCCAGAATTTCTGCGGCGTCCAGTCGAGCCCCGCCTGCGACAAGCGGACAGTGAGGGGAACGTTCTTTTCCTGCAGGCGTCGCGCTTCGAGATCCTTCAGCGTGCTCTCGACCTGCTCGCGGCGCGAGCGCTGGTTCTTCTCGGCTTGGCGGACCGTCGGCGTCTCGGCGCGCGAGATCGAGGCGCGGCGGCTTTCCGCCTTTCGCTCCCCCGACAGCAGCGGATAAAGGAAGACCCAGGCGATGCCGCCGACCGCTGCGGTGGCGAGGAATGCGAGGGCAAGGACCTGCATCTTCATGGCGATGTTGACCTGCTCACGTCTTCGGCGCGACTTCCGCCGCGTCCAGCGCAGCGGAAAGCCGCTTCTCATCGCCGTAATAGCGGGCGCGCTCCCAGAACTTCGGACGGCCGATGCCGGTCGAGCGGTGCCGGCCGATGATCTTGCCGTTGGCGTCCTCGCCGACCATGTCGTAGAGGAAGATGTCCTGGGTGATGATGGTGTCGCCTTCCATGCCCATCACCTCGGTGATGTGGGTGATGCGGCGGGAGCCGTCGCGCAGGCGCGCGGCCTGAATGATGACGTCGATCGAGGCGCAGATCATCTCGCGGATCGTTCGCGAGGGCAGCGAAAAGCCGCCCATCGTGATCATGGATTCGCAGCGCGACAGTGCTTCGCGCGGGTTGTTGGCGTGCAGCGTGCCCATCGACCCGTCGTGGCCGGTGTTCATGGCCTGCAGCAGGTCGAACGCCTCGGGTCCGCGGACCTCGCCGACGATGATGCGTTCGGGACGCATACGCAGGCAGTTGCGCACCAATTCGCGCATGGTGACCTGGCCCTCGCCCTCGATATTGGGCGGGCGGGTTTCCAGCCGCACCACATGGGGCTGCTGGAGCTGGAGCTCGGCGGCGTCCTCGCAGGTGATGACGCGCTCGTCATGCTCGATATAGTTGGTCAGACAGTTGAGAAGCGTGGTCTTGCCGGAGCCGGTGCCGCCGGAGATCAGCACGTTGCAACGGCAGCGTCCGATGATCTGGAGGATCTCGGCGCCCTCGGGCGTGATCGCGCCGAACTTGACGAGCTGATCCAGCGTCAGCTTGTCCTTCTTGAATTTGCGGATGGTGAGCGCGGGGCCGTCGATCGACAGCGGCGGCACGATGGCGTTGACGCGGGAGCCGTCGGCGAGGCGCGCGTCGCAGATCGGCGAGGATTCGTCGACGCGCCGGCCGACTTGGCTGACGATGCGCTGGCAGATGTTGAGAAGTTGCTGGTTGTCGCGGAAACGGATGCCGGTGCGCTGGATCTTGCCGCCGACTTCGATGTAGACGGTGTTGGCGCCATTGACCATGATGTCGGCGATGTCGTCGCGCGACAGCAGCGGTTCGAGCGGGCCGTAGCCGAGAACGTCGTTGCAGATGTCGTCGAGCAGCTCCTCCTGCTCGGCGATCGACATCACGATATTCTTGATCGCGATGATCTCGTTGACGATGTCGCGGATTTCCTCGCGCGCGGATTCCGAATCGAGCTTGGCGAGCTGGGCGAGGTCGATCGCCTCGATCAGCGCGCCGAAGATGGTCGCCTTGACCTCGTAATAGTTGTCCGAGCGCCGGCTCTCCATAGCCGGGGGCGGGGACGCCTTGGCGGGCGCCAGCGGCGGCGAGGCGACGGCCGGCGGGGGCGGGGCGCGCGACACCGTCGGTGCTGGAGCCTGGGTAGGCTCGAGCGACATCGCACCGGGCTTGGGCGCCCGAAGGTCGGTGTCTGTTCCGCTACGCTTACCGAACACTTAACGACTCCTTGCGGCGGCCTATTTTCCCCGCAACTTCTCAATCAGGGGGGAAAATAGGGACGACTTTTGTTTCTTGGTCTCGCTGCGGCCGGTCAGGCGCTGGGCGATCTGAAGGAACATCTCGATCGATTTGTGGTTGGCGGAGATCTCCGCGATCATCTGCCCGTTGTTGGCCGCCGAGCCGAAGATCTGCGGCTCGAACGGGATCGAGACGATCGGCTGGCTCTCGATCGCCTTGGCGAACTCCGCGGCGGCGATTTCGGGCCGTTTCGGCACGCCGACCTGGTTCAGGCAGTACAGCGGCGGCCGGTCGTTGGGCCGCGCGGCCTTCAGCAGATCGAACAGGTTCTTGGTGTTGCGTAAATTGGCGAGGTCGGGGGCTGCCACGATCAGGATGTCGTCCGCTCCGATCAAGGCACGCTTGGTCCAGCCCGCCCATTGGTGCGGAATGTCCAGCACGATGCAGGGCATGGTGGAGCGCAGTGTGTCGAACACGGCGTCGAAGGCGTCGGTGCCGAAATCGTAGACCCGGTCGAGCGTCGCCGGCGCCGCCAGCAGGCTGAGATGGTCGGTGCACTTCGACAGCAGACGGTCGATGAAGGCGGTGTCGACGCGATCGGGCGAGAACACGGCGTCGGCAATGCCCTGCGGCGGATCCTGGTTGTAGTCGAGGCCAGCGGTGCCGAAGGCGAGGTCGAGATCGGCGACGACGGCATCCATTGCGAGGTCGCGCGCGATCGCCCAGGCGACGTTGTGGGAGATCGTGGAAGCGCCGACGCCCCCTTTGGCGCCGACCACGGCGATGATGCGGCCGACCGCCTTGGCTTCCGGCGCCGAGAACAGGTTGCAGATCGAGCGTACGACGTCGATCGCGCCGACTGGCGCAAGCACGTAATCGCTGACGCCGCGGCGCACCAGTTCGCGGTAGAGCATGACGTCGTTGATGCGGCCGATCACGACCACGCGGGTGCCGGCATCGCAGACGGTGGCGAGCTGATCGAGACCGCCCAGCAGGTCGTTGCGGCCGTCGCTCTCGAGCACGATCACGTTCGGCGTGGGAGCCGAGCGGTAGGCTTCGATCGCGGCCGCCATGCCGCCCATCTGGATCTTCAGGTGGGCCTTGCCGAGACGGCGATCCTCGCCGGCCGACTGGACCGCGGCAGCCGTTTCCACGGTCTCGCAGAAGGCCTGGACCGAGACGCGCGGCGCGGGCGCGATATGCTCCTCCACCGGCGGCGGAGGTGCTTCCGGCTGCTCTTCGTGTGTCTGGCGAGCGTAGCTGATCATTTGCCGGTGTCGCTGAGTTTGGCCTTGTCGGCCTCAGGATAGGTGGTCGCCGTCGTCGTTCCCTTGCGATACTTCTCGAAGCCGGTAATGCGCCGGGGTGTGTAGGACGGCGTCTCAGGCCGCGGCTGCTCGAGGTCCGACGGATTGTCGACCATCGCCGCGAGGTTGCGCTGATAGGCGCAGCCGTAATTGTAATAGTCCTTGTTCTCGAACCAGCCCCTGTTCTTCATGGAAGGGCCAATGTCGTCCGGCCACAGGCCACAGGGACCCGCGATCGCGGCGATCTTGGAGTAAGTGAGCCGGATCGGCGGCAGGAAGCGCTTGTCCTCGGGATGGTAGGGACGAACGTTGACGCCGCGCGGCGGAACGCCTGCTCCGGCCAGCATCGCCTGGATTTCACGCATCGTATCTGCGACCGGACGCGCATTGGGCGTGCCGGACGGCACGTCGATGCGGATGGCCCCGGTGCCTTCGTGCAACCATGCCGATGCGACACCCATCACGTCCGCGCGCTGGGCGGCGGTCAGTCCCCCGCGGGCATGGCCGACGAAGACGACGATCGAGCGGTTCTGCTCCTCGATCGCGATCGGATGGCGCTGCTTGTAGTCGTCGGGAATGGACGCGGTAACGGCTTCGTCGTGCTGGCAGCCGCCGAGCGCGAGCGCCATGCCGACGAGCGCGCCGCCGAAGCGGATGGCGCGTGTGCGAAGCTGGGGTGGTTTTGTGATCATCGTGAAGTCCCCGTTCCGCCTCAGTCGGTAATGAAGCCGTAGGTGCCGCGGTAGTTCTTGGCCGGCTCGGTCCGGCCGGGCACGCCGTAGATGCGGTTGATGTTGCCAATCAGCTGGGCCTGAGGATCCACCGGCGGGGCGAAGCCGTCATCCGGCCGCGACAGGTCCTTCGGCGCCACCGCGCGAACGACATAGGGCGTCACGATCACGCAGAGCTCGGTGGCGTTGTTGACGAAGTCGCGGCTGCGGAACAGCGTTCCGAGGACCGGGAGCTGCATCAGTCCGGGCAGTCCGCTGATCGCCTGCTTGGTCTGCTGCTGGATCAGGCCGGCCATCGCCATCGCGCCGCCGGAGGGGATTTCCAGCGAGGTTTCCGCGCGGCGGGTCCTGATCGAGGGCACGGTCAGCGAGTTCACCGTCGACGTGGTCACCGCCTGCGACAGCGTGATTGCGTTTTCGTTCGACAGCTCAGAGACCTCCGTCATCACGCGCAGGCTGATCTTGCCCTCGCTCAGCACCACGGGGGTGAAGTTCAGCGAGATGCCGAACTTCTTGAAGCTGATCTGGGTGGTGCAGACATGCGTGGTGGGATCGCACGCATAGCCGGCCGGGACCGGGAATTCACCGCCGGCGATGAACGTTGCCGATTCACCGGAGATCGCGGTCAGGTTCGGTTCGGCCAGCGTGCGGATGACGCCCGCGGTTTCCATCGCGCGCAGGGTGGCCTGCACCGACGGTGCCGCGCCGAACTTCGTCGTCAAGTTGTTGCCGTCCACGAGGTTCTTGCCGAGAGCCGTGAACGGATTGGCGTTGGTGAAGCTCACCACCGAGGTGCCGTAGTTGAGGTTCGCTGAGAGGTCGATGCCGAGCTGCTTGACGATGTTGCGCTGGACTTCCGCCACCGTCACCTTGAGCATCACCTGATCGCGGCCCCGTACCACGATCGAGTTCACCACCTTGTCGGCGCCGCCGGCCAGGCGCGCGGCGAGCTCGTTGGCCTGCTGCGCCTCCATCGGATTCGCTGCCGTGCCGGTCAGGACGATGCCGTCGCCCAGTCCGTCGATCTGGATGTCCGAATTGGGCAGGATCTGCTTCAGCGCGGCCCGCACGCCGTTGAGGTCGCGCTTGACCGCGATGTCGTAGGCCGCAATCTGCTGACCGGCGGAATCGAAGAACACGATATTGGTCTGGCCGACCGTGGCGCCGATGATATAGGCGCGTTGCGCGGAGCGGACCACCGCGTTGGCGATCTTGGGATCGGCGACCAGCACATCCTTGATGTCGCGCGGCAGGTCGATCACGATCGACTTGCCGACGCCGAGCGAGAGGAAGCGCGCGTTTATCTGGCCGTCCGCCGCGGCCGACGCCGCCGGACGGTAATCGGCGGCGACCGCGGGGGTCAGCACCGGGTTGAGCGCCAGCGCGAGAGCGGCCGTGAACGACAGGGCGCGAACCGCCGAGGTCCGCATCGTCGCCAGATCCACCCTGCATTTCATATCGACTATCTTCATCGTGCTTTCGCCGTCTGGCTCGGAATTCCGTAGCGGATGATCGAAATACCGTCTCGCTTCTGCGCGGAATCATCGAGCGTGATTTCGCTCATCTTGACGTCGACGATGCTGCGCAGCGCCAGCGACAGCGTGCCGCTCTGGCGTGCCGCGGAGAGTGTCGCGGTCTGGGCGGGATTGAGCTCGAGCGTGACGGTCTTGCCGACTACCGAATTCTGGCCGTCTTTTTCCTTTGGCGCCTGGTCGATCGCCAGGACGCGGATATTGGCCAGGATGATCTCGGAGGTGACGATGTCGGGGGCGCCGCTGGCCTGGTCCGGGTTCTTCAGCCGGCGGGTGAGAAGAACGTCGACGCGATCGTTGGGCAGGATGAAGCCGCCTGCGCCGGTCTCCGGCGAGATCTCGGTCGAGATCGCCCGCATGCCGCTGGGCAGGATTGCCGCCATGAAGCCTGAGCCTTCGGCCTTGACCAGCTTCTGATCGCGGATCGGCTCGCCTTGAATGAAGGGCGCGCGCGCGATCGAACCGGTGACCTGGGTGGCGCCGTCGGGACGCTCGTTGCGACGGATGAAGGTGGCGCTGGCGGTCGCGGCCGGCCAGGTCTGCCATTGCACGTCGTCCGGCTTCACGGTCTGGCCGAGGCCGATGTCGTTCTTGGCCACGAGAACGTCGACGGTCGGAAGCTGCGCGACCGGGGCCGCCGGAGGCGGCGCAGTATTGTCCGAACCGCTCGCCAGGTACGCGGCGACACCGCCGGCGCAGATGGCGACCGTCAGGACGACAATGCGTGCCCTATTCATACGCTTCACTTTCCAACAAACCGCCGCGACGCTGCCGCCGCCGTAATCGGCAGTTGACCAGCTATTCGTCAAAGCATGGTTAATGAGGCGTATCTAAATCGCCTTAACGCCGGGTTTACCCTGTGCGTTCAGCGCAGTGCGAGGTGAGCGAGATCGATCGCCTTCACCCATTCGGTCTCCGGGTAGACCATCAGCGCGCTCAGCGCGAGCGCGATGCCGTAGGGGATGCCGCTCTCCTTGGCGTGCAGCCGTGCGAGCCAGGCCTGGCCCGCCAGCCCATAGGGCAGCGGCCATTGCCGGAACTGGAGCAGCAGCAATGTCAGCGCGCCGCCGAACAGCGAGGCGTAGAGCAGGAAGTTCATCAGCTGTGCGAAGCCGAACCAGAGCGCGACGGAGGCCGCGACCTTGGCGTCGCCGCCGCCGACCCAGCCCATCGCGAAGCAGGTAAACGCCACAGCGAGGAGAAGCGCGCCGGCGCCAACATGACTCAGCATCTCGTAAGGTGCCATGCCACCGGCGAAAGCGAGCGCGAAGAAGCCCGCGACCAGCGCCAGCGACACGCGGTTCGAGATCGTCATGGTGAAGAGATCGCTCGCGGCGGCGAACGCCATCAGGGCCGGGAAGAGCAGAAGGCGCGCAAGGTCGAGGATCATGGGCTGCGTCTTGAGGCCTGGGTTTATCGCGGGGACTGGCGTCGGCGGATGCTAGCCGGCAGTGCTAAACAAACCGACAACACAGCAAGGGGCGCGGGCGCCGAAGCGGCGGAGCGCGTGCTTACCAGAGGCTGGCGATCCGTGCGGCGAGCGCGACGGTTGCAAGCAGCAGCGCAAGGCAGACCCAATAGACTGGCGAGCCGGCCTGCGCCGCCCCTGTCTGGTTCGCCGCGACTGCGGCATCGGTTCTGTACTCGCGCAACGCCACTGGAACTCGCCGTCTTCAGAAAAACAAAGGCCCCGGAGGTCCGGGGCTTTTGCCGTCGTTGGCCTGTCCGCTTACTTCAGCGAGCTGCTGATCGCGGAGAACTTGGTGTTCAGCGTGCTGCCGAGATTGTTGACGACGGTGATGATGGCCAGCGCGATGCCGGCGGCGATCAGACCGTATTCGATGGCGGTGGCGCCGGATTCATCCTTCGCGAAACGCGCAATCAAGTTCTTCATGAACAAACTCCATTGGGGTTGGATCGCCTCGTTCGGCGCCGTCTTTGACCCAATAACCATGAGAGCCGAGCTCTTTCGGTAGAGTTAATTCGATCGCGCAAACCCCCGTCTGGCGCGATGCTTTGGCCCAGAGTGAATTTCGCCTTAAGACCGCGGCTCCAATTCGCGTTGGTTCCAGATACATCGTCAGCGCGTCGGCGGTTTCACCCTCCCTTAAATTTCACGGAGTAGGCGTAAGAGAACTGGAATCCGCGGAGAGAGGCGACGATGTCGAGCCTGCCCATGCAAGTCGCCCTGATGCTCGGCGAGACTATCGTAAAGGTCGTCCCCGTCACCTTGGTGCTCGCGGCGGTCTTCACCGTGCTCGAGCATTTCTGGGCCTGCAATCCCGGCGCGCCGTGGTGGCGCAAGCGGGAGATCGTCACCGACATCTGCTACTGGTTCTTCGTTCCGGTGTTCGCCCGGACCATGCGGATCGGACTTCTGATCGTCGGTGCCAGCGTCGTCTTCAACATCCACGATGCCGACGAGCTCATTGCCTTCTACGACAACGGCCACGGCCCGCTGTCGCAGCTGCCCGTGTGGGTGCAAGCCCTGCTGTTCCTGGTGCTGTCCGATTTCATGCTGTATTGGCTGCACCGGCTTTTCCACGACGGCGGCTTCTGGAAGTATCACGCCATCCACCATTCGTCGGAGGAGATCGGGTGGATCTCCGCGGCCCGCTTCCATCCCATCAATCTCATGCTCGGGACGATCGGCGTCGACGTCGTGCTGCTGATGGCCGGCATCTCCCCGAACATCATGATCTGGGTCGGCCCGTTCACCACCTTCCATTCGGCCTTCGTCCACGCCAACCTGAACTGGACTTTCGGACCCTTCAAATATGTGCTGGCAACGCCGGTGTTCCACCGTTGGCACCACACCCCGCTCGAAGAGGGCGGCAACACCAATTTCGCCGGGACGTTCCCGGTCTGGGACGTGCTGTTCGGTACCTTCCGCATGCCAGAGGGGCGCCTGCCGCAGGATTACGGCAAGGACGAAGCGACGATCCCGAAGGAGATCGTGGGCCAATTGGCCTACCCGTTCCGCCGCTAGGACGGGGATATCGAGAGCGTAAATACCGGTCCGCTCAAACAATAGTCCCGGAGTTTGCGGAACGTTCACGAATTAAAGGCAGGTTAGTCGGGTCGGGCACCGGCTCCGCTGTTATCCGTTCGCTTCTGCCGGTTTGTGACGTCCCGGGGGTAAGAGTATGCGTAAGGAATTGCTGCGCCGTCAGGCGCGCATCTGTCTTCTGGTTGCTGCCGCAGTGCTGGCGTCGCCGGCTGCCGGCTCAGCCGAGTCCACCGCCGACACCATCGCCGTCAATGTCGACCAGGCCAAGCTGGTGCGGCTGCCAGGCAAGGTGGCGACCATCGTGGTCGGCAATCCCCTGATCGCCGACGTCACGCTCCAGCCCGGCGGCATGATCGTCGTGACCGGCAAGGGCTACGGTGCCACCAATTTCATTGCGCTCGACCGGAGCGGCGAGATTCTGGTCGATCGCCAGATCCAGGTCGAAGGCCCTAGCGACCGGCTCGTCACCGTCTATCGCGGGATCGAGCGGGAATCCTACAGCTGCGTGCCGCTTTGCCAGCGTCGCGTGACGCTCGGCGACAGCGACACCTATTTCAACAATACGATGAGCCAAGCCGGTTCGCTGAGCAGCAGCGCCAGCGGTGGCGGCAGTGGGGGCACCAAGCCCAACTAGCTGAGCGATCTGTCCTACGCGCGGCCGCGTCAAGTCACTTGCGTTGCCCTACAACGGCGTACCGTCCTCGTGCTGACATCCGCCAGCGGGCATGAATGAAAAAGGCCGTGCGCTATGCACGGCCTTCTTGTTTCTCGCGAGCCGATCGGGCCAAGCGCCCGGCCGGTTCAGCCTGCGGCGCGGAGGTTGTCTGCTGCCGATTTGCCGGAGCGGCGGTCGGCCACGACCTCGTAGGAGATCTTCTGACCTTCACGGAGCGTGCCGAGGCCGGCGCGCTCGACAGCGCTGATGTGAACGAACACGTCCTGGCCGCCATCGTCGGGCTGAATGAAGCCGAAGCCTTTGGTCGCGTTAAACCACTTCACGGTTCCCATGCTCACGGGGGTAGTCCCTTCTCAGATAACACAATGTGAGAGCCCGCTTGCGCAGGCCGGTTAGATCGAATTTTTGGAAGGGTCGTCAGCGTGTCTGAACCGGCTATACCGGTGGATGCTAATGTCGTCCGGCCGAAAATCGATAAATTCCTTTTATCGGAATTCGGGCCTCAAAACAATCCGGACGCGCACGATTTTTTGATCCGCCGCTCTGTCCGCGGCGGATCAATAAACAGGTCGGAATTTTACTGCCGCGCTCGCGCGTCGGCCCTCGGTTAGCGGCGGCGGAACTGGCCGCCGCGCTGTCCGGGCCGGGGCGGTCCGCCAGCCGTGCTGGGACGTTCGTCCTTGTGGCGGAAAATCAGCCGGCCCTTCTCCAGGTCGTAGGGCGACATCTCGACCGTCACGCGGTCGCCCGCCAGCGTCTTGATGCGGTTCTTCTTCATCTTGCCGGCGGTGTAGGCGACGATTTCGTGCCCGGCGTCGAGCTGCACGCGGTAGCGGGCGTCGGGGAGGATTTCGGTGACCAGTCCTTCGAACTGGATCAGCTCTTCCTTAGCCATGTGGGTGTCTCCAGTCGTAGACTGTTAGTTCGAATGAGGGTTGCGGTTCGGTCGGCCGGTGGGGCGGCTCTCGCGACGCAAAAAGGCAACGCCTTGTATTCCATCAGGCTTGCCGGCGCTATGCGCTGGACGCTGTTCCGACCGATCGGCTGGTGAGAAGGTCATCTTACCACCGGAACCGCGGCGGCGGCGAGACCCCTTGGAGGCCGTGTGGCCATCACCGGGCCTGCCATCAACAGGCCTGCCCTCGCCATGGCGTCCTTCGCCCGGCCGTCCGTCGCCGTGCCTGCCGCCACTGTGGTGGCGTCCCTCGGCATGTCGCTCGTCGCCACGCCGTCCGTCGCCATGCCGGGCGCCCTGCGGACGCTGGCCTTGACGGCCCGGGCGGCCCTGCCGTTGCTGCGGCGGGGGGGGACCGGCATCGCGGCGGCCGGCATCGGTGCGATGGTCTTCGCGCGGCAGCGCCACGCGGATCAGCCGTTCGATGTCGCGCAGGTAGCTGAGCTCCTCGCCGCCGGCCACCAGCGAGATCGCGGTGCCGTCAGCGCCGGCGCGCGCGGTGCGGCCGATGCGGTGAACGTAGGTTTCCGGCACGTTGGGCAGGTCGAAATTGATGACGTGGCTGATCCCGTCGACGTCGATGCCGCGGGCCGCGATGTCGGTGGCGACCAGGGTGCGGATCTCGCCCGAGCGAAACTGGGCGAGCGTGCGCTCGCGATGGTTCTGCGACTTGTTGCCATGGATGGCGTTGGCCGCGATGCCGGCCTTGGCCAGCGTCTTCACCACCTTGTCGGCACCGTGCTTGGTGCGGGTGAAGACCAGCGCCCGATTGATCGCCGCGTCCTGCAGCAGCTTGGTCAGGAAGGCGGGCTTGGCCGAGAAGTCGACCTGGAGGATGCGCTGGTTGATTCGCTCGGCGGTCGAGGAGACCGGGGTCACCGCGACGCGGGCGGGGTCGCGCAGCATGGAATCGGCGAGCTCGGCGATGTCCTTCGGCATGGTCGCCGAGAAAAACAGCGTCTGTCGCTTGATCGGCAGTTTGGCGACGATCTTACGAATGTCGTTGATGAACCCCATGTCGAGCATGCGATCGGCCTCGTCGAGCACGAGGAATTCGACGCTGGAGAGCTTCAACCCGTTGCTCTGCACGAGGTCGAGCAGGCGGCCGGGGGTGGCGACCAGCACCTCGACGCCCTGCATCAGGGCGCGGACCTGGCGGCCCATCGGCACGCCGCCGATGGCAAGCGTCGAGGACAGGCGGATGTGGCGGCCATAGGCATTGAAGCTGTCGAGGATCTGGCCGGACAGTTCGCGGGTCGGCGACAACACCAGCACGCGGGCCGTCTTCGGCTGCGGCTTGATACGATGCTCGAGCAGGCGGTGCAGGATCGGCAGTGCGAAGGAGGCAGTCTTGCCGGTGCCGGTCTGGGCGATGCCGACGACATCGCGGCCGGTCAGCGCCAGCGGAATGGTCTGAGCCTGGATTGGGGTGGGGGTGACGTAATTCTCTTCCTGAAGAGCGCGCGCGATGGGTTCGGCGAGGCCGAAGTCCTGAAACGAAGTCAAAAGTGGGGTTCTTTCCATGTCAAAAGCGAACGCCCGGCGCATCTAGCGCGGCGCGCGCAAAAGGGTGTCGAGAAGACACCTGCGTGTTTGGGGTGTCGGATGGCTTGGGAGATATGGGGCAAGCCAGAGGCCCGCAGGGGGCTTAAGAACACGCGGCTCGCTATGACCCCTTGATTCGCAAGAGATCTCACCGTTCATATGGAACATCGAGGGGGCGCTTTCAAGGCACGCTGGTCGCAAATGGCGATTGCCGTGCACAAATAGTTGTGCCGGAAATTTAGCCAGAACGGACAATTTGCTAAAATAATAATCCGCCTGCCGCTTTGGCATACATTTGGATTGCTCAAAATTTGAGCCGTCTGCTCGCCGCGAAACTTTGTTTTCCGACAGTTCTCGTCATGGAATCAAAGGCTTATTGGGTGCTTAGCCCATGGCACGGTTCTTGCGAATCCGTTAATCGCAGGCGGCCGTGGGGCCGTTTCGCAGCGTTTTTCACGTCTGCGTCAGGGAGATGAGACACTCATGCTTAGCAAATCTACTCACGATATAGCGGCGTCATTTAGCCGCCGCGGCGTGCTCGCCGCGACCGCCGGATTGATGCTCGGTCTGGCTTCATTGACTGGCGCGAAGGCCGCCGACGGGACCATCAAGGTCGGCGTGCTGCACTCCCTTTCCGGCACCATGGCCATCAGCGAGACCACGCTGAAGGACACCATCCTTTTCCTGATCGACGAGCAGAACAAGAAGGGCGGCGTTCTCGGCAAGAAGCTCGAAGCCGTCGTCGTCGACCCCGCGTCGAACTGGCCGCTGTTCGCCGAGAAGGCGCGCGAGCTGATCACCAAGGACAAGGTCTCGGTGGTGTTCGGCTGCTGGACCTCGGTGTCCCGCAAGTCGGTGCTCCCGGTCTTCAAGGAGCTGAACAACATCCTGTTCTACCCCGTGCAGTACGAGGGTGAGGAGAGCGAGCGCAACGTGTTCTACACCGGTGCGGCGCCGAACCAGCAGGCGATCCCCGCCGTCGACTACCTGATGAAGGAAGAGAAGGTGAAGCGCTGGGTGCTCGCGGGCACCGACTACGTCTATCCGCGCACCACCAACAAGATCCTGGAAGCCTACCTGAAGTCCAAGGGTGTCGCCCAGGAAGACATCATGATCAACTACACGCCGTTCGGTCACTCCGACTGGCAGACGATCGTGGCCGACATCAAGAAGTTCGGCTCGGCCGGCAAGAAGACCGCGGTGGTCTCGACCATCAACGGCGACGCCAACGTTCCCTTCTACAAGGAGCTCGGCAACCAGGGCATCAAGGCGAAGGACATCCCGGTGGTGGCGTTCTCGGTCGGTGAGGAAGAGCTCGCCGGCATCGACACCAAGCCGCTGGTCGGTCATCTCGCCGCCTGGAACTACTTCGAGTCGATCAAGACCAAGGACGGGTCGAACGAGAAGTTCATCAAGGAATGGCAGGCCTACACCAAGAATCCGAAGCGCGTGACCAACGATCCGATGGAAGCGCACGTGATCGGTTTCAACATGTGGGTGAAGGCGGTTGAGAAGGTGAAGTCGACCGATCCGGACAAGGTGATCGACGCGCTTCCCGGCATCGAGGCGCCGAACCTGACCGGCGGCGTGTCGAAGATGCTGCCGAACCACCACATCACCAAGCCGGTGTTCATCGGCGAAATCAAGGCCAACGGCCAGTTCGACGTGGTCTGGAAGACCCCGGGCCTCGTCGCGGGCGATGCCTGGTCGAAGGAGCTCGAGGGCTCCAAGGACCTGATCGGCGACTGGGTCGGCAAGAAGTGCGGCAACTTCAACACCAAGACCAACAAGTGCCTCGGTTCGGGCTCCTGATCCGGGTCTGACACTCCATTGCAAGATCGGAGAAGGCGGCGATCCCGCCGCCTTCTCCACTCATTTCTGCCGGGGTCATTCACAGTGCCAGCCCATTTGTCCGCACGCCTCTGTTCGCTTGCGCTCTCATTGTTCCTGATCGCGTTTGCGCTGCCGGCCTTCGCCGGTCCGTTCGAGGACGGGGTCGCCAAATTCGCCAACGATGATTTCTCCGACACGGAAGAGGCAATCGGTGTGGTCGCCAGCAGCGGCAACAAGCTGGCCTTTCCCATCATCAGCGCGCTCCAGGACGGCCGGTTGATGGCCGATCCGGACAGCAAGAAGGTTTACATCACCGGCGCCGACGGCAAGTCGATCGACGCCGCGACCGGCGAGGCGGTGGCCAGCGTTCCCGACAGCGCGAGCGCGGTTCGCCTCAACAACCGTCTGCGCCGCAGCGTCGATGCCGCGCTCGGCAGCATGACGCTGCAGTCGCCGGACGTTGGAACGCGGCTCCAGGCGGCGCAATCCGTCTTCAAGTCGCATGAGGAGACTGCGCTCGAGGCGGTCGATGCCGCGCTCGCCAAGGAAACCAACAAGTCGGTCAAGGCGGCGCTCGGCGAGGCCCGCGCCGCCATTCTGCTGTTCAAGGCGGACGCCTCCGAGGTCGAGAAGCTTGAGGCGGTCGCAACGCTCAAGGCGCGCGGCGACCAGGAAGCGCTGGCACTGCTCACCGGCATGGGCGAGCAGCCGGCCTCGGTGGCCAAGGCCGCCGCGAGCGCCATCGGCTCGATCCAGAATTCGCTCGCGGTCTGGTCGATGGTGCAGAATGCCTGGTACGGCCTCTCGCTCGGCTCGGTGTTGCTGCTCGCCGCGATCGGCCTCGCCATCACGTTCGGCGTGATGGGCGTCATCAACATGGCGCATGGCGAGATGGTGATGATCGGGGCCTACACCACCTTCGTGGTGCAGGAGGTGATCCGCACCCGCTATCCCGGTCTGTTCGACTATTCGCTGCTGATCGCCGTGCCCCTCGCCTTCGTCGTCGCCGGCGCGATCGGCGTGCTGATCGAGCGCAGCATCATCCGCTTCCTCTACGGCCGTCCGCTGGAGACGCTGCTTGCGACCTGGGGCCTCTCGCTGGTGCTGCAGCAGGCGGTGCGCACTATGTTTGGCCCGACCAACCGCGAGGTCGGCAATCCGTCCTGGATGAGCGGTGCGTTCGAGCTCGGCCAGATCACGATCACCTATAACCGGCTCTGGATCCTCTGCTTCACGCTGGCCGTGTTCGCGATCCTGCTCGCGATGCTGCGTTACACTGCGCTCGGCCTCGAGATGCGCGCGGTGACGCAGAACCGCCGCATGGCGGCCTCGATGGGCATCGCCACCTCGCGCGTCGACGCACTCACCTTCGGCCTCGGTTCGGGCATTGCCGGCATCGCCGGCGTGGCACTGTCGCAGATCGACAATGTCAGCCCCAATCTCGGCCAGAGCTATATCATCGACAGTTTCATGGTCGTGGTGTTCGGCGGGGTCGGCAATCTCTGGGGCACGCTGGTCGGCGCCTTCACGCTCGGCATCGCCAACAAGTTCCTGGAGCCGGTCGCCGGCGCCGTGCTGGGCAAGATCGCCATCCTGGTTCTCATCATCCTGTTCATTCAAAAGCGCCCGCGCGGCCTGTTCGCGCTCAAGGGCCGTGCGGTGGAAGCATGACCCCTCACATGCTGACGCGATCGCTGGACCGCGGCGCGACCATCTTCCTTGCCGTCGTCGCGGCCTGTGGCATCCTCATCCCGCTCTCCAACCTGCTGCTGCCCGCGGGCTCGTTCCTGCAGGTGCCGACCTATCTGGTCGCGCTCTGGGGCAAGTATGTCTGCTACGCCATCCTGGCGCTCGCGATCGACCTGATCTGGGGCTATTGCGGGATCCTCTCGCTCGGCCACGGCGCCTTCTTCGCGCTCGGCGGCTATGCCATGGGCATGTACCTGATGCGGCAGATCGGCACCCGCGGCGTCTACGGCAATCCGATCCTGCCCGACTTCATGGTGTTCCTGAACTGGCAGAAGCTGCCCTGGTACTGGTACGGCTTCGACATGTTCTGGTTCGCAGCGCTGATGGTGCTGGTCGTGCCCGGCCTGCTCGCCTTCTGCTTCGGATGGCTCGCGTTCCGCTCCCGCGTCACCGGCGTGTATCTGTCGATCATCACGCAGGCGATGACCTATGCGCTGCTGCTCGCCTTCTTCCGCAACGATTTCGGCTTCGGAGGCAACAACGGCCTCACCGACTTCAAGGACATTCTCGGTTTCAACGTGCAGGCCGAGGGCACCCGCGCGGCGCTGTTCGGGCTGAGCTGCCTCGCGTTGATCGTCGGTTTCCTGATCTGCCGCGCCATCGTCTCGTCCAAGCTCGGCAAGGTCCTGATCGCGGTGCGTGACGCGGAATCCCGCACGCGCTTCCTCGGCTATCGGGTCGAATCCTACAAGCTGTTCGTGTTCACGGTGTCGGCCTGCATGGCCGGTGTCGCTGGCGCGCTGTACGTGCCGCAGGTCGGCATCATCAATCCAAGCGAATTCGCGCCGGGCAATTCGATCGAGGCGGTGATCTGGGTCGCGGTCGGCGGCCGCGGCACGCTGGTCGGCGCCGCGCTCGGCGCGGTCGTCGTCAACTACGCCAAGACCTTCTTCACCTCGGGCGTGCTGGCGCCGTACTGGCTGTTCATGCTGGGCGCGTTGTTCATCCTGGTGACGCTGCTGCTGCCCAAGGGCATCGTCGGCACCTTCAACGCCTGGTGGGATCAGTCGAAGGACAAGCGCAACGCCACGACCATGGCGAGTGCTGCGGCCGAGGACGGCGTCACCGAACCCAAGATGGCGGAGTAGGCGCACATGAACGTCATGGACAATCGCGCGACCTCCGCGATGCTCTATCTCGACGGCGTGCACGTCTCGTTCGACGGCTTCCACGCCATCAACAATCTGTCGCTGACGCTCGCGCCCGGCGAGATGCGCGCCATCATCGGCCCGAACGGCGCCGGCAAGACCACGATGATGGACATCATCACCGGCAAGACTAGGCCCGACGAGGGTACGGTTCTGTTCGACGGCGTCACCGATCTGACGCGGCTGGACGAGACCCGCATCGCCGAGCTCGGCATCGGCCGCAAGTTCCAGAAGCCGACCGTGTTCGAGAGCCAGAGCGTGCAGGACAACCTCCTGCTCGCGCTCAATGTCGACCACAGTGTCAAGGGCACGCTGTTCTGGCGCGGCAGCAAGGCCGAGTCCGAGCGCATCGACAAGGTGCTGGAGACGATCCGCCTCACCGACGCCCGCAACCGTCTCGCCGGCAGCCTCAGCCACGGCCAAAAGCAATGGCTGGAGATCGGCATGCTGCTGGCGCAGGACCCGAAGCTGCTCCTCGTCGACGAGCCCGTCGCGGGAATGACCGACGTCGAGACGCATCTTACCGCCGAGCTCTTGAAAGAGATCAACAAGACCCACACCGTGATGGTCGTCGAGCACGACATGACCTTCGTGCGCGAGCTCGGCGTCAAGGTCACCTGCCTGCACGAGGGCACGGTGCTCGCGGAAGGAACCATCGACCAGGTCTCGTCCAACGAGCGGGTCATCGAAGTCTATCTGGGACGCTGAGCGATGCTTGAGGTCAAGGACATCAATCTGTTCTACGGCGCTGCGCAGGCGCTGCGCGGCGTCTCGATTTCGGCCGAGCCGGGCAAGGTGACCTGCGTGCTCGGCCGCAACGGCGTCGGCAAGACCTCGCTCTTGCGCGCCATGGTCGGGCAATATCCGATCTCGTCGGGCGCGATCGTGCTCGACGGCAGCGACATCACCGGCCTCAAGCCTTATGAGCGCGCCCGCAAGGGCATCGGCTTCGTGCCGCAGGGGCGGGAGATCTTTCCGCTGCTGACGGTCGAGGAGAACCTCAAGACCGGCTTCGGCCCGCTCAAGCGCGAGGACAAACACATCCCGGACGACGTGTTCTCGCTCTTCCCGGTGCTGCAATCCATGCTCGGCCGGCGCGGCGGCGATCTCTCCGGCGGCCAGCAGCAGCAGCTCGCGATCGGGCGCGCACTGGTGATGCGGCCGAAACTGCTGCTGCTCGACGAGCCGACCGAGGGCATCCAGCCTTCGATCATCAAGGACATCGGCCGCGCCATCTCGTACCTGCGCAATCTCGGCAACATCGCCATCGTGCTGGTCGAACAATATCTCGACTTTGCCTGCGAACTCGGCGACAGTTTTGCGGTGATGGATCGCGGCGCGGTGAAGTTCACCTGTGACCGCTCCAATCTCGATCCGGCCGAGATCAGCCGCCAGATGGCGCTGTAGGCCATTCTGCCGCGACCGGCTGGGGAGGCGGATGCGCAGCGACGTTTCAATCCTGTCAGGGGTGTTCGAGGCAAACCGCGCCCGTGGCGCGGTGCGCTTCGAGGTGCACGCGCGAGACGGCGTGACGCGTCGCGGAGCCTTGCATGAATCCGGCTCCTTGCGCGTGCGCTTTCCCTCGCCGGAAGGCGAGGGGCTGTCCGGCGTGTTCGTCAACACGGCCGGCGGGGTTGCTGGTGGCGACCGCTTCGATATCGACATCACGGCGGGCCAGGACTCGCGCCTGACGCTGACGACCGCAGCCGCCGAAAAGATCTACCGAGCGCCCGGGGCGGCGGCCCAGCTCGATATCGCCTTGAAGGTCGATGCGGGGGCGCATCTCGCCTGGCTGCCGCAGGAGACCATCCTGTTTGACCGCGCCCGCGTCCATCGCCGCTTCGACATCGTGCTCGACGAGGCGGCCTCACTCCTGCTCTGCGAGATCGTCGTGTTCGGCCGGACCGCCATGGGCGAGCGAATGGAGCAGGGCGAGTTCGTCGACCGTTGGCGGCTGCGTCGGGGTGGCCGGCTGGTGTTCGCCGAGACGGTCCGGCTCGACGGCAATGTCGGCGCAAAACTCGCCCGATCCGCCGTTGCCAAAGGCGGTGCTGCGATTGGCACGGCGCTGATGGTCCCCGGCGACGAGGCCCTGGTCGAGAGAATCCGCGAGGCCTCGGACTCTTTCGTCGGCGAGGTCGGAATCTCGGCGTGGAATGGCTTTGCAATGGTGCGGTTCTGTGCCCAAGATGCGGCGCGCTTGCGCGCCGACATGATGGCCGTGCTGGCGCGCACCGGCGCGGCGCTGCCGCGGCTCTGGCTGAACTGATGACGGAATTGACGTGTTGAACGGAAGAGATTCTTCATGAACCTGTCTCCCCGCGAAAAGGACAAGCTTCTGATCTCGATGGCGGCGATCGTGGCCCGCCGCCGGCTGGACCGCGGCGTCAAGCTCAACCATCCCGAGGCGATCGCCATCATCTCCGATTTCATCCTGGAAGGCGCGCGCGACGGCCGCACCGTCGCCGAGCTGATGCAGTCCGGCGCGCAGGTGCTGACCCGCGACCAGGTGATGCCGGGAATTCCCGAGATGATCCACGACATCCAGGTCGAGGCGACCTTTCCTGACGGTACGAAGCTCGTCACCGTCCACGAGCCGATCCGATAGGAGCAGAGCATGATCCCCGGTGAACTCTTCATCCAGGACGGCGAGATCGAACTCAATGCCGGCCGCAAGACCGTAACGCTGACGGTTGCCAACACCGGCGACCGGCCGATCCAGGTCGGTTCGCACTACCATTTCTTCGAGACCAACCCGGCGCTGAAGTTCGATCGCAAGAAGTCCCGCGGCATGCGCCTCGACATCGCCGCCGGCACCGCCGTCCGCTTCGAACCCGGCCAGACCCGCGACGTGCAGCTCGTCGCCCTGGCCGGCAAGAAGACCATCTACGGCTTCCGCGGCGATGTGATGGGGAAGCTGTGAGCTCCACAGGAACGGGCACGGCGCGGCACGGTTGAGGCGGAAACGGAGGTATTTCCCATGCTCTCGCCCATCCGCCTCATCTGCGAAGCTGCCGAGCTCGCCGCGCATCGTCACAACGGCATGGCGCGCAAGGGGCGCGGCAATGAGCCCTATATCAATCACCTCGCCGAGGTCGCGAACCTGCTCGCCACCGCGACCGACGGCGCGGACGCCGAACTCGTTGCAGCCGGCTGGCTGCACGATTCGATCGAGGACACCGACACCACGCGCGAGGAGCTCGCGCAGAAATTCTCGGATCGTGTCGCCTCTCTCGTCGCCGAGTGCACCGACGACATGAGCTTGCCGAAGGCAAAGCGACGGCAGAAGCAGATCGCGGACGCGCCCCACAAATCGCCGGGCGCCAAGCTGATCAAGATCGCAGACAAGATCAGCAACACGCAGGCGCGCATTCAAACCGATCCGAGCGCCGAGGAGCGCGAGGATCTCGCCGACTACGTCGCGTGGGCGACGCAGGTCGTGGCGGGGGGCCGCGGCGGCAACGCGTGGCTCGATACGACATTCGACGATGCCGTCAAAGCAGCAAGGGCCTTGCTGTGACCAACCAGACATTCAAACGCAAACGGGGCTTGTGATGTCCGTCAAGATGAAGCGTTCCGTCTATGCCGACATGTTCGGCCCGACCACCGGCGACAGGGTGAGGCTGGCCGACACCGACCTCATCATCGAGGTCGAGAAAGATTTCACCACCTATGGCGAGGAGGTGAAGTTCGGCGGCGGCAAGGTGATCCGCGACGGCATGGGCCAGTCGCAGGTGACGAACCGGCAGGGCGCGGCCGATACCGTCATCACCAATGCGCTGATCGTCGACCATTGGGGCATCGTGAAGGCCGACGTCGCCATCAAGGACGGCATGATCTCCGCGATCGGCAAGGCCGGCAATCCCGACATTCAGCCCGGCGTCACCATCATCATCGGCCCGGGCACCGACGTGATCGCGGGCGAGGGCAAGATTCTCACCGCCGGCGGCTTCGACAGCCACATTCACTTCATCTGCCCGCAGCAGATCGAGCATGCGCTGATGTCTGGCGTCACCTCGATGCTGGGCGGCGGCACCGGCCCATCGCATGGCACTTTCGCCACGACCTGCACGCCGGGGCCCTGGCACATGGGGCGGATGATTCAGTCGTTCGATGCCTTCCCGGTCAATCTCGGCATCTCAGGCAAGGGCAACGCATCGCGGCCGGCCGCGCTGGTCGAGATGATCAAGGCCGGCGCTTGCGCGCTGAAGCTGCACGAGGATTGGGGCACCACGCCGGCGGCGATCGACAACTGCCTGTCGGTCGCCGACGCTCACGACATCCAGGTGATGATCCACACCGACACGCTGAACGAATCCGGATTCGTGGAGGACACCATCAAGGCGTTCAAGGGCCGCACCATCCATGCCTTCCACACCGAAGGCGCCGGCGGCGGTCACGCTCCTGATATCATCAAGGTCGCCGGCCTGAAGAACGTGCTGCCGTCCTCGACCAACCCGACGCGCCCCTTCACGCGCAACACCATCGACGAGCATCTGGACATGCTGATGGTGTGCCACCACCTCGATCCCTCGATCGCGGAAGATCTGGCCTTTGCCGAGAGCCGCATCCGGAAAGAGACCATCGCCGCCGAAGACATCCTGCACGACCTCGGCGCCCTCTCGATGATGTCCTCGGACTCGCAGGCCATGGGTCGCCTCGGCGAGGTCATCATCCGGACCTGGCAGACCGCCGACAAGATGAAGAAGCAGCGCGGGCAGCTAGCCCAGGACAAGGGCAAGGACAACGACAATTTCCGCGTCAAGCGCTACATCGCCAAGTACACCATCAATCCGGCGATTGCGCATGGCGTGTCGAAGCTGATCGGCTCGGTGGAGAAGGGCAAGCTCGCCGATCTCGTGCTGTGGTCGCCGGCGTTCTTCGGCGTCAAGCCGGACTGCATCGTCAAGGGCGGCACGATCGTCGCAGCGCCGATGGGCGATCCCAACGCCTCGATCCCGACGCCGCAGCCGGTGCATTACCAGCCGATGTTCGGCGCCTTCGGCAAGGCGCGTACGGCATCGTCCGTGGTGTTCACCTCGAAAGCCGCGATCACCGGCGGCCTGGCGCGAAAGCTCGGCATCGAGAAGAAGCTCTATGCCGTCCAGAACACCCGCGGCAGGATCTCCAAGAAGAGCATGATCCACAACGATGCCACGCCCAATATCGAGGTCGACCCCGAGACCTATGAGGTGCGCGCCGATGGCGAATTGCTCACCTGCGCCCCGGCGGAGGTGCTGCCCATGGCACAGCGATATTTCATGTACTGAAATAGCGCCTCGACGCATGTCCCGGGGTATCCGGGGACGGCTTTTCCGGTTTTGCGTTCGATCCAGCCTGGTCTAATGTCCCGCCCGGTATCTAACCCTGAGAAGAAAAGCCGGGAGGATTTCTCGTGATCTACGTCGTTGCCACCTTGACCATCAAGCCCGAAACGCGCGCCGAATTCATTGCAGCGGCCACCGCCTGCATCAAGGAGACGCGGAAGGAGCCCGGCAATATCGCCTATGACCTGCATGAGAGCGTCACCGACCCTGCCAAGATGGTGTTCGTCGAGCAGTGGGAGAACGCCGAGGCGCTGGTGCCGCATCGGGCGATGGAGCACATGAAGACGTTCGGCCGCGTGGCGGTGAAGTGCTTCACGGCGCCGCCGAAGATCGAGGTGATCACGCCCGCGAAGGTCGAGACACGGTAACGGGGTAAAAGCGCATGATCCGGGCGACGCAGGTCAAGGGACAACACCGCTTCACGGAAGCGCCGGTGGACACGGTCGTGCTCGATTTCGACGATCGGCACCGCCGCCGCATGGCGATGACGGGTACGCGGGGTCTCGAATTCCTGCTCGACCTGGAGCATGCCGTTGCGCTCCGCGGCGGCGATGCGCTGGTGCTGGAGGATGGAAGGCTGATCGAGGTGGTCGCGGCGCCCGAGCCGCTGCTGGAAATCCGCGGCCGTGATCCGCACCACCTCATCCGCGTCGGCTGGCATCTCGGCAACCGCCATCTGCCGACCCAGATCATGGCCAAAGCCTTGCGCATTCGCCGCGATCACGTCATCGAGGCCATGGTGAAGGGCCTCGGTGCGCGCGTGATCGAGATCGAAGCGCCGTTCGATCCCGAAGGCGGCGCCTACGCAGATGCCGGTCACGCGCATGGGCACGACGACCACGCGCATCACGATCACGGCCATCATCATGATCATGGTCACCATGATCACCACGGCCATGATCACCAACACCATGGTCATGCCGCCCATGACCATGGCCACGACCATCACCATCACCACGACGAGCATTGCGACCATCCCGACCATCACCACGGCCACAAGCATGCTCATGACCACAAGTGAGCCGGTCGGCGCCGATGGCCTCGACGAGAGTGAGGCGGCGGCGCTGTACCGGCTGATGACCTGGCTGTCGCCGGCATTCCCGGTTGGCGGATTTTCCTATTCCAGCGGCATCGAATGGGCGGTCGAGGCGGGCGACATCGTCGACACGGCGACGCTGAGCGATTGGCTCGACGCGATGCTCGGGGACGGCCCCGGTTTTTGCGACGCGACGTTTCTGGTCCACGCCTATCGCGCCGCGGAGGCGGGCGACAAGACGGCTTTGAACGATGTCGCCGAGCTCGCCGCGGCCTTCGTGCCTTCGCGTGAGCGGCAGTTGGAGACGAGCTCGCAAGGCCGCGCCTTCATCGACATCGCACGCGCCGCGTGGGATGCCGACGGGCTGGATGCCATGGTGTCGGCATGCCGCACGCCACCAGTTTATCCCGTCGCCGTCGGCGTTGTCGCGGCTCAGCACCGCGTTGCACTGGCGCCGACGCTGCACGCCTTCCTGCATGCGCTGGTCTCGAACTGGATCTCTGCGGCCAGCCGCCTCGTTCCCCTCGGTCAGACCGACAGCCAGCGCGTGCTGGTGAGGCTAGAAGCCGCCGTCGCCGCGACTGCCAATCGCGCGCTGAATGCGACCTTGGACGATCTCGGCAGCGCAACCTTCCGCGCCGATCTCGCCAGCCTGCGGCATGAGGCGCAATATACGCGGCTGTTCCGGTCGTGAGAGCGCCGCGCCTTTGACCCATCGAGAGAAAGCGAACACCATGTCGAAATCTCACGGCCCCTTGCGTGTCGGTGTCGGCGGTCCGGTCGGATCGGGCAAGACCCAGCTGATGGACCTGCTCTGCAAGAGCATGCGCGACCGCTACGACATCGCCGCGATCACCAACGACATCTACACCAAATGGGATGCGGAGTTCCTGGTGCGTTCGGGTTCGCTGACGCCGGACCGCATTGCCGGCGTCGAGACCGGCGGCTGTCCGCACACCGCGATCCGCGAGGATGCCTCGATGAATCTCGCCGCTGTGGCGGACATGCGCGCCAAGTTTCCCGGGCTGGACCTCGTGCTGATCGAGTCGGGCGGCGACAATCTCGCTGCCACTTTTTCCCCGGAGCTGGCCGACCTCACCATCTATGTGATCGACGTGGCGGCCGGCGACAAGATCCCGTCCAAGGGCGGTCCCGGCATCACCCGGTCCGATCTTCTGGTCATCAACAAGATCGACCTCGCCCCCCATGTGGGCGCCTCCCTGGAGAAGATGGACACGGACGCCAAGCGCATGCGCGGCGAGCGTCCTTTCGTCATGACCAACCTGAAGAAGAGCGAGGGGCTGGACCGCATCATCGGCTTCATCGAGGCCAAAGGCGGCCTGAAACGGGCCGGCTGACGGCGCGACGACTTGGCGCACGCGTTTTTCGCCGTTAACCCTGGGCTCAGGCCGCAACGACGGAACAAATTTCGGACACGGCGATTGACTACCTCCGGCGCCCGGGCAATTCCCCGGCCAGACCATCGGCCGGGCGGATTAAGCTTTCCAGGCGACCTACGTTGCGTACCGATGCCTCCTCCTCCATTATCTCTGCCACTGGGGTTCACCCTGTTTCGGCACATGGCCGTTCGAGCGGCATTCATATGCTCCTTGTTTATTGCCGACCTCCTGCTTTCGCCTGAGTAGTCGCGTGGTCCGGCTGGGTTTCATCATCGGTTTCATCGCTCTGCTCGGAGCCTTGCTCTCAGGGCTTGCGGCCTATCGTGTCCACGACCAGGAGCTGGCGCTGGACCGGATCGCGCTCGCGCGTGCGATCGACGTCCACGCCAGCCTGGTTCAGGATCGGCTCACCGAGCGCGAACTGCTCGCGCGCGTCGCCTCAGGCCTGTTCCGCACACCATCCGTGATCAAGCCGAACATGCTGGAGCCGCTGCGCTCGGCCATCTACGCCTTCAAGACGGATTTCGTGGTGGCCGGCTGGATCGCCCGGCTGAAGCCGAACGAGCTCAACGCGGCGCAGGCTGCCATTGGCGGCGCCGGCTTCCCGAATCCGAAGATCCGCACCTTCGACGACAAGCCGATCATTCCGGCCGAGATCACCCAGCCGATCGACGTGCTGCTGGATCTCGAACCGCGCAGCGACGAGACCAAGGCCCTGCCGGGCCGGAGTTACGACCAGGACCAGGTTCGCAGCGCCATGCTGACCCGCGCCCGCATCGAGAAGAGGTCGGTGGCTTCGGACCCGGTTCCGCTGTTGCGCGCAAATGGGCCGGTCGGCGTCATCGTGGCCGCGCCCGTCATTCCCGAGGGAGCGACCGAGCCGGCCGGGTTCGTCACGTTTTCCTATGAGCTCGCCTCGCTGATGTTGACCAATGACGACATGTCGTTGTTCTCGGTCGCGCTCAGGGATCCGCGCAAGGAAGGCGGCGAGCTGATCGCCAACGACCAGGGCGTGGTCTCGACGCGCATGGCGGCGGCGGACGGACCGGTGCCGTCGGCGACGCGCACGGTGAGCTTCGGTGGCCGTGATTGGCAACTCGGCTATTACGCGAAGACCAACTCGGTGCGCCGTGCCGAGCAGACTGCGATCATCGTGGCGGCGATTGGCTTTGCGATCACCGCGATGGTGTGCGGCCTGTTTGGTTATGTCGCCTACAACAATCTGCGGCTCAGCCGGGAAATCCAGGTCAGAATCGGGTTCGAGCGCCGGCTGACGGCGGTGATCGACGAACTCAACCACCGGGTCAAGAACATCCTTGCGGTGATCCAGTCGATCGTGACGCGTACTCTGCGCCACGGCTCGGATATCGACGTCGCCCGCGAGCTCCTGATCGGGCGCATCCATGCCATGTCCAACGTGGTCTCGCTGCTCAGCGAGAGCCAGTGGCAGGGGGTCAAGCTGAAGGGCCTGTTCGAGGCGCGTGCCATCCCGCATGCCGACCGCATCGCCGTCACCGGTCCCGATATCGCGGTCAGCGCGCGTGCGGCGCAGAGCCTCTCGCTGCTGTTCTTCGAGCTTGCCTCACATTCCGACGAGGGCCTGTCGCTGGTCGGAAAGCATCCGCACATCACCGCGAGCTGGACGGTGACGGGCGAGAATCCCGACGAGATCTTCCAATTCCGCTGGGAGGAGTTCAACACCAGCGAGGCGACGCGCCGCCCCGATTCCGATTTCGGCCTGATCCTGCTCGACCGTGTCGCCCCCGAGGCGCTCGGCGGCACCGCCAAGCGCTATTTCACCGACGTCTCCTACGTCTATGAGCTGACTGCGCCGATGGAGACGGTGGTCGACATGACCGAACGTGACCGCACCGACAAGATCTCGGCCCCGGTGCGGCCCGCGCGCAGCTAACTCTTCGGCCGCAACACCAGATTGACGAGGTTGCGCGCGTAGCCAGGTGTGATCGGCGCGATGCCGAAGACGTAGCGGTAGAACAGGCCGCCGTAGATCGCGTCGTAGAGATCCTCAGCCGGCCCTTCGGCCAGGATGCTGCCGTCGTTCTGGCCCGCCGCGATCATCTCCACCAGCGCGTCGCGACGGAACTGCAGATAGCGGGCGTAGAACAGCTCGGCAGAGCCGGTCTTGGAAATGCATTCGGAGATGACGGCGAGCTGCACCTTGCCGAACTCACCCTGGAGGGCCTCGGCATAGGCCGCGGCATGACGGCGCGCACGCGCCGCGGGGCTGCCGGAGCTCACCGGGGGCAGCGGCAGCATCTGCGCGGCATGTTGAAGAAAGGCGTCGATCAACAGCGCCTCGCGGGACGGCCACCATTTGTAGATCGTCATCTTGGAGACGCCGGAGTGTCGGGCGACCGCGTCGATGGTGGTGGCGGCAAGGCCGGTGGAAGCCATCAGCGCATAGGCGCTTTCGAGAATGGCGTTGCTGGTCTCGATCGATCGCGGCCGGCCGCGCCGGGGGGCGCTGTCGGCCCTGTCCCCCCCGCCATTCGCCATCACCACGCCCGGTCTCCTCGCGCAAGCCGCTCCTGCTCCGGGATAGCGCAGCCTCGACGGCCGGCCTAGGGAAATCGGAACGTGGGGGCCCGGTCGCGCCGCGCTAAAGCATGATCCGGAAAAGTGCGAGGCCGTTTTCCGCAATCATCATGCGCAAACAACCACCCAAAGCGCGATGACGATTCATCTAAATCTCATCGCGCTTTAGGCCTGCTGCCGCAAGGCCGCTGGCAGGTCCTGCCATTTCGACCAGGCGACGTAGTAGGCCACCGCAGTCATCGCCGCGAAGCCGGTGAGGCTGACCACGATCTGCATCACCACCAGATTGGCGCTGGTGAGCAGGATGAGATGACCGGCGAAGGACAGGAACACGCCGACGCAGAACACGGCGAGCCACTCCTCGCCGCATCGGATCACTGCCTGGAGCGGCTTCAATCGCAGGCCGGGATGATTGGCCGGAATCAGATGGGTCGCGAGGAGGGCGAGTGCGAGGAAATGAACCACGCGATAAGGCGCGAGGTTTTCCTTGTCGGTCGGCGCGATGCTGTCGAGCAGAAGGTCCGGCAGGTAAGCGGACAGTGCCGGCGAATGGCGCAGCAAGGTGACGGCCATCGCGAATACCAGATAGCTTCCGGCGAGTATCCGCAGCCAGGGCATGCCGCGCAGCGCGCGCCCTGGCGCGCCGGTCACGGCGAACCAGCCTCCGAGCACCATCAGCATCTGCCAGCACAGCGGATTGAAGGTCCATTCCTGGTCCGGAGAGACGCGAAAATTCCAGTCGAACCAGCGCGCGGCAAGATAGAGCGCGACCGATGCCGCCAGTGTCACGTTCGGCCACCGCAACAGGCCCCACAGGGCGAACGGAAAAAAGGCCATCAGCGGAATCATCAATTGCAGGAGATCGAGGTTCAGCGGCTCCTCCTGAAGCACGAGGCCTCGGATCAGGATGCGCAGCGGGTGCTCGAGTATCCCCGAGATGTTGTATTCATTGATGATTTCCGGCGCCATCGACTGTGAGGCGACGTAGGCGATGGTGTCGATGTAAATCACGAACAGCACGACATAGGCGGCGTAGAGCCGCCAGACGCGGCGGAAGATGCGCGTTGCGGCGACGAGGTAGCCGCGCTCCAGCGCGATCCGGCCGTGGATGATTGCGACGCCATAGCCCACCACGAACACAAACAGGTCGGCGGCGCCGCTGAAGCCAAAGTTGCGTAGCGTCAGCAGGTTGACGACGTTGTTCGGGATATGGTCGACGAAAACCGACCAGTTGGCGATGCCGAGCGTCAAATACAGCCTGGCGTCGTGATGGAATGCGGCAAGGTTCGCCTGGACGGATGGTTTCATTGCAAAAATGACTTTTGGAATCAGGGGCGACGCTTTTAGCGGCATCCTCCTGCCCATCCGAGTAGCGTTTGCGTGAGTGGAGGCCTGATGCTCGAAAATTGCCGCAAGGCCAGCCGGCGACAGCCGCCGCGCGTCTGCGCTTGTCGTGGGACGAAATTTTCTGAATGCGACCCCGTGCTTACTCGGCCGGTTCGGCCGATACCTCGTCGGACACGCCGGCGCGGCTCGCCATGATGCCTAGCGCGACACCGCCGATCGCCAGGATCGGCAACAGCCGCTTGACCCCGATGGCGCGAACGATCTGGAGCCCGGTGGCGAGCAGCATGGGGTCGGCGAGCATGCTCGAGGCGGCCGACTTGGCGGCGCGCTCCGCTGCGATCTGGGCCTGCTTGCGCAGCTGTCGCTTGTAGGCCCAGTAGCTCACGGCTGCGGCCAGGGTCAGCAGGAAGAAAACACCGGCACCGGCGAGGCAGGCTTGCACCGGACCATACTTATTGAGCACGGAAATGAATGCCGCCGCGCACAGGAAGCACGTGGTGATGAATAGCGCCAATGCCGCGCCTGCGGCCAGCGAGGTCAGCCGCACAGTCGTGCCGGTGGATGCACTGATCCCATCGATGATGCGCTGAAACATGGCCTTGCTCCTCAATCCCCACAAGCCGAATCGTCCACAAGCCGGCACCGGCAGCGCGGTCGCGCCGCCGTCTCACGGTCCGATCGCGTTTTCTACCGGCGCCAGGCGGCGCCGATCAGAAAGCCGATCCCGAGCGCGAGCCCGACGGTCGCGAGCGGCCGCTGCGTGATCGCGTCTTCGAGCGTTTCCTCGATCGATCCATAGGCCTCCTGGGCCGCATCCATCATCGCGCTGCCGCGCTCCGACATGTCGTCCATTGCGGTGTCCATGTTCTCGCGCGCCTGGCGGTAGCCGCGGCGGGCCTGCTTGCTGGTGGAATTGGCAAAGGTGTTGAGCGCGTCGGTGATCTGGTCGGTGAGGGCGGCGATATCGCTTTTCACGGCTGCTACATCCTTCTCGAGGCGTTCTCGGGTGGCTTTGTCGGTCCAGTCTCTCATCCCGGTTTCGGTATTGGTCGTGGACATCAGGAGCTCCGGACTGTTGACGGTGAGATAGCCGGGAAACGTTTCGCCATCAGGGAAGTTCCGTTCGCGGAAACCGGTCAGTCCTGCGGAAGCTGCGGCGAATCCGCCGGCAGCAGATGCTCCTTGAGGATCAGCGCGACGATCAGGAGTGGTGACGACAGAAACGCGCCCATCGGGCCCCACATCCAGGTCCAGAACGCCAGCGCAAGCAGGACTGCAAGTGCATTCAGCGCCAGCCGCCTGCCGATGATGGTCGGGGTGATGAAGTGCCCTTCCAGAAAGGTGAGGCCGCCGAAGGCGAGTGCTGCCATCAGGCCGCCGCTGATGGTCGGAAAGGCAACCAACCCGACCACGACGAGCACAGCGAACATCGCGACCGGCCCGATGATCGGGATGAAGTTGAGGGTTGCTGCGAGCGCGCCGAGGCCGGCCGGATTGGGCATGCCCGTGAGCGCGCAGATGAAGCCGGTGGCGACACCGACGCCGACATTGATGAGCGTCACAGTCAGGAGATAATTGCCGAGATGCTCCTCGATCTCGTTGAGAATCCGCAGCGTGCGGAGCCGCGCGTCACGATCGCCGAAGTTCATGATCAGGGCGCGCCGCAGGTCGCGCCAGCTGGCGATGAACAGGATCAGGGTGACGAAGAACAGCAGAAATTCGGTGAAGGTCGGTGACAGGAATTCCAGTGTCGGCTGCACCCATTCGACTTTGGGCATCTGGAAACTCGGCACCCCTTCCGAACCGCCGAGCATGGCTTGCGTCTCCCGCCACAGCGCAAGCGGCCGGTCGAACACGTGCAGCTTGTCCCTGAGTTGCGCGCCGAGCTCCGGCAAGCGCGTGCTCCACGTCATCACCGGCGAGGCGATCAGGGCCACAACGAAGGCGACCACCGCCGTTCCAGTAACCACTATTAGGACGGCACCGACCGCCCGCGGGACTTTGTACCGCTCCAGAAAGCCCGCCGCCGGCGACAGCATCGTGCCGGTAACGAAGGCCATCACCACGGGGAGGAAGAAGGCCCGGCCGACGTAGAGCACGGTCACGACCGCAATCAGCAACAAGCCAGCGAGCGCGAAGGCGACGAATTCGGTGCGGCGGATGACCGGCGGCAACTCGGAATGGCTGTCGGGAAGCGGGTCGCCTTCGCTGCTACCGGGAATTAGACGTTCACTGGGAAGGACGCGCACGATCTCTCTCCCACACGGAAGCCTCGATCCGCGTGCCCGGCAACGAGCTGATAATGCGCGAGCAGGGCGCCGGTTCCATCGCGGCTTCGTGAAGATGGGCTCTCTTGACTGTGACAAGGCTGCCGCGCGCCGCCCCGGAACTACGAACGCCCTCGCGGAGTTCTCTGGCAAGCGCATCACCCTGATGCACACATTCCACGGGGCAGCACATGACAAGATTCTCTGCAGTCCGTCGCAGCTTCTCGCCGCGGGCCATCACCGCATTCGTCTTCGCGACCGCTCTGTTCGCGCTGCCGCTCGGCGGCGCGAGCGCGCAGACGTTCGGCTATGCGCCAATGCAGCCGCAGGCTTACCCGCAGGATCAGGGCTACACGCAGGGCTACGCAAATGAGGCGCCGCAGGCGGCAGACGAGGATGCCCAACTGCCCGATCGCCTGCGCAAGCAGATCGTCGCCTTCGATCGCAGCGAGCCGGCCGGCACCATCGTGATCGATACCAACAACACCTATCTCTACTACGTGCTCGGCAACGGCCGTGCCATCCGCTATGGCGTCGGCGTCGGCCGCGAAGGCTTCACCTGGTCCGGCGTGCAGAGCATCAGCCGCAAGGCGGAGTGGCCGGACTGGCATCCGCCGGCCGAAATGATCGCGCGCCAGCCCTATCTGCCGCGCTTCGTCGCTGGCGGACCCGGCAACCCGCTCGGCGCGCGTGCGATGTATCTCGGCTCCAGCGAATACCGCATTCACGGCACCAACGATCCCTCTACGATCGGCAAGTTCGTCTCCTCCGGCTGCATCCGCATGACCAACGAGGACGTCATCGACCTGTTCGGCCGCGTCAATGTCGGCGCCAAGGTTGTGGTGCTGCCGAAGAATGCTCCGCTGATGGCCAGGGGCGGTGATCCCATGCGCAAGCGTCCGGCCGTAACGACGCTGCCCACGGGGCGGCAGGCGCTGAATGCTTCGACGTCAGCCCTGAACTAGGAGTTCAATGAGGTCACATGGGTAAAGGCTCGATCGGCAAACTGCCCGTTGGCGCGGCGGCAATGCTCGCCGTTGTTGTCTTCGGTCTCGCGCTGACGCCGTCGGCGCATGCGGAAGATTTCTTCTCGGCGCTGTTCGGCGCGTTTGGAGCACGACCTCCACAAGTCCGGATGCCGTTCCCCAATGACGACATGCCGCGCTACGACGTGCCGCGCCAGCGGGCCACCTATGGCGGCGGCACCGCCTATTGCGTACGCGGCTGCGATGGCCGCTACTTCCCGGCGCAAGGCAATGATGCCGAGAGCAAGGCTCAATCCTGCAAGAGCTTCTGCCCGGCTTCCGAGACGTCGCTGGTCTATGGGAGCAATATCGACGACGCCACGACGGAGAATGGAAAGTCCTATTCCGACCTGCCGAACGCATTCCGCTATCGCAACGAGATCGTCGCAGGCTGCACCTGCAACGGCAAGGATCCGGCCGGGCTCGCGCAGGTCAAGGTCGAGGACGATCCGACCTTGCGCAAGGGCGACATCGTCGCCGGCGCCAACGGCCTCGTGGTCGCCAGCCGCAATGCCAATGATCGCCGTGGCGTCGCGATGAACTTTTCACCTTTGCCGGATTCGGTGCGCGCCAAGTTCCGCCAGATGCCGGTGGTGGCGAAGGAGTAGGGGCGGACGTTGGCTGAGTTGCCGCGCTGGCAGCCGCACGAAGGCTGTCGTCCCGGATCAGCGCCCGCTTGTCCGCGACGACATCGATCGTGTTGCGTTGCGTGCCCTACGCCGCGCGAATCTTCCCCAGGAAGTCGCTGACCTCCTGGCCCAGCTGGCGGCTCTGGGTCTCCAGTGTCTCCGACGCCTGCTTGACGTTGTCCGCGGCACCGGCGGCGGTGTCGGCATCGGCCTTCACACCGGTGATGTTGTCCGAGACGTTCTTGGTGCCCTGCGCCGCGTATTGTGTGCTGCGGGTGATCTCCTGAGTCGCTGCGCCCTGTTCCTGCACGGCGGCGGCAATCGCGGTGGCGACTTCGTTGACCTCGCCGATGATGCCACCGATTGCCTGGATCGCGTTGATGGCATCGCCTGCGACCCTCTGGATGTCGGAGATCTGGTCGGAGATCTCCTCGGTGGCCTTGGCAGTCTGGCTCGCCAATGACTTCACCTCGGAGGCGACCACAGCAAAGCCGCGGCCGGCTTCGCCGGCGCGTGCCGCCTCGATCGTGGCATTCAGCGCCAGCAGGTTGGTCTGTGCCGCAATGGTGTTGATCAGGCCCACGACCTCGCCGATGCGTCCGGCCGATTGCGCCAGCCCTTGCACGGTGCTGTCGGTTTCTCGCGCCTGATTGACGGCCCGGCTGGCGATACCTGCCGCATGGGCGGCCTGCTGGCTGATGTCGTTGATCGAGGCGGAGAGCTCCTCGGCGGCTGCCGCGACGCTCTCGACGCTCGCCGACGCCTCGTGCGACGCCTTGCCGGCGATCTCGGCGCGTTCATTGGTCTGGCGCGAAACCGCGGACAGGTCACCGGAGGTCTTGCGCATTTCGCCGGAAGCCTCGCTCAGCTCGCCCAGCGACTTGCGCACGACGCCTTCGAACTCGCCGACATAGGCCTCCATGGCGCGCTGGCGCGCCGCGGCACCGGCGTTGCGCTCGCGCTCCTGCTCCTCGATCTTGAGCTTGTCGATCGCCTGCTGCTTGAAGGTCTCCAGCGCACCCGCAAGCGAGCCGATCTCGTCATGACGGTCGAGATAGCCGCTGTCGACGGTGAGATCGCCGCCGGCGACCTCGAGCATGGCGTCGCGGATCCGGTGCAGCGGCGTGATCACGCGGCGGCTGACCGCCAGCATGGCGGCGCCGGTCAGGACGATCGCGGCGACGAGCAGGGCGGTATTGACGATCAGTAGTTGCACCGCGGCCGCGCGCTGGGCGGCAGAGTGGTCCTTGGCCGCCTCGAGCGCGGCGTCAGCGAGCTTGATCGCGCTCGCCATGCGGCCCACCGAGTAGGGGCTCCACTGGTTCGCGGTCATCGACGGTTTTTCGCCCTTGGCGACCGCGGCAATGATGCCGTCGCGCGTGGTGGCGTATTGCGGGTCGAAATAAACCGCTTTGGCGTCCGCCATCGCCGCGGCGAGCGCCGGCGGTAGTTGCATGCCGACCGTGGCGAGTTCGATCGCATTCCAGGCGGTATCGGTGCCGCCAACGAATTTGGTATAGGCGAGTTGAAGCTCCGGCGTGATCTTGCCAGTGCCGAGCGCGTTTCCGACGATCAGCGAAGACTCGCCGGCACTCAGGCGCAAGAGCCAGGCCATTTGCTTGATCATCAGGAACTGGTCGATGATGGCGTCCTGATGATTGACGCTGGCGCCGAGCATCGGCGCCAGCTTTTCGAGGATCGCCATCAACCCATCCTCGGCGTCGGTATATTCCTTGGCGAGTGCTGCGCGGCGCGAAGCCTTGGGCTTGGCGACCTCTGTCCAGAATTCTTCCTGCTTCTCAAGCAGCAGCCTGTTCAGCCGACTGAGGTCGGACACCATCGCCTCGCCCTGCGGCAAGTCGATGGAGGGAAGAATCTCGATGCCGCGCGCCAGTGCCGGCATCAGGATGTCGCGGATTCCGCGGATATATCTTTCAATGTCCTGGTCCAACTGGACATCGGAGGTGAGCTGACGGTTGCTGGTCGAGCGGTCGGCCCGAATGTTGGCCATCGCCTTGAACACTTCGGCCGAGGCGGCCGAAACCGCGACGATCCGGTTGGCTTGCTGAAGCCGGCCCCATGAGCTCCATGCGCTGATTGAGAAACCGACGACGACGATGAGTGCGGTGGAGAGGATCACCGCCTTCAGCAGCGTGGATACGGTCAAGCGGTTGAGCATCGGAGACCCCAAGGGTATGCGTTTCGAGTTCGTGGCCCTGAACGGCAGCCCCACGACTTCGAACACCAAGGGATGCACGCAACAGATGCGCCCGCCGGTGGCGAGCGCATGAGCGGCATTTGGCCCGAAAAGGGTAAAAACTTCGGCAGTGCTCCTGCCGTAAAATCACGGGCCGGCGGCGCCCCCTCTCGGTCCGCCTCTACGCCGCGCGGATCTTGCCGAGGAAGTCGCTGACTTCCTGGCCGAGCTGGCGGCTCTGGGTCTCAAGCGTCTCGGAGGCCTGCTTCACATTGTCGGCGGCCGCAGCGGCCGCATCGGCATCGGCTTTGACGCCGGTCATGTTGTCCGCGACGTTCTTGGTGCCCTGGGCCGCATATTGGGTGCTGCGGGTGATCTCCTGGGTCGCCGCGCCCTGCTCCTGCACGGCAGCGGCAATCGCGGTCGCCACCTCGTTCACTTCGCCGATGATGCCGCCGATGGTCTGGATCGCATTGATGGCATCGCCCGCGACTTTCTGGATATCGGCGATCTGCTCGGAGATTTCCTCGGTCGCCTTCGCGGTCTGGCTTGCCAGCGACTTCACCTCGGAGGCGACCACGGCAAAGCCGCGGCCGGCCTCGCCGGCGCGCGCCGCTTCGATCGTGGCGTTGAGCGCGAGCAGATTGGTCTGCGCCGCGATGGTGTTGATGAGGCCGACGACCTCGCCGATACGCCCCGCCGATTTCGCCAGGCCCTGCACGGTGCCGTCAGTCTCGCGCGCCTGGGTGACGGCGCGGCCGGCGATGCCCGCGGCATGCGCGGCCTGCTGGCTGATGTCGTTGATCGAGGCCGAGAGCTCTTCGGCGGCCGCGGCCACGCTGTCGACGCTCATCGAGGCGTCGTTGGAGGCCTTGCCGGCGACCTGCACGCGGTCGTTGGTCTGACGCGACACGGCGGAGAGGTCACCCGAGGTCTTGCGCATTTCACCGGATGCCTCGTTCAACTCGCCCAGCGTCTTGCGCACCGCGCCCTCGAACTCGCCGACATAGGCCTCGACGGCGCGCTGGCGCGCGGCAGCGCCTGCGTTGCGCTCGCGCTCATGCTGTTCGATCTTGAGCTTGTCGGTCGCCTGCTGCTTGAAGGTTTCCAGCGCACCGGCAAGCGCGCCGATCTCATCCTGGCGATTGAGATAGCCGCTGTCGACGGCAAGGTCACCGCCGGCGACCTTCAGCATGGCGTCGCGGATGGTGGTGAGCGGCGTGATGACGCGGCGGCTGACCAGCGTGATTGCGCCTGCCGCGAGTCCGATGGCAAGCACGAGCAGTCCAAGCTGCATGATCAGCGCGCGTTGCGCTGCGGAGCGTTGCTGCAGCGTGTGGTCCTTGGCGGCATCGAGTGCGGCTTCCGCCACCGCGACCGCGCTGGACAGGCGGCCGACGGTGAGCGGGCTCCACTGGTTGGCCGTCATCTCGGCCTTCTCGCCCTTGACCAGCGTGTCAGCGAGACGGTCTCGCAGGGTCAGATATTGCGGCTCGAAATAGGCCGTTTTGGCCGTAGCCAGGGCGGAGGTGAGCGCGGGCGGCAACTGCATGCCTGAGGCTGCCAATTCCAGCGCCTTCCACATCGCCGAGGTGCCGCCGACATACTGGGTGTAGTTGTTGCGGGCTTCGGGTGTGATTTTGCCGGCGGCAAGACCGGTCGAGACGATCAGCGAAGCTTCGCCCGCGGTGTTGCGGAGCAGCCAGGCGTT
This sequence comes from Bradyrhizobium guangxiense, assembly GCF_004114915.1. Taxonomy (NCBI): domain Bacteria; kingdom Pseudomonadati; phylum Pseudomonadota; class Alphaproteobacteria; order Hyphomicrobiales; family Nitrobacteraceae; genus Bradyrhizobium; species Bradyrhizobium guangxiense. The sequence continues at coordinate 5,884,463 of NZ_CP022219.1, read as the reverse complement.
CTGCTTGATCGACAGCAATTGGTCGATCTCGGCGTCCTGGTGATTGACGGTGGCGGCCAGGACGTTCGACAGCTTGTCGAGCGTTTCGAGCAGGCCACCCGTCGTCTCCATATATTGCTTGGGTAGGCCGGCCTGGCGCTGATCCTTGGGCTTGGCCATATCCGCCCAGAACTGTTTCTGCTCTTCCGTCAGCAGCTTATGGAGGCGCGCCAGCTCCGGCACCAGCGTGCCCGATTGCAGGAAGTCCATGGCCGGCAGCAGCTCCAGTGCGCGTGCCATTGCGGGCATCTCGGTGTCGCGGATTGCGCGCAGATATTTCTCGATTTCGGCGTCCATCGGCTCTGCCGAGTTGAGCAGCCGCGTCGTGGTCGAGCGGTCGGTGCGTAGGCTGTGCATCGCCTTGAACAAATCGGCGGAGGCATCGGCGATCTGGGAGATGCGGCTGGCGGTTTTGAGGCGATCCCAGGACTCGTAGGCGGTGAGCGAGAGTGCGAGCACCACGCAAGCCGACGTGATCGCAATTACCGCCTTCAGCAGCGTGGACACGGTCAAACGGTTCAGCATTGAAGTCCCCCAAATTCCAATTCGCAAACTCAAAAGGACGCCCGGCAACATCAACAAACGGGGGCGCGGCAGATCGGCAATCGCATGCCGTTTGCGGCTCAGAGCGCAAACGGCGCTCGCATCTGAAAGGAAAAGGGTAAAATTTTAGGCAGATCAGCGGATCGTAGAAGTACGGAATTACTAGAAGTTGCAACGGGTTGCTTCAATGGAACCAGCGCGGGCGACGGGCGTTAGGAGAGTGATCGCCATTTGCCTGAAGGGGGTCTCGCGATGCTGGTGGGCGTGCTCGTCACTTTTCTCGTCATTATTCTCGTCCTTTATCTCATCAACATGTTGCCGATGGACGGCCGCGCCAAGCAGATCGCGCGCGTGATAGTCATCATCATCGGCATCGTGTCGTTGTTGAAATATCTCGCGGTGTTCTAGCGGCGGTCACGTAGTGGGTAGCCCGGATGGAGCGCAGCGAAATCCGGGACTTGCCGTAGGCGATACTCGCGGATTGCGCTTCGCTTCATCCGGGCTACGATAATCAGCAAAAAGCCCCGGCTTTCGCCGGGGCATTTTCGTGCCGCTTCAGTGCAGCGACTTGAGCCAGTCGTCGACGTCCTGACGAACCTGGTCCTTGGCCTTGCCGTAGCGTTCCTGGAGCCGGCCCTCGAGCTGCTCGCGACGGCCCTCGATCAAGCTGAGGTCGTCGTCAGTGAGCTTGCCCCATTTCTCCTTGGCCGATCCCTTGAACTGCTTCCAGTTTCCTTCGATCCGATTCCAGTCCATGACCATCTCCCGTTGGTTGATGGCCCGACAACGCGAGGCACACGCAGGCTGTTCCGTGACATGGCGCGACGTTTCGCCCAATAAAAAAGCCCCGGCGAGGCCGGGACTTTTGATGTTCCTGTGATTTCGCTCAGCCGAGCGCCTTGTTATCCAAGAGCCTTTTTATCCAAGAGCCTTTTTATCCAAGAGCCTTGGCCTCGCGGCGGCGCGCGGTGAGGATGTATTCGGTGTAGCCGTTCGGCTGCTCGCGCCCCTTGAAGATGAGGTCACAGGCGGCCTTGAAGGCGACACCGTCGAAGGCGGGCGCCATCGGCTTGTAGATGGGATCGCCGGCGTTCTGCTTGTCGACCACGACGGCCATGCGCTTCAGCGATTCCATCACCTGCGCCTCGGTGATGACGCCCTGGTGCAGCCAGTTGGCGAGATGCTGGCTGGAGATGCGCAGGGTGGCGCGGTCTTCCATCAGGCCGACATCGTGGATGTCGGGCACCTTGGAGCAGCCGACGCCCTGATCGATCCAACGCACCACATAGCCGAGGATACCCTGACAGTTGTTGTCGATCTCCTGCTTGACGTCATCAGGGGCCCAGTTCGACTTCGACACCGGAATGGTGAGGATGTCCGAGAGCTTTGCGCGCGCTCCGCCCTTGGTGAGCTCGTCCTGGCGCGCGATCACGTTGACCTGGTGGTAATGCAGGGCATGCAGCGTCGCGGCGGTCGGTGAGGGCACCCAGGCGGTGGTGGCGCCGGCCTGCGGATGGCCAAGCTTCTGCGCCAGCATGTCCGCCATCTTGTCCGGCGCGGCCCACATGCCCTTGCCGATCTGGGCGTGGCCGGGCAGGCCACAGGTCAGGCCCATGTCGACGTTCCAGTCCTCATAGGCCTTGATCCAGGCCTGTGCCTTCATCTCGTTCTTGCGGATCATCGGGCCCGCTTCCATCGAGGTGTGGATCTCGTCGCCGGTGCGGTCGAGGAAGCCGGTGTTGATGAACATGATGCGCTTGGAGGCGCGCTGGATGCAGGCCTTGAGGTTGACGGTGGTGCGCCGCTCCTCGTCCATGATGCCGACCTTGAGCGTGTTCTCGGGCAGCGAGAGCATCTTCTCGACGCGGTCGAAGATCTCGCAGGTGAGCGACACTTCGTCGGGACCGTGCATCTTCGGCTTGACGATATAGGCCGATCCCGTGCGGCTGTTCTTGACCTTGGAGTTGCCCTTGAGGTCGTGAATGGCGAGCAGGCCGGAGACGGCGGCATCCAGCAGGCCCTCCGGAATCTCCTCGCCCTTTTCGTCCAGCACCGCGTCGGTGAACATGTGGTGACCGCAATTGCGCATCAACAGCAGGCTGCGGCCGTGCAGCTTGAGCTCGCCCTTGCCATCCGGGGTCTTGTAGCTGCGATCGGCGTTGAGCGAGCGCGTCAGCGTCTTGCCGCCCTTCTCGAAATCGGCCGACAGCGTGCCGTTCATCAGGCCGAGCGTGTTGCGGTAGACCAGCACCTTGTCCTCGGCATCGACCGCGGCGACGGAGTCTTCCATGTCGAGAATGGTCGAGACCGCGGCCTCCATGATCATGTCGGCGACGCCGGCCGGATCGTCCTTGCCGATCGCGCTGTTGCGGTCGATCTTGACCTCGACATGCAGGCCGTTGTTGACGAGCAGCACTGCGCTCGGCGCGGCCGCATCGCCCTGGAAGCCCGCGAACTGCGCGGCGTTCTTCAGCGCGGTGGCATTGCCGCTCTTCAGCTTCACCGCGAGCTGGCCCGCGACGACGCTATAGGCGGTGACGTCGGTGTGGCTGCCGGTTGCGAGTGGCGCGGCGGTATCGAGGAACGCCTTGGCCTTGGCGATCACCTTGTCGCCGCGCGCCTTGTTGTAGCCCTTGCCGCTCTCGGAAGGATCATGCGGAATGGCGTCGGTGCCGTAGAAGGCATCATAGAGCGAGCCCCAGCGCGCATTCGCCGCGTTCAGCGCGTAGCGCGCATTGGTGAGGGGCACGACGAGCTGCGGGCCACAGATCTTGCCGATTTCCTCGTCGACATTGGCAGTCTCGACCTTCTGCGTCGCCGGCTCCGGAACGAGATAGCCGATCTCCTTCAGGAAGGCAGTGTAGGCGTTGAGGTCGAACGCCTTGCCCTTGTTGGCGCGATGCCAGTCGTCGACCTTGACCTGCAGCGTGTCGCGCACGGCGAGCAGCGCGCGGTTCTTCGGCCCCAGATCCCGGATGATGGCGGCAACCCCGGCCCAGAACGCATCCGGTGCGATCCCCGTTTTCGGGGCCGCTTCCGTGGCGATGAAGTCAAACAGAACAGGGGCGATCTTCAATCCGTGGGCGTCGACGCGTTTCATGATGGGCTTTCTTGTTGGAAATGGCTGTTTTTGACTGCTTTTGACCCGTCAGCAGCAAAATGCGCCCACCGGGGGCGGCCTTCGAGATCCTATTAGCCCCAAAACCGGGGCGGTGAGAAGACCTTCATAAGTTGTCAAAATGTCAAGGGAGGGAGGCGGGCTTGGCGCGTGTTACAGGCGATCGAGCCCAACTTTGCGCCACACACACAACTGCGCTCCCTCCCTCCTTGCGGGGAAGGGCGGGAGCGGGGGGGGCCAGGAAAAGGTTCGTATTAGGCGACGGAGCGAAGCGCTATCGCCGATGGAGGGAGTCCCCGTGTGGACCCATTTCCCTAATCCTCCCCCCCAAAGGGGGAGGGAACGCACCGCATGTATGGTGGCAGTGAGTGAACGCGCTTAGATATTCGCGGCGAGGTCCACGGCCTCGTCGAACAGCACGCCTGATGTCTTCAGCATGCGTTCGATCTCGTCGGCGGCCTCAGCGACCGTTCGCTTCGACGTGTCGATCACGAGCTCGGCCGCCTGCGGCGCTTCGTAGTCGTTGCCGATGCCGGTGAACGAGGCCAGCGCGCCGGCGCGCGCCTTCTTGTAATGGCCCTTGGGGTCGCGCTCCTCGCACACGTCGGCGGGGGTCGCGACGTGGATCTCGCGGAAGGTGTCGGCGATGCGACGCGCGGTGGCGCGATCTTCGCGGGCCGGCGAGACGGCGGCGACGATGGCGATGTGGCCGTTACGCGCGAGATGCGTCGCCACTTCCGCGAGGCGGCGGATGTTTTCGCTGCGGTCCGCGGCCGAGAAGCCGAGATCGCTGTTGAGCCCGGCGCGCAGCGTGTCGCCGTCGAGCAGGATCGGCGAGCCGCCATTGCTGAACAGTCGCCGCTCCAGCGCCTTGGCGAGCGTGGACTTGCCGGAGGCCGGCAGGCCGGTGAGCCAGACCACGGCGCCGTTGTGCTGATAGCGCGCCGAGCGTTCGTCGGGACGCAAAGCCGATTCCACCGGCACGATGTCGACGGGGACGGCGCGCTGGCCGGCATCGACCGACAGCACCAGGCCGCCGCCGGCGATGCGTCCGGCGATCTCGATCACCAGACGCCCGGTGCGCGGGTTCTCGTTGTAGGGATCGGTGGCAATCGGATTCGAAAGAGAAATATCGATCTCGCCGACATGGTTGCGGCCGATCGCCTTGTTCTCGCTGCTTTCGAGCTCGCCCGGATCGACCGCCTTCTCGATCGCCACCACGGTGGCGCGGCTTTCCTTCGGCCCGCAGCGAACCAGCAGCTGGTCGCCCTTGGCGAGCGGCTTGTCGTGCAGCCAGAAGATGCGCGCGCGCAGCCGGCGCGTCTCGCGCGGGGCGGTGCCGGCATGCGCGACGATGTCGCCGCGCTCGATGAACAATTCGCGGTCGAGCGTGACGCCGACCGAGCGGCCGGCGCCTTGCCGGCCCGCAACCGGCGTCACTGGCCAGCTTTCGACCGTCTTGATCTTGGCGATCTTGCCGGCCGGCATGATCACGATCTCGTCGCCGGCCTTGAGGCTGCCGGACTCGATGCGGCCCGCCACGATGCGGCGGGCGTCGAACTTGTAGATCGCCTGCACCGGCAGGCGCAACGCCAGCGCTTCCAGCGGGCGTGCCGGCTCGAGCCTGTCAAGCGCCTCGACCACCGTCGGCCCCTTGTACCAGCCAATCCGGTCGGTGCGATCAGCGACGCCGTCACCGTCGCGGGCCGAGATCGGGATCACGGCCGTGGGCGTCACGCCGAGGCCGCTCAGATGTGCGGAAATCTCGTCGCTGATCGCCTTGAAGCGATCGGCGGAAAAGTCGACGCGGTCCATCTTGTTGACGACGATCGCGACCTGCTTCACGCCGAGCAGATGCAGGAGATAGCCGTGCCGCCTGGTCTGGTCGCGCACGCCTTCGAGCGCATCGATGATCAGCACCGCGCCGTCGGCCTGCGAAGCGCCGGTGATCATGTTGCGGAGGAATTCGGCGTGACCGGGCGCGTCGATCAGCACGATGTCGCGCGAATTGGTGCGGAAGCGGATCTGCGTGGTGTCGATGGTGATGCCCTGGTCGCGCTCGGTCTGCAGCGCGTCGAGCAGGAACGACCATTCGAACGGCATGCCGCGCCGTGCGCTGACGGCTTTCAGCATTTCCAGCTTGCCGTCGGGGAGGCTGCCGGTCTCGTGCAAGAGGCGGCCGACCAGCGTCGACTTGCCGTGGTCGACATGGCCGACGATGACGATGCGCACTTGCGGACGGGTGGTGCCGTTCGGCGTTGTGGGCGAGGCAGGCGTGACGAGCATGTTCATAGCCGCATTGCGTCCTTGATCAGAGATAGCCGGCGACGCGCAGGCGCTCGAAGGCGTCCTCGGTCTCGTGGTCGAGCGCGCGCCCCGCGCGCTCCGGCACCTTGGTCTGTTCGAGCTCGATCAGGATCTCGTCGATGCTCGAAGCGGTCGAATTCACGGGATTGGTGATGTCCTGATCGCCCAGCGAGCGGTAGCGTTTGCCGTTCTTGGCGAGATAGAGCGGGATGATCGGGATGTTCTCGCGCTTGGTGTAGGCCCAGATATCGGCCTCGGTCCAATGCAGGATCGGGTGGATGCGTAAGTGAGCACCTTGCGGCGGCGAGGCGTTGAAGTGGTCCCAGAATTCCGGCGGCTGGTCGCGCACGTCCCAATTGCCCTCCAGGCCGCGCGGCGAGAACACGCGCTCCTTGGCGCGGGTTGCTTCCTCGTCGCGGCGGATGCCGGCGATCAGGCCGTCGAAGCCATACTTGGCGAGCGCCATCTTCAGGCCCTCGGTCTTGCGCGCGGCGGAGCGGGCGGCCGGCGGCAATGTCGGATCGACGGCATCGATGGGCGGGCAGGGCTCGACGCGCAGATCGAGATCCCACTCCTTGCCGTAGTGATCGCGGAAGCGATACATCTCCGGAAACTTCTTGCCGGTGTCGACGTGAAGGGCCGGGAACGGCATCTTGCCGAAGAAGGCTTTCCGCGCCAGCCAGATCATGACGTTGGAGTCCTTGCCGAGCGACCACAGCAGGGCGATCTTCTTCAGGCGGGCAAAGGCCTCGCGGAAGATGTAAATACTCTGCGCCTCGAGCTGGTCGAGATGGTCCATGCTCGGCGCAACATCAGCAGAAAATTCTTGCTGGCCCGAGCGCGCGATGGAGACTGGGCTGCTCACTCCGACGGCTGCGGAATCGTCCTTGAGAAGATGCATCTCTGCCACTTTGCGTTTGGAGGCGAAAATTCTATAGTTGCGATGCGGAAGAGAAGAAAAAATTTTCTCTTTGCGCGCTAGAAACGACACATATATAGAAAATAATTCCAGTCAACCCCGGATGTGGGGAAGCGAGTATCGCATGCGGTTCTTGCCGGTATTTCTCGATCTCAAGGCCGGGCCGGTGGTTCTCATCGGCACGGGCGAGCTTTTGCGCGCCAAGCTGCGCGTGCTCGCCGCCGCCGGCGCGCGCCTGCGCGTGCATGCGATCGACGGCAATCAGGATCTCGGCCTCGGCTCCGAGGACACGGCGCGCATCGAAATTGCGACGGGCGATCCGTTGACCGTTGACCTTGGCGGCGTCATCGCCGTCGTCTGCGCCGGTGCGGGAGATGTCGGTGTGGCGATGTCGGTCCGCGCCAAGGCGCTCGGCCTGCCCGTCAACGTCATGGACGATCTCGAGCATTCCAGCTTCATCTTTCCGGCGATCGTAGACCGCGGCGACGTCGTGGTGGCGGTGGGCACCGGCGGTACCTCGCCTGTGGTGGCGCGGCGCGTGCGCGAGAAGATCGAGGCGCTGCTGCCGGCGCGCATCGGCGAGCTCGCCGAGTTCATCGGCAGCTTTCGCAAATCGATCAACGAGCGCATCGCCGAGTTTCCGCTGCGCCGCCGCTTCTGGGAGCGGGTGATCGACGGCCCGATCGGCACCGCCGTGCTGGCCGGCCGCAAGGCGGAGGCAGATGCGGCGCTCAAGGCCATTTCAGATCCGACCGACTTCGCACGCGCCGACAAGCCGGAAGGCTCGGTCGCGCTGGTCGGCGCCGGTCCGGGCGATCCCGATCTCCTCACCATCAAGGCGCTGCGCGCATTGCAGGACGCCGACATCGTCTTCCATGACGAGCTGATCTCGCCCGAGATTCTCGACCGCATCCGCCGCGATACCACGCGCGTGGCCGTCGGCCGCCGCGTCGGCAAGCCGGGCATCGGCCAGGACGCCATCAACAAGCGCATGATCGAGGCCGCGCAATCCGGCCAGCGGGTGGTGCGGCTGAAGGGCGGCGATCCCTTCGTGTTCGGACGCGGCGGCGAAGAGATCGAAGCGCTGCGCGCGGCCGGTGTCGTCTATTCGATCATTCCCGGCATCACCGCAGGTCTCGGCGGGGCCGCCGATTTCGAGGTGCCGCTCACCTACCGCCATGAGGCGACCCGCATCACCTTCCTCACCGCCCACAAGGCGCGCGACGCGGAAGTGGTGGACTGGTCGACGCTGACCGACACCAGGATGACCGTCGTCGTCTACATGGGCGTGTCCGCTGCGCCTGCCGTGCGCGCGGGCCTGCTTGCCGCGGGCCGTTCGCCGGAGACGCCGGTCGGTGTGTTCGCCCGCGTCACGCGTCCCGATGCGCAAGGCGCGATAGGCACGCTCCGCGACCTTCCCGAGCTCGCACGGCGGGCCGATGGCGGTCCCGCCATTCTCATCATCGGCGAGGTGGTCCGGCATGCCGCCTCGCTTCGCCGCCAAACGCCCAAGAAAAACTCAGCTCAAATCATCTCTGACCTATTGGATGCAGCCGAATGACCTCCCCGCTTGAACAGAAGAAGATCAAGATCGCCGGCCCCTCGATCGTGACCGCCAACCGGACCTGGGACGGCATCGTGGTCTATCGCACCGCCGTCAAGAGCTGGTCTGCGGACCTGTCGGAAGCTGCGATCGTGCGCAACTCCGACGAGGCCAAAGCGTTGCTTGCGGAGTCCGTCGCCGATGACGTCGGCGCGATCGGTCCCTATATCGCCCCGGTGCAGGTCGGCGCCGACGGCAAGATCGAACCCGGCAACCTGCGCGAACAGATTCGCCGCACCGGTGTGACCATCGGACAGTCGGCCCAGGTTTAAGGCACCTTCTATGTACGCTTACGACGAAATCGACCGCACGCTCGTCAACGAGCGCGTCTCGGAGTTCCGTGATCAGGTGAAGCGGCGTCTCTCCGGCGAGCTTACCGAGGACGAGTTCAAGATTCTGCGTCTGCAGAACGGCGTCTATCTGCAATTGCACGCCTACATGTTCCGCGTCGCCATTCCCTACGGCACGCTGGCGACCAACCAGTTGCGGGCGCTGGCCCATGTCGCGCGCAAATACGATCGCGGCTATGGCCACTTCACCACGCGGCAGAACATCCAGTTCAACTGGATCAAGCTCGCCGAGCTGCCGGACGCGCTGGAAGATCTCGCCAAGGTCGGCATCCATGCGATGCAGACCTCCGGCAACAACATGCGCAACGTCACCTCGGACCAGTGGGCCGGCGTCGCGCCCGGTGAAATCGAGGATCCGCGCATCTGGTCGGAACTGATCCGCCAGCACACCACGCTGCATCCGGAATTCTCGTTCCTGCCGCGCAAGTTCAAGATCGCGATCACCGCGTCCGATCACGACCGCGCCGCGATCAGGATCCACGACATCGGCCTCCGCTTGATCAAGAACGAGAAGGGCGAGACCGGCTTCGAGGTGCTGGTCGGCGGCGGTCTCGGCCGCACGCCGTTCATCGCCAAGACCATCAAGCACTTCGTGCACGGCCGCGATATCCTCAGCTACATCGAGGCCATCCTGCGCGTCTACAACCAGTACGGCCGCCGCGACAACATCTACAAGGCGCGCATCAAGATCCTGGTGCACGAGCTCGGCATCGAGAAGTTTTCGCGCGAGGTCGAGGAGGAGTGGCAGCACATCCGTAACTCTTCGCTCCAGATCGACGACGAGGTGATCGAGGACATCCGCTCGCGCTTCACCTATCCTCTTTACGAGAAGCTGCCGCACATGCCGGACGAGCTGCGGCAGGCTGCGGCCGATCCTGACTTTGAGGCGTGGCGCAAGAATTCGGTAGCCCCCCACAAGGTGCAGGGCTACTCGATCGTCACGATCTCGCTGAAGCCCACCGGCGGGCCTCCGGGCGATGCCACCGCCGAGCAGATGGACGCGCTCGCCGATCTCGCCGACAAATATTCCTTCGGCGAGATCCGCGTCGGCCACGAGCAGAACCTGACGCTGCCGCACGTCGCCAAGCGCGACCTGCCGGCGCTGTGGAAGGCGCTCGACAAGCTCGGACTCGCAACGCCCAACGTCAATCTGATCAGCGACATCATCGCCTGCCCCGGGCTCGACTATTGCTCGCTGGCGAACGCGCGCTCGATCCCGATCGCGCAGGAATTGACCCGGCGCTTCGCCAATCACGAGCTCGCCAATTTGATCGGCCGGCTCCACATCAACATCTCAGGCTGCATCAATGCCTGCGGCCATCACCATGTCGGTCATATCGGCATCCTCGGCGTCGAGAAGAACGGCGAGGAGGTCTATCAGATCACCATCGGCGGCCGCGCCGACGAGAACGCCGCGCTCGGCACCTTGATCGGGCCGGGCGTCAAGTTCGACGAGGTCGCCGACGTCGTCGAGGACATCGTGGAAGCCTATCTGGCGCTGCGCGAGCGGCCCGAAGAGCTGTTCATGGACACCGTGAAGCGCCTCGGCGTCGAACCCTTCAAGGAGCGCGTCTATGCCACTCGTTAAAGGCGGAAAGATCACCGACGACAGCTTTGCCAAGCTCGCCGTCGATACGCCGCTGCCCGAGAGCGGCGACCTCCTGGTGCCGGCCGAGCGCTTCCTTGGCGAAGCCGATGCGCTGCTCAAGCGTTCTGGCAAGGTCGGCGTGATCTGGCCCAACAATCGCGACATCAGCGAGCTCGTGCCGTATCTCGGCAAGATCGTTGCCGTCGCGCTGGTCTTCCCGACCTTCCGCGACGGGCGCGCCTACAGCCAGGCCCGCCTGCTGCGCGAGCGCTACGATTACCGCGCCGAATTGCGCGCCACCGGTCAGGTGCTGCGCGACCAGTTCGTGTTTATGCTGCGCGCCGGCTTCGATGCCTTCGAGGTCAAGAAGCAGGCCGATGCGGAAGCGTTCATGCAGACCGCCAAGCGCTATTCGGTGTTCTACCAGCCGACCGGCGATGGCCGCATCACGGCGCTGCACCGGCGCATGCAGCTGCGTCACTCCGAGGGGGTCGGCACGTGAACATGGTTGCGTCTCAGCTCGCTCCGGTGTCCGTTGCCGCGCTGCCTTCCGCGGAGGAGCTCGATCGGAGCTTGCGCGATGCCTCGCCGGCGGAGATCATCGCTGCAGCGCTGAAGACGGTCGGGCGCGAGAAGCTGGCGCTGGTGTCATCCTTCGGCACGGAATCGGCGACGCTGCTGAAGGTCATGGCCGACGTCGATCCGGCGATCCCGGTGATCTTCCTCGACACGGGATGGCTGTTCGAGGAGACGCTCGCCTATCGGGACACGCTGATCGCAACGCTGGGCCTGAAGGATGTCCGCTCGATCAAGCCGGCCGAGGAGACGCTGTCGCGCCAAGATCCCGATCGCGATCTCTGGTTCTCCGATCCCGATGCTTGCTGTCGCATCCGCAAGGTGGAGCCGCTGGCGCGTGCGCTGAAGCCGTTCTCGGCCTGGCTCAATGGCCGCAAGCGCTTCCAGGGCAATGCGCGCACCGACATTCCCGTCGTCGAGGACGACGGCGCGCGGTTGAAGTTCAACCCGTTCGCCAACGTCTCGCGCGAGGACCTCGAGGCGATTTTCGTCCGCGCCAAATTGCCGCGTCACCCCTTGGTCGCCTCCGGTTTCCGGTCGGTTGGGTGTATGCCTTGCACGAGCAGAACGGCCGAGGGCGAGGATGAACGCGCCGGTCGCTGGCGCGGCCGAGCCAAGACAGAATGCGGCATCCACACGATGAAGACTTCGTAGCACAGTCGCGCTGCGAGCTGGCGAACAAGAAAATCCGGTTCCGTTGACTTAAGAGCGTTTCGCCCCGAGTTATGCCTGCCATCGATGACGCCGATGTCGTCGAGGTGAATGGAGATGGACATGATGCGCCGTATCGTTCCGCTCGTGGCAGGACTGCTCGCAACGGGTGTCTGGGCAAGCTCGGCTCTCGCCGCCGATATCAATCTCTTGAACGTGTCGTACGATCCGACGCGCGAGCTCTATGCCGAGTTCAACAAGGCGTTCGCGAGTGCCTATCAGAAGGAAACCGGCAAGAGCGTCGAGATCAAGCAGTCGCACGGCGGCAGCGGTTCGCAGGCGCGCGCGGTGATCGACGGCTTGCAGGCCGACGTGGTGACGCTGGCGCTCGCCTATGACATCGACGCGATTGCCGGCAAGGGTCTCACGGTGACGGACTGGCAGAAGCGGTTGCCGCAGAATTCATCGCCTTACACCTCGACCATCGTGTTCCTGGTGCGCAAGGGCAATCCCAAGGCCATCAAGGATTGGGACGATTTGATCAAGCCGGGCGTCGCGGTTATCACGCCGAACCCGAAGACATCGGGCGGTGCGCGCTGGAATTACCTCGCAGCGTGGGGCTCTGCGCAGAAGAAGTTCGGCTCGACGGACAAGGCCAAGGACTTCATCGGAAAACTCTACCAGCAGGTGCCGGTGCTCGATACCGGCGCGCGCGGCGCCACCGTGACCTTCGTCGAGCGCGGCGTCGGCGACGTGCTGCTCGCCTGGGAGAACGAGGCGTTCCTGGCGCTGAAGGAGTTCGGGGCGAGCAAGTTCGAGATCGTTGCGCCGCCGCAATCGATTCTGGCCGAGCCGCCCGTCACGATCGTCGACAAGGTTGCCGATAAAAAGGGCACTCGCAACGCCGCCGATGCCTACCTTCAGTATTGGTACACGAAAGAAGGTCAGGAGATCGCCGCGCGCAACTTTTACCGTCCGCGCGATGCCGAGATCGCCAAAAAATATGAAAACGCCTTCGCCAAGGTCGAACTATTTACGATCGACGACGTTTTTGGAGGTTGGACCAAGGCTCAGAAGGAGCATTTTGCCGACGGCGGCGTCTTCGATCAGATCTACAAGAACTGATCGGGCGCTGTCGGAGGGACTATGACAGGGGGCTTGGTGAGCGCGATCGCAGCACGACGCCGGACGTTGCCGGGCTTCGGTCTCACGATGGGACTGACGCTATCCTGGCTGTCCGTCATCATCCTGATTCCGCTCGCCGGGCTGTTCTTGAAGTCGCTCGAGCTCAGCCCCGAACAATTCTGGAATATTCTCTCCAGCCGCCGCACCCTGAACGCCTTGCGCGTCTCCTTCGGCCTCGCTTTCGCGGCAGCCTGCGTCAATCTCGTCATGGGCAGCATCATCGTCTGGGCGCTGGTGCGCTACCGCTTTCCCGGCCGCCGGCTGTTCGACGCCATCGTCGACGTGCCCTTCGCGCTGCCGACCGCGGTTGCGGGCGTCGCACTGACCGCGCTGTTCGCCGAGAAGGGCTGGCTGGGCGCCCCGCTCGCGGCGCTCGGTATCAAGGTCGCGTTCACGCCGGTCGGCATCTTTGTCGCCATGATCTTCATCGGTATTCCGTTTGTGGTGCGCACCGTGCAGCCGGTACTGCAGGATCTCGACCCGGAGATCGAGGAGGCGGCGGGCAGCCTTGGCGCCAGCCGCTGGCAGACCATCATCCGCGTGATCCTACCCTCGCTCGCGCCGGCGCTGCTCACCGGGCTCGCGCTCGCCTTCGCCCGCGCGGTCGGTGAATACGGCTCGGTGATCTTCATTGCCGGCAATCTGCCCAACGTGTCCGAGATCGCGCCGCTGTTGATCGTGATCCGGCTCTCCGAGTTCCGCTATGCCGACGCCACCGCCATCGCGGTGGTCATGCTCGTCGTCTCCTTCGTCATCATCTTGGCCGTCAACCGGCTCCAGCGCTGGGCGCAGAGCCGGATACCAGCGCGTTGAGGGCGGACCATGACGATGCAGATCGCAGATACCGTGTCGCTCTCGGTCTCCGATGCCAAGGCCCGGGCGCGTGCGCGTGCGGCGGCAGCGCGCGATAACCTTCGCACCGAGCCGCGCGCGGTGCGCATTGTCATCATTGCGCTGGCGGTGATCTTTCTCACCATGTTCGTCGTGCTGCCACTCGTCGTCGTGTTCGCGCAGGCGTTTTCGCACGGCATCCTCGCCTATTTGGCCGCGCTCGCCGAGCCGGAGGCGCTGGCGGCAATCAGGCTGACGTTGCTGGTCGCCGCGATTTCAGTGGGCCTCAATCTCGTGTTCGGCCTCGTCGCCGCCTGGGCCATCGCCAAGTTTGATTTCCCGGGCAAGACCTTCCTGATCACGCTGATCGCCCTGCCGTTCTCGGTGAGCCCGGTGATCTCGGGCCTCGTCTTCGTGCTGCTGTTCGGCGCACAGGGCTATTTCGGCAGCTGGCTGCGCGACCACGACATCCAGATCCTGTTCGCGGTGCCCGGCATCGCGCTCGCCACCACCTTCGTGACCTTCCCGTTCGTGGCGCGCGCGTTGATCCCCCTGATGCAGGAGCAGGGTACGCAGGAGGAGGAGGCCGCGATCTCGCTCGGCGCCTCGGGTCTTCAGACCTTCTTCCGCGTCACCTTGCCCAACATCAAGTGGGGCGTGCTCTATGGCGTTCTGCTCTGCAACGCGCGTGCGATGGGCGAATTCGGCGCGGTCTCCGTCGTGTCCGGCCATATCCGCGGCGAGACCAACACCATGCCGCTGTTGGTCGAGATCCTCTACAACGAATACCATTTCGTCGCCGCCTTCGCGATTGCCTCGCTACTCGCAATGCTGGCGCTAATCACGCTGATCGCCAAGACAATTCTCGAACGGCACCTCGACGAAGGACAAGACGTCAATGACCATTGAAGTCAGGAATCTCGTCAAGACGTTCGGCAGCTTCAAAGCCCTCGACGGCGTCGATCTCAAGGTCGATAACGGCGAGCTGGTGGCGCTGCTCGGGCCGTCCGGATCGGGAAAGACCACGCTGCTCAGGATCATCGCTGGCCTCGACTGGCCCGACTCCGGTGAGGTCTACATCAACGGCGAGGATGCGCTCGCGCAAGGTGCGCGCGAGCGGCATGTCGGCTTCGTGTTCCAGCACTATGCGCTGTTCCGACACATGACGGTGTTCGAGAACGTCGCCTTCGGTCTGCGCGTGCAGCCGCGCGCCGTTCGGAAGGATGAGGCCACCATCCGTGCGCGCGTGAAAGAGCTGCTCGACCTCGTCCAGCTCGACTGGCTTTCCGACCGCTATCCGAGCCAGCTCTCCGGCGGCCAACGCCAGCGCATCGCGCTCGCCCGCGCGCTGGCGATCGAGCCGCGCATCCTGCTGCTCGAGGAGCCGTTCGGTGCGCTCGATGCCAAGGTGCGGAAAGAACTGCGGAAGTGGCTGCGTTCGCTGCACCACGAGATCAACGTGACCTCGATCTTCGTCACCCACGACCAGGAGGAGGCGCTGGAAGTCGCCAACCGCGTCGTGGTGATGGACAAGGGCAGGATCGAGCAGATCGGCTCGCCGGATGACGTCTATGAGAGCCCGGCCAGCGCGTTCGTCCACGGCTTCATCGGCGAATCCATCGAGTTGCCGGTCCAGGTCGAAGGCGGTGTCATCAGGCTCGGCGACCGGCCGCTCGCCCTCGCGGCGGACGGGCTTGCGCCTGGCGCGTCAAAACTGTTCGTGCGGCGACATGACATGCTGGTCGGCCCGCCCGGCAGCGGCGCCTTCGAGGGCGCCGTGCAGCACGTCCGCAATTTCGGTCCCGTGCAGCGGGCCGAGGTCGCGCTGTCAGGCGGCAAGACCATCGAGATCGACGCCCCCCGCGACAAGGAACTGCGCATCGGCGACACGATCGGCCTCAAACCGCGCCGTTACCGGATCTTTGCGGGATAAGCCACCGTCATTCGGCATGGTCCAAAGGACCAGACCCGGAATCTCGTGATTCCGGGTTCGATGCTGCGTACTGCCCCGGAATGACGGCTCAAATTTTCCTCAAAATTCACCTTTCAGCCACGGTTGGTATGCAACAACGGCCCCTCATTCGGGGGCACTCCATGCGCGCTGCGGCCGCAATTCTCATCACTTTGCTGCTCGCCGGCTGTGCCGGCAACGAAGCACCGGTCCAGCAGCCGTCCATGTATGCCGACATGGCGGTCCCGGGCTCCAAGCTGGATGCGCAGGCGGCCGCGATCATGATCTCGCAATATCGCCAGAACAACGCCCTCGGCACCGTCGTGATCGATCCCGATCTGATGCGGCTCGCTGAATCCCAGTCAAATGCGATGGCGGCGGCCAACAAGATGGACCACGACGTCCGTGCGCCGCTGGCCAAGCGCCTGGCCGCCGGCGGCTATCCCGCGACCGTGGCGGTCGAGAACATCTCGGCCGGCTATCATACGCTGGCGGAAGCGTTTTCCGGCTGGCGCGACTCGCCCCCGCACCGCGCCAACATGCTCAAGGGCGGTGTCACAAAATTGGGCATCGCGGCGAGCTATGCTCCCGGCACCAAATACAAGGTGTTCTGGACCATGATCCTGGCCTCGACGGAACGATAAGCCAGACTTGATCCCGGCATGCATTGACGCCGCGGCGGAGTGTCGTCACGGTGGCGCGCCATTTGCTGTTGTTCCCTTTTGCTAACGTTCCCCCATGACCGATCGTAGCCCGGAATCCGCCAGCATCCCCGCGAATGCGCAACGCGTCCTGGTCCTGCAGGGCGGCGGCGCGCTCGGCTCTTACCAGGCCGGCGCCTATCAGGCGCTGTGCGGCGCCGGCTTTGAGCCGGAATGGGTCGCCGGCATCTCGATCGGCGCGGTCAACGCCGCCATCATCGCCGGCAATGAGGGGCAGACCCGGGTCAAACGGCTCAAGGAATTCTGGGAGATGGTGTCGGCGCCGGTGCCGTGGAAGCCGATCGGCAAGAGCGATCACAGCCGCGAGTTGTTCAATTCGACCAGTGCCGCGCTGATCGCGACCTTCGGTGTGCCCGGCTTCTTCACGCCGCGGATTCCGCCGGCACCGCTCTGGCCGCCCGGCAGCCCGCAGGCCGAGAGCTATTACGACACCTCGCCGCTGAAGAAGACACTGGAGCGCCTCGTCGATTTCGACCGCATCAACGACTTGAAGCCCCGCCTGTCGGTCGGCGCCGTCGGCGTCACCTCCGGCAACTTCAAATATTTCGACAATTTCGAGTTCAAGAAGCTCGGCAAGTCCATCGGTCCCGAGCACATCATGGCTTCCGGCGCGCTGCCGCCCGGCTTTCCCTCCGTGATGATCGAGGGCGAGCACTATTGGGACGGCGGCATCGCCTCCAACACGCCGCTCGACTATGTGCTCGATGCCGAGGTCGATCGCGACATGCTGATCTTCCAGGTCGATCTGTTTTCCGCGCGCGGCGATCTGCCGACCTCGCTGCTGGAGGCCGCCGAGCGCGAGAAGGACATCCGCTATTCCAGCCGCACACGGATGAACACGGACAAGAACAAGCAGCTGCACAACGCCCGCAGGGCCGTGCGCGACCTGATCGGCAAATTGCCGGACTATCTGAAGAACGATCCTTCGGTCGAATTCCTGGCGAAAGTGTCGCGCGAAAGTACCGTTACCGTGGTGCATCTGATCTACCGCAGCAAGAACTACGAATCCTCGTCCAAGGATTACGACTTCTCTCATGTCGCCATGGTCGAGCATTGGGAGGCCGGCGTGCGCGACGTGCATTTGTCGATGCGCCACAAGGATTGGCTCGAGCGGCCACAGTCGGGCGAGACCATGGTGACCTACGATCTCACGGGGGACGTCTCCGCGCCCCCGGTAAAAAGGAGCGAATAGAATGGCTAGTCTGTCAGGCAAGAATGCCGTCGTGACCGGGTCCACCAGCGGCATCGGGCTCGCTTATGCGCGTGCGTTCGCCAGCGCCGGTGCCAACGTCGTCATCAACGGCTTCGGCTCGCCGGAGGACATCGAGAAGGAGCGCGCCAAGATCGAGGCGGATTTCAAGGTGAAGGCGATCTATTCGCCAGCCGACATGACCAAGCCCGCCGAGATCGCCGGCATGATCGCGCTCGGCGAGACGACGTTCGGTTCGGTCGACATCCTCGTCAACAATGCCGGCATCCAGTTCGTCTCGCCGGTCGAGGAGTTTCCGATCGAGAAATGGGACCAGATCATCGCAATCAACCTGTCCTCCGCCTTCCACGGCATCCGCGCCGCGGTGCCCGGCATGAAGAAGAAGGGCTGGGGCCGCATCATCAACACGGCGTCTGCCCACTCGCTGGTGGCTTCACCCTTCAAGTCGGCCTACGTCTCGGCCAAGCACGGCATCGCCGGTCTGACCAAGACCGTGGCATTGGAGGTCGCGACCCACAAGATCACCTGCAACTGCATCAGCCCGGGCTATGTCTGGACGCCGCTGGTGGAGAAGCAGATCCCCGACACCATGAAGGCGCGCAATCTGACGCGCGAGCAGGTCATCAACGACGTGCTGCTCGATGCGCAGCCGACCAAGGAGTTCGTCACCTCTGAGCAGGTCGCCGCGCTGGCGCTGTTCCTGTGCAGCGATGACGCCGCCCAGATCACCGGCACCAATCTCTCGATCGACGGCGGCTGGACCGCGGAGTAAGTCGCGCCGGTTCAGCTAGCTCACTGTCATGCCCCGGCTCGACCGGGGCATCCAGTACGCCGTGGCTTATCGATTCAATTATAGCTTTCTCGGAGTACTGGATCGCCCGGTCAAGCCGGGCGATGACAGTGAGAGTGGAGCAATCCTCTGGCCTAACTAATGCGTCCAGGCCAGCGCCGTCACGATCACGGACGACAGGTTCAGCTCCGCAAACATGATCTTGCCGGCGACCACGAACAGCACGCTGGCAAGCGTCAGGCGCAACACCGTCTCGGGCACGCGCGTCGCGCTGTAGCTGCCGACGATGATGCCGGGCAGCGAGCCCGTCAGCAATACGGCCATCAGCGCCCAATCGACGTCGCCGAGCACCCAGTGCCCGATGCCGGCGACCAGCGTCAGCGGCACCGCGTGGGCGATATCGGAGCCGACGATGGTCGCCATCGGCAGACGCGGATAGAGCAGCAGCAGGACGGTGACGCCGACCGCGCCGGCGCCGACCGACGAGATCGAGACCAGCACGCCGAGCACGATGCCGGTCACGACGGTCGCGATCGCGGTGGTGCGATGGTCGACACGCTCCAGCCTGCTGCGGTAGCGCTCGATGATCGACTTGCGGAAGATCAGCGACGTCGCGGTCAGCAGTAGCGCGAAGCACAGCACCAGATTGACCAGGCTGCGCTCGGCATCGCTTCGCAGGTCGAGCTTCCACAGCACCAGCAGCGTCAGCGCGCTCGCAGGGATGCTGCCGCGGGCGAGCCGCAGCACCGCCGGCCAATGCACGCTACGCGACCAGCCATGCACCACGCTGCCGCCGGTCTTGGTGGCGGCGGCATAGAGCAGGTCGGTTCCGACCGCTGTGGAGGGATGAATACCGAACAGCAGGATCAGGAGCGGCGTCATCAAAGAACCGCCGCCCACGCCGGTCATCCCGACAAGCAGGCCGACGCCGAAGCCAGAGGCGACGTAGAGTGGATCGAGCATTTCAGCGGAATCTTAGGTTGATCTCGTCGGTTAGGCAATACGACGTAGAATAAGGTTCCCCCAATGTGCAACTGTTTGGGTGCAATAAGAAGAATCTTGCATCAGATCGAATAAGGGGAGGCGTTTTTCCTCGTTCGCATGCGTGCTCAGACAGGGCCGTTCCCCGAGTTGCGGCGGGCAAAGCGGGCGTGCGGCGCCTATCTGCCGAACGCCAGCACGTGCAGGCCGAGGCGCTGCCGCACGATCCAGAACAACAGCACCGTTTCGAAGGTGAGGGAGATCGAGGTCGCGGCTGCCGCGCCGTGGCCGCCGTAGTGGGGTACCAGCGTGATGCAGAGCACGACGTTCATCACGAAGGCCAGTGCATAGGCCAGCGCGCAGACCTTCTGCTGGCCGAGCATGTTGAGCAGCCGCTCGACCGGCCCGATCGCGGCGCGCACCACGAGCCCGATCGCGGCGACGAACATGATGTCGTAGCCGACCACAAATTGCGGCCCGAACAGCCAGAGCAGCGGCTTGCCGAGCGCGAGCAGCACGATCGTCGCCGCCAGCGACGGCCAGAACGTCCAGCTGATCGCATGCGCGACATAGGCCGACAGCCGCGCCTTGTCGCCGCTTGCGTTGTATTCGGCGAAGCGGTGCGCCGTCGTCGCCGACATCGCGTAGTGGATGAACGAGACCAGCGCCAGCGTCTTCACGACAGCGAAATAGACGCCGACCTCGTCGGAGGGACGGAATTGCTGCAGCACCAGCACGTCGGTGTAGGACAGCAGCAGGTAGAAGCTTTCGACCAGCAGGATCGGCAGCGAGACGGCGAGCCAGCCGCGGATGTCGTAGGCCTTGGGGCCGGGCGCGATGTGATCGGCAAGCCTGCGGTTCAGCACCACCATCTGCCCGGTCATCGCGATCCACACGGCGGCGGCGCTCGCAACCATCGCCGCGACGGCGCCGAGATGATAGCCGAGCAGGAAGGCGATCGCGGTGATGGCGATGATCAGCGCCTGGCGGATGATGAACTGCGGCATCAAGCCGAGCTGCATCCAGTCATGCGAGCGCGCGATGCCGTCCTGGGTGTTGGCGACCACGAAGGCGGGCAGGGTCATGCAGCCGATATAGAGCGGCAGCTCCTCGGCGGGGGCGATCCAGGGCGACAGCAGCTTGACGATGCCCGCGAGGGCGAGCGACACCAGCGTCGACACGGCAAAGGTCAGCCAGCGGCTGCCGGAGAGGAAGCCGCGGAGCAGCGCTTGCTCGCCGCTGCTGCGATACTCCGGAATGATTTTCTGTGCCGAGGCGGAGATGCCGAAATCCATCATACTGCCGAGCAGCAGCACCCAGGTCCAGACATAGACATAGGTGCCGTAGTCGGAGGTGCCCATCCAGCGCGCCAGCAGCACCTGCGAGACATAAGCGAGCCCGGCGCTGATGACGCGGATGATGAAGATGGTGCCGGCGAGCCGCCGTGTCAGCGAGGCCTCGTTCGACCCGCCCGTCAGCCTGGCCCGCAGCCGTGCAATCAGCCCGGCCCGTCCGGTCGTCGCGGGTTGTGCGTCCATCACGGCCAATTCGAAGGTCCCCGGCGTTCCGCCTGCCGCGGCGGGCTTGATGCGGTGACCTCAGGAATTAGCAACCATTCGTTAAGATTCGGTTGGGTGGAGTGCTGTCGCCTCACTCCAGATTCGTGTTGAACTCGTACGACTTCTCCGGCCCGACCAGCGTGAATTTCAGCGCTGCGCCGTCGGGCTTGGCGCCCGGCGGCAATCCATCGAGCTCGAACGCGAAGCGTTTGACGCCGGCCGGGCTCTGGTCGACCGGAGCCGGAATTGGCAACGCCCAATCGGGCGTCGGCCCTTCCACGTACAAATTGACCTCGCGGTTGTCAGGGACAGCCACGTCGACCACCACGTTCTTGGGCCCGTCGCGCTTGACGTCGCGGATGGTGAGCGGATTGGGATCGCCGATATTGGCGGGGTTCGGCACGGTGTCGAGCGCCGCTCGCAGGTTCGCGTCCTCGGTCGAGGCGACGCTGCTGAAACCGAGCTCGGCGCTGGCCTCGACTGGAATGCAGAGCTTCTCGCACACCGCGTAGTTGATCTCGGCGCGCAACGTCACCGGCTTGTCGGCCGCCTTGGCGACGATGCGCAACGGCAGCACGATCTGGTTGTGATAGCCGATCGAATGGCCGCCCGCGCCGTCGTCGAATTTCAGCGGCGCAGGCCACATCACCGTCACCGCCTCGACATTGTCCGACTTCGAGAAGTCGAACCGCGGTGGAACGCCGGAATCCCCGGGGCTGCGCCAGTAGGTCTTCCACCCCTGTTGGAGCTGGAAGGCGATACCGCCGAGCAGCACAGAGCCGCTGCGCGATCCCGCCAATAGCCGCACCGCGGAATGACCATCGCGCTGCCACGGCGAAGCGTCATCGGCGCGGGCTGCGATAGCGAGCGACGACGCAAGCAGGGTTGTTGCGACGCCAATCGCCGCACGCAGGGGAACTCTTGTGAGCATGGCACGTCTTTACAGGGTCGCCCCAGGGCAAACCATTGAATTGCTTGTGATGGATGCACTTGAATCGAATCACTGCAAGCCTTGATTTGACAGCCGCCCGGCCCGACATCAGGATAGGAATTGAAACCGGAGTGCTTCACCGATGGCTCCCACAGGCAAGAGGACGGGCGAAAGCACCCGAAAGCCGGGCCCCGGGCTGCCGAGTTCGGCCGGCTATCTCGACGGCCGGCTGCTGATCGCGATGCCCGTGATGGGTGACTCCCGCTTCGAGCGTTCGGTGATCTATCTCTGCGCCCATTCGGCGGAGGGAGCGATGGGTATCATCGTGAACCACCCGGCCGGCAGCATCGACTTCCCCGAGCTGTTGGAGCAGCTCGGCATCATCAAGAAGGGCGAGCACATCAAGCTGCCGGAGAATGCCGAAAGCATGAAGGTGCTGCGCGGCGGTCCGGTCGACACCGGCCGCGGCTTCGTGCTGCATTCCAGCGACTTCTACATCGAGAACGCGACCCTGCGGATCGACGAGGGCGTCTGCCTCACGGCGACCGTCGACATCCTGCGCGCCATCGCCAACGGATCCGGCCCCAAGCATGCCATTCTCGCGCTCGGCTATGCCGGCTGGGCGCCGGGCCAGCTCGAGACCGAGATCCAGAGTAACGGCTGGCTGCATTGCGACGCCGATGCGGACTTGATTTTCGGCGACGATGTCGACGACAAATACAACCGCGCTTTGCAGAAGATCGGCATCGACCCCGGCATGCTCTCGAATGAGGCCGGGCACGCGTAGCTGGCGTTGCTATCGCCACACCCTCGGTGTCGTCCCCGCGAAAGCGGGGACCCATAACCCCAGGGAGAAGTTGCTGCGCTAGCTGGTAACTCCGAGTCTTCGTCAAACTACTCCCTGTGGTTATGGGTCCCGGATCTGCGCTCCGCTCTCGACAACGCTTTGCCTCGTCGAGAGCTCCGCTTGTCCGGGACGACAGCGGAATGCGTAGCGTCTACTCCGCCGCCTGCTGCTGCACCGTCGGCTCCGTCCCGGCCACGGTGGCGCGGCGCATGTCGCGGGGCTGCGACTGGTCGTAGCGGCGGACGCGGGGCATGGTCTGGCGGTTATCCCACATCACGAGGTCATGCAGCTTCCATTTGTGGACGTAGACGAACTCTGCCTGCGTCGCGTGCTCGTTGAGATCACGCAGCAGCAGCCGGCCCTCCGGCACGCTCATGCCGACGATCTTGCCGGCATGCGATGACAGATACAGCGACTTGCGGCGATGCACGGGATGCGTCCGCCCCAGCCGTTGCAGCACCGGCTTGAACATCTCCTTCTCCTCGTCGGTGTATTCGGTGAAGCCGAGCGAGCCCCGCGAATACATCAGCGAGTGCTCGCAGACGAGGTCCTCGATCTCAGCTTTGGTCTCGTCGTCGAGCGCGTCATAGGCCGCGCGCATGTCGGCGAATTCGGTGTTGCCGCCCTTCGGGTTCACCACGCGCGCCGACAGCAGCGAGAATTTTGCAGGGATCGGACGGAACGAGCTGTCGGAGTGCCACAGGCAATTGCCGAGGTTGAACAGATGCGCGCGGCTGTCCTTCGCCAGCGGCTTTCCGTCCTTGCCGAGATTGGAGACGTCGTTCAGGCCCGACTGCAGCCGGTAGTCCTTTTCCTTGGTCACGGTGCCGCCACGCGCGTCCTCGCGCTGACCAAAGTTCAGTGCGAAGGCCATCTGCTGCTCGTCGGTGATATCCTGGTCGTGGAAGACCAGCACCGCATATTTGTCCATGGCGGCCTCGATCTCGCGCGCTTCGGCCTCGGTGAGAGGCTTTCGCAGATCGAGGCCGGAAACCTCGCCGACAAAATGTTTCTGAAGCTGCCGGATGGCGATCGTCATGGCGTTTCTCCCACAGGTCGCGAACGGTTGGTCCCGCTCTGTCGGTGAAAAAGCTACTCCCGGTCTCGTCGTTGTCAACGCTTCGGGCGCATGGCTCTCACGCATTCCTCGCCATTAAGCCGCCATCCACCGGGATGACCGCACCCGTCAGGAACGACGCCGCCGGCAGGCACAGGCTCAGCGTCATATGCGCGACCTCCTCGGGGTCGCCGTAACGGCCGAGTGCGGTGCGGCGCTTGGCGTAGATCGTCTTGTGCTCTTCCGAGATGCGGTCGGTGATCGCGGTGCGGATCGGGCCCGGGCAGATGCAGTTGACGGTGATGCCCTCGCGGCCGAGCTCGACGGCGAGCGAGCGGGTGAGGCTGGCGACACCGCCCTTCGCCGCCGAATAGGGGCTGTGCAATGCGGTGGCGCAAAGCGCCTCGGTCGAGGCGATGTTGACGATGCGCGGACATTTCGACTGGCGCAAATGCGGCAGCGCGGCGCGGATGATGCGCGGATGCGCCGTCAGCATCACCGCGATGCCCCTGGCCCAGGCGTCTTCGTAGGCTTCGTCGTCGAGCGCGACCCGCACGGAGATGCCGGCATTGTTGACGACGATGTCGAGCCCGCCAAAATGTGCGGCAATCTCGCCGACAACGCGCTTGATCTCGCCGCCATCGGCAACGTCGAGCTTCCACGCCTTCGCGGAGCCGCCGCGCGCGGCAATGTCCTCGGCCACGGTGCGCGCACCCTGCTCGTCGTAGTCGGTGACGGCAACATTGGCACCTTCAGCGGCGAACAGAAGCGCGGTCGCGCGCCCCATGCCGCTCGCTGCGCCGGTGACGAGAACGGTCAGGCCATTGACGGACCGGCTGAGCTCTTTGAACCCGGACATGTTGTTTCCTCAGGAAGCCTGCTTGTTCTTGTTATGATTGACAAGGCTGGCATCGATCCGCAGAGAGGTCAAACAAGCAAGATAAAAGGGGAGGCCGCCATGGCGAACGAGCTCGATTTCTCAGGCAAGCAGGTACTGGTCGTCGGCGGCTCCAGCGGGATCGGCAACGGCATCGCGCAGGCTTTTCGCACGCGGGGCGCGCATGTCGCAGTGTGCGGCACGCGGGCCCAGCCGAAGGATTACTTGGTCGAGGAGGGCTCCGATCTCACCGGCCTCTCCTATGCGCAGCTCGACGTCAGCGATCCCGGTGCGATCGAGGCGTTCAAGCCGTCCTTCGACAGGCTCGACGTGCTCGTGCTCGCGCAAGGCGCGGTGCTCTATCGCCGCGGTGAGTTCGAGATGGCTGGTTTCCGCAAGGTGGTCGAGGTCAATCTGATGAGCCTGATGGCCTGCGCCACGCGGTTTCATTCCATGTTGCGGGATTCCAAGGGCGCGCTGATTATGGTGTCCTCGACCGCGGCCTATCATTCCACCATGGGCAATCCCGCCTATAACGCCTCGAAGACCGGCGCGGTCGGATTGACGCGGACGCTCGGCGAAGCCTGGGCCGAGGACGGCATCCGCGTCAACGGCATCGCACCCGGACTCGTCGACACCAAGATGACGAAGGTGACGACCGACAATCCGAAGCGGCTCGAAGGCGCGCTCGCGCGCATCCCGCTGCGGCGGCTGGGCACGCCGGCGGACATGGCGGGCGCGGCGCTGTTCCTGGCCTCGCCGCTGTCGTCCTACATCATCGGTCAGACGCTGGTCGTCGATGGCGGGCTCATTTTGTAAGCCTACACTTTCGCCGACACTTGGAACTGCGCCGCGCCTGATCGGTTACTTGGGCTGACCCCCGAGGAGGAGCATCATGGACACGGATCGGATTGTTGGATCGGCCAAGGAATATGCCGGACGCGCGGAAGGCGCGATCGGAGACATGGCAGGCGATGCCAAGACGCAGGCGTCGGGCAAGGCGCGAGAGGCCGCAGGCACGGTGCAGAATCTCTACGGCCAGGCCAAGGATGCCGTGCGTGACGCCGCGGACACCGCGACCAGCTACGCCAAGGACGCCTATGACAACAGCGGCGAGACCTTCCGCGACGGCACGCAGGCTCTGTCGAAGAAGGTGCAGGACAACCCGCTCGGCGCGCTGCTGGTGGCCGGTGGCATCGGCTTCGCGCTCGCGCTCCTGATGTCGCGCCCCGCACGCCGTCCGCCGCCGTCGCGCTGGCGCTATTACGGCTAGTGCGTCATTCCGGGGCGCGCCTCTTGGCGCGAGCCCGGAAAGACACCTGACATCGTCAGAGACGAATTACCGGAACATCTCAGCCGAGCGGCCAACGTTGCCCGGCGGGCGCGGAATCCCCGGATTGGGGTTCGGATTGCGCGGTCCGGGCGCCGGCGTCATTTGACGCGGCGGCGGCTGGGGAGAGCCGAAGCCGAAGAAATCGCGGAATGTGGGCGTCGCCTGTGCCGGCTGTTGCGGCGGGGCCGGTGGCTTCTTCGGCGCGAGTTTCGGCGGCGCGATCGCGGCGGCAGCGCCCGGCGCCGCGGGATTGGCGGCGTTGCCCTCCGGCGTCGTCGCCGCCATCGGCGTATCGCCCTTGGCCTGCTCGCGGCCGACTTCGCGGCGCGGCCAGGCATAATCGTCGGCGCGACCGGCCGGCGCCGTCAGCGGCTCGCCTTTCACCATCGTCCTCGCAGCGAGCGCATCGACGGCGGCGGGACGCGAGCCCGGCCCGCCCAGCAATTGATCGGTCGAGATCGACGCCGCAACCAGCGGCACGATCGGCCCCGCCAGCGGCCGCGGCGCGGGCTTGCCGGGTTCGGCGCTGGTGTCGGGGGTCGCCGGCTCGCTCGGTAACGCGATCGGACCGGAGCGTCCCGCCAACAGGCGCGTGATCTCGCGCTCGACATAATGCGCGAGCTTGCGCGCGCCGGCCTTGGTAAAATAGACGCCGTCAGAGCTGCGGAGCTGGCGGATCTGGCCTTCGAAGTCCGGGCCCTTCTGGAGGAAGCGGCCGGCTTCGTCGACGAAACCGTCCCAGACATCGACATAGGTGATGCCGGCCTTGGCCGCGCCCTCGCGGTAGAGCGAATCCAGGAACAGCGTGTCCGCGGTGCCCTTGGGCCCACGAACCGCGGGCAGGCCGACCCAGAGCACCGGCACGCCCTTGGATTTGAGGATGTTGGCGAGCTCCTCGATCTTCTTGCCGTAGAGCTCGACCCAGCGTTCGTCGCGGAATTCGTAGAGGCCGTTCGGATTGCGGGCGGCCTTCTCGGGCGCCGCCGCGGGCGTGTCGGCGTTGTCGGCGTCGTCCTGCGGCAGGTCGGCATCGGCAGGCTTGTCGTCCGGCTTTGCAGCGCTGTCGGTGCCGGGCTTCGTCTCACCGGGCTTTGCCGGTGGCTTGCCTCGCGCGCCCTTGTCGTTCTTCTTGTCCTTGTCCGTAGTCTTCTCCGGCGCAGGCTCGCGGATCGCGGCGCGGTCGTTGAGGCCCAGCATGACGACGATGACGTCGGGCTTTTCGGCCTCGAGAATCCCT